>NZ_JOCT01000004.1 GCF_000717875.1 Streptomyces sp. NRRL S-455
GGACGGACACCCCCCGGCACGGCCCCGACCCACCACCCGGCGCAAGGCGCTACGCGCACCCCCACACCCGCCGCACAGGCCGCCGCAGGCACCCCACCCGCACAGCCCACACACCCGCAGACAAAGAAATGGCCCCACCCCCCAGGGCAGGGCCACCTCCCACACACCTACGGCATCAGCGCCGAGCCACGCCCTCGGCCCGAGCCGCCGCCGCCACAGCCGCCGTCACCGCCGGCGCGACCCGCTCGTCGAACGGCGACGGGATGACGTAGTCGGCCGCGAGGTCGTCCCCGACCACGGACGCCAGCGCCTCCGCTGCGGCCAGCTTCATCCCCTCCGTGATCCGCGACGCCCGCACCTGCAGCGCGCCCGCGAAGATGCCCGGAAACGCCAGCACGTTGTTGATCTGGTTCGGGAAGTCCGACCGCCCGGTCGCCACCACGGCCGCGTACTTGTGCGCGACCTCGGGGTGCACCTCCGGATTCGGGTTGGCCATGGCGAAGACGAACGCCCCCTTCGCCATGGAGGCGACCGCCTCCTCCGACACCGTGCCACCGGAGACCCCGATGAACACGTCGGCCCCGGCCAGCGCCGTCTCCAGCGACCCGTTGATGCCGGCCTTGTTCGTGAACCCGGCCAGCTCCTGCTTCACCGGCGTGAGGTCGCCCCGCTCCGCCGACACGACACCCTTGCGGTCGGCCACCGCGACATCCCCGATACCGGCCTCGACCAGCATCTTCGCGATGGCGACACCGGCGGCTCCGGCGCCGGAGATGACGGCCCGCAGCTCCCCCAGCGCCCGCCCGCTCAGCCGCGCGGCGTTCCGCAGGGCGGCCAGCGTCACCACCGCCGTACCGTGCTGGTCGTCATGGAAGACCGGGATGTCCAGCCGCTCCTGCAGCTTCCGCTCGATCTCGAAGCACCGCGGCGCCGAGATGTCCTCCAGGTTGACTCCGCCGAACGAGGGCGCGAGCCGCACCACCGTCTCGACGATCTCGTCGACGTCCGTGCAGTTCAGCGCGATCGGAACCGCGTCCACACCACCGAACTGCTTGAACAGAATCGCCTTGCCCTCCATCACCGGGAGGGAGGCCTCGGGCCCGATGTCACCGAGCCCCAGCACGGCCGTACCGTCCGTCACGACGGCCACGACCGACGACTTCCACGTGTAGTCGTGCACGAGCTCCGGCTGCTCCGCGATCGCGCTGCACACCTTCGCGACGCCGGGCGTGTACGCCAGGGACAGGTCGTCCTTGTCACGGACCGGCACCGTGGCCTGCACGGCCATCTTGCCGCCGCGGTGCAGCGCGAACGCCGGATCGAAGGAGTCGAGGGGCTCCGCACCGCCCTCGCCGCCCGTATCGCCGGTCTTGCTCTCGCTGCGAGGATTGACGATCTCCGCTGCCACTTCGTTTTACCCCTTAAATCTTCATTGGTTCGAGGGTTGCCACTCCTGGTGAGGGGTGGGCGGGACCGCGTAAGGCCCTGATGGTGCTGTGTACGGGGTACGTACGGGCACATACGCGACGGGCGCGCCGCACACGCGCCCTGAGCCCCGGATGAGGGGTGTAAAGACCCTTCTTACCGGACGAACGACGCCGACGACGAGTCCATAACGCCAAGGTCACATGGCAGCACCCTGACGCTTCGTCCAATATCAGGACAAGACCTGGACAAACCCTCGGCAACCGCTCAAGCGTCCACGAAGCCCACGACCCCCGTATCGAATTCCCGGCTTTCACCGAAGATCTTCCGGCCGGAAGGGATCATTCCCATAGAAGGTCCGGCCGTGATGTACCGGAGTGGTGCGGTTCAGGGATCGCCCGTTATCCGATTTTGACATGGCTGGCCCCCAGAATGGCGCAGTCCGAATGGCAAGATGCCGTAATCACACAAGGTCGCGACACTCGAAGACGTGTGCCCCAGTCGACCTACGGCACTGCCGACCCTCGGCAGCGCACCGCCCCATCGGCAACTCCACCCATCCGCCGGAGGAACCCACCATGACCGCAAGCTCCACCCGTCGTACCACCGCCGCGCACTCCCGGCTAGCAGCGCTCGGTGCGATCGCGGTCGCAGGCACGCTGATGCTCACCGGATGCGGTGACCAGACCAAGGACAACGGCTCGGAGAGCGGCACCACGGCCTCGGCCCCGCTCGCCGACAAGCTGCCCAAGTCGATCCGTGACAAGGGCGTCATCAAGGTCGGTTCCGACATCGCCTACGCCCCTGTCGAGTTCAAGGACAACGCGGGCAAGACGGTCGGTATCGACCCGGACCTCGCCGCCGCCATGGGCAAGCAGCTCGGGGTCGACTTCCAGTTCGAGAACGGCACCTTCGACACGCTGATCACGGGTCTGCGCTCCAAGCGGTACGACATCGCGATGTCGGCGATGACCGACACCAAGGACCGCCAGGAGGGCATCGACTCCGACACCGGCAAGAAGGTCGGTGAGGGCGTCGACTTCGTGGACTACTTCACCGCCGGCGTGTCGATCTACACCAAGAAGGGCGACGACCAGGGCATCAAGACCTGGTCCGACCTGTGCGGCAAGAAGATCGTGCTGCAGCGCGGCACCGTCTCCGAGGACCTCGCCAAGGCCGAGTCGAAGAAGTGCCCGAAGGGCAAGAAGATCGCCATCGAGCCCTTCGACAACGACCAGCAGGCCCAGACCCGCCTGCGCGCGGGCGGCGCCGACGCCGGCTCGTCCGACTTCCCGGTCGCTGCGTACGCCGTGAAGACGTCCGGCGGCGGCAAGGACTTCCAGCTGGTCGGCGAGCAGGTCGAGGCCGCTCCGTACGGCATCGCGGTCGCCAAGAACCAGACGCAGCTGCGGGACGCCCTCAAGGCCGCGCTGGACGCGATCATCGAGAACGGTGAGTACGAGAAGATCATGAAGAAGTGGGGCGTCACCGACGGCGCCATCGACGAAGCCACCATCAACGGCGGCAAGTGACCGCGACACAGCGGCACTGAAAGGCAACACCCGTGACTGTTGACATCGACAAGACGGCGGGCGACACGCCCCCGGCCGGGCCGGAAGCCATCAAGGCCATCCCGGTCCGGCACTACGGACGGTACGTCTCCGCCGTCGTCGCCCTCGCGCTGCTGGGCGGCGTCGTCTACGCGTTCTCCCAGGGCAGGATCAACTGGGACGCGATCCCGGACTACTTCTTCGACGACCGCATCCTGGACGGCGTGGGCAAGACGCTCCTGCTGACCGTGCTGTCCATGGCGATCGGCATCGTCGGCGGCGTCCTGCTCGCCGTGATGCGCCTGTCGAAGAACCCGGTGACCTCGTCGATCGCCTGGTTCTACATCTGGTTCTTCCGCGGCACCCCGGTCCTGGTCCAGCTGATCGTCTGGTTCAACCTGGGCCTGGTCTTCGAGTACATCAACCTCGGGCCGTTCTACAAGGACGAGTGGTCGGACTTCATGACCCCGTTCCTGACGGCGCTGCTGGGCCTCGGCCTCAACGAGGCCGCGTACATGGCGGAGATCTGCCGCGCCGGCCTGCTCTCGGTCGACGAGGGCCAGACGGAGGCGTCGCACGCGCTCGGCATGAGCCACGCCAGGACGCTGCGCCGGATCGTCATCCCGCAGGCGATGCGCGTGATCGTGCCGCCGACGGGCAACGAGGTCATCAACATGCTGAAGACGACCTCGCTGGTCTCGGTCGTCCAGTATCCCGAGCTGCTCCGCGCCGCCCAGGACATCGGCCAGACCTCCGGCGCCCCCGCCGAGATGCTGTTCCTGGCGGCCGCCTGGTACCTGCTGCTGACCTCGGTCTTCAGCATCGGCCAGTACTACCTGGAGCGGTACTACGCGCGTGGCTCGAGCCGGTCGCTCCCGGCCACGCCGTTCCAGAAGATCAAGGCGAACCTGCTGTCCCTGTCCAACCGCTCGGCGTCGACGGGAGGCACCGCATGACCGCCATGGTGAAGGCCGAGGGCGTACACAAGTCCTTCGGCCCGGTAGACGTCCTCAAGGGCATCGACCTGGAGGTGAAGTCCGGCGAGGTGTTCTGCCTCATCGGCCCCTCCGGCTCCGGCAAGTCGACCTTCCTCAGGTGCATCAACCACCTGGAGAAGATCAACGCCGGCCGTCTGTACGTGGACGGCGAGCTGGTGGGCTACCGCCAGAAGGGCGACAAGCTCTACGAGCTGAAGGACAGCGAGGTCGCCGTCAAGCGCCGGGACATCGGCATGGTCTTCCAGCGCTTCAACCTGTTCCCGCACATGACGGCCGTCGAGAACGTCATGGAGGCGCCGGTCCAGGTCAAGGGCACGAACAAGGGCCAGGCCCGGCAGCGCGCCCTGGAGCTGCTGGACCGGGTGGGCCTGGCCGACAAGGCGGGCAGCTACCCCTCGCAGCTCTCCGGCGGCCAGCAGCAGCGCGTCGCCATCGCCCGGGCCCTCGCCATGGACCCGAAGCTGATGCTGTTCGACGAGCCGACCTCGGCGCTCGACCCGGAGCTGGTCGGTGACGTCCTGGACGTCATGCGCGACCTCGCCGAGTCCGGCATGACGATGATCGTCGTCACCCACGAGATGGGCTTCGCCCGCGAAGTGGGCGACAGCCTGGTCTTCATGGACGGCGGTGTGGTGGTCGAATCCGGTCACCCGCGCGAGGTGCTCACGAACCCGCAGCACGAGCGGACGAAGTCCTTCCTGTCCAAGGTGCTCTGACGGCGCACACGGCGAAGGGGCGGTACGGGCACTCCGTACCGCCCCTTTCCGCTGTCCTACTTCAGAGCCAGCAGCAGGGTGTCCGAGGGCGAGCACCACACCGGCCTGACCTCCGCGAACCCGTTCTCGCGCAGCACGCGCGTGTGCCACGCCACCGAGGGCATGTCACCGTCCGCGTGGTCGCCGTAGATCTCGAAGCGCCGCGCCGTGGGCTCGGCGAGGACGGGGTCCTCGGCGGCGAGCTGCCACCACTCGGACCAGTCGAGGACGCCGTCCCGCTTGGCCTGATCCATACGGGCGTGCCGCAGCGCGCTCTCGGCGGCGTTGATCCTCGGCGTCGTCTCGTCGATCATCTGGTCTGCGTTCATGAAGACACCGCCGTCGCGGACGACTCCCGCGAGCCGGCCGTAGAGGCGCGCGAGGGGTTCCGGTTGCAGCCAGTGCAGGGCCGTCGCGGCCAGGACGGCGTCGTACGAGTCGTGCGGCAGTTTCGCCGGCCAGTCCGGGCCCTTGAGGTCGGCGGTGACGAAGGTGACTCGTTCGTCGCCCGCGAAGGTGCCCTCGGCGATGGCGAGGAGTGCCGGGTCCAGGTCGACGCCCGTGCTCACGGCGTCCGGGAACCGGGCGAGCAGCCGGGCGGTGATGCTGCCGGTGCCGCAGGCGAGGTCGAGCACCTTGGGGGCGCGGCCCACCATGGCCTCCACCTCCCCCATAGCCCGAAAGGCATGGGGGGACCCCCATCGAGCATGATCCGGAACCGCTCCTCGCGGTCGGGCAGGTACCACTCCTGCTGCCGGTCCCGGCTTCTCTGCCAGGCCTGCCAGTCAGTGGTGGCCGCAGTGGTGTCCGCGTCCGTCATCGAGCCCCTCCCCCGTAATACCCTGGAAGCAACATCAGCTGTTACAGCTGAGCCCTCACGACAATAAAGCCCCTCCGTAAGGACTAGAAGTGGAACTGGCCTATTACTCGGACTACGCCGTGCGTCTCGTCAACACCGAGGAACCGGCCCGGGGCAAGGACACCCTGACGTCGGTCGAGGCCGTTCGCGAGCTGTTCGGCGTCATCCAGTCGGCGGCCCGCCGCGCCACCGACGCGGATGTCACCCGTTTCCGCTCGGTCCGGGCCCGGTTGCGCGCGGTCTTCGAGGCGGCCGACACGGGCGACGAGACGCTCGCCGTCGACCTGCTGAACTCACTGCTGCTGGAGTTCCCGGTGAGCCCGCAGATCTCCGGGCACGACGTCCGTGACGACGACGGCCGCCCCTTGTGGCACATGCACCTGGCGGACCACCCGTCCAACGCGACGGCGGGCTACGCGGCGATCGCGGCGATGGGCCTGGCGTTCCACCTGACCGAGTACGGGGTGGACCGCCTCGGCCTGTGCGAGGCCGCGCCCTGCCGCAACGCCTACCTGGACACCTCCACCAACCGCTCCCGGCGCTACTGCTCCGACCGCTGCGCGACCCGGGCCAACGTGGCGGCCTACCGGGCCCGCAAACGCCTGGAGGCGGCCCGGCCCGACCTTCCCGAGAAAACGGGCCTGGCAGCCGAGAACACCCAGCACAGCAGCGCCCAGGTCGAGCGCCGGCCGGGCCTGAGCGGCCGGTAGCGGAACCGGACCCGCCCCAGCACCAGCTCGTCGGGCACGACGCCGTAGTCGGTGCTGTCGCCACCGGCGTACACGTTGTCCCCGAGCACCCACCAGCCGCCCTCGCGGCGCTCGGCGATCCGCTTGACGACCAGGAGGTCCTGCTGGAAG
Organism: Streptomyces sp. NRRL S-455; assembly: GCF_000717875.1. Classification (GTDB taxonomy): domain Bacteria; phylum Actinomycetota; class Actinomycetes; order Streptomycetales; family Streptomycetaceae; genus Streptomyces. Next base: position 6,448 of record NZ_JOCT01000004.1, read on the forward strand.
GGATGCCGCAGCACGACGACGTCGCCGGGCCCGACCCGGGCTCCGTAGCGCACCAGGAGCAGGTCCCCGTGATACAGCGTGGGCACCATGGACGGCCCGGTGACCTCGGCCACCCCGAAGGGGGCCGGCCGCCCCCGCTCGGACCCCTGCGACAGCTCCGGCATCACCCGGCACCTCCCCGGTTCTTGCTCCACCAGTCTCAGTCTCACCCCGGACTTTTGTCCTAAGCCCATGGGGGCACTCGCGAAAACCCCTCCCCCACGGAGTAATGTCCCCTGTGAGAAGACGATCACGAGGAAGGAATGCTCCATGCTTTCCCGCCTGTTTGCCCCCAAGGTGAAGGTCAGCGCCCACTGCGACCTTCCCTGCGGTGTGTACGACCCTGCTCAGGCCCGCATCGAGGCGGAGTCGGTCAAGGCTGTCCAGGAGAAGATGGCCGGCAACGACGACCCGCACTTCCAGGCGCGTGCCACCGTCATCAAGGAGCAGCGCGCCGAGCTCGCCAAGCACCACGTCTCGGTGCTCTGGAGCGACTACTTCAAGCCCCCGCACTTCGAGAAGTACCCGGAGCTGCACCAGCTCGTCAACGACACCCTGAAGGCCCTCTCGGCCGCCAAGGGTTCGACCGACCCGGCGACCGGCCAGAAGGCGCTGGACTACATCGCCCAGATCGACAAGATCTTCTGGGAGACCAAGAAGGCCTGATCTTCGATCATGCTGTTTGACCTGCAGTTTCCTTGGCTGCATGGTCTTCCGGTCCGCACCCGGTCCGCAGGCCGCCGAGTACGGCGTCCATGACGGTCCGGGTGCGGTCGTCTTCGCCCGGCCCACAGGTGCCGCGGTTCCACCCGGTCCTCCACGCCGGTAGTCGGGAGGGCCCCCTCCGCCACCGTGGACGGCTACTCCCTGCAGGGGCGCTCGGCGAGGTGCGCGAGGAGCGCGGCGTCAGCCGGTCAGGTCGGCAAGGGTGGCGTCCAGGTGCGCGGCCCTGGGCTGGTTGTGAGGGAGCCTGGCGAGGATCTTGGCCATGCCGCAGGTGTTGGTGAGGGCGGAGAAGACCAGGCCGCCGGCGACGCCTGCGGAGAGCCAACGGGCCGCGTGCCGGCGTCGTCCGGCGATCAGGCCGGTCAGGACGAGGCACCCGGCGGCGAGGCGGACCTGGCGGTCCATGGCCCAGGGAGTGCGGGTGCCGGAGAGCCGGTGGATGTCGTGGCCGAGCTGGGTCCAGGCGGTGGTGCCGCCGGTGAGGGTGGCGGCGGTGATGCCCTGGTCGGCCAGGCGCCGCCAGGCGGTCGCGGAGCGGGCGCCGGAGGCGCACACGACGAGGAGGTTGCCACGGTCTGCGGCGGTCTTCAGGGCGGGCAGGGCGGAATCAAGGTGGTCGAGAGGGATGTTGTGGGCGCCGGGCAGGTGTCCGGAGGCGTATTCGCCGGGGGTGCGCACGTCGATGATGGTCAGCTCGTGCAGGCGGGCGCTGGCCTGGTCGGCGGTGAGGGTGGTGGGTGCCACGGGGCTTTCCCTCCGCTCGGTCGGGGTTACCCCTTCGGTAGGATACCCGTAGGGGTATATCGAAGGAGTGTGGGTCGTGGAACTGGCGATGGCGGCTGAGGAACTGAAGACGGTGGTCAACCGGCTGCGCCGGGCGCAGGGCCAGATCGCCGGTGTGATCAAGATGATCGAGGAGGGGCGGGACTGCGAGGACGTGGTCACGCAGCTCGCGGCGGCGTCCAGGGCTTTGGACAAGGCCGGTTTCGCGATCATCGCGACGGGCCTGCAGCACTGCCTGACCGATGCGGACATGGCCGCCTCCGGCGACCGGGAACAGATGCGTACCCGGCTGGAGAAGCTGTTCCTGTCCCTGGCCTGAGAGGGGCCGGGACGTCGAAGAAGCGGTCAGCGGGCCGGCCGCGGCGTCGGGCGCACTGGACAGAGCGGGTTTGCTCAGATGATCACGTCAGCGAGCATGAGGGCCGCCACCGCCAGCAGGACGCCGGCGAAGATCTTCTGAAGGGTGATGCCGGAGATCTTCGTCGCGAGCCGTTTGCCGTCCCAGGCGCCGAGGATCGCGGCTCCGGTGAAGGGGCCGATGATGTCCCAGTGGAGCCCACCACCGGTGCCGGTGCGAGCGGCGAGCGCGGCCAGCGAGTTGACCGTGATGACGAGCAGGCTGGTGCCCACCGCCCGTCGCATGGCCAGCCCCAGGACGCTCACCAGGGCAGGCACGGCGAGGAATCCCCCGCCGACCCCCAGAAAACCCGTCACGGTACCCAGTCCGGCACCGGCACCGGCCGCCGTGCCGGGACGGATCCGGTCCGGCGGCTCGGACGCGGACGGTCGCAGCATGCGCAGGGCCGCCAGCGCGGCGATGACCGCGAACGCCGATGTCAGCACCGCTTCGGGCAGGCGCCCGGTGACAGCGCCGGCGAGAAAGGCGGGGACGATGCCCGCCGCGGCGAACAGCGCCCCTGTCTTCCAGACCACGTTCCCGTCGCGGGTGTGGGCGTACAGGGCGGTGACGGAGGTGACGGTGACGATGATCAGGCTGGCCGTGGTGGCGGCGGCCGGAGTGAAGCCGAGCAGGTAGATCAGTGCCGGTACGGCGAGGACGCTGCCACCGCCGCCGAGGGCTCCGAGGGCGAGACCGATGACGGCCCCGGCCATGAGGGCCAGAACGAGTACGGTCACGCTATCCGGCCGCTGTTCCCGCGTGCGTCGACCACCGGATGCCCGGCGGCGGCCCACGCGTTCATGCCGCCCTCGACGTCGACCGCCTGCGCTCCGCGCTCGATGAGGACCCTGGCCGCCCGCTGGGAGCGGTGTCCGCTGCGACAGATCACCACCAGCGGCCGGCCCTCCGCCTCGTCCGGCAGAATGCCGCCGACGACCAGTTTCGACAGCGGCGCGTGGACGGCGCCCGGGGCGTGACCCGCGGTCCATTCGGGCTTCTCACGGACATCCAGCAGGACCGCGTCGGGCTGATCGCCGCCGGTACGGCTGCGCGCCTCGTCGACGGTGACTCGCAGGCCGTTTCGGCGAAAGAGGAACATCACGAGCTTCCTTCCTTGCGGGAAACGGTCGGAGTCAGCCGGAGGCCAGCGACAGCCCGGCGTCCGTCGCGGCGTCGAGGCCGTCGTCGACGGCGACCACGTCGCGGCCGGCGGCGTCGAGCAGGGAGGCGGCGATCGCCGCGCGCATCCCGCCGGCACAGTGCACCCACACCGTCCCGTCCGGCACTTCGCCGATGCGGCCGTGCAGCTCGTGGATCGGGATGTGGACCGAGCCCTCGATGTAGCCGCCCGCACGCTCCGAGTCCCGGCGCACGTCCAGGACGACCACGTCGTCGCCGCGCTCCCGGACATCGGCGAGGTCGGCGAAGTGGGCGCGGGGGAAGGAGGCGAGCTGTTCGCCGTCACGGAGCCAGCCGGCCGGGTCACCGGTGGCGGCGGCGGCCGGGCGGTCGATGCCCACCCGCGCCAGCTCCCGCTGCGCCTCGGCGATCTGCCCGGGAGTGTCGGCGAGCAGGGTGACGGGCTTGCCCCACGGGATCAGCCAGGCCAGGTAAGGGGCGAGCTTGCCCTCACCCTCGAAGTTGAACGACCCGGCCACGTGTCCCGCGGCGAAGGCCGTGCGGTTGCGCAGGTCCACCACCCACTCACCCGCGGCCAGCCGGGAGGCGATCTCCTCGGCGTCCGCACGCCCCGGAGGGGTGAGGTCGACCGGTGCGGGGCCTGCGGCGTTGGCCGGGCCCATGTGCGCGTAGTAGGCGGGTACGTCGTCGAGCCCGGCGAGCATCCGGGCCACGAAGGTGTCCACGTCCAGGGTCAGCGCGTCGTTGGTCTTGCGCTCCTTGCCGATCGTGGTCGCGTCTCGCTCGGCCTGGGACGAGGAGCAGAAGCTGCCGAACCCGTGGGTGGGCAGCACCGGCACCTCGTCGTCCAGCTCGTCGGCCAGCCGGTGGGCGGAGGCGTGCTGAGCTCGGGCCAGCTGCTCGGTCAGCCGCGGCTCGACCAGGTCCGGGCGGCCCACGGCACCGATCAGCAGCGACCCGCCGGTGAACGCCGCCACACCGCGCCCGTCCTCGGTCAGGGCGTAGGAGGTGTGGTGGGGGGTGTGCCCTGGGGTGGCGATAGCGCGCAGCACCAGGCCCTCGTCGACCCTCACGGTGTCACCGTCGGCGACGGGGGTGCGGGCGAACGCCACGTGCGCCCCGGCCGGCAGCAGGTACTGGGCGCCGGTCACGCGGGCCAGCTCCAGGCCGCCGCTGACGTAGTCGTTGTGCACATGGGTCTCGGCCACGAAAGCGATGCGCACCCGGCGGCGGGCGGCTGCGGCCATGACCTGGTCGATGTCGCGCGGCGGGTCGATGGCCACCGCGGCAGAGGGCCCGCCGGCCAGGTAGCTGCGGTTACCCAGGCCCTCGAACTCCAGGGTGTCGACGAAGAACACGACTCACGACTCCTCTCGGACGGTGTACCCCGGGGGGTATCTGACTCCCACCCTAACAGCTATACCCAGGGGGGTATTCCACGAGCGGGAAGGCACCCCGCTCAAGACATTCGCCTGTTCCCTTGCGGGTACCCGGAGGGGTATAGAGGAATCAGTGTCCGTGTCCTACGACCGCACCGTCCGCCTCGACGCCGCCTTCGACACCGCCGTGGAGACCAGTTCTTGGACCTCGTGAATCCCGGCCAGTGGAACCGAGGCACGATCAGGTATGTCCCGTACGCCACCACGGCCGCGTAGGCGAGGAAGCACAGAGAGGCCCGGACGAGGCCGAGGACGCCGAGGGCGAAGACGACGACCACGGCGACGGTGACGCCGATGCTCACCGCGGTGACGCGACCGAGTGCGGTCCAGTCCGGATGCGTGTCGGCTCTCCGAAGCTCAGGCGGCCGCGCCGACCTTGGCCGGCGCCTCGGTGCGGATGGTTACCTTCTGCGCATCGTTGACGTTGTGCGCGTGCACCGGGTTGCGGCGCGAGACGGCCACGATGCCGGCGGCGAGGGCGGCGCCGACCAGGGCGACGACGGCCGTACCGAGGTCGCCGCCGCTCCGCACGACGCTCGCGGCCAGGCCCCCGATCAGCGCGGCGGCGGGCAGTGTCACCAGCCAGGCGGCCGCCATCCGGCCCGCTACGCCCCAGTGGACCTCCGCGAGCCTGCGGCCGAGGCCCGCGCCGAGGATGCTGCCCGAGGCGACCTGGGTGGTGGAGAGGGCGAAGCCGAGGTGCGCGGAGGTCAGGATGACGGCGGTGGAGGCGGTCTCGGCGGCGAAGCCCTGCGGGGACTGGATCTCGGTGAGGCCCTTGCCCATCGTGCGGATGATCCGCCAGCCACCGAGGTAGGTGCCGAGGCCGATGGCGAGCCCGGCGGACACGACGACCCACAGGGGCGGTCCGGCGTCATGGCCGAGGGCGCCGGCCGAGATGAGGGTGAGGGTGATGATGCCCATGGTCTTCTGCGCGTCGTTCGTGCCGTGGGCGAGGGAGACCAGCGAGGCGGAGGCGATCTGCCCGATGCGGAAGCCCTTGGTGACCGAGTCCTTGCCGGCCCGGTCGGTGAGCCGGTAGGCGAGGCAGGTGGCGAGCAGCGCGGCGATACCGGCCACGACCGGCGAGGCGACCGCCGGCACCAGCACCTTCTCGACGACCTTGCCGAAGTCGACGCCTTCGCTGCCCGCGCCGACCCACACGGCCCCGATCAGCCCGCCGAACAGGGCGTGCGAGGAACTGGACGGCAGTCCGAACAGCCAGGTCAGCAAATTCCACAGGATCGCCCCGACCAGGCCCGCGAAGATCATCCCTGGGGTGACGAGGGTGTCGTCCACGATGCCGCCCGAGATGGTCCTGGCCACCTCCGTGGACAGGAACGCACCGACGACGTTGAGGACACCGCTGATCAGGACCGCCGTACGGGGTGCGAGTGCGCCGGTGGCGATGGACGTGGCCATCGCGTTCGCCGTGTCGTGGAATCCGTTGGTGAAGTCGAAGGCGAGTGCCGTGACGATGACGACCGCGACGAGGAACGTGATGTGGTCCATTCCTGAATGCAAACAAGCGCAGGCCAGGAGGCGGGGAACGGCGAGGCAAAGGCTGGTCAAGGTTCACGCGGGTGGCCGTGACGGGTTCTTACTACGATCACCTCATGAGAATCCGCTGGACGTACGCCTTCGTCGACCGGCCGCGCGCGGCCTTCGGTGCCGCCTGTGACTTCTGGACGGCGGTCACGGGCACCCGGCTCTCCGAACTCCGCGGGGAGCACTCCGAGTTCGTCACCCTGCTCCCCGAGGGTGCCGACGCCTGTGTGAAGGCCCAGGCGGTGCGGTCCGGGGCCGGCGGTGCGCACCTCGACTTCTGCGTGGACGACGTGGCGGAGTTCGCCGACTCGGCGGTGCGGCTGGGCGCGAGCGTGGTGGAGGACCTCGGATCGCTCGTCGTGCTGAGGTCGCCCGGCGGGCAGCTGTTGTGCGCGGACCCCTGGCGCGGACAGTCGTCGCGTCCGGGTGTGGTGCGCGGCAGCCGGCTGGACCAGGTGTGCGTGGACGTCCCGCCGTCGGCGTACGACGCCGAAGTCGCCTTCTGGGGCGGGCTGCTGGACGGCTGGCACTCGCGGCCCGGCGCGCTCCCGGAGTTCCACGTGGTCGAACCGCCGCCCGGGCTGCCGGTCCGCCTGCTCCTGCAGCGCCCCGACGAGGAGCGCCCGGCCTCCGCCCACCTCGATCTCGCCTGCGCGGACGTCACGGCGACCCGGGCACGGCACGAGGAGCTCGGGGCCACGTTCGTGGCCGGCTTCTCGGGCTGGACGGTGATGCGGGACCCGGCGGGCGGCGCGTACTGCCTGACGACCCGGGATCCGGAGACGGGCGGGCTGCGCGACTAGTCCGCCTTGACGTAGGCGCAGGCGACGTCCAGGCCCTCCTCAGGCGTCGGACAGGGCGGCAGGTCAGGTGTCTCGTCGGGCTTCGTCTGCTCACCGACGTACGGCCCCTGAGGCTCCATCGAGTCCTGCACCCAGAGGGTCAGCCCGCTTGCGACGACCACGACCAGCGCCCACACGATCACCGCCCGGCGCCACACCCTGCGCCGCTGCTCCCCCGTCATGCCCATGCCTCACACGCTAGTCCCTCAACCGCGCCGCCCGTGCGTGGAGATAGCGCTGCTCTGGCAGGCTGAGGGTCTGCGCGGCCGCCGACTCGTAGGCGGCGCATGCGGCTTGGAATTCGCCCGCGCGTTCCAGGAGATGACCTCGTACGGCGTCCAGACGATGGCCTTTCAACTCATCGGCCAGGGCGTCCAGTTCTCTCAGTCCTGTGCGCGGGCCGTGGACCATGGCGACGGCGACCGCCCGGTTGAGGCGTTCGACCGGGCCGGGGACCAGGCCGACGAGGACGTCGTACAGGCCCAGGATCTCGGCCCAGTCCGTCGCCTCGGGCGAGGGTGCCTCGTCGTGTACGGCGGCGATCGCGGCCCGCAGTTGGTACGGCCCGGGCCGGCCCCGGGACAGGGCTCGGGTGACCAGCGCGACGCCCTCGTCGATCGCGGCCCTGTCCCAGCGGTCGCGGTCCTGCTCGTCGAGGGGGATCAGCTCGCCGTGCGGCCCGCTGCGCGCGTCGCGGCGGGCGTCGGTGAGCAGCATCAGCGCGAGCAGTCCGGCCACCTCGCCGTCATCGGGGAGCAGCGCGTGGACGGCCCGGGTCAGACGGACCGCCTCGCCCGCGAGGTCGCGGCGCTGGAGTGCGGCGCCGGAGGTGGCCGTGTACCCCTCGTTGAAGATCAGGTAGAGGGTCTGCAGGACGGACGGCAGCCGCCGTTCCCAGTGCTCGGGGCGGCCGAAGCGCACGCCCCGTACTTTCTGCTTGGCCCGGCTGATCCGCTGCGCCATCGTCGCCTCCGGCACCAGATACGCGCGGGCGATCTCCGCCGTGGTCAATCCGCCGACCGCACGCAGGGTGAGCGCGATCTGCGCGGGCGGCGTCAGGTCGGGATGGCAGCACAGGAAGAGCAGCGACAGGGTGTCGTCCGCACGGGGTGCCCGGTCCCCGGGCGGCGGGGCGGTGAAGGCGTCGCGGGGCGTGAGTGCCGCCGCCCGCTCCTCGCGCTGCCGTCGGGCCTTCTCGCTGCGCAGGGCGTCGGTCAGCCGCCGTGAGGCGACCTTGATCAGCCAGCCGCGCGGGTTGTCCGGCACGCCTGATTCGGGCCACTGCCCGGCCGCCGCGAGGAGCGCCTCCTGCACGGCGTCCTCGGCGGCGTCGAAGTGGCCGTACCGTCTGACCAGCGCGCCGAGGACCTGCGGCGCGTTCCGGCGCAGCAGGTCCTCGACCTCGGGTGAGTTCCTCACCGGCGCGTCCTCGGCGTCGGCCGCTCCTCAGATCTCCCCGGAGCCCTCCATGATCGGACGGATCACGACCGGGTAGTCGGGGGCGCCGGCCGGCTGGGGGCAGCGGGCGACGCGGTCGGCGATCTCCGTGACCCGTTCCAGGCTCTCGCACTCCAGGACCCAGTAGCCGGCCAGCAGCTCCTTGGTCTCGCCGTACGGGCCGTCGGTGATCACGGCCTTGCCGTCGTCACCCAGGGTGACGTGCCGGGTCTGCGCCGGCTCGGCCAGGCCCTGCCCGTCCACGAGCTCGCCGCTCTCGGAGAGGTCGTCGTTGAGGGCGCCCATGTAGGCGAACATGGTCTGCACTTCCTCCTCGCTCCAGGCGGGGGAGGTCGCCGACGCCTTGCCGCGCATGGCTTCGTAGTCCGCCTGCGTGCCCTGCACCATGACCAGGTACTTCATCGGTCCGCTCCTTCGGCTCGCGCCGCCCGGGCGGGCGGCTCTTCACAAGGGACGTCGGAGCCGGGCCGGAGTTCTCGACACGGGCTCAGGAATTCTTCGCGACGGATTCTCCGGGAGCCGTCTCGGGCGGGTCGGCCGCGGGTGGGGTGGTGTCCTCGGTCGGCCGGGTGTGCGCCGCGGGCCGCGTCACCTCACCGGCGTGGCCACCTTCGGCGTCCTCCGCGTCGTAGGCCGCGCACTCAGGATTACGGCAGGGGCCCGCCACCCACCGCGGGACCCACGTGCCCAGCGTCTTGTGGCGCCGGACGACTGTTTCCACTGGCTGTCCGCAGGACGGACAGACGTGTCCTTCGCTGCCCATGTCCTCAGAGTAGGACGGTCGGGGGCTCAGCGCTTCCTGCTGTACGTACGCACCAGCACCCCGTTGCCGAACGTCCGCACCGCCTCCGGGGAGAACTCCGAGATCGCGAATCCGGAGCCGAACATCGGCATGCCCGAGCCGTACACGAGCGGATAGGTCTTGATGACCGCGGCCCGGCGCCCGGGTTGCTGTGCGGCGGCTCGCAGCTCACGGGCGTACAGGCGCGGCGGTCGGTGCGTGCTCTCGGCGTGCCGGGCGTAGTCCCTCGTACTGGATGTACTCGGGGCTTCCTCCGGTGCGGCGAGTGGGGGTCCCCCCTGCTCGAAGAGCTTGGGGGAGCGTGCCAGGCGTCCCGGGACAGCACACCTAGGGGGTGGTGCGGGCGCGAGGCTCGCGCCACATCGGCCACATGGACGGGCCGCCCTCCGGGAGGTCGAGGACCGGGCCGATCTGCTCGAAGCCGAGGCGCTCGTACAGCGTGCGGCTGCGGGCGCTGCTCGCCTCCAGGTAGGCGGGCAGCCCCTCGCGGTCGCACCGGTCGAGGACCGCCTCGATGAGCGCGGTACCCAGGCCCTCGCCCTGGCGTCCGGGTGCCACGCCGATCATCCACAGGTACTCGTGGGCCCGCCCGGAGGGGTGGATGGCCGCGGTCAGCCGGCCGATCTGCTCGATGCGCTCGTTGTCCGGGTCGACGGCCTCCCGCACCTGCGCCGGGCCTTCGTCCTCGGCATCGCCCTCGTGGTCGTCGGCCGGCACGGACATCCACAGCGCACAGGCCGAGCCGTCCTCCGTGACGTCTATGCGCCCGGCCTCGAGCACGATGTCGGTGAAGGCGCCCATGAGTCCGGGGTGGCGGGCACGGCGGTCCTCGGCACCGGGGAACACCCAGCCGCTGACCGGGTCGTCCTGGAACGCCTCGTCCAGAAGCCGGACGACCAGCTCCCGGTCTCCCTCGTCCGCCGTCCGGATCGCCACACCCATGTCCCGCCCCTTCACTGGTCCCGACGGGCGTAGATCGTAGGGCGGTCGAGAGCCGTGCCGGAGGGCAGGGCGGGAGCTTGGCGCGAATGCATCGAACAACTGTCCAAAGTGCCGGTCGTCCACTGGCCGGTACGGACGAACTCGCGGAGCTGGTAAGCCCGTAGGGCGGGCCCCGCACACCGTGGGGAAGTGCGGGGCCCGCCTGGCCGGAGGCCCGGGCCGTGCGGGGTCAGGAACCGTACGGCCCGCGCGCTCCGGGGTCCTGCCCTCCGGTCACCCGAAGGGTGCCGGTCGTCAACTGCTGCGCCGGGTCACGAACTCGGCGAGGGCCAGCAGCCCGCCCGCCGCCTCCGGGTCCGGTACCGCGCGCGCCAGTTGCTGCATCGCCACAGCCATCCGGTCGGCCGCCTGACTCTGGGCCCAGTCACGGCCGCCCGCGCGTTCCACGGTCAGGGCGATGTGGTCCAGGTCCTCCTCCTCGCTGGATCGTGCGTACAGTTCGGCGAGTTCGGCCGCCGCCGGCGTACCGGATGCGAAGGCCGCCACGACCGGCAGGGACTTCTTGCGGGCGGCCAGGTCCGCTCCGACGGGCTTGCCGGTGCGGCGCGGGTCGCCCCATATGCCGATGACGTCGTCGATGAGCTGGAAGGCCAGCCCGGCCTCCCGGCCGAACGCGTCGAGCGCCGCCACGTCCGCGTCCCCGGCTCCCGCGTAGAGCCCGCCGATCGCGCAGGCGCTGCCCAGCAGCGCACCCGTCTTGGCCTCCGCCATGGCGAGCACCTCGTCGAGGGTGACCTCGTCCGCGCCGCGCCGCTCCAGCGCCGTGTCGGCGTGCTGCCCCGCGCACAGTTCGACCACACACTCCGCGAGCAGCGCGGCAGCTCGTGACGCCGCCGGATGCGCGTCCTGTGCCAGCAGCCTCAGGGCCAGCGCCTGGAGGGCGTCCCCGGCGAGGATCGCGTCGGCGTCCCCGAACACCGTCCACGCCGTGGGCCGGTGCCGGCGGGTGGTGTCCCGGTCCATCACGTCGTCGTGCAGCAACGTGAAGTTGTGGACCAGTTCCACCGCGGCGGCCGCCCGGACGGCTCCCTTCCGTGCGTCGGGTCCGCCGAGGGCGGCCGCCGCGGCGAGGACCAGAGCGGGTCGGATCGCTTTGCCGGAGCCGCCCTCGGCCGGGGTGCCGTCCGCCTGCTCCCAGCCGAAGTGGTAGAGCGCGATCCGGCGCATCGGCCCGGGCAGCGAGCCGAGCGCGGCCCGCAGCACCGGGTCGACCTCCGCGCGGGCCCGGTCCAGGAGCATGACCGCCTCGTGCCCCTCGGCCGGTCCCGGCCGGCCGTCCCGCTGTGCCCCGATGGGCCCCCGCCTTCCCTGCGCCCGGGCCGCACGCCCGGGCTCGCTACCGCGCTGCCCACCGGGAGCGGGCAGCGTTGGATCCGTCCTGAACTCCGTGAGGGAATCACCCATAGGACCGCCTCGGAGAGTGAGCGGACGGTGGCGCCTCCGCTACCGCTGGGCGCGTACCACGAGGGTGTACCCGCCCGGGCGGGCGGGGACACGGCCGACGTACCGGAAGGGTCACCGCCAGCGGCCGATCTCGACGTTCTCCAGGACGCCGAGCGCGTCCGGTACCAGGACCGCGGCCGAGTAGTAGGCCGTGACCAGGTACTTGATGATGGCCTGTTCGTTGATGCCCATGAAGCGCACCGAGAGGCTCGGCTCGATCTCGTCCGGGATTCCGGAAGCGCGCAGACCGATGACGCCCTGGTCGCTCTCGCCCGTACGCATCGCGATGATCGACGTGGTACGCGCTTCCGTCACCGGGATCTTGTTGCACGGGAAGATCGGCACGCCGCGCCAGGTGGGGATGCGGTTGCCTGCCATGTCGATGGTCTCGGGGACGAGGCCGCGCCTGTTGAGCTCGCGGCCGAACGCGGCGATGGCTCGCGGATGGGCGAGAAGCAGCTTGGTGCCGCGGCGCCTGCTGAGCAGTTCGTCCATGTCGTCCGGGCTGGGCACGCCGTCGTGGGGCTGGATCCGCTGGTCGTACTCGCAGTTGTGCAGGAGACCGAAGTCGCGGTTGTTGATGAGTTCGTGCTCCTGGCGCTCCTTCAGCGCCTCGACCGTCAGCCGGATCTGCTGCTCGGTCTGGTTCATCGGCTGGTTGTAGAGGTCGGCCACGCGCGTGTGGATGCGCAGCACGGTCTGGGCGACGCTCAGTTCGTACTCGCGGGGCCTGGCCTCGTAGTCGACGAAGGTGTGCGGAATGTCCGGCTCACCGGAGTGGCCGGCGGAGAGGTCGATCTCCTTCTCGCCGTACTTGTTGGAGCGCTGCGAGGGAATCGAGCGGCGCTGCTGGAGGTGGTCCCGCAGCGAGTCCGAGCGCTGGGCGATCCGCGCGAACTCCTGCCGGGGCAGCACCAGCACGGTGCACGCGGTGAGCGAGCGGGCCGTGTACTCCCAGATCGCGTCCTCGTCCAGCAGCGCGTCGTCGCCGAAGTAGGAACCGTCGGCGAGGACTCCGAGGGACTCGTCGTCGCCGTACGGGCCCGTGCCGACCTTCTCGACCCTGCCGTGCGCCAGCAGGTACACCTCGTCGGACGGGCTGCCGAACGAGGCGATCACCTCGCCGGCCGGGATCTCCCGCTGCTCGCAGCGACGGGCGATCTCGGAGAGGACCTCCTCGTCCTCGTAGGACCGCAGGGCCGGCAGCTCGCCCAGCTCAGCGGGGATGATCTCGACGCGGTCGCCGGTCTTCACGAACGTCAGCCGGCCGTCGCCCACGGCGAACGTCAGCCGCCGGTTCACCCGGTACGTACCCCCCTGGATGTCGACCCAGGGCAGCATGCGCAGCAGCCAGCGGGAGCTGATCTCCTGCATCTGCGGCACGGACTTGGTCGTGGTGGCCAGGTTCCGCGCGGCCGCCGTGCCGAGACTCTGCTGCGGCTTGGTCTGCTCCGTGCGGACCTCTTCGCCTACCGACATAGAGAACTGCCCTCCCGGTTGTGACCGACGCCCATACGCCTCGGGCATCGATGTGCACGCCCAAGCCTTCCTCACGCAGCGTCGCGGTGCTATTACACGAAAGAGCGGGAATGGATCTTCGTACCGCTGGGCAGAGGCGCCGCCGCCCTCCGGGGCCGGCCGCCCGCCGGGCACGTGCGCAGCCGTCGGCAGGCCAAGCGCCCCGGAGGGGGCGCGGGGTACTGCGCGACCGGCCACAGACAGCCGCGTTCCCCCACGCACGGCAATCCCCCACTGACCGAGGGAAGCCGAAGCCGGACCGGGCCGAAGCCCGGGCCGTTTCCGTCCCGGGCGACAATGACGGGGTGACCGGCCCCGACACCCCTGACGCGCCCCGCCTCGCGGCCCTGAACCCCCGGTTGCCCTCACCCGTGCGGGAGGTCGTGGACGCGCGGTTCGAGCGCCGGGGCGTCCGGCTCCTGCTGAAGCGGGACGATCTGATCCACCCGGAGCTGATCGGGAACAAGTGGCGCAAGCTGGCGCCGAATCTCACGGCGGCGGGCGGCCGTGCCGTGGTCACCTTCGGCGGGGCCTACTCCAACCACCTGCGAGCCACAGCGGCGGCCGGCCGGCTGCTCGGCATCCCCACGGTGGGTGTCGTGCGCGGTGACGAACTGGCCGGCCGGCCTCTCAATCCCTCGCTGGCCCGCTGTGCGGCCGACGGCATGCGGCTGCACTTCGTGGACAGGGCGACCTACCGCAGCAAATCCGAGCCGCGCGCCCTGGCCGCGGTCCTGCGTGCCACGGACGCCGAGGACGCGTACGTCGTTCCCGAGGGCGGCAGCAACGCCGAGGCGGTCCGCGGCTGCCGGGCGCTCGGCACCGAGCTGTGCGACCAGGCCGACGTCGTAGCCGTGGCCTGCGGCACCGGCGGCACGCTGGCGGGGCTGGCCGCCGGTCTCGCTCCGGGGCAGCGCGCCCTGGGCGTACCGGTCCTCAAGGGCGGCTTCCTGACCGGCGAGATCGAGGACCTGCAGCACCAGGCGTTCGGTGGTGCCCGCGGCACCTGGTACCTCGACGACCGCTTCCACTTCGGCGGCTACGCGCGCGTGCCCGCCGAGCTCGACACCTTCGCGGCGGACTTCGAGCGCCGCCACGATCTGCCCGTCGAACGCCTGTATGTCGCGAAGCTGCTGTACGCACTCGTGGCTCTGGTCGGCGAAGGGGCCTTCCCGCGCGGGACGACTGTGGCGGCCGTGATCACCGGCCGCCCCTTCCCGTGACGCCGGCAGTCCCTTCCGTGACGCCCGGCAGCCCCTCCCCGTGACGCCCGGCAGCCCCCGAAGACCGCCTCAGCGAGTGCCGCCTCAGCGCTTACACCGCCTCCCGGAAGGCCGCCGCCTCCTCCAGGTCCAGCCTGCGCAGCAGCGTCCGCAGCATCTCGTCGTCGATGTAGCGGGCGTCCCGGAGCCTGACGAACACATCGCGCTCGGCACTGATCATCTCTCGCGACAGCCGCCGGTAGGTGTCGTCGACGGACTCCCCCGTGACCGGGTTGGCCTGCCCGAGCCGTTCCCAGACCGCGTTGCGGCGGCGTTCCAGGACGATGCGCAGCCGGTCGGCGAGCGGAGCCGGCAGGGCGTTGCGCTCGTCGTGGAGGAGTTCGTCCAGGCGCCGCTCGGCGGCCCGGGAGGCCTGTGCCTGGGCGTTGGCCTCGGCGAGCGTCTCGGCCTGCGCGTCCCGCCCGGGGAACTTCAGCAGCCGGATCAGCGGGGGAAGCGTCAGGCCCTGGACGACCAGTGTCCCGATGACCGTCGTGAAGGTCAGGAAGAGGATGAGGTTGCGGTGCGGGAAGGGCTCCTCGCCGTCGTGCAGGGTGAGCGGGATCGAGAAGGCGATCGCCAGCGAGACCACTCCCCGCATGCCGGCCCACGCGACGACGAACGGCCCCCTCCAGGTCGGGCTCTGCTCCCGCTCCCGGATCCGGGCCGACAGCAGCCGCGGCAGGAAGGTCGCCGGGTACACCCACACGAACCGGGCCGCGACGACCACCAGGAAGATCGCGCAGGCGTACCAGGCGGCCACGGCACCCTCGTACTGCCCGAGGCCTCTCAGCACCACCGGCAGCTGCAGTCCGATCAGCGCGAACACCGCCGACTCCAGGACGAAGGCGACCATTTTCCACACCGCCTCCTCCTGCAGACGCGTGGCGAAGTCGACCTCCCAGGCGCGGTGTCCCAGGTAGAGCGCGACGACCACGACCGCGAGGACACCGGAGGCGTGCACCTGCTCGGCGACGGCGTAGGCGACGAACGGGATCAGCAGGGAGAGCGTGTTCTGGAGCAGCGCCTCCTTCACGTGCGTGCGCAGCCAGTGGATGGGGGCCATCAGCACCAGCCCCACCACGACGCCGCCGACCGCCGCGAGCAGGAACTCGCCGATGCCCCCGGCCCAGCTCGCGCCCTCCCCGACGGCGGCCGCGAGGGCGACGCGGTAGGCGGTGATCGCGGTGGCGTCGTTCAGCAACGACTCGCCCTGGAGGATCGTGGTGATGCGCGAAGGCAGCCCGACCCGCCGTGCCACCGCCGTCGCCGCGACCGCGTCCGGCGGCGCCACCACCGCGCCGAAGACCAGGGCAGCGGTCAGCGGCAGGTCCGGCACGATCAGGTAAAGGGCCCAGCCGACGACGAAGGTCGCGAAGAGCACGTACCCGACGGACAGCAGCGCGACCGGCCGCAACTGCGCCCGCAGGCCGAGATAGGAGCTGTCGGTCGCGGCCGTGTGCAGCAGCGGGGGAAGGATGAGCGGCAGGACGACGTGCGGGTCGAGGGTGTAGTCCGGTACGCCTGGCACGTAACTGACCGCCAGCCCGGCCGCCACCAGCAGCAGCGGTGCCGGCACCGGCGTGCGCCGCGCGGCCGCGGCGATCGCCGCGCTGCCCGCCACGAGCAGCAGCAGTGGCATCACGTCCATCGTTCTCGCCCGCCCTCATTTTCCCCGCGGTCTTCCGCGCGACCGTCGTAACCTGGCAATCATGAAACAGTGCACGCACGCCGACGCGCTGCCGCATCCCGAACCCGTCCCGCTCAGCGAGACGTGTCCGGAGTGCGTGGCGGAGGGCATGGACCCGGTACAACTGCGGCTGTGCCTCAGCTGCGGTCACGTCGGCTGCTGCGACTCCTCGCCGGGGCGGCACGCGGCGGAACACCACAAGAAGTCCGGTCATCCCGTGATCCGGACGCACGAGCCCGGGGAGACCTGGCGATGGTGCTTCGTCGACCATGTTCTGGTGTGACTCGACAAGAACCCGACAGGACCCGGGCGAAGGACGGTTCGACCAGGACGGTTCGACCGTCTGACGTCTGGGTACGTCAACCCGGCGCGCGCTCTTCCCATTTGGGCCCGCCCAACCCCTAGACACGGAGCGTATCCACAGGTTTACTGTGAGTGACGGCACGGGGATGGGGTCCCGGGGACAGGACCATCGAGAGCGCGATAGCGTCACCGCTGAACCACGTATCGCGTTTACCCCCGGGGGGCGACCCTCGGCCCTGAAACGCTTGTACCACCATGGAGGTGAGGGTGTCCCAGATCGCAGGCGAGCCCGCGACCCAGGACTTCGTGGAAGTCCGGCTGCCGGCCGCGGGTGCCTACCTGTCGGTGCTGCGTACGGCCACGGCCGGTCTCGCGGCCCGTTTGGACTTCACCCTCGACGAGATCGAGGACCTGCGCATCGCGGTGGACGAGGCCTGCGCGATCCTGCTCCAGCAGGCCGTGCCCGGCTCGGTGCTCAGCTGTGTCTTCCGCCTCGTCGACGACTCACTCGAGGTCACCGTCTCGGCGCCGACCACGGATGGTCATGCCCCCTCGCGGGACACCTTCGCCTGGACCGTCCTGTCCGCTCTCGCGGGCAAGGTCTCCTCTGCCGTGGACAAGGACAAAACCGTTTCGATCAGCCTCTACAAACAGCGCGGCGCGGGACCCGGGCCGGCGTGAGGGACGAGGACGGGCCGGTGCGGGACGAAGAGCGCAGCACACGAGAGCTGCCGGCCGAGGGCACGGGCGCCAGCCCGAGCGGAGCCTCGGGCATGGCGGCCGGCATCGACGGCATCCCCGAGCAGGCCCGCCCGCATCCGGAGGACGACTCCGCGGGGGTCGTCCTCCCGGGCGACGGGCGGGCGGACCGGGAAGGTGCCGTGCGGAGCGCGCCTCCGGGCGGGGGGATCACCGCATCTCCTGCCCAGGGGGGTCCACCCACTCGCGCGAAGTCGAGAGTGTCGGAGGAGGCGAGGGCTCGGGGAAGGGCGACGGGCGGGACGATGAGCGAGCACGAGCGACACTCCGAGGACGAGACGCCGAGCGCACACCCCACACGGGGCGCACAGTACGGCTCCCCGGACCGCAGCGGGGCGCGGGAGATGTTCCTCAAACTGCGCACCCTGAGCAGCGGCAGTCCCGAGTACGCGGACCTGCGCAACCAGCTGGTCCGCATGCACCTGCCGCTCGTCGAGCATCTCGCGCGCCGCTTCCGCAACCGCGGCGAGCCGCTGGACGACCTCACCCAGGTCGCCACGATCGGGCTGATCAAGTCGGTCGACCGCTTCGACCCGGACCGCGGCGTGGAGTTCTCGACGTACGCGACCCCTACGGTCGTCGGCGAGATCAAGCGGCACTTCCGCGACAAGGGCTGGGCGGTGCGCGTCCCGCGCCGGCTGCAGGAGCTGCGCCTGGCGCTGACGACGGCCACGGCTGAGCTCTCCCAGCTGCACGGCCGCTCCCCCACGGTCCACGAGCTCGCCGAGAAGCTGTCGATCTCGGAGGAGGAGGTCCTGGAAGGCCTGGAGTCCGCCAACGCGTACTCCACGCTGTCCCTGGACGTCCCCGACACGGACGACGAGTCCCCGGCGGTCGCGGACACCCTCGGCGCGGAGGACGAGGCGCTGGAGGGCGTGGAGTACCGGGAGTCCCTCAAGCCGCTGCTGGAGGACCTTCCGCCGCGTGAGAAGCGGATCCTGCTGCTGCGCTTCTTCGGCAACATGACCCAGTCGCAGATCGCGCAGGAGGTCGGCATCTCGCAGATGCACGTCTCCCGGCTGCTGGCGCGCACGCTGGCGCAGCTCAGGGAGAAGCTCCTCGTCGAGGAGTGACGGCTACTTCTCCGTACCGCCGGGGTTGCCGGGCCCGCGGATCCCGAGGGCCCGGGTCGTCTCGGGGTTCACCAGCAGGACGAGCGAGGCGACGGCCACCACGGCCAGGGCGATCCCACCGGGAATGGCCATGCTGTCGGCCTGGAGCAGGTTGTAGGCCACCGGAAGCGCCATGAGCTGGGTGATGACGGCCGGGCCGCGGCTCCAGCTGCGGAGGGCGAGCAGCCCGCGGGCCGCGAGCAGCGGCAGCAGCGCGAGCACGACCAGCGTGATGCCCCCGGTGACGGCCTGCTGCCGGTCGTCCGGATGCCCCGTGAAACCGAGGACCAGGATCCAGACCCCGCCGACGACCAGCGCGAGCCCTTCCAGTGCGGCCAGCATCGCGGCGTACGTCAGACGCCGGGGGCGCGGGCCGGTGTTCTCCGGGCTGGTGGAGGTCTGCTCACTGCTCACACCTGAAGAGTAGCCGTCGTCGCCGACACCCCAGTGGCGAGGTTCGCCCCCGCTCTCTTACCTGATCCCGACCTCGGTCTGGGCCAGGTACCACCCAGTAGGTACGCTGCCAGTCATGCGTGCACTCCTCGTGGTCAATCCGGCGGCAACCACCACAAGTGCGCGCACACGCGACGTACTGATCCACGCGCTGGCCAGTGAGATGAAGCTGGAGGCGGTCACCACCGAGTACCGCGGCCACGCGCGCGACCTGGGCCGGCACGCGGCGGAGAGCGACGACATAGACCTGGTGGTGGCCCTCGGCGGCGACGGCACGGTCAACGAGGTGGTCAACGGTCTCCTGCACGCCGGCCCGGCCCCGGGGCACCTCCCCGGACTCGCCGTGGTCCCGGGCGGCTCCACCAACGTCTTCGCCCGCGCCCTGGGCCTGCCGAACGACGCCGTCGAGGCGACCGGCGCCCTGCTGGACGCCCTGCGCGACGGCAGCGAACGGACCGTCGGCCTGGGGCTGACCTCGGGTACGCCGGGCACGGAGGACGAGGGAGTGCCGGCCCGCTGGTTCACCTTCAACGCGGGGCTCGGCTTCGATGCCGGTGTGGTCGGCCGGGTGGAACAGCATCGCGAGCGCGGCCGGAAGTCCACACACGCTCTTTACGTGCGCCAGGTCGTGCGCCAGCTCCTCGGCGAGCCGAACCGCCGGCACGGGACCATAACGCTGGAGCGGGCCGGCGAGGATCCGGTCACCGATCTGGTGCTGTCCATAGTCTCGAACACCTCCCCGTGGACGTTTCTGGGGAATCGCCCGATCTACGCGGCGCCTAAGGCCTCGTTCGATACCGGTCTCGATGTCTTCGGTCTCAGCCGCCTGTCCACCGCGGCGGTTGCCCGGTATGGCACCCAGTTGCTCACTTCGTCCCCCGAGCGCGGACCCCACGGCAAGCACGCCACCTCCCTGCACGACTTGACAGAGTTCACCTTGCATTCGAAGGTGCCGCTCCCCCTCCAGATGGACGGTGACCACCTGGGGCTGCGAACCAGCGTGACGTTCACAGGCGTACGCCGTGCACTGCGTGTGATTGTGTGAGCAGAAGGGGCTAAAGTCCTTTCACTCGAACGTTTAGGCCAGGATCCACCCCATGGAAGTACGGCTGTGACCTAGTCGACACCGAAGAATCAAAAAAAACTTTCCAGAAGGGGTTGTATCCCCGGCTGAGGTTTGCGAGTCTCTACGTGGCGATCGGGACGGCCCGCAACACCGGCCTCCACTGGTCACCGGAACCCCTCTTCAACTCACAGGACCTCGCCAGGGAACTGGCGGTCGGCCCTTCACTTGTTGAGGGATTCGTGAAAGCGTTCACATTCACAAGCACTTGCACGTAATACCAAGGAGAGGTAGCAGCCATGGACTGGCGTCACAACGCCGTTTGCCGCGAGGAAGACCCCGAGCTCTTCTTCCCCATCGGCAACACCGGTCCTGCGCTGCTGCAGATCGAGGAAGCCAAGGCCGTCTGCCGTCGCTGCCCGGTTATCGAGCAGTGTCTGCAGTGGGCGCTCGAGTCCGGCCAGGACTCCGGCGTCTGGGGTGGTCTCAGCGAGGACGAGCGCCGCGCCATGAAGCGCCGCGCCGCCCGCAACCGGGCTCGTCAGGCCTCCGCCTGACAACCCACCCCTGCTGACAGCCTGAGCTTGGCGGCGCGCACAGCGAGTGCGCATCTCCCGCCCCCGAGCCGCAGCGCGCAGTTCCCCCCGATGCGCTTTTGTTAAGCAGCAACGAGCTTTAGCCCCGGGCCGATTGACGGCCCGGGGCTCAATGCTTTTCGAGGCCCTTTCCCCAGAGGCCGGGCTCACACGGAGGCACAGCTCACTTCTGAGTCCGCACCGGAATGTCGAGGATCACCCGGGTGCCGCGCTCCGGTGCCGGGACCATGTCGAAGGTGCCGCCCAACTCGCCTTCCACCAGGGTCCGTACGATCTGCAGCCCCAGGTTGCCGGCGGTGTGCGGATCGAAACCCGCCGGCAGGCCGACACCGTCGTCCTGGACGGTGACCAGCAGGCGGGCCTCCTTCGTGGTGCCGCCGCGGACCGCCGACACCTCGACCGTGCCGGTGTCCCCCTCCCGGAAGCCGTGCTCCAGCGCGTTCTGCAGAACCTCGGTCAGCACCATCGACAGCGGGGTGGCGACCTCGGCATCGAGAATGCCGAAGCGGCCGGTGCGACGCCCTGTGACCTTTCCCGGGGAGATCTCCGCGACCATCGCCAGAACACGGTCGGCGATGTCGTCGAACTCCACGCGCTCGTCCAGGTTCTGGGAGAGCGTCTCATGCACGATCGCAATGGATCCGACGCGCCGCACCGCCTCTTCGAGAGCCTCCCGGCCACGGTCCGACTCGATGCGCCGGGCCTGGAGACGGAGCAGGGCCGCCACCGTCTGGAGGTTGTTCTTGACGCGGTGGTGGATCTCGCGGATCGTCGCGTCCTTGGTGATCAGCTCCCGCTCGCGGCGACGGAGTTCCGTGACGTCCCGCAGCAGGACCAGCGAGCCGATGCGGGTGCCCTTGGGCTTGAGGGGGATCGCACGGAACTGGATGACCCCGTCGTTGGCCTCGATCTCGGTCTCGCGCGGTGCCCAGCCGCTGGCGACCTTGGCGAGCGCCTCGTCCACCGGGCCCCGGGTGGGGGCGAGTTCGGCCGTGGTCCTGCCCAGGTGCTGGCCGACGAGGTCGGAGGCGAGGCCGAGCCGGTGATAGGCGGACAGGGCGTTCGGGGATGCGTACTGGACGATGCCGTCGCCGTCGACCCGGATCAGGCCGTCGCCCACGCGGGGCGAGGCGTCCATGTCGAGCTGCTGGTTCGCGAACGGGAAGGCACCGGCCGCGATCATCTGCGCGAGGTCGGAGGCGCTCTGGAGATAGGTGAGTTCCAGGCGGCTCGGGGTGCGCACGGTGAGGAGGTTGGTGTTGCGCGCGATGACCCCGAGGACGCGCCCCTCCCGCCGTACGGGGATCGACTCGACCCGGACAGGCACTTCCTCACGCCATTCCGGGTCCCCCTCGCGCACGATACGGCCCTCGTCGAGGGCGGCGTCCAGCATCGGACGGCGGCCACGCGGGACGAGGTGGCCCACCATGTCGTCCTGGTACGACGTCGGGCCGGTGTTGGGCCGCATCTGGGCGACCGAGACGTACCGGGTGCCGTCGCTGGTGGGGACCCACAGGACCAGATCGGCGAAGGAGAGGTCGGAGAGCAGCTGCCACTCCGAGACCAGCAGGTGCAGCCACTCGAGATCGGTGTCGTCGAGGGCGGTGTGCTGGCGTACGAGTTCGTTCATGGAGGGCACGAGTGCGAGCGTACCTGGCAGTTTGTACGGCTCTGAAATGTATGAGCCCTGACGGATGGGGCCGTGAAACACCCGCGGGCCGCGGCGCCTGAGAGGGACCCTCAACCCTCCCGGCACCGCAGCCCGGAGCAGCAACGGCCGTGGGGTGTGCGGTCCCGGTCGGCCGAAGGGCGAGGAGCCGGGGCAGTCAGGGCAGAGAGCCTCGGATCCTCTGTCCGCCTTCCTGTGCGGGGAAGACGGAGGCTGGTGCGCGCTGCACACGCGCTCTCATCACGCATTGTGGACTAGACCACTCGGGGTGTCCATGCGTTGGAGGCTGTTCGTTGTTGTTATTTCCGCGACGGGTCGGACGCGCTGACGTCCACCAGGCAGCCTAACCCGTGTGGGTTCCTGCGCGGGGCCAGATGGACATGGCAATTTCCGCGACCGCCTCCAGTTCCTCCCGGCTCGCCCCGTCACGTGCCTGTTGGGACATGCCCTGGATCATCGCTCCGGTATGGCGGGCGAGGGCCGCGGCGTCGGTTTCCGGGGGCAGTACGCCGGCGGCGACATCGGCTCTGATGCGGCTTTCGAACGCGGCGATGTTGGCGTTGCGCCGGTCCCGCAGGGACTGTTCGACCTCGGGTGTTGAGCAGTTCGCGGCGGCGTGGACGACCAGGCAGCCGTGCGGATGCCCGGGTTCGGTGTACGCGGTGGCGGCCTCGCGCAGTATGCGCTCGACGGCGTTGTGTGCGGTGGACTCCTCGGCGAGGGCCCGGTCGGTGAACGAGCCGTATCGCGTGCCGTAGACGCGTACGACCTCCTCGAAGAGGGAGCGCTTGTCGCCGAAGGCCGCATAGAGACTGGGGGCACCGATGTCCATGACACGGGTGAGGTCGGAGACGGACGTGGCCTCGTAGCCGTGTTCCCAGAAGGCCAGGAGCGCCTTCTCCAGTGCGGTTTCGCGATCGAAGGAGCGAGGGCGGCCGCGGGGCCTGCCCCTGCCGCCGACCGTGCCGCCGCCTTCGCTCTCTGCCGCCCGGGCACGCGTGGCCCCGGCCCCCCGCCCCCTGGCGGCTCCGTCGTCGTTCACCATGGAGTGCATTTTATAGCGGCCACTAGAGAAATCTCGGCGGGCTGATGTACGGTCATTTTTGTAGCGACCGCTAGAGAAATAAGAAGGGGGCGCCGCCATGGGCGTGCTCACGGGCAGGACGGCACTCGTCACGGGGGCGAGCAGGGGCATCGGACGAGGCATCGCCGAGCGGCTGGGAAGGGACGGCGCGCGGGTCGCGGTGCACTACGGCAGGAACGAGGCGGCGGCGAAGGAGACGATCGCAGCCATCGAGGCGGCGGGCGGCTCGGCGTTCGCGGTGGGCGTGGAGCTGGGTGTGCCGGGGGACGCCGAGGCGCTGTGGGCCGAGTTCGACCGGTATGCGGACGGGCTCGACATCCTGGTGAACAACGCGGGCATCGGCAACACGCGGCCCATCCAGGAGCTGGGCGAGCAGGAGTACGACAAGGTCTTCGCGGTGAACGTGAAGGCGCCGTTCTTCATCCTCAAGCACGGCATGGCGCGACTGCGGGACGGAGGACGGGTCGTCAACGTCTCCTCGGGGCTGGCCCGGACCGCGGTGATGCCGGACAACATGGCCTACGCGATGACGAAGGGCGCGCTGGACATCCTCTCCCGGGATCTGTCCAAGGTCCTGGGTCCCCGGGGTATCACGGTGAACTCGGTGGCACCGGGAATCATCGACACGGACAACACGGCTACGTTGCTGCGCGGAACCGCCGATGGGTGGGCGAAGGCCGCGGCGATATCGGCGCTGGGCGGGGTGGGCGAAGCGGCGGACGTCGCCGACGTGGTGGCCTTCCTGGCGTCCGACGGGGGGCGGTGGGTCACGGGGAGCTGGGTGGATGTGACGGGGGGTTCGCTCACGTAGGAACAGCGGTCTCACGGACCGGACCCGGGTCGGAGAGGCCCGGCTCCTCAGCGAGTCTCCGTCACCTTCGCCAACGCGCGGGGCGCGTCCGGGTCCTGGCCGCGGGCGATGGTGACCTCGTAGGCCAGGAGCTGGAGGGGGATGATCTCCAGGACGGGCTGGACCTCCTCGGCCACGCCGTCCGTCGGCAGGACGAAACCGGCCGAGGCCTGTTCGACCTGACTCCTGGGTCCGATGACGACCAGGTCGGCGCCGCGACCGCGCAGCCGGTCGAGGACGGGCTGGAGCGCTTCGCCGCCCTTGCCGTCGGTGACCACGGCGATGACCGGGGAGACGTTGTCGACCATGGCGAGCGGTCCGTGCAGCAGATCGGCGCCCGAGTAGGAGAGGGCGGGGATGTAGCTCGTCTCCATCAGCTTGAGAGCGGCCTCCTTGGCCGTGGGGTAGCCATAGCCGCGTGAGGTGATCACCATGCGCTCGGCGAAGCGGTAACGGGCGGCGAGGGTGCGCACCTCGTCCTGCCGGGCGAGCAACTGCCCGGCGAGGTCGGGCAACGCGTGCGCAGGCCCGCCGTCACCACCGCGCAGGCCCTCGACGAACAGGTAGAGCGCGAGGAGGGAGGCCGTGTAGGTCTTGGTCGCGGGAAGGGCCTTCTCCGGTCCGGCCATGATGTCGATGTGGTACTCGGAGACGTCGGCGAGCGGTGAGTCCGGGTTGTTGGTGACGGCGAGCGTGATCGCGCCGGCCTCGCGGGCGGCCCGGGTCGAGGCGACGAGGTCCGGGGAGCCGCCGGACTGGCTGACGGTGACGACGAGGACGTCGGTGAGGTCGGGCCGGGCGCCGTAGGCCGTGGTGGTGGACATCGAGGTCAGACCACAGGGCAGGCCGAGCCGGATCTCCAGGAGGTACTTGGCGTAGAGGGCGGCGTTGTCGGAGGTGCCGCGGGCGGTCAGCAGGACGAAGCGGGGAGTGCGGGCGGCGATCTTCCGTGCTACGTCCCGGATGGCGGGGGCGCCGTCGGCCAGGATCCGACGCAGGACGTCGGGTTGCTCGGCCATCTCCCGGGCCATGGTCCGTCCCGGGAGTCCGCTGCGGGGGTCCGGTGTGGTGGCGGCGGTCATGTCGGGTTCCTTCCCGGGGGGTGCGGCTGCTGCAGGTCCATTCCACTCCCCCGGCCCGTGGAGCGCTCACGCGGGATACCCCCTGTCGCTTTCCGGGGCCGGACCGCGCCCGCGCGGGATCCGGACTGTTCGCCCACTGGAGACCTCGTCGGCACGGTGCGGGCACCTCGCACGAGCGCCGGTCAGCACCCTGGGAGTGTCGCCCTCGCTCTGTTAGATTGGTCTAAACCACACGACCCCTCCAGGTCCCGTCACAGGTGAGCATTCCTCTCAGATCGGCAGGCCCAGCGTGGAAGTTGTCATCGTCCCGGACGCCAAGGCGGGCGGCGAGCTCATAGCCGAGGCCCTGACTCAGCTGCTCCGGCGCAAGCCCGATGCTCTGCTCGGCGTGGCCACCGGCTCGACGCCGCTGCCCGTGTACGAGGCGCTGGCGGCCAAGGTGCGCTCCGGTGCCGTGGACGTCGCGCGGGCGCGGATCGCCCAGCTCGACGAGTACGTGGGACTGCCCGCCGACCATCCGGAGTCGTACCGCTCGGTACTGCGGCGTGAGGTGCTGGAGCCGCTCGGGATCGGGATGGACCAGTTCATGGGACCGGAGGGCACGGCCGAGGACGTGCAGGGGGCGTGCGAGGCCTACGACAAGGCTCTCGCGGACGCCGGGGGTGTGGACCTTCAACTGCTCGGGATCGGGACCGACGGACACATAGGGTTCAACGAACCGTGCTCGTCCCTGGCGTCGCGGACCCGGATCAAGACGCTGACCCAGCAGACCCGGACCGACAACGCCCGCTTCTTCGACGGTGACATCGACCAGGTGCCGCACCACGTGATCACGCAGGGCATCGGCACCATCCTGGAGGCCCGGCACCTGGTGCTGCTCGCCACCGGCGAGGGCAAGGCGGAGGCGGTCGCGGCGACGGTGGAAGGACCGGTCGCGGCGGTCTGCCCGGCGTCCGCGCTCCAGCTCCACCCGCATGCGACCGTCGTCGTCGACGAGGCCGCCGCGTCGAAGCTGAAACTGGCGGACTACTTCCGCCACACCTACGCCAACAAGCCGGAGTGGCAGGGGATCTAGCGATGATCCAGCGCTGATCTAGCGCTCCAGGGCCTCTGCCTCCGGCAGGCCGTCCTCGGCCGGCTCGTCCTGGGCCCGCAGGCCGGCCACCCACAGCGGCATCACCCAGTGGACAACGAGGACGGCGATGAGGAGGGGCGCGGCGTAGGCCTTCGGGGCGTCGCCGTCGAGCCCGCCCGCGATCAGCAGGGCGACCGCCGCCGCGGCCAGGAGCAGGGTCGTCGCGCGGTGGGAGCGAGCCAGGACCCGGCTGCGTTCGGCTGACTGCCGCTCGTCCAGTACGTGTTCACGCAGCTCCAGCAGGCCTCGGGTAGCGATGTTGATGACGCCGGTCGCGACCATCCAGGGAAGGAGCAGCACCGCCGTCACGGCGACGGTCCACAGTGGCTCGCCCTCGGCGAGAAAGAGGTGGGTCATCAGTCCACCGAGGGCCACTGTGAGAGTGACGTGGGCGCCGACCGCCGTGCGGCGGCGCGTTGCTGTCGCGTACCAGGCCGCCCCGCGGCGGTCGTTCATCAGCCGCAGCATGCTGCGGTCATAGCGGGTCAGGCGTGTCGTCGTCATGGCTGGTTCCTCCCGTAGACCTCGTCCGTGAGCGGGCGGAACGGTTCGAGGGAGAACAGTGCCTCGACCGGCAGACCGAAGAACTTCGAGATCTTCAGCGCCAGGTCGAGGCTGGGGTTGTACTGCCCTCGCTCGATGTAGCCGATGGTCTGGTAGTGGGCTCCCACTGCCTCGGCCAGGCTCTGGCGCGACACCTTGCGTTCGGCGCGCACCATGGCCAATCTGTTGTGCACCTGCTCGCTCATGTATAAGAAGTACTACATTCGACCGTAGCCTTACAACCCAGATTCGCTGCCTTACGCCCCCGCGATCCCAGTGACTCCGGCGATCACCTCGGCCGCCGCCCGGCCACAGACGCGGGCCGCGCCGTGGGTGGCGATGTGGAGGACGCCGCGCGGAGTGGCCTGGGGTACCCCCATCTCGACGACGATCGTGTCGGGGCGGGCGGCCAGCACGACATCGAGGGCCGAGGCCATCCAGGGGTGGCGGTGTTCGTCGCGGACGACGGCGACGATGCGGCGTGAGCCGGCCGCCTGGAGGGCTGCGCGTCCGGCGCTCTCCCCCTTGGTGCCGTCATCGGTGGAGAAACTGCCCGTCACCGTCCCGGGCAGGAGGTGGACCAGCTCGGCGGCGACACCCCAGGGGGTCTCGTCGCCGACCGCGATGTTGGCGACGGGGGTGAGGGCGGCGACGTAGGGCGGTTCGGTGAGCGGCTTGAAGGTCTCCGGGCTTCCCACGCCCTCAGCGACGGTGACCGTCAGGGCGCGGCGGGCGGCGTGCAGGCCGATCTCGCTGAAGCGGGTGTCCTCGGGCACGCGGGCCACCGGGCTCGCCCAGCGGGCCAGCGCGCGTACCCGGTCCGCGGCGTCGGCCAGGCGTTCCTCCGGCAGGTCGCCCGTGCGCACCGCCGCGACCAGGGCGTCCCGCAGCCGGAGTACGGTCGCGTCGTCGGCCAGGCCACCTCCCACGCAGATCGCGTCGGCACCGGCGGCGAGGGCGAGGACGCTGCCGCGTTCGATGCCGTAGGTGCCCGCGATGGCGCGCATCTCCATGCCGTCGGTGACGATGAGGCCGTCGTAGCCGAGTTCGCCGCGGAGCAGGCCGGTGAGGATGCGGCGGGACAGGGTGGCCGGGCGTTCGGGGTCCAGGGCAGGGACCAGGATGTGGGCGCTCATGACGGCCCGGGTGCCGGCGGCGATGGCGGCGCGGAACGGAGTCAGTTCGCGCTCTGCCAGTACCTCGGCGGAGACGTCGATGCGCGGGAGGGCGTGGTGGGAGTCGACGGCCGTGTCGCCGTGGCCCGGGAAGTGCTTGGTGCAGGCGGCGACACCGGCGGACTGCAGGCCCGTCACATAGGCCGCGGTGTGCCGGGCGGCCAGGTCGGTGTCGGGGCCGAAGGAGCGGACGCCGATCACCGGGTTGCGCGGGTCGGAGTTCACGTCGGCGGAGGGGGCCCAGTTGAGGTTCACGCCGCACGCCGCGAGCCGGCGGCCCAGTTCGTGGGCGACCTGGTGCGTCAGCTCCACGTCGTCGACCGCGCCGAGCGCGTGGTTGCCCGGGAAGGAGGAGCCGCTGCGCACCTCCAGGCGCGTCACGTCGCCGCCTTCCTCGTCGACCGCGACCAGGACGTCGTCGCGCTCGGCCCGTAGCCGGGCGGTCAGTGCGGCCAGTTGACCCGGCGAGGCGATGTTGCGGCCGAACAGGCCGACGGAGGCGAGGCCCTCGCCGAGCCGGCGCAGCAGCCAGTCGGGGGCGGTGGTGCCGGTGAAGCCGGGCTGGAGAACCGTCAGGGCGTCACGCGTGAGCGTGTCGGTACCGCTGGCGAGTGTCGTCATGGGGCGGGGTCATCCCTTCACGGCGCCCGCGGTCAGGCCCGCGGCCATCTTGCGCTGGACGAGGAGGAAGAGGGCGACGATGGGCACCGCCATCATCGTGGCACCGGCCATCATCGGGGCGTATTCGGTGCCGTGCTTGGTGGTGAAGTTGCCGAGCCAGACGGTCGCGGTCTGGTTCTTCTGGCTGAGGAGCATCAGGGCGTACAGGTACTCGTTCCAGGCCTGGATGAAACCGTAGACCGAGGTGGCGACCATGCCGGGGGCCAGGAGCGGGAAGACGACCCGGAGGAAGGCGCCCGTGCGGGAGCAGCCGTCGACCATGGCCGCCTCCTCCAGTTCCTTCGGGATGTTGACGATGAAGCCCCTCAGCGTCCACACCGTGAACGGCAGGACGAAGGTCAGGTACGTGATGACGAGGCCGGTCAGCCGGTCGTACTGACCCAGGTCGTTGAGCAGCAGGAACACCGGGATGATCATGGCGACCAGGGGGACCATCTGGACGGCCAGGATCCCGACGATCACGATCTTGCGGCCGCGGAAGGCGAACCGGGAGATGGCGAGCGCGGCCAGCAGCCCGACGGCCATACCGATGACGACCACCGCCAGCGACACCACCAGGCTGCGGCCCACCGGCCCCCAGAAGTCGGCGATGTCCAGGGCCCGGCCGAAGTTGGCGAAGGTGATGCCGGTCGGCAGCAGGCTCGGGTCGGGGTCGATGGCGTCCTTGGCGGGCTTGAACGCGGTGTTGAGCATCCAGTAGAGCGGAAAGCCCGCGGTGACGAAGACCAGGAGGCCGAGGACGTTCCACCAGAGCTTCGGTGCCCGGCGGCCCGTGAGGGTGCTGCTCATTCGACCTCTCCGATCTTCAGCATCTGCCGCATGTAGACGGCGACCACGCCGAGCAGCAGCAGGACGGTGATCAGCGCGATGGCCGAGCCCTGGGCGTAGTCGTTGACCACGAACGCCCGGTCGTAGGAGTAGGTGTTGAGGACCTGGAACTCCGGCTCGGGGTGGCCGTTCCGCATGACGAACACCTGGGGGAAGACGCCCATGTCCCAGATGACCGACAGGGTCGTGAGCATCACGATGATCGGCTTGAGGACGGGCAGCGTGACGTAACGGAAGACGCCCCAGGAGCCGGCGCCGTCCAGGCGGGCCGCCTCCTCCAGTTCCTTCGGGACCTGGGTGAGCCCCGCGCTGAGCGTGATGACCACGAACGGCACGGCGCCCCACACCACCAGCAGCATGATCACGGCCAGGCCCTCGGGCCCGCTCGCGAACCAGTTGTGGCCGATCATCTCGACGCCGGGCAGCTTGCTGAGCAGGGCGTTGAAGACGCCGTAGTCCGAGTCGAAGAGCCACTTGAAGACGGTGGTCGCCACGATCACGGGCATGCCCCAGCTCGCCACCAGCACGATGTTGATGAGCACCTTCAGCCAGCCGGAGACCCGCTGGAGCAGCAGGGCGAGCACCATGCCGATCACCATGGTGAAGACGACGGCTCCGGTCGCGAAGACGATGGTGCGCAGGACGACCGCCCAGAACTCGCCGTCGCCCAGCACCTTGGCGAAGTTGTCGAACCCGACCGTCTCGGCGGGCTGGAAGCCCCAGAGCTGGGACTGCCCGAACTTCTGGAAGGACAGCGTGACCAGGCGGGCCAGCGGATAGCCCATGACCGCCGCGAGGACCAGCAGGCAGGGCGCGAGCAGCAGCCAGGGGAGTGCGGCCCCGCCCGACGGCCGGCGCACGCGGGGCGGGTGGTCGGCAGGAGGTGGCGGTGCCTGCCGGGGCGGCGGCACCTTGACGGGGGTGGTGGTGTCTGCGGCACTCATCGGGTGCTCCTTGGCGGTCCCTCAGGTCTGAAAGACGGCGGGGCTCCGTCGATGAGGAGCCCCGCCCGAAGGTCACTTGGTGTTGATGACCTTGTCGATCGCGGCGTCCGCCTCCTTGGCGGCTGCCTCGACCGACTTCTTGCCGGTGCCGATGCTCTGCAGCATGGTCTGCAGGATCTGCGCCTTCTCGACCTGACCCCAGCCGGGGGCCATCGGGACGAACCAGTTGGACTCGGCCGCGATGGCCGGGACCGCCGTTTTCGGGTCGTTCTTGAGGGTGGCGAGGTCGGTCTTGTTGTTGGGCAGGTTGCCCTTGGCCATCAGGCCCTTCTGGCCGGACGGGCCGGTGAAGGCGTTGATCCACTCCGCGGCCAGGGCCTGCGCGTCGGACTTCACCGGCACGGCGAGGTCGGAACCGCCGAGGAAGACGGGCATGTTCTTGCCGGACGGGCCGGGCATCACGAAGTTCTCGAGGTTGCCCTTGAGCTTGCCGGTCTTGTCGTTCTTCGGGTCCTCGGCGGTCGCGCCCTCCCAGGCGGCGGCGAAGATCATGGCGGACTTGCCCTGGCCGTAGACGATGTAGCGGTCGGACTCGTCCTTGGTCTTGTCGCCGTGCATGTACGTGTCGACGACGTTCTTGAACTCCTTCAGGCCCTTGAGGGACTCGGGCGAGGAGAGGGAGGCCTTCCACTGGCCACCCGACTCGGTGGCGATGGCGCCGCCGGCGTCGTAGACGAAGGACATCGCCGCGTACCAGTCGCGGGTCGGCTGGTACCAGGCGCTGAACTTGTCGCCCCGCTTCTTCTGGATCTTGTCCAGGGCGTCGGTCAGCTCCTGGTACGTCTTCGGGGATGTCTTCACTCCGACCGAAGCCGCCACGTCCTTG
Source organism: Streptomyces sp. NRRL S-455 (assembly GCF_000717875.1). Lineage (GTDB taxonomy): Bacteria > Actinomycetota > Actinomycetes > Streptomycetales > Streptomycetaceae > Streptomyces. The sequence goes on from NZ_JOCT01000004.1 coordinate 37,703, forward strand.
CGCCAGTTGGCGACCCGGCCGCCGGCGTAGTACGGGACGCCGTAGGTCTTGCCCTCGTAGGTCACCGAGGCCTTGAGGCCGTCCAGCCAGGCGTCCGAGTTGTCGAAGTCGGCCGTGTCGAGGGGGGCGAAGGCGCCCTTGACCATGTAGCCGAGCATCTCGGTGTTGCCCATCTCGACCACGTCGGGGGCCTTGTCGGTGGCGAGGACGGCGTCGAGCTTGGCGTTCTTGTCGGGCCAGCCGTAGTACTCGTGGTTGATCTTGAGGCCGGGGTGCTTCTTCTGTACCGCGGCGTCGGCGGCCTTCACCAGTTCCGGCCAGTTGTTCTGGGCGTCCACGGTGAGCCAGACGGTCAGCTCCTTGGCGTCCGCGCCCTTGTCCGAACCCCCGCTGCCGCCCTCGCCCCCGCACGCCGCGACGGAGACCACCATGCCCGCGATACCGATCGCGGATATCAGCTTGCGCTTCACGCCACCCTCCTCAGGGATGCCAAACCCCCCTGCCCCCGCGGTGAGCGTGGAGCCAGGACCTGGACCAATGGTGTAGACCAGTAGGGGGAGCTTGGACCAGACCAGAAGGCCTGTCAAGGGTCCGGAATGGGCTCTGACCAGCCGTTATGCGACCTACATATGCAGGAACCTTTAAGTAAGAAGCCAGCGAAACCGGGGAAGTCGCGGCATACTCGGGGTAGACCACTTGGAGTCGTGGACTAGACCAAAAAGGGCGCCGACGGTATACAAGTGGGATCGTGTCGGCAGAGGGGCCGGGAAGGCGGAGCATGAGCACCGACGTCAGCAGTGCGGAGAACGAGAACGGGACGCCCGTCCGTACCGCACGCGTGCCCAAGTACTACCGGCTGAAGAAGCACCTGCTCGACATGACGGAGACACAGGCGCCCGGTACGCCGGTCCCGCCCGAGCGCACCTTGGCGGCGGAGTTCGACACCTCGCGCACGACCGTGCGCCAGGCGCTCCAGGAACTCGTCGTCGAAGGCCGGCTGGAACGCATCCAGGGCAAGGGCACCTTCGTCGCCAAGCCGAAGGTCTCACAGGCGCTACAACTGACCTCGTACACCGAGGACATGCGCGCCCAGGGCCTCGAACCCACCTCGCAGCTGCTGGACATCGGCTACATCACCGCCGACGACCGCCTGGCCGGCCTGCTCGACATCACCACCGGCGGACGTGTGCTGCGCATCGAGCGGCTGCGCATGGCCAACGGCGAGCCGATGGCCATCGAGACCACCCATCTGAGCGCGAAGCGCTTCCCGGCCCTGCGCCGGTCACTGGTCAAGTACACGTCCCTCTACACCGCGCTCGCCGAGGTCTACGACATCCATCTCGCGGAGGCCGAGGAGACCATCGAGACCTCGCTGGCCACCCCGCGCGAGGCCGGACTGCTCGGCACGGACGTCGGCCTGCCGATGCTGATGCTCTCCCGGCACTCGCTGGACCGCGAGGGCCGGCCCGTGGAGTGGGTGAGGTCGGTGTACCGCGGGGACCGCTACAAGTTCGTGGCACGACTGAAGCGCCCTCAGGAGTAATCCGCGATTTTGGGTACCGCATTGCGGACGAGGGGTTCCGTACGCGGCTCACCCTGACCTAGATTGCCTGCGCATTACACAGGTGATCACTGAGGGGACGGAGCCGCCTGATGTCGCAAGCCCCGGAAGTCGGCAGAGCGGTGGTGACGCCGATGCGCGTCGTCATCGGACTCTGTCTCGTAGCGCCCTTCGTGGCCATGCTGTGGGTCGGCTCGTACGCCAAGACCGACCCGGTCTTCATCGGGATCCCGTTCTTCTACTGGTACCAGATGGCCTGGGTGCTGATCTCCACCCTCCTGACGATGATCGCCTACAAGCTGTGGCAGCGTGACCAGCGCGCCCGCTCTGCCGCGAAGGGCGGTGCGTCGGAGTGAAGGACGGCGTGAACGGCGTCGCGCTCGCCGTCTTCATCTTCTTCTTCCTGGCCGTGACGGTCATGGGCTTCCTGGCCGCGCGCTGGCGCAAGGCCGAGAACGAGCACAGCCTGGACGAATGGGGCCTGGGCGGCCGCTCGTTCGGCACCTGGATCACCTGGTTCCTGCTCGGCGGCGACCTGTACACGGCGTACACCTTCGTCGCGGTACCGGCGGCGATCTACGCGGCGGGCGCGGCCGGCTTCTTCGCGGTGCCGTACACGATCCTGGTCTACCCGCTGATCTTCACGTTCCTCCCCCGCCTGTGGTCGGTGTCCCACCGGCACGGGTACGTCACGACCTCCGACTTCGTACGCGGCCGCTTCGGCTCGAAGGGCCTGTCGCTGGCCGTGGCACTCACCGGCATCCTCGCGACGATGCCGTACATCGCGCTCCAGCTGGTCGGCATCCAGGCCGTGCTGGACGTGATGGGCGTCGGCGGCGGCGAGAACACCAACTGGTTCATCAAGGACCTGCCGCTGCTGATCGCGTTCGGCGTGCTGGCCGCGTACACGTACTCCTCGGGCCTGCGTGCCCCCGCGCTGATCGCGTTCGTGAAGGACACGCTGATCTACATCGTCATCGCGGTGGCGATCATCTACATCCCGATCAAGCTGGGCGGCTTCGACGACATCTTCGCCAAGGCGGGAGACGCGTTCAGCCAGACCAACCCGGCGACGGGCGCGCCGCGCGGTGCGCTGACGCCGCCGGAGACCGGGCAGTGGACGTACGCCACGCTGGCGCTGGGCTCCGCGCTGGCGCTCTTCATGTACCCGCACTCGATCACGGCGACGCTGTCCTCGAAGAGCCGTGAGGTGATCCGCCGCAACACCACGATCCTGCCGCTGTACTCGCTGATGCTGGGTCTGCTGGCGCTGCTCGGCTTCATGGCGATCGCGGCGGGCATCAAGGTGCAGAACGGTCAGCTGGCGATCCCTCAGCTGTTCGAGACGATGTTCCCGGACTGGTTCGCGGGTGTGGCCTTCGCGGCGATCGGCATCGGCGCGCTCGTGCCCGCCGCCATCATGTCCATCGCGGCCGCGAACCTCTTCACCCGCAACATCTACAAGGACTTCATCAAGCCGGACGCCACACCGGCGCAGGAGACCAAGGTCTCCAAGCTGGTCTCACTGCTGGTGAAGGTGGGCGCCCTGGCCTTCGTCCTCACCATGGACAAGACGGTCGCCATCAACTTCCAGCTCCTCGGCGGCATCTGGATCCTGCAGACCTTCCCGGCCCTGGTCGGCGGCCTGTTCACCCGCTGGTTCCACCGCTGGGCCCTGCTCGCGGGCTGGGCGGTCGGCATGATCTACGGCACGGTCGCCGCGTACGGCGTCGCCTCCCCGACGCAGAAGCACTTCGGCGGCTCGTCGAAGGAGATCCCGGGCATCGGCGAGATCGGCTACATCGGCCTCACGGCGTTCGTCCTGAACGTGGTGGTGACGGTGGTCCTCACCTTCGTCCTGAGGGCCGTCAAGGCTCCGGACGGCATCGACGAGACCAAGCCGGAGGACTACACGGCGGACGCGGGCGACCCCGGGGTCCAGGTGGAACTCCCGCCTGCCACCGCCGGTTCCGCGCACTGAGCGCAGCGCGAGGACGGGCCGTCGGAGAGCATCCGGCGGCCCGTCGGCGTATCCGTCCGAGTGCCCTGGGGCGACACCCCCTAGTCGCGGGTGCGCGCGGCCATCGCGTGCCAGAAGCGGTCCAGCTCATGGACGCGCATGCTCACCCACGGTGGTGTCTTCCGGCGCAGGGTCCTGGGGAACCAGCGGCGCAGGCGTCCGGGCAGCAGAGCCTGCTGCTGGCGGCAGAACGGCTCCCGGATCTCGCCGCGGGGCACCCCTCGGGGCGGGTACGGGCAGAGCTGGAACTTGCAGTCCGGCAGACACGTGGTGCCGGGTGCGGGCGGGGCCGCGGCACCGAACCGCGCACCGGGCCGCAGCGGCTCGCGGTTCGTGCGCAGGCACGGCGGGAGCGGCATGCCGGACTGCTCGGCGCGGGCCATGCGCTCCTCGACCTCGTCGGGGTGCCCGTCCCGTTCGATGAGGTTCAGCAGCACCAGCACGTCGGCGACGAGACGTTGGGCCCGCCCGTCGAGGGTGCTCCAGCCGACCGAGGGCGGGATCCAGAGGTTGTGCTTGCGGTATTCGCCTGAGTGGTCCGTGCGGGATCCGATGCTGTCGGCGACGCCCTTCTCGTCGATCCACAGGAAGCGCTCGGGCTGCCCCGTCTCCAGGGCGAGGGCGACCAGATCGCCCGCCTCGGCGACGAACGGATGCAGCAGCCGCCGCGGCGAGTCGCCCTTGGCACCGGGCGCGGCGGGCGGGGCGTTCACCGTGCCGGCCATCGCCAGCCAGCGCTGCACGGTCTGCACGGCGCTGGAACCACCGATCGTCGGAAGCGGCTCGCCTGACCCGTCGTGATCGTCGTACGCCCGTGCCCTGGGGGAGCCGCCCCGCTCATGGCGGCCGACCCGGTCCGGGAGATTCCACAGGCACAGCGCCTGGAGCAGGCTGAGCTGCGTGTACCAGCACCGCGACTGCTGCAGCACGGTCTCCGCCTGCCGGATCAGGTCGACGCGTCTGCCCGGGTCCGTGTGCGGATGACGCTGGCGCCGGTTGGCCGCGTACTTGAAGCCCTGGGCCAGTGCCGCCTCCAGGGCGAGCGGGAGGTCGGGGGCGCCGCCTGTGTGGGCCGGGTCGAGGTGCAGCAGCCATTTGGTGAGGCGTTCCCCGGCCTCGCCGCGGTGGGACTCGTCGACCGACCCCAGGAGCATGGGCAGCATCCAGGCCCGCATCACGAACTCCCGCAGCAGTTCGACCCGATCCTTCTCGTACCGCCGGTTGAGTTCCTCCCGCTCACCTTGCAGCCGATCGAGGGTCTGGGAGGGCGCACGGCCGGATCTGGCCTGCCCCATGCGAACGGTCCACGCCTCGAAGGCCTTCGTCTTCTCGGCTTTCAAGTCGCGGATCTTGTTGTTGTACTCGGCTATGGGGTCGCTGTTGAGACCGACCCGCTTGCGGATCACTGCGAACGCCTCGTTGCCGCCGCTGCCGAATTCCTGGGCGGCGGCCAGGCGTATGGAGTACGAGGGCTCCGCGATGCCCATCTGGAAGAGCCGCTCGTACATCAGCGTGGTGTCGATCTTCCTGGAGGCCGACCGCAACGCCGCGCCCAGCTGCTTGAGCAGCCTCAGCTTCGCGTCCACGAGCGAGCGCTCATCGCCCTTGATGCCCGGCCAGTCGGCCGCCACCCGGTCGACGATGTCGCTCAGCCGTCTGGCGTCCGCTTCCACGCTCTCGACTTCGAGGGCAGCCGCGTAGAGATCGAGGGTCTTGGGGTCCTCCGGTCGCTGCCGCGCGGCCGCACAGAGCCGCTCGGACGGGGCGCGCCCCAGCACGGGAAACCGCCGCGTAAGCTCCTCCTTCCCCTTCTGCAACCCGGCCCGGGCACCACCGCCCCGGCCCGGACGTCCCGGCACCCGCCGACGGGACAGCAGGACGACCGCGACAAGCAGTTCACGTCCGGGGCCAGGCGGTTGCAGCGCCTGCTCGATCAGCTCGCAGGCGTCGGCCTCCTCGAGGTGGCTCAGCAGGCGGAAGCCGAAGTAGGCCTGGAGGATGCTGTGCGGGAAGCGCGCCTTCTTCTCGAAGCCCTCCAACAGCCCGAGCTTGTCCGCGTTGCCCACCAGCCGGGCGAGCACGGCGTGGGACTGTGCCATGTTCCCCCTCTGCAGCCGTTTGCCCTCCTCGTCGCTGAGCTCGGAGCAGAGCGCCGCCCAGATCTGTTCCCGGTGCCACTCGGAGAAGGCGCCCCCGTGCCTGCCGTACCGGTCGGGGCCCCGCACCCTGGTCCACATGTGGCCTGCCCGGGTTCTCGCGTGCCGCGCTCGGTTCGGGTGGATGTCCGGGCCGAGCAACTCGGCGAAGTCCACTTCCAGCTTGTCCTGCAGCAGTCCCACGCAGGCCAGAGCGGAGACCACCTCGAGGGTGTCGTGGCGCTCCTGCGGGGTCAGCGCGACGTCCTCGCGCAGCCTGCCCTCCTGCAGGGCACGGCCCCAGGTGTCCAACAGCCACAACCGGAGCGTGCTCCGGTCCCGGCTGCGGGTGTTCAGACGCTTCGGGTCGTCGGTCGGGCGGTCGCGTTCCAGGACGCCGCGCCGGTGCAGCTCACGGGCGATCTGCAGATAGACGGGCGATTCGGTCACCTCCGCCGTCTCCACGATCCAGTCCACGCGGCGCTCGTCCGTCCCCGGTACGGAGGCCTTGACGAAGTCCAGCGCCTCCTCCTCGCTCAGCGGTTCCAGCTCCACGATCGCGGCGGGCGTGGTGTCCAGCGGACTGTGCGGCCGGGAGGCGATGACCACCGGCAGCCGCTCCTCGTAAGCACGCTCGATGGCACGACGGATGATGTTGTCCCGGTTCTGCTGCAGGCTGCCGTCGAGAAGGGCCTCTTCGAGGCCGTCGGCGATGACGACCAGCTTGTCGTCGGCGAGCAGTTGCTGCCAGACCCGCTCGATCTTGCTGCGGGCCAGGATGCCCTGGGGCGCCTCCTCGGCGAAACGCTGCTGGGCCATGCGCTCGAAGTTCAGATCCTCCCCGCCGTCGGCGTCCCGCAGCCGGATCGGCACGGGCACGGCGCGCTCGCGGGCCAGTAGCTCGGTGAGCCGCACCAGGACGGCGGTCTTCCCCGTGCCGACACCGCCCACGAGCAGATAGGGCCGACGGGTGTTGCGCTCCCTCAGCCGTTGGGCGATGACCTGGGCGAGCTCCTCGCGGCCCACGATCTGCGTGGCGTCCTGCCCGGCGGTGAGCACGAGCCTGTGGGGGTCCTTGCGCGCCTTGATGAGGTATCGCCGTTTGTTCCAGCTGTACCACCAGAACAGGAAGAGCGCGGCGGCGACCGAGGCGGTGAGGACCGGACCGAAGAACCGGACCAGCGCGTCGAATCCCGGCTCCTTTTGCAGGGTCTCGACCGGGGTCTGCTCGTCGGCGACCAGCATGTGCACACCGGCCCCGATCCAGCCGAAGACCACGAGTGCGCCGACCGCCCAGGCCATCCGGACGACGTTGGTGTAGGAGAACCACCTGCGCCACTTCTTGGGCCGCGTGGTGCCGCGACGGGCCTCCAGACGGATCGTCAGGCGGTGCCAGTGGCCGACGGAGACCCGGCGGATCCACTCCGCCGCCCGTCGCAGACCCAGCGTCGTCATGGGCGCGTTGCGTGGCCGCTCTTTGCCCGGGGTGCGACGGACGACCCTCGTCATGGTCCTTCTCCCTCCGAGAGCGAACTCTTCCCCGGTACGGAGGATCTGACGGGCGCCGGCACCTACTTCCATGGAAGCACTCCCGGCACACCGCGCAACCGGTGGACGAAATGCCGAGGATCGCCGTCGTCCCCTCCGGCAGACTCGGCGTCATGGACATCGTGATACGGCAGGCGGAGGCCGGCGACTACGAAGCCCTCGGTGAGATCACCGCGCAGGCCTACCTCCAGGACGGCCTGCTCGACTTCGGGGAGCATGACGAGTACCTCGGCGCGTTGAAGGACGTGGCGGCGCGGGCCGCCGCCGCCGAGGTACTGGTCGCCGTGGAGCACGGCCGGGTGCTCGGCGGCGTCACGTTCGTACCGTCCGGCGGCCCCATGGCCGACATCGCCGGCCCCGGCGAGGCGGAGATCCGCATGCTGGCGGTCGCCCACGAGGCACGCGGCCGGGGCGCCGGGGAGGCCCTCGTCCGCGGCTGTGTGGACCGCGCCCGGGCCGTGGAGGGCTGCGTCCGCATCGTGCTGTCGACCCAGCGCACCATGCACTCCGCCCACCGCATCTACGAACGTCTGGGCTTCGTTCGCACGCCCGAGCGCGACTGGAACCCGATGCCGCACCTCGACGACATCACTCTCCTCACCTACCAGTTGACACTCTGACACCAGCGCGACACAACATCTGGGGGTGTCACCGGCACACGGCACAAGATGTATGCTCATGCTCGCTGTCGCCGCAGGGGAATCCGGTGCGAATCCGGAACTGTCCCGCAACGGTGTACTTGTGCATGTCTGTTCCTGGAACCGTCGTGCGCAGGAGTCAGTCCGAGGACCTGCCGACAGCGCACCCGGCCACCCGGCCGGTGTGCCTGCCGTCCGGGCCTCGTGGAGTGGGCCGGTGGACGCGACGCCGCGTGCGCTCGTGTGCCGCCCCCTGCCCTGCGCGAGGCCCCCGTGCCGAGCGAGGGAGAGCCCCACGTGACCATCGCGCCAGCCGATCCGGTCTCAGCCGCCGAAACAGAGCACGACGGTCCCGGTGCCGCGCTGTTGCGGACCCTGACCGAGCTGACCGCCGACCTCCCCGACGCCGACCCCGGCCGGGTCGCCGCCGCCGCGCTGCGCGGCCGGTCCGCGCGAGCCGACGAGGCGGAGTTGCGCGACCTGGCGACGGAGGCCGCGGCCGGTCTGATCTCCGAGGACCCCGCGTACTCCCGGCTGGCCGCCCGGCTGCTGACCATCGGCATCCGCGAGGAGGCCGCCTCCCAGGGCGTCACGTGTTTCACCGAGTCCGTCGCGGTCGGGCACCGGGAGGGGCTCATCGCCGACCGTACCGCCGAGTTCGTGCGGCTCCACGCCGCCCGGCTCGACGCCCTGATCGACACGGCCGCCGACGACCGCTTCGGCTACTTCGGCCTGCGCACGCTGCACAGCCGCTACCTGCTCCGGCACCCGATCACCCGCAAGGTGATCGAGACGCCCCAGCACTTCATGCTGCGCGTGGCGAGCGGCCTCGCCGAGGACGACACCACGCGTGCGGTGGACGAAGTCGCCGCGCTGTACGGCCTCATGAGCCGCCTCGACTACCTCCCGTCCTCCCCCACCCTCTTCAACTCGGGCACGCGTCATCCCCAGATGTCGTCCTGCTACCTCCTCGACTCCCCCCAGGACGAGCTGGACTCCATCTACGACCGCTACCACCAGGTGGCACGGCTGTCGAAGCACGCCGGCGGCATCGGTATCGCCTACTCCCGCATCCGCGCCCGGGGTTCGCTGATCCGCGGCACGAACGGCCACTCCAACGGCATCGTCCCGTTCCTGAAGACCCTCGACGCCTCGGTCGCCGCCGTGAACCAGGGCGGCCGCCGCAAGGGCGCCGCCGCGGTCTATCTGGAGACCTGGCACTCCGACATCGAGGAGTTCCTGGAGCTGCGCGACAACACCGGCGAGGACGCCCGCCGTACGCACAACCTGAACCTCGCGCACTGGATCCCGGACGAGTTCATGCGCCGCGTGAACGCCGACGCGCAGTGGTCCCTCTTCTCGCCCTCGGACGTGCCCGAACTGGTCGACCTCTGGGGCGAGGAGTTCGACGCCGCCTACCGGGCCGCCGAGGCGAAGGGTCTGGCGAAGAAGACCCTGCCCGCCCGCGAGCTGTACGGCCGCATGATGCGCACCCTCGCCCAGACCGGCAACGGCTGGATGACCTTCAAGGACGCCGCCAACCGCACCGCCAACCAGACGGCCGAGCCGGGCCATGTCGTGCACTCCTCCAACCTCTGCACGGAGATCCTGGAGGTCACCAGCGACGGGGAGACGGCGGTCTGCAACCTGGGGTCGGTCAACCTCGGCGCGTTCGTGAAAGAGGGCGGTATCGACTGGGAGCGGCTGGACGAGACCGTCCGGACGGCCGTGACGTTCCTCGACCGGGTCGTGGACATCAACTTCTACCCGACCGAGCAGGCGGGCCGCTCCAACGCCCGCTGGCGTCCCGTCGGCCTCGGGGCCATGGGCCTCCAGGACGTCTTCTTCAAGCTGCGGCTGCCCTTCGACTCGCCGGAGGCCAGGGCACTCTCCACCCGTATCGCCGAGCGGATCATGCTCGCGGCGTACGAGGCGTCCGCCGACCTCGCCGAGCGCAACGGCCCGCTGCCGGCCTGGGAGAAGACCCGTACGGCCAAGGGCGTGCTGCACCCCGACCATTACAACGTGGAGCTGACCTGGCCGGAGCGCTGGGCGGCCCTGCGGGAGCGCATCGCCACGACCGGCCTGCGCAACTCCCTGCTCCTCGCCATCGCCCCCACGGCGACGATCGCCTCCATCGCGGGCGTGTACGAGTGCATCGAGCCGCAGGTGTCCAACCTGTTCAAGCGCGAGACGCTGTCCGGAGAGTTCCTCCAGGTCAACTCCTACCTGGTGGACGAGCTGAAGCGACTCGGCGTGTGGGACGCCCGCAGCCGCGAGGCCCTGCGCGAGGCCAACGGCTCGGTGCAGGACTTCGCCTGGATCCCCGAGGACGTCCGCGCCCTCTACCGCACGGCGTGGGAGATCCCGCAGCGCGGCCTGATCGACATGGCGGCGGCCAGGACCCCGTTCCTTGACCAGTCGCAGTCCCTGAACCTCTTCCTGGAGACGCCGACCATCGGAAAGCTCTCCTCGATGTACGCCTACGCCTGGAAGTCCGGGCTCAAGACGACGTACTACCTGCGTTCGCGCCCGGCGACCCGCATCGCCCGCGCCGCACAGGCCACTGTCCCCGTGCAGGCCACCCCGGACCCCGACGCGGTCGCCTGCTCCCTGGAAAACCCCGAGTCCTGCGAGGCCTGCCAGTAATGACCACCCAGAACCTTCTCGACCCCGGCTTCGAGCTCACCTTGCGCCCGATGCGCTACCCCGACTTCTACGAGCGCTACCGGGACGCCATCAAGAACACCTGGACCGTGGAGGAGGTCGACCTCCACTCGGACGTCGCCGACCTGGCCAAGCTCTCCCCCGAGGAGCAGCACCTCATCGGCCGCCTGGTCGCCTTCTTCGCGACGGGCGACTCGATCGTCGCGAACAACCTGGTGCTGACGCTGTACAAGCACATCAACTCCCCGGAGGCGCGCCTGTATCTGTCGCGTCAGCTCTTCGAGGAGGCCGTGCACGTCCAGTTCTATCTGACGCTGCTCGACACCTATCTCCCCGACCCGGAGGACCGGGCGGCGGCCTTCGCGGCCGTGGAGAACATCCCGTCCATCCGTGAGAAGGCCTCGTTCTGCTTCAAGTGGATGGACTCGGTGGAGAAGCTCGACCGGCTTCGGACGCAGGCGGACCGCCGCCGCTTCCTGCTCAACCTGATCTGCTTCGCCGCGTGCATCGAGGGCCTGTTCTTCTACGGTGCCTTCGCCTACGTCTACTGGTTCCGCAGCCGGGGCCTGCTGCACGGCCTCGCCACCGGCACCAACTGGGTGTTCCGCGACGAGACGATGCACATGTCCTTCGCCTTCGACGTGGTCGACACCGTCCGCAAGGAGGAGCCGGAGCTCTTCGACGACCAGCTCCAGCAGCAGGTGACGGACATGCTGCGGGAGGCCGTCGAGGCCGAGCTGCAGTTCGCGCGCGACCTGTGCGGTGACGGCCTCCCGGGCATGAACACCGAGTCGATGCGGCAGTACCTGGAGTGCGTCGCCGACCAGCGGCTCACCCGGCTCGGCTTCGCTCCGGTGTACGGTTCCGAGAACCCCTTCTCCTTCATGGAGCTCCAGGGGGTTCAGGAGCTGACCAACTTCTTCGAGCGGCGGCCCTCCGCGTACCAGGTGGCGGTGGAGGGCACCGTCGACCTGGACGAGGACTTCTGAGCCGGCTCGCCTTCACGGGCCTCCTGGGCCTCCCGGATCTGACGGTCGACGCGCCTGTCGTGCGCGATGCCGATCAGTGACGGGAGGACCAGGAGGACCAGCACCCCGAGTGCGAAGATCATTGCGATGAGTGTCTGTGTCTGGTTCGTGTCCATGGACACCACTGTCGCGCCGATGACTCCTTACCGTCAGTGGCAGTACTGCCGTAGACCCTCGAATTACTGCCACCGGCGAGGCACACTGGGGGCATGCTGCAGAACGTGGCCGTCGCCCTCCTCGACGGCGTGAACCCCTTCGAACTGGGTGTGGTGTGCGAGGTCTTCGGCACCGACCGAAGCGACGAGGGCCTGCCGGTCTACGACTTCGCCGTCGCCTCGGCCGAGGGCCCGCTGCTGCGCATGAACTCGGGCTTCTCGCTCCAGGCCGAGCACGGCCTGGAGCGGCTGGAGACGGCCGACCTGATCGCCGTGCCGGCCGGGCACGGCTACGCGTCCCGGGACTTCCCGCCGGAACTGCTGGACGCCCTGCGTCGCGCGGTCGACCGCGGCGCCCGGGTGCTGAGCGTCTGCTCCGGCGTCTTCGTGCTGGCCGCGGCCGGGCTGCTGGACGGCCGACGCTGCGCCACCCACTGGAAGCACGCGAAGGACCTCGCCCGGCAGTACCCGCGCGTGGTCGTCGAGCCGGACGTGCTCTACGTCGACGAGGACCCGGTGATCACCTCCGCCGGCACGGCCGCCGGTATCGACGCCTGCCTCCACCTGGTGCGCAAGGAGCAGGGCACGGAGGTCGCCAACAAGATCGCCCGGCGGATGGTGGTGCCACCGCACCGCGACGGCGGCCAGGCCCAGTACATCGAGCGCCCGCTCCCCCAGCCCCAGGGCGACACGATCGGCGAGGTGCTGGCGTGGATGGAGCGCCATCTCGACGAGGAGGTCACCGTCGAGCAGCTCGCCGCCCACGCCCACATGTCCCCGCGCACCTTCGCCCGCCGCTTCCAGCAGGAGACGGGGACGACTCCCTACCGCTGGATCCTGCGCCAGCGCGTCCTGCTGGCCCAGCGGTTGCTGGAGGCGACGGACGAGACGATGGACGCGATCGCCGGCCGGACGGGATTCGGCAACGCGGCCACGCTGCGCCACCACTTCGTCCGGTCGCTGGGAACGACGCCGAACGCCTACCGGCGGACGTTCAAGGGCCCCGAAGCGGCCTGAGTCACCGGGCCGTCACCTCGGCACCGGCCGCAGCCGCAGGTCGTGCGGCCGGAGCGTGATGCCGACGCGGGTGCCGCTGTTCGAACCGGCCACCTGCTCGAAGCGGTACCTGGTGGCCAGCGCCGCCGTGATCAGCGTCAGCTGCGCCATCGAGAAGTGGTCGCTCGGGCACTTGCGGTTGCCCGTACTGAACGGGCTCATGGCGTGCTTCGGAATGTCCTTGACCCGGTCCGGGAGCCAGCGGTCGGGGTCGAACTCCAGGTTCCGCTCGTACGACTTCGCATCGCGCTGAATCGCGTACGGGCTGTAGACGAGGTCCGCACCGGCCGGAATCCGGTATCCACCGAGTTCCGTGTCCCGCACCGCCCGCCGCGTCAGAATCCAGACGGCCGGGTGCAAACGCATGGCCTCGACGACGACATTGTTGGTGTGCCTGAGGTTCCGGACGTCCTGGAATGCCACCGGCCTCCCACCGGTGACGGCTTGCACTTCGTCGCGCACCTTGTCCGCGTGTTCCGGATGTTCCGCGAGCATGTGCAGGAGCCACATGATCGTGGATGCGACGGTTTCGCTGCCGGGGGTGAGGATCGCGACGACCTGATCGTGGATCTCCTGTTCCCCGATGGGGTCGCCATTGTCGTCCTTCGCCTCCAGCAATGCCGTCAGCAAATCGTCCGGCTTTTGACCGGATGCGCGGCGCTCGGCGACGATCTCGTCGACCAGGAGATGCAAATCGGCCAATGCCCGGTTGAATGCGCGGTTGGCAGGCAGCGGCAGCCTGTAGAGGGGTCCGAGCGGCACCACCATTCGCCGGTACATCCCGCGGAAGACGGTGGCGAGCGCGACGCACAGCCGCTCCGCCCGCTCGTCCATGTAGTTGCCGCGCAGCAGGCAGCGGGCCGCGATGCGCACGGCCACCCGGAACGACTCGGAGGTGCAGTCGATGGTCTCCCCCGGCTTCCAGCGCTCGGTCAGCGCATGCGCCTCCTCCTCCATGATCGGCCCGTAGGCGGGGATGGCGTCGAGCCGGAAGGCGGGCTGGACGGTGCGCCGCTGGCGCCGGTGGAGCGGCCCGTTGGCCGTGGCCACGCCCTCCTTGCCGAGCAGGCCCTCCAGGGACTCCCACAGCGGCCCGGCGATGATGTAGTCGTTGCTCAGCGCGAGCGCGCCGGTGAGCGCCGGGGTGGTGACCGCGTACACCGTCTTCGGCCCGAGCTTCAGGCGGACGACGTCGCCGTGGTCGCGCAGCCGGGACATGAAGGACAGCGGGTCGCGCACCAGCGTCCAGCCGTGCCCGAGGAAGGGGACCCCGCCGCCCGCCCTGGGCGGTTCGCGCAGCTCCGGGGTCAGGGCTTCGGGTGTGACGGACTCGACGGTCATTTCTCACCTGCCGCTTCGTTGTTGACGTACGGGGGTGTGGAGCGGTCGTCCCAGCTGTCGACCCGGTACCGGCCGGACTCGTGATGGAACCAGTAGACGGAACTGAACCAGTTCCGCATATTGCCCAGGCAGGCCCGCACGGCGGCGCTCAGTTCCTTTCCCCGCACAGTGCCGTCGGCGAGGTCGTCGGCGAACCGTAACGCTTCCTGTTCCACGTCGAGGAAATCCGATATGCATTTCTCGACGCGGCTCCTGACGTCCACGACCGCCTGTTCCAGAGTGAGCCCCTCATGGAGGATGAGACTGATTCCGAGATTGTGCACCTCGTCGCCCGCTATTTCCTTCGGCAGTGAGCAGAGGTCGTTGTACCAGGCGGCGAACTCCTGGCTCAGCAGCGCCGCCCGCCGATATGCCGGGTGTTTCCGCACAGGGTCCGGGAGTTCGCGGCCCGCGGCCGGTTCCAGCAGGTCCGTCCAGATCCAGTGGGCGAAGGTGAGCCGGCGTAACCGGAGATATTCCTCGACCGTGGGCACGATGCCATGGGTGCGGTTGTGGAACTCCCGGTCGTACGCGTCGATCACCGCGTGGAAGTGCCGGGCGAACCGGAGGTTCCATGTCTGGGGCAGGAACGCGTACAGCCGCAGCACGCTGTCCGCGAACCCGGCGACCACTGGGTCCTCGTGGTGCAGATGCGCTCCCGGAGAGTCGAGCGCCGCGTGCAGCCGGTCCCGGAGCCGCCGCCAGGCGGCCGGACGCCCGTGCACGATGTCGCGGTCGTGCCGGTCGTCCCAGACGAAGAACCAGGCGCTGTAGTCCGCGATCGCCTGGAGGACCTCGTCGGAGGCACTTGTGTAGTACCCGGCCATGAGGTCGGTGTAGCAAAGACCATCGGCATATTCCTCCACCTTGTCCGCGGGCATGAGCCGCTTTTCGAGCAGCCAGGCCCGGGTCTTCTCCTGGCACTTCGGCCAATACGCGTGGAGTTGCCGTGGAAACCCCGCCTCGATCACGGGTAGGGAGAGCGACGGTGGAACTGCGATCGTGGTCGGTGTCGATGTGGTGCCGTGTGACAAAGCATGCACGAACTAACCCCTCTCAGCCGCCAGTTGGCGCGAGCGCCCTCCCTTCGTGCCGGGCGTGCGCCGTTGCATACCCCGCTCATCCCATTCAGCACCACAACTGACCGCTCTGGGAACGTATTTGCTCCATTCACTACCCCACAGCGCCGGATCGTCGCGTTGTGCGGCGGGCACCGGATCGCCAGGAGAGCAGAAGCGATCGAACGTGCGACGGACAGGCGAACGGAACAGACGAACGGCGCCTGTCCGGGCTGGGAAACCCGGGCAAGCGCCGTACGCCTGGTGAGGCTGAGGTCTCAGTCGTTGGCCACCACGGGATAGCGGGGCTCGTTCTCGGCCATCTGACGCAGCGCGTCCTTGCGTTCCCGCTTGGACAGCCGGTCGATGTACAGGTAGCCGTAGAGGTGGTCGGTCTCGTGCTGCAAACACCGAGCGAAGTATCCGGTGCCGCGCACCTTGATCGGGTTGCCCTTCTCGTCCTGCCCGGTCACCTCGGCGTAGTCGGGCCGGGCGAGCGGCGCGTACGCGGTGGGCACCGACAGACAGCCCTCGTTGCTGTCGTCCAGCCGGCGCTTCTCGGCGGGCAGTTCGACGAGCTTGGGGTTGCAGACCACGCCGGTGTGCCGGACGCCCTCGTCGTCCGGGCAGTCGTAGACGAAGACCTTCGCGTCGACACCGATCTGGTTGGCGGCCAGTCCCACGCCCTCGGCGGTGCGCTGGCTGGCGAACATGTCCGCGACGAGCTGCTGGAAGTCGTCGCCGAAGTCGGTGACGTCCTTGCACTCCTTGTGCAGCACCGGGTTCCCGACCACCGTGATCGGCCGCGAGGTCCCCCGCTCCCGCCAGGCCGCCTCGCGCTCCTCGCAGTCCTCCGTGTCGATCACGTACCCCTCGTCATCGACGGGGAGCACGCCCGCGCCCTGCTGATCGGTGTCCTGCTGAGCCATGACGTTACGTACGCCTTCCTGAAACTGACCGGGCTGAGATGCTGATACAGGGTACGCCGGTGTAGCACGCCATTCTTTTGCTTGGGGGCGCGGGGCTGTCCCGATGCGCGGCTCCGCCGCGTGGGCGCGACCAGCCACGACACACCCGCAGCCGACGACGGCGCTAACAGACCTCTTCCAAATCCCGCCAATCCCGAGAATCCGGACTATCCGCAACCCACCCGTCCAACAACCCCCGAACCAGCGAAGCCGGCGCAGCCAGCCCGCACTCCCGCTCCGGCACCCACAGCTGCCCGTCCGTCCGATGCCCCAGCGGCCCGGGATGCCCCGGCTCACTGTGGTCATGCGGGTCGAGGTGGTCTCCGTCACCCTCGTCCGACGGCATCCGGGACTCGGAACACATCCTGCACAGCAACCGCACGGAGGAGGACCAGTCCTCCGCGGCGAACCCGGCGTCCGCCGCGAGCTGCTCCAGGGCGTCCCGGTCCGACTCGGTCGCCGCCTCCAGCAGGACGACCCAGGTCGGCACCGGCGAGGGCGCCCACAGTTCGATCTCGTCGAACACCGGGTACGTGTGGCCGGCGGCCGTGGTCCGCTCCCCGTGCGGCACGCCGTCGTGCAGGACGACCTCACCCCAGCGCCGCCCCGACGACGGCAGCGGGATGGACAGCACCTCGATCCGCGCGGGGTCGAGCCGTCGTCCCCACACGACCTCCGCCTCCCCCTCCGGGGAGAGCCGTACCGCGGCGCTGCCGAGGTCCATGCCGACCGGCTCGCCGGAGTCGTTCGCCGCCCCCGGCACCCGCAGCCCGTAGGCCTGCCAGGCCCGCCGGGCCAGCGGCCAGTCCTGGAGCGCGGTCGCCGCGATGCCGACGTTCCACCAGTCGGGCGCACCGGTGTCCCGGTCGAGCAGCGCCACGGCCCTGAGACCCGCCGCCCGCGCCTGCTCCCAGTCGTGCCGGAACTTGTGCAGCAGCGCCAGGTTGAACCAGGACTCGGAGAGCCAGGGCTCCAGATCGGCGGCACGTGTCAGCAGCGCGCCGGCGTCCTCGTACCGGCCATCGCCGATGAGGGTGAACGCCCGGTCCGTGGCCTGCCGCCAGGAGGCGGAGGGCCGGTTCCGTCCCTTGCCGAAGATCCTCACGATTCCCGCCTGCCAGTTCCGTGCGGTGGGCTGGCCGTAGCTGTGTTTCGAGCCCCCTGACACCTTCTCCTCGCATCCAACCACGTGCGGCCTCGAGGGCGCTCATTACCCATGGGTTACCCAGTCATGGGCAGGGTCAGACTGCTCCTTGCCAGTACCCGGGCCAGTGATTCCACCACCTCCGGGGCGTACTCCCCTGCGGTGGCGAGCCGGAGTTCCTCCAGCGCCGTCAGCGGCCCGCCGGGACCTCCTTCCCGGGACTTCTCCTCGTACGCGTTCACGGCCCGGACGATACGGGCGGCGAGCGGCTGCTCCGCGGAGGGATCGGCCTGCCGCTCCACGACCACGGCGACCGCCTCGTCGACGCCCGTGTGCCGCACGACGGCCCCGCCGAGCAGCGCGATCCGCCGCTGTTCCGCGTCGGGCAGGCCGGCGGTGGCGCCGGCCGGGACCGGGTCGACGAGGCTCAGCTGGCCGATGTCGTGCATGAGCGCGGCGTACTCCAGCACGGTCAGCTCGGGCTCGGTGAGGCCCATGTCACGCCCCACGGCCTGGCTGAGTGCGGCGACGCGGTGGGCGTGCCCGGCGGGGGTGTAGCCGGCGACCTCGGTGGCCCGGGCGAGGGAGGCGATGGTCTGCCGGTAGGTCGCCCGGACGGCGGCGTACCGCCGGAAGGACATCTGGGCGAGCAGCAGGGGCACGGAGAAGACGGGCAGCGCCCACAGGCCTACGACGGCGACCGCCAGCGCCATCACGGCGCCCGTCGCGATGACGGCGGCCCCGATGCCGAACACGGCACGCAGCTCGTCCCGCAGCGCGGGCCCGAAGGGCCGGCCGGTGCGGGAGTGGGCCAGTGCGGCGGCGAGTACCGCGTCGCACAGCGTGGTCAGGGACAGCAGTGCGAGCAGCAGCAGCGCGTAGGCGGGGCCGCCCCAGTCGTCGAACATGCCCCGGCTGTACGGGGGCTGGAAGCACACGGCGACGAACCCGACGGTGAGTACCCGTCGCGCCAGGTGGTCGAGCGTGGGTCCCTGCCCGCGCGCGACGTGCGGCACGCTGCCGAGCAGCGAGGCGGCCAGTACGACGGCGACGGCCTGGGCGAGGCCGTGGTGCGTGGGCCGGCCGCCCGCCTCGCCGAGCAGCGCGTACGAGAGGGCCGCGGCGGCCCCCAGCGGTGCCGGTTCCCTGACCCGCGCCCCGTTGTGCCGGGTGAGTTCCCCGACGGCGACGAGCAGGCCGAAGGCCAGGGCGACGCGGCGTTCCTCGAGCCCGTTGTGGAGGGTGACGGCGAGGGAGCCGGTGGCGAGGAGGGCGGCGCAGGCGTGGACGAGGGTGAACAGCGGGGGCGGCCGGTACGCGCTCATCGGTGTGCTCCCGGCCGGCTGGCGACGGGGGCGCCGGGCGGGGGACCACTGGGTGTGCGGGCGTCGTCCGCGGTGACGGCGGGGCGCCACCCCACCCGTCCCACGGCCTCCACGAGGGCCGCGACCATCACCGGGTCGAACTGGCTGCCGGCGCACCGCTCCAGCTCCGCCAGGGCAACCTCGACGGGACGGGCCCTGCTGTAGCTCCGGGTGGAGGTCATCGCGTCGAAGGCGTCCGCGACCGCCACCACCCTCGCCGGCTCGGGGATCTGACGGCCCACCAGTCCGTACGGGTACCCGCTGCCGTCCAGCCGCTCGTGGTGGTGCAGCACGGCGGCACGGGCCTCGCCGAGGAAGCCGATGCCGCGCACCATCTCGTGCCCGTACTCGGGGTGCAGCTCGATCACCCGCCGCTCCTCGGGCGTCAGCGGCCCGTCCTTCCGGAGCAGCCGGGTGGGCACACCGAGCTTGCCCACGTCGTGCAGGATCCCCGCGAAACGGAGCACCTCGACGCGCTCGTCGTCCATGCCCAGCTCGCGCGCGATCATCATGGACGCCTGCCCGACGCGCTCACTGTGCCCGCGGGTGTAGCCGTCCTTGATGTCCACGGCCTGGACCAGTGCTCGGATGGTCGCCTGGTGGGCGGCCCGTTCCCGGTGGTACTGCGCGAAGGCCCACCACGAGACGCACATCGGCAGCAGCACGAGCAGTGCGGCCACCGGCCCGTACGGGCTGCGCCACAGGACGGCCATCATGAGCCCGGCGAGCCCGTGCACGGCGATCGGCGCGAGCGAGCGGGCCACCAGGCCGCGCCAGGCCCGCCGCACCGGCGCCTTGCCCCACTGCCTCAAGGGCGTGGTCGGCGCCCCCAGGCCGACGGCCAGTCTCCCGCCGTCGAGCAGCGCGAGCACCAGGCAGAACGCCAGCACGGCCGCACCGGCGGGTCCGAGCGCCCAGGGGCAGTCGCCCGCGACGACGGCGTCCCGTCCGCCGAGCACCTGGTGCACGCGGGCCGCCGCCCACACGCCGAGGGCGAGCTGGGCGGCCCGCCAGATCCGCCGGAGCACCACGGGCCGCCGCTCCACGTGCGAGAGCAGGGCGCCGGGCACCGCCACCAGGGCGGCGGCGGGCGCGGGCAGCAGGAAGGCACCGGCCAGCAGCACCGGGTAGAAGGTCCCGGCCGGATGGGAGATGCCGACGAACCGGGACCGGGCGACACGCTCACAGCCGGCGTACAGCGCGGCGAGCAGTGCCACCGCCCACCAGGGCGTGCGGGCGCCCGGCTGCGGCAGCAGGCAGATGAGGGCGGCTGCGGCGACACAGGCGATGTACACACGTGCCCGCGCCGGTACCGCTTCCATGAGCCCCTCCCCCGGCCATGTCCGTCAGGCCCGGAGCCTAGGGCGGCGGTGGGGGGCTCCGCGGGTCGATGACCCGCGGATTAGCACGTACGAGTGACGCGTTCGAGGATGACTACCCCCCTCGGGAGTGGGGTAGTTGAAAGGCGCAGGAGTGTCAGGACTCCTGCGGCGTGGCGGGCGAGGCCGTGACGTCCTTGTCGGGGACGGCCTGGCCGGAGCGGATCAGCTCGATCCGCCCCATGACCTTGGCCCGCAGGTCGCCGGGCACGTCGTCATGCCCGCAGCAGCGCTTGACCAGCTTCTTCACGGCCTGCTCGAGCCCGTACTTCTCAAGACAGGGCGAGCATTCCTCGAAGTGGTGCTCGAACTTCACGCAGTCCGAGTCCGGCATCTCACGGTCGAGGAACTCGTAGAGATGATCGAGGATTTCGCTGCAATCCGTCTCGTGCGGCTCTCCGCAGCTCATGACCCCGAGCCTTTCGCTTCGTTCGACTCTCCGGCGCCGGCCGGGACCATCCCGCGCTCACGGGCGTAGTCCTCCAGCATGCCGCGCAACTGACGGCGGCCCCGGTGCAGCCGGGACATCACCGTACCGATGGGTGTCCCCATGATGTCGGCGATCTCCTTGTAGGCAAAGCCCTCCACATCCGCCAGATAGACGGCGATGCGGAACTCCTCGGGGATCGCCTGGAGCGCTTGCTTCACGTCCGAGTCGGGCAGGTGGTCGAGCGCCTGCGACTCGGCGGAGCGCAGACCCGTCGACATGTGCGACTCGGCACGGGCGAGCTGCCAGTCCTCGATCTCCTCGGCCGCGCTGCGCTGAGGCTCACGCTGCTTCTTGCGGTACGAGTTGATGAAGGTGTTGGTGAGGATCCGGTACAGCCACGCCTTGAGGTTGGTGCCCTCGCGGAACTGGTGGAAGGACGCGTACGCCTTGGCGTACGTCTCCTGCACCAGGTCCTCGGCGTCGGCCGGGTTGCGCGTCATGCGCAGCGCGGCCGAGTACATCTGGTCGAGGAACTCGAGCGCGTCCCGCTCGAAGCGCGCACTGCGCTCCGCGGCCGTCTCCGCGCCCGTGCCGCCCTGGCCCTCGGGCTGCTCCGCCTGGCCGTTTTCGGTCCCTGCGTCGGTCCCAGTGACCGGACCCACCTCCTCGAGTGTTCTCGTGAGACCGAGGCCGGTCTCACCCGAATCGGAGGATAGACGACGATCCGGTCCGCCCGCCGCCCGAATAGGGGCGGTCTTGGCCGCGTGCAGCACCGTCCAGTCCAGGTCGGCACGGCTGCTGCGGCTCGGGCAGTAGATCGAACCCATGCGGCGGACTCCCTCTCCTACGACGTCGGTGCTGGTCTCCAGCACGTACGTCCCGCACAACAGCGACCACCGCCCCGGCATTCCCGAAGCTTTACCCGAGTGACCCGGTCCACTCGACGACCGCGTCCGTGATGACCGCCACGGCCTCCTCCTGGGAGATCTCCGCGCGCTTGGGCACGGCGAACCCGTGATCCCCGTGCGGAACCTCCACGAGTTCGTACGGCCCCTCGGGAAACTCCTCCGGCTTCCCGAACGGGTCGTTTCCACCCTGGACGACCAGGGTGGGCACGCCGGAACCCAGCAGTTCCGCGGCCCGGGACTTCTCCGGCTTCCCGGGCGGATGGAGCGGGAAGCTGAGGGCGAGGACGGCGTGGGCGCCGAGCTCGCCTGCCGTACGGCAGGCGACCCGGGCGCCGGCGCTGCGCCCGCCGGAGATCACCGGCAGTCCCGGCCCGGCCAGCGCGGGCCAGATGCCCCTCCAGCCGGTGTCCAGCGTCCTCGGAGCGGGGGCGAGCTTCTTCCCGGCCACCCGCCAGGGCTGCTCGACGCGGGCCACGGTGACGCCGTGGGCGGGCAGGGCGGCGGCCAGGGCGGTCAGGTCACGGGCCTCGATGCCGCCTCCGGCGCCGTGGCTGACGGCGAGGACGAGCCGGGCCTTCTTCGCCTCGTGCCAGGTGATGCGGGCGGGGCCGGCGTCGGTCTCGACCGTTTCGATCGTCGTGGGGGTCACGTTCGTCACGTCAGAAGAGTGTGCCCTCTTCGGGGCCCTCCAGCTCCTTCAGCAGCTCCGGCCCGTTGTTGCGGACGTTGCTCACGGCCGTGGTGACGGGGTAGGCGCGCATCAGTCCGGCGGGCGGCGGGGCGAGCAGGTCGCGCAGGCCGTCGGCGTCCGTGCGGGAGGGGTCCAGCCAGGCGTCCCAGCGGTCGGGCGTCAGCATCAGCGGCATCCGGGGATGGATGTCGGCCAGCGCCCGGGGCCCGTCGGCCGGGGCGACCGCGAGCGGGCTCCGCTCGGCTTCCGTCGTGATGACCGAGCAGGTCACCCACCAGGCCCGCGGGTGGTCGTCCGGCAGCGTCCGGTCGCGCCAGAACTCGTACAGACCGGCCATCGCGAAGACCGACCCGTCCGCCGGGGTCACGAAGTAGGGCTGCTTGCGGGGCCGCTTCTTCTTGCCTTCGACCTCCAGCTCGCGCTCCTGCGTGCCGGTGACCCACTCGTAGTAGCCGTCGGCGGGCAGGATGCAGCGCCGGGAGGTGAAGGCGCGGCGGTAGGAGGGCTTCTCGTGGACGGTCTCCGCGCGGGCGTTGATCATCCGGGCGCCGCCCTCGGGGGTCTTCGACCAGGACGGGACGAGCCCCCACTTCAGCGTGCGCAGCTGCCGAACCGGGCGCGGGTCGTCCACGTCCTTCAGAGGACGGTCGAGAACGGCGTAGACCTCTTTGGTGGGCGCCACGTTGTAGTCGGGCTCGAGGGTCTCCTCGGGCTCCCACTTCTCGACCTCAAAGATTCCTGCGAGATCCTCTGGCCTACGACTGGCCGCATACCGTCCGCACATACGTGCCACACTGCCAGATTCCATCCGACCACAGGGAGCCAACGCCGCACATGGACAGCACCGCAACCGCTTCGCTCGCCTCCCTCTGGGACGAGGTCTCGGGCACCCAGCCCGACCCCGATCTCTGGGTGGTGATCGCGACCCTGGCCGCCGCGCTCGCCGTGGTGATCCCGCACGGCCTGTGGCGCATCTCCCGCAACGCCATCACCATCGCCCACGAGGGCGGCCACGGGCTCGTGGCCCTGCTCACCGGACGCACTCTCACCGGCATACGGCTGCACTCGGACACCAGCGGCCTGACCGTCAGCCGTGGCAAGCCGTACGGCATCGGCATGATCCTCACGGCAGCCGCCGGCTACACCGCCCCTCCCCTGCTGGGTCTCGGCGGCGCGGCCCTGCTCGGCGCGGGCCGCATCACGCTCCTGTTGTGGCTGGCCACGGCCCTGCTCCTGGCCATGCTCGTGATGATCCGCAACGCCTACGGCGCCCTCACCATGATCATTACCGGCGGCCTGTTCGTCCTGGTCTCCTGGCTGGCCGGACCGCAGGTGCAGGCGGCGTTCGCGTACGTGGTGGTGTGGTTCCTGCTGCTGGGCGGAGTGCGCCCGGCGTTCGAGCTGCAGGCGAAGCGGGCGCGTGGCGGGGCGGGGGACTCGGACGCGGACCAGTTGTCACGCCTGACGCACGTACCGGCGGGGCTGTGGTTCTTCCTCTTCCACGCGGTGTCACTGTGCTCGCTGATCGGCGGAGGACGCTGGCTGCTGGGCCTGTGACGTACCCGAAAGGGCGCCGGGCCGTGTCGACGTGCGGCTCCGCCGCGTGAGCGCGGCGGCCCCGACGGCGCCGCACTCGGACGACGGCCTGCTTATAAAGTAAAGGCATGGCCCCGAACACCGCAGACACCGCCCTCTGGCCCGCCCCGCACGCGAGCGGAGCCGTCGACGCGACGGTCCACGTGCCCGGGTCCAAGTCGGTCACCAACCGCGCCCTGGTCCTCGCCTCCCTCGCTTCGGAGCCCGGCTGGCTGCGCCGCCCCCTGCGCTCACGCGACACCCTGCTGATGGCCGGCGCGCTGCGCGCGATGGGAGTCGAGATCGAGGAGGGCGTGGGCCCCGACGGCACCGGCGAGGCCTGGCGCGTGCTGCCCACGGGCCTGAGCGGCCCGGCCACGGTCGACGTCGGCAACGCCGGAACGGTGATGCGGTTCCTGCCGCCGGTCGCCGCGCTCGCCGACGGCCCCGTCCGGTTCGACGGCGACCCCCGCTCCTACGAGCGTCCCCTGACCGGAGTCATCGACGCGCTGCGTCAGCTCGGCGCCCGGATCGACGACGACGGCCGCGGCGCGCTGCCGCTGACCGTGCACGGCAGCGGTGCCCTGGACGGCGGCCCGGTCGCGATCGACGCGTCCTCCTCGTCGCAGTTCGTGAGCGCCCTGCTGCTGTCCGGCCCCCGCTACAACCAGGGCGTCGAGGTCCGCCACACCGGCACCGCCCTGCCCTCCATGCCGCACATCCGCATGACCGTCGACATGCTGCGCGCGGTCGGCGCCCAGGTGGACACGCCCGAGTCGGGCGGCGAGCCGAACGTCTGGCGGGTCACTCCGGGCGCCCTGCTCGGCCGGGACCTGGTCATCGAGCCGGACCTGTCCAACGCCCAGCCGTTCCTGGCGGCGGCGCTGGTGACCGGCGGCAAGGTCGTCATCCCGGACTGGCCGGCCCACACCACCCAGCCCGGTGACCGGCTGCGCGAGATCTTCACCGAGATGGGTGGCTCCTGCGAACTGACCGAGTACGGGCTGGTGTTCACCGGCTCCGGCTCGGTCCACGGCATCGACGTCGATCTGAGCGAGGTCGGCGAGCTGACGCCGGGCATCGCGGCGGTCGCGGCCCTCGCGGACTCCCCGTCGACGCTGCGCGGCGTGGCCCATCTGCGGCTGCACGAGACGGACCGGCTGGCCGCGCTGACGAAGGAGATCAACGAGCTCGGCGGCGACGTCACCGAGACCGCCGACGGTCTGCACATCCGCCCGCGCCGTCTGCACGGCGGGGTCTTCCACACCTACGACGACCACCGCATGGCCACGGCCGGCGCGGTCATCGGCCTCGCGGTGGAGGGAGTGCAGATCGAGAACGTGGCGACGACGGCGAAGACCCTGCCCGACTTCCCCGACCTGTGGACCGGGATGCTCGGGGCGTAGGACGCAGGGATCACGTCATGCGCCGCTACGGCAAGCACACCGACGAGGACGACATCCGCACCCGCCCGGGCCGCCGGAACACCCGGCCCCGGACCAACATCCGGCCCAAGCACGAGGACGCCGCCGAGGGCCTCGTCCTCACCGTCGACCGGGGCCGGCTGACCTGCCTCGTCGAGGACCGTGTGGTCATGGCGATGAAGGCCCGCGAGCTGGGCCGGAAGGCGGCCGTGGTCGGCGACCGGGTGGCACTCGTCGGTGATCTTTCGGGCAAGAAGGACACGCTCGCGAGGATCGTGCGCATCGAGGAGCGGACGTCCGTGCTGCGTCGCACGGCGGACGACGACGATCCGTTCGAGCGCGTGGTCGTCGCCAACGCCGACCAGCTCGCCGTCGTGACCGCCCTGGCCGATCCGGAGCCCCGCCCCCGGCTGATCGACCGCTGCCTCGTCGCCGCCTACGACGGTGGTCTCGATCCGCTGCTGGTGCTGACCAAGTCGGACCTCGCCCCGCCGGACAAGCTGCTGGAGCTCTACGGCGACCTCGACATCCCCTACGTCGTCACCAGCCGCGAGGAGCTGCAGAGCGGTGTCGCCGTCGAGCGGGTGCGGGAGGAGCTCGACGGCAAGATCACCGCGTTCGTCGGCCACTCCGGTGTCGGTAAGACGACCCTGGTCAACGCGCTGGTGCCGGAGGAGCGACGGCGGTCGACCGGGCATGTGAACGCGGTGACGGGCCGGGGCCGGCACACCACCACCTCGGCGCTGGCGCTGCCGCTGGCGGGCGGCGACGGATGGGTGATCGACACACCGGGTGTGCGGTCCTTCGGGCTGAACCACGTGGACCCGTCCCGGGTCATCCACGCCTTCCCCGACCTGGAGACGGGCACCGAGGGCTGTCCGCGCGCGTGCAGCCACGACGAGCCGGACTGCGCGCTGGACGCGTGGGTGGCCGAGGGGCACGCGGACCCGGCGCGGCTGTTCTCGCTGCGGCGGCTGCTGGCCACGCGGGAGCGGAAGGAAGGCGACTGACCTCCGCGTTGTTTGTCATGGCGCGTGGACGGTAAGTGCATAATCGCACCAAGCCGGGCGCAAGACCGACCAGAGGCTGAAAAGTCCGGCGGAGCAGCTCAAACCGACTGAGCGGTCACTGAACGTGGGACACGGGAGGAACGACTCATGGCGTGGCTGCTGGTCATCGTGGCCGGGTTGCTGGAGACCGGCTTCGCCGTGTGTCTCAAGCTGTCACACGGCTTCACACGGCTCTGGCCGACTGTCGCGTTCTGCGTCTTCGCCCTCGGCAGCTTCGGACTGCTGACCCTGTCGCTGAAGAAGCTCGACGTGGGGCCCGCCTACGCCGTGTGGACGGGTATCGGCGCGGCGGGCACGGCGATCTACGGCATGGTGTTCCTGGGCGACCTGGTGTCGACGCTGAAGATCGTGTCGATCAGTCTCGTCATCATCGGAGTGATCGGGTTGCAGCTGTCGGGGTCGGCGCACTGACGTCCGGTCAGCCCGGCTGCCGCTGAAGGGCGCCGCGGACCAGGTCGGCGACGCCGCCGTCGCCTGGGGGTGCGGCCACACAGGACAGGGCGAGCCGGACGGCGAGCTCGCAGGAGCGGGCCAGGTCCGCGGTGTCGGACCTGGGAGTGCCGGGTCCGGCCAGGACGCTGACGGCGCGGTCGCGGACGAGGCTGACGAAGTCGCCGGGTGAGGGCAGCGGACCGTCCGCGCGGCGCTGGGCCGGTACGGCGGAGGTGGAGGGGACGGCCGACAGCGCCGGGGAGGGCAGCCGTTCACTCCAGCAGCCCGTGAGCATGGCGCGGACCAGAGAGTTCTCGCGGGCCACGGACGTCGTCCACTCGGCGGTGGCGGTGAGCCGGTCACGGGGATCACTGTGTGTGGCGAGAGCGCGGTCGACCCCGGCGAGATACCCGTCGGCCTCCCTCCTCACGAGCGCCCGGGCGAGCCCGTCCTTGCTGCCGAACTCGTTGTACAGCGTCTGCCGGGACACCCCCGCCGCCGCGGCCACGTCCACCATGCGTACGGCGGGCCACGGTCGGCGCGCCAGCGCCGTGTAAGCGGCATCGAGCAGAGACTCCCGCGCTGCAGGCATCATCGCCTCCCCTTGGGGCGAGCGGTTGTGCGCCCAGATTTGACGCGCCCGGAACCACTGTCAAGGGTTCGCGAGCGCGTGCGGGGGCGCGTTTCGGCCTTGTCGCGCGGGGAGTTCGCCGCCTCTCCGGGGGGTGCGGGTCGTGGCCGGTGCACTCCTCGCCTCAGTCCCCGGCACTCCGTGAACGCCGAGCCCCCACAACGCCCCCACACCCGCCCACAAGCCCTCGGTAGCCCCACCCCCACCTCGGCGGATACCGTTCGTCACATGCCCGATTACCTCGACGACCTGCGTCTCGCCCACGTCCTCGCCGATGCCGCCGACGCCGCGACGACGGACCGGTTCAAGGCCCTCGACCTCAAGGTCGAGACCAAACCGGACATGACGCCGGTGACCGAAGCGGACAAGGCCGCGGAAGAACTCATCCGCGGTCAACTCCAGCGCGCCCGCCCCCGGGACGCGATCCTCGGCGAGGAGTACGGCGTCGAGGGCACCGGCCCCCGCCGCTGGGTGATCGACCCCATCGACGGCACCAAGAACTACGTCCGCGGCGTCCCCGTCTGGGCCACGCTGATCGCCCTCATGGAAGCCGGCGAGGGCGGCTTCCAGCCCGTCGTCGGCGTGGTCTCCGCTCCCGCGCTCGGCCGCCGCTGGTGGGCCGCCAAGGGCCACGGCGCCTTCACCGGCCGAAGCCTCACGAAGGCGTCCCCCCTCCAGGTCTCCCGCGTCTCCAAGCTCTCCGACGCCTCCTTCGCGTACTCCTCCCTCAGTGGCTGGGAGGAGCAGGGCCGCCTGGACGGCTTCCTGGACCTGACCCGCGAGGTCTGGCGCACGCGGGCGTACGGTGACTTCTGGCCGTACATGATGGTCGCGGAAGGCTCCGTCGACATGTGCGCCGAGCCGGAGCTGTCGCTGTGGGACATGGCCGCGACGGGGATCATCGTCACGGAGGCCGGCGGCAGTTTCACCGGGCTCGACGGCCGCCCCGGCCCGCACAGCGGCAACGCGGCCGCGTCGAACGGTCTGCTGCACGACGAGCTGCTCGGGTATCTCAACCAGCGCTACTGAGCCCCCGGCCGCACCGAGCGCCCCCTTGTTGACCCTCCCTTTACCTGCCACTCTGAGAGTCCGCCCGCTTGTGAAAATGTGAAGAGATGAACAAACGGCGGGGACACTCCCAGGAGGTGGCTCCATTCATGCTCGTCCGTGACGCCATGAGCACCGTCGTCCTCACGATCGGCCCGACCCACACCCTTCGCCAGGCCGCCACGCTGATGTCCGCCCGCAAGGTCGGTGCGGCCGTCGTCCATGACCCCGACGCCGGCGGCATCGGCATCCTCACCGAACGCGACATCCTGAACTCCGTGGGTCTGGGGCAGGACCCGGACACGGAGCGCGCCCACGCCCACACCACGACCGACGTCGTGTTCGCAGCACCGGCCTGGACCCTGGAGGAGGCGGCCCGCGCCATGACGCACGGCGGCTTCCGTCATCTCATCGTGCTGGACCGTGACGAGCCCGCCGGCATCGTCTCGGTCCGCGACATCATCCGCTGCTGGGTACCGGCACGCCAGCAGGTGCCCGCCTGACAGCGCGTACGGGCCGGGCCTCCCTGGGAGACCCGGCCCGTTCCCGCGACCGGCGATCCACCCCTCCTGCATTAGATGTTGTCTAAAGCCAGCAGCACTCTAACTTCACACCTGTTCGGGACCTGGTCCCTTTTGCTGTTAGGCTGGTGGTCATGAGTGACCTTCTGGAACGGCTGCGCGGACGCGGTTGGCGGATGACCGCGCAGCGACGCGTCGTGGCCGAGGTCCTCGACGGCGAACACGTCCATCTGACGGCCGACGAGGTCCACGCCCGGGCCGTCACCAAGCTGCCCGAGATCTCCCGGGCGACCGTCTACAACACGCTGGGCGAGCTCGTGACCCTCGGCGAGGTGATCGAGGTCTCGACCGACCAGCGCGCCAAGCGGTACGACCCGAACGCCCACCGGCCGCACCACCACCTGGTCTGCGCCCGGTGCGGCGCGATCCGGGACGTCCACCCGACCGGCAACCCCTTGGCGGACCTCCCCGAGTCGGAGCGCTTCGGCTTCACGGTCTCGGACGTCGAGGTGACATACCGCGGCGTCTGCCCCAACTGCGTGGCCGCCTAGCCACCCTCACACGCATCAAGCCCCGGCACCTGTCAGTGCCGGGGCTCCGCGCGTCTCTGAAGACACCTCGAACACACCCAGGGCCGGAACCCTTGTGGATTCCGGCCCTGGGCCTTCAGTAGCGGGGACAGGATTTGAACCTGCGACCTCTGGGTTATGAGCCCAGCGAGCTACCGAGCTGCTCCACCCCGCGTCGGTGAATGAAACGTTACGTGATCGCGGAGGGCAGATGCAAATCGGTTGGATGAGCCACGCGCCCGCGGCCCCGCCTGGCCGCGGGCGGGCGTCACGCGGACAGCTCCTGCCGAAGCGCATCCCGCAACCGCTCCGCCCGCTCCGCCACGGACGCCGGCCCGAGCGACACCGCCCGCTCGGCCCACCGCTGCCCCTCCGCCAGCTCCCCCCGACGCGCGTAGACGAGGGCCAGCCGCAACGCCGCCCGCCCGTGCCCGGCGTCAGCCGCCCGAGTCCACCACACCGCGGCCTCGGGCTCACTCCCCTCCCGAGCCAACAGCAGCCCCAGGTTGAACGCACCGTTCCGCGACCCGGCCTCGGCCGCCTCCCGATACCACCGAGCCGCCTCGACGACATCTCCCCGGGCCGCCGCCAGCATGCCGACCCGCACCTGCGCCCGGCGATGCCCCTGCGTGGCAGCCCGCTCGTACCACTCCTCGCACTCGCTGCGCCGGTGCACCGGCTCCCCCAGCTCGTGAGCCGGCTCCGGCGGCCGCCGTGCGTCGAGCACGGTCGCCAGCCGGTACGCGGCCTCGGCGCTGCCGCCCCCGGCCGCACACCGCAGGTGCCGCTCGGCCTCCTGCTCGTCACCCTCCCGCAGCCGCGCCATGCCGACCTGGAGCGCCGCCTCGGTGTGCCCGGCGGCAGCGGCCCGCTCGTACCAGCCGAGTGCGGCCTTCTCCTCGCCCCGCCCGGCGTGCAGGATGCCCAGGTTGAACGCGGCGTCCACGCTTCCGGCTTCCGCGGCCTTGGAGAACCAGGGCTCCGCGCCCGTCTCGTCCCCGCCCCTCAGCAGCAGGATGGCCAGCGCGTTCGCGGCCTCCCGGTGCCCGGCGTAGGCCGCCTGCCGGTACCACTGCTCGGCCTGCGGCGTCCGCCCCTGCTCGGCACAGAGCAACCCCAGGTTGTACGCGCCGTTCACGTCACCCGCGTCCATCGCGGCCCGGTACCACCGCTCGGCGGTCTGGGTCTCGCCCCGCTCGGCGTGCAGCGCGCCCAGCGCGTTCGCCGCGTTGCCGTCGCCGTCCTGGGCGGCCCGCAGCCACCACACGGCGGCGTTCTCCGTGTCGCCCGCGTCACGCAGCAGGAACCCGAGGGCACAGGCGGCCCGGGCCTCGCCGTCCTTGGCGGACGTCAGGTACCAGCGCCCGGCCTCCTTGAGCTCACCGCGCTTCTCCAGGATCGTCCCGAGATGCAGTGCGGCTCTGCGGTGCCCGCGCGCGGCGGCCTGCCGATACCACTGCTCGGCCTCCTCCGGCACCGGGACACCGTTGTCACCACCGGCCTCCGGCGCCGCCTTGCGGTCCAGCGCCCGCGCCAGCCGGTACGCCGCCTCCCGGTGCCCGCGCTCGGCCGCCACCCGCATCCACTTCTCGGCCGCGCCGTCACCGCGGTGCTCCAGCAGGTCGGCGAGGGCGTACGCGCCCAGGGTGTGGCCCTGTTCCGCGGACTGCCGCAGCCAGTACTCGGCGGCGGGTTCGTCACCGCGCTCGCGGTGGTGCCGACCGAGGGCGTGCGCGGCCGCCGCGGATCCGGCGACGGCGGCGACCCGCCACCATCCCGCGGCCTCGTCGGGGTAGCCGCGCTGATGGAGCAGGACTCCGAGGTTGTTGGCGGCGGCCCGGTCGCCCGCAGCGGTGGCGGCACGCAAATGGGGTTCGGCACCGTCGAGATCACCACGGCGCAGCAGAATGGCCCCGAGGACACTCATCGCCTCGACGTCGCCGGCCTCCGCGGCGAGCCGCTGACGCAGCTCTTCCGCGTCGGCGATTTCCCCGGTCTCGTCCGGGGTGTCGGTGTCCTCCCGGCTGGAAGGCTGCACAAAACGCCCTGTCTCGAACAGAGTTCCCTTGTCCCCCATAACGTCCATCGTCGCACCACCTGCAACCTGGGTACACCTGGTATACCGCAGCCAGTGAGGTCACTACAGCGTTTTGTCGACATGCCCACAGAGAGACAAGTCAAACACAGATCCCCCAACTCGCCCTTGCGGCGCGGCCGCAGCAAGCGTCAGCACATGCGTTCACACATCACGAAGGCCCGGATTCCTTTGTGGAATCCGGGCCTTCGTGTCGCGCCGTCGCTTGGACATCGCGACTTCAGTAGCGGGGACAGGATTTGAACCTGCGACCTCTGGGTTATGAGCCCAGCGAGCTACCGAGCTGCTCCACCCCGCGCCGTTGTGTTCACAACCGTATCACGGCGCGGGATGGGCGTCTGACCAGGCCAGGGACCTAGCTGCTCGGCTTGGGGCTCGGGCTGCCGCTCGGGGTGGCGCTGGGCTTGCTCTCCCCACCCCCGGCACCGCCGGTCCGGCTCTCCTCGGCCTGTGCGTCCTCGGCCCGCTGGAGGGCGTCCTCCAGGTCCTTCTGCGCCCGGCCGTACGCCTCCCAGTCGTTCTCCTTCAAGGCCTCCTGACCCGCGTCGAACGCCTTCTGGGCGTCCTCCAGGGCCTGTTGGACCGTCGGGTTGTCGGACGTCGGCGGTGGTGTCGTATCGCCGCTGTCCGGTGGCTCGGGAGTCGCGCCGTCGGCTCCGAAGACCTTGTTGAGGGCCTCGTCGAGCGTGTTCTCGAAGGCCGTCTGGCCTCCGTAGGTCACCAGGACCTTCCGCAGCAGCGGGTACTTCAGTCCACCGCCGCGTACGTAGACCGGCTCCACGTAGAGCAGTCCTCCGTCGAGCGGCACCGTCAGCAGGTTGCCGTACTCCACCTCGGAGTCGCCGCCCCTCAGGAGCCTGATGGATTCGGCGATGTCCTCTTGGGAGTTGAACTGGCTCTGGACCTGCTTGGGTCCGTTCACCGTGGTGTTCGTCGGCAGTTTCAGAATTCTGATCTTGCCGTAGTCACTCGTGCCCGCCTCGGCGTCGACCGCCATGAACGCGCTGAGGTTGTCCCGGCCGGTGGGGGTGAAGGTCGTCGTCAGCGAGAACGACTGCGCCTGCTGGTCGGGCATCTTCATGCTCAGGTAGTACGGCGGCACCGCGCTGCCCGAGCGGTTCGTCGGGTCGTCCGGCACCTGCCACACCTCGCTGCCGCTGAGGAACGTCGTCGCGTCCTTCACGTGGTAGCGCGTGAGCAGCTCCCGCTGGACCTTGAACAGGTCCTGCGGGTAACGCAGATGGTCCATCAGGTCCTTGGAGATGTCGCTCTTGGGCTCGACCGTGTCCGGGAAGGCCTTCATCCAGGTCTTCAGGACCGGGTCCTTGGTGTCCCACTGGTAGAGCTTGACCTCGCCGGTGTACGCGTCGACGGTCGCCTTCACCGAGTTGCGGATGTAGTTGACCTGGTTCTGCTGGGCCACCACCGCGCGGTTGTCGTTGGTGGCGGTGAGCGAGTCGGCCGTGGTGTCACCGAGCGTCGTACGCGAGGAGTACGGGTAGCCGTTCGTCGTCGTGTACGCGTCGACGATCCACTGGATCTTGCCGTTCACCACCGCCGGATAGGCGTCGCCGTCGATGGTCAGCCACGGGGCGACCGCCTCGACGCGCTCCTTGGGCGTGCGGTTGTACAGGATCCGCGAACCGTCTCCGATGGCACCGGAGTACAGGATCTGCGGCTCACCGAACGCCACCGCGTAGGCGGCCCGGTTGACCGGGTTGGAGAGGTTGACCCCGCTGTCGCCCTTGTAGCTGGTGGTCTTCTCGCCGTTGTCGTCGGAGTAGTCGATCTCCTTCTGGGGACCGCCGACGATCGAGTACGTGGTGGTCTTCTCGCCGTAGTAGACGCGCTGCTCGTACGTGCCGAGGTCGCCCTTGGAGGGCAGGTCCGACTCCGTGAAGTTCGGACGGCCCTGGGCGTCCGCACTGGTGCCTTCGGCGGCGACCACTCCGTACCCGTGGGTGTAACGGAAGTGGTTGTTGATCCAGTTCTTCTTCGGGATGCCCGCGAGGTTCAGCTCACGCAGGCCGATGACCGTGTCCTGCTCCTTGCCGTTCTTGGCGTACCGGTCGACGTCCAGGTTGTTCGG
Organism: Streptomyces sp. NRRL S-455; assembly: GCF_000717875.1. Classification (GTDB taxonomy): domain Bacteria; phylum Actinomycetota; class Actinomycetes; order Streptomycetales; family Streptomycetaceae; genus Streptomyces. Next base: position 71,286 of record NZ_JOCT01000004.1, read on the forward strand.
GAACGCGTAGTAGTTCCTGATCTGCTGGAGCTGCTGGAACGTCGGCGAGACGATGTTCGGGTCCATGATCCGGATGCTCGCCGTGGAGTCGACGTCGTCCCGCAGCCTGGTCTTGTCCTCGGTGTTGCCGGTGCCCGAGTAGTCGGTGACCTTGGTGCCGTCGATGCCGTAGGCCTTGCGCGTCGCCTCGAGGTTCTTCTCGACGTACGGCGCCTCCTTGGCCTGCTCGTTCGGCTGGACCTGGAACTTCTGCACGATCGCCGGGTACAGGCCGCCGATGAGGATCGCGGAGAGCACCATCAGGCCGAAGCCGATCACGGGCAGCTGCCAGGTGCGCCGCCAGATGGTGGCGAAGAACAGCAGCGCGCAGATGACGGCGATGCAGAACAGGATCGTCTTGGCCGGCAGATAGGCGTTGGCGTCGACGTACCGCAGGCCGGTCCAGTTGTCGGTCGCCCTGAAGTCGCTGGACTTGACCGCGAGTCCGTACCGGTCGAGCCAGTACGCGACCGCCTTCAGGGCCACGAAGACACCGATGAGCACGGACAGGTGCCCGGTGGCCGCCGCCGTGGCGCGGGCGCCCGGGCTGGTGACGCGCAGCCCGCCGTACAGGTAGTGCGTGAGCGCGGCGGCGATCACGGAGAGGATCGCGGCGGCGAAGCCGAAGCCGAGCAGGAACCGGTACCAGGGCAGGTCGAAGGCGTAGAAGGAGACATCCAGCTGGAACTGGGGGTCCTTCTGGCCGAAGGGCACGCCGTTGACCCACATCAGCCAGGTACGCCACTGGCTGGACGCGGAGGCACCGGCGATCAGGCCCACCAGGGCGGTGATACCGAGCAGCAGCCACTTCTTGTAGGGCGCGATGCCCATCCGGTAGCGGTCGAGGTTCTGCTGCTCCATCGACATGGCGCTCAGCGGCGGCCGCAGCCGGTGCGCCAGCCAGATGTTGAAGCCGACGGCGAGGGCCATGAGCAGACCGAAGACGAAGAAGAGCCCGATCTTGGTCCACAGGGTGGTGGTGAAGACCGACGAGTAGTTCACCGACCGGTACCAGAGCCAGTCCGTCCAAAAGCCCGCGAACATGGTGAACGCCATGCCGAGGACGGCCAGGACGCCCAGCGTCATGAGCAGGGTCCGGACTCGCCGGGACGGGCGGCCCACTCTGATCCGCGGCCCCGTCGGGCCTCCGCCGCGGTCCGGCATCTGGAAAGCCAAGGTGCGCACCTCGAAGTTCGCTGTTGATTCGTCAGGCCCGCGTCTTCACGGACCGTACGTGGCCCCCGTGATCGTGGGCCCCCACCTATGCAACTTACTCACCGTTTACTCGGTTCCCGATTCCGGCCAGGAACGAGGCAGGATTGTGACCATGTCCAACACTCCCATGGCTGCGAACCCGCTCACCCGGGCCGTCCTCGAGATCGACGAGTACGTCTCCGGCCTCGGCTGGGACCAGCCGGCCCGCCTCTTCGCCCTCGTCGACACCGCACGGCTCCGGACCGAACAGCCCTCGCTCGCGGACCGGCTCGGTCTGGACGACGAGTCGGAGCAATCCGGCCTCACCCCGATCGAGCAGGACGAGATTCCAACGGGCAAGCCGCTCGACGAGTTCCTGGCCACCATCGCCTGGCCCGACGCGGTGGTCGGCTGCGCCCTCACCGTGGAGCGCCTGATGCTGCCACCGTCCGCGGAGGCTCAGGTTCCGAAGAACCTGGACGAGGCCGCGCTGACGAAGTGGGTGGCGGAGCACCCGGAGCGCCAGGAGGTCCGCATGACGGTCGCGGTCCTGCGCGACGGCACCCGCGACTCGGCCTTGCGTCTGCGCGAGAAGGACTCCCCCACGGAGGTCCTCACCGGCTCCGGCCTGGTGCCGGGCCTGGCGGAGGCGTTGTCGGCGACGTTCGCGGAGTAGCCGGGCGGCTGTGCGGCCCGGACCGGTCCCGCCGACCGGTCCGTCGGCCTACTTGCCGCACTTCGGCAGATCCGCCGTGTCGCCGCTGCGGAGGTCCTTGAGGGCGCCCAGGGCGTCATCGATGGTGTCCACCTTGATCAGGGTGAGACCCTCGGGGGTGCCCTTGACGGCGGCCGCGCAGTTGTCGGCGGGCGTCAGGAAGTACCGCGCGCCCTTGGCCCGCGCACCCACGGTCTTCATCTCGATGCCACCGATCGGACCGACCTTGCCCTTGTCGTCGATCGTCCCGGTGCCGGCCACGAACTTGCCGCCGGTCAGACTGCCCGGGGTGAGCTTGTCGTAGATGCCCAGCGCGAACATCAGACCCGCGCTGGGCCCGCCGACGTCGGCCAGCTTGATGTCGATGGTGAACGGGAACGTGTGGTCGGTCCCGGCGGAGATCCCCACTATGGCGCGCTTCTCGCCGGTGTCGTCGGACGTCGTCGTGGTGATGGTGACGTCCTGCGTCTTCGTCGGTGTCCGCTTCTCCCGCTCCGCCGCGACCTGCTCCTTGGCGGGCACGATCGTGAAGCGGACCTGCTGGCCCGGCTTGTGCTTCGTGACGAGCTTCGCGACGTCGGTCGGCTCCTTCACCGCCGTACCGTCGACGGCCTTGATCACGTCTCCGGCATGCAGTTTTCCCTCGGCCGGAGAGCTCTTGACGACCGTCGAGACGATCACCCAGGACTTGACCGGAACGTCGAGTTCCTTGAGCGCGGCGACCTTGGCGCTCTCCTGGGACTGGCTGAACTCCTCGGCGTTCTCCTGGGTGGACTGCTCCTCGGTCTTGCCGTCCGGGTAGAGCGTCTCGTGCGGCACGACCTTGTTGTCGTGGGCCAGCCAGCCGTAGACGGCCTCGACCAGGTTCATCCGGTAGTCGGCGCTGGTCACCCGGACCGTCGTCATGTTCAGATGGCCACTGGTCGCATACGTCTTGCGCCCCGCGATCTGCAGCACCGGTTCACCGTCGTGGTCGCCGAGCGTGTTCACCGTCGGTCCCGGGGACATCTCCGAATACGGCACGGGGATGAATACTCCCGCGCACAGAAGCGCGATCAGCATCAGGGTGGAGGCGAGCATCGTCGCGGTGCGGCGTGGCATGACTCGACAGTACGTGACGGGTCTGTCAGCGCACCGTCAGGGCCGCCCGTCCGGGGCGGCCCTGTGGTCTCAAACGCTTGTGACCTGCTGTTTCCCTGGCCGTCAGCTCCCCTGCCGGGGCTTTTCCATGGCCTCGCGGAAACGGGCGTAGCCGATGAGCTCCGGGCCGTCTCCCCGAGTCTTGCGGGTCCGGTTGGCCCAACTGCCCCAGAGCCCCGCGCCGATCGCAGCCGCAAGCGGAATCAGCAACCAGGCGAGCGCCGCCATGCCGACCTCCTACCCCATCGAGCATCCGCAACTGACTGATCAGCAGATTAACCATCCGCAGTGACAACGCTCACGCCAGGGGTGCGGTTACGCAACTGGAGGCAGGCGCCCCGTTCTAGCAGGCCCCGACCCATTCCTCGGTGCCGTCGGAGAACCTCTGGTGCTTCCAGATGGGCACTTCGTGCTTGAGGTCGTCGATCAGCTTCCGGCAGGCCTCGAAGGCCTCTCCGCGATGCGGGCACGAGACGGCGACGACCACGGCGAGGTCGCCGACCCGGAGGTCCCCCACCCGGTGCACGGCCGCCAGCGCCCGCACCGGGAAGTCGGCGACGACCTTCTCGGCGATCCGCCTCATCTCGGCCTCGGCACTGGGGTGGCAGGAGTATCCCAGCTCCGCCACGTCGGCGCCGCCGTCGTGGTTGCGCACCGTCCCCACGAAGAGCGCGGTGCCGCCGGCCGCGTCGTCGCCGACGGCCCGGAACACCTCGTCCACGGTAAGGGCCGTGTCCCGAATCCCGATCAGCTTGATGGGGTCCTGCGCGGCCTGCTCACCGGGGTGATCGTTCCTGGATGCCATGCCTCCATCGTGCCGCACGGGACCGACAGCGCGGAACAGAGCTGTCGACCGGCACACGTGCGGGCCGGTCGGAGTGCCTGCAGGGGTGTCTCTCTCAGATCCGCCGCCGGGCCTTCCGTGCCCGCCGTACGACCGCCGCCGCGCCCAGCAGTGCCACCGTCGCCCCCGCGGCGCCCGCGGCGGTCGCGTCCTTGCGGCCCAGTCGCCGTCCGGCCACCGTGTGCCGGCCGGAGACCTCCTCCAGGAGCTCCGCCAGCACCTCCTCGTTGGTGTAACGAGGGCGCCACCCGACGTCGTGCAGCCGGCTGCCGCTCACCACCCAGGGATACATCGTGTAGGCCAGGTCGCCCGCGGGAGAGGGGGTGAGCCCGATGCGGTGCAGACGTGCCGCCGCGCCGAGCGCGACCGCCGACGGCAGTTCCATCCGGCGGATTCCGCTGAGCTCCTCGACCTCCTCCTGCTCCAGCCATCCCTCGCAGCCCACGGCGAGTTCCCCGTCGACCTTCCCCAGGACGGCGTATTCCAGCGCACTGCACAGGTCCTCGACGTGACAGAACTGCCACGCCGGCCGCGACCCGGCGACGACCAGCAGTCGAGGGGACTCGAAGTACCTGGTCAGCGCGGTGTCGGTGCCTCCGACCAGGACGGCCGGCCGCACCACGGTGACGTTGAGCCCCGGGTGCGCCCGTGGCGCCCGCCGCGCCAGCCGCTCGATCTCCAGCAGGTCGCCGACGCCCGTCGCCTCCGCCGTGGCCCGCAGTTCCGCGTCCTCGGACAGCGGCAGCTCGTTGTCCGGCAGGGCCCCGTAGACCATCGTCGAGGTGCACAGCACGACCCGGTGCACTCCGGCCGCCGCGGCGGCGGTCAGGACGGTCTGCGTCCCCCGTACGTTGTAGGCCGTTCGGGCGGCCGCGTCGGTCTCCAGGTCGAGATCCAGCGCCAGGTGCACCACCACGTCGGCGCCGCGCAGCTTGTCCGCGATGGCCGGATCCCGTACGTCCAGGATGTGCCACTGCGCCGCCGCGCACTCGCCGCGCCTCTCGTCGATGGCCACGACCTGCTTGACCTCGTCGGACGCGGCGAGCTGCTCGGTGAGCAGCGCTCCGACGCCGTACGCGGCGCCGGTCACCGCGACGACGGGTCCGCGCGGCGCGGCACTCGCGGAACTGGTTGACTGGTTTCGCGCTGCGCGAACCTGCGGATCTGGGGAACTCACCGGGCGTCTCCAGCGGTTGTCTTCAGTACGAGCACGTGCGACGCGTGCGTACCAGGTGGCATCCATCCTGCCGCAGGCTGTCAGTCGGCGAAGCACCGAGGCCCGATCCGCCCCGGGTGTCTACGCTGGGTGGTGTTGTCGGGCAGCCGTGCCGCCGGAAAGAACCGGCGGCCCTACCAGCCGAGGAATCCCGTGAGTGACACCCCATTCGGATTCGGCCTTCCGCCGGAGGAGCCGGACGACGGCGACGAGGGCAAGAAGAAGGACCAGCAGAGCGGTGGTGGTCAGGGACCGGCCAATCCGTTCGGTTTCGGCGGCCTGCCCGGAGCCGGAGGCTTTGGCGGTGGCCCCGGCGGCCCCGGTGCGGACAATCCGTTCGCAGCCATGTTCGGGTCGCTGAACCCCTCCGACCTGGGTGCCGCGTTCCAGCAGCTGGGCCAGATGCTCTCCTACGAGGGCGGCCCGGTGAACTGGGACATGGCCAAGCAGATCGCCCGCCAGACTGTCTCCCAGGGCAGCCCTGACGGCACCAAGGACACGAGCGTCGGCCCCGCCGAGCGCAAGTCCGTCGAGGAGGCCGTCCGCCTGGCCGACCTCTGGCTCGACGACGCCACGTCGCTGCCGTCCGGCGCCGCCTCCGCGGTGGCCTGGAGCCGCGCGGAATGGGTCGAGGCGACCCTGCCCGCCTGGAAGGAGCTCGTCGATCCGGTCGCCGAGCGCGTCGGCACCGCCATGGGCGACGTCCTGCCGGAGGAGATGCAGGCCATGGCCGGCCCGCTGATCGGCATGATGCGCTCCATGGGCGGCGCCATGTTCGGCACGCAGATCGGGCAGGCCGTCGGCGTGCTCGCCGGTGAGGTCGTCGGCTCGTCCGACATCGGCCTGCCGCTCGGCCCGGCAGGCAAGGCCGCGCTGCTGCCGGTCAACGTCGAGACGTTCGGCAAGGACCTGAGCGTCCCGCAGGAGGAGGTGCGGCTGTACCTCGCCCTGCGCGAGGCCGCCCATCAGCGCCTCTTCGCGCACGTGCCGTGGCTGCGCTCGCACCTGTTCGGCGCGGTCGACGGCTACGCGCGCGGCATCAAGGTCGACACCGCCAAGCTGGAGGACGTGGTCGGCCAGTTCGACCCGCAGAATCCGGAGCAGTTGCAGGAGGCGCTCCAGCAGGGCATGTTCCAGCCGGAGGACACGCCCGAGCAGAAGGCCGCCCTGGCCCGTCTGGAGACGGCTCTGGCGCTCGTCGAGGGCTGGGTGGACGCGGTGGTCCACGCCGCCGCGAAACCCCGTCTGTCGTCCGCCGACGCCCTTCGCGAGACGCTGCGCCGCCGCCGCGCCTCGGGCGGCCCGGCCGAGCAGACGTTCGCCACGCTGATCGGTCTGGAACTGCGCCCGCGGCGCCTGCGTGACGCATCCCGCCTGTGGGCCTCGCTCACGGACGCGCGCGGTGTCGACGGCCGGGACGCCCTGTGGCACCACCCGGACATGCTGCCGACGGCCACCGACCTGGACGACCCGGACGGCTTCGTGCACCGCGAGCAGATCGACTTCTCCGAGCTCGACAAGATGCTCGGCGAGGCGGCGGACAAGCCCGACCCCAAGAAGAAGGACGAGGGCGAGGACAAGAACAAGGGCGACGACGCCGGGTGAGCCTGTACGACGACGCGGTCCTCGTGCTGAAGGGGTACGAGGACCAGACGGATCTGCGCCAGGCCTACCTGGACCACCTGGCGGAGCACCCGGACGGCCTGTGGAAGGCCTGCCGGGCGGGCCACATCACGGCGAGCGCCCTGGTCATCGACCCGGAGGACGGCCGGGTGCTGCTCACCCTGCACAGGAAGCTGCAGAAGTGGTTGCAGATGGGCGGCCACTGCGAGCCGGGTGACCGCTCGCTCGCGGCCGCGGCCCTGCGTGAGGCGACGGAGGAGTCCGGCGTCTCGGGGCTCTCCCTGCTGCCGGGCGGCCCGGTGCGCCTGGACCGCCATCCGATCCCGGCTCCCTGCCACTGGCACTTCGACGTCCAGTACGCGGCCCTGGCGCCCCCGGACGCCGCGCACACGGTCAGCGACGAGTCCCTCGACGTGCGCTGGTTCGGGTACGACGAGGTTCCGGAGGTGGCGGACGAGTCGGTCGTACGACTGCTGGGGGCGACGCGGGCGAGGCTCGCGGCCTGAGCATGAGTAAGGGGCGACCGTGAAGCCGGTCGCCCCTTACATATGTCCTGGTGCTCGGCCGCGCCCCGAAAGGGGCGCGGGGAACTGCGCGACCAGCCACCTACGGCCCGCAGCCCCCAGGAGCCCGTCGGCCGAACCCGCGGAGCGATCAGCTCCAGACGTTGCCCTGGTTCTGCCCGCGTGCCCCCTGCTGGCCCATGCCGTACTGGGCGGAGAGGCCCGAGCCGATCCGGGCGTTCTGCGGCGGGAGCAGCTCGCTGGGCTGGACCAGCGCGAAGCCGGTGCCCATGAAGCTCAGCTCCCAGCCCTCGCCGGTGCTGCCGCGCCGACGCCACACCCCGGAGGAGTGCGTCTGGGCCTGCATCTGCACGCGCAGGCCCGTCGACCAGGCGACGATCGCGTCGGCGTCGCAGTTGACGTACCGGTCGGGCGTCACGTGCAACAGCAGCGGCATGCCCGAGGTCATCAGGGCGACCTTGCCCCGGCCGGTGATGTTGAGCTGGTACTTCCCGGAGCCGGAGATGCCGTAGAGGCTGTCGACCGCGATGACCTCGTGGTGCAGCGAGGAGTCCATCGCCAGCACGTAGCTGCTGTCGACGGTGAGGCCGTCCTGGTCCACGTCCATGACGTGGACGTGCTGCTTGAGGTTGGCGAGATAGACCGTGCCCTGCCCGTGGCAGCGCATGAGGTCGAGTCCCTCACCGGTGTGCGCACGCGCGCGTGCCTGGTCGCGGCCCTGGTACTCGGCGTCGAACTCGACGAGGCCCTGGTAGGCGACCATGGTGCCCTTGCGGGCCAGGATGTCGTCGTGGCCCTCCAGGGCGACGCGCAGCATCTGCTTGTTCTGCAGGCTCCAGCGTTCCTGGGTCTGCTGCTCGTTGTAGGCGAAAATCGGGCTCTGCATGACGTTCTGGCTCCCCCTCAGCCCCGGAACCGCAGGCGGTCGGTGCTGTCCTCGCTGGGCTGGACGACGACGATGCCCTGACCGGAGAAGGCCATCTGGTAGGCCTCACCGCTGCCGCGGCCGATCAGCGACTGGGCCCGGAAGCTGCGCTTGCCCTTCACCTTGAGGTTCGGGGACCAGGCGACCAGGGCGTCGGGGTCGACGTACGTCTCGTCCTCGCCGCCTCCGCAGTCGACGACGATGGGCTTGCCCCGGGAGGTCAGCGCGACCCAGCCCTGCCCGGAGATCCTGGTGTTCCACAGGCCCTGCCCGGCGAACTTCGCCAGGCCCTTGACCCGCTCGACGCCCCACGTCAGATGGGCGTCGAAGGCGAGCAGGTTGGTGGCGTTGACGGAGATCCCGTCGCCGTCGAGATTGATGACGACGACGTTCGCGCCGTAGTCGGCGAGGTAGAGCAGGCCGTCGCCGGAGCACTTCATGAGGGGCGCGCCCTCGCCGGTGAGCCAGTCCTTGGCGATCTGGCGCACGGCCGGCGGATTGGGCTCGTACTGGACGAACCCTTCGTAGGCGACCATCGACCCCACGCGCGCGAAGAGGTCGTTCCCCGTCTGCATGGCGACCTTCAGCATGTGGTTGCCGTGGTTCTCCATGCGGGCGGTGACGGGGGCGGGGGCGTGGCCCGCGAGCTGCTGTGTCATGACGGGCTCCCTCAGACCTCGTACGGCTGGACGACGATGAAGTTGCCGGGTGCTCCCCGGAACTGGAGGTTCACGCTCTCCCCGGTGTCACCGGGGTAGGCGTTGCGGCGCATCCGCACCTGACTGGAGACGACGACCTGGGCGGCGGCCGACCAGGCGACCACGGCGTTGCAGTCGGCGAACGTCGTGGGCGTCACCGGGAGAACCACGGGCGTGCCGTGCGTCTTGACCACGATCGTGCCGGTGCCCTGGAACTGCATGGTGAACAGGGCGCCACCGGGGATGCCGTGGCCCTCGATGCGGCGGACCTCGTAGGTGAGGCTCTCGTCGAACGCGAGGACGTTGTCGGCGGAGACGCAGACGGCGTCCCCTTGGAGCTCGATGGGGTGGAGCATGGTCGAGTTCTCGGCGAGGAACACCTGTCCCTGGCCGGTGCAGCGCATCAGCTGCATCTCCTGCCCGGTCGCGTTGCCCACGACCCGTCCGGCGAAGCCGGCGCCCTTGTAGCTGAAGTCGACCTTGCCCTGGTAAAGCACCATGCTGCCCTGCCGGGCCAGCACGGGCTGTCCGCCGATGCCGAGGTCGACGCGGACGAGCTTCTTGTTCTGCTGCGTCCAGCGCTGCCCTGTGGGGGTTTCCTTGAACTTCTGGAGAGCGGCGCCGACGCCGGGGCCCTGCGACGCGCCCTGGGGAGCCCCTTGAGGCGCTCCGTAGGGGGCGGCCTGCCCCAACGGCGGCTGCTGTCCGTAACCCGGGGGCGGAGTGGGCTGACCGTATCCGGGCGGCGGGGCCGCGAGGGTCTGGGGCGCCTGGGGCACGTGGGGCTGGCCGTACCCCGGGGGCGGCGGGGCCGTCTGGCCGGGGGCCTGGCCGTACGGCGGCTGCTGCTGGCCGGGCCGGCCGTACGGTGCGGGCGGCGGGGCCGGGGGCGGCACCGGGGAGCCGCCGGGCGGGGCGTTCACGGGCGCCACGATGGTCGGGTCGGCGTGCACCTGGGGTGCGGGCGCCGGAGCCGTGGGCGGCGCGGCGCCGACCGGGGGCGCGAAGCCCTGCGCGGCGGGCTGGGGAGCGGGCGCCGGAGTGGGAGGCACCGGTGCCGGTGCAGGGGCCGGAGGCGCTGCCGGTGCAGGGCTTGGAGGCGCTGCCGGTGAGGGTGCCTGGGCCGGTTCGGCTGTTCCGGGGACGCCGAACGCGGGCGGGGCGAAGCCCGGGGCCGCGCCGGCCTGCGGCTGCTGGGCGGCGGGCTCGGGCGTCTCCTCCTCGGCCACCTCGCCGCCGAAGTTCTTCAACAGCGCGTCGAGACCGCCGTCGAAGCCCTGCCCGACGGCGGCGAACCGCCAGACGTCCTTCAGATAGAAGTCGCCCAGCATCACGGCCCGTTCGGTGGAGAACTCGGAGCCGCTGAAGGGGTAGCGGGCCACCTCCTCGCCGCCCGCGACGATACGGATGTAGCCGGGGGCGATCTGCGACATCTGCCCGGGACCGTCGATCGTCGCCGTGAAGGACAGCTTCCTGATCTGCGGCGGGATCCGGTCGAGCGTCACCCGGAAGGACTCCGTGTCGCCCGCCTGGGCACCGAGAAGCTGAAGGGACTCCTCGGGGGACTTCGGCTGGTTGTAGAAGACGAAGTACCGGTCGTCCGAGAGCCGTTCGTCGGCGTCGAGGCCGAAACAGCTGATGTCGAAGCTCAGTCCCGGACCGGAGATCTGCACACCTACGTACAGATCCGTGCCCGCGGTGAGGTCACTGATTCTGGCCTTGTGGCCGCGTTGGAATTCCCTGGCCATGCGTAACGACCGTCCCCCATCCAGAACGTGAGTGCGTCGCGCCAGGCTAATGGCAAACTCGGACACCGGACGCTGTCGGTACAGACCCGGTACAGAACCCTGACCGGCCGTATCGGCTGATCGCCGGGGGGAAGCGGTCACTCACCCCGGACGCTCACTCCGCCGGGCGCTCACCCCGCGCACCGGGCACGTGGGGCAACCGCTCGGCGGCGACGACGCCTTCGAGGTAGCCCCGGGCCCGTTCCGTGCGGGGATAGGCACCCAGCAGCTCCCAGAAACGGGGGCCGTGCCCGGGAACGAGCAGATGGGCCAGTTCGTGGACGAGGACGTAGTCGACGACGTACTCGGGCATGCCCTGGAGACGGTGCGACAGGCGGATGCTGCCCTCGGACGGGGTGCAGGATCCCCAGCGCGTGTTCTGGTTGGTCACCCAGCGCACCGAAGTGGGCCGGGCGCGCCCGTCGAGGTACTGGTCCGAGAGACGCCGGGCCCGCTCGGCCAGCTCGGCGTCGCCGAGGGTCCGCTTGCTCTCCTGGGCGGCCAGCTTGTCGAGCATGACGTTCACCCAGCGCTGCTCCTCCGCCTCGGACATCCGGGCGGGGATGAGTACCACGGTGCGATCGCCCTCGCGGTACGCGGAGACCGTTCTGCGTCGGCGGGCACTCCGGCGGACCTCGATCGCGCTCGCCCGCGAGCCGCTCGGCGGCTGGCTCGTGCTGCGCTGTGGTCTTCCGGCGCGGTGCAGGGGGTCGGCGGGCACGCCCCGACGTTACCCGCTGCACCCGGGGAAGTCCCGACTCCGGGACGGTTCGCTGCCGCTGCCCTGCACTGGCCGCCGGATTTGTACGACGAATTCCCGCGTCTGTGGACAACTTTCTGCAGGCGACGACACGTTCGGTCATGCTGGCTGTCGTCGGCGAAGCGATGGGCGATTCGGTCCGTGACCGGAGGCCGGGCCCGCGGCCACTCTCGGGCTGCGCCCACGCTCGACCGGCGTACGGGGACGATCTGCGACATACGGGGGGACTGTCATGCATCCGCTGGTGAAACCCGCGCTCAAGCGCGGCTGGCGCGACCTCAACACCGTGCAGTTCGGGATGACACCGGCGCATGCGATGACGCTCGGCCCGATGGACCTGGCATCGGGCAGTTTCCTCGACCTGCTGAACGGCACGCGGGGCATGGAGCTGCTGCGCGAGGAGGGGCGCAGGATGGATCTGCCGGACGGCCACGTCGACGGACTGGTACGGCGGCTCGCGCGGGCCGGGCTCCTCGACGACGCACGGGGCGGCGGGCCGGCCGCCGACGCTCTGCGGAAGAAGAAGGAAGTCCTGGACCGGCTCGGGCCCGACCTGGCCACCCTGTCCCTGACGACCACCGAGCCCGGCGACGCGATCAGGCAGCTGGCCGCCCGGCGCTCGCAGCGCGTGCGGGTGCGGGGTGCGGGCCGCGTGGGTGCCGTCCTGGCCTCGCTGCTGGCGGGGGCCGGCGTGGGCGAGGTGGATGTGCTCGACGGTGGCAGAGTGGAACCGTGGGACGTCGCCCCGGGCGGGCTGCCGGCGGAGGCCGTCGGCGACCGCAGGGACGAATCGGCCCGCCGCGCCGTACGCCGGGCGGCCCCGGGCCGGCCACGGCGCCGCTCGGCAGCACATCCGCCCCCGGAGGAAGGCGACCCGGGCTTCTCCCTGGTGATCGTCGCGCCGCGGGACGATGTCGCGGTACACGCGCCGGACCCGGCCGCCGCCGAGCCCCTGATGTCATCCGGGACGCCGCATCTGTACGCCGGCGTCGTGGAGGGAACCGGTGTGGTCGGCCCACTCGTCCTGCCCGGGGAGACGGGCTGCGCGGGGTGTCTGCACGAGAGCCGCACCGACCGGGACCCCACCTGGCCGCGGCTGGTCGCCCAGTGGCGCTCCGGCAGGCAACGGCAGGTGCGGCCCTGCGACCTGGCACTGGCCACGACCGTGTCCGCACTGGCGGCCGCCCACGCGCTCGCCTTCCTCGACGGCCGGGTTCCGTCGACTGCCGGGGCACGCTGGGAGGTCTCCCTGCCCACGCTCCACTGGCATGCCAGGCCGGTCTGGGCGCACCCGGCATGCCCGTGCGCCGCGGCGGAGAGAGGAAATGGGGAGCACCCCTCCATGGACGGGGAGCCGCACGAGACAATGGCGGTGCAACGGTCGTCGGAGCAGTGCCGTGAGGCAGCCGCGAAGCGGCCGGCTGGGACTTGGAGGGCGCATGTCTGATCTTCCCCGGAAGGCGGTCACCCGGACCGCCAAGCTCGCCGCGCTCCCGCTCGGCATCGCCGGGCGGGCGACCTGGGGATTCGGCAAGCGGATCGTCGGCGAGTCCGCGGAGCTCGTCGGCCGCGAGCTCCAACAGCGCACGGCAGACCAGCTGTTCAAGGTGCTGGGCGAGCTCAAGGGCGGAGCGATGAAGTTCGGCCAGGCCCTGTCGGTCTTCGAGTCGGCGCTGCCGGAGGAGGTGGCCGGCCCCTACCGGGCCGCGCTGACCAAGCTCCAGGAAGCGGCGCCGCCCATGCCGACGCGCACGGTGCACGCGGTGCTGGAGGAGCGGCTCGGCGAAGGCTGGCAGGAGATGTTCCTCGAGTTCGAGGACAAGCCGGCCGCGGCGGCCTCCATCGGCCAGGTGCACCGAGGGGTGTGGCACGACGGCCGCGAGGTGGCGGTGAAGGTCCAGTACCCGGGCGCGGGCGAGGCCCTGCTGTCCGATCTGAACCAGCTGAGCCGCTTCTCCCGCCTGCTCGGTCCGCTGGTCCCCGGCATGGACATCAAGCCGCTGATCGCGGAGCTGAAGGACCGCGTCTCCGAGGAGCTGGACTACGGCCTGGAGGCCCAGGCTCAGCAGGCCCACGCGGAGGAGTTCACGGACGACCCGGACGTGGTCGTGCCGCAGGTGGTCCACCAGTCCGACCAGGTCCTGATCACCGAGTGGATCGACGGCATCCCGCTCTCGGAGATCATCACGGACGGTTCCCAGGAGCAGCGCGACCGGGCCGGCCAGCTCCTGGCCCGCTTCCTGTTCTCCGGCCCTGCCCGCACCGGCCTGCTCCACGCCGATCCGCACCCGGGCAACTTCCGGTTGCTGCCCGGCGGCCCGGACGGTGAGGACGACTGGCGCCTGGGTGTCCTGGACTTCGGCACCGTCGACCGGCTCCCCGGCGGTCTGCCGGCCACGATCGGCGAGTCCCTGCGCATGACCCTCGACGGGGAGGCCGACGCGGTCTACGCGCTCCTGTGCGCGGAGGGGTTCGTGAGGGAAACCATAGAGCTGGACCCCGACGCGGTGCTCGACTACCTGCTGCCGATCATCGAACCGGCCCAGGTCGGGGAGTTCACCTTCACCCGGGGCTGGATGCGCAGTCAGGCGGCCCGGATCGCCGACCCCCGCTCCCCCGCCTACCAGCTCGGCAAGCAGCTCAACCTGCCACCGTCGTATCTGCTGATCCACCGGGTGACCTTGAGCACGATCGGTGTGCTGTGCCAGTTGGGGGCCACGGTGCGTCTGCGTGAGGAGTTGGAGGAGTGGCTGCCGGGTTTCGTCCTGGAGGGCCCGACGGACGGTGAGGAGTCCGCGGAGGAGGCGTGAGCCGTCTCCGGGGCCTCCGCGCCCGGCGGTCGCGCGGCACGACGCACCGCGGGGGCCGGTCCGTTCGGCACGGACCGGCCCCCGCGGGGAGAGCGCGGCTTCCCGGGCTCGGGAAGCCATCGCCGCAAGTGAGGTCGGTTACTGCATGACCGCCATGGCGAGCGCCCGGCGGGCACGCCGTGAGGCGCGCTCCGCCCTACGCTGCATCCGGCGGGCGGCCACCAGGCGCACGGCCTGGCGTTCCCGCTCCGCTTCGTGCAGTCGCTCGCGCATATGCGCACGTGCCATGGCTTCTGGGATGAGTTGCATCTCTCGGGTCCTGTTCTGACGCGAGTCCGTCGCGCCGGAGGTGGTGACGTCTGGGGTCGCGGAGCCCGCGGGCTCGTAAGTGGACGGCTTCATCGGGGCCTGCTTCTGGGGGTCGTGCGTGACGGGGCGGTCGATCGTTCCTGCGGTGTTCATGCTGTGACCGGGTTCTTGCGCGGGCGGCCACGCGGCCGCTTCCGGGCGACGACGACACCCTGCACGAACAGCTCGCCACCCCAGACGCCCCAGGGCTCACGCCGCTCCTTGGCGCCGGCGAGGCAGGCCTCGATCAGCGGGCAGGTGCGGCAGAGGGACTTGGCGTACTCGACGTCGGCCGGCGACTCGGCGAAGAAGACCTCCGGGTCGTAGGAGCGGCAGGGGACGGGTACGCCGAGGCTCTCGATGGCGTCGTCGAGCGCGGTGAGCGCGGTGAGCGGGGTCAAGGCGGAGTCCTCCGTGGAGCAGGGCTTGGGGATCTTTTGCGAAGGCGGTACGGACGGGGCGTGCGCTTCGAGTTGCACGGTTCGTCTTCCTCGTCTGGTCGTTCCGGCCTGTTGGCCGGGGGGCGGCTGGTACCGGGTTCTTTTCTTGTCCCGAGGCTCCTTCGGTCCGTCGTCCCTGGTCGGGGACAAACAGAAGGGCCGCGGATCCCGGATGGGGTTCCGCGGCCCTGAAGGCGCCGGCCTGATCGGCGATCAGGCTGGATCACTCCAGGGTTCTGGCCCACGGAAGGCCCACATCAGGTGGTGCTGCGTCGTCTGCTTCCGGAATCCGGCACCGGTCGCCGTAAAGGCATAGGCCTGCGCCTGTGCCGCTACTGCCGCTTCCAGTGCCTCGGTCGGTCGCTCATTGCGCTCGCGGACAGGAAGGCCCGCGGGAGCAAGGAAGGAGGACGCCGGACGCGCGGCACGAATGCCGGACAGACCGGTGCCCAGGTTGGAAACGCCGAGCATGCACGCGGAGACGGCCGAGCGATCGGTCATTTTCACGGTGCTGATGAAGCCGGTGTTGATGCTGATCACTGGACTCGCCTCCTCTCGGCGTCTCGGGGGACCGGGTGAACCAGTCCGACGGATATGAAGTACAGCACGGAATCAGGGCCTCCGAGAAGGCCGCTGCTCTCGTGCCTAAGAACCTATGGGGATTGCCGGGGCATGCGCAAACTATTTTTTCGACGAGTTCGCGTCAGGCCTGACCGGTGCCCCTTTCGCCGTATTGGCCTGCACAGATGGCCAGTACGTCGGCCCCGTAGCGGGTGAGCTTGCGCATGCCGACGCCCGGGATGCGCGCCAGCTCGTGCTCGCCCTCGGGCGCGGTCTCGGCGATCGCCATCAGCGTCCTGTCGGTGAAGACGCAAAAGGCGGGCTGACCACTGCTTCGCGCCTGGTCGGCGCGCCACTCGCGCAGGCGCTCGTAAAGGCCCTCGTTCATGTCGGAGGGGCAGTCGTCGCACCGCATCAGCTTCATCTCGCCCGCGTCGGTGAGGGTGCGGCCGCAGACCCGGCAGCGGGCGGGGACGCGCTGGACCCTTCTCGGGGCGGAATCCCTGCTTCCGGGGATTCCGCGCTCGATTCCGCCCGCTCCGCCGGCGGTGGGGCGGCCCGCGGTAGCCGTCGAACCGGGGCGCAGTCCATCGAGGAAGCGGCTGGGGCGGCGGTTGGGCCGGCCGCCGGGGGAACGGGAGAGGGACCAGGAGACATGGAGGCGTTCCCGGGCGCGGGTCACACCGACGTACAGCAGGCGGCGCTCCTCCTCGACCTGTTCGTCGGTCCTGGCATAGGAGATCGGCATCATGCCCTCGGCGACGCCCACCAGGAAGACGACGTCCCACTCCAGGCCCTTGGCGGAGTGCAGGGAGGCCAGGGTGACGCCCTGCACGGTGGGGGCGTGCTGGGCGTTCGCCCGTTCGTCGAGCTCGGCGACGAGGTGGGCCAGGGTGGCACCGGGGTGCGCGGCGGCGAAGTCCTGTGCGAGGTTCACCAGGGCGGCCAGGGACTCCCAGCGCTCACGCACGGCTCCGGAGCCGGCCGGGGGCCGCGGCGTCCAGCCCTCTCCCGACAGCACGGCACGCACCTGGGAGGGCAGGTCGACGGCGTCGTCCAGGAGTGAGTCGTTGCCGCCGAAGCGGGCCGCGCCGCGCAGGGCGACTCCCGCCTTGCGCACCTCGGGACGGTCGAAGAACCGCTCGGCGCCGCGCAGCTGGTAGGGCACCCCGGCGTCGGCGAGGGCCTGTTCATAGGTCTCGGACTGCGCGTTCGTGCGGAACAGGACGGCGATCTCGGCCGCCGGAACGCCCGAGTCGATGAGCTCGCGGATGCGGCGGGCCGCGCCCTCGGCCTCGGCGGGCTCGTCGGTGTACTCCGTGTAGAGCGGTTCGGGCCCGGGGGCGCGCTGGGAGACGAGCTCCAGGCGGTGGTCGGCGGCCCGGCCCCTGGCCTGGGCGAGCAGACCGTTGGCGAGGTGCACGACCTGTGGGGTGGAGCGGTAGTCGCGGACCAGTTTGACGACGGTGGCCCCGGGATGCCGGGTCCGGAAATCGAGCAGGTGGTCCGGGGTGGCTCCGGTGAACGAGTAGATCGTCTGGCTGGCGTCGCCGACCACGCACAGGTTGTCCCGCTCGCCCAGCCACAGCTCCAGCAGGCGCTGCTGGAGAGGGCTCACGTCCTGGTACTCGTCGACCACGAAGTGCTGGTACTGGGCACGGACCTGCTCGGCGATGTCGTGCCGGTCCTGGAGGACGGCCACGGTCAGCAGCAGCACGTCCTCGAAGTCGATGACGGACCGCTCACGCTTGACGTCCTCGTAGGCGGCGTAGAGCTGGGCGATCTCGGCGGGGTCGCGGGGGGTCTCACGGCCGGCCTTGGCGGCGGCGGCCGCGTAGTCGGCGGGGACGGTCTGGGTGACCTTGGACCACTCGATCTCGGCGGTGACGTCCCGCAGCTCGCCCCGGTCGAGCCGGATGCGACAGGCCGCGGCCGCGTCGGCGACGAGCTGGACCTTGCGGTCGACGAGCCGGGGCATGGAGCCGCCGATCGCTTTCGGCCAGAAGTACTGGAGCTGGCGCAGGGCCGCGGAGTGGAACGTACGCGCCTGGACGCCGGCCGCCCCGAGCTGGCGCAGCCTGCCCCGCATCTCGCCGGCGGCACGGTTGGTGAAGGTGACGGCGAGCACGCTGGAGGGCTGGAGAATGCCGGCGCGCACCCCGTAGGCGATGCGGTGGGTGATCGCCCGGGTCTTGCCCGTGCCGGCGCCCGCCAGGACGCACACCGGGCCGTTCAGGGCGGTCGCCACCTCGCGCTGCTCGGGGTCGAGCCCCTCGAGCACCGCGTCGGCGGAGTCCGGTACCTGCGGGAACAGGGTGGAGTGCGTTGCTGCTGTCACATGGCCATGCTGCCAGGTCGCGCGAAACGGCTGTGCCGGTTGTCCACAGGCGGGCACTGATAGTCGTACTGATGCGGCAGGCGTCACGCCCAACGGGGTACGCGAGCGGGGAATGGTGGACCTTTCACATACGTTCCACGAAGGCGACCAACCGTCCCCGAGCCGTTGAAGGAGCCTCAGAGACATGCTGGGCACTGTGACGATGTACAGCACCACGTGGTGCGGCTACTGCCGCCGGCTGAAGAGCCAGATGGACCGCGAGGGCATCGCGTACACCGAGATCAACATCGAGCAGGACCCGGAGTCCGCCGCGTTCGTGGAGAAGGCGAATGGCGGAAACCAGACGGTGCCCACCGTCCTGTTCCCGGACGGCTCGACCCTCACCAACCCGTCGCTGGCTCAGGTGAAGCAGAAGATCGGCGCGTAGTCGCCGCGCGGTGGTGCGGGGAAGGCGGCTCCTGAGGCAGCTCAGGAGCCGCCTTCGTGTGATGTGCCCCACGGCGTCGGACCTCCCCCCGGGCCGGCCACGGGGGTGGCCGACCGTCAGGCGACGCTTCTCGTCGGAAGCGGCTTGCCGTACCAGAGCTCGATCAGGCGGGCCGCGATGGAGATCCCGTAGGGCGGGAGCACCTCGCCGGACTCGAAGGCGGCGCGCAGCTCGTCGCGGGAGAACCAGCGGGCCTCGTGGATCTCGTCGCCGTCGACCTCGATCTCCGTCGAGGTGGCGCGGGCCATGAAGCCCAGCATGAGGCTGGACGGGAACGGCCAGGGCTGGCTGGCGACGTACTCGACCTGGCCGACCGTGACGCCGACCTCCTCGTGGACCTCGCGGCGCACCGACTGCTCGATGGACTCGCCGGGCTCGACGAAACCGGCGAGCGTCGAGAAGCGGCCCTCGGGCCAGTGGACCTGGCGGCCGAGCAGGATGCGGTCCTCCTCGTCGGTCACGGCCATGATCACGGCGGGGTCGGTGCGCGGGTAGTGCTCCGCGCCGCAGGCCGGGCAGCGGCGGATGTGGCCGGCCGCGGCGATGACCGTGCGTTCGCCGCAGCGGGAGCAGAAGCGGTGCGTGCGCTGCCAGTTCTCCAGGCCGACGGCGTGCACCATCAGGCCCACGTCACGGGCCGACAGCAGCAGCCCCGCCTCGCGCAGGCCCGCCGGGCGCGCGGACTGGTCGATGCGCCCGGGCAGGGAGTCCTTCTGCAGGGCGAAGTAGCTGACGCCGTCCTCGTCTGTGCCGAGGAAGTAGCGGTGCGCCTCGGTGAGGGGAGCCTCGAAGGAGGCGGTCATGACGAGTTCGGTACGCCCGTCCGCCGTCTCGTCGATGAGGACCTGGCCGCCGGAGACCACGAAGCAGCGCGTGGTGGGGTGGCTCCATGCCGCCGCGAGCCAGGCCTCGTCGAGCCGGTGGTGGGCGGCCCGGTCGATGCCGCTCGGGGCGGTGAGCGAGATGGGTCGGTCGGCGTTGTGGTCGGTCCAGGTGGTCACGGGTGCTTCCAACTCCCCGGTGGGACGGTCGGGTTCGGCGGGCTGATCAGCGGGACGTACGGCGGGAGGTGACCGGTTCCGGTGGTGGTCGGCGGTGCGGGGCGGTCCCCCCAGTGTGCCCCGCGCGCTGCCGGTCCGGACGGCTCGGTGCGCTCAGGGCGCATGACGGCAGTGTTCGGCGAGGTCGCCCCAGAGGTACGCGGTGGTCTCGACGCCTTTCAGGAGGAGGTCGAGTTCCACTTTCTCGTTCGGGGCGTGCCAGCCGTCCGACGGGACGGAGATGCCGAGGAAGAGGACCGGCGCTCCGAGGACGTCCTGGAGGTCCGCCGCCGGTCCGGAGCCGCCCTCGCGGGTGAAGCGGACCGGTTTCTCGAAGGCCCGGCCCATGGCGCGGACCACCGACTGGAGGGCCGGGTGGTCCAGCGGTGTGAGGCACGGGCGCGTGGCGCCGCTGAAGGTGATCTCGGAGCGGATCCCGGCGGGTACCTGTTGCTCGGCCCAGACGCGGACGGCCTTCTCCACGTGGTCGGCGTCCTGGCCCGCCACCAGCCGGAAGGACAGCTTCACCATCGCGGAGGACGGGACGATCGTCTTGCTGCCGGGGCCCTGGTAGCCGCCGCCGATGCCGTTGACCTCCGCGGTGGGGCGGGCCCAGACGCGTTCGAGGGTGGTGTAGCCGGCCTCTCCGTGGGTGGCGTGGGACTTGGCCGCGCGCAGCCATCGCGGCTCGTCGAAGGGGAGTTCGGCGAAGAGTTCGCGCTCGCGGTCGCTGAGTTCGATCACGCCGTCGTAGAAGCCCGGGATCGCCACGCGCGCGTGCTCGTCGTGGAGGGCGGCGACCAGGCGGGCCGCGGCGGTCGCCGGGTTGGGGACCGCGCCGCCGAAGGAGCCGGAGTGGATGTCCTGGTCGGGGCCGTACAGGCGTATCTCGCACTCGGCGAGGCCTCGCATGCCCGTGCACACCGTGGGGGTGTCCTCGGACCACATGCCGGTGTCGGAGACGATCACGGCGTCGGCGGTGAGCCGCTCGGCGTGCTGCTCGACCAGCGTCCGGAAGTGCGGTGAGCCGGACTCCTCCTCGCCCTCGATCAGCAGCTTGAGGTGCACGGCCGGAGTGCTGCGGCCGGTGGCGGCGAGGTGGGCGCGGACGCCGAGGGTGTGGAGGAAGACCTGGCCCTTGTCGTCGGCCGCCCCGCGCGCGTAGAGGCGGTTCCCGCGCACCACGGGCTCGAAGGGCTCGCTGTCCCAGCCGTCCTCCCGGGCGGCGGGCTGCACGTCGTGGTGGCCGTAGACGAGCACGGTGGGCGCCTGCGGGTCGTCGGAGGGCCACTCGGCGTAGACGGCGGGCGCGCCCGGGGTCTGCCAGACCTCTGCCGTCGGGAACCCGGTCTCCTTCAGTTCGGCGGCGAGCCAGTCGGCGCTGCGTCGTACGTCGGGCGCGTGGTCCGGCTGGGCCGAGACCGACGGGATGCGCAGCCATGCGGCGAGGTCGTCGAGGAAGGCGGCGCGATGCTGCTGGATGTACGTACGGACGACGCTGTCCGGGGTCTGGCTCATGGTCACGAGCCTATCGGCCCGCACTGACGTCCTCGAACGTGCGGTTCGTCACCGGCCTCCGCCGCGGACGGCTCCTCCAGGAGCAGCCGCTCCAGGGCGGCGCGGTCCGGCAGGTCGACGGGGTGTACGACCTCCCCGCTGCGCACGTACAGGAACGCGGCGGTGACCGACTCCGGGGGCACGCCCTGCTGCTCGGCCCACGCCAGGCGGTAGACGGCGAGCTGGAGCGGGTCGGCGGTGCGGGAGCGGTTGGTCTTCCAGTCGACGATCTCGTACCTGGCGTCCTCCCCGTCGCCCTCCTTGTAGACGGCGTCGATGCGGCCCCGGACGACGCGGCCGGCGATGGGGAACTGGAAGGGGGCCTCCACGCGGTAGGGCGTGCGGTGCGCGTACTCGGTGCGCTCGAAGGCGGCCTTGAGTGCTTCCAGGTCCCGCTCGTCGGCGATCTCGGCTTCGCTGCCGGGCAGTTCCTCGGGCTCGAGCATGGGCAGCGTGAGTTCTTCGAAGCGGGCCTCGACCCAGGCGTGGAAGCGGGTGCCGCGGCGTGCGGCGGGCTGGGGCGGGCGGGGCATGGGGCGTGCCAGCTCCTGCGCGAGGCCGTCCGGGTCGGCGGCCAGGCGCAGCAGCTGGGATGCCGTGAGCGAGGCCGGGAGGCGGACTTCCGTGATGTTGTCGCGGGCGCGCTGGAGCTCTCCGGTGAGGGCCTCGAGGTCACGGTCCCAGGAGGCGATGGTGCGGGTCTCTTCCGGGGTGAGGCGTGGGTGGTCACTCGGGTGTGCGGGCTGCGGTGGGGCCGCCTGGTGGGGAATGGCCGGGCGGTCCGCGGGCCGGGCCTTCCGGTCCGCCGGGGCTTCTCCGAGGGGGTGCTCGTCGAAGGGGGCGTCGCTGAAGGCGTCGTCGAAGGGATCCTCGTCGAACGGGTCCGGTTCGTGGTACGCGGGCTCGTCGTCCTCGGGTGGCGGGGGCCATTCCGGGTCGTCGAAGACGTCCGGGTCGTGCACGGCCGCGGTGTGCCCGTCCTCGTGGGTGGCGAGGTCCTCCAGGTGTGCCAGGACGGTTTCGGCTGCCGCGCGGCGGCGGGCCAGGGCCGCCTCGTCCAGGGGCAGGGGCCACACCTGGTCGGCGGTGGCCTGGTGCAGGGCCGGGTTCTCCTCGTCGTCGGCGGGTTCGTCCGCCCAGGCCTCGATCTCGCCGTACCCGGCCTCGCAGTGTTCGTAGAGGGCCTGGAGGAACGCGGACGGGCCTCGGCGTTTCTTCTGGGTGGGGCCCCACCAGTGGCCGGAGCCGAGGAGGAGGGAGCGGGGGCGGGTGAAGGTGACGTAGCCGAGGCGGAGTTCCTCGGTGTGCTGGTGCTCCTTCATGGCCTCGTGGAAGGCTTTCAGGCCCCTGGGGTCCCAGGACACGACGTCGGGGAGGGTGGCGGCGTCGCCGCGCAGTTCGTGCGGCAGGACCTTGCCCTGGGAGGTCCACTTCTCGCGGCCCTGACTGCTGGGGAAGGTGCCGGTGACCAGGCCGGGGACGACCACGACGTCCCATTCCAGGCCCTTGGACTTGTGGGCGGTGAGCACCTTGACGGTGTTCTCGCCGCCGGGGAGGGCGTTGTCGAGGCCCTTCTCGTACTGGGCGGCGGTGCGCAGGAAGCCGAGGAAGGCGAGCAGCGTCGCCTCGTTGTCGCCGGCGGCGAAGGAGGCGGCGATGTCCAGGAAGTTGGACAGGGTCTCGCGGCGGCGGGCGGCCAGGGCGTGCGGGGACGCCGACAGCTCGACCTCCAGGCCGGTGACGGCGAGGACGCGGTGCAGGACGTCCATCAGCGGGTCGGACAGGGAGCGGCGCAGTTCGCGCAGTTCGGTGGCGAGGCGGGCGAAGCGTACGCGGGCCTCGGGTGAGAAGGGCAGTCCGTCGTCGTTCCCGTGGCCGTCCAGGGGCGTCTCCAGGAACGTGTCGAGGGCGTCGGCGAGGGAGATCACCTCGGAGGGGTCGGTGCCCTCGACGGCCTCGGCGAGGCGGCGGTCGGGGTCGTCGTCGCCCTCCACGCGCGCGTGGGACACGAGGAGCCGGGCGCGCCGCCCCAGGAGGGCGAGGTCGCGCGGGCCGATGCGCCAGCGGGGGCCGGTCAGCAGGCGGACCAGGGAGGCGTTGGCGCCGGGGTCCTGGAGGACCTCGCAGACGGCGACGAGGTCGGCGATCTCGGGCAGGTGCAGCAGTCCGGAGAGGCCGACGACCTCGACCGGGATGTCCCGGGCGACCAGGGCGCCCTGGATCTCGGCGAAGTCGGTCGCGGTGCGGCACAGGACAGCGATCTCGCCGGGGGCCGTTCCGGTGCGGACGAGGTGGGCGACGGAGTCGGCGGCCCAGTCGATCTCCTCGGCGTGGGTGCGCAGCAGGGCGCAGCGCACGAGGCCGTCGCGTTCGGCGCCGGGGGCGGGGCGGAGGGCTTCCACGCCCGCGTGCAGGGCGCGCAGGGGCTCCGCGAGGCCGTTGGCGAGGTCCAGGAGGCGGCCGCCGCTGCGGCGGTTCTCGCTGAGGGCCTGGCGGGTCGCGAGGCGGCCGTCGGCGTGGGCGAAGTGCTCGGGGAAGTCGTCGAGGTTGGCGACGGAGGCGCCGCGCCAGCCGTAGATGGCCTGGCAGGGGTCGCCGACGGCGGTGACCGGGTGGCCGGTGCCCTCGCCGAACAGGCCCGCCAGGAGGACGCGTTGGGCGACCGAGGTGTCCTGGTACTCGTCGAGCAGGACCACCCGGAACTCCTCGCGCAGGAGACGGCCCACTTCGGGGACCCGGGCGAGCCGGGCCGACAGGGCGATCTGGTCGCCGAAGTCGAGCAGGTCCCGCTCGCGCTTGGCGGCCCGGTACCGGGTCACCAGCTCCGCCAGTTCGCGGCGGGCGGCGGCCGCCTCGGGGACCTTGCGCAGGTCGGCGTTGGTGAGCCTGGCGTCGCGCAGGGTCAGCAGCAGCTCGGCGTCGTACGCGCGCAGCGTCTCGGGGCGTACGAGGTGCTCGGCGAGTTCGGCGTCGAGGGCGAGGAGGTCGCCGACCAGATCCGGGAAGGAACGGGTCAGGGCCGGGTAGGGCCCGGGGGACTCGCGCAGCACGCGCGCGGCGAGCTGGAAGCGGGTGGCATCGGCGAGCAGCCGGGACGTGGGCTCGAGACCGATGCGCAGGCCGTGGTCGGCGAGCAGACGGCCCGCGAAGGCGTGGTAGGTGGAGATCACCGGCTCGCCGGGCGGGTTGTCCGGGTCGATGGCGTCCGGGTCGGTGACGCCGGCCTTGATCAGCGCCTTGCGGACGCGCTCGGCGAGCTCGGCGGCGGCCTTGTTGGTGAAGGTGAGGCCTAGCACCTGCTCAGGGGCGACCTGGCCGGTGCCGACCAGCCACACCACGCGTGCCGCCATCACGGTCGTCTTGCCGGAACCGGCTCCGGCGACGATCACCTGCGGGGCGGGCGGCGCGGTGATGCAGGCCGTCTGCTCCGGGGTGAAGGGGATGCCGAGGAGTTCCTTGAGCTGTTCGGGGTCGGTGATACGGGCGGGCACGTCGAAGAGGCTAGTGGCGGCCACTGACACCGGTGGCCGGATCGGGCCGTCGGGCGGAGGAAGCGCAGGTCAGCGAGGGTGGTGCGATAGATCACTCCACCACGTGGCGTCCTTCCTGGCGTGCGCTGCAGGAGGCGCGGAACGCGCAGTGCGTGCAGTGCTGGCCGGCGGTCGGCGTGAAGCGTTCGTCGAGGACCTTGCCCGCGGCGGTGGCCAGCAGCTCGCCGACCCATTCCCCTTCCAGCGGCTCCTGGGCCTGCACCTTGGGCAGGGTGTCGCCGCCGTCGCGCTTCGCCGCGCCCTGTCGGAGGTGGACGAGTTCGGCGCCGCCCGGCTCGGGACGCACGCCGTCGAAGACCTCGTCGACGGCGCCCTCCCGGACGGCCAGCTGGTAGACGGCGAGCTGAGGGTGGCGCTCCACCTCCTTGCCGGTGGGGGCCTGCTTGCCGGTCTTGAAGTCGACGACGTAGGCGCGGCCGTCGCCGTCCGCCTCGACGCGGTCCATCTGGCCGCGGATGCGCACCTGGTAGTCGCCCGCTTCGAGGGTGACGTCGAAGTCGTGCTCGCTGGCCACCGGGGTCCGCCCGGTGCGGTCCGTGACGTGCCACTGGAGGAACCGTTCGAGCGCCGCGCGCGCGTTGGCCTTCTCCTGTTCCGACTTCCAGGGCGCGTCGAAGGCGAGGGCGTTCCACACGGAGTCGAGTCGTTCCATGAGGACGGTGAGGTCGGCCGGGGTGCGCCCGGAGGCGACCTCGTCGGCGAGGACGTGCACCACGTTGCCGAAGCCCTGTGCGGCGGTCGCGGGGGCGTCGGCCTTCACCTCGCGGCCCAGGAACCACTGCAGGGCGCAGGTGTTGGCGAGCTGGTCGAGGGCGCTGCCGGAGAGCACGACGGGCTGGTCCCGGTCGCGCAACGGCACCTTGGACTCGGTGGGCTCGAACATGCCCCACCAGCGGTAGGGGTGTGCGGACGGCACCAGGGGGCGGCCGTCCTCGTCGGCGAGGGCGGCGAGCCGGGCCAGGCGACGGGCGGCGGCTTCCCGCAGTGCGTCGGAGACGCGCGGATCGACCGTGGTGGCCCGCAGTTCGGCGACGAGCGCCACGACGGACAGCGGGCGGCGCGGGCGTCCCGTGACGTCCCGGGGTTCGACGCCGAGTTCGGTCAGGAAGCGGGAGGGCTGGTCGCCGTCGTCCGCGGGGGCCTTGACCGCGGTGACGACGAGACGTTCACGCGCACGGGTGGCGGCGACGTAGAACAGGCGGCGTTCCTCGGCGAGCAGCGCGCCGGGGGTGAGGGGTTCGGCGAGTCCGTCGCGGCCGATGCGGTCGGCCTCCAGGAGGGATCCTCGGCGGCGCAGGTCCGGCCACAGGCCCTCCTGGACGCCCGCGACGACCACGAGGCGCCATTCCAGGCCCTTGGAGCGGTGCGCGGTCATCAGGCGGACGGCGTCGGGGCGTACGGTGCGCCGCGTGAGGGTGTCGGCGGCGATGTCCTCGGCCTCGATCTCCGCCAGGAAGTTCAGGGTGCCCCGGCCGCCGGTTCGTTCCTCGGCGCGGGCTGCGGTCGCGAACAGCGCACAGACGGCGTCCAGGTCGCGGTCGGCGTTGCGGCCGGCCGCGCCGCCCCGGCGGGCGGCCCGCTCCAGCCGCGTGGGCCACGGCGTGCCCTCCCACAGGTCCCACAGCGCCTCCTCGGCCGTGCCGCCGTCCGCCAGGCGCTCACGGGCCTTGCGCAGCAGCGCGCCCAGGCGCTGGGCGCCCCGCGCGTACGTGGGGTCGTGCACGGCGAGGCGTTCCGGTTCGGCGAGGGCCTGGGCGAGCAGGACGTCGGAGGGCGGGGGCAGCGGGTTGCCCGCGGCTCGCTCCTCGTCCCGCAGGGCGCGGCCGAGGCGGCGCAGGTCGGCCGCGTCCATGCCGGCGAGCGGGGAGGTGAGGAGGGTGAGGGCGGTCTCGGTGTCGAGCCAGCAGGCGGTCGGCTCCGCGTCAGGGGGGCCGTCGGACGCCGTGTCCCGCTCGGGAGCCCCGGCGGCCTCCGCCAGGGCCACCGCCCGTAGCGCCGTCAGCAGCGGTGCCACCGCCGGTTCGTGGCGCAGCGGCACGTCGTCGCCGTCCACGTCCACGGGGACGCCGGCTGCCGTGAGGGCGCGGCGGGCCGCCGGGACGGTGCGGGAGCCGGCGCGTACCAGGACGGCCATCTCGCTCCAGGGGACGCCGTCCTCCAGGTGGGCCCTGCGGAGGATGTCGGCGATGTTGTCCAGCTCTGTCCCGGGCGTCGGGTACGTGTACACCTCGACCCGGCCGCCGTCCCGGACGGGGGCGAGTTCGCGATGGGCGCGGACCTTCTCGGCGGGCAGGCGGGTCAGTGGCATGCGCTGGGTCAGCAGGCGGGTGGCGGCCAGCAGCGCGGCCCCGGAGCGGCGGGACGTCCGCAGTACCGCCACGGGGGCCGGGCGGCCGTCCGCGCGCGGGAAGGCGTGCGGGAAGTCCAGAATGCCGTTCACGTCCGCGCCGCGGAACGCGTAGATCGACTGGTCGGGGTCACCGAAGGCGACGAGGGTGCGGCCGCCGCCGACCAGGGCGTGCAGCAGTCGTACCTGGGCGGGATCGGTGTCCTGGTACTCGTCGACGTAGACGGCGTCGTACCGGGCGGCGAGCCACGCGGCGACATCGGGCCGGCCGGCGAGGAGCACCGCGCGGTGGACGAGTTCCGCGTAGTCGATCACGCCTTGGAGGTCGAGCACGTGGAGGTACTCGGCGAGGAAGGCGGCCGCGGCGCGCCAGTCGGGGCGTCCCGTGCGGCGGGCGAAGGCGTCCAGGGCGTCGGGGCCGAGGCCGAGTTCACGGGTGCGGGCGAGGACCGCGCGGACCTCGTCGGCGAAACCGCGCGTGGTCAGGCAGGCGCGCAGCTCGTCCGGCCAGCGGACGTGTGCGAGTCCGAGCCGTTCCAGGCCGGCCTGGCCGGCGAGCAGTTCGCGCACCGAGACGTCCTGCTCGGGGCCGGACAGCAGCCGCAGCGGCTCGACGAAGAGGTCGCTGTCCTGGTGGGCGCGGACCAGGGCGTAGCAGAACGAGTGGAACGTGGTCGCCCGGGGAGCGCGGGCCGCCCCGGTCCGCAGGGCCATGCGGTCGCGCAGTTCGACGGCCGCCCTGCGGCTGAACGTGAGCACCAGGACACGCTCGGGGTCCCCGCCGCGGGCGATGCGCTCGGCAACGGACTCGACGAGCGTGGTGGTCTTGCCGGTGCCCGGGCCGGCGAGGACGAGAAGCGGACCGGCCGCGTGGTCAACCACGGAGCGCTGCGAGGCGTCCAGAAGAGGGGGGTCCGGTCGGGCAGGAGGGGTACGCACCAGTCGGTAAGCGCCGCGACTCCCCCGCCGCACCCGGGGGTGCGACAGGTCGCTGGTGGAAGAAGAGGAGCTCACGTGGTTCGCCGGTCCTGGTGGAAGTGCTGGTTGGCGGGCCACCGCGCGTTGCGGGCGGTGACCGCGGGGTGACGGGGACGCTCGCGGCCGACGCTACGCCGACGAATGAGGCGGAAGCAGGGCTTCCTCTTCTTCCCGCCAGTCACTCGTGGCACTCGCGGCAGTCATGGCACGCAGGTCCCTCATCACACGAACGTACGTCATGCCGTCGGTGTGCCCCGATTCCCCCGTCCGGATCACGGGTCACACGAGAGGGCCTCCGATGGCGGAAGCTGTCAGGTGTGACCCTCCGCGCGTCCGCCGCCGTCCCAGCGCGCCCGTCTCATGTCGAGGCGCGGCAGATGGCCCTGGGCGGCCCGGCTCGCCTCCTTCAGGGGCGTGCCCTCCTCCCGGTAGTGGCCGAGTGCCCGCTGTTCGTGCCCCGGGAGCAGGACGCCGTCCGCGCGGACGACACGCCACCACGGGACCGCTCCTCCGTAGAGAGCCATCACACGGCCGACCTGCCGCGGTCCGCCCTCCTCGAGCCACTCGGCGACGTCCCCGTATGTCATGACCCGACCCGGCGGAATCCGCTCGGCGACGTCCAGGACCCGCTCGGCGTACACGGGCAGGGCTTCCGCGCTCTCGTCCTCGCACCCGCCCCCCTCAGGGCTGTCCTCGCTCATCCGTCCCATCCTGCCCCACCCCACCGACAACGGGACGCGCGCACTCCGGAGCGTTTCCCTCGCCCGGAGGCAGCGCGTCGGGCAGACTGTCCGCCCCCGCATGTGCACCCTGATGCCCCCGCGTGTCGGTGCGGCATGCCACCATCGTGCGGGCGGTGACCGGTGATACGAGACCAAGAAGAGACGATGAAGCAGCAGGGTGCGGACCCCGACGACACGGAGGGCACCTCTGACGCCTCGTCGCGCCCGGACGCCCCGGACGACGGCCTGAAGACGGGCGGACAGGAAGCCCGGGCGGTCACCGGGTCCCCCGACACGGCGCACGTCGACGAGGTGGAGGGCGACGAACCGCTGCTCGCCGCGCGCGTGCACCGGCCGTCCGACCTGATGCGGCTCCTGGTGGGTGTGCTCGCCGTCGCGTTGCTGATCGGGATCGCCGCGTTCGCGCACGGCACCACCTCCGGCCTCGAGCAGGACATCAACAAGGGCACCGGCCAGGCGCCCGACCTGCTCATCAAGATCGCGGGTCTGGCCTCCAGCATCGCGATCCTGCTGGTGCCGGTCGCCTTCGCCATCGAGCGGCTGATCAAACGAGACGGACTGCGGATCGCCGACGGCGTGCTCGCGGCCGTCCTGGCGCACGGCGTGACACTCGCCACCGACCTGTGGGTCGCCCGGGCCGCCCCCGACTCGATCCAGGAGGCGCTCACCCAGCCCTCCCCCGGCGACATCAACGCCCTGACCGATCCCGTGCACGGCTATCTGGCGCCGGTCATCGCGTATATGACAGCCGTCGGCATGTCGCGGCGGCCCCGATGGCGCGCGGTGCTGTGGGTCGTGCTGCTCCTCGACGCCTTCTCGATGCTCGTCACCGGGTACACGACTCCCTTCTCGATCATCCTCACCGTGCTGATCGGCTGGACCGTGGCCTACGGCACGCTGTACGCGGTCGGCTCGCCCAATGTCCGGCCCACCGGGCAGACCCTGATGGCGGGCCTGCGGACCGTCGGTTTCCGCCCGGTCAGCGCGTCCCGCGAGGACACCTCGGACAACCCGGACACCGGCGACCGGGGCCGCCGCTATTTCGTCACGCTCGAGGACGGCCCACCGCTGGACGTGACGGTGGTCGACCGGGAGCAGCAGGCCCAGGGCTTCTTCTACCGCGCCTGGCGCAACCTGACCCTGCGCGGCTTCGCCACCCGCAGCAGCCTCCAGTCGCTGCGGCAGGCCCTGGAGCAGGAGGCGCTGCTGGCGTACGCGGCCATCGCGGCCGGTGCCAACGCACCCAAGCTGATCGCCACCTCCGAACTGGGACCCGACGCGGTGATGCTCGTCTACGAGCACAGCGGCGGGCGCACCCTCGACACGGTGCCGGACGAGGAGATCACCGACGACCTGCTGCGCGACACCTGGAACCAGGTGAAGGCCCTGCAGTCCCGGCGCATCGCGCACCGCAGGCTGGTGGGCGACGCGATCCTGGTGGATCGTTCCGGCACGGTGATCCTCACCGACCTGCGCGTCGGGGAGATCGCGGCCGGTGACTTGCTGCTGCGCATGGACATCTCACAGCTGCTGGTGACGCTGGGCCTCCGGGTGGGCGCCGAGCGGGCGGTCGCCTCGGCGGTGGGTGTACTAGGCCCCGACGCGGTGGCGGACTGTCTGCCGATGCTCCAGCCCATCGCGCTCAGCCGCTCCACCCGCGCGACGCTGCGCAAACTGGCCCGGGAGCGGGCACAGCGCGAGCGCGAGGCGGTCCTGGAGGCATCGCGCCAGGACAAGCAGGCCCGCCTGGAGGCCTCCGACGACACCGCGCCCGTGCCGGAGAAACCCGACAAGAAGGCCGTACGGGCGGAGCAGCGGGCGGAGAAGCGGGCCATCGACGAGGCTCTGGAAGAGGCTCGCGAGGAGGACCTGCTCGCGCAGATCCGGCACGAGGTGCTGCTGATCAGGCCGCAGGCACCGGTCGAGCCGGCCCGGCTGGAGCGGGTACGGCCGCGCACACTGATCAGTTTCATCGCGGGCGCGATCGGCGCGTACTTCCTGCTGACGCAGCTCACGCACATCGAGTTCGGACCGCTCATCGCGAACGCCGAGTGGGGCTGGGTCGCCGCGGCGGTGCTGTTCTCGATGGGCAGCTACTTCGCGGCGGCGATGGCTCTGCTGGGGTTCGTGCCCGAGCGGGTGCCGTTCCTGCGGACCGTGGCGGCGCAGGTCGCCGGGTCGTTCGTGAAGATCGTGGCCCCGGCGGCGGTGGGCGGCGTCGCCCTCAACACGCGCTTCCTGCAGCGCGCCGGCGTGCGGCCGGGGCTCGCGGTGGCGAGCGTCGGGGCGTCGCAGCTGTTCGGGCTCGGCTGTCACATCCTGATGCTGCTGGCGTTCGGCTATCTGACCGGCACCGAGAAGACGCCGTCGCTGTCGCCGTCCCGGACGGTCATCGCCGGCCTGCTGACGGTGGCGGTGCTCGTCCTCGTGGTGACGTCGGTGCCGTTCCTGCGGAAGTTCGTCGTCACGCGGGTGCGGTCGCTGTTCGCGGGTGTCGTGCCGCGCATGCTGGACGTGCTGCAGCGGCCGCAGAAGCTGGTCACCGGCATCGGCGGCATGCTGCTGCTCACCGCCTGCTTCGTGATGTGCCTGGACGCGTCGATCCGCGCGTTCGGCGACGAGTCCACCTCGATCAGCCTCGCCAGCGTCGCCGTCGTCTTCCTCGCGGGCAACGCCCTGGGGTCCGCCGCGCCGACGCCCGGTGGTGTGGGCGCGGTCGAGGCGACCCTGACGGTCGGCCTGATCGCCGTCGGGCTGCCGAAGGAAGTGGCGGCACCGGCGGTGCTGCTGTTCCGGCTGCTGACACTGTGGCTGCCGGTGCTGCCGGGCTGGCTGGCCTTCAACCAGCTGACTCGCAAGCAGGCCCTCTGACAGGGCTTGCCCGCGGACGCCGTGCAAACCCGAGGAGCAGGGCTCCAGCAACATCAGCCCCTCTTACCTCGTACGGCACGCGTCCCGCGCGTGGGGCCCCGCGCCGCCGCAGGATGGAACCATGCCAAGGCTCCCTCGGCTGCGTGCCGCCGCCCTGACCGCCACCGCCGTGCTGCTGTCCAGCGTGCTGGCGGGCTGCGGTGACGACGGCGCCGAGGGCGAGGACCTCACGCGGCAGGAGCTGAGCTGGGAGGCCTGCCCGGAACCGGACGACGCCCAGGGCGGAGGAACCACGCCCTCGCCACTGCCGGACGGCGACGAGTGGCAGTGCGCCACCATGAAGGCCCCCCTCGACTGGAAGGACCCCAAGGGCGACACGATCGACCTGGAACTCATCCGGGCCGGGGCCAGCGGCGACAGGAGCGAACGCATCGGCTCGCTCATCTTCAACTTCGGCGGCCCCGGCGCCTCGGGCGTCAAGGCCCTGCCCGGCTTCGGGGAGGGCTTCGAAACCCTGCGCACCCGCTACGACCTGGTCAGCTTCGACCCGCGCGGCGTCGGCCGCAGCGACCCGGTGCTCTGCGCGAACGACCAGCAGCTCGACGCGTACTTCCAGCAGGACGCCACCCCCGACGACACCGCCGAACGCACCGAACTGCTCGACAGCACCAAGGAATTCAACGACGCCTGCGAGCGGAACTCCGAGCAGATCCTGCCGCATGTGCGCACCACCGACGCGGCCCGCGACCTGGACCTGATGCGCCAGGTCCTCGGCGACGACAAACTGCACTACTTCGGCTTCTCCTACGGCACCGAACTCGGCGGCGTCTACGCCCACCTGTTCCCCCAGCGGGTCGGCCGCGTCGTGTTCGACGCCGTCGTCGACCCCACCCGGAACCCCGAGCAGAGCTCGCTCGGGCAGGCCGAGGGCTTCCAGCTCGCGCTCGACAACTATGCCGAGGACTGTGTGTCGAAGTCCGGGGGGTGCCCCGTCGGCGACAGCGCGCAGGACGTGAAGGAGCGTATCGCCACCCTGCTGAAGGACCTCGACCGCAAGCCGATCCCGGGCGTCTTCCCGCGCGAACTGACCCAGAGCGCGGCGACCGGCGGCATCATCCAAGCGCTGTACTCGAAAGAGCTCTGGCAGTACCTCACCGAGGGCCTCCAGCAGGCGTACGACGGGGACGGCAGCATCCTGATGGCGCTCTCCGACACGAACAACGGACGCAGCGAGAACGGCGAGTACGACAACTCGGCCGCCGCCCACACCGCCATCAGCTGCGCCGACGCCAAGCCGCGCTACGACGCCGCCTACGTCGAGCGGAAGCTGCCGGAGTTCCGGGCCGCGTCACCGCTGTTCGGCGACTCGCTGGCGTGGGGCATGATCGGCTGCACCGACTGGGCCGTGGCGGGCGCCGCCGACCACCCGGACGTGAGCGCGCCGGGCGCGGCGCCGATCCTGGTCGTCGGCAACACCGGCGACCCGGCCACCCCGTACGAGGGCGCGCGGAAGATGGTGGAGGCACTGGGCAAGGGCGTCGGTGTCGAGCTGACGTACCGGGGGCAGGGGCACGGTGCCTACGACAGCAAGAACAAGTGCGTACAGGGCGCGGTGAACGGCTATCTGCTGGACGGGAAGGTGCCGAAGGCGGGGACCGTCTGCACCTGACCCCGTCGTGATCACGGCGAAGATGCAGGTCAGGTGGTTATCCACAGGCTGGAACGGTCGACGCGGGGATCTGCCTACCATGGCCTGACCGCCATCCGCGGCACGGTGCGGGCGGCTATGCGAAGGGGGGATGGACCCATGTCGCGTTTTCTACGGTGGACCGCTCTGGCGGCCGCCTCGGCACTCCTGGCCGCGGGGTGCAGCAGCGGTTCGCCCGACGACGACAAGAGCAACGGGCTCTCCTGGGGCCGCTGCGAGGCCACCTCCGACGCCCCCGCGCCGGGCAGCGACTGGCAGTGCGCGACGCTGAGGGTGCCGCTGGACTGGTCCGAACCGGACGGCGAGACGATCGGGCTGGCGCTGATCCGCGCCAAAGCCCGCGGCGACGACCGCCTCGGCTCGCTCCTGTTCAACTTCGGCGGCCCCGGCGCCTCGGGCGTGTCCATGATGCCGTCCCATGCCCCGACGGTCTCCAAGCTCCGTGAGCGGTACGACCTGGTGAGCTGGGACCCGCGCGGGGTGGGTGCCAGCGAAGGAGTGCGCTGCCGCGGCGACAAGGAGATCCAGGCGGCCGAGTCGGTGGACGTCACCCCCGACACACAGGCCGAGGAGAAGGCGTACTTCGAGGACGCCGCCGACTTCGGCGAGGGCTGCCGGAAGGACGCCGGAAAGCTGATGGCGCACGTCTCGACCGCGGACTCGGCGCGGGACATGGACCGCATCCGGCAGGTCCTCGGCGACGACAAGATGCACTACTTCGGCATCTCCTACGGCACGGAGCTGGGCGGCACCTACGCCCACCTGTTCCCCAAGCGTGTGGGGCGGATGACGCTCGACGCGGTCGTCGACCCCGGCGCCGACACCGTGGGCCATGCCCAGCACCAGGCCAGGGGCTTCCAGCGCGCGCTCGACGGCTACCTCGAATCCACCGGCCAGGACCCTCAGGAGGGCACGAGGAAGATCGCGGACCTGCTGCGCCGTATCGACTCCCGGCCTCTGCCGACGGGCGCGCCCGGGCGGAAGCTGACCCAGACCCTCGCGGTCACCGGCATCATCCTCCCGCTGTACAGCAAGGACAGCTGGCCGACGCTGACCAGCGCCCTCGACGCGGCCGAGCGGGGGGACGGCTCGGAGCTGCTGACCCTCGCCGACGGCTACAACGAACGCAGCCCGTCGGGGCAGTACGGCACGACGACCCATGCCCAACGGGTCATATCGTGCCTGGACGACAGGCAGCGGCCGACGGCGGCCGAGACGAAGAAGCTGCTGCCGGAGTTCGAGAGGATCTCCCCGGTCTTCGGGACGTACCTCGGCTGGGACACGGCCGGCTGGTGCCACGACTGGCCGGTGCCCGGACAGCACGACACCCCGGAGGTGAGCGCCCCCGGCGCGGCGCCGGTCCTGGTGGTCGGCAACACCGGCGACCCGGCGACCCCGTACGAGGGCGCGCGGAGGATGGCCGACGAGCTGGGCAAGGGCGTGGGTGTGATGCTCACCTGGCGGGGCCAGGGGCATGGCGCCTACGGCAGTGGAAGCGACTGTGTCGACTCCACCGTGGACGCGTACCTGCTGGACGGCTCGGTACCGAAGGACGGCAAGGTCTGCTCATGACGACGGCGGGGGCTCGGACACCCGCGGTGCCCGAAGCCCCCGCCGCTCGGAGAGGGGAGCCGGATGCGGCTCAGTAGACCGGCAAGTCAGGCGACACCTGGCCCCACCTGCAGGTTTCCTCCACCCTCACTCCCCCTGGGCCGTCGTGGGGCCGTCATCCGTGTCCGGGCCGTCGGCGAAGGCACGGTTCACTGCCTCTCGGGTCCGCTTCTCACTGCTGGGCATCAGGTGCGTGTACGTGCGCAGCGTGAAGCCTGGATCGTGATGGCCCAGGTACTCCGAGAGAGCCTTGACGCTCTCCCCTGCGTCCAGCAGGACGGACGCGTAGAAGTGCCTCTGCAGGCGGATGCGCTGCTCGGTGCCCACGAACGTGCCCGGGTCCATGGTCAGCGACGCAAGCCACCGTTCCGCATGCTGGCGAACCGTCGTGCTTTAACGGGAAGGTCCACAGACTGCCCGACTCGCCGGAAGCTTAAGGGGCCATGATCACTCGCCCCATGGCAGCTCCAGCCCAAAGCCGTTCCACCGACCTCGTGGATGTCTGTGCGTGGCCGCGTCGCCTCTCCTTTGGCATCACGCGGAGCGTAGTAATTGTTGCGGACGGTGATCAACGGAGGTGAACTGAGCTGGATGCACCGGATCCCAGCGAGCGCGGACGGAACCGCGCAGGTCGCGGTGCGCGAGGAGAGCGTGCGATGCGGATGATGATGAAGGCCCGCATGGACACCCAGATGTCGAATCAGGTGACGAAGGGCGGAGCGATGCCCGACTCCGTGAAGTCAGCCATCGATCGACTGAAGCCGGAGGCCGCCTACTTCACTCCTGAGGGCGGGCGTTCCATGATTCTCGTATTCGACATGCAGGACAGCTCAGAGTTGCCCTCCATCGCCGACCCGTTCTTCCAGGAGATGGGCGCGGAAGTCACATTTGAGCCGGTCATGAACCTCGACGAATTGCAGAGGGGCCTCGCTGCCCTGAAGTAGCTTCGCGACGAAGAGGCCGTCTCTTCCAGACTGGCGACGGCCGGGCGCAGAGTCTGGGCCGTCTCTGGGCCGTCCAAGGTCACCCGACGCCAACCGACAACGACAGAAGCCCACGGCATCTGAGCTGGTCAGAGCCGTGGGCTTCTTCTGTCCCACTGGTCAGCGGAAGGGCTGTTTCAGTAGACCGGCTTGTCCGGCTCGATCTGGTTGACCCAGCCGATCACGCCGCCGCCGACGTGGACCGCGTCCGAGAAGCCCGCGGACTTCAGGACCGCGAGGACTTCCGCACTGCGGACACCCGTCTTGCAGTGCAGGACGATCTTCTTGTCCTGCGGGAGGCTCTCCAGGGCGGTGCCCATGAGGAACTCGTTCTTCGGGATCAGGCGGGCGCCCGGGATGGAGACGATCTCGTACTCGTTCGGCTCGCGGACGTCGATGATGTCGATGCTCTCGCCGTCGTCGATCCACTCCTTGAGCTGCTTGGGAGTGATCGTGGAGTCGGCGGCCGCCGCCTGGGCCTCCTCGGAGACGACGCCGCAGAAGGCCTCGTAGTCGATGAGCTCGGTGACGGTCGGGTTCTCGCCGCAGACCGCGCAGTCCGGGTCCTTGCGGACCTTGACCTGGCGGTACTGCATCTCCAGGGCGTCGTAGATCATCAGTCGGCCGACCAGCGGCTCACCGATGCCGGCGAGCAGCTTGATGGCCTCGTTGACCTGGATGGAGCCGATGGACGCGCACAGCACGCCCAGCACGCCGCCCTCGGCGCAGGAGGGGACCATGCCGGGGGGCGGGGGCTCCGGGTACAGGCAGCGGTAGCAGGGGCCGTGCTCGGACCAGAAGACGGAGGCCTGGCCGTCGAAGCGGTAGATCGAACCCCATACGTACGGCTTGTTCAGCAGCACGCAGGCGTCGTTGACCAGGTAGCGGGTCGCGAAGTTGTCCGTGCCGTCGACGATCAGGTCGTACTGGCTGAAGATGTCCATCACGTTGTCGGCCTCGAGCCGCTCCTCGTGAAGGATCACGTTCACGTACGGGTTGATGCCCTTGACGCTGTCGCGGGCGGACTCGGCCTTGGGGCGGCCGATGTCGGACTGGCTGTGGATGATCTGGCGCTGCAGGTTCGACTCGTCGACCTCGTCGAACTCCACGATGCCGAGGGTGCCGACGCCCGCGGCGGCCAAGTACATCAGCGCCGGCGAGCCCAGGCCGCCGGCGCCCACACACAGCACCTTGGCGTTCTTCAGCCGCTTCTGCCCGTCCATCCCCACGTCGGGAATGATCAGGTGGCGGGAGTACCTGCGGACCTCGTCTACGGTGAGCTCGGCGGCCGGCTCGACCAGGGGTGGCAGCGACACGGGGACTCCGTTGGTCGGTCAATCACTACGGTTGTTCTCCCCGTAACACTGCCATGTGCTTTTTCATTCCGAGACACCCGTTCCGATCCGCGAGACGATTTCGTCCCAGTAGCCGGGCATGGTCTCCCAGGGGTCGGCGCGGCCACCGCAGTCCGTGCGGTCGGTGAGGTAGATCGTCGCCGCGCCCTGCCGGCGGGCGATGCCCAGCGCCTCGCCCAGGTGCGCACGGGGCACGCTGTGGACGAAGTGGCAGAAGCGCTCGGGCGGATGGTCGGCGGTCCACTCGGCCACCTGCGACCAGCGGTAGTCGTTCCACGGGCCGGCGAAGGTGACCAGCTGGTCGGCGAGCTCGACGTACCCGGGGTGCGGGTGGATGCCGTGGCCGAGGACGATGTGGGCGGCGTCCCGGATCACGCGGAGCGTGGCGACCGTGCGGCGCGCTTCGGGCAGCCCGGC
Organism: Streptomyces sp. NRRL S-455; assembly: GCF_000717875.1. GTDB lineage: Bacteria > Actinomycetota > Actinomycetes > Streptomycetales > Streptomycetaceae > Streptomyces. Next base: position 108,896 of record NZ_JOCT01000004.1, read on the forward strand.
GTGGTCCGCCGGGCAGCGGTCCAGGAGAAAGCCGTCGGCCTGGTACCAGTCGACGAAGCGGTGGGCGTCGGAGATCAGCTCCCCGAAGTTCCGGGTGCCGTACCGGGTGTCGAGGTGGCCGAGGACGCGGACACCCGCGTTGCGCAGGCGACCGGCCGCCTCCAGGCACTGAGGGTCGGGCCGGGCACCGGGGCCGTCGGCCACGTTGAGGACCACCCAGTGCAGCGGGGTGCCGGGGCGGGTGAGCTCGCCCCACTCGGTGGGGGCGAGGAGGGGATGGGCATAACCGGGGACGCCGACGCCGGGACGGAGTTCCGTGCCGGAGGTGCGTGGTCGTCTGCTGGTCAGATGCGGCATGCCGCCTCCATCCAGATGTCGGCCAGGGACTCCTCGAGGCCGATCCGGGGGCGCCAGCCGAGCCGGTCCCGGGCGGTGCGCACGTCGGCCTGCTGCCAGCTGCCGCAGCCGTCCGGGTACGGGTACGCGACCGGCAGCGTGTGGTCGGGGTCGGGGCGGGGGTGGCCGATGGCCGGACGCAGGACGCCGGGAGGGCCGTCGAGTTCGTGGAGGGCGCCGCCGTACCCGGCGACACGGGCGAGGACGGCGGCGGCGTCGCGCAGGCGCACGGCGCGGCCGGAGCCGATGTTGATGACGCCCTGCGCGGCGGAGAGCGAGGCGGCGTGGACGGCGCGAGCCACGTCCCGGACGTCGACGAAGTCGCGCTGGGCGCCGAGGCCGCCGAGTTTCAGCTCGCCGTCACCGGACTGCATGGCACGGCGCATGGCCTCGGCGAGGCGGCCCAGCGGGGAGCCGGCGGGGGTGCCGGGTCCGGCCGGTGAGAAGACACGCAGGACCACGGCGTCCAGACCGGATCCGAGGACCAGTTCGGTGGCGGCGAGTTTGCTGACGCCGTACGGCCCGCCGGGACGGGGCACGGCGTCCTCGGCCGTGGAGGACCCGGGCTGGCTGGGGCCGTACTCCGCGCTGCATCCGATCTGCACCAGACGGGCACCGCAGCCGCTGCGGCGCAGGGCCTCGCAGACGGTGGCCACGGCGACGGTGTTGTGGCGGGTGAGCTCACGGGCACCGCCGCGGGTGGCGCCGGCGCAGTTGACGACGACGCCCGGGTGGACCGCGTCGAGGAAGCGGGTGAGGGCTCCGGGGCTGCCGGACGCGAGGTCGAAGCGAACGTCGGCGTCGTCGCCGCGGCCGAGGGCGGTGAGCTGTACGGCCGGGTCGGCGAGCAGGCGGTCGGCGACGTAGCGCCCGATGTAACCGTTGGCTCCGATCAGCAGAACTCTCATCGCGCCGCTCCAGGAGTGGCCGGGGTTGCTGGACGGGTGGTCATGTCGCTCCTCCTTGGGGCGGGGTTGGCGGGGCGGGATGGGCGGCGGCGCGGGTGCCTCCGGCGCGACGGCGTCACCGTGTGTGCTCCTGTGGTGCGTGGGCCGAGGCTCTGGTCAGCTTGCGGATCGCGTGGACCAGGAGGGCCAGGGCCGCAGCTCCGCAGGCGAGGGAGGGGACGCTGTCGGCGCCCCAGGTGGTGACGAGCGTTTCGACGGGGGTGGCCAGGAAGCCGCAGCCGGGGAGGCGGGAGGTGAAGACCGTGGCGAGGGCGGCGGCCTGGACGGTGACCGTCGCGGTGAGGACCACGGCGGGTGCGTAGGTGAAGCCGTGGGTGGTGAGGAGGCGGGCCAGGAAGAGGAGGGCGCCGAGGGTGAGGACCTCCGCAAGAGCCGCGGGTTCGCCCAGGGCTTTGCTGCAGAGGATGAGCAGGACCGCCAGAGCGCCCAGGAACAGAACGACGGCGCCGAGCAGCAGCGGTCGTACGGCCGCGGCGAAGTCCTCCAGGCCTCGGCTCACCCCCAGCTTGCGGCGGGCGCGGGCGGTGAAGAGGTGGGCGATCCAGGCCGCGGGCGCGCAGGCCAGGGTGAGGGCCAGGACGGGGGCGGCAGTGAGCGGCCAGGGGCCGTCGGCCATGCCGTCGGGCAGGCCGTCGGGGCCTCCGGCGACGGAGCTGACGAGCAAGCCGTCACCCAGGAGGGAGTAGGCGACGAGCCAGCAGGTCCACAGGGTGGTCCGGCGGGGGGTGGTGCGGTCGGTCGGGCCGAGGGGGCCTCGGCGCACGGCGGCGCGGAGGGCCAGGGCAACGGCGAGCACGCCGGCTGCCGCCGCGATCTGGCGTGACCGGCCCTGGGTGAGGTGCAGGGCCGTCACGGCGGCGGCGCACAGCGTGCCGGGCAGCAGCGTCAGGAGGGCCCACTCGACGCGGGCCCGTGGAGCGGTGGGTGTGGCGGGCGGAGGGGCGTCCTCCCCCCGGGACACCCGCGCGTACATCTCCTCCGCCAGGGAGAAGACGTCCCGGTGCCGGAAGCGGGCGGCGGTCCGGTCGGTGATGCCGTGCGCCTCCAGACCCGCCGCGATCTCGAGCGGGTCCACCGCGCGCTCGCACAGCTCGCGGTGACGGTGGATCAGCGCCTTGACCGGATCGGCGGCACCTCGCCGCGGAGGGGAGGGCTTGCGGTCGGTGGCGGTCACCACGGCGCACGACTCGCCGTCCGTGGCAGTCACGGGGGCGCGCGACTCGCCATCCGCCGCGGTCACCACGGCACGCGACTCGCCGTCCGTGGCAGTCACCACGGCATGCGACTTACGGCCCGTTGCGGTCACCGCAGCACCCGGCTGGCGGTGGGCGGGCGTCACCGCAGCGCCCGGCTCGCGGTCGACAGCCGTCTCCGAGGCAGGAGGGGCCCCGGCTGCCCCGGGGCCAGGCTCCTGTTCCGAGCGTGTTCCCCGCATCCCCGGGCGGGCCGGGGTTCCGGGACGGTCCAGTTCACCCGAGTCGTTCATCGTGCTGCCTCCGGGGCGGGGACGGAACCGGTGGCCCGTACGGGGCTGCTCGCCGCCCGGCCGGGGCCGTCGGCGGTCGGTCGGGGCGTTCGGGCAGCCCAGCGGACCGGGACGTGGGCCTCGGCGGGAACCGCGAAGGGCAGCGGCTCCCCCGCCCCGTCGAGGACGCCACGGCGGACGGGCGTCCGCGAGACGATCTCCAGGTAAATGCCGTGAAATGCCTCGATGTTCTGCTCGACCGTGAACAGTTCGAGAGCGCGGGCGCGGGCGGCGGCACCCAGGCGCGCACGGCGCTCGGGATCGCGCAGCAACGCCACGCACGCCTCGGCGAGCGCCCGCGGATTGCGCGGTGGTACGACGAGCCCTGTGCCCCCGATGACCTCGGCGACCGCGCCGACATCGGTCGACACCGTCGCGCGTCCGCAGAGCATGGCCTCGACCAGGCCGATCGGGAAGCCCTCGACGACGCTGGAGAGGACGGTCACCGCGCCGACGGCGTAGGCGTCGGCGCGGCCGGGGAGTTCCGGCCCGCCGGTCTCCTCGAACGACACCGGGTTCTCGCCGTCGGCGTGCGGGCCGTCGGCCTCGTCGGGGAAGAACTGGGCGGCCAGTGTCCGGCAGTGGCCGAGGTAGGCAGCGCCCTCGGGGCCGACGGCGGTACCGACGATGCGCAGTCGCGTCCTCGGCTCCTGTCTGCGGATCTCCGCGAAGGCGTGCAGCAGTGAGACCAGGTCCTTGGCGGGCTCGACGCGCCCGACCCAGACGAGCGTGTCAGGGTCGGCGTCATCCGGGAACTCGCCCACCTGCGCGAAGGGACGGGCGTCCATGCCGGGGTAGACGGTGCGGATCTTCTCGCGGTCGGCGCCGCAGCGCTCCTGCCAGCGGCGGGCGTGGGTGTTGCCGGCCGTGACGACCACGGCCCGTTCGTAGGTTTCGGCCGCGAGCCCGGCCTGGAAGGCCGCAAGCAGGGACCGTACGGCGGGCGGGGCGTCCGGGGCGGTGAGGTAGTGCGTCCGCAGGCGCACCCCGTACTCGGTCACCAGCAGGGGCACACCGGAGAAGTGGCGGGCCAGCAGGCCGGGCAGGGCGGCCGTACCGCCGGACGCGGCGTGGCAGAGGTCGACCGCGCCGAGCCCGTCGTCCTCGTACCAGTCGAGGGAGAGCGGACGCAGGGCGCGGTCCAGGTGGGCCGCGACGGCCAGCAGATCGGGTACGCGCGCCTCGCGTGCCGCGCGGTGGGCGCCGGGCGCACGACAGGCGCGTTCCAGCGTGCGCACGGCGGCCTCGGAGCGGAGGGCTCCTGCCAGTGCGCCTTCTTCACGGGCGAGTTCGGCCAGCCCGTACAGAGCGTTGCCGAAACGGTCCGCCTCAGGGGTCGACGCACCCCCGGAAGCTCCGCACAGCACGGCCGCCAGTTCGCCGAAGCACTCGGTGAACCGCCGGCGGGCGCGGCGGCCCAGAACCGGTTTGTCCTCCTCGGACGCCCACAGCGGTGCGGTGCGCACCCTGCGCACATGCGACGGCAGCGGGATCCAGCCCTCGTCCTCCTGGTGTTCGCTGCGGCTGAGCGCGTAGACGTCGAACTCGTGCTGTGCGAGCCCGCGCACCAGCCGGTCGCACCAGAGCCTGGCGTCACCGCTCACGTACGGATAGCCACCCTCCGTAAGCAATCCGATGCGCACGAGTGCACCCCCGATCTCCCGGTTGGGGAGCCGCCGTTGTCCCGGCGGCTCGCAGCGGGACGAACGTATGCGGACAAGGCGGTGGTGCGACGGACGGTTGTCCGTCGCACCACCAAAAGGGGTGAACGGTCGTAACTTTCCTGTGCGGGTCGCGTTCCGTCGCGCTAGGAGATCACCGGACGCGGTCGGCGCGAGGCACGCCACACCCGCGTGTGACGCCTGTCAGCTCCCGGGGTACGGCCAGGGGTTGGGCAGGCAGTGGATGCCGTCGTGGTCGATGAACTTGGTCTGCTGCTGCATGACCGGGGCGAGGCCGCCGTCCTTGTCGCAGGTGACGTGGCCGTAGCCGAGGCGGTGGCCGACCTCGTGGTTGATCAGCATCTGCCGGTACGCGTGGATCTTGTCACCGTAGGTCCGTGAGCCCTGCGCCCACCGGTATGCGTTGATCATCACGCGGTCGGTGGCGGCCGAGTCGCAGGAGACGTTGTCCACGGTGGTGTCCAGGCCGGACTTGGCGCACCAGTCGGCGGTCGTGCCGGGGCTGGCGAGAGTGATCACGAAGTCGGGTCGGCCGGAGTAGACGCGCTCGAAGGTACGCGCGCCGTCGTGGGCCCAGCTGCGCTGGTCGTTGAGCGTCTTGTGCACGGCCTCGGCGAAGAGTTCGGCGTCGAGTCCGAGCCCCTGCTCCACGTCCACGCGGTAGGTGAACTTCTGCCCCGTCCCCGGCGCTTCGGCGATGCCGGGGACGGCGTCGAACTTCCCCGAGCCCTTGAGCTTGGCACCGAGCGGGTACGTCCTGCCCATCTTCTCGTCGTACGTCAGCGGTGCCGCGCCCGGTTCCGGGGCGAGCGCGCGACCGTCCGCGCGGGACGCGGAGTCCCGGACGTCGCGGGCCTGGTCGGTGGCGGACTGCGACTGCGACTGCGCGTCCGCACCGCCGCGACCGTCGGCGACCTGGCCGGCGACGACCACGGCCAGCACCGTGGTGACGGCGGCGGCCGCGATGCCGGTGAAGGTACGGCCCTTGGCGCCCTTGCCCGGCGCGGGTGGGCCGGTGGGGTGCGTGTCGTCATCGTCCACCCCGTCCGAGCGGAGCCCGGCCGCGGGGCCGTCGCTCCAGTCCGTGACGGAGGCGTAGGCGTCCGCCGCGTGCGCGGAGGCGGGCGTGCCGGGCGTGAAGACGTCGTCCTCGTGGAAGGCGTCGAGGTACTCCTGCCGGGGCCCGGGCACGGGCGCCCGCCGCTGTCGCGGTATGGCCGTGCCGCCGGTGCCCCTCAACTCACCCCAGCCACCGCCGGCTTCCCGCTGCTCGGGGTGGCCTCCACGGGCTTGCGGGAAGCCGTGCGCAGGGGTGCCGCCGGAGGTGCCGCCGGAGGAGCGGGGCCCCCCGTGCGTGTCCCCGCGGTCGGGCAGGCGGGGAACACCGTGTGCCGGTGTACCGTCCGGAGGCCGCGGAACGCCACGCGCCGGCGTCCCGTCCGGGAGCCATCCGTCGGGCAGACGTGGTGCCCCGTGCGGCGGCGTGTCGCCCGGTGCGGCGGACCGTGGCCCCGGTGTGCGGCGCGGGGCCCCACCCGGCGGCGGCCAGCCGGTCTGCCCGGTGCGGGGCGGGGCCGTGCGGCCTCCCCGGCTCGTGTCCGGCGCCTGACTCGGCCCTGGCCTCTGTGCCGGCCCGGCCCGGCCGTCCGGTACTGCGGTTGTGTCCGCGTCGTCGCCCTTGGCGACGGGCCCGCGGCGGCTGTGGCGTCCCACGTCGCGCCTCAGCCCCCCATGCTCTCGTCGGTGCGTTCTTCGTCGACGGCCTCTTCACCGGCATCCGCCCGGCCCGGCTCCGCCGCGCACGTGGCGCCCCGAGCCTGCCGTGCCCGCCGCGTGCCCGACTCTCCCGCATCGTCGAGGAGTTCACGAAACGCCATGGCCACCGTCTCCGGGTACTCCATCATGGCCACGTGCCCCGCGTCGGGCAACGTCACCAGACGCGAGTCGCGGAAGGCCCGGGCCGCCTTCTGCGCCATACGGAAGCCGACGAGCTGGTCACGGCCGCCGTAGACGAGGAGCGTCGGCGCGAGGACCCGTTCGGCCTGGCGCCACAGCCCCTGCTGGCCGCCCAGAGTGTACGCGTTGACTATCCCGCGCGCGGACCGCGCCATCGCGTCCCAGAAGTACGGCAGCCGCAGCCGCCGCTCCATCTCCTGCACGGCGTTGCGGAAGCCTTCCGGCGTGACCCGCCCCGGATCCCCGTAACACAGCGCCATCACACCGCGGACCCGCTGCTCCGCCGTCCACTCCCGGGTGAGCCGGGTGAACAGCAGGGCGACGCCGGGAACCGCGAGCAGGCCCGTCGGTACGGCTGAGCGCTGCACTCGGATCTCGGGCAGCGCGGGCGACACGAGCGTGAGCGTTCGGACGAGGTCAGGCCGTACCGCTGCGACACGAGTGGTGATGGCGCCGCCGAGCGAGTTGCCGAACAGGTGCACGGGACCGCGTCCGGTGGCGTCGAGGTAGCGGATGACCGCGCGCGCGTGGGCCGTGACGGAGTAGTTGCCGTCGTCCGGTGGCGGGGAGTCCCCGAAGCCCGGCAGGTCGAGGGCCTCGTTGTCCACGACGTCGTCCAGCAGCGGCATCAGCGCCGACCAGTTCTGCGACGAACCCCCGAGCCCGTGCACATACAGCGCGGGAGGCAGCCCCTCGCGCGCCGGGCGCCTCGACCGCACCGTCAGCGTGACACCGGGAAGTTCCACCGACCGGAGCCGCTCGCCCTCCGCGACCCTGACGCCCCCCACCTTCGGCAGCACGTTGGCGGGCGGCACGAAGGGCAGTTCGGTCGAAGACATGCGGCAATGTTACGAGACGATCACGTAGTGGTTCATGTGTTCGCCGTCACAGGAATCAGCCACTTGGGGAACGCGGGCTGGGCATACGAGAAGCAGTCAACGGGATGCGCACCGCGTCACATCTCGGACGCGGATCGCATAGCGTCCGGATCGGGTGTCTCCTAGGCTCGTGCAGAGGGCACCCGCGTGTGGACCCTGCATCCCCAGGGACGTTCGTAGGAAGGGAAGCCCAGCATGGCCGTAGACCCCACCGACCCCGAGACGTTCGAGGCCGAGAACGCGCCGGAAACGCCGGAGTACGACGTCGAGGCCCCCGATGCCGACGCGGCCGAGCAGCACGCGGACATCACGCCGGACCGCGACGACCCGCTGACCGGCGTCGACCCGGGCCACGCCAACGAGGCCGACCTGGCGGAACAGGCCCGGATCGTCTCGCTCGACGAGGACGACTACCGGTGACGAAGGCCGCCGAGGGCGGCACGGAGCACCACTGAGCAGGAAAGGAGCCGCATTTTGCCCGCTCTGCCCCTGTTTGAAACCTTCTCAGCCACTTTCGTAACCGTCCGGTCCGTGAAATTCTGCGCTCTCACCGCGCACACCACGGTTACCGAAAAGTACGATGGCGACGCGGCCAGATCCGCACGTGGACGACTATGGGAGGCGGCGTGACAGCCATCGAGCAGACAGAGGCGGTTCGCCCGCGGGGCACACGCCTGCCGCGCCGTGCCCGACGGAACCAGCTCCTGGGCGCCGCCCAGGAGGTCTTCGTGGCCCAGGGCTACCACGCGGCCGCGATGGACGACATCGCCGAGCGGGCCGGCGTCAGCAAGCCGGTGCTCTACCAGCACTTTCCGGGCAAGCTCGACCTCTATCTCGCGCTGCTGGACCAGCACTGCGAATCGCTCATCCAGTCCGTACGGCACGCGCTGGCGTCGACGACCGACAACAAGCAGCGCGTGCGCGCCACGATGGACGCCTACTTCGCGTACGTGGAGGACGACGGCGGTGCCTTCCGCCTGGTCTTCGAGTCGGACCTGACGAACGAGCCCGCCGTGCGCGAGCGCGTCGACAAGGTCACCAACGAGTGCGCGGAGGCGATCTGCGACGTCATCGCCGAGGACACCGGCCTGTCGCGCGCGGAGTCGATGCTGCTCGCCTCGGGTCTCGGCGGCCTCGCCCAGGTGGTGGCGCGGTCCTGGCTGCACAGCGACCGCAGCGTGCCGCGCGACCAGGCCGTGCAACTGCTCGCCTCGCTGGCATGGCGCGGCATCGCGGGCTTCCCGTTGCACGGAACCGACCAGCAGCACCACTGACGGCTGCTTTGTTCCCGCCCGGTGTTCGCTCGTGGCGTTCTCGGGCGGAGCATGCGGATCCCCTCACCGGGCTAATGTGTGCTGCGTACGGCGCGGAAGGTCGCGCACATCACTGACCGTCGGAGGGACATAGCCGTGGAGGTCAAGATCGGCGTGCAGCACGCGCCCCGCGAGATCGTTCTGGAGAGCGGCCAGAGCCCCGAGGAGGTCGAGCGCGTGGTGGCCGAGGCACTGGCCGGGAAGTCGCAGCTGCTCAGCCTCGTGGACGAGCACGGCCGCAAGGTCCTGGTCCCGGCCGACCGTCTCGCCTACGTCGAGATCGGCGAGCCGGCCCCGCGCAAGGTGGGCTTCGGCGCGCTGTAGGCGCAGGCGCGAACGGGGCGGGACGGCTACCGGCCGTCCCGCCCCGTTCGCGTTTCCCCACCTCTCGCGTCAGTGCCCTTGCGGCATGCGGGGTTCTCCACGGGTGGAGCACACCCCGCTCACAGGGGTGGATTGGAATCCGCAGGTCAGGGGTAAGACGGGCTACGACCGATTTGAGCAGGCCGGCCATGTGGGAGGGACCCCGACATGCTCCTGGAAGCGCTGAGCTCCGCGATCCTCGGCCTGGCCCTGGCATGGGCGGCCACGCACCGCCTGGCGCACCGTCTCCCGGCCCGCCCGCTGGTCCTGTCGACCGGCGTCGCCGGAGCCCTGTTCGGGGCGTTCGTGATGCACAGCGCCCTGGAGGCCGGGCATCTGCTGGTGGTCCTGCTGGGCGCGGTGATCGTCTCGGTGGCCTCGCTTTCCCTGCTGCTGCGTCCCACGGGGCGCATGCGCCGACGATCAGCGACGGCGTAGCCGCGGGGCCTGTGGGACGCGCGGTTCCCCGCGCGCCCAGTCGGCAGCGGTCCGCCGCCGCGACTCCACCGGAGAAGCACCCTTCGCCGACGGCTACGCGGCCAAGCCCAGCGCGGCCATCCGCTTGGTGTGGGCCTCGGTGATCCGGGAGAACATCTTGCCGACCTCGGCGAGGTCGAAGCCGTCCGCGACGCCGCCCACCAGCATGGTCGACAGCGCGTCCCGGTCGGCGACCACCCGCTGGGACTGCGAAAGGGCCTCGCCCATCAGCCGCCGCGCCCACAGCGCGAGCCGCCCGCCCACCCGCGGGTCGGCGTCGATCGCGGCACGCACCTTCTCCACGGCGAAGCCGCCGTGCCCGGTGTCGTCGAGCACGGCCAGCACCAGACCACGGGTGTCGGAGTCCAGCCGCGCCGCCACCTCGCGGTAGAAGTCGCTGGCGATCGAGTCGCCGACGTACGCCTTGACGAGTCCCTCGAGCCAGTCCGACGGGGCCGTCTGCTTGTGGAAGCCGTCGTATGCCGCGACGAACGGCTCCATCGCCCGCGTCGGCTCCTCACCGATCTCCGCGAGCCGGCCGCGCAGCCTCTCGAAATGGTGGAACTCGGCCGACGCCATCTTCGCCAGCTCCGCCTTGTCCTCCAGCGTCGGCGCCAGCTTGGCGTCCTCCGCGAGCCGCTCGAACGCCGCCAGCTCCCCGTACGCGAGCGCGCCGAGCAGGTCCACGACCGCGGCGCGGTACTGCGGGTCGGCGGAGGCCGACGCCCAGTCCCGGGCGGCGACTCCGGTGTGTTCGGCGGGGGCGGTTTCCGAGGCGTTCCCAGGCTTGTCAGAGCTCGTCATGCAGCGCACAATAGCCCGCCCGCCGGGAGGCGTAAGGCCGTGGTCAATCACTGTGACGACGACTACGTGACCAAATCGGCCATCGCGTGTGCGGGATTCCGGGGTATGGTGGTAATGCGCCTGCTGGTACGTCGACGTACCTCGACAGGCCGCACGTATGAGGATGCCCGGTCGGTGGCCCGATCGGCTCCGACCCGACAGCCCTCACCGGCCGTACGGCACTTGCGTACGAGACCCGGAGGGGGACACCCTCAGCGGCACGAGCGCTAGAGCGTCGGCGCGGTCCCGTGCTCTACGGCCCGCCCGTAGGCAGCCGACGTCCCCGGCACGGTCCGACAAGACCCCCGCGCTCGCCTCGCGCCGCCCACACAGAAGAGGCAGCACCCTGACTACGACGTTCCGAGAGCTCGGAATCCTTCCCGAGACCGCCGAGGCCCTGGAGGCCGTCGGCATCATCACCCCCTTCCCCATCCAGGAGATGACGCTTCCCGTGGCCCTGTCGGGCACGGACGTCATCGGCCAGGCCAAGACCGGCACCGGCAAGACGCTGGGCTTCGGCCTCCCGCTCCTCGAGCGCGTCACCGTCCCCGCCGACGTCGAGGCCGGACGCGCCAAGCCCGAGGACCTCACCGACGCCCCGCAGGCCCTCGTGGTCGTCCCCACGCGCGAGCTGTGCACACAGGTCACCAACGACCTCCTGACGGCCGGCAAGGTCCGCAACGTCCGCGTGACGGCGATCTACGGCGGCCGGGCCTACGAGCCCCAGGTCGAGGCCCTCAAGAAGGGCGTCGACGTGGTCGTCGGCACCCCGGGCCGGCTGCTCGACCTCGCCGGGCAGAAGAAGCTGAACCTGAAGCACGTCAAGTGCCTGGTCCTCGACGAGGCCGACGAGATGCTCGACCTGGGCTTCCTGCCCGACGTCGAGAAGATCATCAACATGCTGCCGGTCCGGCGCCAGACCATGCTGTTCTCGGCCACCATGCCGGGCGCGGTCATCGGCCTGGCCCGTCGCTACATGTCGCAGCCCACGCACATCCGTGCCACGGCCCCGGACGACGCGGGCGCGACGGTCGCGAACACCAAGCAGTACATCTACCGCGCGCACAACATGGACAAGCCCGAGATGGTCGCGCGCATCCTGCAGGCCGAGGGCCGGGGGCTGGCCATGGTCTTCTGCCGCACCAAGCGCACCGCGGCCGACCTCGCCGACCAGCTGAAGCAGCGCGGCTTCGCCTCCGGCGCGGTCCACGGCGACCTCGGCCAGGGCGCCCGTGAGCAGGCGCTGCGCGCCTTCCGCAACGGCAAGGTGGACGTGCTCGTCTGCACCGACGTCGCCGCCCGCGGCATCGACGTCGAGGGCGTGACCCACGTCATCAACTACCAGTCGCCCGAAGAGGAGAAGACGTACCTGCACCGCATCGGCCGTACGGGCCGCGCGGGCGCGAAGGGTACGGCGATCACGCTGGTCGACTGGGACGACATCCCGCGCTGGCAGCTGATCAACAAGGCGCTGGAGCTGGACTTCAACGACCCGCCGGAGACGTACTCCACGTCCCCGCACCTGTACTCCGACCTGGGCATCCCCGAGGGCACCAAGGGCGTCCTGCCGCGCTCGGAGCGCACCCGCGCCGGGCTGGACGCGGAGGAACTGGAGGACCTGGGTGAGCCGGGCGGCCGGGGGCCGCGCGGGCGCGGAGGCCGGGGTCGTGGTGACCGGGACGAGTCCCGGTCGGCCGACCGCGAGCGCCCGTCGCGCACCCCGCGGCGCCGTCGCCGCACGCGTGGCGGGGCCCCGATGGACGGGGCGCCGGACTCCGCCGCCACCACCTCGCCGGAGACCACGGCCACGGACGGCGCCGCCGAGGCGGAGGCCGTCACAGCACCTCGCACCCCGCGTCGCCGTCGCCGCACCCGCGGCGGTGCACCGGCCGGGTCGGCCCCGGTCGCGGCGGTCGAGTCGTCCGCCTCCGCGCAGGCGGAGAACGCCGTGACGACGGCGGAGGGCACGAGCCCGAGCGCGGAGGTGTCCGAGGCGGCGAAGCCGCGTCGGCGCCGTACGCGCAGGTCGGAGACGCCGGCGGTGGAGGCCGAGGCCGCGGTGACGCCGTCGGCCGAGCAGCCTGCGGCCCCGGCGGACGCGGAGGCCGCGGAGGCCGCGCCGGTCACGACCGCCCCGGAGACCGCTGAGCCCGAGGTGTCCGCCACCAAGCCGCGCCGCCGCACCCGCAAGACCACGGCGGCATCCGCTGCCGAGTCGGCGGTCGCCGCGGCCGAGGGCACCGTGGAGCCCGCACCGGAGCAGACGGAGACCAAGCCGCGCCGTACCCGCAAGACGGTGGCGCAGTCCGAGGCCCCCGCCGACACCGCGGAGGCCTCGGAGGCCAAGCCGCGCCGCACGCGGAAGACCACCGCAGCCGCCGAGGCCGCCGTGGACACCGCCGAGGCCACGGAAGCCAAGCCGCGGCGCCGCACCCGCAAGGCAACCGCCAAGGCCGAGGCAACCACCGAGGCCGAGGCGAGCGTCGACACGGCCGAAGCGACCGACGCGAAACCGCGCCGTACGCGCAAGACGGCTGCCACGGCTCCGGACCGAGGCCAAGCCGCGCCGCACGCGGAAGACCACCGCAGCCGCCGAGGCCGCCGTCGACACCGCCGAGGCCACGGAAGCCAAGCCCCGCCGCCGCACCCGCAAGGCCACCGAAACCGCCGAGATCCCCGCCCAGGCCGGACAGGAGCCGGAAACCGCCGAGGCCAAGCCGCGGCGTGCCCGCACCGCGGAGCCCACGGAGGGCTGATGCTCACCCGACGGCCCGGTCCCACCCAGCGTGGGGCCGGGCCGTCGGCATTCCCCGCGGTGCGGGCCGTCACGGATGCCGCCCGTGGACGCACGCCCCGGACCGGACCCCCACCCGCTACCCTCACCCCGTGACCAGGCCCCCCACGTTCGCCCCACCCCCCGGCGCCCGCGCGTACGCCCTGCGCACGACCCGAGGCGAGTTCGCCGTCGTGGACTCGTCGCCCGACGCCGGCGCGGAGGTCAGGGGCGTCGCCCTGCTGCTGCCCGGGTTCACGGGCAGCAAGGAGGACTTCGGGCTGCTGCACGAGCCGCTCGGAGCGCGCGGGTACCGGGTCGTCGCCGTGGACGGCCGGGGACAGTTCGAGTCCGACGGGCCGGTGGACGACGAAACCGCCTACGCGCAGCGGGAGCTGGCGCTGGACGTGCTCGCGCAGGCCGAGGCGCTCGGCGTGCCCGTGCACCTCATCGGGCACTCGCTCGGCGGGCAGATCGCCCGTGCGGCCGTACTGCTCGACCACTCCCCCTTCCTCTCCCTCACCCTCGTCTCGTCGGGCCCGGCGGAGATCTCCGTATCGCAGCAGCAGCGTGTGAAGCTGCTGCGGGACGCGCTCACCGTGATGTCGATGGAGAGGGTGTGGGAGGCCATCCAGGCGATGGGGCCTCCGGAGGAGGTCGGCGGGCCCGCACGCGGCCTCGGGGACCAGGAGCAGTTGCGCCGCCGCTGGCTGGGCAACAAGCCCGCCCAACTCCTCGCCACCGGGCGCCAGTTGTGCACCGAGCCGGACCGTGTCGCCGAACTCGCCGCCGTGCCGCTGCCGTTCCACGTCCTGTCGGGCGCGCACGACGACACCTGGCCGGTGGCGACCCTCGACGACATGGCCGTACGACTGAACGCGCGCCGCACGGTCGTCACGGGAGCCGAACACTCCCCGAACGCCGACCAGCCACTGCCGACCGCCGAGGCGCTGGCCGACTTCTGGGACAGCACCCGGAAAGACGGCTCCCCGCTCTAATCCTGCGTCCGCTCCAGTACTGCGTCCGGCTCTAGTACTGCGTCCGCAGGTGCTCCCAGAAACCGTCCCGCAGCGCACGCCTGAGGTCCGCCTGCCCGCGCAGCGAGTACTGGAGCAGTCCCTCCGCCTCCACGAGCAGGTCCTGGTCCACCGAGCCCGGCAGGTAGGGGTGTCCGGGCAGCAGCTCGACCAGCGTGTCCCGGCCGCGTGCCGCGAGCCACTTCGCCGCGATCTGCGCGCCCACGAACCGTACGTCCTCGCGGGTGGGGCGGCCGGTGGTCGTTTCGAAGGCGGGAGCCGTGCGGCGGGAGACGTACGGCTTGAAGAATTCGAGGTCGAAGGTGCGCTGGCTGTCGACCTCCCAGAGCAGCGGCTCCGCCTGGTTGCGGCCTTCCGGCGCCTCGATGCCCCAGAGGTGGACCCGGGCGCCGTACCCCTGGGCCGCCTCCACCGCCGACACCAGGTCCTCGTCGCCGCCGAGCAGGGCCGCGTCGCTGATCGCGCGGTGCCGGGCGAGGGACTCGAGATCGCTGCGGATGAGCGAGTCGACGCCCTTCTGCTGGTTGTTGGCGTTCAGGTTGCCCAGCCGGACCTTCACGTCGGGCAGCTCCGCGATGGTCTGCTGCTCCGCCGTGTGGATCCGGCGGCGGGCGCCGTCGTACCAGTAGACCCGCAGCAGCCTGCTGTCCGCGAAGATGGTGCGGGCCCTGTCGATGAACGCGTCGATCAGGCCCTCGGCGTCCAGGTCGAAGGCCCGGCGGTCCTCCGTTCCGGCGACGAGCCGCCCCGCGGCCGCGTACAGGTACCCGGCATCGACGAAGATCGCATGGGTCGAGGGTGTCTTCGCCACCTCGGCGAGCATGCGCTTGAGCAGCTCGTTGGTGCGGTCGATGCGGTCGCTGAGCACCGCGAGGTCGTCGTTCATCGTCTCCATTGTCCTGGCGGTCACGCTGCGAACACAACTGATCCCGATCGGTCCCGTAACGGCACTCTTACGGCTCGGTAATTAGACGTTCGAAAAATTTCCTTAGCGTAGGGAATGTTTGAACGGTCCAGCCCTGTTGACTCATATGGAACACCGGGGCACCTCAGCCTCGTGGGCCTTCCGCCAGCAGTTCTCCTTCAGGAGGATCACCAGACGAAGGGAGAAGCCCTTGCGCTTCGAAATCATGCACCTCGACGATGTCGACGGCACGCCCGTGGACACGACCGTCGTGGACGCCGCCTCCGTCAACCGCATCGTTCAGCAGGCCGCCGCCATCGGGCAGCGCCTGTGGATCCGCCCGGCCGAGACCACGGTCTCATAACGCGCGCGGCTCTCCCCCACACCTCTCAGCCCCCCCGCCCGGCATCGGCCGCGCGGGGGGCTGAGCTGTTGCGGACCGTCGTGACCAGGGGCGTACTGGCTTGAGGGGGTCGGTGAGAGCGAGAACAGGACGGTGGAGCACATGTCCGTTGCGGGCCGGTCGAAAGAGAAGCTGCACGAGCAGGCCGCCGCCGAGGCCGCGCGGCGATACGAGGACTCCACCGCGGAGCGCGAGCGGGTCGAGGGCCGGCTGGCGGCCGGTGTCCGGTTCCCGGACGCCCCTGACGCCCTCGCCGCCCGCGCCGACCGGATCCTCGACCGGGGCGGTCTGTCGCCCTCGGCGGTCGTGGCGGACATCCACCGGGAGGCCATGGACCTGCCCCAAGCCAACGAACGCGTCATCGACCTGTCCAACGAACTGCAGGCCTGGAGCTTCCTGCCGCGCGGAGTGCGGGCCGGGGCCACGGTCGCCCGGATCACCCTGCGCCGCGACGGCCGTGAGCTTCCGCACGGCACGGGTTTCATGGTGTCGCCACGGCTGATGATGACCAACCACCATGTCCTGCCCGACGAGGACTTCGCCCGCCAGTGCTTCGCGGAGTTCAACGCCCAGGTCACCGTCGACAACGTGCCCGACGCCGCCGTCCGCCTGGAGTTCGACCCGGGCAGCTTCTTCGCCGCCGACCGGCGGCTGGACTTCGCCCTGGTGGCCGTCACGCCCGCCCAGGACGGCCTCCCGCCGGGCGAGATCTTCGGCTGGAACCGGCTCAGCGTGCAGCTCGGCAAGCTGGTGCTCGGCGAGAAGGTGAACATCATCGGTCACCCGGACGGACGGCTCAAGGAGATCGTGCTGCGCGACAACGCGGTGCTGGTGCGGCTCGACGATTTCGTCCACTACAGAACGGACACGCGCCCCGGCAACTCGGGCTCCCCCGTCTTCAACGACCAGTGGGAGGTCGTGGCCCTGCACCACAGCGGCGTGCCGAAGAGGGACGACCAGGGGCGTGTCCTGCGGCAGGACGGCCGGCCCTGGCAGCCGGGCGACGGCGACGACGCGATCGACTGGGTCGCCAACGAGGGCGTTCGCATCAGCTCCGTCCTGAGGCACCTGGCCGGGCTGGACCTCGCCCCGGGGCGGCGGGCACTGCTGGCCGAGATGGGACCGGACTCCGGCCTTGACCAGAGCGTGGCCGCCCCCGCGCCTCAGCCCGAGCACACCACTCCGGACGTACCCGGCGTCACGGCCCCGACGGTCCCCGCCGTCCCGGTGACCGTGCCCATGACGGTGAGCGAGACCCGGTCGCAGCCCCCGAAGAAGGGACGTCCGGCGCGGAGTACCGCGTTCGGCGGCCGCAGGCACCTGGTCTTCCTGCACGGCAGGGACCAGCAGGGCAAGGAGCCCGACGACCTCCGCCGGAACTGGACGGCCGGCCTGAACCGCGGACTGACCCTCGCCTCGCTGCCCCCGCTCGACCCGGACGACGTGTGGTTCCCGTTCTACGGCACGAGACTGGCCGGCCTCGTGAGCGGACGGGAGAGCACGGCCGAGGCCGTCGGCCTCGACCAGGTGAACGCCGCCGCTGCCGCCGAGGTCTTCGCCGCCGAGTCACCCACCGGCTCCTACGAGCAGCTGCTCTACGAGGCGGCCGCCCGGGCCGGTATGCCCCAGGACGGTCCGGCGACCACGGAGGGATTCGGGGCGGGCCTGGTCGGCGCGCTGCACCGGCCGCTGAGCTGGCTCGCCACCCGGTCCGACGTGGACGAGTGGACCATCGCCACGTTCCTGCGGGACGTCGACCTGTACCTCGGCGACAGTGCCGTGCGCCAGTCCGTGCTGGACAGCGTCATGGAGACCATGCCCGCCACGGGTGAAGTGGTGCTGGTCACGCACAGCCTGGGCACCGTCGTCGGCATGGACCTGCTGACCCGGCTCCCCGACGGCCTCGATCCGGTCCTGCTCGTCACCGCGGGCAGTCCGTTGGGGCTGGACGGCGTCAACGAGCGTCTCCTCGCCCGCGGCCCGCACCGGCCTCCCCGGGTGCGTGACTGGGTCAACGTCTGGTGCCCCACCGACGCGGTCGCCATCGGCTGCCCCCTGGAGGACGAGCGGTGGGGCAAGCTCACGCAGCTGGCCGTCTCCAACGGCCGCGACCGCGCCCACAAGATCGAGGAGTACCTCTCCCACCCGGGAGCGGCCGGCGCGATCGGCTCGGTGCTCACCGGCCGGAGCTGAGGCGCCCCGTCAGCTCCCCTGGATCACCTGGGTGACGCCGTTGATGATCTGCTGCACGGCGATCGCGGAGAGCATCATGCCCGCGAGCCGTGTCACCAGCACCACGCCGCCGTCCTTGATGATCCGGATGATCACCAGCGAGTAGCGCATCACCAGCCACAGCACGACGTGGATGGCGAGGATCGCCGTCCACACCGACACCTGCGTGGCCACGCTGTGTGCCTTCTGCACGGCGAGGATGACCGACACGATCGCCCCCGGCCCGGCGAGCAACGGCATGCCCAGTGGCACGAGCGCGACGTTGACGTCCTTGGTCTGCTTCGGCTCGTCGTTCTTGCCGGTCAGCAGGTCAAGGGCGATCAGCAGGAGCAACAGCCCGCCCGCGATCATCAACGCGGGCACGGAGACATGCAGATAGTTCAGGATCTGATGCCCCAGCAGCCCGAACACCGTGATCACCCCACCGGCGACACAGACGGCCTGAAAGGCCATCCGCTTCTGCACCTTGCCGGGCCGCCCGGCGGTGAGCGCGAGGAAGATCGGGGTGATCCCCGGGGGATCCATGATCACGAAGAGGGTGAGGAAGAGAGAGCCGAAGACGGCGAGGTCGAACATGAGCGTGTGGCCTTGCGTGTGTGTGGAGCGCGAACCGCTGCCGCTGTGGCGAAACGTTCCGCATGGCGAGCGGGCACCGCCCGGCTCGAACGCAGTCGGAAGCTCGAGGGAGGGCGGGCGGGCACAGCCGGCAGCGCCGGGTGCCTGAAAAACGGACCTGCTGGAGAGATGCCTCAGACCCCGCCGGCCCCGGGCACCGGAAACGCCCCGAACGCCCGCCGCGTGATCTCCCCGTACACCTCGGGATCCGTCGTGTACTCCCCGAGCACACACGTCTTCCGGCTGCCGTGATAGTCCGAGGACCCGGTCACGAGAAGCCCCAGCTCCTTCGCCAGGCCCCGCAGCCGCGCCCGTGTATCGGCATCGTGGTCCATGTGATCGACCTCGATACCGTCCAGTCCGGCCGCGGCCATCTCGGCGATCGCGGCCTCCGGCACCGTACGTCCCCGCCTGCTCGCACCGGGGTGTGCGAACACCGCGACCCCGCCCGCGCCCTTGATCAGCCGGAGCGCCTCGAAGGGGTCGGTCTCGTGCTTCTCCACGAAGGCCCGGCCGCCGTCGGCCAGCCAGTCCTGGGTGAAGGCGTCACCGACGGTCGGCACCACACCGAGCTCCACGAGCGCGCTCGCGACATGCGGCCGTCCGACGGACCCGTCACCCGCGATCCGCGACACCTGCTCCCAGGTCACCGGAACGCCCAGCTCCTGAAGCTTGGCGATCATGCCCTGTGCCCGCGGTACCCGGTCGTCCCGCACCAGCTCCCGCTCGGCGAGCAGGGCCGGCTCCTCCGCGTCGAACAAGTAGGCCAGCATGTGCATGCTGATCCCGTCGAGCCGGCAGGACAGCTCGGCCCCGGTGACCAGCGTGATCCCTTCGGGCAGTGCGGCGATCGCCTCGGCGTGCCCACGGGTGGTGTCGTGATCGGTCAGGGCGACGACGTCCAGCCCGGCAGCGGCGGCCTTCCGCACCAGCTCGCCCGGAGCGTCGGTGCCGTCGCTGGCAGTGGAGTGGGTGTGCAGATCGATACGCACGACACGAACTCCAGACACGGACGACATGAACAGGGCTGCTCAAGGATAACCACATTTTCAACGCCCGATGTCACACCTGAACCCACCATGCGCCCCCTACAAGAACACCCCCGAGGGACGCGGGGCCGTGTTCATACGCGACGTCATATGCGACTCCGCCGCGTGGGGCGCGACCAGCCACAGCGCAGCCGCAGCCCGCCGATACACCGCACCCCGACCCCGCCCGGGCGCTATGGCTGCAGCAGGCGCGGCGACAACGCCCCGCACGGCACCAGCTCGACCTCGGCCCCGGCATCCCGCAGATCCGCCAGCACCAACTCGTCGTACATCAACAGCCCCGACTGCTCGGGCCACACCACGGCCCACAGCCACATCCCCAGCGCCTCCCCCGCGAACACCGCCCGGTCGTCCGGCGCCCCGGACACATGCCACAGCGGCGTCGGCCGCCCCGCGGCCAGCACCTTCGCCTGAGCCGGCTTCCCGACGTCCATGTACGGCCCGGGATCCGGCCCGTCGATCCCCGCGTACCGCGCCCCGAGCCCGACACCCAGCTCCTCGGCCACCAGGATCAACTCGCCCACCCCGCCGAGCGGTCCGGGTCCGGTGCAGGCCACCGCCGTCGCGCGCCCGCCCGTGCGGTCGTCCCCCGCGCAGGCCACCCCGGTGAACAGCCACCCCACCGGCAGGGGCCACGGCATCCACACCGGCACCTGCGTGCGGTGCACCACGACGGTGAGGGCGTCGACGCTGGGCGGTATCACGGGCTGCACCGGATGGACGGTGCCGTGCACATCGCACTGCCACGAGTCGGAGAAGAGGCCGGGAGCCCTGACCCGGCCACCGCACTTCGGGCAACTGGGTTCGCCCCTCATAGGGCCCCACGGTCCTACCCCCGCCCCGCCGCGTCAAGGACGATCACCCAACCGGACGGAACCCTTCACGCCCACATTAGATGTATGTTGCATTAATTAGCCTAGCTAACTTAGCATGTGCATGTACCAATCATCTCCGTCTCTCGGATCTCGGAAAGGGAGCAAGCATGGACCCCCTCGATGCCGGAACGGGCGGCCTCCTGAAGCAGCCCAAGTCCGTGTGGGCGACAGCCGGGGCGTCTGTCGTCGCCTTCATGGGCATCGGGCTGGTCGACCCGATCCTGCCGTCCATCGCCCAGGGCCTGCACGCCACGGCGAGCCAGGTCTCCCTGCTCTTCACCTCGTACTTCCTCATCACCGCCGTCGCGATGCTGGTGACCGGCTTCGTCTCCAGTCGCATCGGCGGCCGCAAGACCCTGCTGCTCGGCCTCGCGTTCGTCGTGGTGTTCGCCGGACTCGCGGGCACCTCCGGCTCCGTCGGCGAACTGGTCGGATTCCGGGCGGGCTGGGGCCTCGGCAACGCGCTGTTCGTCTCGACGGCCCTCGCGGTCATCGTCGGCGCGGCGGCCGGCGGCAGCGCCGCGGCCATCCTGCTCTACGAATCGGCGCTGGGTCTCGGCATGGCCTGCGGCCCGCTGCTGGGCGCCCTGCTCGGCGACGCCAGCTGGCGCTACCCGTTCTTCGGTACCGCGTTCCTGATGGCTGTCGGCTTCCTGTGCATCACGGTGTTCCTGAAGGAGCAGCCCAAGCCGGCCCGCAAGACCTCGCTCCTGGAACCGGTCAAGGCCCTGGGCCACGGCGGCCTGGCCTCGGCCGCGGTCTCGGCGTTCTTCTACAACTACACGTTCTTCACCGTGCTGGCCTTCACGCCGTTCGTGCTGGACATGAGCCCGTACCGGTCGGGCGCGGTCTTCTTCGCCTGGGGCGTGCTGCTCGCCGTCTTCTCGGTGATCGTGGCGCCGCGGCTGCAGAAGCGGTTCGGTTCGCTGAAGGTGCTCGGCGGTTCGCTGGTGCTGCTCGCGGCCGACGTGCTCGTGCTCGGCTACGGCTCCCACACCGCGGCCGTCGTCTGCACGATCCTGTCCGGCGCCTTCATCGGCGTGAACAACACCGTCTACACCGAACTGGCCCTCGGCGTCTCGGACGCGCCCCGGCCGGTGGCGAGCGCGGGCTACAACTTCGTCCGCTGGTTCGCGGCGGCCGCCGCCCCGTACTTCGCGCCGAAGATCGAGGAGTGGACCGACATCCACATCCCCTTCCTGGTGGCGGCCGTCACCGCGATCGTGGGCGCCGGGGTGGTCGTCGTGCGGCGGAAGGCCCTCACGCGGGAAGCCGAGGAGCTCCAGACCCGGCACACGGCCGAGGACAGTGTCGCCGTCTTCGCCAACTGAGGCTTTCCGGCCAGGGTTTGGTGAGCTTCCTCACTCCAGCGGGACGGACTTCCGGGACGGATCCCGGAGGTCCGTCCCCTGGTTCAGCCACCGCTCGTGGAGCGCCTGGGCGCCGTGCACGCGCTTGAAGGCGGCCTCGTTCGGGGTCATCGGCAGCAGCGGCAGGAACCGCACGGGGTCGAGGGGCTCGTCGAGCTCCAGATCCTCGACCAGTCCGCCCGGCTCGGCGACGAGGACCGAGGTGAAGGGAGCTCCGGGCCACAGCGGCTCCCCTACGTCGAGGGAGGCGCCAGGAGCCACGATCAGGCCCTCCACCTGCGGAGACGCGGCGAGCACGGCGAGCGGGCGGAGCACCTTGCCGGTGTCGGCGGCCCCGGAGCGGACCGAGAGGACCAGCTCGGCGCGCGGGCCCTTGACCGGGTCGGCGACGACGGCCGTGGGGTCCGTCATGGGGTGCGCGGACA
Organism: Streptomyces sp. NRRL S-455; assembly: GCF_000717875.1. Lineage (GTDB taxonomy): Bacteria > Actinomycetota > Actinomycetes > Streptomycetales > Streptomycetaceae > Streptomyces. Next base: position 130,980 of record NZ_JOCT01000004.1, read on the forward strand.
TGCCGAGCGTGGCGTAGCGGACGATGTCGCCCTCCTGGAAGCGGAGCACCTCGATGCGGTCCGTGCCGAGGAAGGTGACCGCCGCGCGTGCGTCCGGTTCGCCCAGCGCCGTACGCAACCGGGCCTCGACCAGAGGAAGAACATCTGCCATGCGGCGAGCATAGAACTCGTCAGTAGCGGGCAAACAAGCGCCTTGACGTCGGGCGGCTGATACTCTTACCCGGTGGTTCGGGGCAGCACGCAGAAGCGTCGCGATCAAGCCCCGACGCCGATGGAACTCCCTTACGAGGGACCGGCCGGAGGAGGTGGGACTGCAATGGATCGAAGTCGACCGTGCAGTAGCACCACGCTCTTCCCGCCGCTGACGTAGCTGTTCTGGCTTTTGCCGGCTGCCACCTCTCGCACTCGCCTCACCGCGGAAGAGCGCTTCGTTTCGCATTACCTGATCTGCCTCAGTAGCTGAATCAGTAACGAATCTCGCCACCGCGACGGTGCGGTGCTCCCCGCTTTGTGGACGTGCCAAACATCCTCGGTCCCGACGTCCTCATTCCGGGTAGTTCCACCCGTCGCCGGCGCCTTTCGTTGCCCGCCCGCGAAGGAGCCCGCCATGTCGATGATCCGCGACCTGCGCGCCGTCGTCCGTCCGTCCCGTGTGTCGCTGCGCAAGGAGAGTGGGCCGTACGACACCACCCGCAGCCCCGCGACGCCCTCGGCCGTCGTCGACTGCGCCGTCTACCGGGACGGCCGCCGCATCGAGACCGAGACCCCGCTGACCCCGCACGAGGCGGTGCGCCTGGTGCGCCGCGACGGGGGCTTCGTGTGGATCGGCCTGCACGAGCCCACCGAGGCCGAATTCGCCGGTATCGCCAGCGAGTTCGGGCTGCACCCGCTGGCCGTGGAGGACGCCGTCCAGGCCCACCAGCGGCCCAAGCTGGAGCGCTACGACGACTCGCTGTTCACGGTCTTCAAGACCATCCACTACGTCGAGCACGACCAGCTCGACGCCAACAGCGAGGTCGTCGAGTCCGGCGAGGTCATGTGCTTCACCGGACGGGACTTCTTCATCACCGTCCGGCACGGCGGAAAGGGCTCCCTGCGCGCCCTCAGGCACCGCCTCCAGGACGACCCCGAGCTGCTGGCCAAGGGCCCCTCGGCGGTGCTGCACGCCATCGCCGACCACGTCGTCGACGGGTACATCGCGGTCGCCGACGCGGTGCAGGACGACATCGACGAGGTCGAGATCGAGGTGTTCTCCCCGGGCCGCCGCAAGGGCACACCGCGCGGCACGGATGCCGGCCGGATCTACCAACTCAAGCGCGAGGTGCTGGAGTTCAAGCGGGCCGTGTCGCCGCTGCTGCGGCCCATGCAGCTGCTGAGCGAGCGTCCGATGCGGCTGGTCGACCCGGACATCCAGAAGTACTTCCGGGACGTCGCCGACCACCTGGCCCGGGTCCAGGAGCAGGTCATCGGCTTCGACGAGCTGCTCAACTCCATCCTCCAGGCCAACCTCGCACAGGCGTCCGTGGCGCAGAACGAGGACATGCGGAAGATCACCTCGTGGGCGGCGATCATCGCCGTGCCGACGATGGTGTGCGGGGTGTACGGCATGAACTTCGACCACATGCCGGAGCTGCACTGGCGGTACGGCTACCCGGTGATCATGGGCATCACCGTGGCCATCTGCCTCGGCATCCACCGCACGCTCAAGCGGAACGGCTGGCTGTGAGCGGCCTGGATAGGCTGAGCCCCATGACGGATGAGCTGCTCGGCCACGCCCTCGTCGAGGAGGCCACGAAGAAGTCCGGCCTCGTCTGGGTCCAGGGCCCGGACAGCCCGGCGCGTGCGCTGTGGCACGTGTGGCACGAGGGCGCCGCGTGCCTGGTCGGCGACGGGCCCGGCGAGCAGCCGCTGCCCGGGCTGACCGACGGGGCCGAGGCCCAGGTGACGGTCCGCAGCAAGGACAAGGGGGGCCGGCTGGTCTCCTGGACCGCGCGAGTCAGGCAGCTCGAACCGGGCTCCGAGGCGTGGGACGCGGCGGTCGCCGAGCTCAAGGGCAAACGGCTGAACGCGCCCGACGGCGAGGCCATGACCGGCCGCTGGGCCCGCGAGTGCCGGGTGCTGCGCCTGGAGCCGACCGGCGCCCGGGCGCCGATGCCCGACGATTCCCTGGCCGAGGCCCCGCTGCCGTCCCCGGCGATCACCCGTCGGCCCGTCCCGGCGGGGCTGCCCCGGCTGCTGCTGAAGAAGCGCAAACGGAGCTGACGGATCTACGACGTCGGCAGCTGCTTGCCGTAGTCCACCGTCTCGTTCCGCTCCGGCTCCCTGAGGGAGAAGTTCTCCCCCCAGGCGGAGAACGTGAGGGTGCCAGCGCTGCCGGCCCGCTCCAGGCGCAGCGGATACGGCTTGCCCTCGAGGGAGACCTCCAGGGTGCCGCCGGAGCCCTTGTCGCCGGTGATGCGGATGGTGCGGATGCCCGCCTGTTCGTCGTGCCCGTCCGTGGCGAGCGTGCCGTGCAGGGTCAGCAGACCGTCGAGGAGGATCCCCTTGTCCGTGAAACCGCTGAACTTCTTGTACGAGGGGTCGCCCTGCGGCACCTTCACGAACTTGCCGCCGAGCTTGGAGGCCGCCGCCGCGTCCGCCTCGCTCTCCTCGCCCTCCTCGCCCTGGCCGTCGCCGTGACTCCAGAACTCCGCGTCGGCCTTGACGAAGAGCTGCTCGCCGACGCGCAGCAGCTGAAAGGTCGTCCCCTCCGAGGTGACCGACCCCTCGCCGCCGTCGTCCTTCAGGCGCATGTCGAGCGCGTAGGTGCGTCCGCCGCTGACGACGTTTCCGTGCACCCGGACCGCCCCGGCGGACTCGGCGGTCGTACGGGTCTTGGCCTGGATCTTCGCGGCCGGCAGTCTGCCGATCCCGTTGGTGCCCGCGTTCGGATCCTCCTCCGAGCAACCCGTGAGCACCGTTCCCGTCACCGCCAGTGCGCATATCGCGCTCGCGAGTGCGGCACTGCGGTTGCGGCCCTGGGGAATCGGAGTCACAGGTGGGGCTGCCTCTCTTATGTGAGACCTGAACGGCGTACCGCAGGGTACCGGGGTCGTGCGGGCCGATCGGAGCCAGTCCGTCCGGACCGTCCGCCGACGCACCCGCGATCGGGACGGGCTAGCCTGAAGCCCATCCGAGCGGGCAATTCGGAAGGCACAGGCACAAAGACAGGCACACATCCAGGCACCACGAACCACCCCGCACGAAAAGGAGCCGCGGCCATGGCAGCGGGCGCCCCCCGGATCTTCGTATCGCACCTCTCCGGTGTCGCCGTCTTCGACCCCGCCGGTGACCAGGTGGGGCGGGTGCGCGACCTGGTCGTCATGCTGCGGGTGGGGCAGCGACCGCCGAGGCTGCTCGGCCTGGTCGTCGAACTCGCCACCCGCCGCCGCATCTTCCTGCCCATGACCCGGGTCACGGCCATCCAGTCCGGCCAGGTGATCACCACCGGCGTGCTCAACGTCCGGCGCTTCGAGCAGCGGCCCACCGAGCGGCTGGTCTTCGGGGAGCTGCTGGACCGGCGGGTCACGCTCACCGAGACCGGCGAGGAGGTCACCGTCCTCGACCTGTCGGTGCATCAGCTGCCGGCCCGCCGGGAGTGGGAGATCGACCGGGTCTTCGTCCGCAAGGGCAGAAAGGGAGGCGCCTTCCGGCGCGCCAAGGGCGAGGCGCTGACCGTCGAGTGGTCGGCCGTCACCGGCTTCTCCCTGGAGGAGCAGGCGCAGGGCGCCGAGAGCCTGCTCGCCACCTTCGAGCAGCTGCGCCCCGCGGACCTGGCCAACGTCCTGCACCACCTCTCCCCCAAGCGCCGGGCCGAGGTCGCCGCCGCCCTCGACGACGACCGGCTGGCCGACGTGCTGGAGGAGCTGCCTGAGGACGACCAGATCGAGATCCTCGGCAAGCTGAAGGAGGAGCGCGCCGCCGACGTCCTGGAGGCCATGGACCCGGATGACGCGGCCGACCTGCTGGGCGAGCTGCCGACGGACGAGCAGGAGCGGCTGCTGAGCCTGATGCAGCCCGGCGACGCGGCCGACATGCGGCGGCTGATGTCGTACGAGGAGCGCACGGCGGGCGGACTGATGACCACCGAGCCGATCGTGCTGCGCCCGGACGCCACCGTGGCCGACGCCCTCGCCCGCGTCCGCAACCCCGACCTCTCCCCCGCTCTGGCGGCCCAGGTCTACGTCTGCCGCCCGCCGGACGAGACGCCGACGGGCAAGTACCTGGGCACGGTCCACTTCCAGCGCCTGTTGCGCGAGCCACCGCCCTCCCTGGTCAGTTCGATCGTGGACAGTGACCTGCAACCGCTCGATCCGGAGGCGGACCTGCCCGCCATCGCCGGGTTCTTCGCCACGTACGACATGGTCGCGGCCCCGGTGGTCGACGAGGCGGGGGCGCTGCTGGGCGCGGTGACCGTGGACGACGTGCTGGACCACATGCTGCCCGAGGACTGGCGGGAGACGGAGTTCCATCTGGACGAGGAGGTGGCGACCGATGGTTCCTGAGCGTGACACCCCGCGCGAGCGCACGCCGTCCGGCGCCACGGCCGCTTCCCGGCCGCGCGGGCCCCGGCTCGACCAGCCCGGCGTGCCCCGGCGCCGGTTCCTGCCCGAGTACGATCCGGAAGCCTTCGGGCGGCTGTCGGAACGCATCGCGCGTTTCCTCGGCACGGGGCGGTTCCTCGTCTGGATGACGGCCGTCATCATCATCTGGGTGGCCTGGAACAGCCTCGCCCCGAGCGGCCTGCGCTTCGACGAGTACCCGTTCATCTTCCTGACCCTGATGCTGTCGCTCCAGGCCTCCTACGCCGCCCCGCTGATCCTGCTCGCGCAGAACCGGCAGGACGACCGCGACCGGGTCAACCTGGAGCAGGACCGCAAGCAGAACGAGCGGTCGATCGCGGACACCGAGTACCTGACCCGCGAGATCGCCGCCCTGCGCATCGGCCTGGGCGAGGTCGCCACCCGCGACTGGATCCGCTCCGAGTTCCAGGACATGATCAAGGAGCTGGAGGAACGCCAGAACGGTCACCGTCACGACTCCGTCGTATTCCCGGCGGAACGGTCACGGGGGCGTGACGCAGACGACCGCTGAGACACTTTCCTACGCACCGGTACGGCGCCGTACCATCGTCCTATGGCTACGGAAGACGCGGTGCGCGAGGCACTGGCGACGGTGAACGACCCCGAGATCCACAAGCCCATCACCGAACTCGGGATGGTCAAGTCCGTGGAGATCGGCGCTGACGGCGCGGTCGCGGTCACCGTGTACCTGACGGTCTCGGGCTGCCCGATGCGGGACACCATCACGCAGCGTGTGACCGAGGCGGTCTCCCGCGTCGAGGGGGTCACCCGCGTCGACGTCACGCTGGACGTGATGAGCGACGAGCAGCGCCGCGAGCTGGCGTCCGCGCTGCGCGGCGGCCAGGCCGAGCGGGAGGTCCCGTTCGCCAAGCCGGGCAGCCTGACCCGCGTCTACGCGGTCGCCTCCGGCAAGGGCGGCGTCGGCAAGTCCTCGGTGACGGTGAACCTGGCGGCGGCGATGGCGGCCGACGGCCTCAAGGTCGGTGTCGTGGACGCCGACATCTACGGCCACTCCGTGCCGCGCATGCTGGGCGCCGACGGCCATCCCACCCAGGTCGAGAACATGATCATGCCGCCGTCGGCGAACGGTGTGAAGGTCATCTCCATCGGCATGTTCACCCCGGGCAACACCCCGGTCGTCTGGCGCGGCCCGATGCTGCACCGCGCCCTCCAGCAGTTCCTGGCGGACGTGTACTGGGGCGACCTGGACGTCCTGCTCCTGGACCTGCCGCCGGGCACGGGCGACATCGCGATCTCCGTGGCCCAGCTCGTCCCGAACGCCGAGATCCTGGTCGTGACCACCCCGCAGCAGGCCGCCGCCGAGGTCGCCGAGCGGGCCGGCTCCATCGCCGTCCAGACCCACCAGAAGATCGTCGGCGTGGTCGAGAACATGTCCGGCCTGCCCTGCCCGCACTGCGGCGAGATGGTCGACGTCTTCGGCACGGGCGGCGGCCAGGTGGTGGCCGACGGTCTGACGCGTACGACTGGTACGTCGGTCCCGGTGCTGGGCAACATCCCGATCGACGTCCGCCTCCGCGAGGGCGGCGACGACGGCAAGCCGGTGGTCCTGACGGACCCGGACTCCCCGGCGGGCTCGGCCCTGCGCGCGATCGCCGGAAAGCTGGGCGGACGGCAGCGGGGCCTGTCGGGCCTGTCCCTGGGGATCACCCCGAAGAACAAGTTCTGATCGCTGCGTCCCTGAGGGCAACGCCTTCAGGGGCGCGGGGAACTGCGCGAGCAAGCACATCGCACCCGTGGTCGCCCGCCTGGCGCAAGCCCTACGGCGAAGGGGCGCCGGAACTAACGGCGCCCCATGCTCACGCGTAAGCGGCGATGTCCTTCACCACGGCGAAGCCAAGCCCGTACGCACTCATGCCCCTGCCGTACGCCCCGACGTGAACCCCGGCCGAGGTCGACCCGGCGAGCACCCAGCCGAACTCCGACTCCCGGTAGTGGAACGCCGTCGGCACCCCGTCCACCGGCAGCGACAGCGTCGACCAGTCGGACCCCTCGAGGTCGTCCGCCAGCACCCACGCCGTCTCGGTCTGCTGCTCCAGCCAGTCGTCGCGCAGGGAGTGGTCCATCTGCCCGGGCCATGTGCAGGACAGCAGTCCCACGCCCGCGAGCCACGCCGCCGAGGACACGGACGTCGCCTCCAGCAGCCCCGTCCCGTCCGCGGTGCGCCGTGGGGGACTCGCCGCCACGGTCACCACGACCGCGAACTTCTCCTTGGCCTCCTGACCGGCCCCGGTGGCGTACTCATTGCGCACCGTGGGCGGGTCACCGTGCCCGATCGAACCGTGTTCCACGACCCCGTCGGCCGTCGTGCCGACCTGCATCAGCCAGCGCGGCCCCGAGAAGGCCTCGTCGAGGCCGTACCACGGGAAGGGCGCACGCAGGTAGCCGTCGACCGTACGCCGGGCGGAGGGGACCTGCTGTCCGCTCTCCGTGGCCGGCGTCTGCGCGACTCCCCGACTCGTCGTCTCCATGTGCCCGCACGCCTCCTCGCTCTAGTCGGACCGGAACGGCCCGCCCCCCTTCGGGCGGCGTCGCCGGTTCGCATACGGTCCGCCCACCAACTCGGCAGCATAGCCACACCGCTGCGAGCAGCAGGGAAATCGCCCGGCGCGTGGGCCGCACGGGCGCCTTGATCAGGCCGTGCACAGCCCGACCGGAGTATGAAACGCGTCACGCCCACCAGAGGCGTACGCCCTGGCCGGTGTCGCTCAGGTGGCGTCCACGTCGAAGGGCGGACGGTCGTCCCGGTCCGGGGTCTCGGGCTTCTTCGTCATGTCGACGCGGCCACCGGAGGAGCCGGGGGACGACGCGGGGGACGTGTCGGAGTCACGGCTGTGGACGGCGTCGGTGACCTCCGCCATCTCCTTCTTCAGGTCGAAGCCGTTGCGGATCTCCTTGAGCCCCAGATCCTCGTTGTCCAGCTGCTTGCGGATGAACGTCTTGGGGTTGAGGTCCTCGAACTCGAAGTCCTTGAACTCCGGGCCCAGTTCCTCCCGGATGTCGTTCTTGGCGCTCTCCGAGAACTCACGGATCTTCCGGATGGTGCGCGACACGTCCTGGATGACCTTGGGGAGCTTGTCCGGACCGAAGACGAGCACGGCAAGGACGATGAGCGTCACCAGCTCGAGCGGTCCTATGTCATTGAACACCTGAAGCTCCTTGCGATGTCCTCGGTCCTCGGCCCTCGGTGGTCAGTGCGGGTCTTGCCGTGGTCCGGGCCGGATCCACGGTACCCGGCCATCCTCTCCGGCCGGTACCGTCCCGGGACCTCCGAGTGCGGGGAGTGGGAGCGCTTTCCAGAATGTTTGCCTTGTTCGCCCCTGTATGTACCGGCCCTCACGTCTCAGCCTCCGGAGGACCCGAGGACCAGGGAGACCGTCCGTTCCTTGCCGCCTCGCTCCAGGACCAGTTCCAGCCGGTCACCGGGGCGGTGGGCACGCGTCTTGACGATCAGCTCCTCGCCGGAGTGGACGCGTTGTCCGTCGACCCGCGTGATGACGTCGCCCGCTTTGATCCCGGCCTTGGCGCCCGGGCCGCCCACGGTGACCGGCGGTCCCCCCTCGCTGCCTTCGGTGGCGACGCGGGCGCCGTCGCCCGCGTAGTCCATGTCCAGGGTGATGCCGATCACCGGGTGGGTGGCCCTGCCGGTGTTGATCAGCTCCTCGGCGACGCGTTTGCCCTGGTTGATGGGTATGGCGAAGCCGAGACCTATGGAGCCGGACTGACCGCTGTCCGGGTCGGAGCCGCTGTCCGCCGAGCGGATGGCCGAGTTGATACCGATGACCCGCGCCTGTGAGTCGAGCAGGGGCCCACCGGAGTTGCCCGGGTTGATGGGCGCGTCGGTCTGGAGCGCGTCGACGTACGACACGTCGCTGCCGTCGCCCTTCTCTCCGCCCGCCGTGATGGGCCGCTGCTTGGCGCTGATGATGCCGGAGGTGACGGTTCCGGCCAGGTCGAAGGGGGCGCCGATGGCCACGACCGGGTCGCCGACCCGCACGTTGTCCGAGTTGCCGAGGGGCAGGGGGGAGAGTCCGCGTACGCCCTTCACCTTGATGACGGCGAGGTCGTAGCCGCTGTCCCGGCCGACGAGCTCGGCCTGGGCGGTCTCCCCGCCGTTGAAGGTCACGGTGATCTCGCCGGCGGATCCGGCGGGCCGCACGACGTGGTTGTTGGTGAGGATGTGCCCGCGGGTGTCGAGCACGAAGCCGGTACCGGTGCCCTGTTCTCCGGAGCCGCTCACGTGCAGGGTGACCACGCTGGGCAGGGCCCGTCCGGCGATCCCGGCCACACTGCCCGGGTCCCGCCCTGTGGCCTCCTTTCCGGCCTGCGGCAACTCGACGGTGCCGACGCCCCCGTTCCTCTCCAGATACGTCCCCGCGGCCCCGCCGATGCCCCCGGACACGAGCGCGATCAGCACGGCGCCTCCGGCCAGCGCCTTCCTGCCCCGCCTGCGGCGCTGCTCGGTGCTGAGCACACCGGCCCCGTTCTGCTGGAGCGGCCCGACACCTCCGTGGGCCACCGGAGCGGCCCAGGGGTCGTAGCGCTGCCAGGGGTCGAGGCCGTGAGCGGGTGCCGGAGCCGGCGCGGGGGCGCTGGGGACCGGTGCCGGAGCCGGCACGGGGGCGCTGGGGACCGGTGCCGGAGCCGGCACGGGGGCGCTGGGGACCGGTCCCGGAGCCGGCACGGGGGCGCTGGGGACCGGTCCCGGAGCCGGCACGGGGGCGCTGGGGACCGGTCCCGGAGCCGGCGCGGGGGCGCTGGGGGACGGCCCCTGAGCCGGCGCGGGGGCGCTGGGGGACGGCCCCTGAGCCGGAATCTGGGCGGGAACGCCGGGAGACGGTGCCTGAGCCGATGCGGGGGCACTGGCGACCGGCCCCTGAGCCGGAGCGCCCGGAGACGGCACCGTCGGTGCGCCGCCGTGCGCTGCGGGGGCCGGGGTGCCCGCCGGAGTCGGCTGCGCCGGTATCGCGACGCCCTGGGCCGGTGTCGCAGCAGGATGCTGGACGGGCGGCGCGGGTGCCCAGGGGCCTGGTTGGCCGTAGGGCGGGGTGCTGTAGGGATCGGGGTCGTGCAGTGGCTTGGGTGTGCCCTCGAGGGGCCTCGTGGACGTGTCCGGGACGCTGTCCGCCGCCTGTGCGGCAGCGGGAACGGCCTCGGCGGGTGCCACCCCTCCGCCGGCAGACGCCCCAGCGGTGCCGTCCCCGGCCGCGACCGCCTCCGGCCGCCTCAGCTCGTAGTCGCCCTCGTCGTCCTGCCGAACCGCGGGCCGCGCCAGTTCGAAGTCTCCGTCGGTGTCGGCAGACCCCGCCGGGCTCGCCCCCGGGCCCTGGACGTCGTCCGCGCCCGTCGCCTCCGACCCCTGCGAAGGCCCTTCCAGCCGTGGCCGGCTCCACCACTTGGTTTTCGCCGGCTTCCCCTCGTTCATGTTCTCCCCACAGCCGCGGCACGGCTCGACGGCGTGCCGCGGTTCGTCGAATCGGCGCCCTGCCCTACCCCGGCGGCGGGCGCCACCCCCGGATTCAATCAGGTTCGCGCGCCGCTGCGCAGGGGCCGGTCAGCGAGCGGCACCCGAGGAGGCGGAAGGGGAGACGGAAGGAGAGGCGGGTGTGGTCGGGTCCGGGAGGGGCACGGCGAGCAGGGGTGTCGTGATTTTCGGGATCGCGGACCACGAGGTCAGCGCGGCCGACGGGGCGGCCTCGAGCGGGCGTATCAGCGGGGACACGGTGGCGGCGCCGGCCACCACCGGGGCGGTCAGCGCGTGTACGGCGTCGTGCTGTGCGGCAGGGTGCGGCACGCCCGGCAGCAGCGGTGCGGACACCTCGGTCGGGGCGACCGGGGTGTGGCCGAGCACGCTCTGCCCTTGCAGCTGTCCGATCAGCGGACCCGTACCGCGGCGCCGCTGGGACTCGGGCTGGGCCGCGGCGCCGGTGCCCGGCGTGCGCATCGGCGTGACGTTACTCCCCGTGCCGGAGCCGCCGCGGGCCTCCGCGTCGGCCGGTGCGCCGGTGGTGACACCGCCCAGCGCGATCGCGGCCAGGGACACGGCCCCGGCGGCGGCGAACGCGAACCGCAGCCGCGAGGAGGACCGGTCGGACTCGGGCCGGCCGACGTCATGGATACGGAATCCCCTGCTGCCAGGAGGCAGGCCGCGGTCGTCCGAGGGCGGCAGCGCGGCGATGTGCGGCCGGGCCGGGGCGTACCCGAACTCGAACCGCTCGCCGCGCTTCATTCCGAAGGCTCCGGACGAACCGAACCGTCCGGACAGTCCGCCGGGCAGCCCTCCCCCACCCGGGGGCAAGCCGTCGCCGTCCGGGTCACCTCCCCCGGGTAGTCCCTGGAGGCGGGCCAGGAAGCTCTCGGAGGGGGGCGGCGGGGCCGCCTGAGCGAAGACGCTCTTCAGCCGGCGCTGGGCGTCCACCTCCGCCTTGCACTTCGGGCAGGTGGCCACATGCGCCAGTACGCGCTCGCGCGCGTCATGACCGAGCTCTCCGTCCACCAGGGCGGAGAGTCGGTCTCCCAGGTGCTGCTCTGCGAGGTGACCCTCGGAAGACTTCGGCCGTGATCCGCTCACGCGCTCGCGCCCCCTCCTCCCAGGGCGGGAACACGGGGCACGAAGGAGCGGCGCTCGGCCCGCGCCTCCGGGGAACGGTGCGCGAGGGCCTTGCGCAGCTGGGAGCGGCCACGGTGGATCCGCGAACGGACCGTGCCCAGCTTCACTCCGAGGGTCGCGGCGATCTCCTCGTACGACAGTCCTTCGATGTCGCACAGCACGACCGCGGCACGGAACTCGGGGGCGAGGGTGTCGAGGGCCTGCTGGACGTCGGCGTCGAAGTGGGCGTCGTTGAAGACCTGCTGCGGTGTGGGCTCCTTGCTGGGCAGCCGCTCGGCCGCGTCCTCGCCGAGTGCGTCGAAGCGGATGCGCTGCTTGCGGCGGACCATGTCCAGGAACAGGTTCGTGGTGATGCGGTGCAGCCAGCCCTCGAAGGTGCCGGGCGTGTAGGTCGACAGGGAGCGGAAGACACGGACGAAGACCTCCTGCGTGAGATCCTCGGCGTCGTGCTGGTTGCCGGTCAGGCGGTAGGCGAGCCGGTAGACCCGGCCGCTGTGCGTGCTGACGATCTCCTCCCACGTGGGCGGAGTCCACGCCTGCCCGTCCGCGTCGGTGGTGAAGGTCGCGGTCTGGGCGAAGCCGGCGGCGTGGCCGTGGTCAGCGGTGTCGTTCACGGATGTCGGCCTGCCCGCCGATCCGAAGAAGCGCCGGAGCACTCCTCCTCGATCCACAGGCGTAGCCGCACCTCCCCTGTCAGCTCTGGTGGTGTCCAGTGGAGCCCCTACCATAGCCACCTCGCCCGTTAGGACCGGATAAGCGGTTTTACGAGATTTTGATCTGTGCTGATACGCCTCGTACTGCTGCGTCGGCACTTGCTCGGTGTCCTGGTCCACCGCCTGCCCCCCGTCACGACCGGCACCACTTGCTCATCCCTTTAAACGACCGGTCCCATCTGCGGGTTCCCGTGCCCAACGGATACAGTCACGCCCAGGCATTCACGGGGACAGGAGAGGGTCATTACCGGCAACCGGCAGACGAGCTGGGCGTTCGCCGACGCCTATGTCGCCGAGGACGACGCGCTGCGCTGGGCCCGCGACCGGGCCCGTGAGGCAGGGCTGCGCTCGGTGTCGCCCGGCACGGGCGCCGCGCTGCGACTGCTGGCGGCCTCCGTCGATGCCAAGGCCGTCGCCGAGATCGGCACCGGCTGCGGCGTCTCGGGGATCCACCTCCTGCACGGTATGCGGCCCGACGGTGTCCTGACCACCGTGGACTCCGAGCCGGAGCACCAGCAGTTCGCCCGCCAGGCCTTCCGCTTCTCCGGCTTCGCCAGCAACCGCGCCCGTTTCATCCCGGGCCGGGCCCTGGACGTGCTGCCGCGGCTCGCGGACTCCGGCTACGACCTCGTGTTCTGTGACGGCGATCGGCTGGAGGTCATGGACTACCTCGCCGAATCGTTGCGGCTGCTGCGCCCCGGCGGGCTCGTCGTCTTCGAGGGCGCCTTCGCGAACGGCCGGACCGTGGACTCCGGTCCGCAGCCCACGGAGGTGCTGCGGCTGCGGGAGCTGCTACGCGCGGTGCGCGAGAGTCAGGAAATGGTGCCGTCCCTGCTGCCGGTGGGCGACGGACTGCTGTGCGCCGTGAAACGGTAGCCGACCGGCACGTCTGAAAGCCGGAAGCCGGGGCAGACGAGGTTCATCGGTGAGAAAGCAGCCGCCCCGGCACCTCATGTGATGCCGGGGCAGCTGAAGGGGTATGGTCGCTTGCGCGTCAGCCGACGACCTTCTTGAGGGCGTCGCCCAGGGCGTCGGCCTCGTCCGGGGTCAGCTCGACGACGAGCCGACCGCCGCCTTCGAGCGGAACGCGCATGACGATGCCCCGCCCCTCCTTGGTCACCTCGAGCGGGCCATCACCCGTCCGCGGCTTCATGGCCGCCATGCTCGTTCCCCTTCCTGAAACCCAGCTCATCGCCAAAGCCGACGGCCCTGAGAAGGGCACACGTGCGGCCCTTGAGGCAGGACACGCGACACCGGCATCGAACACATTGCTTCCCAGCCATTATCCCGCATCCCAGGACCCGATGACCAACATCAGTCGGCATCGCTTGGGCAACGCACGCGAGCAAAACCACTCAATTCGGCGATGAGGCTGCGATACTCCGCCACCGCACACGTATCCGCCTGACGAAGACGGACCGGATTTGTTTGACGCAGGTCACACGTCCGGTCCGGTCCCCGCACGCCGATCTCGGTCATGCTGTCCTGCGGAGGGGACGTACCGGCCGGTACGTCCTCGAGCCGCGACACGGAGGGGATACGTCATGGCCGACACCGTGCTCTACGAGGTGAGCGACGGGCTCGCGACGATCACGCTGAACCGCCCGGAGGCGATGAACGCGCTGAACGTGGCGACCAAGGTCGCCCTGCGGGAGGCGGTCGAGTCCGCTGCGGGCGACGCCGCCGTGCGGGCGGTGCTGCTGACCGCAGCCGGTGACCGGGCGTTCTGCGTCGGGCAGGACCTCAAGGAGCACATCGGGCTGCTGGCCCAGGACCGTGAGGCGGGCTCGGGACAGACCATGAGCACGGTCCGGGAGCACTACAACCCGATCGTGCGGGCGCTGGCCGGGGCGGCGAAGCCGGTCGTCGCCGCCGTGAACGGGGTGGCGGCCGGGGCCGGCTTCGGCTTCGCGCTGGCGGCGGACTACCGGATCGTGGCGGACACGGCCGCGTTCAACACGTCGTTCGCCGGGGTGGCACTGACCGCCGACTCGGGGATCTCCTGGACGCTGCCTCGGGTGATCGGTCCTGGGCGCGCAGCTGACCTGCTGCTTTTCCCGCGGAGCATCAGTGCTCAGGAGGCCTACGAGCTGGGTATCGCCAATCGGCTGGTGCCGGGGGGTGAGCTGCGTGCGGAGGCCGAGAAGGTGGCGCGCGCGTTGGCCGAGGGGCCGACGGTGGCGTACGCGGCGTTGAAGGAGTCGGTGGGCTTCGGGCTGACGCACTCCTTGGAGGAGACCCTGGAGAAGGAGGACGAGCTGCAGACCCGGGCGGGGTCTTCCGAGGATCACGCGATCGCGGTTCAGGCCTTCGTCAACAAGGAGAAGCCGAAGTATCTGGGCCGCTGAGCCCGGGGGCCGGCGCCGTCGGGGACTGCGGGGTCCATGTGGCTGGTCGCGCCCACGCGGCGGAGCCGCAAGTCGACTCAGCCCCGCGCCCCCGACGGGGCGCTTCTCGCCACGCATGTTTCCAAGTGATCGTCGACCAGGCCGCACGCCTGCATCAGCGCGTACGCCGTGGTCGGGCCGACGAACCGCAGGCCCCGCTTCTTCAGGGCCTTGGACAGGGCCGTCGACTCGGGGGTGACGGGTGGGACGTCGGCGAGGGTCTTCGGGGCCGGACGGGACGTCGGGGCGGGGGCGTGGGACCAGATCAGTCCGTCCAGTTCGCCCGGGGCCCACTCGGCCAGCACGCGGGCGTTGGCGAGGGTCGCGTCGATCTTGGCGCGGTTGCGGATGATGCCGGTGTCGGCCAGGAGGCGCTCGCGGTCCGCGTCGGTGAACGCGGCCACGGACGCGATCTTGAAGTCGGCGAAGGCGGCGCGGAAGCCCTGGCGGCGGCGCAGGATCGTGATCCAGGACAGGCCGGACTGGAAGGCCTCCAGGCTCAGGCGCTCGTAGAGCGCGTCGTCGCCGTGGACCGGGCGGCCCCACTCCTCGTCGTGGTACGTCACGTACTCGGGGGCGGACAGGGCCCAGGGGCAGCGCAGCCCGCCGTCCGGGCCGGCCAGGGCGGTGCCGTCACTCACGGTCGGTCCTCCGGGCGCGGGGCGGGCTTGTCCATGGACACGTGGTTCTCCCCGGACGCGCGCACCGGGCCGTGGGCGGAGGCCTCCCGGGCTCCGGCCAGCGCGGACTCCAGGTCGGCGATGCGGGCGTCGCGTTCGGCGAGCTCGGCACCCAGGCGGCTGAGGGCGTCGTCCACGTCCGCCATGCGGTAGCCGCGGGCGGCCAGCGGGAAGCGGAGGGCCTCCACGTCAGCGCGGTCGACCGGGCGGTCCGGGGGCAGCGGGTCCCGCAGCCGCTCGGGGGCGGCCTCGGGCAGCGGGCCGTTCTCGCCGCCGCCCACCACGGCGAGGGTCACCGCGGCGACCACGACGGCGAGCGCGACGACCAGGAACAGGAACATAACCATCGCGGAGCCCCCACGGTCGGATGTCTCGGTGTCCTCGAAGGCTCGGAGGTCCGGAGTCCGCTGAGTCCTCGAAGTCGGATGTTGTCAGGCTCCGATCGTGCCATGTGATGGCGGCGGTTAGGGTCGCAGGCGGCGGAAGACGGGACGTACCAGGGAAGGTCACAGCGGATGCTCAGGCTGGGCAGGCGGGAATTCGAGCCGCACGAGCCGGTGGTCATGGCGATCGTGAACCGGACGCCGGACTCCTTCTACGACCAGGGGGCGACCTTCCGTGACGAGCCGGCGCTCGCGCGCGTGGAGCAGGCGGTGGCCGACGGCGCGGCGATCGTCGACATCGGCGGGGTCAAGGCCGGACCGGGCGAGGAGGTCACGGCCGAGGAGGAGGCCCGGCGGACGGTCGGCTTCGTGGCGGAGGTGCGGCGGCGCTTCCCGGACGTGATCATCAGCGTGGACACCTGGCGGGCCGAGGTGGGAGAGGCCGTCTGCGAGGCGGGGGCGGACCTGCTGAACGACGCGTGGGGCGGGGCGGACCCGGGGCTCGCGGAGGTCGCCGCGCGCTACGGCGTGGGGCTGGTGTGTACGCACGCGGGAGGTGCGGAGCCGCGGACCCGGCCGCATCGGACCGAGTACGACGATGTCATGGCCGACATCCTGGAGGTGACGGTCGGACTGGCCGAGCGGGCGGTGGGGCTGGGGGTGCCGCGGGAGTCGATCATGATCGATCCGGGGCATGACTTCGGGAAGAACACGCGGCACAGCCTGGAGGCGACGCGGCGGCTGGGCGAGATGGTCGCCACGGGGTGGCCGGTGCTGGTGTCGCTGTCCAACAAGGACTTCGTCGGAGAGACGTTGGACCGGCCCGTGAAGGAGCGGGTGGTGGGGACTCTGGCCACGACCGCGGTGTCCGCGTGGCTGGGGGCGCAGGTGTACCGGGTGCACGAGGTCGCGGAGACGCGGCAGGTGCTGGAGATGGTCGCGGCGATCGCGGGGTGGCGGGAGCCTGCGGTTGCCCGGCGTGGGCTGGCCTGAGGCGTTGAGCTGAGGTACCAGGGGGCTTCGCCCCCTGGACCCCCGGACCTGTGACCACCCGCCACCCGAAGCGGTCGGGCAAGAAGCCCGGCCCGAAGGCCCTCTAGCGGCCCGCCTCCTTGGACACCAGTGCCACCGCCTCGTCCACGTCGTCCGTCACGTGGAACAGCAGCAGGTCCTTCTCCGCCGCCTTCCCCTGCGCGATGACCGTCTTGCGGAGCCAGTCGACCAGACCGCCCCAGTACTCGGTGCCGAAGAGGACGATGGGGAAGCGGGTGACCTTCTGGGTCTGGACGAGGGTGAGGGCCTCGAAGAGTTCGTCCAGGGTGCCGAGGCCGCCGGGCAGGACGACGAAGCCCTGGGCGTACTTGACGAACATCATCTTCCGGACGAAGAAGTAGCGGAAGTTCAGGCCGATGTCGACGTACTGGTTCAGCCCCTGCTCGAACGGCAGCTCGATGCCGAGGCCGACCGAGATGCCGCTCGCCTCGACGGCGCCCTTGTTGGCCGCCTCCATCGCGCCCGGGCCGCCGCCCGTGATGACCGCGAAGCCCGCGTCGACCAGGCCCCGGCCCAGCCGGACGCCCGCCTCGTACTCGGGTGAGTCCGCCGGGGTCCGGGCCGAGCCGAACACACTGATCGCGGGCGGGAGTTCGGCGAGCGTGCCGAAGCCCTCGATGAACTCCGACTGGATGCGCAGCACACGCCAGGGGTCGGTGTGGACCCAGTCGGAGGGGGCTCGCTCGTCCAGCAGCCGCTGGTCGGTGGTGCTGGCCTGCACCTGGTCCCGCCTCTGGAGGACCGGGCCCAGGCGCTTTTCCTCCGGCGGCTGCTGCTTCCCCTCGGGGTTGCCGGTCGCCATGTGCGCTCCCTCCGTCGTGCCGGTCGTTCCGCCTCAGCGTAGATCTACGCGGGTTACGAACGAGGGACCTGAGCATGTCCGCGTTGGAGCGCCGTAAACACGATGGCGTCCCGGCGGGGTCAGGCGGTCAGCCAGTTCCGCAGCCGCTCCTCGCCCGCGAGGATCTTCGCGATCTCCACGCGCTCGTCCCGCTTGTGCGCCAAGTGGGGGTTGCCCGGGCCGTAGTTGACCGCCGGGACGCCCAGGGCCGAGAAGCGGGAGACGTCCGTCCAGCCGTACTTGGGCATCGGGGTGCCGCCGACCGCCTCGATGAACGCCTTCGCCGCCGGATGGGACAGACCGGGCATCGCCGCGGAGCTGTGGTCGACCACCTCGAACTCCTCCACCCCGCAGTCCGCGAAGACCTCGCGGACGTGGGCGACGGCCTCCTCGGGCGTGCGGTCGGGGGCGTAGCGGAAGTTGACGGTGACGACGCACTCGTCGGGGATGACGTTGCCGGCCACTCCCCCGCTGATGCCGACCGCGTTCAGGCCCTCGCGGTACTCCAGGCCGTCGATCACCGGCCAGCGCGGCTCGTAGGAGGCGAGGCGGGCGAGGATCGGGGCGGCGGCGTGGATGGCGTTGGAGCCCATCCAGCCGCGGGCCGAGTGGGCCCGCTCGCCCGTGGTCTTCAGCAGCACCCGCAGGGTGCCCTGGCAGCCGCCCTCGACCTGGCCGTCCGAGGGTTCCAGGAGGACCGCGAAGTCGCCCGCCAGCCAGTCGGGGCGGGTCTCGGCGACGTGCTTGAGGCCGTTCAGCTCCGCGGCGACCTCTTCGTTGTCGTAGAACACGAAGGTCAGGTCGCGGTTGGGGGCCGGGACCGTGGCCGCGATGCGCAGCTGCACGGCCACGCCCGACTTCATGTCGCAGGTGCCGCAGCCCCACAGGACGCCGTCCTCGTCGAGCCGGGAGGGGACGTTGTCCGCGATCGGGACGGTGTCGATGTGGCCGGCCAGGATCACCCGCTCCGAGCGGCCCAGGTTCGTCCGGGCCACGACGTTGTTGCCGTACCGGTCGACCGTCAGGTGGGGCAGCGCGCGCAGCGCTGTCTCGATGGCGTCCGCCAGCGGCTTCTCGGTGCCGCTCTCGGAGCGGAAGTCGACGAGCCGGGCGGTGAGCCGCGCGGCGTCCAGCGTGAGGTCAAGCGAGGTGTCGGCCATGGCGTCGACCCTAACGCGCCAGGTTCGGGGCCCACTGTGCGCATCCGGCCCAGGGCACTCGGTACTCTCCAGTATTTTGTACGTCGTGCCTGAGCCGTCCCCCACTCCCAAGCGTCGTGGCCGCCTCTTCCGAGCCGGATCCGCGTTCGTGATCCTGCTCGCGGTCGCCGGTTACCTCGTCGTGCAGTACGTCACCGGAGGCACCGGTGGTCCGGGCTGCAAGGTCGTCTCCGGAAAGGGCGACGGAGCGTCGTACGAGTTCACTCCCGAGCAGGCGGTGAACGCGGCCACGATCACGGCCGTCGGTACCGGGCGGGGCCTGCCGGAACGGGCCGTGACCATCGCGCTGGCGACCGCGCTGCAGGAGTCGGCCCTGCGCAACATCAGCCACGGCGACCGGGACTCCCTCGGCCTGTTCCAGCAGCGGCCCTCGCAGGGCTGGGGCACGCCGAAGGAGATCATGGACCCGTCGTACTCGGCCGGTGAGTTCTACGACCACCTGGTCAAGGTGCCCGGCTACACGCGGCTGCCGCTCACCGTCGCCGCGCAGCGCGTGCAGCGCAGCGGGTTCCCGCAGGCCTACGCCAAGCACGAGCCGGACGCGGCGCTGCTCGCCGCGGCGCTCACCGGGCAGTCCGCCGCCACGCTGACCTGCGAGGGCCGTCCGGCCGCGACCCGGGCGACCGGCCCGGACGGGGTGCGTGCCGCGCTGGTGCGGGACTTCGGGCGTGATGTGCTGGTGCCGGCCGGTGCCCAGGCGGGCGGCTCCTCCGCGGCCACTCCGGCGCCGTCCCCGAGCGGTTCGGGCGGGTCCGGCGGGCGGACCGTGACGTTGCCGGTGACCGAGGACACCGGTTCCGCCACCGGGCGCGACGCCGGGCGGCGTGGCTGGCAACTGGCGCACTGGGCCGTGGCCAACGCTTCCGAGCTGCACATCGCGCGCGTCACGTACGCGGGGCGGGAGTGGGTCGCCGGGAACACCGCAAGCGAGTGGCGGGCCGCCTCGGCCAAGGGCACCGCCGGCGGGGAACGGGACACGGACGCCGTCCGTATCGTCACCATGCGCTAGGCCGTGGCACTACCGCGCAGGGGTGCGGGACTTCCCCCGTGGGGGTTGCGTGTGCGGCTCGGCCGCGTCGGTGCGCGCCGGCTTTCGGGCCCGCGCCCGGGAAGCCCTGAGAATCCTTGGGGGCCAAGGGGTTGAAGGATTCGGCAGGCGCTCCGGCGGGGGTGTTATTGCCCGTTTGTCCACACCGATTATGCGACGCATTGCCAATTCTTTACGTTTCGACGCCGCAACCTTCGCGGGGTTCGAGCGGTAGTCACTGCGTCCGATCCGGGGGCGGCCAACAGCCAGTCGGTCAGCCCCGGAGCCAGTCGGACCTCTCACGAACCTCACTGTTCTCTCCGTCGAAGGAGCACCATGTCCCTCCCCCTGACCCGCCGGATCGCCCGTGCCGCGCTGATCGTCGCTGCCGGAGCGGCTGCCGGGGTCGGCGCGGCCGGCTCCGCCAGCGCGGCCCCCGAGCTGCCGGCCAACCCGAACCTCGGCGGTCTGACCGCCCTGGACGGGGCGAGCGTCGGCAACACCGTCGACGGCACGGCGCGGGACGTCACCAAGTCCGCGGGCGACACCGGCGGCAAGACGGTCAAGAAGGCGGTGCCGTCCGCGGGCAAGATCGGCGGCAAGACGGTCAAGCAGGCCACGCCCGCCGCGCAGAAGGCGGCCGGTGACGCGGCCGGTTCCGCCGGACAGCTCGTCGGCGAGACGGCCGGTTCCGCCCAGGGGGGTCTGCCCACGAACTCCCTGGCGAAGGGCCCGGGCAAGGGCTCGCTGCCGACGAAGGGGCTGCCGGTCGGCTGACGCCGGGCGGTGGCCGCCGAAGGGGTCCAGGGTGTTTCCCTGGACCCCTTCGGTCTGTGTCCGGGTGGGTGCCGCAGGTGGATGCGGCTGGGTGGGACCCGTGCCCACGGCGGCTACAGGCGTCGCACCGCCGCCGCGACCCTCTCGTCCGTCGCCGTCAGGGCGACCCGGACGAACTCCGCGCCCGCCTCGCCGTAGAAGTCGCCCGGCGCCACGAGGATGCCTCGCTCCGCCAGGTGGGCGACCGTGTCCCAGCAGGATTCGCCCCTGGTGGCCCACAGGTAGAGGCTGGCCTCGCTGTGCTCGATGCGGAAGCCGTGGGAGAGGAGCGCCTCGCGCAGGAGCTCGCGGCGGGCGGCGTAGCGCTCCCGCTGGACGCGGACGTGGTCGTCGTCGCCCAGGGCCGCCACGACCGCCGCCTGCGTCGGTGCGGACGTCATCATGCCGCCGTGCTTGCGGATCTCCAGGAGCGGGCCGAGGACGGCCGGGTCACCGGCCAGGAAGGCCGCGCGGTAGCCGGCGAGGTTCGAGCGCTTGGACAGGGAGTGGACGGCGACGATGCCGTCGTAGGAGCCGCCGTTGACGTCGGGGTGCAGCACCGAGACCGGGTCGGCCTCCCAGCCCAGCTCCAGGTAGCACTCGTCGGAGAAGAGCAGGATGCCGTGCGAGCGGGCCCAGGCGACGATCCGGGTGAGCTCCGCCTTCGGCAGGACCTTGCCGGTGGGGTTCGACGGGGAGTTCAGCCAGAGGAGCTTCAGGCCCTCGGGGTCCAGCTCCGTCGGGTCGTCGTAGACCTCGTACGCGGCGCGGGCCAGGCGGGCGCCGACCTCGTACGTCGGGTAGGCGAGGCGCGGGTGGGCCACCCGGTCGCCGGGGCCGAGGCCGAGCTGGGTCGGGAGCCAGGCGACGAGCTCCTTGGAGCCGACGATCGGCAGGACGTGGCGGTGGGTGACGTCCCGGGCGCCGAGGCGGCGTTCCACCCAGCCGGTGATCGCGTCGCGCAGCTCGGGCGTGCCCCAGACGGTCGGATAACCCGGCGAGTCGGCGGCGGCCACCAGCGCCTTCTGGATCAGCTCGGGGACCGGGTCGACCGGGGTACCGACGGACAGGTCCACGATGCCGTCCGGATGGGCGGCGGCCGTGGCCTTGAACGGCGTCAGCTTGTCCCAGGGGAAGGTGGGAAGGCGGTCGGAGACTGCGGACACGGGTTCTGGCTCACTTTCTGGTTCGCACGAGCCGTCGTACGGCAAACGCCCCGGCCCCGTGCGGCGACCAGGACGTGATCGGGCCGTACGGGACCGAGGCGGCACGGTGTGCGGGCCGCTCGAGGTGACTAGGCCTGCGGCGGCAGCGCGGCGATGAAGGGGTGGTCGCGTTCGATCAGCCCCAGCTTGCTGGCGCCGCCGGGCGAGCCGAGCTCGTCGAAGAACTCGACGTTCGCCTTGTAGTAGTCCTTCCACTCCTCCGGGGTGTCGTCCTCGTAGAAGATCGCCTCGACCGGGCAGACCGGCTCGCAGGCACCACAGTCGACGCATTCGTCCGGGTGGATGTACAAGGACCGCTGGCCCTCGTAGATGCAGTCGACCGGGCACTCCTCGATGCACGCCTTGTCCTTGACGTCGACACAAGGCTGCGCGATGACGTAGGTCACGCTGTCGTTCCTCCTCGATAGGGCGCTGGCGGGCCTCCTCAGGCTCCGCCGCCTGGCGCGCGGGAGCGCGGCGTCGTCGATGCCCGCCCCTAGTATCTCCGTTCCTGGGCATGATCCGAACAGGAGGGGTGAACTGACCTGTGGAAATCTCTGCCGCCGGGCGACTCGAGGTCCGTATCACCGCTGCTGACGTGGGAAAACGGGTCTCCGTGCGGAGCTTGATCGAACATGGGGCTCCGGGTGAGAAGTTCACCGACACGGTCGGTGTTCTCACATCATGGGACAAGGGTGTGCTGCTGATCACACGGAAGGGCGGCGAGAGCGTCCGCATCGCGGAATCCGCGCTGGTCGCGGGCAAGGTGGTGCCCTCCGCCCCGGCGCGTCGCCGGGGCCCTGCCGCCTCCTACGAGGAACTGGCCCGGGTCGCCGCGCGGGCCTGGCCCCCCGTGGAGAGCGAGCGGCTCGGCGCGTGGGAGCTGCGGGCCGCCTCCGGATTCACGCGGCGGGCCAACTCGGTGCTGCCGCTCGGTGACCCGGGTGTGCCGCTCGACGAGGCGCTCGACACCGTGCGGCGCTGGTACGGCGAGCGCGGGCTGCCCGCCTACGTCCAGACCGCGACCGGGGCCGAGGGCACGCAGGAGCTGCTCTGTGCCCAGCTGGAGGACCGGGGCTGGGTGCGGGAGGTGACCGCCGAACTGTGGACCGGACCGCTCGCACCGGTCGCCGACCGCGCCGATCCGTCGGGGGTCGTGCTGTCCCGGGAGGCGGACGGGGCGTGGCTGGCCCGCTACCGGCGCAAGGGTGTGAGTGAGGTGGCGCTGCGGGTGCTCCGGGGCGGGCCGTCGGTGTGGTTCGCGACCGTGCCGGGCGCGGTGGAGGGGGCTCCTCCGGCCGCCATCGGGCGGTGTGTCGTGGACGGGCGGTGGGCCGGGTTCGCCGCGGTCGAGGTCGATCCGGCGCTGCGTCGGCAGGGCGTGGGCACGGCCGTGATGGCGGCGCTGGCCCGGCGGGCACTCGACGAGGGGGCCTCGGCGGCGTGGCTCCAGGTCGAGGCCGACAATGAGGGAGCGCGGGCGTTGTACGCCGGGATGGGCTTCGCCGCGCACCACGCCTACCACCACTACCGGGCGCCGGATGCCGGCGGCACCGGAACGCCCGGGTAGCCGATCGTCGTGAGAGGGCACCAGCCAGTCATGCGTCCCCCGTACCCCCCGCCCCCGGAACGCTCCGCCGAGCTGCGGCGGCGGTTCGCCGAAGAGGCCCGCTCCGAGCGGCCCGATCTGTCGACGCTGTGCCTGCTGGTGGGCGCGGAGGCGGACGGCGGGCTGGACGAGGCGGGCCTGGACGCGGCGCAGGTCGAGCTGGACCGGCTGGCCGGGCTGCTGCCGTACCGGCCCGGGGGGCCGCGGGCGTGGGCGGTCGCCCTGCGGGAGCTGCTCGGTGACCGGCTGGGCTACCACGGCACTCCGGCCGACTACCGGCGGCTGGAGTCCTCACTGCTGCACGAGGTGCTGCGGCGGCGTCGTGGGCTGCCGATCCTGCTGTCCGTGGTGTGGATGGAGGTGGCCCGGCGGGCCGGGGCGCCGGTGTACGGGGTGGCGCTGCCGGGGCATTTCGTGGTCGGGTTCGGGGCCGACGAGGGGCGGGTGCTGGCCGACCCGTTCGACGGTGGGCGGGTGCTGACCGGGGCGGACGCGGAGTTGCTGGTGGTGGGGGCGACGGGGACTCGGCTGGAGCCGTCGATGTTGCGGCCCGCTGATCCACTGGATGTGGTGCTGCGGATTCTGAACAACGTGCGGGCGTGGGCCGCGGCCCGGCCCGAGCGGTCGGATGTGGCGCTGTGGGCGGTGGAGCTGTCGTTGCTGCTGCCGTCGCATCCGGCTCGGCTGCGGTACGAGCGGGCGCAGTTGCTGGTGCGGCGGGGGGATTTCCTCGGCGGGGCTCTGGAGCTGGAGGCCTATGCGGAGGTGGTCGGGGCGGTGGACGCGTCCGCGGCCGAGGGGGTGCGGGGGGAGGCGTCGGCGGCCAGGGCCATGTTGAACTGACCGCGGCCGTGTTCTCGTGCGACCCGGACCGCCTCGGCCCGGTTTCTCACCGCCCGTTTCTAGGACGGAAGTGACTGCTCCGCCCAAATGATCTTTCCTTCGGGGAGCTGACGGGTGCCCCAGCCCTGGGTGAGCTGCGCGACGAGGAGCAGTCCGCGTCCGCCTTCGTCGAAGGTACGGGCCCGGCGCAGGTGGGGTGCGGTCGTGCTGCCGTCGGAGACTTCACAGATGAGCGTGCGGTCGTAGATCAGTCTCAGCTCGATGGGGGGCCGGGCGTGCCGGATGGCGTTGGTGACCAGTTCGCTGACGACCAGCTCGGTGATGAACCCGGCATGGTCGAGACCCCACTCGGACAGTTGCCTGCAGGCGGCCTTGCGGGTCTCGGCGACCGCGGCGGGATCCGGCGACACCGGCCAGCTCGCCACGTGGGACGCGTCGAGGGCTCGCGTGCGCGCCACCAGGAGCGCCGCGTCGTCGGAGGGGCGTTCCACGAGCAGGGCGCGCAGCAAGGCGTCGCAGGTGGCCTCCAGATCAGGAGCCGGTCGCCGCAGCACCTCGCGCATCGCGGCGATCCCCTCGTCGATGTCACGGCCGCGGGTCTCGACGAGCCCGTCCGTGTAGAGGACGAGCAGACTGCCCTCGGCCAGCTCCAGCTCGGTCGACTCGAAGGGCAGGCTGCCCAGACCGAGGGGAGGCCCTGCCGGAACCTCCAGGAACTCGACGGTGCCGTCAGGCGCCACGAGGGCGGGCACGGGGTGACCCGCGCGGGCGATCGTGCAGCAGCGGGAGACCGGGTCGTACACGGCGTAGAGGCAGGTGGCGCCGACGTCGCCGTCGGGCAGGCCCAGGGGGGCTTCCTGGCCCGCCAGGCGGTTGACCAGGTCGTCGAGGTGGGTCAGCAACTCGTCGGGGGGCAGGTCGACATCTGCCAGGGTGCGTACGGCGGTGCGCAGCCGCCCCATGGTCGCCGAGGCCTGGATGCCGTGGCCCACGACGTCGCCGACGACCAGAGCGACCCGGGCACCGGAGAGCGGAATGACGTCGAACCAGTCGCCGCCCACACCGGCCCGGGCGCTGGCGGGCAGATAGCGGGAGGCGACCTCCAGGGCCGCCTGCTCGGGGAGACGCTGTGGCAGCAGGCTGTTCTGCAGGGTGAGGGAGGTGTCGCGCTCGCGGGTGTAGCGCCGGGCGTTGTCGATGCACACGGCGGCGCGGGCGGTGATCTCCTGGCCCAGCAGCAGATCGTCCTGCTCGAAGCGCTGGGGCCGTCGGTGGCGGGAGAACGTGGCCACTCCCAAGGTGAGGCCCCGCGCGCGCATGGGCACCGCCAGCACCGAATGGAAACCGAACCGCCGCATCCGTTCGGCCCGATGCGGGGCCGTCCGGTCCAGTTCCTCCAGGGCGGCGGGCGTGATGTGCTCGATGATCGGCCGCCCCGCGGCCAGGCAGACCGCCGCGGTGGAGCCCTCCGGATAGGCGGCCACCGTCCCGTGCGGCACCACGGTTTCGGGGAGGCCCTCCAGAACCGACTGGGAGGCGACCCGCCGCAGCATCACCGGCCCGTGCGGTGAGCCCTGCGGGGGGTCCTCACCCCCTTCGATCGCGGGCAGGAGATCGACTGTGACGAAGTCCGCGAACCGCGGGACGGCCACGTCGGCCAGTTCCTGAGCGGTACGGGGCAGGTCCAGGGTGCTGCCGATCCGCAGGCTGGCGTCGTCGACCAGGACCAGTCGCTGCCGTGCGAGGTACTGCTCCGTCACGTCGTGCGCCGACAGCAGGACACCGTCGGCTCGCCGCCCGTCGGCGTCCCGCACCGGGACGAGGGACACCGACCACACGCTCTCCCGTTCGTGACCGGCGAGGTGCAGCGCGGCTCCCAGCTCCTGGAGACGACCGGTCCGCAGCGCGGCCCGCATGCCCTCCTCAGCCCGCTCGCTCTCCGGGTCGAGGACGATCTCCGTCACCCGCAGCCCGCGCATCTCCGCCTCGGGCAGGCCGATCACCCGTTCCATGTCCGCGTTCGCCCAGCGCAACCGCAGTCCGGCGTCGTACAGGGCCATGGAGTAGGGAGCCTGCGCGAATCCACGCCGCACGAACGCATCACCCTCGGGCGTCGGTTCCGGACGGGCGACCGGTGACACCAGCAGCCAGTCGTCGTCCCCGTCGTTCTCCCGGTGATGGGCCAGCAGCCCGACGGCGAGGCGGTGACCGTCCCGGTGCAGCAGCCTGGCCGTCCCGCTCCACCTTGGCAGGCCGGTCAGCGAGGCCGGCACCTGAGCGTCGGCGGCGTCCGCGAGCAGCCGGGCCGCGGGCCGGCCGACCACTTCGCCGGCCCGGTATCCGAGCAGCCGCCGGGCCCCTTCGTTCCACGCGGTCACGACACCGTGACCATCGACGACGGCCCTGGCAGTGGCCGCCTCGTCGACATCTGCCGGCGACCAGGCGCTCGACGGGCCCTCGTCCCGGGCGGACGCGGATCCGGTCATGACCTCATCTCGCCTCACTCCCGCCCCGCGTCCGTCTGCCCGGGAGCGCCCCGAACCCGAGGTTCGCCGCACCTTCATCTCTTACGACACTAGACATCAAGGGTGACAGATATGTGCGAATGGGTCCTCATGGCAGGTCGGCGGCACCCACCCTGGGCGCGGGCGTCCGAAGTGCCGGATGACGGACGTCATGCCGCCAGGTGACGGCGAGAGCCCCAGCCCTCACTCACCCGGGCTGGGGCTCTCGTACGTCGGCCGGCCGGAGGTCAGTTCGGCTTGGTGTCGATGACCACGGTGCGCTCCGCCGTCGTCTTGCCGCGCAGTGCCTTGCGCAGCGCGGTGACGACGTCCTGCGGCAGCACGTCGCGCTTTCCGCTCGCGGTCTCGATCTGCACACCGTCGAAGGTCGTGCCGTACGCCTCCTTGAGCGCCTCCAGGTTGTAGGTGTCCACGAGCTTGCCGTCGACGGCCTTGAACCCGAGGATCTTCGGCAGCGACAACGCGCCGAACGGAATGCTGTGCGCCGGGTCGGTCTGCACGATGGCCTTGGCGGACATCGCGGGCTGCGCGAAGTCCTTCAGCACCCGGTCGACCTCGGCGTTCGAGACGGTCGGCCGGCGGGTGGTGGTCGGGAGGTTCACCGTGCCGGCCGCGCCGGTCTCCACCTGGGTGCGGTACGCCTCCTCGATCGCGGCGGTCGACTTGGCGACGTCGACGCCCTTGCCCGCCTTGCCGTACACGGGGACGGCCTTGCCGCCTTCGAACTTGATCGTGCCGTCGCTCGCCGAGCCGCCACCGCCCGCCGCGTTCTCGAGGGACGCGTGCAGCTTCTCCTCGTCGACGGGCATGACGGGTGTGACCACGCGGTGGTTGCCGAAGAGGGAGCCGATGACGGAGACCGGGTTGTAGTCGCTCTTCGCCGCCGCGTCGGCCGTGGCGTCCATGTCGAACTGGAGTCCGGCCTTGTCCGGGTCGAGGGACACGGTCCTGCCGTCCACCGACAGCTTCAGCGGCTTGCCCATGTTGCCGTCGAAGGCCTCGTCGAGCTTCTTGACCGCGCCGTCGCGAGTCGTGCCGCCGATGTCGACGCCGAGCACGGTGGTGCCCTTGGGCACGTCGGTGCGGTTCATCAGCAGTCCGGCGCCGTAGACGCCACCGGCGGCCACGACCACGCCCGCCGCGAGCAGCACGAGCTTGTTGCGGCCCTTCTTCTTCGGCGCCTTCGAGGAGCTCGCCGGGGACGGGGAGGCCGGCTCGGGCGGCTTCGGGGCCGTGTGGGGCGCCGGGCCGTCGCCGGACGCGCCAGGGCCGAAGGGCGAGGCCGCGCCGGGCGGTACGACGGGGATGCCGCTGGTGACGGTGTGTCCGGAGACGTTGTCGTGGCGGGGGCCACCGTAGCCCTGGCCGTCCGGGGGTTCGGGAGCCGGCTTCTGCGGGGTGAGGATGGCGGTGTCGTCACTCATGCCGCCGCCG
Source organism: Streptomyces sp. NRRL S-455 (assembly GCF_000717875.1). GTDB lineage: Bacteria > Actinomycetota > Actinomycetes > Streptomycetales > Streptomycetaceae > Streptomyces. Next base: position 158,966 of record NZ_JOCT01000004.1, read on the forward strand.
GTGCCTGCTGCGCCCGGGCCGGTGGTCGCGGTGCCGGGGCCGCCGGGGCCGGTGGGGTCGGTGAAGGCACCAGGGCCGCCGGGCTTGCCCGGACCGTTGAAGATGCCGGGGGCGCCCGGCGCGCTGGAGCCCGCGGGGTCACCACCGCCGGGCCGCTGGAAAGCGACGGGGCGGCCGGCGGTGCCAGGGCCACCGGGCTCGTCGAAGTCACCGGCTCGGCCCGGGCCACCCGGCGCGTTGAAGGGACCAGGCCCACTGGGGGCACCAGGCCCGCCCGGCCCGGCAAAGCCTCCGGGGCCACCAGGAGCCCCGGGCCCACCGGCCTCGTCGAAGTCACCGGCTCGGCCCGGGCCACCGGGCTCGTCGAAGTCACCGGCTCGACCCGGGCCACCGGGCCCGCTGCGGCCACCGGGCCCACCCGCCGACGGCACCATCGGACCGTCCCCGGTGACCGGACCGCCGGTCGGGCCGGCAGGACCCCGGCTTCCGGAGCCACGGGACCCCTCGGCCTCGCCGAAGCCGTGGGGAGCGCCCGGGCCGCCGTAGCCACCCTGACCGTTCGTTCCGCTCTGTCCGCTCGGGCCACCGCCGTTCTCCGCGAAGTACGGCAGGTCGTCCCGGCGCGGCTCCTCACCGCCACCGCCCGGGGCGGGACGCGAACCGTTGCCCAGCGGGCCCGCCGCCAGCGCCTCGGTGACGTCGAAGGAGCCGGTGCCGCCACCGTGCCCGGGCGCGACGGGACCACCGGTCGCGCCGCCCGGCAGCCCGGAGCCGTTCGTGCCGCCGGACCGGGAACCGCCGGGCGCGCTCATGGAGCCGACCACGCCGCCAGGCCGCCCGGTGCCCGGTCGCGCCCCACCGGACGCCCCCGCGCCGGCCGGACCAGGCCCACCCGGACCGGAACCGCCCGGCAGACCGGCACCGTTGGTGGAGCCGCCGCCCTGACCGCCCTTGCCCGGACCGGACTTGCGGGGCGCGAACCAGTCGCTGGCCGGCTTGTCATCGGCCGACTGAGCGGACTCGGCGGGAGGCTCGACCGTGCCCGTGCCCCGGGACGTGGCGGCACCCGGCGGCGTCGACTCCTCGGCGCGCGTACCGGTGTCGCCCGCGCTCTCCGCGTCCGTGACGGGCTTGCGCACCACCACCGGCGGAATGGGCCGGGAGCCGGGGATGTTGATCCGGATCCGGGTCGTCAGCGTGGTCTCGGTCTTGCGTTCCTCCGGCCGCGTGGCCGAACGGCCCGCGTCCGTACCGCTGTCGGAGACCGCCGGAATCCCGTACGGCGGCGTACCCGACGGGTAGGCGGCTCCGCCGCGCCCGTTGGGCCCGGAGGACGGAGTGTCAGTTTCACGACTCAAGGCAGGTTCTCCCGGTTGGCTCCGCCGCCCGTCACAACCTCACGATGGGGGTCCCCCCTGCACGAGCGAAGTCGAGTGCTTGGGGGAGGCTCGGCGGCGCCCACCACCATACTGGCCACTTCTCACCCGTATCCCGTGACCGCTGGGGAAACTCACACCGGACCCCCACGCGCACGTTCTGGCGAAGTGGTACGTCACTTGCCAAGTCGGACGGGATCGCTGCCCGGTTGCCGCCCCGGACCGAGGGTGGCGCAGATCACAGCAATGACGATGCCGCCGAGCAGGAAGAGGTAGGAGCCGCTTCCCGCGGCGAAGAGGAAGTCTCCCTCGGGGCGGCTGGCGGTGAGCAGGATGACGGCGAGCATCCAGCCCGCGGCGGCCGCGACGCCCCCGGCCCGGCTGCGGGTGAGCCGTGCGGCGCCCAGCACGAGCCCCGCCACACCGGCGAGGGCGAGCAGCAGCCCGCCCGGGAACCACCCCGGCTGCACCAGCGCCCCGGCGGCGCCGACCACGGCCCCGAGCAGCAAGAGCCCCAGGAAGGCGGCGGCCCGTCCGACGGACGGCGGCCGCAGCGGCTGGGCGAGCATCGGGCTCCGGTCGTTCATGAGACCTCCTCCACACCGGCGAACAGGTCCGTCTCCCGCTCGTCGGAGCCCCGCTCGCCCCGCACCAGTTCGTAGTACTCCGTGGTGAGGAGCGGCTGAGCGAGTTCGTTGGACAGCACGAAGTACGGCTCGGCCACGGTGATCTGGGTGGCGTGGGCACGCATCGCGGCGGCCTTGGCGGCGGCGTGGGCGCTGCCGTCCACGACGGTGGTGATCCGCTCGTCGGCCACGACGCCCGGCACGTCGTCGACGGCGGCCGACTTGGTGAAGGGCAGACCGGGCAGGTCCTCCTGGAGCCGGGTGAAGGCCTGCTCCACAACGGGCCGGGGAACCCGGTTCCAGTAGACCTTCGGGATCTTCCATCCGGACTCGGCGGACAGTTCGGCGGCGCGCATGGCGACCCGGTGGGCCTGGATGTGGTCGGGATGGCCGTAGCCGCCGTTGTCGTCGTAGGTGACGAGGACCTGGGGGCGCACCTCGCGGATCACCTCGACGAGGTGTGCCGCGGCCTCGTCGACGTCGGCCTGCCAGAAGCAGGCGGGGTCGTCGTTGTCGGGCAGCCCCATCATCCCTGAGTCGCTGTAACGTCCGGCGCCGCCGAGCAGCCGGAAGTCCTGGACGCCCAGCTCGGCCATGGCGGCGCTGAGCTCGCTGCGCCGGTGCTGGCCCAGGGCGGCACCGGCCAGGTGGGCCAGATCGGGCGGGATGACCTCGCCGCGCTCGCCGAGGGTGCAGGTGACCAGGGTGACGTGGGCACCCTCGGCCGCGTACCTGGCCATGGTCGCGCCGTTGTTGATCGACTCGTCGTCCGGGTGCGCGTGCACCAGCAGGAGACGACGGGAGGGCAGTTCCGTCATGGGACCAGCCTATGAGGCGCCGGGGCGCAGGTCGTCACGCCCTGGGGCGTCGTAGCGCGGCAGGCCGCTCGTGGAGATGGTCCACTCACCGATGGTGACGTCCTCGCCGTGGGCCGGCTTCGTGCCGTACGCGGTCGAGGGCTGACCGGCGGCCCTCCAGGCTTACGAGGCCCGACTAGGGGAAACCGGACCTCGGGACGGATGAGGCATGGCCTCCGGCCGGGTCCCGCCACTTCCCTCGGGGCCCCGGCCGGAAGGCACCACGCTCAGAACTTGATGCTGCCGATCATGCCCGCGATGTTCGTCGTCAACTCGCTGATCGTGGGAGCGACGGTCGAGGAGGCGAGGTAGAAGCCGAGCAGCATGCAGACGATCGCATGCCCCGCCTTCAGGCCCGACTTCTTGATCAGCAGGAAGACGATGATCGCCAGCAGCACCACCGCCGAAATCGAGAGTGCCACGGCGGCTCACCTCCAAAGATCCACAGGGGCGCGGGGGGTCGGGCTATGGGGGCATTAAATCCGTACAGCAGCAAGCAGGTTCATACCCACTATGCGACATTGATCATAACTATCCGTCCGCCGCATCGCTCGGCGCACGGCCGCACAAGGGGGCGCATGGCCAATATGGTCAGGGCATGACGACCGAGCCTGACTCCTTCCCCCGGCGGCACGCCCGTACCCAGCGCTTCACGCTCGGCGCGCCGCGTTCGTTCACTGTGGCGCCCGACGGTTCACGTGTCGTGTTCCTTCGCTCGAGTTCCGGTTCGGACCGGGCGAGCGCCCTGTGGGTCCTCGACACGGAGGACGGCCAAGAGCGCGTGGCCGCCGACCCGCGCGCCCTGCTGGGCGGTGCCTCGGAGGACCTCTCGCCCGAGGAACGTGCCCGGCGTGAACGCAGTCGCGAGGGCGGGGCCGGCATCGTCGGGTACGCCACCGACGCGGCCGTCGAGTTGGCCTCTTTCGCCTTGTCAGGACGGCTTTTCGCGGCCGAGCTGCGGGCCGGGACGGCGCGTGAACTGCCCGCTCCGGGGCCGGTGATCGACCCGCGTCCGTCGCCCGACGGGCGGCATGTCGCCTACGTCGCCCGGGGTGCCCTGCGGGTCGTGGGCGCCGAGGGGGACGGCGACCGGGCGCTCGCCGAGCCGGATTCCGAAAATGTCTCATATGGACTGGCCGAGTTCATCGCGGCCGAGGAGATGGACCGGTCGCGCGGCTTCTGGTGGGCCCCGGAGTCGGACCGGCTGCTCGTGGCACGGGTGGACGACACACCGGTGCGGCGGTGGTGGATCTCCGATCCGGCACATCCGGAACGCGAGCCGCAGCGGGTGGCGTACCCGGCGGCGGGCACCGGCAACGCGGACGTACGGCTGTTCGTCATCGGGCTGGACGGGGCGCGGACGGAGGTCGTCTGGGACCGGGCCCGGTACCCGTATCTGGCGCGTGTGCACTGGTCAGCGGCGGGTGCGCCGCTACTGCTCGTACAGGCGCGCGACCAGCGCGGCCAGCTGATCCTGGCGGTGGACACGGAGTCCGGCAGGACCCGGATGGTGCACGCGGACGAAGATCCAACATGGCTGGATCTTTTCCCTGGGGTGCCGTGCTGGAGTCCGGCCGGTCAGCTCGTGCGGATCGCGGACGAGGGGGGTGCGCGGGTACTGGCGGTCGGGGAACGGCCGCTCACCGGAGCGCAGTTGCATGTCCGCGCCGTTCTGGACGTCTCCGAACAGGACGTACTGGTCTCGGCGTCGGCGGGTGAGGAGGCCGTCGACGCGGAGACGGGTCAGGTGCATGTGTACCGGGTGAACGAGCTGGGTGTGGAACGGGTGTCGCAGGAGCCGGGCGTGCACGCGGCGGTGCGGGCCGGGAACGTGACCGTGCTCGTCTCGGCGACACTGGACCGGCCAGGTTCGCGGGTGCGGGTCCTGCGTGACGGAAAGCCGACCCTGACTGTCCCCTCATACGCGGAAGATCCCGGTATGTCTCCCCGCGTGACACTCACCGAAGGGGGCGCACGCCGTGTCCCGTGCGCCGTGGTTATGCCTCGGGACTACGACGGTGACACCCCGCTGCCGGTCCTCATGGACCCGTACGGCGGGCCGCACGGACAGCGGGTGCTCGCGGCCCACAACCCGTACCTCACCTCGCAGTGGTTCGCCGACCAGGGGTTCGCGGTCGTGGTCGCGGACGGGCGGGGTACCCCCGGACGTTCCCCCGCCTGGGAGAAGGCCATCCACCACGACTTCACGCTGTCGCTGGACGACCAGGTGGAGGCGCTGCAGGACCTCGCGAAGAGGTATCCGCTGGACCTGACCCGGGTGGCGATCCGCGGCTGGTCCTTCGGCGGCTGGCTGGCGGGTCTCGCGGTGCTGCGCCGCCCCGACGTCTTCCGCGCGGGGATCGCCGGGGCGCCGGTGACGGACTGGCGGCTCTACGACACGCATTACACGGAGCGCTATCTCGGCGACCCGGAGAAGCACCCGGAGTCGTACGCGAGGAGTTCCCTCGTGACGGCCGACGGACTGTCGTCCCCCGCTGAACCGCACCGGCCGCTGATGATCGTGCACGGCCTCGCCGACGACAACGTGGTCGTCGCGCACGCCCTGCGCCTCTCCTCGGCGCTGCTGGCGGCCGGCCGGCCGCACGAGGTGCTGCCGCTGTCCGGGGTCACGCACATCACCCCGCAGGAACAGGTCGCGGAGAACCTGCTGCTCCTCCAGGTGGACTTCCTGAAGCGGTCGCTGGCATAGCCGCAGCACCGCAAAGCGGCACGAACTGCGTTAACGCGCAAGCAACTTCACGGAAGCGGTACCGATATACGGACGCACGAGACTGAGCAGCGTACGGCCGTGCGGGTGCCGTAAAAGGGCCGGGGCGCGCCATGTCGCCCCGGCCCTTTGCCGTGGCTCCGACGGGGCGCGGCAGCCCTGTGGCTGCCGGAAACGGCCGGTTCCCGGCACCTCTGTGAGGTGCCGGGAACCGGGACGGTCGTCGCGAGGGCGGTTCAGGCCGCGTGGACCACGTCCTTCTCCTCGGCGAAGTGGCAGGCCGACTCGTGCGCCGCCGGTGTGTCCTCGCCCTTGAAGCGCTCCGGGACCGCCAGCAGCGGGATCTCCTCGGCGCACTTGTCCTGCGCCTTCCAGCAGCGGGTGCGGAAGCGGCAGCCCGACGGCGGGTTGGCCGGGGACGGGACGTCGCCGGTGAGGATGATCCGCTCGCGGTTGGCCCGGGCCTCGGGGTCGGGGACCGGGACCGCCGACAGCAGCGCCTGGGTGTAGGGGTGCGTCGGGTGGTCGTAGATCTGCTCGTCGGTGCCGATCTCGGCCATCTTGCCGAGGTACATCACACCGACCCGGTCCGAGATGTGCCGGACGATCGACAGGTCGTGGGCGATGAAGAGGTAGGACAGGTTGAACTCGTCCTGCAGTCGCTCCATCAGGTTGATGACCTGTGCCTGGACGGAGACGTCCAGGGCCGACACCGGCTCGTCGCAGATGATGATCTCGGGGTTCAGGGCCAGGCCGCGGGCGATGCCGATGCGCTGGCGCTGACCGCCGGAGAACTGGTGCGGATAGCGGTTGATGTACTCCGGGTTGAGGCCGACGACGTCCAGGAGCTCCTGCACCTTGCGGCGCCGGTCGCCCTTCGGGGCCACCTCGGGGTGGATGTCGAACGGCTCCCCGATGATGTCGCCCACCGTCATACGGGGGTTCAGCGAGGTGTAGGGGTCCTGGAACACCATCTGGATGTTCCGGCGGACCGCCTTCAGCGCGCGCCCGGACAGCTTGGTGACGTCCTGGCCCTTGTAGAAGATCTCGCCGGCGGTCGCCTTCTCCAGCATCATCAGCAGCTTGGCGACCGTGGACTTGCCGCATCCGGACTCGCCCACTATGCCGAGCGTCTCGCCCTGGAAGAGGTCGAAGGAGATGCCGTCGACCGCCTTGACCGCCCCGACCTGCTTCTTGAAGAGGATGCCCTGGGTGAGCGGGAAGTGCTTGACCAGGTTGCGCACCTGCAGGATCGGCTCGCCCCGCTCGACCGGCGCCTCGATCGCGGCGACCGCCTCCGACTCGGAGCGGGCGTCGACGACCTCGACTTCGGAGACGTTCGGCTCGGCGTCCTGCGGCTCGTCGGTCTTGCTGAGCTCAGCCATGGATCGTCTCCTTCCAGAAGTGGCAGGCCGAGCCGCGGCCGGCCAGCTCGGTGCCGTCCCGCTCGGCGACCGGGTGCAGGGGCGGGACGTCGGTACGGCAGACGTCCTGGGCCTGGGGGCAGCGCGGGTTGAAGGCGCAACCGGTCGGGATGCGCAGCAGGTTGGGCGGGAGCCCCTTGATCGCGTACAGCTCCTGGCCCTTCTGGTCCAGGCGCGGGATCGAGTCCAGCAGACCCTTGGTGTACGGGTGCGCGGGACGCTTGTACAGCTCATGGACCGGGGCGCGCTCGACGATGCGCCCCGCGTACATCACGGCGATCTTGTCCGCGACGTCGGCGACCACGCCGAGGTCGTGGGTGATCAGGATGAGACCCATGTTGTACTCGCGCTGCAACTCCGCGAGCAGGTCCATGACCTGGGCCTGGACGGTCACGTCGAGGGCCGTGGTGGGCTCGTCGGCGATGATCAGGTCCGGCTCCAGGGCGAGCGCCATCGCGATCATGATGCGCTGGCGCATACCGCCCGAGAACTGGTGCGGGTAGTCGTTCACCCGGGCCGCGGCGGCCGGGATCTTCACCCGGTCCATCAGCTCGATCGCCTTGACCTTGGCGTCCTTCTTGGACATGCCCTGGTGGACGCGGAACATCTCGCCGAGCTGGTAGCCCACGGAGAGCACCGGGTTCAGCGAGGACAGCGCGTCCTGGAAGATCATCGCGATCTTGCTGCCGCGGATCTTCCGGCGCTCTTCGCCGGACATCTTCAGCATGTCCTGGCCGCGGAAGAGGATCTCCCCCTTGGGGATGCGGCCGGGCGGCATGTCGAGGATGCCCATGATCGCCTGCGCGGTCACGGACTTGCCGGAGCCGGACTCGCCGAGCACGGCGAGCGTCTCCCCCGCGGCGACCGAGTAGTTGACGCCGTTGACGGCCTTGGCGACCCCGTCGCGGGTGTGGAACTCCACGTGCAGGTCGCGGACTTCGAGCAGCGGGCGGCCCGTGTCCTCGGAGCCGTCCGGAGCGGGGCTCTCGGCCGTTTCATCGATGATGGTCACGTACGCCTCCCTCAGCGCAGCTTGGGGTCGAGGGCGTTGCGTACCGCATCGCCGAACATCAGGAACGAGAGCACCGTAATCGAGACCATCACCGACGGGATGATCAGGGTGTGGGGGGCGATACGGAGCTGCTCACGTCCTCGCGCCACGTCGCCGCCCCAGGACACCGCCGTGTCACCGAGCCCCACTCCCAGGAAGGACAGGGTGGCTTCGGCCGCGATGTAGCCGCCGAGCGCGATGGTCGCCACGACGATGATGGGCGCGAGCGCGTTGGGCAGGATGTGCCGGAGCAGGATCCGGGACGTCGACGCGCCGAGTGCCTTGGCGGCCACCACGTAGTCCGACTGCTTGATGGTGATCACGGCACCGCGGGCGACACGGGCGATCTGCGTCCAGCCGAGGAAGGCGAGGGCCATGATGACGACGAAGACCGTGCGGTCGTCGAAGGAGTTGAGCACCACCAGGGCGCCGAGCAGGAACGGGATGCCGAGGAAGACGTCGGTCATCCGCGAGAGCAGGGTGTCGGTCCAGCCGCCGAAGTAGCCGGCGATCATGCCGATGACCGTGCCGATGACGGTGACGGCGACCGTGACGCCGACACCGACGCTGATCGAGGCGCGGGCGCCGTAGACGACACGGGCGTAGATCGAACGGCCCTGGACGTCGTAGCCGAGCCAGTCCGCAGCGAAGAGGTGCCCCCAGTTCGGCTTGCCCAGGTAGTGCTTGGCCAGATCGGCGTCGCGCGGGTCGGCACTGGTGAACAGTCCCGGCCAGACCGCCATCACCAGCAGGAACACGATCAGCACGCCCGAGATGAGGAACAGCGGGTTGCGCCGCAGGTCGTGCCAGGCGTCGGACCACAGGCTGCGGGCCTTCTCGGGAGCGGGGCCCGCGTCGGCCACGACGACAGCCGCGGTGCTCACGGTGTCGCCGGGAAGGTCTTCGACCTTCTTCTCAACGGTCTTGTCAGGCATACCGGATCCTCGGGTCCAGGACCGCGTAGAGCAGGTCGACGATCAGGCTGGCAGCGAGGTAGATGAGCACCAGCAGCGAGGCGATGCCGACGACCGTGGCGCCCTCACGCCGGGTGAGCGCCTCGTAGACCTCGAAGCCGACACCTCGCACATTGAAGATGCCCTCGGTCACGATGGCTCCCGTCATCAGGCTGCCGATCTCGATACCGAGGAAGGTGACCACGGGAATCAGCGAGTTGCGCATCAGGTGGACACCGATGACACGGCGGCGTGGCAACCCCTTGGCCACGGCGGTGCGAATGTAGTCGGAACGCAGGTTCTCCGCGATCGACGTGCGGGTCAACCGGGCGACGTAGGCGAGGGAGAGCGACGCCAGCACGATGGCGGGGAGCGCGAGCTGGCCGAAGTCCGTCGTGTCGGTCACGGTGGGCGTGGTGACCTGCCACTTGAACGCGAACAGGTACTGCAGCAGGAAGCCCAGCACGAAGGACGGCATCGAGACGAGGAACAGCGTCAGCGTCAGCAGTCCGCGGTCACGCACGGTGTCGGGGCGCAGGCCGGCGACGACACCCAGGCCGATGCCCACGAGCGTGACGAAGGTGAAGGCGAAGAGCGTCAGCCGGAGGGTCACTGGGAACGCGCCGGCGATGATGTCCGCGATGGGCTGCTTACTGGCGATCTGAGTACCGAAGTCGCCCTGGAACAGCCCGACCATGTAGTTCACATACTGCTGAAGGAGCGGCTGATCGAGGCCGAGATCCTTCTTGATGCTCGCGACCACTGCCGGGTCGTACGCCTGATCCCCCATCATCGCCCGGACGGGATCGCCGGGCAGGGCGTACATCATGCAGAAGATGATCAAGGTTGACCCGATGAACACCGGGATCATCTGGAGCAGTCGCCGTGCGACATAGCGCCCCATAGGTGCCTCCGTGAGGGGTTAACGCAGGTGCGGGGGCCGCCTCCTGGTGAGGAGACGACCCCCATACACCTCCCACCGCCACCTGAGCGGCGGCGGGTTTACGGCCGAGGGGGAAGAGGTCCGAAAGGCCCTCTTACTTGGTGGTGACGCCCCACACTTCGAGGTCACCGTGGAAGTCGACGTTGACGTTGTCGACGTTCTTACCGTGGCCGCCGTTGATGCGGTAGTACCAGAGCGGGATGGCCGGCATGTGGTCGACCAGCTTCTTCTCGACCTCCTGGAAGGCCTTCACCGACTCCTCGAGGGACTTGGCGTTGTCCGCCTTGTTCATCAGCCCGTCGATCTCCTTGTTGGAGAAGTGGCCGTTGTTGGCCTCGGCGGTGGTGTGGTACAGCTCCTTCATGAAGTTGGCGTTGACCGGGTAGTCGGCCACCCAGCCACCGCGGTACATGCCCTTCACCTGGTCGTTGTCACGGGCCTCGAGGTCCGTGGCGAAGTCCGGCTTGGCGTCACCGGTGCACTCGACACCGGTGGCCTTGCGGATGGACTCGCAGACCGCGGTCACCCACTCCTTGTGCCCACCGTCGGCGTTGTACTGGACGGTGAACTTGTTCCCCGGGACGCCGCCACCCTCCTTGATGAGCTGCTTGGCCTTCGCCGGGTTGTACGTGAACACGTCCGTGTCCAGGTTCTGGTAGCCCTTGACGCCCGGCGGGGTGAAGCCCTTGGCCGGGGTACGGGTGTTGTTCAGAACCGTCTTGGTGATCGTGTCGCGGTCGATCGCCATCGACAGACCCTGCAGGACCTTCGGGTCGATGTCCTTGAAGGTCTTGGAGTAGAACGCCGGGGTCAGCGTCTGGATCGCCGCGTACGGCTGCTCGATGGCGCCGTCACCCAGGTCCTGCTTGTACTTCGGCAGGTCCGTCGGGCCGACCTGGCGGATCATGTCCAGGTTGCCGGAGACGACGTCCTTGTAGGCGGCTTCGACCGTCGTGTAGTTCTTGAACAGGACGCCCTTGTTCTTCGCCTTGTTCGGGCCCTGGTACTCGTCCCAGGCCTTGACCTGGATGAGCTTCTTGTGGTCCCACTTCTCGAACTTGTAGGGACCGTTGCCGACCGGCTTCTGGCCGAAGGCCTTGGGGTCGTCGTAGAAGGCCTTGGGCAGCGGGGCGAACGTGTAGTAGCCCAGCTTGTAGTTGAAGTACGGCATCGTGTACTTCAACTCGATGGTGAAGGTGTGGTCGTCCACGGCCTTCAGACCGGACATGGAGTCGGCCTTCGGGTCGCCCTTCTCCGGGTGGACATCGTCGTAGCCCTTGATGTCCTGGAACCAGAAGGAGTTCTGCTGGTTGTTCTTGATGTTGGCGTACCAGTTCCAGGCGTCGATGTACGACTTGGAGGTGACTTCCTCGCCGTTGTGGAACTTCCAGCCCTTCTTGAGCTTGACCGTCCACGTCTTCGAGTCGTCGGAAGTGACCGACTCGGCGTTCGTGTTGACGATGTTGCCCTTGGCGTCGAAGTCCAGCAACTGGGTGAAGAGCGCCTGGACGACGTACGAGCCGAGCTGCTCGTTGGTGTCAGCCGGGATCAGCGGCTTCTGCGGCTCGCCGACGTCGATCGAGACGTACCCCGCAGGGCCGGAACCCTTGCTCTTGCCCTCACCGTCACCGCCGCCGCCGCAGGCGGTAGCGGCCAGGGCGACGACAATCGCCCCCGCGACCCACTTGGCGCTGCTGGCACCACGCATGGGTTCCTCCTATGAAGTCATTGGTTCACCGCGAAGGGAGCACGGACAGACCACCGCCACCGCCCGTCGCCGGTACCGGAAATCGTCAAGTGCCCCCGCGCTCGTGAGTCGGCGCCGCCGCCGGCGGGTGACCCGTTCATCCGAGCTCTACGCGCCTAACTATCTGCCAAACACCATGACCGAACCACACTCTCGAGGTCTCGGTTCGATCACAGCTCGCGTATACATCTTCCAAAATCCGGACAAAGGGTTTGGTGAGAGATCCCTGCGAAACGGACTTGTTACACATCTATCGGTGCTGACTGTCCGCATTCCGGACGAGAGAATGAGATAAACCGGTTGCGGCTGCCGTGGCTCCCGTGCAGGGTGCCACCGGTGCCTGTCGCGCGCTCAAGAGATTGTCGCCGCGTGGCTGTCGCCCGGCGCCTGACACAGGGCAGAGCAAGGCGTTCCGCAGCAGGGTAGTGGGAGCCAGGCGTCTCGAACGGCCGTCCCGCGCAAATCGAGGGTTTTCCCTACCCGTTCCCTGGGCGTTGCCTCACCGCACATGCAGGCGCTTCTGATCAATTGAGTCGACACCCGTTCCGGTCCTGCGCGAAACTCCCCGGGATGCCTCGACGAACCGACACGCCTCCCACGTGGGACGAGCGTACGCAGCTGGCCACGGTCCTGGACTACGCGCGTGCCACGGCACGGGCCAAGTGTGAGGGTGTGTCCGCCGAAGACGCCCGCAGGGCCCCGCTCCCGAGTTCACCGCTGATGACGTTGTGCGGACTGATCAGCCATCTGCGGTGGGTCGAGTACTACTGGTTCCAAGTGATGTTTCTGGGCGAGGAGCTCGCGGGGCCGCTCGCCGAGGCGACCGACGGTGATCCGGACCCCGAGATGCGGACAGCGGTCGACGTCCCGTTGCCCAGGCTTCTCGCCGAGTACGAGGAACAGAGTGCCCGCTACCGTCGCCTGGTGTCCGACCACGAGCTGAACGCGACGGCCAAGCGTCCCATCGGCGACGGCCGCCACGTCGACCTCCGCTGGGTGATCCTCCACCTCATCGAGGAGACGTCCCGCCACAACGGCCACCTGGACGTCGTGCGTGAGCTCGTCGACGGGCGGACCGGCGTCTGAGGGACCCCGGCGCCGCGCCCGTCCGGCCGCGTTGCCGGAGGGCCCCGGTAGCTCCGCGGAGCTACCGGGGCCCTCCGGCTTTCGGGACCGTCAGCCGTGCTTGGCGCGGCTCGCGGCGCGGGCGCGCTCGCGGGCGTCCAGGTTCACCTTGCGGATGCGCACGGCCTCCGGGGTGACCTCGACACACTCGTCGTCACGGCAGAACTCCAGGGACTGCTCCAGCGACAGCTTGCGGGGCGGGACGATCGACTCGGTCACATCGGCCGTCGAGGACCGCATGTTGGTGAGCTTCTTCTCCTTGGTGATGTTGACGTCCATGTCGTCGGCGCGGGAGTTCTCGCCGACGATCATGCCCTCGTACACCTCGGTGCCCGGCTCCACGAACAGCACGCCGCGCTCCTGCAGGTTCGTCATCGCGAAGGCGGTGACGGCACCGGCGCGGTCGGCGACCAGCGAGCCGTTGTTACGGGTCTGCAGGGTGCCGAACCAGGGCTCGAAGCCCTCGTGGATGGAGTGGCCGATGCCCGTGCCGCGGGTCTGCGTCAGGAACTCCGTACGGAAGCCGATCAGACCGCGGGAGGGCACCACGAACTCCATGCGGACCCAGCCGGAGCCGTGGTTGGACATGTTGTCCATCCGGCCCTTGCGGACACCCATGAGCTGCGTGACCGCGCCCATGTGCTCCTCGGGAACGTCGATCGTCATGCGCTCGACCGGCTCGTAGACCTTGCCGTCGACGTCCTTGGTGACGACCTGCGGCTTGCCGACGGTCAGCTCGTAGCCCTCGCGGCGCATGGTCTCGACCAGGATGGCCAGGGCCAGCTCGCCGCGGCCCTGCACCTCCCAGGCGTCCGGCCGCTCGGTGTCGAGCACGCGGAGGCTGACGTTACCGATCAGCTCGCGGTCGAGGCGGTCCTTGACCTGACGGGCGGTGACCTTGCGGTCCTTGACGGCCGCCTTCGCGTCGGCGCCCTTGCCGGTGCCGCCGCGGCCGACCAGGGGGGAGGTGTTGGTGCCGATGACCATGGAGATCGCCGGCTCATCGACGGTGATCAGCGGCAGCGCGACCGGGTTCTCCGGGTCGGCCAGGGTCTCGCCGATCATGATGTCCGGGATACCGGCGACCGCGCAGATGTCACCCGGGCCGGCCTTCTCGGCGGGCTTGCGGGTGAGCGCCTCGGTCATCATCAGCTCGGAGATCCGCACGTTCTGCACGGAGCCGTCGCGCTTCATCCACGCGACCGTCTGACCCTTCTTCAGCTCGCCCTGCTGGACGCGCAGGAGCGCGATACGGCCGAGGAAGTTGTCGGCGTCCAGGTTGGTGACGTGCGCCTGGAGCGGGGCGGCCTCGTCGTAGGTCGGGGCCGGAATGTGCTCCAGGATCGTGGAGAAGAACGGCTCCAGGCTGGTGGAGTCGCTCGGGACCGTGCCGTCCTCGGGCTTGGTGAGGGACGCGATGCCGTCGCGGCCGCAGGCGTAGACGATCGGGAACTCGATCTGGTCCTCGTCGGCGTCCAGGTCCAGGAAGAGGTCGTACGCCTCGTTGACGACCTCGTCGATCCGCGAGTCGGGGCGGTCCGTCTTGTTGATGCAGAGGATGACGGGCAGCCGCTGCTGGAGCGCCTTGCGCAGCACGAAGCGGGTCTGCGGCAGCGGGCCCTCGGAGGCGTCCACGAGCAGCACCACGCCGTCGACCATCGACAGACCGCGCTCGACCTCGCCGCCGAAGTCGGCGTGGCCGGGGGTGTCGATGATGTTGATGGTGATGGGGTCCCCGCCGTCCTTCGGGTGGTACTTCACCGCGGTGTTCTTGGCGAGGATCGTGATGCCCTTCTCACGCTCCAGGTCGTTCGAGTCCATCATGCGGTCGTCGACCGAGTCGAGCTGGTGCGCGGCGAAGGCGCCGGCCTGCTTCAGCATGCCGTCGACGATGGTGGTCTTGCCGTGGTCGACGTGGGCGACGATGGCGACGTTGCGGATGTCGTGGCGCGTGGCCATAAGAAGGCGTACTCCCGGAGTGGTGAGGAATGCCCTGCGCGTACGTCGGTGGTGCGCGGGCCCTGCCGGGCTCAACATGCCACGGCCTCACCCCATGGTACGGGTACGCTCCCGCTGGGGTGAGCCGGGATACGTCGGTGCAGGTCAGGCCCATATTCGGGGCGCTCGGAGTCGCCGTCCGGGCCTACTGGGGGCTGTCGCCCCAGGCCCCCGCTCCGGCCTGAGCGGCCTCGTCCTCAAGCGCCGGACGGGCTGGGAGTGTCCGGACCGGGCCGAGTGAATCAGCTGTTGCTCGCCGAAGGGCCTGCTGCCGGCTTCATGCCCTTCTTCAGGAAGCCCATGTCCTCGAAGACCGGGGTGCCGAGGCCGAAGGCGCCGGTGTTGACCAGGTTCTTGCGGGCCGCCATGAGCTGGGGGCGCTGGTAGAGGGGGATGGATCCGGCGGCGGCCCAGATGCGGGAGTCGGCCTTGCGGATCAGGGAGCGGGACTCGCCCTCGTCCAGGGTGGTGATGGCCTGGTCGAAGAGCTGGTCGACCTGGTCGGTGCCGACGCGGGTGTAGTTCTGCTCGATGCTCAGCGAGCCGTCGGCTGCCGGTACCGGCTTGGCGTAGACGGGGCGGGCGTCGGTGGCGGGGTAGGCGGTGGTGGGCCAGGAGTACAGGGCGAGGTCGTACTGGCCGGAGGCGATGTGGTCCTTGAAGTAGGACTCGTCGGAGACCCGGGAGATCTCCGTGCGGATGCCGACGCGCTCCAGCATGCGGGAGATGCGGTCGGCGACCGTGCGCAGCGTCCCGGATCCGGGCCCGGAGGGAAGGACGAAGCGGAGGGTGAGGGGCTTGCCGTTCTTGGCGAGCGGGGCGGCCTCACGGCCCGCCGGGGCGGCGGTGCCCTCGGGGGCGTACGCGCCGGGGGCGCCGCCCTGGTCCGGCTGCTTGTACTGCTTGCCGTCCTGGGCGGGGTGGCCGGCCAGGTCCCTGCCGTCGTGCGCCTTGCCGTCCTGCTGGTGCTTGCCGTCCTCGCCGACGACGTACGTGCCGTCGTCGTCTCCCGGCTTCTCGGAGGACTTGCCGGCCTTCTCGCCCTCGGCGCCGGCCGCCTCCTCGCCCTCCTTCTTCTTCTCCTGCTTCTTGATGGGGCCGCCCCGGATCCATCCGGCGTCCGCGAGCAGGGCCAGGGCCTCCTTGGTGTCCTGGTCGCCGAGGGCGCCGCTGTTGTCGGCGTACGCGGCCTGGCCGGACAGGGCGAGGTGGCTGCCGACCGGTACGGCCGGCAGGCCGAGCGGCTTGAGGACGGCCGCGACCAGTTCCTCGCGGTCCAGGGCGCGGGCGACGGCCCTGCGGACGCGCTCGTCGGCGAGCGGGCCCTCGGCGCCGTTCAGGGCGAGCTGGGTGTAGGACGGCTCAAGGGACTTGCGCACCTCGTAGCCGCGGAGCGCCTGCTGTCCGCGGGCCTCCTTGGCGGCCGCCCTGCCGGGCTTCTCGCGGGCGGAGGTCTCCTCGCCGGACGCCTTGGCCTCACCGGACGCCTTGGCCTCGCCGGACGCCTTGTCCTCGCCCGTGGCGGACCGGTCGGCGCTGGGGCCCATCAGCGCGCTGCCGGAGCTGCGGGGCTTCGCGGTGACGGTGATGCGGCGGGCCGCGGCGGGGTCGATCTCGGCCAGGTCGAGGGTGCCCGCTGCCAGCTCGTCGGCCCGCTCGTCGCGCGGGACCGTGCGCAGCACGATCTCGGAGAGCTTGGCCGGCCTGCCCCACCAGCGCGGGTTACGCGTGAGGGTGATCTCGTCGTCCTTGCGGTCGACCTTCTTCACCTTGAAGGGACCGGCGGTGACCTTGAGTTTCTTGCGTGCCCCGTCGTTGAAGGAGTCCGGGGTGCCCATGACGTCCTTGGGGTACAGCGGCGAGAACAGCGACCGCCAGTCGGCGTAGGGGCGGCTGAAGGTGACCCTGACCTCCAGGGCGTTGTCCCCGCGCTCGATCTTCTGGATGCGGTCGTAGCCGGCGTTGCGGGCGGTCCAGTAGGCGGTGTCCTTGCCGGACAGCGCTCGCCACTGGGCGGCGAAGTCGGCGGCGCCGATCTCGCGGCCGTCGCTCCAGACGGCCTGCTGGTTGAGCTTGTACAGGACGACCTGCTTGGGCTCGGTCTCGACGACCTCGGCGGACTCCAGGTAGGCGGGGTTGCGCTCGGGACGGCCGCTGTCGTTCATCCGGAACATCGACGGCAGGACGGCCTGGGCGACGCGCGTGGTGGTGGCGTCGGCGTCCGACTGGAACGTGTTCAGGGTGTCCGGCACGGAGTCCACGGCCCAGCGCAGGGTACCGCCGTCGGTGATCCGGTCGCGGGCGGCGGGCTGGATGTCGGGCGCGGCGAGCGGCTCGCCGGCCGGGTCCTCGGAGCCGCATCCGGCGAGCGCGGGCACCACGAGCACGCCCGCGGTGAGGAAGGCGACCGAGCGCGAGACCGCGCGCGGGCCGACGCCGTGCTGGGACATCTGTGCTACCTCCGGAGAGCCGAGGGCGTTATGATCACTTTTGGCGGTATTTGGATTTCATCTGATGTATGCGGCCACTGAAGAGGAAAGGGTTCAGCAACACAGGGCGACACGACGGCCACGGGCGAGAAGTCACCCATGCGGCGCAACGGACCGCTGAGTGCACCCACGCGCCTCGGCCAATCGGTGCACATCACTTCACAGCGCAAGGTGTGACGCGCAACACTCGCAGGCGCATGAACGTTGCCGCCTTGGGCCTCGATGGACCCGCGGAAGTGAGGGCAAGTCATGTCCGTTCACGACGAACTGACGTCAGTCCAGCGCTCGCTCGACGACCTGTTCCGGTCGCTGGGGCGCTTGGAGAAGCAGCTCGGCACCGGCGGCCTGGAGATGCGCCGCGTCCGTGCCGACGCCAACCACCTGCGCGAGAGCGTCGCCCTGCTGCGTGACGCCGCCGCGTCACCGGCCGCGCCGAAGCGCCCCGAGCTCGTGACGATCTCGGACGACCCGTACGACTCCGCCCTGTGGCGTGACTCGGACGACGAGGGTCTCGGCGCCCGGGACCGGCGCGCTCCCTGACCGGAGAGGAGTCGAACGACCGGCACCTCCCCCGAACCCGACCGGAGTCGTCAAGTGGCCACTGGTACGGAACCTCCCGCCACGGAACCCAAGCACCCGAGCGGCGGCGTACGAGCGGGTACACGCGCCGCCATCGACGCCCCGCACCTGCGCACCGACCGCTGGTGGCTGGCCCCGGCCGGCACGGCCGCCGGCCTGCTGGCCTTCATCGTCTACTCGACGTGGCGGGCCTTCGCGAACGCCGACTACTACGCGGCGCCGTACGTCTCGCCCTTCTACTCCCCCTGCCTCGCGGAGAACTGCGAGCCGATGAGAGCCGGGCCGAACTGGGAGATCTTCGGCAGCTGGTGGGGCATCTCGCCCGCCGTCATCATCCTGATCTTCCCGCTCGGCTTCCGCCTGACCTGCTACTACTACCGCAAGGCCTACTACCGGGGCTTCTGGGCGTCCCCGCCGGCCTGCGCGGTGGCCGAACCGCACCGGAAGTACAGCGGCGAGACCCGCTTCCCGCTGATCCTGCAGAACATCCACCGCTACTTCTTCTACGCCGCGATCCTCGTCGCCGGGATCCTCACGTACGACACCGTGCTCGCCTTCCGCGACGAGAACTACGCGTGGGGCCACATGGGCCTGGGCACGATCGTCTTCCTGGTCAACATCGTGCTGATCTGGGCGTACACGATCTCCTGCCACTCCTGCCGGCACATCGTCGGCGGCAAGCTGAAGCACTTCTCCAGGCATCCCGTGCGCTACCGGATGTGGCAGTGGGTGGGGAAGCTCAACGCCCGGCACATGCAGCTCGCCTGGGCGTCGCTGGTGAGCGTGGCGGTCGCCGACTTCTACGTCTACCTGGTCGCGTCCGGCGCCTTCGACGATCCGCGCTTCTTCTAGAGGGATGGGGCCTTACTGATGTCCGTGGTCGACCGGCAGGAATGGGACGTCGTCGTGGTCGGCGCCGGCGGGGCCGGGCTGCGCGCCGCCATCGAGGCCCGTGAACGGGGCGCCCGCACGGCCGTGATCTGCAAGTCACTGTTCGGCAAGGCGCACACGGTGATGGCCGAGGGCGGCATCGCCGCGGCGATGGCCAACGCCAACGAGAACGACAGCTGGCAGGTCCACTTCCGCGACACCATGCGCGGCGGCAAGTTCCTCAACCAGTGGCGGATGGCCGAGCTGCACGCCCAGGAAGCGCCGCAGCGGGTGTGGGAGCTGGAGACCTGGGGCGCGCTGTTCGACCGCACCAAGGACGGCCGGATCTCCCAGCGCAACTTCGGCGGCCACGAGTACCCGCGCCTCGCCCACGTCGGTGACCGCACGGGCCTGGAGCTGATCCGCACCCTCCAGCAGAAGATCGTCCAGCTCCAGCAGGAGGACTTCAAGGAGACCGGCGACTACGAGTCCCGGCTGAAGGTGTTCCAGGAGTGCACGGTCACGCGCGTGCTGAAGGAGGGCGGCCGCGTCTCGGGCGTCTTCGGCTACGAACGCGAGTCGGGCCGCTTCCTCGTGCTGGAGGCACCCGCCGTCGTGATCGCGACGGGCGGTATCGGCAAGTCCTTCAAGGTGACGTCGAACTCGTGGGAGTACACCGGCGACGGCCACGCGCTGGCCCTGCTCGCCGGCGCTCCCCTGCTGAACATGGAGTTCGTGCAGTTCCACCCGACCGGCATGGTCTGGCCGCCGTCGGTCAAGGGCATCCTCGTCACCGAGTCGGTGCGCGGCGACGGCGGAGTGCTGCGCAACTCCGACGGCAAGCGGTTCATGTTCGACTACATCCCCGACGTCTTCAAGGACAAGTACGCCGAGACCGAGGACGAGGCCGACCGCTGGTACGACGACCCGGACCACAACCGGCGCCCGCCCGAGCTGCTCCCCCGGGACGAGGTGGCGCGGGCGATCAACGCCGAGGTGAAGGAGGGGCGCGGCTCCCCGCACGGGGGCGTGTTCCTCGACGTGTCGACGCGGATGCCCGCCGAGGTCATCAAGCGGCGGCTGCCGTCGATGTACCACCAGTTCAAGGAGCTGGCCGACGTCGACATCACCGCGGAGGCGATGGAGGTCGGGCCCACCTGCCACTACGTGATGGGCGGTGTCGCGGTCGAGTCCGACACGGCGGCGGCGCGCGGGGTGCCGGGACTGTACGCGGCCGGTGAGGTGGCCGGCGGCATGCACGGCTCCAACCGGCTCGGCGGCAACTCGCTGTCGGACCTGCTGGTGTTCGGGCGCCGGGCGGGCTGGCACGCCGCCGAGTACGCGGCGGGGCTGGCCGGGGCGCGGCCCGTCGTGGACGACGTCCAGGTCGACTCGGCCGCCGCCGAGGCGCTGCGGCCCTTCTCGGCCGAGGCGGAGAGCGGGGAACCGGCCGGGGGCCCGCCGGAGAACCCGTACACCCTGCACCAGGAACTGCAGCAGACGATGAACGACCTGGTCGGCATCATCCGCCGCGAGACGGAGATGAAGCAGGCCCTGGAGAAGCTGGCCGAGCTGCGGGTCCGGGCCCGCCGGGCCGGTGTCGAGGGCCACCGGCAGTTCAACCCGGGCTGGCACCTCGCCCTGGACCTCAGGAACATGCTGCTGGTCAGCGAGTGCGTGGCGCGGGCCGCGCTGGAGCGCACCGAGTCGCGCGGCGGGCACACCCGTGAGGACCATCCGGGCATGGACCGCAAGTGGCGGCGGATCAACCTGCTGTGCGCGCTCACCGACCCGACGGGCGGTCTGGCGGCGACGGACCCGGTCCGCGGCCAGATCACCCTCACCCGTGAGACCACCGAACCCGTCCGTGCCGACCTGCTCGCCCTGTTCGACAAGGAGGAGCTGGTCAAGTACCTCGCCGAAGAGGAGCTGTACGAATGAGCGGCTACACGGCCCACTTCAAGGTGTGGCGCGGCGATGTGAGCGGCGGCGGCCTGGAGGACTTCAAGGTCGAGGTCAACGAGGGCGAGGTGGTGCTCGACATCATCCACCGCCTCCAGGCCACCCAGGCACCCGATCTGGCCGTGCGCTGGAACTGCAAGGCGGGCAAGTGCGGTTCCTGCTCGGCGGAGATCAACGGCCGGCCGCGGCTGATGTGCATGACGCGCATGTCGGTGTTCGACCGGGAGGAGACGATCACGGTGACGCCGCTGCGGGCGTTCCCGGTCGTCCGCGACCTGGTCACCGACGTCGGCTTCAACTACACCAAGGCCAGAGAGGTCCCGTCCTTCGTGCCGCCGGCCGGTGTCGCCCCCGGCGAGTACCGCATGATGCAGGAGGACGTGGACCGGCCGCAGGAGTTCCGCAAGTGCATCGAGTGCTTCCTGTGCCAGGACACCTGCCATGTGGTCCGCGACCACGAGGAGAACAAGCAGGCGTTCGCGGGACCTCGTTTCCTGATGCGGGTGGCGGAGCTGGACATGCACCCGCTGGACGCGGCGGCGGAGACGGGCCTGGACCGCAAGACCACCGCCCAGGACGAACACGGCCTGGGCTACTGCAACATCACCAAGTGCTGCACCGAGGTCTGCCCCGAGGGCATCAAGATCACGGACAACGCGCTGATCCCCCTGAAGGAACGGGCGGTCGACCGCAAGTACGACCCGCTGGTGTGGCTGGGCTCGAAGATCAGGAGGCGGTCTTCATCAGGCTGAGCGCCTGTGGCGTTCGGGGCGGGTGAGGGGGCGTCGGCTCTGGGCGCGCGGCCGGGCAGTCACCGGACCCAGTCTTCCTTGTACGCGCGCCAGTCCGCCTCCGTCGCCGCGAAGTCGATGTAGAGCGCGACACCGAAGCGGCTCCGGTCCGCGTCCGTGCGGGACAGGCCCAGGCGGACGCCGCGTACGGCGGCGGGCACGGTCTCGGCGTGGTTCCAGTGGCCGAAGCGGTTCTCGTGGAAGAAGGGCAGGCCCATCAGCAGGTCGGTGGAGGGCGGGGTGACCTCCAGGGCGAGGGAGGTCTGCTGGGCGACGTAGCCGCCGTAGGTGCTCTCCAGCGGCTGCATCGTGTCGTACGACATCATGGCGATCTGGTCGACACGGCGGGCGACCTGGCCGAAGAACTCCTGTGACCACCATTTGGGGTGGCCGGTGACGCGGCCCCACACCGTGTGGAAGGCCGGGAGCGGGTCGATCTGGTGGGCCGCCACGGAGAGTTGGGCGTCCCGGGAGAGGGTCTCGCGGCGCAGACCGTCGAGAAGGGTGAGGTAGTTCCGGTCGCCGGAGTGCAGGGGCTCCAGGTCGAGGTGGATGCCCTCGTAGCCGGTGTCCAGGATCTGGCGGGCGGAGCGGAGGACGGCGGCGCGGGTGTCCGGTCTCTCCAGGCGCATCCCGTCGGGGGTCTCGGTGGCCAGGACGTCGCCGAGGAAGGCCTGGACGCGGACACCGGGGAGTTTCTCGTGCACGGCGTCGATGAACCAGCGGGCTCGCGGATAGACGGCCTTGGGGAGCGTGCCGTCGTGTTCCAGCGG
This sequence comes from Streptomyces sp. NRRL S-455, assembly GCF_000717875.1. Lineage (GTDB taxonomy): Bacteria > Actinomycetota > Actinomycetes > Streptomycetales > Streptomycetaceae > Streptomyces. The sequence continues at coordinate 181,258 of NZ_JOCT01000004.1, forward strand.
ACCCGAGTGGACGTAGAGGTCGCGGATGCCGGTGCCGTTCAGGCGGCGGGCCAGAGCCGTGACGTCGGCGTCCTTCTTGCGGCCGTCCACCCAGGCGTGGCCGAGCCAGAGGGCGTCGCGGTTCCGGGTGTGGGTGCCGTCCGCCGGGTCGCCCATGTAGTTGACACGGAGGGCCGTCAAGACCGACAGGAGCGGGAGCAGGAGGACTAAGGGCAGGAACAGCGCCGTACGTCTGAGCCGGCGCCGGCGCCGGCTCCTGCCGCTTCCTCCGCTGTCGGGTGCGGGGGCCCCGGGTGAAGGGTTCCCGCCGTCGGTGGCCGTGACTTCGTTCGTGACTTCGTTCGGGGTGGTGTCCTCCGTGCGTTCCATGCCGTCTCCCCAAGGTGGTGCGGTCGGTGTTGCCGGGGAGGACGATCAGCACGGACGTTCGGTTGCGATCAGGTGGAGGTCCCGGTCAGGTGCCGTACGTGCAGGTGGCCCTCAAGGAGGTACGCGGGCGGCTGCGGCGGCAGGACGGCGGTGAGTCCGTAGCGGTTCTTCTCCGCCACCCGGCAGGAGGCCGTGTTGTCCGTCTGGTGGATGAGTTCGAGGCGGGCCAGGCCGTCGCGGGCGAAGGTGGTGAAGGCCCAGTCGGTCAATGCGCCCAGGGCGCGCGGCGCGATGCCCCGGCCGCGTGCGCGGGCCGCCGTCCAGTAGCCGACCTCGGCGGACGCGGCGCCGGGCACGACGTTCTTGAGGACCACGTGAGCGGCCGGCGGTCCGCCCGTGCCCGAGAGGCCGGAGGGGTCGACCTCCTCGACGGCGAACGCGAAGCGACTGCCCTGCTCCCATCCCTGTCGCTGCTCCCGCAGCCATCGCGCCGCGCCCGTCTCGTCGTCGACGGCGAGGGACGTCCAGCGCCGCAGCGGGTCGTCCCGGCCCAGCGCGACCAGCGCGGCCGTGTCCGCGGCGGTCCAGGGGCGCAGGATCAGGGCAGGGGCCGTCGGTGTGGCGTCCACCCGTAACCGGGTCGTGGTCTCGGGCATGGGGCGATCGTACGGTGGCCGTCGGCCGGTCTCAGAACAGGCTCAGCAGCGCCTCCGCCGGATCCGGCAGGCCCGGCCCCCCGTCGGGCAGGGGCAGTTCGAACCACACCGTCTTGCCCCGGGGCGTGCGGCGGGAGCCCCACGCGGCGCTGAGGAGGCCGACCAGTTGGAGGCCGCGGCCGCCCTCGTCGGTGTCGCGGGCGCGGCGGCGGCGGGGCTGGACCAGGCCGGCGTCCCAGACCTCGCAGACCAGGGTGCGGTCCAGCAGCAGACGGAGGCGGATCTCGCCCTCGCCGTAGCGCAGGGCGTTGGTGACGAGTTCGCTGACCAGGAGCTCCGTGGTGTCGACCAGGGGCTCCATGTCCCAGCTGAGGAGCTGGGCGCGCGCGTACTCACGGGCCCGGCCCACGCTGCGCGGCTCGCGCGGCAGGGTCCAGTCGCCGACGGACTCGGTGGGCAGGCCCTGTACACGTGCCATCAGCAGCGCGATGTCGTCCTCGCCGTGATGGGTGTCGAGGGTGTTGAGGACGTGGTCGCAGACGTCCTCCAGCGGCTGGGTCGGGTCGGACAGGGCGCTGACGAAGGCCTGGAGGCCCTCGTCCAGCGGGTGGTCACGGCTTTCGACCAGCCCGTCCGTGTAGAGCGCGAGCAGGGCGCCCTCGGGCAGGTCGACCTCGACCTCCTCGAAGGGCTCGCCGCCGACGCCGAGCGGCATGCCCGGCGGCACGTCCAGCATCAGCGCCTGCTCGCCCGGCTCGACCAGGACGGGCGGCAGATGGCCCGCGTTGGCGAAGGTGCAGCGCCGGGTGACCGAGTCGTAGACCGCGTAGACGCAGGTGGCCAGGTAGACCTCCGAGAGGTCCGCCTCCCGGGGGCGGCGGGCCGCCCTGGTCGCCTGCTGGACGCCACCGGGGGCGCCGAGGCCGCGGGCGATCTCGTCCAACTGGGAGAGCACCTCGGCCGGTTCGAGGTCGAGCTGTGCCAGGGTACGGACGGCCGTGCGGAGTTCGCCCATGGCGACGGCGGCACGCAGACCGCGGCCCATGACGTCGCCGACGACCAGCGCGGTGCGGTGCCCGGGGAGTTCTATGACGTCGAACCAGTCGCCGCCGACCTCGCTGGGGCGGCCGGTGTTGGCGTTGCCGGGCAGGTAGCGGCAGGCGATGTCGAGGCCGGAGGCCTCCGGGTCGCCGGGCGGGAGCAGGGACCGTTGCAGTATCAACGCGCGTTCGTGCTCGCGGCGGTAGAGGCGGGCGTTGTCGATGCAGACGGCCGCGCGTGCCGCCAGTTCCACGGCGAGGTCGCGGTCCCGGTCGCCGAACGGCTCGCTGCCCTTCGTACGGGCGAACTGCACGAGCCCGACGACGGTGTCGTGGGCGACCATCGGCACGGCGAGCGTGGACTGCACGAGCCCGCCGTTCTCGGGGGGTACGGTCTGCGGCCGGGCCGTGCGCAGGGCGTCCGCGCAGGGCGAGTTGAACGGGTAGTGGTGGACGGCGCCGACCGAGACGGGCACCCCGGCCCCGGCGAAGGGCGCGTCGGAGACCGCGCTGGCGAAGGCCACCCGGCGCAGCTCCGCGCTGCCGTCGGCGAGCCCGGGCGGGGTCTCGTCGCCGGCCAGCAGGCCCTGGTAGAGGTCGACGGTGGCCAGGTCGCAGAAGTCGGGAACGACGACGTCGAGGAGCTGACGGGCCGTGGTCTCCAGGTCGAGGGAGTTGCCGATGCGGGCGCCGGCCTCGTTCAGCAGGGCCAGGTTGCGCCGGGCGGCGGCGGCCTCACGGGCGGCGGCACGGCGGGAGGTGATGTCGATCCCCAGCCAGGCGACCCCGATGGGCCGGCCCGAACCACTGTGCACGCGGTAGAGGTTGACGGACCAGTGGCGCCGCACGTCGGAGCCCGGCACGAAGCCCGTGACGTGCATGTCGGTGATGGAGCTGCCGGTCTCCAGAACCCGGCGCAGCGTGGCGGCGACCCGCTCCGCCTCCCCACGCGGGAGGTAGTCGTGAACTCCCTTGCCACGGTGGTCGTCGGGCGCGCCGCCGAAGACGGAGGCGAACCGGTTGTTGACGCGACGGACCCGCAGGTCAGGGTCGATCAGCAGGAAACCGAACGGGGATTGACCGAAAATGGCCTGCGAGGCGGCAAGGTCGGTCTCGATGCTGCGCAGTGTGCGTACGTCGACGACGATGCAGACGGCGGCCTTCTCGCCGTCCTCGGTGCGCGTCGGCATGACATACACCTCGGCGAGTCCCTCGTGGCCGCACTCGCCCTCGGCGCCCTTCGGCATCCGGAAGGGCACCACGCCGGTCCACTCCCGGCCGTCGAGGATCTCGGCCATCTTGCGCATGCCCCGCTCGCGCAGGCGCGGGTCGATGAAGGTCTCGATGGGGTCCATGCCGACGGCGCGTTCGGCGGGGATGCCGAAGAGGTGCTCGGCGCGCAGGCTCCACTGGTCGACGAGCCCGTCCGGGCCGATGGAGAAGGACGCGACCTTGATGTAGTCGTAGATGGACCCGGGGGGACTGCTCTGCCACATGGCGTCCCCGGCCTGCGCCCCGTCAACGGCGAGCGCACCCCCCACGGCGGAGGCCAGGCCGTCCACGGCCCGCATCCTCTCTCCCTCCGACGGGTCCTCGGACTCCGTGGCCTTCGCTGGTATCTCGCTCACGCGAACCGTCCCCTCCAGCTCACCGCGTCCGGCACCGGTCACCGGGGGCGGCTGCCCGCAGTATCCAGCACTACGGTGCCGCACAACACGGTGTTCACGATCACAGCACGGTCCCGATGGTTTTCGGTCCCGCCCGTGAGAACACTCCCAGTCTTCTAACCAGGGGACACGTCGTCGAATCCCGTCCGCCGCCATCCGCCACTGGCCTGAACCACTCGCTCTACAAGGGCGGATCGTACGTACACCGTTTTTTCACTCCGCTACCGCGAGTTCGAACCAGACGGTCTTGCCCACGGTGCCGGGCCGGGTGCCCCAGCGGCGGGAGGAGGACGCCACCAGTTGGAGACCGCGTCCGCTCTCGTCCTCGAGCCTGGGGGCGCGCTCGCGGGGCGGGTCCGGGAGCGGGTCGGAGACCTCCACCAGGAGGACGCCGTTCGGCTCGGAGGGGCGGACCAGGCGGACACCGATGGGGCCGGTGGCATGCCGCAGGGCGTTGGTGACCAACTCGCTGACCAGCAATGCCGCGAGGTCGGCGAGGCGGTCGAGGTCCCAGCGGCGGAGTTGGCCGCGGACGGCCCGGCGGGCGGTGCGCACGGCGTCCGGCTCGGCGGGAAAGGTCCACGCGGCGCAGTCACCCTCGGTGTCGATCACGCCGATCACTTCCCAGGCAGCAAGCCCGCCCACGTCCGACTTCATGGGACTAATGGGCACATACCCGGTATCGGGGGCGGATTACCGCGCAGGGCAGCGCAGTACGGCGCGACGGGCGCACAGGGCGGCCGTAGGGCAGTCACACGGCTCCGCACGCCCCCGGCCCGCCTCAGGCTCCGGGGGCCTGCCCTGTTCGGCGGTCGAGGCGCCCCAGGTGTGCGAGGGTCTCCCGGACGGCGGGCACGTCCTGGTCGAGCCAGTGGACGTCCCAGATCTCGTCGGAGTCGAGCCAGCGCAGTTCGTCGTGGTCCTCGAGCGGCTTCGGGGCGACGGAGCCGGGCCGCAGCCGCGCGGTCCACACCTGCAGCACGTACGGCGGCTTCAGGGGCCACTCCCCCGGAACGCGCCCGTCGGCCTCGGCGTCCACGCCGAGTTCCTCGCGCAGTTCGCGCACGAGCGCCGCGTCGGGGGTCTCCCCCGGCTCGACCTTGCCCCCGGGCAACTCCCAGCGCCCGGCCAGCTCGACGGGCGCGCTGCGCCGGGCGGCCAGCAGCCGCCCGTCGTCAAGCAGCGCGGCACCCACCACGACGATTCGCTCACTCATACGGGGAGCCTACGGGAGCGTTCCGCGGCCACCCCGGGTCAGTCGTGTGCCACGGCCGGCCCGTTCTGCCCCAGCCGCTCGACCCAGTACAGCTGTTTGTGGCCGCGGCCGTCGAGGCTGTCCGCGATCTTCTGGGCCTCGGCCCGGGTCGCGTACCGGCCGACCCGGTAGCGGTTGCCGTTGTCGTCCTCTCGTATCACGAGCCAGGGAAGAGTGATCGTGCTGTCGTTCATCGCGCCCCTCCACTTCCCACCCGCGGCCTGTGCCGTGCCCCACCCGCTAAGGAAACCGCAATGCGCATATGCCCGACCCTACGCCTAACCTTCACGCAGCGAATACGGCTTTTCACAAAGAGGTACGCAACCAGCCAGAACGCAGGGGGCGCACGCCAAGGAACGCGCCGTCCGCGTACCTCGGCGCATCCGGCTGGAGGCATGCCGCAGACGCCCTGACCGACCTGCGGAAACGACGCCCGACCGCACGCCAGGGACACCCCCGCCACGTGACGTCCGTCACGACGAGGGCGCGAACAGGGCGCACGGGGAGCGCACAGCGGGACTGATGTGAGCGTTCGCTACTTGACCGGAAGGTGGTAGGCGACCCGGTACCGGTCGGCCGGGATGACCACGTCGGCCGTCTCGACCGGACGGCCGGAGGCGTAGAACGTGCGCGAGATGACCAGGACCACGTGGCCGGGGACGCGACCCAGGACGAGCAGCTCCTCGGCGAGACCGGGCCGGGCACCGACCTCTTCGGCCACGTTGTCCACGATCACGTCGATCGCCGCCATGCGCTCGACGACGCCCATGCCGCCGAGCGGCCCCTCCTCCGGCAGCATCACGGGTGTGCGGCCCGTCACGGCGAGCGGCTCCCAGGACGTGGAGAGCATCATCACCTCGCCGCCTTCGCGGAAGAGGTACTTCGTGCACATCACACGGTCGCCGGGCTCGATGCCCAGCCGCTCGGCGACCGCGACACTGGCCTCGGCCTGCTCACTGCTGGACTCCCAGGTGCCCCGCACCTCTCCGTCCGCCTGCTCCTGGCGGAACGGTGTGGCCCCGCCGGACGCGCGGTATCCGGAGCGGGAGATGCGCCGGGGCACGGGCCGCTCGCGCACATACGTCCCGGAACCGGAGCGGCCCTCGACCAGCCCCTCCGCCATGAGCACCTTGCGGGCCTCCAGGGCGACGGTGTCCGAGACGCCGTACTCCTGGCGGATCCTGGCCTGGGAGGGGAGGCGTGTGTGCGGTGGCAGCTGACCGTCGACGATCTTCTTGCGGAGATCACCCGCGACACGCAAGTACGCCGGCTGCTCACCGAATGTCACTGGCCACTCCCATCAGGTTGTACAGACAGCGACAGCCTGGCAACCGTAGGTTGTGCTATGCAAGTAAAGGCCAGAGAATCACTCGATGTGATGACAAGGTGACCTCGAGGGCTTTACGCAGGAACTTTCTCCCCGCTATAGCCGCCGTCACACACCCGGGGGCTCGTCCCCTTCCCGGGAGCGAGCCCCTGCCGCTCGTCCTGCGCTCCGCGCGACAGGCCGGGACGGCCTCAGAGGTGTCTCATCCGGCTCCTACTTCGCAGGCTCATGCGGAGGGTCGCCGCTCACCGTCGTGCAGCAGTACCTCGAGCGGCAACAGCGCCCCGTGAGCTGAGGTCAACAGTGCGGACCCGTACACACGGCTGAAAGCAGCCCGCACCGCCGTGGCCCTGGAGCCGGACCGTCCCGGGCAGAGGGGGTGATCACCACCCAGCCGGCGAGACTACGACGGGGGCGAGACCGTATGGGCTGTCCTGCCCGGACACAGGTGCGGGCTCGCGGCCCGGCTGGGGATGACGTCGCCTCAGGTCTCGCGGCATCTGCGGAAGTTGCGCGAGGCGGGACTCGTCCTGACGCACTGGGAGGGGACTGCTGTGTACTACCGCCTCGACACGGACGCCATCGGACGGCTCGGCCCTGATCTGCTGGTCGGCCTGCTCCACTGAGCGGGCCGCGAGTCGTCGCCACGGCCGGAGCGTGCGCGCCCTCTGGGACGGTGACCGAGGCGGCCGGCAGCGGATCCGTCGGGGTGCTGCTCGACCCCGCTCGTGGTCCGCTCGCTGCTCGTGCCCGCGCCGGTGACCGGCATCGGGTCCCGGCGTGGCGGCCGAGCGCCCTGGCCCTGCCGGCCCGCGAGGGGCCGGCGGCGGCGCTCCCCCCTGTTGCATCGCAAGCGGCGCCCGTTGCCTGCATCCGCGACGGGTGCCGAGCCGGAAGTGTTGGGTCGGGGCCGTGATCCGACGGCACGGCAGGGCGTCGAGGCACGGGAGGCACGACCATGGCGACGGACGGGCAGCGGCTGCACTGCCTGGTCACCGGGGCGACCGGATACATCGGCGGGCGCCTGGTGCCGGAACTGCTGCGGGCGGGCCACCACGTCCGGTGCCTCGCCCGCTCCCCCGGCAAACTCCGCGACCATCCCTGGGCGAAGCACGCCGAGACCGTCCAAGGGGACGTCACCGACCCGGAGTCGGTCGCCGCCGCCCTGCGCGGCGTCGACGTCGCCTACTACCTGGTGCACGCCCTCGGGGCCGGCTCCGGGTTCGAGGACACCGACCGGCAGGCCGCCCGGATCTTCGCCGAGCAGGCGCGGCTCGCGGGCGTGCGGCGGATCGTCTACCTCGGCGGGCTCACACCGCGCGACGTCCCGGAGCGGCTTCTCTCCCCGCATCTGCGGTCCCGGGCCGAGGTGGGAGAGATCTTCCTCCGCTCCCCCGTGCCCGCCACGGTGCTGCGGGCGGCCGTCGTCATCGGCTCGGGGTCGGCGTCGTTCGAGATGCTGCGCTACCTCACCGAACGCCTGCCCGTCATGGTCACCCCAAGCTGGGTGCGCACCCGGACGCAGCCGATCGCCGTACGGGACGTGCTGCGCTACCTCGTCGGGTCGGCGACCATGCCGGACGACGTCGACCGGGCCTTCGACATCGGCGGCCCCGACGTCCTGACCTACCGGGAGATGATGCACCGGTACGCCGCCGTCGCCGGGCTGCGGCGGCGGCTCATCCTGCCGGTCCCGGTCCTCACCCCGCGGCTGTCCAGCCACTGGATCGGCCTCGTCACCCCGGTACCCGCCTCGATCGCCCGGCCGCTGACCGAGTCGCTGCGGCACGAGGTCGTCTGCCGGGAACACGACATCGCCCGGTACGTACCGGACGCGCCGGGCCGGCCGCTGCCCTTCGACGAGGCTCTGGCCCTGGCTCTGCGCCGGGTGCGGGAGACGCAGGTCGCCACGCGCTGGTCCTCTGCCTCGGTGCCCGGGGCGCCCAGTGATCCGCTGCCCACGGACCCTGACTGGGCGGGCGGCAGCCTCTACCAGGACGAGCGGCACCGGCCCGTCGACGCTTCCAGGGAGGACCTGTGGCGGGTGATCGAGGGCATCGGAGGCGAGAACGGCTGGTACTCCTCTCCCGTGGCCTGGGCGGTCCGGGGGTGGCTCGACCGGTTCGCCGGCGGGGTCGGGCTGCGCCGCGGACGGCGGGACACCGAGCGTCTCCGGGTCGGCGACTCGCTGGACTTCTGGCGGGTCGAGGAGATCGAGCCGGGTCATCTGCTGCGGCTGCGAGCCGAGATGCGACTGCCCGGCCTCGCCTGGCTGGAGATGCGCGCCGAGACCGACGACCAGGGCCGCACCCGCTACCGGCAACGGGCCCTGTTCCACCCTCGCGGCCTGCTGGGCCACGCCTACTGGTGGAGCGTCGCCCCCTTCCATTCCGTGGTGTTCGGCGGCATGGCACGCAACATCGCCAGGGCCGCGGCCGGCGGGCCGGGCGGACGCCGGTCCGGCTCACGTCCCGGTCGGAGGACCGTGCGGCGGCAGACGTCATCCGCACCACCGCACCAGGAGTGACACCATGACCGTCGCGGTCGTCCTGTTCACCTCGGACCTGCGCCTGCACGACCATCCGCCCCTGCGGGCCGCGCTGAGAGCGGCGGACGAGGTGGTGCCCCTGTTCGTCCGTGACCCCGCCGTCCACGCGGCCGGCTTCGACGTGCCCAACCGGGCCGCCTTCCTCGCCGACTGCCTGGCCGGCCTCGACGCCTCGCTGCGCCGGCGCGGCGGGCGGCTGGTCGTGCGCTCGGGGCCGGTCGCCCGGGAGGTCCGGGCGGTCGCCGCCGCGTGCGGCGCCACGGAGGTGCACATGGCGGCCGGCGTCACCGCGTTCGCCCACCTCCGTGAGGAGCGGCTGCGCGCGGACCTGGGCGCCGACGGTGTCGCGCTGCGGGTGCACGACAGCGTGATCACGGCCGTCGCCCCGGGGACCGTGACGCCGTCCGGCTCCGACCACTTCTCCGTCTTCACCCCCTACTTCCGCCGCTGGTCGCAGCAGTCGCTGCGGGACCCGCTGCCCGCGCCGCGTGCCGTGCGCGTCCCCGGCGCGGTGCGCGGCGAGGAGCCGCCGTCGCGCGAAGGGGTCCCGGGGGTGTCGCCGGAGCTTCCGCCCGGCGGGGAGTCGGCGGGACGCGACCGGTTCGAGGCGTGGGCGAGGACCGGCCTGCCCCGGTACGAGGACCGGCAGGACGACCTGGCCGCTGACGCGACCTCGCGCCTGTCGCCGTACCTGCACTTCGGGGCGCTCTCGCCGGTGGAACTCGTGTGCCGCGCCCGCGAGCAGGGCGGGCCCGGAGCCGAGGCGTTCGTACGCCAGTTGTGCTGGCGCGACTTCCACCACCAGGTCCTGGCGGCCAGGCCGGACGCGTCCGTCCGGGACTACCGCACCCGCGACGACCGCTGGCGCGGCGAGGACGAGGCGGCGGAGGACATCGCCGCGTGGCGGGAGGGCCGTACGGGCTACCCGGTGGTCGACGCGGGCATGCGCCAGTTGCGCCACGAGGGCTGGATGCACAACCGGGCCCGGCTGCTGGTGGCGAGCTTCCTGACGAAGACGCTGTACGTGGACTGGCGGATCGGTGCCCGGCACTTCCTGGATCTCCTGGTGGACGGCGACATCGTCAACAACCAGCTGAACTGGCAGTGGGTCGCCGGCACCGGCACCGACACCCGTCCGCACCGCGTCCTCAACCCCGTGCTCCAGGGCAGGCGCCACGACCCGGACGGCGTCTACGTACGCCGCTGGGTGCCGGAACTGGCGGACGTCGAGGGCGGCGCGGTGCACGAGCCGTGGCGGCTCCCCGAGGACCGGCGCGCCGCTCTGCGCTACCCCGCGCCACTCATCGGCCTCGGCGACGGCCTGGCCCGCTTCAGGAACGCCCGCGGTCGCGACTGAGCAGCCGTCGCGGCATGGCGGCGTCGCCCGTTCGGCGCATCCAAAACACCGCCCCCCGTGGAAGCACTGATGTGCGGACGACCGGAGGCGAGAAGGGGCAGCGCATGCTTGGACCACGGCCGACGACGGCCGGACCGGCGGAAACGGGCGACACCCCGCGCACCGCTCACGAGGCCACGCGAGCCGTGGAACACGTCCTCGAGCGGGTGCTCGACACGCGTCTGCGGCAGGCCCACGAAACCGACTCGCTGTTCGCCCACGACATGGCGGAACGCGTCGCCGCGTTCGTCAGGCGCGGCGGCAAGCGGCTGCGCACGGCGTTCGTGTGGTGCGGCTGGCGGGCCGCGGGCGGCTCGGGAGACGCCGGCGATGTCCTGCGTCTGGGGGCGGCCCTCGAACTGCTCCAGGCGTGCGCCCTCATACACGACGACGTGATGGACGGCTCGCCCCTGCGCCGGGGAGCTCCGGCGATGCACGTGGCCTTCGCCCGCGTCCACCGGACCGGCCGGACGAACGGCTCCGCCGGGGCGTTCGGGACCTCGGCCGCCGTCCTCGCGGGCGACCTGGCGCTGGCGTGGGCGGACGATCTGCTGACCGAGACGGCGCTCGGCACGCCGCAGGGCACACGGCTGTACGGCGAATGGCGGGCCATGCGCACCGAGATGGTCGCCGGGCAGTACCGCGACCTGAACGCGCAGGCGAGCGGCTCGTCCTGCGACGAGGAGGCGCTGACCATCGCCGTGCTCAAGAGCGCCCTGTACACGGTCGAGCGGCCCCTGGCGCTGGGTGCGTCGCTGGCCGGCGCGGACGCCCGCACCCTGGGGGCGCTTCGGGCCGCCGGCCGGTGCGCGGGGCTGGCCTTCCAGCTGCGCGACGATCTGCTCGGTGCCTTCGGCGACCCGGCACGGACCGGGAAACCCGCCGACGACGACCTGCGTTCCCGCAAGCTCACCCCGCTCCTCGCCGTCGCCGTCCGGCTCGCCGGCGCGACCGGCGATCAGGAGGCCGCCGCCGTGCTCGCCCCGGGCGCGGTCGTGCGGGCGGGACACACCGTCGAGCGGATGCGGGCGGCGCTGGAGCGGACGGGCGCCCGGGCGGAGGTCGAGGCCCGGATCGGGGAACTGGCGGCGGCCGGCCTGCGCCATTTCGAGGCGACCGCCGCCGGCCCCGGTGTGCGGCGGGAGTTCGCCGCCCTGGTCGAGCGGGCCTCGGGCGTCGCCCCGCGCCCCGCGGAGGAGCTCGTATGAGGACGGTGACGGGGCCGACGGACCACGTCGTCGTGGTGGGCGCCGGCCTGTCCGGCCTGGCCTGCGCCCTCCATCTGCTGGGCGCCGGACGGCGGGTCACGCTCGTCGAACGGGACGCCGGGCCGGGCGGCCGGGCCGGGCGCGTACGGCTCGGCGGCTACCACGTGGACACGGGGCCCACGGTGCTGACGATGCCGCACCTGGCCGACGAGGCGTTCGCGGCCGTCGGCGACCGTCTCGACCGGCACGTCGAGCTGGTGGCCCTGCACCCCGCCTACCGGGCCGGCTTCGCGGACGGCACCCGGCTCGACGTGCACACCGACGGCGACGCCATGGAGGCGGAGGTGCGGCGCTTCGCCGGACCCGCCGAGGCGGCGGGCTACCGCAGGCTGCGGGAGTGGCTGGAGCGGCTGTACCGGGCGCAGATGCGCCGCTTCATCGACACCAACTTCGACTCGCCGTTCCAGCTCGTCCACCCCGACCTGGCCCGGCTGGCGGCGCTCGGCGGCTTCGGGCGGCTGGACGGCCGGATCGGCCGCTTCCTCTCCGACGACCGGCTGCGCCGCGTCTTCTCCTTCCAGGCCCTGTACGCCGGTGTCGCACCGGCCCGGGCCCTCGCGGCCTACGCGGTGATCGCCTACATGGACACGGTGGCCGGTGTCTGGTTCCCCAAGGGCGGCATGCACGCACTGCCCCGGGCGATGGCCGACGCGGCGGCCGGTGCCGGCGCCGAGCTGCGCTGGTCGGCCGAGGTGAACGCGCTGGAACGGGCGGCGGGCCGGGTGCGGGCCGTCCGCCTCGCCTCGGGCGAACGCATCCCGTGCGACACGGTCGTGCTGACCTGCGAACTGGCCACCGCACACCGGCTGCTGGGGCGGACGCCCCGGCGCCCGGTACCGCTGCGGCACTCGCCGTCCGCGGTGGTGCTGCACGCGGGCACCGACCGCACCTGGCCGCACCTCGCCCACCACACGCTGTCCTTCGGCACCGCGTGGGAGCGCACCTTCGACGAACTGACGCGCTCCGGGGCGCTGATGAGCGACCCGTCCCTGCTGATCACCCGCCCGACGGCGCACGACACCTCCCTGGCGCCGCCGGGCCGCCACCTCCACTACGTCCTCGCGCCCTGCCCCAACACCGCCGTCGGCCCCTCCGCCGCCGCCTGGCGGGACCTGGGCCCCCGCTACCGCGACAGCCTGGTCACCGAGCTGGAGCGGCGCGGCCTGGACGGCTTCGCGGACAGCGTCGAGGAGGAACTCCTGGTGACCCCGCTCGACTGGACGGCCCAGGGCCACGCGGCGGGCAGCCCCTTCTCCGTCTCCCACACCTTCGCCCAGACCGGGCCCTTCCGGCCGCGCAACCTCGTGCGCGGGCTGGACAACGTCGTGCTCGCCGGCTGCGGGACCACACCCGGCGTCGGCGTACCGCCCGTGCTGATCAGCGGCAGGCTCGCCGCCGCCCGGGTCACCGGCGGCCCGGCACGCCGTGCTCCGGTGTCCCGGCCGCGCCCGGCCTCGAAGAAAGCCCCGTCCTCCCCGACCGGAGCAGGTGCCCCATGACCCGTCGTGAACTGGACGCCGCCGGGATCACCGACCCCGGCCTGCGCGCCGCCTACACCCGGTGCCGGCAGCTCAACGCCCGCCACGGCCGGACCTACTTCCTGGCCACCCGTCTGCTGCCACTGGAACGCCGCTCGGCGGTGCACGCGCTGTACGGCTTCGCCCGCAGGGCCGACGACATCGTCGACGACCTGGACCGGCGCCGGACGCCGGACGAGCCCGACCTGCTGCTGACGCGGCTGGAGGGCGACCTCGCCCACGCGCTGCGCACCGGCGGCGGGAGCGAACCGGTGGTCCGGGCCGTGGCCGACACCGCCGACCGGTACGGCATCGAGGTGACGCTGTTCGCCGACTTCCTCGCCTCGATGCGCGCCGACCTGACCGTCACGGACTATCCGACCTACGCCGATCTGCGGGCCTACATGCACGGCTCGGCGGCGGTGATCGGACTGCAGATGCTGCCCGTGCTCGGCACGGTCGTCCCGCGCGAGGAGGCCGAGCCGCACGCGGCGGACCTGGGGGTGGCGTTCCAGCTCACCAACTTCCTGCGGGACGTGGGCGAGGACCTGGACCGCGGCCGTGTCTACCTGCCCGCGGACCTGCTCGCCGCGCACGGCGTGGACCGGCCGCTGCTGGAGTGGAGCCGGCGCACCGGGCGCCACGACCCGCGCATCCGGGCGGCGTTCGTCGCGGCCGAGGCCCTGACCCGGGACGTGTACCGGGCGGCGGAACCGGGCATCGCGATGCTCGACCCGCGGGTGCGCCCCTGCATCCGTGCCGCGTTCACGCTGTACGGCGGCATCCTCGACGCGATCGCGCGTGACGACTACGCCGTGCTGCACCGTCGCGCGGTGGTGCCGCGCCGCCGCCGGGCGGCCACCGCCGCGGCCGGGATCCTGAAGGTGGCCGGCGCGCGATGGCGCGCGGCACCCGCGGCAGCACCCGGCGCACCCGGCGCACTGGAACGGGAGAGGCCGGGTCGTGGGTGAGCGAGCGGGCAGGGCACGCTGGACGGCGCCGCTGCGGCGTCGCCGCGGAGTGGACTGGGCGGAGCAGACGCCGACCTGGCGCGCGGCGCGGCCGGCGCTGATCGCCGGCGCGCTGAAACGGGCGTCCGCCCGGCCCTCCGGGAACTGGTACGTGGTGGGCGCCTCACGGGACGTGCGCCCCGGCAGCCCGTGCGGCAGGACTGTCGGTGGTGTCGAGGTGGTGCTGTGGCGGTCGGGGGCGGGCGATCTGCGTGGGGGTTCCGGCATCTGCCCGCACCTCGGTGCTCCGCTGCGGGACGGCCGGGTGCTGTGCGGCACGCTGGTGTGCCACTGGCACGGACTGGCGCTGGACGGTTCCGCCTCCGCCGGCTGGCAGCCGTACCCCGTCCACGACGACGGGGTGCTGGTGTGGGTGCGGCTGGACGGGGTCGGCGGTGAGGAGCCGTCGGAGCGCCCGGTCGTTCCGGAGCGGCCCGCGCCGGGGGCCGGGGTGGACGCCGTGTTCACGACCGTCGGGCGGTGTGAACCGCAGGACGTGGTGGCCAACCGGCTCGACCCGTGGCACGGGTCCTGGTTCCATCCGTACTCCTTCGTCGACCTGACGGTCGCCCGCGAACCTCAGGGTGACGAGGACGACGCCTTCGTCGTCGACGTCTCCTTCCGGGTGACGGGCCGTCTGGTGGTCCCGGTACGGGCCGAGTTCACCGCGCCGGAGCCGCGCACCGTCGTCATGCGCATCACCGACGGTGAGGGGGCCACGTCCGTGGTGGAGACGCATGCCACGCCGCTGACGTCCGCGGCCTGCGAACGGCCGCGGACTGCCGTCATCGAGGCGGTCGTCGCCGCCTCGGACCGGCGCGGCTTCGCCCTGGCCCGGGCCGCCGCCCCCGTGCTGCGCCCCCTGATGCGGCGCACCGCCGGGCGCCTGTGGCGCGACGACCTCGCCTATGCCGAGCGGCGCTGGACGCTCCGCAGCACCGGACGCTTCCCCGGCTGAGACGCCCCTGGCCCGACTCCTTCCCGCACGCCACGACACCTGCGGCGGGGCGGGGGTACCGCTCCCCTCACGGGTCCGCGGCGGGGCGGACCACCGGCACTTCCGCCACCGGCCCCGGCCCCGGAACGCTGGGGACCGCTGGCACACTCGCCACCGGCCCCAGCCCCGGCCCCGGAACGGTAAGGGCCACCCACACACCCGCCCCCGGCCCCAGAACACTGGGGACCACCCGCACACCCGCCCCCGGCCCCAGAACACTGGGGACCACCGGCACACCCGCCACGCCCCGCTGTGCTGACGCCGGGTCACCGGCGGGCCGGGCGCCCCGCGAGGGCGCCGAGGGCCCGCAGCGCCGGGGAGCGGCCGGCCCGCGGGACGGTCCACAGCACCTGGCCGCGGACGCCCCACCCGGCGAGCAGGGCGTTGGCCGCCAGGAAACCGGTCGTGGCGGCCCGTTCCATCAGGGCCACGGGCAGGTCGCAGCGGATCCCGTCGCCGGCCAGCGTCAGCCAGGGGTGGGGGGTCGTCACGGTGGGGCGCCGGTGGTGCGTGCCCGCCAGGAAGTGCGGGCAGTCCGAGCGCCACTCGTGCCGGGCGTCGACGACACGCGCCGTACGGGTCTCCGGGTACACCCGCCGCAGCTGCTCGAGCAACTCGTTCCGCACGGTCCCGGGTTCCGTGCCGTCGGGGACGGCGTAGGCGTGCAGTTCCACCACCGAACCCGCGTTCCTCGCGGCCCAGCCGGCGGCCTCGCCCTCGTAGCGTTCCAGGACGCTGATGTTGTCCAGGCCGCCGTACCCGCTGGTGCCGAGGAAGCCGGGGCGGTCGGCGCGGACCGGCCGGTCGAGCCAGAGCCGGGAGACGAGGAACGGCGGGGCGGTGCGCAGGGCGGCGATGTCGTCGCGCCAGGTGCCGGTGCCCAGGCCGGGCGAGCCGGCGACGACCTGCCGCAGTCCCCCGGTGTCGAGGGCCAGCACCACGGCGTCGTGCCGGTCGGTGCCGCTGCCGGTGCGCACCTCGGCTCCCCCGGTGCCGGCCGGGTCCACGCCGAGCACGGCCGTGCCGGTGCGGACGTCCGTGCCGAGCCGCCCGAGATACGCCCCGAGCGGCTCCCACAGGGCCTGCGGGAAGGGCTCGTCGGGCACATCGAACAGCAGCCCTTCCGAGGAGCCGAGGAAGTAGATGTGGAACATCAGCATCAGTTCGGCGGCGGACAGTTCGCGGGGGTCGGCGAAGAAGCTGCGGGTGAACACCTCGAAGGCCAGGTGGTGCGCGGCCTCGGGGAAGCGCACGCCGTCCAGGAATGCGGCGGCGCTGGTGTGGTCGAAGCGTGCGTACACGTCGGGCACGCGCACATCCAGCAGCGGCAGCGCCGCCCGGGCGTCGAGGGCGGTGAGGTCGCGCCAGCCGAAGGTGGGGCTGAGCGCGGCGAAGCCGAGGGCGCTGAACGGCGGGGTGCGCGGGACGCGGGCGAAGCTGTCGGTGAGGCCGCCGCTGTGCCGCAGGGGGTAGTCGGGCAGCGGGGTGAGGCGCGCGAGAGCGGGGTCGGTCCGCCGCAGCAGGCCGCGCAGGTTGTAGTACTGGCGGAAGAAGGCGTGGAAGCCGCGGCTCATGGTCACCTCGGAGCCGTCCGCGAGCCGGGTGCGGTATCCGGCGAGGCGCCCGCCCAGGGACTCCTCCCGTTCGTACAGGGTCACCCGGGCGCCGCGTTCGGCCAGTCCGGTGGCCGCGGCGAGGCCGGCGATCCCGCCGCCCACCACGGCGACGGACGGCGCGGCCCCCCGTTCGAACCGGTCCCGGCCGGGGGCGGGCATCAGGACCTCGGCCTTGCGGTCCCGGCCGCGGCGGACGGTGCGGGCGCTCATCGGGTGCCCTCCGCCGCCGTCGTGGAGCCGTTACGGGCGACGAAGGTGTGGGTGATGCCGGTCTGCCACCCGGCGAGGGGCAGGGCCCGCGCGTCCGTGAACCCGGCCCGGGTCAGCCGGCCGGTGAAGGCGGAGGCGGTGTCGAAGGCGAGGACGCTGTGCCACAGGTGGTGGTACAGGGCCCGGTCACCGGTGAGGGTGCCCACCGGGATGATCACGCCCTGGCAGACGGCGGTCCACAGCGCACGGTGCGCCGGTGAGCCGCCGAGGCTGTACTCGTGGACGGCGAGCCGCCCGCCCGGCCGCAGCAGTGTCCGCACCGTGCGCAGCACGCCGTCCGGGTCGGAGACGTTGCGGAACAGGTAGGCGGCGAAGACCGCGTCGAAGGGGCCTTCGCCGGCCGTCGTGAGTTCCTCGGCACTCAGGTGCAGGAACCGCACGCTGTCGGGCCACGGCTTGGCCACCGCCCTGTGCAGCATGCCCGAGGAGGCGTCCACGGCGGTGATCCGGGCCCGGGGCGCGGCGCGCAGCAGGGCCCGGGTGGAGGCGCCGGTGCCGCAGCCGAGGTCGAGCAGGTGCAGTCCGGCTCCGTCCCGGGGCAGCCGCAGCCGGCGGGCGGAGCGGAGCAGGTCGGTGCGGTAACCGGGGTTGAGGGCGGTGAGCCGGTCGTAGGTGCGGGACGCGTGGTCGAAGGCGTGTGCCAGGTCGTGGTCGCGCAGCAGGGTCATCGGGGGCTCTCTCCGGTGCGTGGGGCGGGGTGGGTGCGGCGGGGCAGGAAGGGCACTTCGACCGCGGTGCGGAGCATCGGGATCACCGGGGTGCGCAGTCCGATGCCCCACTCCTCCCGGAGCGAGGTGGCGCCGTCCAGGAAACGCAGCAGGCGGTGGGGCGGCGTCCGGCGGAACAGGCCGGTGAAGAACGCGGGGCCGTCGATCCGTCCGGTGTCCAGGGCCCGCAGCAGCACCGCGTCCATGAAGAGCGCCCGCCGCCCGTGCGGTGGGCGTACGGTGCCGTGGCCGTCCCGCAGGGCGGCGGCGACGGCCCGGCTGTGCCGCTGCACCGCGGCGAAGGTGTAGCCGGTGGCGGGGCGGGTGGCACCGCCCGCCGTCCCGATCCGGAACACGGCGTTTCCGGTGCGCCGGGGGAAGCGGGCGTCGGTCATCGGGATGACACCCTGCTCCGCCGACTCCACGCGGAACGCGCCCAGGCCCAGGACCTCGCGCGTGTAGTGACCGAGTGCCGCCTCGTACGCGGCGGTCGTCAGCGGGGCCCGGGAGAACTCGGTGTACTCGACGAGCGCCCGGTCGGGGGCCAGCGGAAGGACGTAGCCGAAGGCGAGCCCGTGCCGCGGCTGCGGCACCCGGAAGTCCATCAGGTCGGCGATCGCCGGGTCGAACCGGCCGGTGTCCGTGCGCACGAACCAGCCGCGGAAGTGCTGCAGCAGCCGCGTCCGGGCCGGCGGCAGGGCGGGCAGGGGCCGCGAGTCGAACACCCGCCGGGCGCGCAGGGTCAGCGTCCGGCCGCCGGGTGCCGTGCAGCGCACCTCCGCGCCTCCGGGCACGTCGCGCACGGTGTCCACGGTCGCGCGCAGCAGGCTGCCTCCGGGCGAGCGAGCGAGCCGCGCGTGCACCAGCCGTTCGAAGGCCGTGGAGCGCACCATGCGGTAGCGCGACGGCGCCGGGTCGACGGTGAGCGCGTCGCCGTGCGGGCCGTGCACCCGCAGCAGCGGCCAGGAGGCTTCCACGGCTTCCGCGAGGTCTCCGACGTCCTCGTCCCAGTAGCACCAGGTCCGCTCCGCCGGGCGCCCGGGCCCGTCCGGCTGCTCGACGACGGTCACGGTCGCGGCGCCGGTCTCGACCAGCCGGTACGCGAGACTCAGTCCGGCGGCACCGCCCCCGACGACCACCACGTCGGACGCTCCGCCGGGCGCCGGACTCACCGGGCACCGCTCCCGCCGGGCCGACCACCGGACATCCGGGCGTGCGCGCCGATCACCTTCACACCCCGCTCCCGCCACGGGCCGACCACTCCGACTGCTTCGAATCCGTTCATTGCCCCTTCCGGCCGTCGGCCGTGTTCGGATGCAGCAGTCCGGAACCTCCGCGATCGCGGCTACCGCGAGACGACCGACTCCAGGAGGGCCACGGCCTCCGCCAGCCCCGCCGGGCGCGGCAGTCCGGGCAGGGTCCGGCCGGCCCAGCCGGGCCCGATCGTCAGGACGACCGGTCCGCGGCGAGCACCGCGCACGCCCCACTCCATCGCGGCCACGTGCTGGGCCAGCGGCCGGCTGGCGGTGGTACGGGACTGCGCCCACAGCGCCACCGCGGCCGGCCCGGTTCTGCGGACGGCCGTCACGAGCGACTCCACGGGCAGCGCACCACCGAACATGCGCACCGGCAGACCGCGTTCGGCCAGCGCGGCGGCCAGTACTTCCAACGGCAGCGTGTGGTTCTCCCCCGGCACGCAGGCGAGCACCGTCACGGCGCCCGGGCGGTCGGCGACCGCGGCGGGAGCACCGCGCCGCAACGCGCCGGACACGTGCCAGGACAGGAAGTGCTCGACCTCGACGTACTTCTCTCCCGAGCTCTCCCACTTGCGGCCGACCGCCTGGAGCGTCGGCATGATCACCTCGGTCCAGGCGGCGACCAGCCCGTGCTCCTCGATCGCGTCCCTGAGCAGTTCGTCCAGTGCGGCGGCGTCGAGGCGCAGGGCGGCCCGGGCGATGCCCTTGCACTCCTGGCGCACGTCGCCCAGGCGCAGTCCGCTGCCCGCCCGGCTGCGGGCACGGGCGGAGGGTCGCGCCGCCACCCCGGAGGCCCGCGGGCCCGAGGCTGCCTCCGTGGACGCCCCGACGGCCCCCCGCCCGGAGGCCCCCGCCGTGGACGCCCCGACTGCCCCCCGCTCCGAGGCCGTGTCCGGGGACGAACCGGTGGCCCGTCGCCCCGCGACCCCCTCCGACGACACCTCGCCGCCGATCGTGGGCACCGCTTCCGGGGGCACCGCTTCACCGAGCACCGCGCGCGCCGCCTCGGCGGGAGGTATCCCGGTCGCCGTCAGGGCGCACATCCGCTCCAGCCGTGCCACGTCCGCGGCGGTCCACCGCCGGTGCCGTCCGCCGGTGTGCGCGTCGGGCCCGAGGCCGTAGCGGCGGTCCCAGGTGCGGACCGTGGTGGGCGCCACGCCCAGCCGCCGGGCCACCTCGCCGGTGGTCAGCCCGCCGCCCCGCGGCGCCTGCCCGCCACCCCGGTCGTCGTCCTGCCGTTCGTGTGCATCCATACCTCCGACTGTACGACGCACAAACGACGCATGTTGAGCTGCGTCGTTTATGCACCGAACACTGGAACTCGAGCGCACGGTCGCCGCTCCCCGGAGCGACAGGTGCGGCTGAGCACACGGCCTTCCGCCCCCGCGCGCCCGGCAGGAGGAACCAGGCCATGATCACCGACACACGACGCACCGCCTCCGCCCCGCCCGTGGAGGAGACGCGGTACGAGGAGGAGCTGGCCCGTGGACTGGTCGCCGCGGACGAGCAGGCGTTCGCCGCGATCTACCGGCGCTGGGGCTCGCTCGTCCACACCATGGCCACCCGGCTGCTCGGCGACACCCACGAGGCCGAGGACGTGACCCAGCAGGTCTTCCTCGGCGCCTGGCACGGGAGGGCCGGCTTCCGCCCGGAGCGGGGACCGCTCGGCGCCTGGCTGGTCGGCATCACACGCCGGAAGATCGTCGACGCGCTGGCGGCCAGGACGCGGCGCCTGACGCTGGCCGACTCGGCCGCCCACGACGCGAGCCCCGCGCCGGACGGCGACGCGGCACCGGACCGGGTCCTGGACCGGGTGCTGCTCGTCGACGCCCTGGCAGGACTGCCGCGCCACCAGCGGGAGGTGCTCTGCATGGCCTTCTACGAGGACCTGACACAAGCGCAGATCTCGGAGCGGACCGGCATGCCCCTGGGGACGGTCAAGAGTCACGCCCGCCGCGGCCTGCACCGGCTGCGCCAGGCGATCGAACAGACCCCGGCCCGCGGCACGGACCAACAGTCGCGATAAAACACGACAAAACGGCCACGTTCGCGCATCCGAGGCGGCCCCCACACCTGAAACAGGACCGAGACTCCGCACCGTGCGGAGTCTCCGTTCGAAGGATTGATTTTGATGACCTCTCGTATCCGCCTCGCCGTCGCCGCCTCTGCCGGTGCCTGCGCCCTGGCCCTCGGCACGACCGCACCCGCCCTGGCCGGCGATTCCGACAAGGCCATGGTGTCCGTCTTCCACGGCATCCCCGGGATGACGGTGGACGTGTACGCCAACGGCGACGAACTGCTCAGCGACTTCAAGCCCGGCACGGTGACGGACCCTCAGTCCCTCACCGCCGGCACCTATGACATACAGATCTTCGAGGCGGGCCAGAGTCCTGACGGCACGCCGGCCCTGGAGAAGAAGGTGGAGGTGCCCGAAGGCGGGAACGCCACGGTCGCCGCCCATCTCTCCGCCGGGGGTGATCCGCGACTGACGGCCTTCACCAACGACGTCTCGCAAGTGGGCGCCGACAAGTCGCGCCTGACGGTGCGCCATGTCGCGGCCGCGCCGGCCGTCGACGTCCGGGCCGGCGGACAGCCGGTCTTCAACGACCTGACCAACCCGAAGGAGGCCACCGCCGAGGTCGACGCGGGCACCGTCAACGCCGACGTGGTCCTCGCCGGTACGGACACCGTGGCCATCGGCCCGGCCGACCTGAACCTGAAGGAGGGCACCGGCAACGTCGTCTACGCCTGGGGCAGCGCCGAGGACAAGAACCTCGCCCTGGCGACCCAGACGTTCAGCGACACGGGGTCGAAGCCGTGATCCCGGGCGGCAGCGGCACCGCCCGGCGTGGCTGACGACACCCGACGGCGGACCGGACCGACCGAGGCGGCTGCCGCCCTGGCAGCCGCCCTCGGCTTCCCGGACACGCCGTCGGACCGCGCCGCACCTCCGCGCGACCTCGTGGCGGCGCCCGCGGACCGGCAGGAGGGCGCGGCCTGGAAGGCAGGTCAGCGGAAGGAGGGGGTGGCCCCCGAGGTCGGCGCCCGGCAGGGTGCGGCACGCCGGGACGAAGCCGGTGCCTCACCGCGTCGTCTCGCGGGACACCATGCCGGAGGAGGAACCGCCGCCCTCGGTTTTCCGCCGGTCGGGCGCCCCCGCCCTCCCCCTCAACACCTGTGCGCCGCCGTTCGTCCCCGAGCCCGGAGGCCACCTGTCCGGCCTCGTGGTCACGGCGGAGCCCGTCGAGTCCCGCACTCCGGGGAACAGGAGGGCGCAGTGGCCCACGTAGAGCCCGCGCACCTGGTGGAACTGGCGCTGGGAAACGCCGCGCCGGGCGGGCAACTCGCCGACGCCCTGCTCCACATCGAGCAGTGCGACCACTGCCGCGCCGAGCTGCGGATGATGACCCGCGTGGTGATCGCCGCCCGCTCCGCGAATCTGGTGGACCTGCCGACCGCCCCTCCGGAGCGGGTCTGGCAGCGAATCACACGGGACCTGTCCCGCGAGACCACCGCCCCCGGGCCGCCCGGCGGCCCCCTCAGTCTCCTCGGCCCCGGGAAGCGAAAACTCCTCGCCGCAGGAGTCGCACTCACCGCGATCGCCGCCGCTGCGGCCGCCCACTGGTCCCGACACGACCACCCGACCACCCGAACGCCGGACCCGTAGCGTCAGCCGCGGTCTCCTCCCAACCCAGGCCGTACCGCGAGATGGTTGACGGGTTGCCGGACCGGCCCATGGCAAGGAGCCCCGCGCCCCTCGCGCCGGAGCCGCCCACACCGCCCACTCCCGCTGAGGCACCGGCCAACCTGCTGGAGCGCCCCGGCATCCCGGGTCTGCACGGCCACAAGTACGCCATCGACGCCCTCGTCGCCGCGATGGCACTCCGCTCCCCGGCACCCGTCCTCGTACTGACCTCGGACCGCGACGACTGGTCGAAACTGTGCGGCGACCGCGTACAGCTCAAGGACGTTTGACCGAGCGCGCGAGGGTGGTGGCCCCCTGGGTGGCGGCCCAGTGGGCGAGCAGGCGCAGGCCCCTGCTCGGAGGGCGATCCTGGTTCAGCCGTGTGGATGGTGAGGCTGAGGCCCCGGGAGCTGCCGGGCGCTCAGTGTGAGAGCAGCGCGCCGAAGTCGATCTTCCCGCTCTGCACTTGCGCGTCGCGGGGCTCGTTGAGTCCGCCGTCGGTGATGTACAGCCGCTTCCCGCGCACCGCGGTGGCGGTGGGCGAGGCGACGCCGTCCGAGGCGGTCAGCACGGTCCTGGTGGTGCCGTTCGGGTAGACGACCGCGATCTGGTTCTGCGTGTTCAGCGCGGCGAACACGACGTTGGAGTGGTCGCTGAGGAAGTTGAAGTCATCGATGCCAGTGAGGCCGCTGGTGACGGTGTGGACCCGGCCCGGAGCTCCGGTAGCGGTGACGGGGATCCGCAGCAGGGTGCCCTTGCTGAGGTTGGAGACCCATACGGCGCCGTTGTGGAAACGGAGTCCGTTCGCACCGTACGGCACGGGTGCGGACGCCTTGATCGCGAGGGCGGGGTCGGCCAGCCACGCGGTCGCGGGACCGCCGGAGACCGGGACGGCCCAGACGGTGCCCATCTGGCTGTCGGCGACGTACAAGGTGCGCCCGGCCGGATCGATGGCCAGACCGTTGGGGACTCCGCCCGCGGGCAATGCCGCGATGCGGTGAGGAGTGCCGCCGAGCGGCAGCTTCCACACCCCGTTCCGGGAGGCGTCGGAGGACCACACGTTGTAGTAGACGGTGCCGTCGTGGCCGCGAGTGTTGCCGGTGATTCCGTCGCCCTTCCGCCCGGTGACCAGCACCGTGCGCTGCCCGGACGGTGCGATCCGCACCAGTGCCGGCCGTTCGCCCGCGGGTGTGCCCACCATCGAGACGGTCAGCGAATTGTCCCGGGCGACGGTGACGTTCTCGGGCACGTCGCCGGTGGCGAAGTCGAAGGCAGCCACGGTCTTCACGTGGGTGACGGCGGGCTGCGCGTCCGCGTGTCCGGTCGCGGCGGACGCGTACGGTGCCGAGACGATGACGGCTGCGGTCGCGGAGATCGCCGCGAGCTTGAATGGCTTCTTCATGGGTATTTCTTTCCTGATCGTTGCGCTCTTTCGTTCTTTGCGTCGGCGCCGCACGGGTATCGAGGTGTTCAGGGGCCTGGTGTCAGAAGTGGGGAGAGCCACGCACAACCGGGCCCAGGACCGTGAGACTTCGGGTAGCCCCTAGTCGGGGATCGGGAAGCCGGCGTTCTCCAGGTTGAGCGAGTCCGGGTCGGGTCCGCCGCGTACGCCGGTGTCGAGGGCGTCGATCGCGGCCACCTCGTCGGGGGTCAGGGCGAAGTCGAAGACGTCGAAGTTCTCGGCGATGCGATGGGCCTTCACGGACTTGGGGATCGCGCAGAAGCCGTGGTCGAGGTGCCAGCGCAGCACGACCTGCGCGGGTGTCTTCGCGTACTTGTCGGCCAGGGCGGTGATGACGGGGTCTTCGAGTGGGTTGGTGTCGGCGCCCCGGTAGACGTAGGAGCCGCCGATGGGCGACCACGACTGGGTCAGGATGCCGTGGCTCTCGTTCGCTGCGCGCCACTCGCCTTGCGTGTAGTAGGGGTGCACCTGGATCTGGTTCACCGCCGGAACGATGTCGGTGCGGGAGAGGAGCTCGTCGAGCTGCTTGGGCGTCTGGTTCGACACACCGATCGCACGGACGCGCCCCTCGGCGAGGAGCTTCTCCGCCGCCTTGTACGCCGCGATCGTCCGCTCGAAGTCGGACGGCAGCGGCTGGTGCAGCAGCCACAGGTCGAGCTGCTCGATGCCCAGCTTGCGCAGACTCACGTCGAAGGCCCGCAGCGCGGAGTCGTAGCCGTAGTCGCTGATCCACACCTTGGTCGTCACGAAGATCTCGGAGCGGTCCACGTCGGAGCGGGCGATCGCCTCGCCGACCTCCCGCTCGTTGAAGTAGGCGGCTGCGGTATCGATCAGCCGGTAGCCGTCATGCAGCGCGGTCAGGACCGCGTCGGTGGTCTCCTCGGGGCGCTCTGGTAGACGCCGAGTCCCAGGGCGGGGATCCGTACGCCGTTGTTCAGGGTGATGAGTGGGTTCGTTGCGGTCATGGTTCGCTCCAATCGTGGTGGGCGCACGCGGCCCGCGTGCGGACGGACGGGAGGAGGGACGCGGGCTCAGTCGTCAGAGACCGCTGTGGGCAGTTCGACGCCTGTGAGATCGGCGCAGTACTTCAGCAGCCGGTCCTGCACTTCGGGCGACCGCGTCGCCGGGTGCGGAGGGCGGGGCTGCTGGTGGTGGAAGTAGCGGCCGATGACCAACGCCGCCGCGTCGTCGTCGGCCGCCGGCCAGGCCTGGGTCACCGGAGCCGGCCGCAGGTCGTCGGTGGCGCCGCTCCCGCCCATCTTCGTGGCGACCCAGCCCGGGTCGACGGCATCGGAGAGCACCTCGGGCCATTTCCTCGCGACGGCGAGTATGAGAGCGGTGACGGAACGGGCCGACGGAGGCTGGTGACTTACCGGTTGATGGTCTTCTGCTGCGCTGCGGTGTACCGCTCGCCCTTGATCTGCACCTGGGCAACGGCCTCTTCGATGCGCTTGAGGTCCTCGGAGGTCAGTTCCACGTTGTCGGCGCCGATGTTCTCTTCGAGGCGGTGCAGCTTCGTCGTGCCCGGGATCGGTGCGATCCACGGCTTCTGCGCCAGCAGCCACGCGATGGCGGTCTGTGCCCGGGTCGCCTGCTTGGCGTCCGCGATCTCACCCAGCAGCGCGATCAGTGCGAGGTTGGCCTCACGCGCCTCTTCCTCGAAGCGCGGCAGCACGTTACGGATGTCGTTGGCCTCGAACTTCGTGTCCTGACTGATCGCGCCGGTCAGGAAGCCCTTGCCGAGCGGGCTGAACGGCACGAAACCGATGCCCAGCTCTTCCAGGGTCGGCAGGATGATCTCCTCGGGCTCGCGCCACCACAGCGAGTACTCGCTCTGCAGGGCCGTGACCGGCTGGACCGCGTGGGCCCTGCGGATGACGTCCGGACCCGCTTCGGACAGGCCAAAGTGCTTGACCTTGCCTTCCTGGATGAGCTCCCGGACCGTCCCCGCGACCTCTTCGATCGGCACGTCGGGGTCCACCCGGTGCTGGTAGAACAGATCGATGCGGTCGGTCTGCAGACGCTGCAGGGACTGCTCGGCGACCAGCCGGATCCGCTCCGGCCGACTGTCCAGCCCCGCTGTGGAGTTGCCGTCCTTGAACCCGAACTTCGTGGCGATGGAGACCTGGTCGCGCACCGGCGCCAGTGCCTCGCCCACCAGCCTTTCGTTCGCTTCCCCGTACGCCTCCGCGGTGTCGAAGAGCGTCACACCGCGCTCGGCGGCCGCCCGGATCAGCTCGATGGCCTCACCCGTGTCCGCGGCCTGGCCGTAGCCGAAGGTCATTCCCATGCAGCCGAGCCCGATCGACGACACTTCGAGCCCGCTGTTTCCCAGTTCACGCTTCTTCATTTCGTTCTCCTTTCGAGTGGCCACGAGCGACGACAACGCCCGGACCGGTGTGGGTCCTGTGTGTTTGACCTGTTACAGAAATCAGCCGATTTGAAGGGTTTGCGATGGGAACACCCTGTGGTGTCCCGTAGTCAGGCCGCCACGCGGTGGGCCTGAGCCTTGTGCGAGGTCTCCTCGTCCGCCGCAGGCAGGGACACCTGAGGCACGGCGGTCCGGGTGGCGCGCATCGCGGCGAGGACGAGCAGGGGAATCAGGCCCAGGCCGGCCATGACCGCACCCACCACCTCCGGTCCGGTCACGCCCAGGGAGGTGTCCAAGGTCGTGCCCGCCAGCCAGGAGACGAGGGCGATCCCCATGTTGAAGGCCGACACCGTCAAGGCAGCGGCGAGGGCGGGCGAGGAGTGTCCGAAGCGCACGGCCAGCGGGGTGGCGATCGATGTGATGCCCAGGCCCGTCACACCCAGGAGCACCACCAGGACGACGGTCGCCACGGGACTGGTGGACAGCGGGATCAGCAGGAGCAGCACCAGCACCGAGGCGACGGAGGTGGTGATGAACGTGGCCAGCGGCTTGCGGTCGCCGAGGCGCCCGGTGATGTTCGTGCCCAGCAGAGCACCGACGCCGAAGCCGACCAGGACGAGCGGTACGGCTCCTTCGGAGATCCCGGTCCGCTCGGTGAGCAGCGGAGAGATGTAGCTGTACGCGGCCATGAAGCCACCCGTGACGAGCGCGGTGGCGGCAAGGACCAGCCACATACGGCCATGGCGCAGTACGGCGAGCTGGGAGCGGACGGAGGGGGTCACCTCGGCGCGTTCCGCGGCGGGGATGAACCGGCCGATGACCAGGGCAGCCACGCCCGCGAGGGCGGCCAGCGCCCAGAACGTGCCGCGCCAGCCGATCGCCTGACCGACCCAGGAGCCCAGCGGCACACCGGCCACGATGGCCAGGCTCATGCCGCTCATCATCACGCCCATGGCGCGGGAGGCGGCGGCCGGTCCCACGGCGGAGGTGGCCACGACCGAGCCGACGGAGATGAAGGTACCGGTGGCCAGCGCGATGATCACACGGGCCGCGAGCACGATGGGGAAGGAGGAGCTGAGTGCGGCGATCACGTGGCCGACGGCGAACACGGCAAGCGCCAGGACCAGGGTGAAACGCCTGGGCAGGCGCAGCGTGGCGATCGAGATCGTGGGCGCGCCCACGATCATGCCGACCGCGAACGCCGTGATCAGCAGGCCGGCCGTGGAGACGCTGACGCCGAGGTCGGCGGACACCTCGGGCAGGAGGGCCGCGATGATGAACTCACTGGTGACCATCACGAAGGTGCCGAGGGCCAGCAGCGGGACGACGAACGGCAGCCTGGCGGGCTTTTCTCGGTGAGAAGACATGCGGAGGTAGAGCCTTTGCTGGATGTGGGGGTGAAACAGGGGGCCGCGTCGCGGGAGCGGCCGGGCGCCGGTTCAGCCGAAGGAGTCAGCCGTGATGCTGTCCGGGTCGGGACCGCCGCGCAGGCCGGTGTCGAGGGCGTCGACGGCGGCCGTCTCGTCGGCGGTGAGCGCGAAGTCGAAGATGCCGATGTTCTCCGCGATGCGGTGCGGCGTGACGGACTTCGGGATCGCGGACAGGCCGTGCTCGATGTGCCAGCGCAGCACGATCTGCGCGGGGGTCTTGCCGTACCTGGCGGCGATCTGAGTGATGACCGGGTCCTGCAGCGGGCTCTTGCCCGCGTGCGGGGCGTCGGGCCAGTACAGGTTCACCGCGCCGAGGGGCGACCACGCCTGGGTGACGATGCCGAGGCCGGCATGCGCTTCGCGCAGCTCGCCCTGGATGAAGTACGGGTGCAGCTCGACCTGGTTGACCGCCGGTACGACGTCGGTGCGCACGATCAGGTCGTTCAGACGCTCGGGGCTGAAGTTGGAGACGCCGATCGCCCGCACCCGCCCGTCGGCCAGCAGCTTCTGTGCTGCCTTGTACGCGGCGACCGTGGAGTCGAACGCGGACGTGTACGGGAAGTGCAGCAGGTACAGGTCCAGGTACTCCAGGCCCAGCCTGCCCAGGCTGGCGTCGAAGGCACGCAGGGTCGCGTCGTGGCCGAAGTCCGAGAGCCACAGCTTGGTGGTCACGAAGACCTCGCCGCGGTCGACGCCGGAGGCGACGACGCCCTCGCCGACCTCCTTCTCGTTGCCGTAGACGGCGGCGGTGTCGATCAGGCGGTAGCCGTGCTGGAGCGCGGTCGTGACCGCGGTGGCGGTCTCCTCCGGTGGGCTCTGGAAGACGCCGAGGCCGAGCGCGGGCATCTGCACGCCGTTGTTCAGCGTGATCATCGTGCTCTTGCCAGTCATGGTGGTTCCTTGCATGAGCGGGGACGGACCGATACGAGGTTCGATACCGGTCGGCCCCAAAGCGGGGCACTGACCATGCAACCGGGAACGGACACGATGAGGGAGTCTCCGCTGTGAGGGGTAACAGCAGGGACCCCCAGCGGCATATGCGCAGGCCAAAGCCCCGCCCTTGCTGCCGACGGCAGCCGGAGAAGGCGGGGCTGTGGACGTCGGTTCAGTTCTCGGAGTCCGCCTCGGCGGCCTGCTCATCCGCGGCCTCGGCCGTGGCGGACCAGCTCGCCAACAGGTTCAGCGCGTCCGCGGCGGCGGAGCCGGGGGCCGCGTTGTACAACGCCACGACCAGCCCCGAGCCGTCCGGCAGGTTCATCGATTCGAAGTTGACCTCCAGCTCGCCGACGACCGGATGCCGGAGGCGTTTCGTCCCGTCATGGAAGACGTGTACGTCGTGGGCGCCCCACATCACGCGGAAGGCGTCGCTGCGGGTCGACAGCTCACCGATCAGGTTCGACAACTCGCGGTCGTACGGGTTCTTGCCCGCCTCGATCCGCAGCGCACCCACAGCGCCCCTGGCGATGCGTTCCCAGTCGACGTAGAACCGCCTGGCCGCGGGGCTGAGGAACACGAACCGCACGGTGTTCGCCCCGCAGACCGGATCGGCGTACATCTCCGAGAACAGTGCGCGACCGAGCGGGTTGGCGACCAGAATGTCGAATCGGTGGTTCTTCACGAACGCCGGCATGCCCGGCATCCCGTCAACGATGCGCTGCACGCTGGGCCGCACAGCCGGCCGGGCAGTGCGGCGGCTCACACGGGCGGGCGTCTTGTTCGCCGCTCGGGCCAGGTCGTACAAGTGCGTGCGCTCCGTGTCGTCAAGCCGCAGAGCCTGGGCCAGCGCCTCCAGGACGCTGTCGGAGACACCGCTGAGATTGCCGCGCTCCAGACGCGTGTAGTACTCGACGCTGACGCCCGCGAGCGTCGCGACCTCGTTCCTGCGGAGCCCGGCCACCCGGCGTTGGCCGTACACGGGCAGACCGGCCTGCTCGGGCGTGATCTTGTCACGGCGAGACTTCAGAAACGCACTGGTTTCGGCGCGGTTGTCCATGAGACCAGGCTAGGTTCGCCGCACGCGGGCTGAGAGACCCTGTCATTACCCCTCACAGCATTAACCCTCAGCGCCAGCCCCTTCCGGTTGGGCGGAGTCGCAGGTCACATGGGTTCGCCGCTGGTTACCTCCCCGCCCCCAGGCGGGATGCGGACGGACCTTCCGGACGAGTCGCCACCACAGTGCAGAGGAACACCATCCGCCCGGCTCCGGCATCGAAACCCCCTGGAAGCCGACGCAACAGCGGCGCCTGAGGCAGCCGACCAAACACACGGTCCGAAACCCAGCACGAGCATTCTCATCCCATCCCAGCATGGGAAAGAACAAGGGGCCCAACCCGAAGAGTCGGACCCCTCCTGAACTGCATGTTTGCAAGATCAGCGAAGTGGTGTTGCGTCAGCCGCTACACGTTGAACCGGAACTCCACCACGTCCCCGTCCTGCATCACATAGTCCTTGCCCTCCATACGGGCCTTGCCCTTCGCGCGGGCCTCCGCCACCGACCCCGTCTCCACCAGGTCGTCGAAGGAGATGACCTCCGCCTTGATGAAGCCCTTCTGGAAGTCGGTGTGGATGACGCCGGCGGCCTCGGGGGCCGTGGCGCCCTTCTTGATGGTCCAGGCGCGGGATTCCTTGGGGCCGGCCGTGAGGTAGGTCTGCAGGCCGAGGGTGCGGAAGCCGACGTGGGCGAGGGTGGCGAGGCCGGGCTCCTCCTGGCCGACGGACTGGAGGAGTTCGAGGGCCTCGTCCTCGTCGAGCTCGGCGAGGTCCGCCTCCAGCTTGGCGTTGAGGAAGATCGCCTCGGCCGGGGCGACCAGGGCACGCTGCTCGTTCTTGAAGTCCTCGTCGATCAGCTCGTCCTCGTCGACGTTGAAGACGTAGAGGAAGGGCTTCGTGGTCAGCAGGTGCAGGTCGTGCAGGAGCTCGTTGCGCTCGGTGCCCTGGACGATCCCGTGCGCGAAGAGGGTGTCGCCCTTCTCCAGGATCTCCTTGGCCTCCTCGACCGCCTTGACCTTCGCCGCGAGGTCCTTCTTGATCCGCGACTCCTTCTGGAGCCGGGGCAGGACCTTCTCGATCGTCTGGAGGTCCGCGAGGATCAGCTCCGTGTTGATCGTCTCGATGTCGTCCTTGGGCGAGACCTTGCCGTCGACGTGCACGACGTTCTCGTCCTTGAAGGCACGGATGACCTGGCAGATCGCGTCGGACTCGCGGATGTTCGCGAGGAACTTGTTGCCCAGGCCCTCACCCTCGGACGCACCGCGCACGATGCCCGCGATGTCGACGAAGTCGACGGTCGCGGGGAGGACGCGCTGGGAGGAGAAGATCTCGGCCAGCTTGGTGAGGCGAGGGTCGGGGACGCCGACCACACCCACGTTCGGCTCGATGGTGGCGAACGGGTAGTTGGCCGCCAGCACGTCGTTCTTGGTCAGGGCGTTGAACAGGGTCGACTTGCCGACATTCGGCAGACCGACGATTCCGATCGTGAGCGACACGTTGCGACTTCCCGTGAGTGGAGAGGGCCAGGGGGCCAGGGGACCGGCCGATCCACCAGTCTACGGCGTGTCCGGAACCGTCCGGGCGGCGTATCGAACGCATGGCCAAGCGTCGGCGCACGGCGTGTCTGAGGGGACATTCGGCATATTGAACGACCTAAGTTGGTGCGGTGGAGCGATACAGGACGCGACCTGCCCAGTACGGACCGCGACGTGACCGGCCCGGATCGCCCCTGCCGCCCCAGGCGGGACGGGGGGCCGGCGGTGGAGCGGTCCGGCAACCGGGGCCGCAGCGCGGTCCGGCGGCAGTGCGGCGACCGGGGCCGCAGCGCCGTCCGGCGGCTGTGCGGCGGCCCGCCCCCGCGCAGGCACCCGCGCAGGCACCCGCTTCGGGGAGGATGCCGAACCCCCGGCTGACCGGGCTGGGCAGCGGGTTGTTCTGCGCGGTGGTGATGTTCCTGCTCGGCTGGCTCTCGGCCGTGCTGTTCGGGGCGTCACCCACGGCGTACGGCGTGCTGTTCCTGCCGGTGTGCGTGCTGACCGCCGTCTGGGTGCGCCGGGTGGACCTGATGACCGCGCCTGTCGTGGTGCCGATCGCGTTCGCGGTGGGGCTGCTGCCGGTGGCGGACGGCGACGACGGCCTCGCGGGCCGGCTGATGGGGCTGGTGACGACGCTCGCCACGCAGGCCGGGTGGTTGTACGGAGGCACCCTGATCGCCGGGCTGATCGTGATCGTCCGGCGGATCCGGATGGTGCGGCAGCGGAGGGCGGCCAGGGCCAGAGCCCGATGAGGTGCCCCCAGGCCGGCTAGCGGCCCGCCGCCCGCATCGCCGCCCCCACGATCCCCGCGTTGTTCTGCAGCTGCGCCGGGACGATCTCCGCCTTGATGCCCTCGATGTGCGGCAGGAACTTGTGGGACTTGCGGCTGACGCCGCCGCCGATGATGAACAGGTCGGGCGAGAACAGCATCTCGACGTGCGCGAGGTACTTGCGCACCCGGTGCGACGCCCAGTGCTCCCACGACATGTCGTGGTCCTCGCGGGCCTTGCTCGAGGCCCGCTTCTCGGCGTCGTGCCCGTCGAGCTCCAGGTGACCCAGCTCGGTGTTGGGGAGCAGGACGCCGTCGGCGAAGACCGCGCTGCCGATGCCGGTGCCGAAGGTCAGCAGGATCACCGTGCCCCTGCGTCCGCGGCCGGCGCCGAAGTGCATCTCGGCGACGCCCGCCGCGTCCGCGTCGTTCACCACCGTCACCGGCAGTCCGCCCAGCCGCTCGCCGAGCAGTGCGCGCGCGTCGGTGTCGATCCAGCTGTCGTCGACGTTCGCCGCCGTGCGGATGGTGGCCCCGTCGGTGACGACGCCCGGGAACGTGACTCCGACCGGCCCCGTCCAGCCGAAGTGGTCGACGACCTGCTTGACGCCGTCGGCCACCCCGTCGGGCGTGGCCGGCTGCGGGGTGAGGACCTTGTGGCGCTCCTGCGCCAGGTCGCCCTTGTCCAGGTCCACCGGGGCACCCTTGATCCCGGAACCGCCGATGTCCACACCGAAGATCTGCATGGCCCTACGCTACGACGAACGACTGACCGTCACGGGCCGGACAGCGGTCACCGCCCGGCCCGTTCCCGATCACTCCCCGGAATTTTCACCGGTCCCGGCGCCGGCACCGCCGCGCTCGGCGACCAGCGCCGCCGCCTCCTCGCGCAGGTCGCGGCGCAGTTCCTTGGGCAGCGAGAAGGTGATGGACTCCTCGGCCGCCTTGACGATCTCGACGTCCTCGAAGCCGCGCTGCGAGAGCCACTCGAGGACCTGCTCCACCAGGACCTCCGGCACGGAGGCGCCCGAGGTGACGCCGACCGTGGAGACGCCCTCCAGCCAGGCCTCGTCGATCTCGTCCGCGAAGTCCACGAGGTACGCCGCGCGGGCGCCCGCGATCTTGGCGACCTCGACGAGCCGCTTGGAGTTGGAGGAGTTGCGGGAGCCGACCACGATGACCAGGTCCGACTCGGCGCCCATCTGCTTCACGGCGAGCTGGCGGTTCTGCGTGGCGTAGCAGATGTCGTCGCTGGGCGGGGAGATGAGCTGCGGGAACTTGTCCTTCAGGGCGTCGACGGTCTCCATGGTCTCGTCGACGGACAGCGTGGTCTGGGAGAGCCAGACGACCTTGGAGGGGTCACGGACCTCGACCTTCGCCACATCGCCCGGCCCGTCGACGAGCTGGATGTGGTCGGGGGCCTCGCCGGAGGTGCCGATGACCTCCTCGTGCCCCTCGTGGCCGATCAGGAGGATGTCGTAGTCCTCGTTCGCGAAGCGGACGGCTTCCTTGTGGACCTTGGTGACCAGGGGGCAGGTGGCGTCGATGGTGGCGAGCTTGCCGCGCTCGGCCTCCTCGTGGACGACAGGGGCGACGCCGTGCGCCGAGAACATGACGATGTTGCCCGGAGGGACCTCCTCCGTCTGCTCGACGAAGATCGCGCCCTTCTTCTCCAGGGTCTGCACGACGTACTTGTTGTGGACGATCTCGTGCCGGACGTAGACCGGAGCGCCGTACTGCTCCAGCGCTTTCTCGACGGCGATCACGGCGCGGTCCACACCCGCGCAGTAGCCCCGGGGGGCGGCGAGCAGGACACGGCGGCCAGGCGAAGCAGACATGCGTCCCATCGTAAGGCCGTGTTCCACGGGGCGAAGATCGCGTCCGGGTGAGCCGTGTTGTCAGCGGCGCCCACTACTCTCGCCGGCATGGCTGTGAACACGTCTCCGGAATCCCCCCTCCCCGTCGGTGAGGTGTCGCGGCTCATCGGGGGGTGGATCGACCGGCTCGGGGCGGTATGGGTCGAGGGCCAGATCACGCAGTTGTCGCGGCGCCCGGGGGCGGGTGTGGTGTTCCTGACGCTGCGGGACCCGTCGTACGACATCTCCGTCAGCGTGACCTGCTACCGGCAGGTGTTCGACGCGGTGGCGGACGTGGTGAGCGAGGGTGCCCGGGTCGTCGTGCTGGCGAAGCCCGAGTGGTACGCCCCACGGGGGCAGCTGTCGCTGCGGGCCGCCGAGATACGGCCCGTCGGGGTCGGTGAGCTGCTCGCGCGCCTGGAGCAGTTGAAGAAGACCCTCGCGCGGGAGGGCCTGTTCGCGCCGGAACGGAAGAAGCCGCTGCCCTTCCTGCCGCAGCTGGTCGGGCTGGTCTGCGGGCGGGCCTCGGCCGCGGAGCGGGACGTCCTGGAGAACGCCCGGCACCGGTGGCCCGCGGTGCGCTTCGAGGTGCGCAACGTCGCCGTGCAGGGCGTGCACGCCGTGCCGCAGGTCGTGCAGGCCGTGAAGGAGCTCGACGCGCTCGAGGCCGTGGACGTGATCATCGTCGCGCGGGGCGGCGGCAGTGTGGAGGATCTGCTGCCGTTCTCCGACGAGCAGCTGATCCGGACGGTGGCGCAGTGCCGTACGCCCGTGGTGTCCGCCATCGGGCACGAGCCCGACAACCCGCTCCTCGACCACGTGGCCGACCTGCGCGCCTCCACACCGACCGACGCGGCCAAGAAGGTCGTGCCGGACGTCGGCGAGGAGTACGAGCGGGTGCGGCTGCTGCGGGACCGGGCGCGGCGGTGTGTGGCGGCGCTGGTCGAACGGGAGGAGCGCGGGCTGGCCCACGCGCTGGCCCGGCCGTCGATAGAGGACCCGCACCGGATGATCGACGAGCGCGCCGACCAGGTGGCGGACCTGCTCGACCGGGGCCGTCGCTGTCTGCGCCACCAGCTGGACCGGGCGGACTCGGAGCTGACGCACACGCACGCGCGTGTGGTGGCCCTCTCCCCCGCCGCGACCCTGAAGCGGGGGTACGCCGTGCTGCAGAAGGCGGACGGGCACGCGGTCCGCGACCCGGGCGAGGTGGAGGCCGGCGAGGCGCTGCGCGCGCGGGTCGGTGAGGGTGAGTTCTCCGTACGAGTGGACACATAAGGTGGGTGGATGACCAGCGAGGTTGATGAGACGCCGGGCATGACCGAGGCGCTCGGGTACGAGCAGGCGCGGGACGAGCTGATCGAGGTCGTCCGGCGCCTGGAGGCGGGCGGTACGACGCTGGAGGAGTCCCTCGCGCTCTGGGAGCGGGGCGAGGAGCTGGCCAAGGTGTGCCGGCGCTGGCTGGACGGGGCGCGGGCGCGGCTGGACGCGGCGCTGGCGGAGGAGGCCGCAGAAGAGGACGCCGAGTAGTCACGGATGGGTCCATTGCGGGGTGACGCACGACACCCTCACTTTAGTTGAAGGTTGAACTTCACTCGCGTACGGTCGGAGACGTCAGCCGATCTTCGGACCCGACACCGCGAGAAAGTGCCTTCATGTCCCTCGTTCTTGACCCCGCCGCCCAGGACCTGCTGTTCCGCGAGGCCCGCACCGCCAACACCTTCACCGACGAGCCGGTGACCGACGAGCAGGTGCAGGCGATCTACGACCTGGTCAAGTACGGTCCGACCGCCTTCAACCAGACCCCGCTGCGCATCACCCTGGTCCGCTCCCCCGAGGCCCGCGAGCGCCTGGTCGCCCACATGGCCGAGGGCAACCGGCCCAAGACGGCGAGCGCCCCGCTGGTCGCGGTCCTCTCCGCGGACAACGAGTTCCACGAGGAGCTGCCGCACCTGTTCCCGGCCATGCCGCAGGTCAAGGACCTCTTCTTCGCCGAGCGCCCGGTCCGCGAGAACGCCGCCACGCTGAACGCCGCCCTCCAGGCCGCCTACTTCATCGTCGGCGTCCGCGCCGCCGGTCTCGCCGCCGGCCCGATGACCGGCTTCGACTTCGAGGGCGTCCGCAAGGAGTTCCTGGACGACGACCACACCCCGCTGATGGTCGTCAACATCGGCCGCCCGGGCCCGGACGCCTGGTACCCGCGCTCGCCGCGGCTGGAGTTCGACCAGGTCGTCAAGACGGTCTGAGATCCGCCCGCACGGCTCGAGAACCACACACAGGGAAGGCCCCCGGCATGCCGGGGGCCTTCGCCGTGGCAGGAGGTCTCACTCCGCCTTCAGCGCGTCCGCCATCTTCGTCAGCTGCGCGAACGACGCGGTGCCCGTCACGACCGTCGTCGATCCCTTCGTGCCCTCGAGGACCAGCGCGTCGTACCGGCCGCCCTCGTAGCGGCTCCACGTCCGGCCGTCGATCTTCTCGGTCCTCCCCGTCTCCTGCGAGCCCTTCGTCCGCTCGTCGATGAAGACCGGGCGCCGCTGAGTGGACTGCTCGACGGCCACGTACTCCCCTTCGGGATCGTGGAAGCCGAGGTGCCAGGCGTCGAACTCGTCACCCTGATAGCGGACGGAGGTGGCCTTCCATGTGCCGGGCAGGCCCTCGGGTGCGGCCACGGGATACGGGGCCGCGCGGCGTGCCGTGAGCAGCTCGACCCGGTAGTCGACGCGCTTTACCTCGCGCGGGCTGTCATCGTGTGGGATGAAGAGGTATATGACGCCCGCGACCAGGACGATGACACCCATGGAGAGGATCATGTCCCGCGCCGTCTTCTGCTTGCCGTTCGTGCCTGCCACGTCCCCTATCGTCGCAGGTGCCGAGCGCGCTCATCCGTGGGGGCCCCTGCTCATTTTGCCGTCTCGGAGATAGAGTCGGGCGACAGAAGCCCTCATCCGGCCGTCGTCGTACAGAAAGGTGCGCTCCGATGACCGAGCATCATCACTTGCCGTCCGAACTGGATGTGCCCTCCGAGGCCCCCGACCGCAACCTCGCCCTGGAGCTGGTCCGGGTGACCGAGGCAGCGGCGATGGCCGCGGGCCGCTGGGTCGGACGCGGTGACAAGAACGGCGCCGACGGTGCCGCGGTGCGCGCCATGCGCACCCTCGTCTCCACCGTTTCGATGAACGGCGTCGTCGTCATCGGCGAGGGCGAGAAGGACGAGGCCCCGATGCTGTTCAACGGGGAGCACGTGGGCGACGGGACGGGGCCTGAGTGCGACATCGCCGTCGACCCGATCGACGGCACCACCCTGACCGCGAAGGGCATGACGAATGCGATCGCGGTGCTGGCCGCGTCCGAGCGCGGCACCATGTTCGACCCGTCGGCGGTCTTCTACATGGACAAGCTCGTCACCGGGCCCGAGGCGGCCGACTTCGTCGACATCAACGCGCCGGTGGCGGTGAACATCCGCCGGGTCGCCAAGGCGAAGCGGTCCGCCCCGGAGGACGTCACGGTCGTGATCCTCGACCGGCCACGGCACGAGGGCATCATCAAGGAGATCCGGGACGCCGGGGCGCGCATCAAGCTGATCTCCGACGGTGACGTGGCCGGCTCGATCCTGGCGCTGCGCGAGGGCACGGGCGTCGATCTGCTGCTCGGCATCGGTGGCACGCCGGAGGGGATCATCTCGGCCTGTGCGGTGAAGTGCCTGGGCGGCACGATCCAGGGCAAGCTGTGGCCCAAGGACGACGAGGAGCGGCAGCGGGCGGTCGACGCGGGCCATGATCTCGACCGGGTTCTGACCACGGAGGACCTCGTCACCGGGGAGAACGTGTTCTTCGTGGCCACGGGCATCACCGACGGCGAGTTGCTGCGGGGAGTCCGGTACCGGGCCGAGACCGCTACGACCGACTCGATCGTGATGCGGTCGCGGTCGGGGACGGTGCGGAGGATCTCTTCCGAGCACCGGTTGAGCAAGCTGCGGGCCTACAGCGCGATCGACTTCGACAAGGGGAAGTAGGAGCGTCCAGGGGGATGGGGGGCTGCGGATCGCCGGCGAGTGCGGGTCGGTTGTGGTTGATCGCGCAGTTCCCCGCGCCCCCTCGGAAGCATTCTCGGCAAGCCCATCGAAAGGGCGTCCCCGGTGCGGTGGGGACGCCCTTTCGCCGTGCCGTGCACGTGTCAGCCGGCCGCGGCTATCCGGTTCGCCGAGCGGGCCGCGTTCTTCAGTTCCACGTCGCGGCGGCGGCGCCGGGCCAGGACCACGCGGCGTTCGGCGGCGGTGAGGCCGCCCCAGACGCCGTAGGGCTCGGGCTGGAGCAGAGCGTGTTCGCGGCATTCGACCATGACCGGACAGCGGGCGCAGACCCGCTTCGCCGCCTCTTCCCGGGAGAGCCGGGCGGCCGTCGGTTCCTTGGAGGGGGCGAAGAAGAGGCCGGCCTCGTCCCGCCGGCACACCGCCTCGGTGTGCCATGGGGCGTCTTGGTCCCTGTCTCGCACTGGCACCCGCGGGGCCGGAACGGCAGCTACCTGCAGGGACGAATGCGGCGGTTGCAGCACGGTCTACTCCTGACGACGGCTTCGCGAGCGAGAGACGATGCAGCAAGCCCTACCCGCTGTGCGCGTGCCTATGCACTGAGTTCCCAACGGCCGGTCCCGCCACGGATTTCACGGCCCGCGAGGCCGCGCACCAGTGGGGTGAATTGCCTTCAACCCGGGATGAATTCGCGACTGTCAATGACCGAGATGCTTGCGCAAACTCTTGTCGACCTTGCGCTGCACCCGGTCGAAGATGTCCGCGACGAGCCTGCCGCGCCGGGGCCGCGCCTCGACGCTGCCCAGGACGGCCCAGCCGTCGACGTAGACGACCGGGGCATCCGGTTCGTCCGAGTCGAGCGCGTCCACCTCGAAGCTGCCGAGCACGCCGCCGCCGGTGCCGCGCAACGACACGTTCTCCGGGACACGGACATCGACGCTGCCGAAGAGCGCGAAGGACTTGATCACGACCTGCTGGTGGTCGAAGAGGGCCTCACTGAGGTCGATCTCGACACTGCCGAAGACCGCGTACGCGTGGATGCGGCGGCCGGCGCGAAAGCGGCCCTTGCGGACGGCGCCGCTGAAGACCGCCACCACGTTGTCGTCCGGGTCGGCCGGAACGACGTCGGCGATGGGGCGGTGCGGGACCTGCGCCCGGGACGGGCCGCCCGGGCCCTGGTGGTGGGCGGCGGGCAGGTCCCGTATGAAGACCTCCAGCTCGCCGACCGTCTTGGCGCGTAGCACCCC
This sequence comes from Streptomyces sp. NRRL S-455, assembly GCF_000717875.1. Lineage (GTDB taxonomy): Bacteria > Actinomycetota > Actinomycetes > Streptomycetales > Streptomycetaceae > Streptomyces. The sequence continues at coordinate 220,528 of NZ_JOCT01000004.1, forward strand.
GTCGACACGCTCGGCGTGCTCGTCCGCGGTGAGACGGCCCTCGGCGAGGGCGTCGTGCAGGATGCCGGCGATCCGGTCGCGCTCGGCGTCGGAGGCACGGAACTCGGAGGCCGCCGGCGCGGCCCGCTGCTGAAGATCACGCTTCTGAAGGTCCTGCTTCTGGAAATCCGGCTTCTGGAGGTCCACGGCAGCAGCGTACCGAAACACGATAGATCGCGATACCCCCCTGCATCGCGCGACCGTGACGAACTGAGCCTTACCTCACAAGCTCGCCGTCAGCGGCAGGTTCTACGCTGGTGGGCGCTCGCCGAAGGAGGCGGGTCGCCGTCCGCAGAGTGAGGAATGGGCTGAGATGCCTGAGTTCGCGTACACCGATCTGCTCCCCCAGGGAGAGGACACCACCCCGTACCGGCTGGTGACCTCCGAGGGTGTCTCCACGGTCGAGGGGCCGGACGGAAGGACCTTCCTCAAGGTGGAGCCGGAGGCGCTGCGCAAGCTCGCCGAGGAGGCCATCCACGACATCCAGCACTACCTGCGCCCGGCCCACCTCGCGCAGCTGCGCCGCATCATCGACGACCCCGAGGCGTCGGGCAACGACAAGTTCGTGGCGCTGGACCTGCTGAAGAACGCGAACATCGCGGCGGCGGGCGTGCTGCCCATGTGCCAGGACACGGGCACGGCGATCGTGATGGGCAAGCGCGGCCAGAACGTGCTGACGGCGGGCCGTGACGAGGAGGCCCTGTCCCGCGGCATCTACGACGCGTACCAGAACCTCAACCTGCGCTACTCGCAGATGGCTCCGCTCACCATGTGGGAGGAGAAGAACACCGGCTCCAACCTCCCCGCGCAGATCGAGCTGTACGCGACCGACGGCGGCGCCTACAAGTTCCTGTTCATGGCGAAGGGCGGCGGCTCGGCCAACAAGTCGTTCCTCTACCAGGAGACGAAGGCCGTTCTGAACGAGGCCTCCATGATGAAGTTCCTGGAGGAGAAGATCCGCTCGCTGGGCACGGCGGCCTGCCCGCCCTACCACCTGGCGATCGTGGTCGGCGGCACGTCCGCCGAGTACGCGCTGAAGACCGCGAAGTACGCCTCCGCGCACTACCTGGACGAGATCCCCGCGGAGGGCTCCGAGCTCGGGCACGGCTTCCGGGACCAGGAGCTGGAGCAGAAGGTCTTCGAGCTGACGCAGAAGATCGGCATCGGCGCGCAGTTCGGCGGCAAGTACTTCTGCCACGACGTGCGCGTGGTGCGGCTGCCGCGGCACGGCGCGTCCTGCCCGGTCGCCATCGCGGTGTCCTGCTCCGCCGACCGCCAGGCCGTCGCGAAGATCACCGCCGAGGGCGTGTTCCTGGAGCAGCTGGAGACGGACCCGGCGCGGTTCCTGCCGGAGACGACGGACGAGCAGCTCGAGGAGAGCGGTGACGTCGTCCGGATCGACCTGAACCAGCCGATGGACACGATCCTCGCGGAACTCACCAAGTACCCGGTGAAGACCCGCCTGTCCCTCACCGGCCCGCTGGTCGTGGCGCGTGACATCGCGCACGCCAAGATCAAGGAGCGGCTGGACGCGGGCGAGGAGATGCCCCAGTACCTGAAGGACCACCCGGTGTACTACGCCGGTCCGGCCAAGACGCCCGAGGGGTACGCGTCCGGCTCCTTCGGTCCGACCACGGCCGGCCGGATGGACTCCTACGTGGAGCAGTTCCAGGCGGCGGGCGGCTCCAAGGTGATGCTGGCCAAGGGCAACCGCAGCAAGCAGGTCACCGACGCGTGCAACGCCCACGGCGGTTTCTACCTCGGCTCCATCGGCGGCCCGGCCGCCCGGCTCGCCCAGGACTGCATCAAGAAGGTCGAGGTCGTCGAGTACGAGGAGCTCGGCATGGAGGCCGTCTGGAAGATCGAGGTCGAGGACTTCCCGGCGTTCATCGTCGTCGACGACAAGGGCAACGACTTCTTCCAGGACCCGGCGCTGGCGCCCACGTTCACCTCCATTCCGGTACGGGGTCCCGGACTCGCCTGAGAAGGCCGGTGACGATTCGCCTCCACGGGGAACAGTGGTCGCGGCGCGAACGCTGTGACACGTGGAGGTGATCGTCGATGACCGACGAGCAGGACAGGACCGAATACCGCGTCGAGCACGACTCCATGGGCGAGGTGCGGGTCCCCGCCCACGCCAAGTGGCGGGCCCAGACCCAGCGTGCCGTGGAGAACTTCCCGGTCTCCGGGCAGCGCATCGAGCGTGCGCACATCGAGGCGCTGGCCCGCATCAAGGGGGCGGCGGCCAAGGTCAACGCCGAGCTGGGGGTTCTGGACAAGGACATCGCCGGGGCGATCCAGGAGGCGGCCGGGGAGGTCGCCGAGGGCAGGTGGGACGAGCACTTCCCCGTCGACGTGTTCCAGACCGGGTCCGGCACCTCGTCCAACATGAACACCAACGAGGTCATCGCCACGCTCGCGAGCGAGCGGCTGGGCAGGGGTGTGCACCCCAACGACCATGTGAACGCGTCCCAGTCGTCCAACGACGTGTTCCCCTCCTCCATCCACATCGCCGCCACCGCCGCCGTCACCCGTGACCTGATCCCCGCCCTGGACCACCTCGCCGGCTCCCTGGAGCGCAAGGCCGAGGAGTTCTCCGACGTCGTGAAGTCGGGGCGGACCCACCTGATGGACGCCACGCCCGTGACGCTGGGGCAGGAGTTCGGTGGATACGCCGCCCAGGTGCGGTACGGCATCGAGCGGCTGGAGGCCTCCCTGCCCCGGCTCGCCGAACTGCCCCTCGGCGGCACGGCGGTCGGCACCGGCATCAACACCCCGCCCGGTTTCTCCGCCGCCGTGATCGAGGAGGTCGCCCGGACCACCGGGCTGCCCCTCACCGAGGCCCGTGACCACTTCGAGGCGCAGGGCGCCCGGGACGGCATCGTGGAGACCAGCGGGCAGCTGCGCACCATCGCGGTCGGACTGACGAAGATCGCCAACGACCTGCGGTGGATGTCCTCCGGGCCGCGCACCGGCCTCGCCGAGATCGCCCTGCCCGACCTCCAGCCCGGTTCCTCGATCATGCCGGGCAAGGTGAACCCGGTCATCCCGGAGGCCGTGCTGATGGTCGCCGCCCAGGTCGTGGGCAACGACGCGACCGTCGCCACCGCCGGCGCCGCGGGCAACTTCGAACTCAACGTCATGCTGCCGGTCATCGCGAAGAACGTGCTGGAGTCGATCCGGCTGCTCGCGAACGCCTCGCGGCTGCTGGCCGACCGGACCGTCGACGGCATCACCGCCGACCGCGAACGGGCCCGGGAGTACGCCGAGTCCTCCCCCTCGGTCGTCACGCCGCTCAACAAGTACATCGGGTACGAGGAGGCCGCGAAGGTCGCCAAGAAGGCGCTGGCCGAGCGGAAGACGATCCGTCAGGTCGTCCTGGACGGCGGGTACGTGGAGCGCGGCGACCTGACGATGGAGCAGCTCGACGAGGCGCTGGATGTCCTGCGGATGACGCGCCCGTGACGTTTCGCGGAGCACGCGCGCCCGGCGCGTGAACCGTGACACGCGCCGCAGCGTCGTTTGCCCATGGCACCTAATATCTGTGCATGGCGGAGGGCGGAGCGGTGAGACGCGTGGGAACGGGCGGTGCGGCGGGCTTCTGGGCGCCCGGGAGCCGGATTCTGTGGCGGTACCGGGAGAACGGCGGAGCGGGTTTCCACATCGCGCGCCCCGTCACCGTCGTACGGGACGACGCGGAGCTGCTCGCCGTGTGGCTGGCGCCGGGCACCGAGTGTGTGCGGCCCGTGCTCGCCGACGGCACGCCCGTGCACCTGGAGCCGCTGGCGTCGCGCTACACCAAGCCGCGGACCGTGCAGCGCGACCGGTGGTTCGGCACCGGTGTCCTGAAGCTCGCCCGGCCCGGAGAGCCCTGGTCGGTGTGGCTGTTCTGGGAGCCGGGCTGGCTCTTCAAGAACTGGTACGTGAACCTGGAGGAGCCGCTGACCCGCTGGGAGGGCGGCGTCGACTCCGTCGACCACTTCCTGGACATCTCCGTCCACCCGGACCGCAGTTGGCACTGGCGCGACGAGGACGAGTTCGCCCAGGCCCGGCGGGACGGGCTGATGGACGACCGGCAGGCCGAGAAGGTACGGGCGGCGGGTCAGGCGGCGGTGGAAATGATCCGCGCCTGGGGGCCGCCGTTCTCGGAAGGCTGGCAGCAGTGGCGCCCGGATCCGTCCTGGACGGTACCGTCACTCCCGGAGGACTGGGACCGCACGCCCGCGCATGTGTCCTCATGAGACCCTTGATGCGCCCCCGGGCAAGAAACGTAGGATCGTCCTCCGCAAGGGCGCGCGGTCGCAACTGTGAGTGCACGCGCTGGGCTTGACCGATCGTCACCGAGGGGCGGCAGGACGTGAGCGAGGGGTACGAGGGCAACACCGGAAGGGCCTGCGCCGCAGGTCTCCCGGGCCGGAGACGGTCCGCCGGTGGCACAGGGACAACCTCTGACCACGCGGGAATTCCGTTCCTGGGGCACGTATTCCGGGTATCGGAGTTTCGGCGGGACCACCTGCACGTACGGCGTGCAGCCCCGGACGGATGGATTCGACACGCGTGACGGAGCAGCCGACCTCCTTCGAACGCCCGCAGCCGGGCATCGACCCCGCGGACCCCCGCGGGGCGCTCGCGCACACCCCGACACCGGCTCGTGCGCCCGGCGCGGGCGCCTTACCGGTACAGGGCCGCCCAGGCGGCGATGTCACCGTCCCGGTCACGACGGCCCACACTCCTCCGGGCACGTCGGAGCCGGGCACCTCCACGCCGTTCGGCAAGGGCAAGGACACCGTGAGCGACCCCGCCTCCGAGCACTCCCAGCCGGGTGCCGAACAGACCGCCGAGCGCGACACCCCCCGGCCGCGGCCCGCCCCCGAGGGCATTCCGGTGCAGCCGGCCGACGAGCAGGACCGGCCGGGAGCGAATGCCGAGGGCCAGGAGCGGCGCAGCGGCCAGAGCCTGCCGCCCGGCCGTCCCACGCCGATGCGGCGGGACGGCGACCGGCTCAGGTTCGTGGGTGCCGCCACCCGGCGGATCGCCCGTGGCATCGATCTCGACGAGATCGTGATGGGGCTGTGCCGGGCCACCGTGCCCACGTTCTCCGACGCGATCCTGGTCTATCTCCGCGATCCGCTGCCGGTCGGCGACGAGCGGCCCACGGGCCCGCTGGTGCTCAGGCTGCGCCGCACGGACCGGATACCGGCCGAGCGCGACACCGAGAACGGCTTCCTGCCGGCCGCGCAGCCCGAACCCAACGAGCTGGACACGGTCGGCGCCGAGCTGTGCGAGGTGCGGCCCGGAAGCGCGCTCGCCGAGGTGCTGCGCGGTGTCCGCCCGGTGTTCACCGACGCCCCCGCGGCTCGTGCCGCGCTGCCCGAACTCCTCGGTGACGGAGAAGAGTTCGCCGTTCCGGACGGACAGCGGGCGATTCTCGCCCCGCTGCGCGGCCGGCGCCGGGTCATCGGCGCCGCCCTGTTCCTGCGCCGTCCCGAGCGCCCCGCCTTCGAAGGGGACGACCTGCTGGTGGCCGCCCAGCTCGCCACGCACAGCGCGCTCGGCATCGACAAGGCCGTGCTCTACGGACGCGAGGCGTACATCGCGGACGAGTTGCAGCGCACCATGCTGCCCGAGACGCTGCCCCGCCCCACCGGCGTGCGGCTCGCCTCCCGCTACCTGCCGGCCGCGGAGACCGCTCGGGTCGGCGGCGACTGGTACGACGCCATCCCGCTGCCCGGCAGCCGGGTCGCGCTGGTCGTCGGTGACGTGATGGGTCACTCCATGACGTCGGCCGCCATCATGGGCCAGCTGCGCACCACCGCGCAGACGCTCGCCGGCCTGGACCTGCCGCCGCAGGAGGTCCTGCACCACCTCGACGAGCAGGCCCAGCGGCTCGGCGTGGACCGCATGGCGACCTGCCTGTACGCGGTCTACGACCCGGTGTCGCACCGCATCACCATCGCCAACGCCGGTCATCCGCCGCCCGTCCTGCTCCACCTGGGCGGCCGGGCCGAGGTGCTGCGCGTGCCGGCCGGGGCTCCCATCGGGGTCGGCGGTGTCGACTTCGAGGCGGTGGAGCTGGACGCGCCCGCCGGTGGGACGCTGCTGCTGTACACCGACGGGCTGGTCGAGTCCCGCCTGCGGGATGTGTGGACCGGCATCGAGCAGCTGCGGGAGAAGCTCGCCGCGGTCGCGCAGCTCACCGGGCCGGACCATCCGCCGCCCCTGGAAGCGCTGTGCGACGAGGTGCTCGACATGCTCGGCCCGGGCGACCGGGACGACGACATCGCGCTGCTCGCCGCCCGCTTCGACGGGATTGCGCCCAGCGACGTGGCGTACTGGTTCCTGGAGCCGGAGGACGCCGCCCCCGGGCGGGCCCGCCGTCTGGCCCGGCGCGCGCTGCAGCGGTGGGGCCTGGAGGAGCTCAGCGACTCCGTCGAACTGCTGGTCAGCGAGGTCGTGACGAACGCCGTGCGGTACGCGTCCCGGCCGGTCACACTGCGGCTGCTGCGCACGGACGTGCTGCGCTGCGAAGTGGGCGACGACGTCCCGCAGCTGCCCCGGCTCCGCCAGGCCCGCGCCACCGACGAGGGCGGGCGCGGGCTGTACCTGGTGAACCGGATGGCCCGGCGCTGGGGCGCGACCCGCCTGAGCACCGGAAAGGTCGTCTGGTTCGAACTCAACCGCGGCTGACCGGGCTGAGCGGGGAGCGGCGGGTGCCGCCGCTCCCCGCTCAGCTGTGGGCAGTCCTGCCCCTGGGCCCATCGGGGCGTCGGACAACCGGACGGTCAAGTCCCCTGTTCGCGTGACTTCTGCACGCCCCCCGCGCAAGGCGCGTTGCACAGGAGCCTCCCCGTGCGTGGAATGCGACAGCGCTCGAAGCTCTGAGTGTCCACAGTCGCACCTGGAGGATGCATGCCCTCTGCCACTGTCCGCAGCGCCGTGACCGCCGGCGCCCTGGCCGCCGCCCTCACCCTCTCCCTCTCCTCGCACGCCGCCGCAGACGTCGGTGACGAGGACATCGAGCGGCTCAAGCTCGTCGGCGTCATCAAGTCGGACTCCACCCCGTACTACGCGCTGACCGGCGACAGCTGGACCACGTACATGCACCTGTACACGCCCGACGACAAGCGCGTCGGCGACGCCACCGCGCGGTGCTCCGCCGCCGATGCGCCCTTGTTCGAGAGCCGCGTGACCACCCAGTGCACGCGGGTCCTGCGCATGAAGGACGGGGAGATCACCCTCCACGACGTGATCACCCGCGAGGGCAAGGAGAAGGTCACCGCCAAGACCGCCATCGCGGGCGGCACGGGCAAGTACAACGACGCCGAGGGAGAGGGATACATCACCCTCGACGGCGACCGCGTCCTCTTCGACCTCCACGTCGATGACTGACCGGTACACCCGTCAGGAACGGCGTCCTTGGACCGACCCAGGAGGTTTCGTGATCACATCGGCTGTCCGTGCGGTGGCCGTCGCCGCCCTCACCACCACGTTCGCCCTTCTTCCGGCTCTGGCACACGCCGAGGAGAAGGACGCGGACAACGACATCGAGAGGGTCGAGCTCGTCGGCGTCAGCGGGTCCCACACCCACCCGGTCCGGGATGTGGAGACCAGCGACGGCTGGACGAACCACATGGACCTCTACACGGAGGTGACCGACGCATCCGGCAAGAAGACGCTGCGGCACGCCGGTGACGGGACGTCGGAGTGCTCCGCGATCGTGGTCCAGGACTCCGAGGTGACCGCACACTGCACCCGCGTCCTGCGCCTGGCGAAGGGCACGCTGACCCTCAGCGACGTGATCAGGTACAAGCCCGGGGAGCGCGTGACGGCCAAGACCGGCATCACCGCCGGCACCGGCCATTACCGAGCCGCCTACGGTGAGGGCCACATCACCCTGGAGGGCCGTCAGGTCCGTCTGGTGCTCGACGTCGACGAGTGACGCGGGGCCGGGGCATACCCGATCGGTGCGGGAGACGCGGTGCGCGATCCCGCACCGGTGCCGTTGGCAGCCCTCAGTCCTGGACCCCGGAGGTCTTCTCGATGAGGCGGGTGAACACGATGAGCGCCCCCAGGGCGGGCAGCAGCCCGGCCAGTGTCCACAGGACGCAGAAACCCGCCGCCGCACCGGCCCCCATGTGCAGCACCGTGGGCGCGTCTTCGGGCATTCCGGCCACCATCAGCAGGAAGATGATGGAGAGAATGCCCATGGCGATGATGGTGAAGAACGGCCACAGATAGTTCACCACGGGCAGGATGCCCGCCTTTCTGGCCTTCTTCAGGAAGTTGTTGTCACAGGCCCGGGTGATCATCGCCAGGATGGCGAACACGGACCCGATGATGACGCCCACCATGGAAACGGCGACACCGGTCACCTCGTCCATCGGCAGGTCGTCGTCATGGCCGAGCCAGGCGCCCCCGGCCGCGCCGAACAGCGCTCCCAGCGGCTCCCCCCACCACCAGCTCCTCAGACTCACGTGCACGAGCCGCATGAACTCCTTGAAGTACTTGTCCCCCGTGGTGCGCCCGCTGGGCTCCTCCGGGTACGGGTCACATCCTGAGGCCCTCACCACCGTTCCCGCGCCCTTCCGCCGCTATCTTCGCCCCGTAGAGACCCATGTCCCGTATGGCGTCGTACAGCGACGCGCAGCGCTCGTCCGGGGCATCCTCCTGAGGCTCGGCCTCCGGGGCCCCGCCGGCGGCGCGAACGAGACGGCTACGCGTGATGCCGGGGTCGAAGTCACGGGTGCCGGCGTTCTGCTCGCGGGTCCCGCGAAGAGAGCTATCCATGAGGCGCGCCACCTTTCATGCACGCCGGTCGGCGCGCTGGGAATGGGGCCTGAACATGCGCTCAACCATAAGCCGCTTCCATCGACCAGGCCCGTCCTGACGACATTCAGGTGAATCTCAGGTGAATTTTCTCGGGCCTGAATCGCGGGCGCCCGGTTCTCGCCGGGCGCCCTTCCGCGTCTCCTACTCCTCGTTCCCGGACCTGACCGGATCGAGCGGGTCGCCGCTGTCCGTCGGTGTCGACTCCGGGGTCGTCGGCGGACTGAAGCTGGGCGGTGGCGTGGTCGGAGACGGCGGCGGCGAGCTGCTCGGCGCCTCCGTCGTCGGCGGCGGGGACGACGACGGCTCCTCGGTCGTCGGCTCCTGCGTGGGCTCCTCGGTCGTCGGCTCCTGCGTGGGCGTCGGCGTCCGCGTCGGCTTGATGGCCGCGCCCTGCCGGGTGTCCAGGTCGAACTCGGTGACGTCACCCATCACACCGAAGGTGTACGCCGCCCAGATCTGCGCCGGGAAGCCACCGCCGTCGACCCGGGGCTCGCCGCCCGCCTCGTACATCGGGACCTGCTTGTAGGGGGGCTTGTCGTCCTGGCCGAACAGGCCGACCGAGGTGACCAGGTTCGGCGTGTAGCCGGTGAACCAGGCCGACTTGTTGTTGTCGGACGTACCCGTCTTGCCCGCGACCTGCTGGCCGTCGCGCTGGGGGTTGTTGCGCACCGACGCCTGGGCGGTGCCGTCGTCGACCACGCCGGTCAGCACCGACGTCACCGAGTCGGCGGCCTCAGGGCTGATGACCTGGTCACCGATCGGGTCGGGCATCTTCACGGTGCGGTTCAGGTGCTCCGCCGACTTCACGATGGCCGGGGTGACCTTCTTGCCGTGGTTGTCCAGGGTGGCGTAGACGCCGGCCATTTCCAGGGGGCTGGCACCCATGCTGCCCAGGGTCTGAGCGGGCACGGCCTCCATGTTCTCGGTGTCCATGCCGAGCTTGCCGGCGACGTCCACCACCTCGGACATGCCGACGTCGACGCCCATCTGGGCGAAGACCGAGTTGACGGACTTGTTCATCGCCGTCTGGACGGAGATCGGGCCGTAGTTCCTGTCGTCCTCGTTCTCGGGGGCGAAGCCGACCTCGCTGCCGTTGTCCATGACCGGGCGCTTGCTCGTGCCGTCGTAGACCGTGCTCGCGGTGATCGGATCGCCGTCCTGCGTCTTCGCCTGCTCCTCCAGGGCCGCGGCCAGGATGACCGGCTTGAAGGTGGAGGCGGGCTGGTAGTCGGTGCGGGTGGCGTTGTTGGTCCAGTGCTTGAAGTAGTTCTCGCCGCCGTACATCGCGACCACGGCGCCCGTCTTCGGGTTCACGGAGGCGGCACCGGCCTGGACGTCCGCGTCGACCTCGCGCTTGTCGGGGTCGAGCTTGCTGGTCAGTTGCCGCTGGACCGACTTCTCCAGCGCGGCCTGCTTCTTCTTGTCGATGTTGAGGTTGATGGTCCAGCCGCCGGCGTTGACCATCGCCTCGGCTTCCTTGCGGCTGCTCGCGGCACCGTCTGCGACGAGTTGCTTCTCCAGTGCCGCGTTCGCCGCGTTGACCAGATAGCCCTTCTGGCCCTCCATGCCGGGGACGGGCTTGGGCTCCTCCGGCACCGGGAACCTCATACCGGCCCGCTCGGACCGGCTCAGCCACTTCTCCTCGACCATGTTGTCCAGGACGTAGTTCCAGCGGGCCTTCACCAGCTTCCTGCCGCGCTCCGACGCGACCGCCCAGTCGTACTGGCTGGGGGCCTGGAGCAGCGCGGCGAGGTAGGCGCCCTGCGCGACCGTGAGGTCCTCGGCGTCGGTGCGGTAGTAGGCCTGGGCGGCGGCCTGGATGCCGTAGGCGTTGCGGCCGTAGTAGCTGGTGTTGATGTAGCCGGCGAGGATGTAGTCCTTGGACTTCTCCCGGTCCAGCTTCAGCGAGATGACCAGTTCCTTGAGCTTGCGGGAGACGGTCTGTTCCTGCGTCAGGTAGTAGTTCTTGACGTACTGCTGGGTGATCGTCGAACCGCCCTGCGCGCCGCGGCCGGAGACGGTGTTGAGCAGGCCGCGGGCGGTGCCCTTGAGGTCGACGCCGGCATCCTTGAAGAAGGTCTTGTTCTCGGCCGCGACGAACGTCAGGCGCACCTCTTTGGGGACCCTGGACAGATCGACGACCTCGCGGTTGACCTTGCCGTCGCGGGCCATGATCGAGCCGTCGCTGTACTTGTAGATGTTGCTCTGCCGCTTGGCGTCGGCGTTCCCCTCGGGGATGTCGATCACCATGTACAGCACGATGAAGGCGCCCATACCGAGCAGGCACAGGCCGAAGAAGGTGCCGACGATCTTCTTCCAGGTGAAGAGCCTGCGTATGCCGCTCTTCCCGGCCGCGCCCGACGAACGGCGGCGCTTGGGCGCCGCCCGGCGCCCACCGCGCTGTCTGGCGCGTCTCTCTTCCGCTCGTCCCATGGGTCCGATCTGCTCCGCTTCGCTCATGTGTGCTCATATGTCACACAGGTTCGCCGCTCAGGTCAGCTCAGAAAGCTAACACCGGGAGACAAGGGACAGGGCTGCCGATCCGGCTCTTCGCGGACGTGACAATCAGCACCCACCCCAACGGAACCGACGTTCGAGACGCCCGCAGGGTTGCCAGAACCCCGAAAAGTGATATCACTTAGATAGATGGAAGCTAGGCAGGAGAGGCTTCCCAGGAGAACGGGGGATCACCCATGTCCATACAGGAACCGCAGATCACGGCCGATGCGCCCGACATGCCCGAGATGCCGGCGCCCCGCGTGCGGGAGGTCACCGCGCACAGCATCGGCGGTGGTCTCGCTCTGCTGTTCGGCCTGGTCGGACTGCTGGCCGGTGCCGGGCTGATCGCGGTCGCCACGCAGGTGGACGGGGCCGGCGCCAAGGCCGCGCTGATCATCACCGGCATCCTGGTCGCGCTCGCGGCCTTCCTGGCCATGTGCGGGCTGAACATGGTGGCGCCCGGTGAGGCCCGGGTCGTCCAGCTCTTCGGCCGCTACCGGGGGACTATCCGGCAGGACGGCCTGCGCTGGGTGAACCCCCTCACCTCACGCACCAAGATCTCGACGCGGGTCCGCAATCACGAGACCGCCGTCCTGAAGGTCAACGACGCCTACGGCAACCCGATCGAGCTCGCCGCGGTCGTGGTGTGGCGGGTCGAGGACACCGCCCAGGCCGTCTTCGAGGTGGACGACTACGTCGAGTTCGTCTCCACGCAGACCGAGGCGGCCGTGCGGCACATCGCCATCGAGTACCCCTACGACGCCCACGAGGAGGACGGCCTCTCGCTGCGCGGCAACGCCGAGGAGATCACCGAGAAGCTCGCCGTCGAACTGCACGCGCGCGTGGAGGCGGCCGGGGTGCAGATCATCGAGTCGCGCTTCACCCACCTCGCGTACGCCCCCGAGATCGCCTCGGCGATGCTCCAGCGGCAGCAGGCCGGAGCGGTGGTCGCGGCGCGGCGGCAGATCGTGGACGGGGCGGTGGGGATGGTCGAGGCCGCGATCGCCCGGATCACCGAGCGGGACATCGTGGAGCTGGACTCCGAACGGAAGGCGGCGATGGTCTCCAACCTGATGGTGGTGCTGTGCGGTGACCGCGCCGCGCAGCCGGTCCTCAACACCGGGTCCCTCTACCAGTGACGGCCCCTTCCGACGGCCCGGACCCCCGACGCCGGCCACAGCAGCAGCGCAAGCAGGTGCTGCTGCGGCTGGACCCGGCGGTGTACGAGGCGCTCGCGCGGTGGGCCGGGGACGAGCTGCGGTCCGCGAACGCGCAGATCGAGTTCCTGCTGCGCAGGGCCCTCAAGGAGGCCGGGCGGCTGCCGCGGGAGACCGGGCCGTTGCCCCGGCGCGGCCGGCCGCCGGTCGACGGCGGGAACGGATAGGGAACGGTGCGGCGTAACGGTGTAGCAGAACCGTGACAAGCGGCCGCCACCTGCGCGGCCGTACGCCACGACGCCAGCTACACACTCTGCGTATACACGCGACGTATACACCGTGTGTATGGTGCTCGCATGTCCATCGGTCACACACTTCTGGGACTCCTGGAGTCCGGACCCCGCCACGGTTACGACCTCAAGCGGGCCTTCGACGAGAAGTTCGGTCACGACCGGCCGCTGCACTACGGCCAGGTCTACTCGACGATGTCGCGGCTGCTGAAGAGCGGGCTCGTCGAGATCGACGGGATCGAGGCGGGCGACGGCCCGGAGCGGAAGCGGTACGCCATCACCGACGCCGGGATCACCGACGTGGAGCGGTGGCTCGCGACGCCCGAGAAGCCGGAGCCGTACCTCCAGTCGACCCTCTACACCAAGGTCGTCCTCGCGCTGCTCACCGAGCGGAACGCGGGCGACATCCTCGACTCGCAGCGCTCCGAGCACCTGCGCAGCATGCGGATCCTCACCGACCGCAAGCGCAAGGGCGATCTGGCCGATCAGCTCATCTGCGACCACGCACTGTTCCACCTGGAGGCGGACCTGCGCTGGCTGGAACTGACCGCGGCCCGTCTGGACAAGCTCCGTGAGGCGGTGACCCGGTGACCGTTCCCGCTGGTTCGCTGCTCATCGCCCGGGATCTGCGCAAGACCTACGGGCCGACGACCGCGCTCGACGGCGCCGAGTTCTCCATCCACCCGGGCGAGGTCGTCGCCGTCATGGGTCCGTCCGGGTCGGGCAAGTCGACGCTGCTGCACTGTCTCGCCGGGATCGTGATGCCGGACTCGGGCTCGATCACGTACAACGGGCGCGAGGTGACCTCGATGAGCGACTCCGAGCGCAGTGCGCTGCGGCGCTCGGAGTTCGGCTTCGTGTTCCAGTTCGGGCAGCTCGTGCCGGAGCTGACCTGTGTGGAGAACGTCGCGCTGCCGCTGCGGCTGAGCGGGTCGTCCCGCAAGGCGGCCGAGCGGACCGCGCTGGCGTGGATGGAACGGCTGGAGGTCGACGACCTGCGGGGGAAGCGGCCCGGCGAGGTGTCCGGCGGTCAGGGGCAGCGGGTCGCCGTGGCCCGCTCGCTGGTGACGAACCCGCGGGTGGTCTTCGCCGACGAACCCACCGGCGCGCTCGACTCGCTCAACGGCGAACGCGTGATGGAACTGCTCACGGACGCCGCCCGGTCCACCAACGCGGCCGTGGTGCTCGTCACCCACGAGGCCCGGGTGGCCGCGTACTCCGACCGCGAGATCGTCGTACGGGACGGCAGGTCGCGGGACATGGAGCGCGTCGTATGAGCGTCGGACAGTGGAGCCGGGACCTGGCCCTGGGGACCCGGTTCGCCTTCGCGGGCGGACGCGAGGGGTGGATCCGGGCGCTGCTGACGGCCGTCGGCGTCGGGCTCGGTGTGGCGCTGCTGCTGCTCACCACGGCCATCCCGAACGCGCTGGCGGAACGGAACCGGCGGGAGGAGGCGCGCAGCGACCACACCTTCAGCCAGCAGAAGATACCGAAGGCCGACGACACCCTGATCGTCCTGGACGCGGACACCACGTTCCGGGACCAGGACGTCCGCGGGCGCCTGCTGGAGGCGGAGGGCCCGAAGGCTCCGCGGCCACCCGGGGTCTCGGCGTTCCCGGCGGACGGCGAGATGGTCGTCTCCCCCGCACTCAAGGAGCTGCTCACCTCCGACGAAGGGAAGCTGCTGCGCGAGCGGCTGCCCTACCGGATCTCGGGCACCATCGGCGAGCAGGGCCTCGTCGGCTCGCGGGAACTCGCGTACTTCGCGGGCGGCAAGGGGCTCGAGGAGCGGCTGGAGGGCCTGGCCAGCGGCGCCCGGATCGACAGCTTCGGCAACGACGACCTGGGGGCGTCCGACCCCTGGGACCCGGTGCTGCTCCTGCTGGTCCTGGTCGTCTTCGTCGTCCTGCTGATGCCGGTCGCGGTGTTCATCGCCGCGGCCGTGCGGTTCGGCGGTGAGCGGCGCGACCGCCGGCTCGCGGCGCTGCGGCTGGTCGGCTCCGACAGCCGGATGACCCGGCGGATCGCCGCCGGCGAGGCCCTCGCCGGGTCGGTGCTGGGGCTCGTCCTCGGCACCGGGTTCTTCCTGCTCGGACGCGAACTCGCGGCCTCCTTCGAGGTGTTCCACGTCAGCGTGTTCCCGAGCTACCTGAACCCCTCTCCTCTGCTGGCCGCCCTGGTCGCCGTGGCGGTACCGACGGCCGCGGTACTGGTGACACTCCTCGCGCTGCGCGGGGTCGTCATCGAGCCGCTCGGCGTGGTGCGCACGGCCAAGCCGGCGCGGCGCCGCGTGTGGTGGCGACTGCTGCTGCCGCTGGGAGGGCTCGCGATGCTCTACCCCATGGTCGGGCAGGGCCGTGACGAGGGGAACTTCAACCAGTACCTCGTCGTCGGCGGTGTCATGCTCCTGCTCGTCGGGGTCACGGCCCTGCTGCCCTGGGTGGTGGAGACGGTCGTGGCCCGGCTCGGCTCGGGCGGGGTCGCCTGGCAGCTGGCCGTGCGCAGGCTCCAGTTGAGCAGTGGCGCGGCGGCCCGCATGGTCAACGGCATCGCCGTGGCCGTGGCCGGGGCGATCGCGCTGCAGATGCTGTTCGCCGGAGTGGACGACGGCTACACCAGGGCGTCGGAGTACGACGTCTCCCGCGCCCAGATGAGCGTGCACGTGCCGGACAAGGCCGAAACCGCGTCCACCGTGGGGAAGTACCGCGACACCGAGGGCGTGCGCAAGGTCACCGCTCTGTCCGATGTCTACCTCGGCGACCGGCGCGGTGAGGCGGACGCGTACGTCCAGGTCACCGTGGCCGACTGCGCGTCGCTGCGCGAGGTGGCCACCCTCGGCGCCTGCCGTGACGGGGACGTCTTCGCCGTCCGGGGCTCGGAGTACGACAGCGAGAGCGGCCACCTGACCGAACCCGGTACGACCCTGTGGACCGACCCGGGGGACACCACACGCTCCGGCGACCGCCCGGTCTCCTGGACCGTGCCGAAGGACATCCGGCAGGCCCAGACCCGCGAGGACCCCACCGGCTACGAGCGCGGCGGCATCCTGGTCACCCCCGGCGCACTGCCCGGGAATCTCGGGTCGATCACCTCCACAGAGCTCTTCCTGAGCCTGGACCGCTCCGTGCCGGACGCGTACGACCACGTCCGCAACACGGCCGCCCGGCTGGACCCGGCGGTCCAGCCGATGACCTGGAACAGCGTCGAGCGCAACGACCGCTACGCCACCATCCGCACCGGCCTGTCCGTCGGGACCGCGTGCGTCCTGGCCCTCATCGGGGCGAGCCTGCTGGTCTCGCAACTGGAGCAGTTGCGAGAACGCCGCAAGCTGCTGTCCTCCCTGGTCGCCTTCGGCACCCGGCGCCGCACGCTCGGCCTGTCGGTGCTGTGGCAGACGGCGATCCCGATCGGGCTGGGCCTGCTGCTGGCCGCGACGGTGGGCATGGCCCTGGGCGCGGTCCTGTTGCGGATGACCGACACGTCGATCCGGGTGGACTGGCCTAGCGTGCTGTCGATGACCGGCATCGGCGCGGCCGTCGTCCTCGTGGTGACGCTGCTGAGCCTGCCGCCGCTGCTGAAGATGATGCGGCCGGACGGACTGCGCACCGAGTAGCCGCTCCGTCCGGCCCGTCAGGCGCCCTGGCCCAGCACCCGTACGGGCAGCGGCCGGAGCGCCTGGCGCAGAGCGGTCGCCAGTTCCTCGTACTCGGCGCCGCGCGCGGCCCCCGCCCGCATCGCCAGGGCGACCCGGCGGGTGGGGGCCGGGTCGGCGAAGTACCCGGTGAGGAGCTGGTCGCTGCGCGAGATCTCGACCTTGAGGGCCGTGCGCGGCAGCAGCGTGACACCGAGCCCGCCCGCCACCAGCTGCACCAGTGTGGACAGCCCGGCGGCGGTCGTGGTCACCGGCACGTCGTCGCGGCCGGCCTCCCGGCAGATGTCGAGGGCCTGGTCCCGCAGGCAGTGCCCCTCGTCGAGGAGGAGCAGGTTCAGCTCGCGCAGCGCCTCACGCGGGATGCCCTCCCGGCCGCCCAGCTCGTGGTCGAGCGGCGTGACGAGCACGAAGTCCTCGTCGAACAGCGGCAGTTCGGCCACGCCCGGTACACCCAGCGGCACGGCGAGCAGCAGCAGGTCGAGCCGGCCGCTGGTGAGGCCGTCGAGCAGGTTCGCGGTCTGCTCCTCGTGCACCTGAAGATCGAGGTGCGGGTACCGCTCGTGGACGAGCCGCAGGACCGTGGGCAGCAGATAGGGCGCCACCGTCGGGATCACCCCGAGCCGCAGCACCCCGGTGAAGGGGGCGCGGAACGCCTCGGCCTCCTCCATGAGCGCGCCGACCTCACCCAGCACCGCCTTGGCCCGTACGGCGATTCGCTCCCCCTCGGGCGAGAGCAGCACCTTGCGCGTCGTACGCTCGAGGAGCGTCACTCCGAGTGCCTCCTCCAGCGCCGAGACCGCACCCGAGAGGGCGGGCTGGCTCATGCCGATCGCCGCGGCCGCGTCCCGGAAGTGAAGGTGCTCGGCCACGGCCGCGAAGGCCCTCAGCTGGGCGAGGCTGGGCTGCCTGCGTTTATTACCCACAGTCACTAATAACTACCTCCGATCAACCCGACCGAGTGTAGCTATTTCCGTAATCAATCGACCCTGTGCCAACATCAATAACGTCCAACCCATGGGAAACACCCGCAATCCGGGTGTTTCTTCGCTGCAAGGAGTGTGTGTGCTCACCGTCGGTGACAAGTTCCCCGAGTTCGAACTGACCGCGTGCGTCTCGCTGGAGGCGGGCAAGGAGTTCGAGAAGATCAACCACAAGACCTACGAAGGCAAGTGGAAGGTGATCTTCGCCTGGCCCAAGGACTTCACCTTCGTGTGCCCGACCGAGATCGCCGCCTTCGGCAAGCTGAACGAGGAGTTCGCCGACCGCGACGCCCAGGTCCTCGGCTTCTCCGGCGACTCCGAGTTCGTCCACCACGCCTGGCGCAAGGACCACGACGACCTGCGTGACCTGCCGTTCCCGATGATGGCCGACTCCAAGCACGAGCTCATGCGCGACCTCGGCATCGAGGACGAGGAGGGCTTCGCCAAGCGCGCCGTGTTCATCGTCGACCAGAACAACGAGATCCAGTTCTCGATGGTGACCGCGGGTTCGGTCGGCCGTAACCCGAAGGAGGTCCTGCGGGTCCTCGACGCGCTCCAGACGGACGAGCTGTGCCCCTGCAACTGGTCGAAGGGCGACGAGACCCTCGACCCGGTCAAGCTGCTCTCCGGGGAGTGATCTGACATGTCGCTGGATGCCCTGAAGTCCGCCGTACCGGACTACGCCAAGGACCTGAAGCTCAACCTGGGCTCGGTCATCGGCAACTCCGACCTGCCGGCCCAGCAGCTGTGGGGCACGGTCCTGGCGACGGCGATCGCCTCCCGCTCCCCGATCGTGCTGCGCGAGCTGGAGCCGGAGGCGAAGGCGAACCTGTCGCCGGAGGCCTACACGGCCGCCAAGTCGGCGGCCGCGGTGATGGCGATGAACAACGTCTTCTACCGCACGCGGCACCTGCTGTCGGACCACGAGTACGGCAACCTGCGCGCCGGTCTGCGGATGAACGTCATCGGCAACCCGGGTGTCGACAAGGTCGACTTCGAGCTGTGGTCCTTCGCGGTCTCCGCGATCAACGGCTGCGGCATGTGCCTCGACTCCCACGAGCAGGTCCTGCGCAAGGCCGGCCTCGACCGCGAGGTCATCCAGGAAGCGTTCAAGATCGCCTCCGTGATCCAGGCGGTCGGCGTGACGCTGGACGCCGAGGCGGTTCTGGCCGAGTAACCCCCGGCCGTACGCCCCGCATTGCAGGGCCCCGCCCACCTGATCGGTGGGCGGGGCCCTGTTGCCGTCGGGAGCCGGGCTACTCCGACGGCGCCTCCCGTTCGGGCTCCGCACTCATCGCCGTGGCACCGCGCGGTCGGACCGAATGCCGCAGCGCCGACTCCCGTGAGTACGCCCGCAGATACCCGGCCACCGTGTTCGTCACGGCCACCAACGGCACAGCCACCACCGCGCCGCCGATCCCGGCCACCATGCCCCCGCACGCGACAGCCAGCACCACCGCCAGCGGATGCACCCGCACAGCCCGCCCCAGAATGAACGGCTGCAGGATGTGCCCCTCGATCTGCTGCACGGCCAGCACCACCACCAGCGTCATGACCGCCGTGAACACCCCCTGGGTGACCAGCGCCACCACCACCGCGAGGGCCCCGGACACCACCGCGCCCACCAGCGGGATGAACGCGAACAGGAAGATGAACACCGCCAGCGGCACGGCCATCGGCACGTCGAGGAAGTAGATGCCGAGCCCGATGAAGATCGCGTCGATCAGCGCCACGATCACCGTGCCCCGCACATACGCCGTCAGCGTCCGCCACGCCGCCGGCCCGGCCCCGGCCACTCCGGGCCGCGCCGCCGCCGGCACCAGCTTCAGCGTCCACTGCCAGATCCGCTTGCCGTCGTAGAGCAGGAACAGGGTGCAGAAGACCGCCAGCAGGATCCCGGTCAGCGCCTCGACGACGACCGTGACGCCCTCGAGCCCCGCCGAGGTGATCTGCTCGGTGTTGGCCCCGACCGCCTCCCGCAGGTTCGCGGCGATCTCGTTGATCTGCTTGTCGGTGACGTGGAACGGGCTGTTCAGCAGCCAGTTCCGCAACTCGTCGATGCCGTCCTGGATCTGGGTCGAGAGGTTGTCGATGTTCTCCATGACCTGCCAGGTCACGAACCAGCCGATCAGCCCCATGATGACGAACCCGAGGATCGCGGTCAGTGCCGTGGCCGGCCCTCGGGGCACTCCCAGCCGCCGCAGCCGGGCCACGGTCGGCTGGAGCAGCGCCGTGATGAGCAGGGCGCTCGCGAAGGCCAGCACCACCAGCTGGACGGCGCTGATGACCCGCATCAGCACCCACAGCGTGCCCGCGAGGACGAGCAGCCGCCATCCGGCCTCCGCCGCGACCCGCACTCCCCACGGGACGGCCTGCGCGGGATCGGGCCGGGCGGGGACGTCGGGCGCGTAGTCCGGGGGCGGCGGCACGTGGTCGTCGGAGCGTGTCCGGGACTCGGGTTCGTCCCGCTCCCGTTCGGCCTCGGCGCGGCGCTCGTTCCACTGCTCGCTCATCTCGGCCAGTCCGGCACCGAGCCGGCCGAGCCACCCTGGCACTCGCGACATGATCGGTCCTTTTCCCCCGTCTCTCCGTGCCACTCCCACGGGAGTCGTCCGCCCCGACCGTACATGGCGCGAGCCCCGCACCGTAGGACGGTGTGGGGCTCGCGCGAAGAGCGGGCTGCGGCTCAGGGCCGCGGGCTCAGTACCAGTTGTTGGCCTGCCAGAACGACCAGGCGTCACAGGGGCTCCCGTAACGGTCGTTCATGTAGTTCAGGCCCCATTTGATCTGGGTGGCCGGGTTGGTCCGCCAGTCGGCGCCGGCGGACGACATCTTGGAACCGGGCAGCGCCTGGAACATGCCGTAGGCCCCGGAGGAAGGATTGACCGCCTTGTAGTTCCAGTCGGACTCGTGGTCCACGATGTTGCTGAAGCACTGGAACTGACCCGCCGGCACCATCTGCCGTGCCATCGCCTGGAGCTGCGCGATGGAGTAGGAGGTCGCGACGGGGAAGTCGGAGACGTCCTTGGAGCGGCTGGCGGCGGCTTCCTTGGCCTCCGCGCGCTCCTTGACCTCCTCGGCCGCCTTCTTGGCCGCCTCCTCGGCGGCCTTCTTCTTGGCGATGGCCGTCTCGGCGGCGGCCTTGCGGGCTGCCTCCTCGGCGTCCTTCTTCGCGCTCGCGTCCGCGGCGATGGCCTGCACGTCGGCCTGCTGCGTCAGCGACGCGGTCTGCACCTGGGCCTGCTGGCCCGCGGGGATGTCCGCGAGCAGCGTGGCGCCGCTTGCCGTCGCTTCGGCGTCGTTGTTCTGTGCGGTGCTGCCCGAGGCAACGCCGACGACGCTTCCGACAGCGGTGACCGCCGTGGCCGAGGCCACTGCGAATCCCCGGACCGAGATCCGGCTCACACGGTTTCCTTCCAGCATCGCCCGCTTCGGTGACCCTCGCGGACGCAATCGTGCCCCTGGCACTGGCCTCCCCAACTGCGGGGTCACGGGAGGCTCGGGCCCGGTGGGCAACTCCCGCGAGGGGAGCGCCGCGTGTTGCTCGGGCGGCATACGACATCGCTATGCAGTTGAAGCTGTGCTCTTTGTGGTGCCGTACCGCTGGGGGTACAGGTGTGTCGTATGCGGGGCCTGACAGGAGTGAGACTCTGCCGTAACACGACGGGGCACCGCAATTCCCAGCCGCGTGTGAAAGCTCACAACCCGTTTGACGCGGGAAATTACACGGAACAGGCACACGCGAAGGCGCCGCCCGGCTAGGCTCTTCGCCTTTCCGGACGGCGCCAACTACCGCGTAACCACCCCGCCTTGGGGCGGTACGGTCAAATCTGACCGTCTTCGAGCATTTCGGTCACAAGGGCGGCGATCTGGGACCTCTCGGACCGGTTCAGGGTCACGTGCGCGAAGAGCGGATGCCCCTTCAGCTTCTCGACCACGGCGACGACACCGTCGTACCGGCCGACCCTGAGGTTGTCCCGCTGGGCCACGTCATGGGTGAGGACCACCCGTGAATTGGCCCCGATCCGGGACAGAACGGTGAGAAGTACGTTCCTCTCCAGCGACTGCGCCTCGTCGACGATGACGAACGCGTCGTGCAGCGAGCGGCCGCGGATGTGGGTGAGCGGCAGGACCTCCAGCATCCCGCGCGCGGTGACCTCCTCGATGACCTCCCGGCTGGTGACCGCCGACAGTGTGTCGAACACGGCCTGCGCCCAGGGGCTCATCTTCTCCGCCTCGGTGCCGGGCAGATAGCCGAGCTCCTGCCCGCCCACCGCGTACAGCGGACGGAAGACCATCACCTTCTGGTGCTGACGGCGCTCCAGCACCGCCTCCAGGCCCGCGCACAGCGCCAGCGCCGACTTGCCGGTGCCGGCCCGGCCGCCCATCGACACGATGCCGACGTCCGGGTCGAGCAGCAGGTCGAGCGCGATCCGCTGCTCGGCGCTGCGGCCCTTGATGCCGAACGCCTCACGGTCCCCGCGTACGACCCGGATGTTGCCCTCGGGTGTGACCCGCCCGAGCGCCTTGCCGCGCTCCGACTGGATCATCAGGCCCGTGTGCACCGGAAGGTCAGCCGCCTCCGGGACGTGGACGTGCCCTTCCTCGAAGAGGATGTCCACCTGCTCACCCGGCAGGGTCAGTTCGGACATTCCGGTCCAGCCGGAGGAGTCCGTGATGGCGAGTTCCGCGCGGTACTCCTCGGCGAGGAGTCCGACGGAGGACGCCTTGATCCTGAGCGGGAGGTCCTTCGACACGACGGTGACGTCGAACCCCTCGGCCTGCAGGTTGCGGGCGACCGCGAGGATGCGGGAGTCGTTGTCCCCCAGGCGGTAGCCGCTGGGCAGCACACTGGGGTCCGAGTGGTTGAGCTCGACACGAACGGTCCCGCCGAGGTCCCCCGTGGGAATGGGGGCGTCGAGGCGGCCGTACCGCACCCGGAGGTCGTCGAGCAGGCGCAGGGCCTGCCGGGCGAAGTAGCCGAGTTCGGGATGGTGCCGCTTGGCCTCCAGTTCCGTCACCACGACGATGGGGAGCACGACCTCGTGCTCGTCGAAGCGGCTCAGGGCGCTGGGATCGGCCAGCAGGACGCTGGTGTCGAGGACATAGGTGCGCCGGTCTGGCTTGTGGCGCTTTGCGCTGGTCACCACGGAAGGACGTACCCCCTCGGATGAGGTCGGGGAGCGACGGGGCGGAGCTGGACCGGTTCCTGGCCGCCCTGCACGGGCCGAGAACCGGCCCTCCGCCTCTTCGTCCGTGCTGTGACCGCACGATCGGGCTGGTGCAAAGGGCCTCCCGGGCGGACGGCTCCGTGCCGTCCGCTGAGATCCGACGCCCGGGGTTCGGGCGTCGACCTGACTGGGTTATGCCCTCGAACGAGCGTCGCCATGCCACGGCATATGACGGCGAGCCGGTGAACTCCGCGTTACTTCAGCCCGCGGCGGGGTACCGGAAGGTGCTGCGACGTGCGGCGACCGTGGTGCTCGGCCGCGTGGGTGACTGGTTGAAAGGAACACGTGCCGGAGTACGCCGGGCGCGCGAATTCAGCCGCCGAAGCGCCGGTGGCGGGCGGCGTAGTCGCGCATGGCGCGCAGGAAGTCGACCTTGCGGAAGGCCGGCCAGAACACGTCACAGAAGTAGTACTCGGAGTGCGCCGTCTGCCAGAGCATGAATCCGGACAGCCGCTGCTCGCCGCTGGTGCGGATCACCAGGTCGGGGTCGGGCTGGTCACTCGTGTAGAGGTGACGTCCGATCATGTCGGTGTCGACGGCCTCGGCGAGTTCCTCCATCGAGGTGCCCTTGTCCTGGGCTTCGAGCAGCATGGAACGCACGGCGTCGGCGATCTCCTGGCGGCCGCCGTAGCCGATGGCGACGTTGACCAGTATCCCGTCGACGTGCGCGGTCGTCTCCTCGGCCTCCTTCAGGACCGTCTGCATCCCGGAGGGCAGCAGGTCGGGCGTGCCCACGTGGTGCACACGCCAGCGGCCGTCGGCGGACAGGGTGCGCACGACGTCCTCGATGATGCCTAGCAGGGGGACGAGCTCCTCCTGAGGGCGGTCGAAGTTGTCCGTGGACAGCAGCCAGAGGGTGACGACCTCGACGTCGGTCTCGGCGCACCAGCCGAGGAACTCCTCGATCTTCCCGGCGCCGGCCCGGTGACCGTCGACGGTGCTGGAACCGGCGGCCTTCGCCCAGCGCCGGTTGCCGTCCATGATGACGCCGATGTGCTTGGGCACCTGAGCGTGGTCCAGGTGGCCTTCCACCCGGCGTGCGTACAGCCTGACCAGCAGGCCACGCAGCTTGTCGCGCAGGTTCACGTGTTCGTCAGCCCCTCCGTACGGATCGGACAGGCCGCGGCATGCGGCCCGGTCGTGGCCGCGGGCGGTCCCTGCCCGTATGGCGGTCCCCGGAGGCGAAGCCTACCCCTGCTGCCGCCGTAGGCCGCCAACGGGTGCGGAACGAATGATTCCGGCCGCTGCCACGACGCGCCCCCGGCGCACAAGGAAAACGGGCCGGTCCGTGGGGGGGAGACGGACCGGCCCGAGGGGGGGTTTCCACCATAACCCTTCGTGAGTGATGCTGCGTGCATCGGCGTGCCACAACTACTCTCCGGAGCCGCCCGGCGACGCGGCGGTGTGCACGGAATCCAGCAATCAGGGCTTACCTCCTGACCGAAACATGCCCCGATACGCAGGACATTCCTAGGCACCCAGGTGAGATTCGGGAGGTTTCACCGACCCATGAACCCGGCTCGGAAACGTTTCGCGCCGCGACCCCCCGACGGGTGACCCGTCCGCGATCGCCCGCTTGACCCGGCACCGCCCCGGCGAGGAGGCCCTGGCACCGCGCAGCCCCCTCCACTGCGCGGTACCGCTCGCGCAGCTTTGCTCACGCGAATTACCTTCGCTGAATTTACGCGAGTAGACCGGCGAAGGCGAGCCGCAGGCGATAACGATGTGAAAACCCTCGTCGGGAGATGCGCAAGTGGGGTGAGCAAGACGAGTGACCCACTGGGGCCCGCTCCCGTGATCCGGCGTGATCCGGGGTGGCATCCTGCGGCGTGCCCGGCCTGCGTGGGGGTATGAAGCGGCAAACGGTTTGATCGGGAGTGGGACCGGATGGGGCGGCGGTGGCGGGACGGGTTCGGGGAGTTGGTCGTGCACGGGGGCGGGCGCGGGTCGCCTGTCGTCGTGCCGTTGGAGATCGCCACCTCTTACCGGGCCCGGACGAGGGGGCTGTTGGGCCGTGACGCCGTCGACGGGGCCATGCTGCTCTCCCCGGCCGGCAGCGTGCACACGTTCCGTATGCGCATGCCGATCGACGTGGCCTATCTCGATCGGCGTCTGCGTGTCATCGCGGTGCGCACCATGCCGCCGGGGCGGCTTGGGATGCCTCGGGTGCGGGCCCGGCATGTGGTGGAGGCGATGGCGGGGGCGATGAGTGAGTGGGGCATGCGGGAAGGAGTGCGTGTGGAGGTCGTGACGGGCAGTGCTTGAGAGCCCTCCGCCGGAAACGCCCCAGTCTGTGCTACGTCTGTGCTCAGTCTGTGAAGGGATCTTCCAGCGTCGGGACACACGGAGACAGCAGCGCCTCCGTGTGCCACGTGACCGTGCCCCGGACGAGCCGGAGCACACGCACCTCGTTCTCATGCCCCGGGTCCTCGTCATCGCGGACGTGGAGGAGCCCGTAGGAACCAGGGGCAATCGCCGCCACATGCTCGAAGAGTTCGGCGACATCAGGCGACGAGCGGTGATTGGAACAACCGCCGAGGTGGATGAACGGCTCCCCGTTCATCCACCGGAGGTCGAGCAGGTAAGGGCTGGCCATCCGGGCGATGCGAAGCCGAAGCTCGTCGACGATCTGCCGAAGACGGGTCTCGTCGTCGTCATCAGCTGGGTTCTCTCGCACCGTGATCCAGCCGTGGTACTCCATCACCCCACGATCCTAGTGAGGTCACCTGCCACGGCCGCCCGCGCAACCGTGCTGATGTGACCAGGATCCTCCGCACGCCGACCTACCCGCGGAGCGTCTCAGGCCGCTCAGCTTCCTGCCGCCTGGTCCTGGGGGTACCAGCGCAGTTCGACCGTGTTGCCGTCCGGGTCCTTGACGTAGACCGACTGCGCCGAGCCTCGCGCGCCCCAGCGCGGGACGGGCCCCTCGAGTACGTCGAAGGTGCCGGAGTCGATGACTTCCTGCCAGTCGAGGGGATCCACGACCAGACAGATGTGGTCGACGTTGGACTCGCCCCGCGGGCGGGAGAAGAGGTCGATGACCGTGCTCTCGTCGATGCGCACGGACGGGAAGGGCACCTTGCCTGCCCGCCATTCCTCAACCCGCTCGGCCGCGAGGCCGAGGGGGCCGGTGTAGAACTCCAGCGCCTTGTCGACGTCGGTCACGTTGAGCACGAGGTGGTCGAAGGCCTTGACTCGCATGGCAGTTGCTCCAACTCTCTTGACAGGCATGTCAGCACTATCACTCGAACCCCGTCTGCGAGTTCGGTAATCCGCCCATCGAGGTCACGCCCCGCCCCCTGCCCTCGGTCTATGGCACAGCCCGAGGGCAGGAGGAGTCGGCTACATCCCGATCGGGTTGAGGTAGGTGGCCGGACGAGTGGCGCCGTCCTGCTTGAGGATCTGGCCGCCGAACGGCCACTTCAGGGTGAAGTGCTCCGTCTCGTTCGGCGGGGTGACGAGGAACTTCGCCGGAACGAACTTCTCCTTCTGCGGCGTGGACCCGGCCACCGGGAGCAGGTTGATGCTGAAGTCCACCGTGTCCCCCTGCTTCAGGGTCATCTTCACGGGCTTCTTGGCGGACCGGGCCAGCGACCAGGTGCCGTCGGTCTGCTGAGCACCGACCATGTCGACACCGGCGAAGCCGGACAGGGTGCAGGTGCGGTTGCTCTTGTTCGTGAACCAGATGAACGCCTGAGTCTGCTTCTCCGTCTGCTCCATCTCCGGCTTCGCGTCATCCCCCATGGCGAAGCCGGCCTTCAGGTCGGCGGTGTGGCAGCGGGTCGGCTCGGCGGCGGCGGGAGCGGCCGACGCCGGGATGGCGGTGGCGGCGGTACCGGCGACGACGACGGCGGCAAGGGCCACAGCGGTCAGCTTGCTCTTCATGATGTTTCGTTCCCCCTCGGATACGAATCGGCGCGCGAGGTCAGTGCGCGCCTGCGCATCTGAAGATGTGCGATGCCCGAGGTAGGTTCCATGCTCCGCGAGGCCGGCCGCGCGCGTTTCGGCCGAAGCGCGGGCGAGCCCCTCGGCACATCGAATGGCTGAATGGATTACGGCAGCCGCGCCCGTTCAGGGCGCGCCCTCCAGTTCGACGATGGGACGGTCGCTGGTGACGGCCACCATGACCAGCGGGGCGTCACCGTCACTGTGGCCGACGGATACTCCGGCCCACCGGCCGGGAGCCCGGCCTTCCTCCCCGGCCTGCACAGGACCCCACACCGTCAGGTCACCGTAGGCGTCGCTGTCGCACAGGGCCTGGAACAGCGGCGGCATGGGCTCGCCCGACTGCTTCCGGAACAGCGGCACATGCATGGCCACTCTCCGGTGAGTCCCCCAACGTCGGTCCAACTCCCTCACGAGGTCCGCCAGGTGGGCTTCGGCGGCCTCCACCTCTTCGTTCCACTCGGGTTCGTAGAGCCCTGTGAGGCTTCCGCTCTGCCAGAGGGGTGTCATCACAAAGCCTTCTCCCCTGGTCACGGCCCATTCCCCTGTGACCGGGTCCTCGTCCTCGACCGTCGGCCCGGATGCGGGTACCGGCTCGGTGACCAGGGTCTCGACATCAGACACGACCCGTCCCAAGTCGAACGTCCCCCCTCCCCCGGCACTCACAACGCGGCCCGGTTCATGGGGCGGGGCAACGGCTGCAGGGCCCCCGCGGCTTTCAGTCGCACGTTCGCCTGAACGACGTCGTCGACCTCACCGCTGGCCGCGATGTCGAGGAGGACTCCGCCACCGCGCATCTCCTTGCGAGCGGCCGTCATGCTGTCGGAGTTCGGCGGCTCAGCCGTGGCCCGACGGCAGCTGGAGCACCTGCTGCGCGCATCCGAGCGCGAGGCCGTGACGATACGGGTCATCCCGTTCAAGGCGGGCGGATTTCCAGGGGCAGGGCAGTCCGTCGTGTACATCGAGTCGACCGTGCCCCAGCTCGACACCGTGGAACTCGACAGCACGCACGGCCCGGAGTTCATCGACTCAGAGCAACAGCTCCGTAAGTACCGGGACCAGCTCGACGCAGCGGAGTCCGTGGCACTCGCGCCGGACTCCTCGCGCGACTTCATGCGCACTCTCGCCAACGATCTCTAGGAGTTGTCCGACGTGCCCACCATCACCTGGGAAGACCCGTTCTGCGGAGAAGGAGCCAACTGCTTCCGTATAGGCACCGACAGAGAAGGCAACGCCTATATCGCCATCGCCGGGCAGGAGGAGCACCATCTGACCGACAGCCGAGATGCCCTCCGGGCGCTCATCCGGGATATCAAGGCGGGCAAGGCCGACCATCTGCTGTAGGCCCCCACTGCGCGTCGGCCTACGCCGCCTCGGTCAGCAGGCGCGTCGCTTCGGCGACGGCGATGTTCCGGTCGATGTAGCGCATGGCAAGGTCCAGCGCCCAGAGGGCGAAGCAGTCCTCACGCCACAGCAGTTCGAGCATTTCCGGGCCAGAAAGGCGGCGATGCGGGCGGCCCACCGTTCGGCGAACGCCTCGGGGGTCGTGTCCTCCAAGTCGATGCCCAGTCGCCCACACTCGTGCCGGGCCCAGATCAGACACTCCCGGGTGACCAACCGCGCGTCGAGCATCAGGGGGACGAGACCATCTCGACTTCCAGCCACGCGGGCTGGTTCTCCGCATCCTCGCTCTTGTACAGGTGGGAGCAGGAGAGGCTACTCGCCCTTTCTTTCAGCTTCCGCGCCTACTACCGCTCCGCCTTTCCGTCTCCCAGATCGAAGAGCCTCCCCTGTGCCGCCTCCGCGTTGTCCCAACTCGCCGGACCGCCCGGCTTCACCGACAGGCGCTCCAGAGCCGCCCTGGCCTCAGGACTCCGCATCGCTCCCAGCAGCTCGATGGCGGAGTCCGCGCCGATGTCCTCGATCACGCAGCGCTCGGCCGTATCCACCGCCCAGTCGGCGAAACGGCCGGGGTCGGAGTCCAGGGCCAGCCAGCGGAACACCGAGTCGGCGATGTCGTCCCGCAGCCGCGGGATCATGGCGAGTATCGCCACTTCGACGTGATCAACGACATGCCGCTGAAGCGGGTACAGCATCTCCCGTCCCCGCCACTCGCGCACCAGCTCGTCCACACCGGCCCACGTCACCTGGCTCGTGCAGGGCATCCTCTCCCCCACCGCCTGGTGGAACTCTTCCCACACGTGCCACAACAGCCCCGGAGGCGGCGGCTGAGGCACGTCCGGCGCCAACTCCGGGTCCTCCAGCAGCTCGGTCAGCACCTGCCGAGCCTCCGCCACCCGCTCATCGGTGCGAGGCAGGTCCCCGATCCGACCCCAGTCGCCCTCGTCCCAAGGCTGTGGCAAGGACCGAAGGGTGCGGGGCAGAACGTAGTCACCCTCCGGATCACGCCACCGCGCGACCTGCGGATCCCAACTCTCCTCGGCACTCAGCTCCGCGTCCGACTCGCTCATCTCCGCCGTCCTGCCACGTCGCGTGGCTGTCGTCCACTCGTTCGTCTCATTCGATGCCCAGGTACGCCTTTGCGCTGTCCGGGTCCTTCATCTTCGACCAGTCCATCGTGCCGTTCGCCGTCCGCTCATCGACGGCACGTTGCATCCTGCCGAGCTGGTCGGCGGACAGACCCTGGCCCGCCACCTTCACGTCCACACCGTTCTTGGACATCTCACCGGCCGCCGTCCTGGTGTCCTTCGCCGGCTTGCCGTTCCGGGCGGGCTTGAACTCGCTGAAGACCGACGTCCAGCGGTCCGCCGTCTCGATCTCCACGGTGGCCTTGCGGCCCGGCTCCTTGCTCGCCCACTTCTTGAGCCTCTCGACCTGATTGGCGAAGTCCGCCTTGCGCGTGGCCGAGCCGGCGTTCTTGACCTCCTTGACGTGCACGGTGCCGTTCTTGTCCTTGTAGACCACGTCCGCGTCCGGGATCTCGTCGAGATTCACCTTCTCCCCGTTGCCCAAGTCAGCCTCCTTGCGGTTCATCTTGCCGCCGACTCCGGCGTCCACGTGGGTTCCGGGGGCCGCGTCGTCGGCAGCGCGGCGTACGGCGTTCACCTCCGCGCGTGCCTCGGCGAGCTTGTTGGCGTCGGAGGCATTTGCGACCTTGCCTTCCAGCGCCGCGGCGGCATCGCCGTTGACGTTTCCGCGGCGTAGAGCGTCATGACGTCCACTGCTGCGCCGCCTTCCTCGTCGTGGCAGGCAGGCTCGAGTCGGAGGCAAGTCGCAGCAGGGCCTCACGGCTGTCCGGCACCTCATCCGTGCGGTGGAGGAACCAGATGGCCTCCTCGGCCGCTCTTCCCTGCCGGACGGACCGCTCCGCGAGTGCAGCCGCCCAGTAGGCCGTCGTCGACAGAGCCGCTGGTTCCTCGTCGCCAGTCGCCCCTTCCGTGTGTGGGAGGTCAGCGAGCCAGCGGAAGACGGCGGCGGTGACCCGGTCCGCGATCCGCGCGCACCAAACCCCGGCGAAGGACACGGCGTCCGTGCCTCGCAAGTCGAACCCCAGCGACTCGCACTCGTGCCATGCCTCGTTCATCCGTTCGCGAGTGACCAGCCGCGGGTACGGCATCAGGGCACGCACGACCTCGGCGATGGCACCCCAGTCCACTGGTGCGTCGCCGTACGACTGCCCGATGCCCGGCGCACGCTCGACAATCAGGGAAGCCTCCAGTGCCGAACGCGCTCGGGCGAGGCCCTCGGCATCCGGCGCGGTCGCACTCCAGTCGAAGTCGTTCTGCCAGGAATGCGGAAGGTCCCGCAGCCCCTCAGGCAGTAGAGGCTCCTCGTCGCGGGCGCCTTCCCAGGCCCGAACCTCGTACTGCGAACGGCGCAGACCGAGAAGCCTGGAACGCACATATGGGCGGAAGCCCCGGACCTCGTCGTCGCGTACGAGATCCAGCAAGGCCTGCTCGCCGCGCGGGCGGCCGAGCGAGACCAGCACGCGCACCGCCGCCTCGACCGCCAGGCCGACCCGCACGAACGCGGCTGCGAGTATCGCGACGTCTTCTGCCTCCGCATCGTTCAGCGATCCGGCGGTGGTTGCACGCTCGATGAAATCGAAGGCGTCGTGCGCCAGCGTCTGCCGTACCGAGGTGGCCCACTCCGCCGCCACCCTCTCGATCTGCTGCTCTGTCGGTGGCGCAGACACCGTGGGGATCCCCATGTCGGCCCACACACCGACCACCTGCGCCACCCGTTGCCGGGTGACCTGGGACGTGGTCGGCATGATCCGGGTCAGTAGGGCGTCTGCCTCGTCCAAGGTGTGATCATCGCGGTCGTCGTAGAAGTCCCGTAGTTCCTCGTCCCAGTCGTGCACGCTCTGCCGTCGCTCGGGCAGGCAAACACGCAGCACATGCCGAGCCTGCCCACGTCTCTCCTCCGTGGGCTCAAGTTCCTCCAGGGCCTGAGATCTGCGGTAGGTCAGGTCGTGCCAAGGCGGTGGCAGTTCGCGCATGGCGGCGGGCAGCAGGTACATGTCCACCAGTTGTTCTCCGTTCGTGCCCCGGCGGAATCCTGATGCGTCAGCTTCACGAGACGCCCAGGTAGTCCATCGCATCCTTCGGGGTCTTCATCCTGGCCCAATCCATGGAGCCTGCCTGCTTCCGGGCCTGGATCTCCACTTCCATCCGCTTCAGCTGGCTCGGGGATATATCCGTGCCGGCGATACGTACCGGCACCCCGTTCTTCGCCATCGTTCCGGCCGGAGTGCCTTGAGGCTTGTACTTGACACCGTCCCGCTTTCCGCTCTTGTAACCGCTGAAGATGTTGGTCCATTTCTCAGTGGTCGCGATCTCGACGCGTGTAGCCCTGCCTGCCCCGGCCTTCCCCTGCCACTTGGCCAGATCCTCGACCTGGCGTTCGAAGTCGGCCTTGATGGTGGCGTTCCCCGTGTTCTTGACCTCCACGGCGTGGACCTTGCCGTCCGTGCCCTTGTAGAGCACGTCGGCGTCGTTGATCTCGGAGATGTTCACCTTTTCGCTGTTGCCGAGATCGACGTTCTCCTTACCGAAGTCCTTGCCGACAGCGGTGTGCACAGTCGTGCCAGATGCCGCCTCGTCGTCGGCGGCCCGCTGGACCGTGTTCAGCTCAGCACGTGCCTGGCTGAGTTCGTCCGTGTTCTTGGCGTTCGTGACCTTGCTGGTCAGCGACGAACGTGCTTCCTTGGAGACGTTCTTCGTCTTGGCCAGTTTCGAGATTTCGTCCAGCGCCTCGGCCGCATCCGCCTTGCCGATCTCTTTCTTGTCCGGGTCCGGGTCGTCCTTTGCCCGCTGAACGAACTCGTCAATCTTCCTCGGCGCGTGCTGGACGCCTTCGCCCTCGAGTACCTTCTTGGCCGCGCCCTGACGATCCGCCAACTCGGCGCCGTCGGCGATCCTGCCGGCCTCGTCGGCTTGCTTGCGAGCGTCCTGAGCCTGCTGCTTGGCCTCGTCATCGCAGCTTCCCTCAGCGAAGGTGACGTACGGGGAGCTTGACCCACCCGCGGCGATGACTGTCGTACCGGTACCGGGAGAGCCTATGAGGCCGGGGCCGCCGCCATACGGGACGGTGAAACGGGGGGCCGAGAGAGTGCATCCGGACGCCCTGGCCTTCTTCTCGGCTTCGTCGGCCGCCTTGTCCGCGTCATCAGCCGCCTTGCGCGCAGCCTCGGCGTCGCCGCCCTTCGCTGCCTTGCGCGCCTTCTCGGCCGCTTCGGCCGCCTTGTCGAGGGATGCGCCGACCTCGGCCACATCCTTGAACTTGTTGAACTTCGTGATGGTCTTCGGGCTGAAGATGCCGATGACGCCGACAACCGTGTTGCCGATGGAGGCGCCGTAGTTGCCCTTCTCCCAGTTCTCCTTGTCGACGAACGTGTCGACCGCCAAATCGGACACGAAGTCCTCGGGCGAGTTGACCCAGCCCCATACGGAGGAGACGTAGTTCCCCTTGTCCCACTCCTCGCCCAACTCGTCGGCCTTGTCGCCCCACCAGTCGGTCGTGTAACCCTTCAGGCCGTTCCAGCTGTCCTTGATCGAGCCGACCGGGTCGTCGACGAAGTCCATCGTGCTGGCCAGGAAGCTCTTGGTCGGGGCCACGAAGAAGCCACGGACATGGTCCAGGAACGTCCTGTCGTGGCGTTCCTGGTCATGTACGTCGCCCCAGAGCGACTTGTCGTCGAAGGGGCCCGGAGCGAGCGGGACCGTGTCGTTCGGGCCCGCGCCCTCGTAGGTGATGATCTGGTCCGACGCGGGGATGCCGCTGCCGCCCGTGTCGCCAACGCCGGTGCCTGTGCTCGTGCCGTCGTCGGCATCCGTGCCTCCCTGGGCGCCGGAGTCGCCCTGGGCTCCCGCATCGCCGTCCGCCTCAGCACCGCCGTCCGGGCCTGCGCCGTTGCCGCCGTCGGCGTCGGCGTCCGCATCGCCTTCGCCGTTGCCGCCGTCGGCGTCCGCATCGCCCTGCTGCGCGGCGTCGTTGTCCCCGGCCGCACCCGCCTCCGCACCATCGCCCTGCGGAGCGGTGCAGGCCGTGCCCGTCACCGAGCAGACGGCCGACTGGATGCCGTCGGCGATGCGCCCGCCGAGTCCGCCCACCGACAGCGCGACGATGATCGCGGCGACCACAGCGATGAGCCCCGCGTACTCCACGGTGGTCTGGCCCTCGTCCCGCCGCCAGCGGATCATTCTCGCCAGGCTGAACGCCCGGCGCTCCTCCCTGTCCTGCGGAGCGCTCTTGAACCACTCGCGCGACCGGGCCCGACGCAACAGCACGATGACCGCCACCGGCATCGCCGCCTGCGTGATGCCCCGCAGATCACCGTGCATCACGGTGCCGAACGACAGCCACACGATCCACGCCTGGACGGCGATCAGTGCGCGGCTCGTCCATACCCCGCCCGGCCACAGGCGCCGGGCCAGGTAGACACCGGCCACGCTGGGCAGCGAGTCGTACACCAGGATCCCGAAGATCTCCCCGGAGTAGTACGACACCACCGACACCACGGTGACCACGTACACCGCTGTCAGCACGAACTGCACCCACAGCAGTACCTGCGCCCAGCCAAGCTCGCGTGGCAACGGCGAACGTCGCCCCCAGGACGGGGTGTTCTGCGCACCCAACGTCCCAGGCGGCGGTATGGAGTTACCGGCACCAGACATGCGTGACCTCAGCTCGTTAAGCAGCGGTTCGGGACGAACACCTGCCCGAGGCTAAGGAACTTCGATCACCCACACATGGGCCCGTGGCCCCAACTTCGGGCCCAGGCACATCGCATGGGAAGGAGCGCTGTCGCGGGAACGGAGCGGGCCCGTCCTCGCCGGCGGTGGCGAGGACGGGCCCAGGTGGAACGGTGGTGGCTCAGCTCTCCGTGCGCGGGAAGGAGACCTCGACACGGCGGTTCTTCTTGCGGCCCGCTTCCGTGGAGTTGTCGGCGATCGGGTACTGCTCGCCGTAGCCGCGTACCTCGTACGTGATGTTCGAGTCCGCGACTTCGTCGTCCAGGACACCGTGTACGGCCGACGCCCGTTTGCGGGACAAGACATCGCCGTGGGCCGAGGAGCCCAGGTTGTCCGTGAAGCCGAAGACGCGGACCTTCGTCGCGTTCTGCGCCTTGATCTCCTCGGCAATCGCTGCGATGCGGGCCTTCGCCCGGGAGCTGAGCTTTGCGCTGTCCTTGCCGAACAACACCTCGGCTTGCAGCGCGAACTTCACGTCCGTGTTCGTGTCCTCGCGGCGTTCCTCGCCCGCCTCGTCCTCGATGACGGTCTTGATGTCGAGAACCTTGGCCTTGGCGAGGGTCGCGCCGTCGACCAGCTTCAGGTCGGGATCGTTGCCGTCGACCTCTACCGGTGCGCTGGCGCTCGGTTGGGTGCCCGGCGGGTGGCTGGGGCCGTCGGCGCGGGCGGAGGTGGCGCCGAAGACATTCGTGGCCACCATTACGGAGGCCGCGGCGATGACGACCGCCAGGCGTGGGGTTTGGGTCCGGGTTCGGGTGTGGGTCATGGTGGCCTACCTCACCCGGAGATCTTGATGGTGCCGGAGGCGAAGGTCGGGAGCTGGAAGCTGACCTCGGTAGTGCTCTGGGGCGGCGCCGGGAACTGCATGAAGACGGGGACCGAGTCGCCTGCCTTGATCCGAGGCATATCTGTGGTAGTTAGAGGACGGCCCTCGGTGTCACGCAGCACGTAGTAACGCTTCTTGCTCGCCGAGTCCACGAGCGTTGCTCCGCCAAGGGATGCCCCATGCTTGAGGATCTCGGTCTCGTTGCCCTGGGTCCGGACCGGCACTCGGACGGACTCATCGCCGTCATTCTTGATGTCACCGCTCACGGTGACGAACCCGCCCGAGTCCCTCTTGGCAGAGGTGACCTGA
Source organism: Streptomyces sp. NRRL S-455 (assembly GCF_000717875.1). Classification (GTDB taxonomy): domain Bacteria; phylum Actinomycetota; class Actinomycetes; order Streptomycetales; family Streptomycetaceae; genus Streptomyces. The sequence goes on from NZ_JOCT01000004.1 coordinate 255,502, forward strand.
AGGATGAGACCGTCCTCCCCCTTGAGTTCGGCCAGGGGCTCTTCTGACTCCCCCGTCTGTGCATCCGGCTTCGACCCACTGTCCTTTGAGGCGGACGCCGGCGCGTCTCCGCTCTTGTCGTCCCCGCTACTGCAGCCGGCCACGCCGAGGGCCAGGCTGACCGCAACAGCCGCTGCGACCATCCCCCTGCGGGCCGTCGTGGTGAACCGAATGCTCATGAGTTCCGCTTCCCTTATCCGTCGTTCTTCGTCAGTCGGCCAGATGGACGTCGAAGAGGTCCTCGGGACCAGGGAGATCCGAGAGATCGTCCAGGTCGAGGTCCCAGTTCTTGTTGTCCTTGCACTTGAGCTGCGGCAGGTCCTCGCTGGTGCCGTTGTCCTCATCGGCCAGCGGGGGGATCGAACAGCGCGGCTTAATCACGGCTTTGGCCGTCGCCGTCGCGTACGTCTCTTCCGTACCGGGGACGATGCTGTCGCCGACAGGTTCGTTGGTCTCGACCCTGACCGTGTAGCCCAGCGGGTCCCACTCCGGCTCGCAGCCACCCCCCACGACGTGTGCGTCGTTCTCCTCGGCGAGCTGCTGCGCCCGCCAGCACGAGGGTTCGAGCCCGTCCACCTCACCGTCGAGGATGTCCTCCCAGAGGTCCGGGTTGGGGAGGTTGTCCAGCCACCTGCCCGTAAGTTGATCCCGCTTGTCGTTCGCGGCCGCGAGGGCGGCGGCGTCCGCCGCCGTCTGCGCGCCGTTCCGTGTCGCCGCGGCCTGGCCGACCGCAAGGTACGCGAACGCGAGGAAGAGCAGGCCCGCCACCACCGTGATGTAGATGGGGAAGGCCTGCCCTGCGTCGCCGTACCTACGGAGCTGCATCAGCCGCTTGTGACTTCGTCGATCTTGTCGGTGATCGCCTCGAAGATCGACTGACCGATGTCCGTCCCCGTAATGGCCAGCACGATCGCCACAACCACCGCGATGATCCCCAGGTACTCGACCGCGGTCTGTCCCTTGTCGTTGCGGGCGGCGCGGGTCTGCAGGTACGAGACGGTGGTGTTGATCCAGTTGCTCATGGTGGTGTTCCCCTCCGGTACCGGCCGGCCGCCAACCGGCCGACGTCCAAGTCTCCTCGGCGCTACTCGCGTCACCGGCTTCCTCCCTGCCGGTCCCGCTTTCGACACCAGAAACGTACGCCGATCCGGCAGTTGCACCAGAGGGCCCCAGGGCCCAATCCCGGGCCCAAAGCAGGCGTTGGGTCCTGCCGCCCAGGCGCTGGACCCGTGAGCCCGGACAGCGCAGCCCCCCGTTCCCCCGCTCAGCCACGTCCTGTGGCCCTCCCCCCGGTTCCGGAACCGGGCGCCGTGCCGAGCCACTTGGCCACGGCCTCGCTGCGGCTTGCGCTGTGCAGCTTGGCGAAGATCCGGTTTATGTGGTTCTTGACGGTCTTCTCGCTGATGAAGCAGGTGGCGGCGATCTGCTGGTTGTTCATGCCGGACGCGATGAGGTCCATGATCTCCACCTCCCTGGAACTCAGCCCGAAGTCAGCACTGTTCGAGGACCCAGGCGATGACTGTGCCACATTAGATTGCAGTTGCGAAAGGTTTTGCCGCGAAGTGGGGCTGGGTCCTTCCGGATTCTGCTGGTAAAGGCTACCCATCACGACGACTTGGGTGGACTGCGACGGCGCCACGGACGAAGGGTTGCCGTGTGCATTCGCATCGGCTGCTGTCCTGCCCAATCCGTCCGGCAGCGGCGCGGCCCCGGGGCCCGGCTCCTGGCCCCGCCGTACATGAGCCAGCAACGCCCCCGCTGCCGTGGGCGTGAAGTGAGCTCTGCCTTCCTTGGTGTCCCGTACGGCGGCGACGAGCTGGTCCGCTGTGAACTCACCATGGACCAGGTAACCGCCGGCCCCCAGCCGGAGTGCCTCGTGGACGATCTCGTTCTCGCGGCTGTAGGTGAGCATCAGGACCGGAGCGATGCGCACCAGGTACGGGAGGGCGGAGATGCCGTCGACCCCGGGCATCCGGACGTCGAGCAGGACGACGTCGGGGCGGTGGTGCTGGGCCGCCTCGTAGGCCTGGCGGCCGTCCGCCGCCTCCGCGACGACGTCGATGTCGTCGCGCCCCGAGAGCAGGACGGTGAGGCCTGCGCGGACGACGGGGTTGTCGTCCGCGACGACGACGCGGAGCGGTCGGCGGGCCGGGGGCGCCGGGAAGCCTCCGGAGCCCTCGACGGGGCCTGGGTCGCCACCGGCTCTGCAGGGCGACGTCTGGGAAGGGACGCCCGACAGTGCCGGCGTGTCCGCGGGCGTCGGGGCCTGGGGCGGCGTGTAACCGGTGTGGGCAACGGAGCGTGCCGAAGTGGGCTGGGAAGCATGCGCGAACGGGTGGACGTACCCACGGGAAGAGGGTGTCGCTTCCGCCATCGTCGGTCTCCTCTCGGGGAGTCGGGGTAAAGCCAGGAGGCGTCTGGGTCAGCTGGGTCCGATCGGTGTGGTCGACGGTGGTGGTTGAGCCGTGAGTGCCGCAAGCGGCATGTCCACGCACACCTCGGTCCCCGTGACGTGCCGCCCCCGCCCGATGCGGATGCGGGCACCGACGGCGGCTGCGCGTTCGACCATGCCTACGAGACCGAAGTGGCCGGCGCGCCTGAGGCTGTCGAGAGTGGTACCGGGAGGCAGGCCCCGGCCGTCGTCGTAAACGCTGATCCGCAACTGGTCACCCACGACGCCGGCGGAGACGTTCGCGTGCGTCGCGTGCGCGTGGCGGTGCGCGTTCTCCATGGCCTCGGTGGCGATTGTCAGCAACTGACGAGCGACCGCCTGGGGGACGTGAGGGACGGGTGTATCACCGATCGGGGAGTAGGTCGCGTGCAGGCCGGTCCGGCGTCCGATGTCCGAGGTGCGGGCGGCGAGCTCGGCTGCGACGTCGACTCCGCCGTCCAGGCCCGACTCGCGGCGCAGGTCCGTCAGGAGCTCGCGGGACTCGGAGGCGGCTCGGCGGGCTGAGCGGGCGACGAGTTCTGCCTGGTGTTTGACCGTGTGCGAGTCCATACGGTCGGCCGAGGAGGCGAGGCCGTCGGCGGCCAGGGCGAGCCCGTGCAGTGTCTTGGCGACCGAGTCGTGCATCTCGCGGGCGAGGCGGGAACGCTCGGTCTCCACCGCCTCGTTGACGGCCAGGCGTGCCTGGACCGTGGTGAGGGCCTGCGTGGCGGCGCCGAAGCGCAGGACCAGGCCTCTCAGGGTCACGCCGACGGCGCCGACGAGCACGCAGAAGCCGGGCATCACCGCCGATTCGGCCAAGGTCGCGTCGGTGTCCACGCTGCGGGAGACGACGACGAGGATCGCGGCCTGCAGGCAGACGAAGAACGCCGCCCCGCGCCAGCCGTAGACCAGGCCGGCGAGCAGCGGGGTGCAGACGCTGACGTAGGCGAGGGTGCTGTCCGGGCCCGCCGCGATGAGGAGCAGGGAGCCGAAGAGGGTGTCCGCGGCCAGCAGGACCGGGTGTTTCAGCAGGAGCGGACCGAAGCGTTCCCAGTCGCGGAAGAGGGCGTACGAGACCATGAAGGTGACGACGACGGATGCGGCGACCAGCTGGGTGGCGACGCCTGGCGCCGCGTTGAGCAAGGCGGCCGGCGATGCTAAGGCGATCATCGCCAGGCGAAAGCCGAAGACTTGGCGGCACATCGCTTGCAGGGCGCTGACCTGAATCTTCAGGGCTGCCGTGGGCTCGCCACGCGTCATGCCGACCCGCATCGGGCTCTGCGCGCCCGCCTCAGGGGAGAGCTGCTCGGACAGGTGCGGAGGCAGGAAGGTGCCTGTCGGCGGAGTGGTGATTTCGGTGACACCGCCGTTGGCCGCAGCCCTCGCCTTCAACCGTGGCATCCGTATGGCCATGGCTGCCTCACCCGCCCGTGATCGAGCCGAAGTCGGTTCCGGAGCCGAGGAGGAGGCCCGCGCCCAAGAGGATCATGGTGGCCGGAACCATGAAGGTGGTGATCATCAAGGTGGCCTTGGGGACCGCGCGGGCGGCCTTGCGGCGGGCGTTCTGCGCGTCCGTACGGCGCATGTCGTTGGCGATGGCGACGAGCGTGTCCACGATGGGGGCGCCGAGTTCCTCGCCCTGCTGGAGGGCCGTGACGAACATGGCGACCTGTTCGGAGTCATTGCGCTTGCGCAGTTCGGTGAAGGCCTGGCGGCGGCTCATGCCCATGTCCATCTGGCGCAGGGTGATGCGGATCTCGTCGGACCACGGGCCCTCGTAGTGGTCGGCGACCCGGTCCAGGGCCTGGCGGAAGCCGAGACCGGCGCTGACGACGACGGCGAGGACGTCGAGGAAGTCCGGTAGCGTCCGCTCGATCTGGTCCTTGCGGATGCGGACGGCCGACCAGATGCCGACCTCGGTCCAGAAGGCGGCGAAGGCGAACAGCATGAGGGCGACCAGCAGGCTGCCCTTCATGAGCATGATCAGTCCGCCGACGCCGCCGAGTGCCCCGTACACCGCTCGGCGGGCCGCGTACCGGTCGATGGTCAGACCGCCCGGGTTGCCCGCGAGGTCGATCTTGCGGCGGACCTGGTTGACGCGCTTGGGCCCCATCAACCGCAGCACTGCGGGGGCGTAGCGCATGCCGAGCCGGTCGACGAGCGAGTCCACGGCACCGGTCCGCGTCGAGCCGACCTCCAGGGCGAGGGCCAGATCGCCCGGGAGTTTGGCGTCGGCCCGGTACATGCGGATGCCGTGGAAGGCGCCGTAGACGCCGAGGCCCACCACGAGGGCGAGAAGGATTTCCATGGTGCTTCTCCTGAGTCCTGCTCCTTCGGCCTGGGTCTCGGCCTACACGTCGATCCGGGACATGCGCCGGATCAGGACGAAGCCGATCGCGTAGAGCACGAAGGCGACGATCACGCTGATCCGGCCGGCACCGGAGCCGGTCATGCGGTCGAGTGCTCCGTCTTTGACGCTGTCCATGAGGAGCAGCGAACCGACGCCCATGACGGGGACCGCGTACGAGGTCATGTTGACCTGCGACAACTGGGTGCGGACCTCTCGCCGTGTCTCCTTGCGCTCCTCCAGCGTCTCGGTGAGGTTGCGCAGGGCGCCGACGACGGTGCCGCCCGCGCGGTTGGACAGGATCAGTGTGGTGACCAGCACCGACAGTTCGCGGGACGGGAGGCGTGCGGCGAGCTCGCCGAGGGCGTCGTCGAGGGAGTGGCCGACGGCCAGCTGGTTGGCGACCTTGGCGAGTTCCTCGCCCGCCGGGGCTTCGAGCTCGTCGGCCGCCATGCTGAGGGCGGTGCGCAGGGCGAGGCCCGCCTGGGTGGCGTTGGCGAGGATCCGGGACAGCTCGGGCAGCTGGTTGATGAACTTCTCGATGCGCTTCTGCCGCTGCCAGTTGAGGAACTGCATCGCGACGTAGACGCCGAGCAGGCCGCACAGCGGACCGAAGAACGCGGCGAGCACCGACTGGCCGATGACCCACAGCCCGGCGACCGTCGCGACCATGTAGACGAAGAACTCGCCGGGGGTCACGTCGAGGCCGGTCGCGGCCAGCTTCAGCTCCAGCTTCCTGCCGAACTTCGTACGGCGGACGCGGCGGTCGACGCCCCGGAAACGACGACGGCGGCCGAGGGGAATCTGGCCGGTGGTAGACAGCCGGTCGACGAGCGCTTCGCGCTGGGCCTTGCCGGAGGCGTAGGCGTGCATGCCCAGGACGGTCAGGACGCACGCCAGCAGCGTCACGCCCGTCGTCAGGAGTATCAGGTCGTCCATGTCCATGTGGGGTACCTATCGGGCCTCTCGGGTGGCGAGCTGATCGGCGGAGGCGGCGACTCCGAATGCCTGTGGGATGGGCTGGCCGGCCATGTACAGGCGCTCCGCGACGCGACGAGGGAGCGGGTGGTACGTGAACTCACCGTGGATCCGGCCGTCCGCCGCCAGGGGCTGGGCAGCGAAGCGGGCGACGGTGACGATGCGGTAGGGGTCGCTGCCGTGGCTGTCGAGCACCGCGATCTCGGTGATCTTGCGGGCGCCGTCCGCGTGCCGGGTGAGCTGGACGATGACGTCGACGGCACTGTTGATCTGGTCGTGCAGCGCCACGAAGGGGATCTCCACCTCGGACATGGAGGCCAGTGTCTGCATGCGCATCAGCGCGTCCTCGGCGCTGTTGGCGTGCACGGTGGCGAGCGATCCGTCGTGGCCGGTGGACATCGCCTGGAGCATGTCGAGCGCCTCACCGCCACGGACCTCGCCGACGACGATGCGGTCGGGGCGCATGCGCAGTGAGTTGCGGACCAGGTCGCGGATGGTGATCTGGCCCCGCCCCTCGACGTTGGGCGGGCGCGATTCCAGACGGATGACGTGGGACTGCTGGAGCTGGAGTTCGGCGGAGTCCTCGATGGTGATGATGCGTTCGCCCTCGGGGATCAGCCCGGACAGCGCGTTGAGGAGGGTCGTCTTGCCGGTGCCGGTGGCGCCCGACACGATGACGTTGAACTTGGCCTGCACGAGCCCGGAGAGCAGATACAGCATGTGCTCGTCGAGCGAGCCGAAGCCGATCATCTCCTGGAGCGAGAAGGATCGCGGGAAGCGGCGGATCGTCAGGGTGGCGCCGGTGAGGGAGAGCGGCGGGATGATGACGTTGACGCGTTCTCCGGAGGGAAGGCGGGCGTCGACCATCGGATTCGACTCGTCCACCCGGCGGTTGACGGTGGACACGATGCGTTCGATGGTCTGCATCAGCTGGTCGTGCGAGGCGAAGCGCATCGGCAACTGCTCCACCCTGCCCGCCCGTTCGACGAAGATCGCGTCCGGCCCGTTGACCATGATCTCGGTGATGGAGGCGTCTTCGAGGAGCGGTTCGAGAATGCCGAGACCGAGCGCCTCGTCGACGACCCGGCGGATGAGCTGCGATCGCTCGACGGTCGACAGGACCGGGCCCTCGCGGCTGATGATGTGGCCGAGCACACGCTCCAGCCGGGCCCGTCGCTCGGCGGCGGCGAGCGAGGACATCTCCGCGAGGTCGATCTCCTCGAGGAGCTTGGCGCGGTACGTGGCGACCAGGTGGCCGTCCTCCGACCGGGCGCCGTTCTCCTCGGGGGAGTTGATGCGTGCCCGCAGGCTCATGGATACGTACTCCTCGGTTCTCGCTCAACCCGTCGTCACGGCAGCGGGTCAGTCCGACGTCGGCATGGTGGCGGTCCTGCGCGCCGGGTCGAATTCCCAGCCGGGGACGATCGAGGGAATCTCGACGATCGCGGTGACCTCCACCTGGTCGGCGCCGTCCGCCCGCCGGAAGTCGGTGCCGTCGGCGACCCAGTCGCTGACGGCGGCCTTGCCGTCCTGCTGCCACCCCGGATTGTCGAGGGACGCGCTGCGCGCGGCGGTACGGGCGGCGGTGCCGGCCTGCTGGGCGGTATAGGCGATGAGTCCCAACTGGACAGCGGCCATCGCGACCAGGATCAGGACCGGGATGAATCCCAGGTACTCCAGAGCGACCTGTCCTCGGTCGGCTCTGCGCACGGTTGCCGTGACTGTCACGTTCGACTCCCCCCGAGTCGTCACTCCCCCGGTCATGGGGTCCGCCCGTCGTCTTCCTCGATCGCACCAGCATTGCCCTCCACCTCGAACGGGAAGGCGATGCTGCCGGGGAACAGCACCGGGACTCCGAGGACGACGCGTGCCCTGACATAGCCGTTCGCTGTGGTGCACCCGACCTCGGCGTCCCCCGCCCAGGCGTTCGGCAGCTTGTCCTTGCCCGCCTCGTCGCAAACCTTCTGCCGGTCATCGGGGTGGGCGGCCGCCGCCTGTCGTACCGCCTCGTCGGCCGCGTTTCCGGCGAGGGTCCAGGTGTAGCCGACCAGGACGAACTGCCAGAGCAACACCAGCGTCAGGATGATCAGCGGTGTCATGCCCAGGAACTCGATGGTCACCTGACCGCGGTCCGCGGTCGTTCCTAGGCCGTCGCGTCGGGCTGCGGTCCCGCGCCGGGTGCCTGCCCTGCCGTTCCCGGTGCCTGGACACACCAGTGTCCGTATCCGTAGGCCCGTCCGTCCGAGTGTTCTTTGGCCGGCCATGTCAGCCGTCCCCCTCTGGCTGTCCTCCACCCCATCGGCGTCGGGCGCCGAACGCACCGCGCTCGCCCCGGAACTTCCCGCTCCTGCCCCCCTTGCCCGCGCCCTCGGGGGCGGCAACGAGGCCCAACTCGCCGGCCAGGCCCCACAAGGCCTGCTTCACGGCGCTCTTACTGTCCAGGTCCTGCACACGCCCCGCGTCGACAACCGCCTGCAGCTCCCTGAACCCCGCGGGCACGGTGATGCCGGCGACCCGGGTGCCCGTGATCTTCTGAATCAGCGGCGGCTGGATCTCCGTGTTACGGGAGTGGCGGTTGACGAGTGTCACCGTTTCCTCGGCCTTGCGCACCTGCAGGCGGTCCCACAGCCGCACCATCCGCTTGGCGGCCCGCACGGCCACCACATCCGGGGTGGTGACCAACAGCGCGGTGTCCGCCATCTCGACGGCGGCGGCGTTCGCTCCTGTCATCTGGGCTCCGCAGTCGACGATCACGACTTCGTAGCGTGACCGCATCGCGCTGACGATCTGACGCACGGACCGGTCCGTGACCTCTTCTCCGCGCTCGCCGTCCCCTGGCGCGAGCAGCAACGACACCCCTGTTTCGTGGGTGAACACCGCGTCGGCGAGCACCCGCGGCGACAGGTCGGTGATGCCCGTCAGGTCGACGACGGAACGGCGGAACTGCACATCCAGGTATGACGCGACGTCCCCGGTCTGCAGGTCCAGGTCGACGAGCGCCGCTTTCCGGCCCGACGCCTGTGCGGCGAGCGCGAGCTGGATCGAGGCGAAGGTCGTCCCGACACCGCCCTTGGCCCCGCTGACGGTCACGAGCGTCCCACCGGGGCCGCTGAAGACGTCCCCGCCGTTACCGAGGTGGCGACGCACGCCGGCCGCCCAGGCCGCGGCGCTCTGCACCCGGCTCGCCAGCTCCTCGTAGCTCAGCGGCAACGCCACCAGGCCGCGCGCCCCCGAATCCATGGCGGCCGAGAACAGGCCTGGGCTCGCGTCCGTCGTGATGAGGACGACTCCGACGGCGGGGAAGCGCAGCGCGACTTCGCGGATCAGTTCCAGCGCCGGCACCGGACCGATCCGCTCATGCACGAGCACGACCTCGGGCAGCTCATCGATCGACTCTCCGGCCAGTCGGCCGAGCGCGTCGATCAGCTGGGTGGAATCACTGACCGGAATCGCAGGATCCGCGTCGGGGAGCTGGCTGAGGAGGGTCGTGACGGACCGGGCGGCGTCGGCATCACCGACCGCCGGGAGGATCCTCGTGGGCATGTGATCCAGAACCTCACTTGTCCTTGGCGAGTTCGTAGGTTCGCTCGCTGGGACGGATGGTGGTGTCGCTGCCGGGTGCCACAAGGGCAAGCCGGACATGCTGAGCGAAGGACTCCGCATAGGCGACGCGCTGGGCGTCCATGGTGTCGAGCGCGAAGGTGATCGGCACGGCCTGCGTCGCCGTCCGCCTGTTCTCCTCGCTCGGCTCAAGGGCGGTCAGCCGGCCCACGTCGATGACCTTGGCGTTGGAGACGATGATCCGCGACTCGGCGGAGTCGCCCTGTTGATCGCCTGCGAAGGTGGCGAACACGTTGACCGTGGCACCCGGGGTGATCTTGCCCGCGACGCCGGTCTCGGCGTCGATCATGATGGCGATCTCCTGCTGGCCGGGCTCCAGCTCAGGACGCTTGACGATCATGTCGCTCTGCAGCAGCGAGCCCTGGCGCAGTTGCGTCACGGCGATCTTGCCGTTGATCTCGGAGAGATCGGTCACGGCGTTCTCCGACAGCCAGCGCTTCGGCATCGAGATCTTTTCGAACTGACCGCTGCGCAGATCCGTGTAGGGCGCGATATCGCTCTTGACCTGATAGGCAGTGACCTCGGGACCGACTTTCGACTTCGCGTCGCTGATCACCGAGAGCACTCCGGCGAACGCGCCGAAGGCGCAGAGGACCGACAGAAGCAGGAGTATGACTCCGCGGCGCTGGCGGGAATTCATGAGCCGTGCAACCTCATTGGGGGACGATGGCTGAGCGGACGTGGTGCTGGTGTCGAGCGGAATTGCTTCGAGTGAGCGGGTGACACTGAGACGAACTCCGGCAAGCCGCCCCTTCGCGCTTCGCGCTGTGGCAGCCGATGACCACTCAAGGCGCGAGTGTCTCTTGGTCCAGGACACCCCCGGCGGAGGTTTGGTTCTCGTAGACGGGCGGAGTCGCGGAACAGAACACGCATCTGTCTCCGATGCGTTCGAGACCGCACCAGTGACAGGACTCACGTCGTACGGAAGTCACCAGTTGATACAGGACTGAGATGTCCGGCAAGTAGGCGGCGAACTCGATCAGTTTGGATGTGCCCCACCAGCGCGCGGACTCGGCAGGCAGCGAGACCTCGCGCAAGCCCTGGACCTGCCAGGAGTGGGCGAGGGTGGCTTTGACCCAGTCGGACTGCAGCTGCCCCTGGGCGACCAGCAACCAAGTGCCGAATTCCGGTCCGGTGAGGACAGTGTCGGGACCGATCCTCACCAGCTGCGGTGAGGGGTGGGCCATCACGCCGAACTGGCTGCCCGGAACCCACGACTTCGCGTGCGACTTCAGACTGACGGGCACCCGGTCGAGCTTGGCCACGGAGTTGAGCAGGGCGCCCGCGTAGATGTAATGGGTGAGCAGCCGCGCTGCGGAGGCCACCACTCCGGCGGAAAGGTCGCAGACCGACAGCTGCCGCAACTGGCGAACCAAGGCGGCTAACCCGAGCGGTGGGAGGTCTGACCTGAGCAGAGCGATGCGATCGCTCTCCAGAATTGACCGCACGGTGTGCAGGCGCCGCACAACCGCGGCGGGAGCAGCCGACGAGTAGACCACAATCACGTACCCGTGCCGATCGACGAGCAACTGCATGTCGGTGAGCGCGGCTTCCAGCGACTGGGTTGCGGGTGACGGAAGCGAAATCGCGGGCGGAGTCTGTTGATCATCTGGTGGCAGCACCAGGTCAGGACTGGTGACAGCGACAGCAGTCGGCACGACAAGCCCCCCGTTTCACTCCGGCCGCCCCCAGACCCTGTGGCCATGGCAGCGGACAGTCCTCGAAGCTACCTCAGGACTTTATCCAGCCCCAACATGCCTAGAAGACCTTTCTTGGCCCCTGCCAGGCGGCCATAGGGACAAATTCAGCATCACATGCTGCTATGTACAGGCAAGACTGCCGGACAAGACGCCCCCCTGGCTGGAATGCCGTGGTGCGCCCCGTCCACGCGCTGCCGCAGGCGTCCTCGGCGCTCAGCCCATCGGACGGTAGTGGCCGAGCACCTGGGCCAGCTGCGGGAACCACTCCTGGAGGCGCGACCTGGGCTTGGCCTCCACCACGCACTCGAAGAACCTGCCGTCCATGTGGATCACGGCGACCATCAGCGCCTTGCCGTTGGGGCTCGCCTGGTAGTGAACGCTACGGATCTCGGGCCAGCGGAACTCGAGCGAATGACCGGACAGCTCGAAGGCGACGCCGGACGCGTCGACGACGACCGCGTTGCGTTTGTCGACGGCGAGGAAGTCCGGGCCGGCCGGCACCGGCTGGGGCGGGACTTGACCGTACGGGGGTGGTGCGGCCGCGTACGGGGGTGGTGCGGGCGCATACGGGGGTGGTGCGGGCGCATACGGGGGTGCCGCGGGTGCATACGGGGGTGGTGCGGGCGCGTACTGCGGTGGGGGCGGGCCGAAGCCCGGGCCGGGTGGTGGGGGCTGCTGGGTCATCCGTCAGGTCCTCGGTCTCGGTCCTCGTGCGCGTCGGCTCGGGTGCTGTGGCATTCTCCCCTCGCGCCGGGTCCCTAGAAGAACTCCCCCCACGGCTGGTCCCAGATCTGCTTCACGCACAGGACCAGGAACAGCAGCCCCGCGATGGCCAGCATCGCGTTGCTGACCGGCCCGTTGCGCCATTCCCGCGGTGTGCGGGAGGAGTTCAGGAGCCAGATCAGGGTGCCGGCCAGGAACGGCATGAAGGCCGCGCCGAGGACTCCGTAGATGATGACCAGGCGGAACGGCTGGCCCTGGAAGAGGAGGACCATGGGCGGGAAGGTCAGCCACAGCAGGTAGGCGCGGAAGGGCCAGGAGCGCTCGCGCGTCCCCGAGGCGACCTCCTCGCCCTTGGCCTGCCCCTTGCCGGACAGCCGGGCGACGAAGTCGGCGAACATCAGGCTCACGCCGTGCCAGACGCCGATCAGTGAGGTGAAGGACGTGGCGAAGAAGCCGATCAGGAAGAACTTCGCCGTGGCCGCGCCGTACTCCGCCTCCAGGATGTCGCCCAGCTGGACCAGACCCTTGTCGCCGCTCGCGATCGCGACGTTCGCCGAGTGCAGGAGCTCCGCGCCGACGAAGAGCATGGCGATGACGAAGATGCCGGTGGTGGCGTAGGCGACGCGGTTGTCGAGGCGCATGACCTTCATCCAGCCGGTGTCGGTCCAGCCCTTGGCGTTGACCCAGTAGCCGTAGGCGGCGAGCGTGATGGTGCCGCCCACGCCGCCGATCAGGCCGAGCGTGTTGAGGATCGAGTCCTTCTCGTCGGGCAGCACCGGCAGCAGCCCTGCGAAGGCGTCCGCGAGGTTCGGGGTGACCCGGATCGCCAGGTACACCGTCACCACGAACATGACGCCCACCAGGACCGTCATGACCTTCTCGAACACCGCGTACTTGTTGAACCAGACGAAGACCAGTCCGACCAGGCCGCAGGCGATGCCCCACCACTTCAGGTCCATCACGTCCGGGAACAGCGCCTGGAGCGGCAGCGCGCTGGACGACATCGCCGCCGCGCCGTAGACGAACCCCCAGACCACGACGTACACGGCGAAGAACCACGTGGTCCAGCGGCCGAGGCTCGCCCAGCCGTCGAACAGGGTGCGGCCGGTGGACAGATGCCAGCGGCCCGCCGCCTCGGCGAGTGAGATCTTCACCAGGCAGCCGATGATCGCCGCCCACAGGAGGGTGTATCCGAAGTTGCTGCCGGCGATCAGGGTGGCGACCAGGTCGCCGGCGCCGACGCCGGTCGCGGCGACGACGATGCCGGGCCCGATGTACTTCCAGCTCGCCTTACGGGGCTGAACCCGTCCCGGCGCGCCGTGATCCGTGGTGTTTCCCGTGGTGTCCGCCATGCAGATCAAGAAACCGCAAGGGGCCCTGGCCGACAAGAGGGCGCGGCCGGAATCACCCCTACGACGATCCCCGTACGACGAACCTCCCTACGGCGAACCTCCCTACGGGGAACCCCCGGACGGCCGGCGCCGGCCACAGCCGTCCGACCCGCACGTGCCGAGCTCGAACCACACGGTCTTGCCCGGCCCTTCCCGGTGGCAGCCCCAGCGCTGGGCGAGCGCGTCCACCAGGAGCATGCCTCGGCCGTTCTCCCGCGTGCCCGCGTCCAGCACCCGGGGCGCCCGGGGCTCGCTGTCGGTGACCTCGCAGCGCAGTACGCCGTGTGCGGCGAAGAGGGTGAGGCGGAAGCGGCTCCTGGCGTGCACCAGCGCGTTGGTGGCCAGTTCACCGACGAGCAGTTCGGCCACGTCCGCCACCTCACCGTGCTCGGCGAGCCCCCAGTCCTCCAATCGCCTGCGCACGTCCGCACGCGCCTCGCGGACGGCGCCGGGACTGTGGCCGTACTCGACACTCAGGTGGCCCGCTCCCAGGGGCGGTTGCGGGAACGGCCCGGAGTGGGCGTCGGGGTCCGGGAGGTGTCGCCCGGAGAGTCGCAGCATGGGTCCAGGGTGTCCCCGGGCGGCGATCCGGCGCAGGGGGAGGACTACCTGATCCGCTACCCGCTCGTGCAGGTGGGGGCCGCGCGTACGGCGGCCGTTAAGCATACTGGAGGCGGACCGTGGCTCCCTCGGCGTCGTCGCGGATGTCGACGTACGCGCAGACCTGGCGCGCGTACCACAGGCCCGGCAGGGGCTCCTGGCCGGTGGCCGGGGGCGGGACGAAACCGGCGAGCGGGTCGCCGACACGGCGGGCCGAGCGCAGTTCGCACACGCAGGCGGGCGCCTCGCCCCACAGCAGAGCGGTGCCGTCGAGGGGCGCGAGGGCCGCCGCCGTTTCCGCGACGGCCGTGGCGAACAACTCGGCGTCGGCGGCGGGAAGCCCCCGGGTCTCCGCCCAGGTCCGCACCGCGGTGGCGTGCGGCTCGGCGAGGGGCCGCGCGCCTGCCGGGGGCAGGGGCAGGGGCACGGCGTCGAGTTCCGCGGTGAGCCGCAGCGGGTCCTCGTACACGCCCGTGTGGGGGTGGGCGCGGCGGGCCGCGGCGATGACGGCGGGGCCCGCGGTGCGGATGTCGTAGGCGCACAGGACGGTCGTGGCCATGGGCGCGAAGATGAGGTTGGCGAGGGCCTCGTAACGGATCCACTCGGTGGTCTCGCGTGCGGAGCGGCCGGCGCGGCCGCTCCAGACGGGCTCCATGAGGAGGTGGATCCGGCCGCCGGGGCCCGCGTGGCCGGTGAGGTGGGCGGCGGCCCGGGCGACGGCGTTGGCGGCGGAGCCGGTGTACCAGTCGGTGTGCGGGACGCAGACGACGTCCTTCGCGTCACGGCCGAGGGCGTCCCGCAGGAGGTCCAGGTTGCGGGGGTCGGCGATGGCGACGGGCGGCGGTTCGCCAGGGGCGGCGAGGGCTTCGCCGAGGAAGGGCAGGGCGGCGGCCACGAAGTCGTCGTCGGAGCCGAAGACGGCCATACGGTGGTCGAACGCGGCGGGCTCCGCGGGCTCTCGGGTGGTCATGTGGTCCCCTCGGGGTGTGGGCGGGTTCGCCAGGTCTGCGCGGGGCGGGGTCAGCGCTGTGCTGTCACCCAGGCGGCGATCTGGCTGCGGTTGCTGAAGCCGAGCTTGCTGAGGATGCGCTCCACGTGGCCTTCGGCGGTCCGGCGGGCGATCACCAGACGGTCGGCGATCTGCTGGTTGGCGAGCCCTTCGGCCACGAGCCGGGCGACCTCGGTCTCGCGGCGGGTGAGACGGACCGTGGTGTCCTCGTAGGCGACCGGGGACTCTTCGGAGCGGGTGCGGGCCGGTTCCCGCAGGGCGTGGCCGACGAGTTCCGCGAGGTCGAGGGCGCCGCCTCGCCGGTGGGCCCGTTCGAACTCGTCCTGTCCCAGGGCCCGCGAGGCTCGCTCCTCGCTGTCCCGGCGTACGGAGTTCAGGGTGCGGGCGCCCCAGCGGGCGGCGTCGATGTCGGCCCAGACGCGGTCGGCACCGCCGAGCAGCACAGCCGCGTCCCGGTGGGTGCCGCGTGCTGCGGCGATGGACGCGAGCAGGTCGAGGGTGAGGGCGATACCGATGACGTCGTGGACGGTGAGCATCAGGCGCAGGGCCTCACGGGCGTGCCGCTCGGCCCGGGGCCAGTCGCGGCGCACGGTGTGCGCGAGGGCGAGCATGTGCAGCACGTACGACCGTACCCACTGCTCGTCGTGCCGCTCGCACAGCCGCAGCGCTCCCTCGCACACCGCGACGGCCCGGTCGGCCTCGCCCAGGAGACCCAGCGCGCAGGCGAGTTCGACCTGGTCGAGGCCTAGGAGGCTCAGGTGCTGGCCGGGCACGGGGCCGCGGGCGACGGTGGTCTCGAAGTGTTCCAGCGCGCCCGGCAGGTCGTCGCCGAACAGCTTCAGGATGCCGATGACGTGCTCGGCGTGGGCGGCCTCGGCGGCTTCGCCCAGCGTCCGGGCGAGGGCGAGGGCGTCCCCGGCGTCGCGGCGGCCGCGGGGAAGGTCCTGGGTGAGGGCGGCCAGCAGCCCGGCGACCCAGAGGCCGCGGGCCCGTTCCCGGGTCGGTTCGGGGCTGGCGGCCAGGGCCCGGTCGAGCCAGTACAGGCCCTCGCGCGGTGCGCCGCAGGCGTGCCAGTAGAACCAGAGCGTGCCGGCGAGCCGCAGCCCGGTGAGTTCCTCGCCGGGGGTGGAGAGGCTGAAGTCGAGGGCGGCGCGCAGGTTGTCGCGGTCGGCGCGCAGCCGGGCGACGACCTCCGGCTGTCCGGGCCCGAACCAGCCGCGCTCGCACTCCTCGACGCGCCGCAGCATCCAGTCCCGCTGCCGCCGCCGGGCGGCGTCCTCCTCCCCCGCGGTCCGCCGTACCTGCTCGAGCCCGTACTCCCGCAACGTGTCGAGCAGCCGGTAGCGCACGCCGCCGGGGCCCGGCTCCCGGCACAGCACGGACTTGTCCACCAGCCCGGCGACGGCGTCGAGAACGTCGTCGGCACGGAGGCCCGGAACGCGCAGGGGGTACGAGGCACCCTCGGCACGGAGAGCCGGAACGGGCCGAGTGTTCGGGGCACCTTCGGCACGGAGAGCCGGAACAGGCCCGGCCTTCGAGGCACCCTCGGCACGGAAAGCCGGAACGGGCCCGGCCTTCGAGGCACCCTCGGCACGGAAAGCCGGAACGGGCCCGGCCTTACTGGCGGTCGGGCGCGGGGCCCGGGCGCCGCCGGGGCCGGGTACGGGCAGGGGCGGGCTCAGGGCCCCCGGGTCGGGCGCCGGCGAGGGCGAGTGATCCGGCACTGACGAGGGCGAGACCCGGGCACCCGCGTCGGGCACCGGCACAAGCGGGCTCAGGGCCCCCGGGTCGGGCGCCGGCGAGGGCGAGAGCAGATCACCCGCGTCGGACACCGACACAAGCGGGTCGAAGGCATCCGGATCCGCCACCGCCGAGGGCGAGAGCAGATCATCCGCGTCGGACAGCGGCACACGCGGGTTGGGAGCGCCGGAGTCGGGTACCGGCGAGGGCCCCGCCAGGTCGCCCCGACCGGACACCGGCAAGGGCCCGCCCCCGCCTCCCGGATCGGACACCGGCAAGGGCCCCACCCCGCCTTCCGGATCGGACACCGGCAGGGGCATGGCCAGGGCGCCGGGACCGGGCACCGGCTGGGGCGGCGGGGCGCTGGTAGGGCTGGTCTCCCGGGGGGTGCGCGGGGGCTCGGAGCGGGGCGCGGGCAGGGGGGCGAGTTCATCGCCCGGGTGTGTCTGTTCCGTACCGCCGTCGGGTGGGAGCGGCGTCGCGGTGTGCGTGAGTGCCTGCGCGGGCCGGGGTCGTGGGCCAGGCGTCACCGCCCCCGTCGCCCCGCCGAAGAGTTCCGGGGCCCGCCCCGGCGGTGGGCCGGGCGTCACCGCCCGCGTCGCCCCGCCGCGGAGTTCCGGGGCCCGCCCCGGCGGGAGGCCCCCCGCCGGGGCCAGGCCGGTTCCCCGCCCGGTGGCCGCCTGCCCGGCGTCGTCCGCGCACACCGCCTCCGCCGTCTCCAGGTCGAAGCTGCCCGCCAGGACCGACAACCGGGCCCACACCAGCCGCTCGGGCCCGGTGCACAGGTCATGGCTCCAGGCGACCGCCGCCCGCAGGGTCTGGTGACGGGGCAGGGCCGCGGGGCTGCCAGTGGTGAGGAAGCGGTAGCGGTCGTCGAGGCGGTCCAGGAGCTGGTCCACGTCGAGAACGCGCATGCGGACCGCGGCGAGTTCGATGGCGAGGGGCAGACCGTCCAGGCGGCGGCACAGGCGGGCGACTGAGGCGAGGTTGCCGGGCGTGAGACGGAAGCCGGGGGCGACCGCGGCGGCCCGGTCGGCGAAGAGCGTCAGGGCCGGATAGCCCTCGGCGGCGGACGGGTCGCCGTCCGGGTCGGGTACCGGCAGCGGCCGTACCTCCAGCAGGTGCTCCTCCGTGAGGCCCAGCCGGTGCCGGCTGGTGGCGAGGACACGGACTCCCTCGGTGCCGTGCAGCAGGGCCGCGGCCAGCCGCGCGCAGGCACCCGCCAGGTGCTCGCAGTTGTCGACGACGAGGAGCAGCCGCCGGTCCCGCAGCTGCTCCACGAGGGCGTCCAGCGGCGGCTGGGCGGAGTGGTCGCGCAGCCCCAGCGCGTCGGCGGCGGCGAGGGGGACGAGCGCCGGGTCGTGCAGCCCGGAGAGATGCACGAAGCGCACGCCGTCCGGGAACGCCCGCTGCACACGGGCCGCGATGCGCCCGGCGAGCCGGGTCTTGCCGACGCCGCCCGGTCCGGTCAGCGTCACCAGACGTGCGCGGGCCAGCAGTTCGCGGCCCTCGGTCAGTTCGCCGCGCCGGTCGACGAAGCTGGTCGTCTCGACCGGCAGTTGGTCGTCCCGTCGTGGCGCTGATCCGCCCATGATCAGCCAGTCCTCTGGGGTGTGGTCGGGGGTCCGGACACTCCGGCTCCCCTTGTGCGGACTCACACTCTGTCCCTGTGCGTACACATATGCACGCGCGGGTCACACCCGTGGGTGTACTTCGCCGTGAGCTCCTCGACCGCAGCACCGCACGCGTACACTGCCCGACCACTTTCAGTCTTGACCTGCTCATGCCATGGAGCAGACGATATGCGCCACCCGCACCACGCACGTCGTACGTCGCACGGAACAACCCCACCTCCCACAAGGAGATTTCATGCGACTTCGCATCCGAGGCTCCGGTGCCCGCGCCGGCAGACGCACCGCCGCCCTGGCCTCACTGCTCGCCCTCGCCCTCGCGGCGCCCCTCTACTCGACGACCTACGCCACCGCCGACGGCGCGCCCAGGGCGGCCGCGTCGGCGGACGACGTCCGGCAGTACGAGGTCCATCTGCACTCGACCGCCAAGGACCGCACAGCACTGCAGCGCACGGGCGTGACCGTCGACGAGGTGCACGGCCACGGGGTCGTCGTCTCCGGCCGAGCGGACCAGATCAGGAAGCTGCGCGCGCTGGGCTACGAGGTCACCCCGCTCGGGGCCGTGCCCGACCGGTCCGCCGGCGAGGACGACGTCCGGCTCTTCGACTTCCCGTCGGCCGACTCGAAGTACCACAACTACGCGGAAATGACGAGCGAGATCAACTCCATCGTCTCGGCCAACCCGTCGATCGCCAGCCGGCGTGTGATCGGCAAGTCGTACCAGGGCCGGGACATCGTCGCCGTCAAGATCAGCGACAACGTGGGCAGCGACGAGTCCGAGCCCGAGGTGCTGTTCACGCACCACCAGCACGCCCGCGAGCACCTCACCGTCGAGATGGCGCTCTACCTGATGCGCGAGCTGACCTCCGACTACGGCTCCGACTCGCGCGTCACCGGCATGGTGAACAACCGTGAGATCTGGATCGTGCCGGACATCAACCCGGACGGCGGCGAGTACGACATCGCCACCGGGTCGTACCGGTCATGGCGCAAGAACCGGCAGCCCAACTCCGGTTCGTCGTACGTCGGTACGGATCTGAACCGCAACTGGAACTACCGCTGGGGCTGCTGCGGCGGTTCCTCGGGATCGGCGTCCTCCGACACCTACCGGGGCACGGCGGCGGAGTCCGCGCCCGAGGTGAAGGTCGTCGCCGACTTCGTGCGCAGCCGGGTCGTCGGCGGCAAGCAGCAGATCAGGGCCGCCATCGACTTCCACACGTACAGCGAACTGGTGCTGTGGCCGTTCGGCTACACGTACTCCGACACGACGACCGGGATGACCGCGGACGACCACGCGGCGTTCAAGGCGATCGGGCAGAAGATGGCCGCGAGCAACGGCTACACGGCCGAGCAGTCCAGCGACCTGTACATCACGGACGGGTCGATCGACGACTACCTCTGGGGCGCCCACAAGATCTTCGGGTACACCTTCGAGATGTACCCGAGGTCCGGCGGCGGCGGGTTCTACCCGCCCGACGAGGTGATCGAGCGGGAGACCTCCCGTAACCGGGACGCGGTGTTGCAGTTGCTGGAGAACGCGGACTGTATGTACCGGTCGATCGGGAAGGAGAGCCAGTACTGCGGCTAGTCGGCGTCTTCCTCGAAGTAGGCGTCCAGTACCGCGTCCAACTCGCTGTCCCACCGCGCGAAATGACTTCTGGCCGGCGCCTCGATCTCGATCGGGTACCAGCGCCGGTCAGGAGTGTGGACGGTGACGGTGTAGCGCTTGCCGAAGCGGGCGGTCTCGGTCTCGACCGCCCCGATCTCGTCCCAGCGGAACTCGCACTCCTGGTCGTCCAGGGACAGTCGTACGCCTCGGTGGTCGGCGACCATCCGCGCGCGGCGGTCGGACGCCTCGAAGACGGGGCCGTCGGCCGGGGTGTCCTCCTCCGGCTCGGAGGGGGGCGCCTCCGCCGTCCCCTCCGGCTCTGGGGCGGCCTCCTCGGCCTCGGCGACCTCGGGCTCCTTCTCCGGCCCGTCGTCCTCCGTCCGTCCGGACGCGGGTGACGGGAGCCCGGGGATGAAGGCCGGGTCGAATCCGGCGCCCTCCAGGGGCTGGCTGCTCGAACCTATGCGCTGCTCCACAGCCCAGCAGTATGGTCGACAAACCTGTGCGGCACACAGCCAGCCCCTGCATCGTTACCTGACGCCTACACGATGACGTCCGTACGACGACGCCTACACGAACAGGCTGAGCACCGCCGCCACCACGAACCCCGCCACCGACAGCACGCTCTCCAGCACCGTCCATGTCTTGAGCGTGTCCCGCTCGCTGATGCCGAAGTACTTGGCGACCATCCAGAAGCCGCCGTCGTTGACGTGCGAGGCGAAGATGGAGCCCGCCGAGATGGCCATGATGACCAGGGCGACGAAGGCCTGGGAGTGGTCGCCCTCGGCGAGGAGGGGCGCGACGATGCCCGCCGTCGTCACGATCGCCACCGTCGCCGAGCCCTGGGCGACCCGCAGGACCACGGAGATCAGGTAGGCGAGGACGATCACCGGGAGGCCCACGTCGTTGAAGGTGTCCGAGAGGGCCTGGGCGACGCCGCTGGCCTTGAGGACCGCGCCGAAGATGCCGCCCGCGCCGACCACCAGCAGGATGTTGCCGACCGGCTTCAGGGACGCCGTGGACACCGTCTCCAGGGACTTGCGGGACCAGCCGCGCCGGATGCCGAGCAGGTAGTACGCGAGGAACAGGGCGATGGTGAGGGCCACGAAGGGGTTGCCGAAGAACTCGATCACCGAGCGGAGGGTGGAGGGGTCCAGGGCGATCGAGGAGAACGTCGCGGCGAGGATGAGGGCCAGGGGCGTGCCGATGATGCCGAGGACCGTGCCGAGGGCGACCGGCTCCTCGCGCGGCGCCACCCCGGCGGCCCGCTGTTCGTCGACGACGGCCTGCTTGGCCTCCTCCGCCGCCTCGACCATGTCCTGCGGCACGGCGACGAAGATGCGGCGGCCGATCCACGCCGAGTACGCCCACGCGGCCACCACGGCCGGCAGCCCGCAGACGACGCCCATGAGGATGACCCAGCCGAGGTCGACGTCGAGGAGACCGGCGGCGGCGACCGGGCCGGGGTGCGGCGGCAGGAAGGCGTGGGTGACGGACAGGCCCGCCAGCAGCGGCAGGCAGTAGAGCAGGATCGACTTGCCGGATCGCTTGGCGGCGGCGTAGACGATCGGGGCCAGGACGAAGATGCCGACGTCGAAGAAGACCGGGATACCGAAGATCAGGCCGGTCAGGCCCATGGCGAGCGGGGCGCGCCGCTCGCCGAACATGCCGAGCAGGCGACGGGCCAGCACCTCCGCGCCGCCACTGACTTCGAGGATCGCGCCGAGCATGGTGCCGAGGCCGATGATGATGGCGACATGGCCGAGGATGCCGCCCATGCCGGACTCGATGGTGGAGACGGCGTCCGACTTCTGGACCGTGCCGAAGAGTTCGGTGACCGAGAGGCCGGCCGCGAGGCCGACGGCTATGGAGACCGCGAGCAGGGCGACGAACGGCTGCAGTCTCATCTTGATGATGAGGAACAGCAGCAGCGCGATGCCGAGCGCGGCGGTGAGCAGGAGTCCGGCGGTGCCGTCCACGAGGAGGAGCAGTCCTCCGGTGTGGGGTGGGGTCTCGGCAGGGGCGGACGCGGCGAGCGGATGGGACATTTCGGGGGTCCTCTACGTAAATGCATACAGCTTCTGGGTAGGGGGGAGCGCGGCGCGGCGCATCGGGGGCGCCGCACCTCACGGGCGTGCGGGAGTCAGGGGGTTTTCAGGGGGGGCGTCAGCCGAGGACGGCGAGCGCGTCGATCTCGATGAGAAGCCCCGCGGGGAGGCCGACGTAGACCGTGGTGCGCGCGGCGGGCGGCTGGGTCAGGCCCTGCGCCTCGAAGTACGCGTCGTAGATCTCGTTGAACTCGGCGAAGTGGGCCACGTCCGTCAGGTAGACGCGGATCATCATCACGTCGTCCCAGCCGGCGCCGCCCTCCTCGAGGATGGCCTTGACGTTGGCCAGGGTCTGGAGGGTCTGCTCGCGCAGGGTGGGTCCGGCGGGCGTGGGCGGCTTGCCCTCCTCGGCGGGCAGGAAGCCGACCTGGCCGGCGACCTGGAGGATGTTGCCCTTGCGTACACCGTGCGAGAACTTCGCCGGCGGGGTGGTGTGGGTCTTCGGGGTGAGTGCGGTCTTGTCCGTCATACGGTGCCCTTCACTGGTGTTCTGCCGGAGTACTCCCCGCTGATGGCGTCCGCCGTGCGGCGCACCAGCGGCAGGAGGGTGAGGAGTTCGTCGGCGGTGACGACGACGTTCGGCGCGGAGACCGACATCGCGGCGACGACCCGGCCGTCGGCGCCACGGATGGGTGCGGCGACGCAGTTGATGGACTCCTCGTGGCCGCCGAGGTCGGTGGCCCAGCCCTGTTCGCGCACCTTCTCCAGCTCGCGCAGGAACGCGGGGGCGTTGGGTGTCGAACGGGCCGTGTAGGCGGGGTAGTCGAGCTTCTCCGCGACCGCTCGCCGTTCGTGCTCGGGCAGGTCGGCGAGGAGTAGCTTGGCGACGGCGGCGACGGTGATGGCGACGGGCTTGCCGATCCGGGAGTACATCCGCACGGGGTAGCGGCTCTCGACCTTGTCGATGTAGAGGACCTCGTTCTCCTCGTACACGGCGAGGTGCACGGTGTGGCCGCAGCTCTCGTTGAGGCGGACCAGGTGGGGATGGGCGATCTCGCGGACGTCGAGGTTCTCCATCGCCTCCTGGGCGAGCGCGAAGAGCCGGGCGCCGAGGCGGTAGCGCTGGTCGGACTGGCGGTAGACGAAGCCGTGCTCGTGCAGGGTGCGCAGCAGGCGCAGCGCCGTGGACTTGTGGACGCCGAGGCGATCGGCGACCTGCCCCAGGTCGGCGGGGCCCTCGGCGAGCAGCGGCAGGATGCTGAGCGCGCGGTCGACGGTCTGGCTCATGGCGTACGTACCTCCTCGTCGGCCCGCTGGGGGTCCTCGGTCCAGCCCGGGCCGAGTCGCAGTCTCCCCCATGCCGCGTCGTCCAGGGCAGCGAGCCGGTCGGCGTGCTCGCGCGCGGGCGGCGGGGCGAGGTCGCCGGGCACGGTGAGCGCGGCGGCGGCCATCAGGTGCCCGTGCCGCAGCCGGTCCCGTACGGGCAGTCCGCGCAGCGTGGCGGAGAGGAAACCGGCGGCGAAGGCGTCGCCCGCGCCGACGGCGGCGACGACGTCGACGCGCGGGGCGGGCACGTGGGTGACGTCCTGCCTCTCGAAGACGGTGGCGCCCGCCGCGCCCTGCTTGACGACCAGCACCTCGGGTTCGGGGAGGGCGGCTCGGACGGCCTCGGCGCTGTGCAGGCCCCAGGCCTCGTCCTGGCCGACGAACACGAGGTCGGCGCCCCGGGCGAGGTCCCGAAGGACGAGGGGGGCGTCCGCGTCACGCCACAGGCCGGGCCGGTGGTTGACGTCGAAGGAGACAAGCGGGCGGCCGGGCCGGCGTGCGGTCAGCTCGCGCATCAGGTCCAGGCAGCTCGCGGACAGCGCGGCCGTGATCCCCGACAGGTGCAGCACCCGCCCGGCACGGACCGCCGCCACGTCCACCGTGTCCGCGGACATCGCCGAGGCCGCCGACCCGGCCCGGTAGTAGGCCACCTCGTGGGCGTCGGTGGCGCGGTCGCCGGCGGTGCGGAAGTAGATGCCGGTGGGGCGGTCGGGGTCGCGCCGGACGTGTGCCACGTCCACCCCGTACCCGCCGATCGCCTCGACGAGGTGGTCGCCGAAGGCGTCGTCGCCGACCCGGCTGACCCACCGTACGGAATGCCCGGCGGCGGCCAGGCCGCACGCCACGTTGGACTCCGCGCCGCCGATCCCCCGGTCGAAGGTGGGGACGTCGGCGAGCCGGCCCGGCCGGGAGGGCAGGAACGTGACCATGGACTCGCCGAACGCGACGACATCCACGACGTCGGGGGCGTCGCAGGGTCCGGTGGGGGTCACGATGCTCGTAGCTCCTCGTCGGGTCGGCCGGTGGCGGTTTCATTGACCGGGGGTGGCCGAAATGCTAGACAGCGGAGAGCGATATACGCAATGGATGTTGCGATTTATGCAACGTCGCTGATCAGGGAGGCTTCATGACAGCTGACTCCGCCGCCGAGTCCCTCGCCCGGCTCGCCGACGAGCGCGTCGACCACCGCTTCAAGGGCCTCCCGCCGGACGCCGACGGGCTGACGGTCGGCGAGCTGGCCGCCCAGCGCCGGAACCTCTTCACCGGCGGCTTCGCCACGCCCGTGCTCGCCCTGTCCGCCGAGCGCCTGGAACACAACCTGAAGCTCATGGAGGTCTACGCGGACCGGCACGGCCTGGCCTTCGCGCCGCACGGCAAGACCTCCATGGCGCCGCAGCTGTTCCACTGGCAGATCGAGCACGGGGCGTGGGGCATCACGCTGGCGGTGCCGCACCAGGTGCGGGTGGCGCGGGCGTTCGGGATCCGGCGCGTGTTCCTCGCGAACGAGCTGGTCGACCCGGCGGCCCTGCGCTGGACCGCCGCCGAGCTGGACGCCGACCCGGACTTCCGCTTCGTCTGCTACGTCGACTCGGTGCGCGGGGTGGAGCTGATGGACGCGGCGCTGCGCGGCGCCTCCCGCCGCGTGGACGTCGTCGTCGAGCTCGCCGCCGGCGAGGGCGCCCGTACCGGTGTGCGTACGGAGGCGGAGTGCGCCGCGGTCGCGGACGCCGTGGCGGGCACGCGGACGCTGCGGCTCGTCGGCGTCGCGGGCTACGAGGGCGAGGTGCCGCAGGCCGACCCGGAGCGGGTGACGGCGTGGCTGCGGCGGCTGGTCGCGCTCGCCGTCGACTTCGACAAGGCGGGGCGCTTCACCGGCCTGGACGAGATCGTGGTCAGCGCGGGGGGCAGCGCCTGGTTCGACGCGGTCGCCGACGTCTTCGCCGGGATCCCGGAACTCTCCCTCCCGGTGCTGAAGTTGCTGCGTTCGGGCGCGTACGTGTCGCACGACGACGGCCACTACCGCAAGCTGACCCCGTTCAACCGGGTGCCCGAGGAAGGCGCTCTGGAGCCGGCGTTCCGGCTGTGGACGCAGGTGGTGTCCCGGCCGACGGCCGAGCAGGCCTTCGTCAACGCGGGCAAGCGGGACGCCGCCTACGACCTCGACCTGCCGTTCGCCCAGGTGGTCCGCCGGGACGGTGCCGAACGCCCGGCCACCGGGGTGTCGGTGACCGCCCTGTCGGACCAGCATGCCTGGCTGCGCACCACGCCGGAGGCGGACCTGGAGGTCGGTGACTGGGTCGGCCTGGGCCTGTCCCACCCGTGCACCTCGTTCGACAAGTGGCCGCTGATCCCGGTCGCGGAGGCGGACGGCACGGTCGTCGACTACGTCCGTACCTACTTCTAGGAGGCCGCCGCATGGAAGAGCTCGTCATCCGGGACGCGGACGTCGTGGACGGCTCCGGCGGGGACTCCTACCGGGCCGATGTGGTGGTCGACGGCGGCCGGATCGTGTCGATCGTGAAGGAGGCCGCCGCGGCCGGCTGCCAGCGTCCGAAGGCGCGCCGGGAGCTGGACGCCGAAGGGCTCGTCCTCTCCCCCGGCTTCATCGACATGCACGCCCACAGCGACCTGGCCCTGCTGCGCGACCCGGACCACAGCGCCAAGGCCGCGCAGGGTGTCACCCTGGAGGTCATCGGCCAGGACGGCCTGTCGTACGCACCCGTCGACGACCGCACGCTCGACGCGGTGCGCCGCGCGATCACCGGGTGGAACGGCCCCGGCGACGACATCGACTTCGACTGGCGGACGGTGGGCGAGTACCTGGACCGGCTGGACCGCGGGATCGCCGTCAACGCGGCCTATCTCATCCCCCAGGGCACGGTCCGCGCGCTCGCCGTCGGCTGGGAGGACCGGGAGGCCACCCCGGAAGAGCTGGACCGGATGCGGCAGTTGGTCGCCGAGGGCATGGAGCAGGGCGCGGTCGGCATGTCCTCCGGGCTGACGTACACGCCCGGCATGTACGCGAAGGACGCCGAACTGACCGAGTTGTGCCGGGTGGTGGCGTCGTACGGCGGTTACTACTGCCCGCACCACCGCTCCTACGGCGCGGGCGCCCTGGAGGCGTACGAGGAGATGGTCGCCCTGGCCCGGGAGGCGGGCTGTTCCTTGCATCTCGCCCACGCCACCATGAACTTCGGCGTGAACAAGGGCCGGGCGCCCGAGCTGCTGGCCCTGCTGGACGCGGCGCTGGCCGCCGGGGCCGACATCAGTCTCGACACCTACCCCTACACACCCGGCTGCACGACACTCGCGGCGATTCTGCCGAGCTGGGCGAGCGAGGGTGGCCCCGAGCAGACCATCGGGCGACTGGTGGACCAGGAGACGGCGGCACGCATCCGCCACGACCTGGAGGTCACCGGCTCGGACGGCTGTCACGGCGTGCCCGTCGAGTGGGACACGATCGAGATCTCCGGCGTGGGCGACCCGGCCCTGGCGGAGTTCGTCGGGCGGACCGTCCAGGAGTCGGCGGACCTGCGGGGCGAGGCCCCCTGGGTGACGGCGCGCCGGCTGCTGCTGGCCGACCGGCTGGCCCCGACGATCCTCCAGCACGTCGGGCACGAGGAGAACGTCCGGGCGATCATGCGCCACCGGGTGCACACCGGCGGCTCGGACGGCATCCTCCAGGGCGCCAAGCCGCACCCGCGGGCGTACGGCACGTTCCCGCACTATCTCGGCCACTACGTGCGGGAGTTGCGGGTGCTGTCGCTGGAGGAGTGCGTCGCGCACCTCACCTCGCGCCCGGCGGCCCGGCTCCGGCTGCCGGACCGGGGGCTGGTGCGCGAGGGATATGTCGCCGACCTGGTGCTCTTCGATCCCGCGACGGTGGCGGCGGGGTCGAGTTTCGCCGAGCCCCGGGTGCTCCCGACGGGCATCCCGTACGTGCTGGTCGACGGGCGGTTCGTGATCGAGGACGGCCGGCGCACGGACGTCCTGGCGGGCCGGGCGGTCCGCGGGATCCCTCCCGCGTGACCGCCCGCCCCGGAGCTGTTCCCTACGGCTTGGGCAGGGTGCAGCCGCTCGCGCTCAGGTCGAGCTTGTTGTCGATGCCGAAGCAGGACGGGATCTGGTAGGTCTGCTGGGCGTAGTTGATGCCCTTGCGGACGGTCACCTCGCCGTTCGCGTCGACCTCACAGGGGTTGTTCACCGTGCAGCGCTCGCCGTCCTCGTTGCCGGTGTTGTTGATGGCGACGACCTTGCCGGTGGCCTGGTCGACGACGGGCGAGCCCGACGTGCCGCCGATGGTGTTGCAGGCGGAGGTGTAACGGACCGAGTCCTTCCAGGTCCAGCCGCCCTCCTTCAGGGTGGGCACGAACCCGTCGATGTCGCAGCTGTAGATCCGCTTCCAGTAGCCGGAGGGGATGCTGATGGCGGTGCCGGCGACCGGGTGCGTGTCGTTCAGGGTCAGCGCGTTGATGCCGTACGAGCTCTTGATCTGCCCGTACGTGGTGGTGAGCTGGTAGAACGCGACGTCCGTGTCGGTCATCGTGCCGTACGCGAGCTTGGCGGCGCGCAGGGTCGCCACGCGCGAGCCGGATGCGTTGAGCAGGCCGAAGGTGCGGCTGGAGGCCTGGTCGACGCGGACCTCGCCGGGGGCGGGGAAGCCGCCGTCCAGGCAGTGGCCGTTGGTCATCACCAGCGCCGGGTCGTTCTCCTCGGAGTCCGGCATGCGGACGACGGAGCCGGAGCAGTTGCTGAGCGCCACGGTGCCGGCGAAGTTGACGCCCTTGGCCGTCGGGTTGGTGATCCCGGACAGGGTCTCCGTCGCGGACGTG
Source organism: Streptomyces sp. NRRL S-455 (assembly GCF_000717875.1). GTDB lineage: Bacteria > Actinomycetota > Actinomycetes > Streptomycetales > Streptomycetaceae > Streptomyces. Next base: position 283,527 of record NZ_JOCT01000004.1, read on the forward strand.
ACCACGTCCGTGACGGCGGACGTGACCTTGCCCGCGTCCGCGGCCTTGCCGACGCCCGTGGGGGCGGCATCGGCAGCGGTCGCGGGAGCCGCGCCGGCCCCGGCTATCGCCAGGGCGAAGAACGCGGCGGCGAGAGGTTTTCTCATGGGGGGTCCCCTCTTGCGACGGAGGCGGCCGGAAATCCTCCGGCCGCCCGCAGTGTTGTCATGCGCATTGTGAAGGGGTACAGCGCCGGGACACAAGGAGCGGCATCCGGCGCGGACGGCGGCGCCTCCGCCCGCGGAGCGGCGCACCCGGCCCAAGTAGTTCTATCAGGCCCGCTGTTGGCGGATGTCGGCGACCGCCGCGTCGATGTACGTCATGAGCGTCGCGCCACCGACCGTGATCCGCGCGCCCAGCTCGCGGCACCGCTGCTGCCGGGCCGGAGTGACCCGGCCGGCGAAGAACACGGCCGGGCCGTCGAAGAGTCCACGCTCCCGCCAGCCCTGGAGGTCGCTGAACCCGGCGTGCCGGTCGGTGCCGCGCGCGACATCGGAGATCAGCAGGTCGACGGGGACGGTGCGCAGCAGATGCTCGGCCTCCCGCCCGTCCACGGCCACCAGCACGTCGGCGCCGCGCTCCTCCAGGAAGCGGGCGTAGGTCGTGTTGTTCTGTGGCTGGTCATCGACCCAGAGGACCCGGATGCCCTCGTACTCGCCCCGGCCGTCCGGCTCTCCGCGTCCGCGCTCCTCGTCGTCCGATACCGGGGCCACCGGGGTCACGCCGCCCTCCTGAAGCTGCCTCACCAGCTCGTCCACCTGCGGGAGCCGCATCCACTCTTCGACGAGGTGGACGAAACCCTGGTCGCGCGCCAGCGCGGGGAAGGCGGTGGGGAGTTCCTCCTCCAGCCGGGCCAGGACCGTCGCCCGGTTGTCGACGTCCTCCGGCTCCGGCGCCGCCAGCTCGTGCCCGGTCAGCGAGTCCACCGTGATCCGCCACGACTCCCGGTCCGCGGGGGCCGTCTGGCTCAGCACCCTCCGGGCCACCCGGTACTGGAGGAACTCACGGGCCGCGTGCGCGTAGGTGCCGTCACCGGTCACGAGGAGCCGGTAGAACTCGGCGTACAGGTGCTGCAGCAGCAGCGTCCTGACCACCGCCTCAGCGCTGAAGTCCGCCCACACGGGGTTGAGCGAGCACTCCAGGCCGAAGCCGTTCATCAGCCGCTTGATCCGGCGCGGGTTGCGGGCGCAGCGGTCGGCGATCAGCCTGACCAGGTCGTCGTCCAGCAGGTCCCGGAGACCGGAGCGATCGGCCCAGTGACGGACGTAGCCCTCGGCCTCATCACGGCCCGGGACCGGCAGCCGGTAACTCGTCTGGAAGATCTTCTCCATGAACGCCGACCCGGCCGGCCCCAGGTCCCGCAGCAGCCCCTGCGGCCCGAGGGCCGACCGGTCGCAGCCGATCACGAAGGCGAGCCCCGGCACGTCGAGGTAGACCTTCACCGCCTCGCAGACCGCGAGCACGGTCTCCTCCGAGCAGCGGTCCAGATCGTCGATGAAGACGACCAGCAGCCGCCGCGGCTCGTACGCGGCCGACTCGGCCCACTCGGTGGCGAGGTCGCGCAGCGCCTCCCGCAGGTCGTTGCGGGCCTTGGCGTCGACGGACAGGTCGCGCCAGAACTGGTCGACCACCCCGGCCGCCCCGAACGGCGCCGCGGCCACCGTCAGCGTCGCGCGCACCGCCCGGATCAGCGTGCCCCGCTCGGAGGCGTGATGCAGCGCCCGCCGCAGCAGCCGTCGGTCGAAGCTCGACAGGACCGACTTGATGAGTCCTTCGAGCGCGTCGGATCCCGTGGAGGTCCAGGCGTTGTACCAGACGGTCGCCACGTCCCTGTGCTGCCGCAGCTCCGCCTCGACCAGCCGCATCAGACTGCTCTTGCCCATGCCCCAGCCGGCGTCCACCGCGAGGGTGAACGGCGTGGCCGTCCGCGAGGTGTGCAGCAGTCCCGCCAGCTCGCGCGCGGCCCGAGCGGTGCCCAGCAGGTCGGCCTCCAGGGCCGTGACCGGCTCGTCGTTGAGCAGCGCGAAGTCCATGTCCTGTCCCTCCCCCGTGCGGTAGGCAGGCCCAACCTACCCAGTCCGCCCGCCACTTGGGCCCTTGGAGCCGCCCTGACCGTGTCCGGGTTTGCGGCCGGAGTTGCCCGGCGCGGACGTGGTGGCGGGGTCGGTGGGCGTGACCGGGGCCGTGGTGGCGGAGGTGGGGCCCCCGGCCGAGGGCTCTCTCGTGTTCGCCCCGCCTTCGGCGGGCGGACGGCTCGTCCCGTCGTCCGGGCTCGCCGACGCCGTCCCGGACGACGGGTCCTCCGCGGCTGACGGCCGGCCGGCGGCGGGCGCCCCGGTGGCCGGGGCGCGGGAGGACGTGCCGGGTGCGCCCGTTGGGGTCGCGGGATCCCCCGCCGACGTACCCGCCCGGCCGCCCTCGCCACTCGGCGCCCCACCGGAGGGCGCGTCCGAGGGGAAGAACCCGGCGATCAGCGCGGCCGCCGCAGCGGCGCCCACGGCTCCGGCGGCGACCGCCACCCGGCGGGTACGCCACGGGCTCGGCCTGCGCCGGGAGCGGTGGCCGCCCCGACCGGCCCTGCCACGCGCCGGCACCGGCGGCAGCTCACGTGTGTCGCCCGTGCCGTCCGTGGTCCGCGCGTCGTCGTAGTGGACCTGCCATCCGTGCGCCGCGGCCGGATCGGCGTACGCGTCGTACACCGGAGGCGGTGCGGCCTGCGGGAGGTACACGTTCGGCGGCGGGCCCTGCGGCTCGCCTCCCGTCACTCCGTCGGCGTACTCGGATGGCTTGGACATGGCGGCGCATTGTAGGCACCAACGGTGCTGGTGGGACAGCCAGCGGCGATATCCACTCAAACCGACGCGTCTCACGTGGCGGAAAACACGACCCGCGAGGCGTTACCGGGCCGTAAGCTCCCAGATATGCAGGTGATCCAGTCGACCAAGCTCGCCAACGTCTGTTACGAGATCCGGGGGCCGGTGCTCGAGGAGGCGATGCGGCTGGAGGCGGCCGGGCATCGGATCCTCAAGCTGAACACCGGAAACCCGGCCGCGTTCGGCTTCGAGTGTCCGCCCGAGATCCTGGAGGACGTCCTGCGGAACGTGTCCTCGGCCCATGGCTACGGGGACGCGAAGGGACTGCTGGCCGCGCGCCGAGCCGTGGTCATGCACAACCAGACCCTCGGCATCGAGACGGACGTCGAGCACGTCTTCATCGGCAACGGCGTCTCCGAGCTGATCGTGATGGCGATGCAGGGCCTGCTGGACGACGGGGACGAGGTCCTCGTACCCGCCCCGGACTATCCGCTGTGGACCGCCGCCGTCTCCCTGTCCGGCGGCACCGCCGTGCACTACCGCTGCGACGAGCAGTCCGACTGGATGCCGGACCTCGCCGACGTCGAGCGCAAGGTCACGGACCGCACCAAGGCGATCGTGATCATCAACCCGAACAACCCGACCGGCGCCGTCTACGACGAGGCGATGATCAAGGGGCTCACCGACATCGCCCGCCGCCACAACCTGCTGGTCTGCTCGGACGAGATCTACGACAAGATCCTCTACGACGAGGCCGTGCACACCCCGACCGCCGCCGTCGCCCCCGACCTGCTGACCCTCACCTTCAACGGCATGTCGAAGGCGTACCGGGTGGCCGGTTACCGGGTGGGCTGGATGTCGATCTCCGGGCCGCGCGCGCACGCCGACTCCTACATCGAGGGTCTGACGATCCTGGCGAACATGCGGCTGTGCGCCAACATGCCGGGGCAGCACGGCGTCGTCGCCGCGCTGAGCGGACGGCAGACGATCAACGACCTGGTCCTGCCGGGCGGCCGGCTCCGCGAACAGCGGGACATCGCCTACGAGCTGCTGACCCAGATCCCGGGCGTGACCTGCGTGAAGCCGAAGGGGGCGCTGTACCTCTTCCCGCGCCTCGACCCCAAGGTCTTCAAGATCAAGGACGACCGGCGGATGGTCCTCGACCTGCTCCGGCGCGAGAAGATCATGGTCGTCCAGGGCACCGGCTTCAACTGGCCGGAGCCGGACCACTTCCGGGTCGTGACCCTGCCGACGGCCACCGACCTGCGGGACGCGGTGGGCCGCATCGGCCGGTTCCTGGACGGTTACAGCCAGACCTGACCCGCCGCCCCGCATCACGGACGACCACGGACCGCCTGCTCACACTATGTGCGCAGGCGGTCCGGTTTTGTGAACAACTCAACTTTAGACGAAATCTAAGCTAGGATGGTTTCCTGCAAGAGCTCAGGAGGCCCTCCCATGTACGAACCGATCCGCACCAAGTCGGTCCACAGCACGGTGGACGGCCCGAGCCCCGACTTCCCGCACCGTTCGCGTGAGGAAGAGCTGGACATCCAGCTCGCGGGGCATCTCGCCGCCCTGCTCGCCGTCACGGACGAGCTGCGGTCGACGGAGGCCTCCGCCGACCTGGACACCGCGGCGGAACGGCTCGCGGAGCAGGTGGCCCGGCTGCGCGGGGGACGGACCCCGGCCCGCGCCCCGCTGAGCGGCACCCGGCGCGAGCGCGGCGCCGCGGCCCTGCACCGGCGGGCGCACGCCCTGGCGGGCCGTGCGCTGGTCGTCGCCGCCTCCCGCGCCGACACGGCGGCCGCGATCCTGGCCGCCGAGCGGATGGACGCCCACACGGCGGCTCTGGAGCCGCGCGAACTCGCGTCCCACTGAGCCCCGTCGGGCTCCCCCTGACGGCCCCGGTCCGCGCGCACCCGCAGCGACGCGCGGGCCGGGTGCCACCATGTTCGATTCAGAAACCGTGGTACAGCCGTCGCAGGTCGCAGGCGGGTCTGGATCGGCTGGTGTCCACGCCTCTCGACTCCAGCGACTCCGGCAACTCCAGGACGCGACGCAGACGTTGCAGGTGCCCGAGGTTCATGGCCGCCGGGAAAAGACCGAGCGCTCCGGCAGACGTGGGCCGTCGGCCGGAGCGCTCCGTCATCCCCGGGCACGTTCGTGAGCCCGCTGGGCGAGCCGCGCCGAGGGGGCGGGAGTGAGCCTGTCGCCGCCGGCCCCGTCGGGGCGGACGGAGAGCGGTGACGGCCCGGAACCCCGCACGCCGTTGTGCGGGGCCCGCCGGTGTGTTCCGCGGCCGGTCGTGACGTGACGATCGCTGGTCAGGGCACATCCCGGTCCTGACCGGCCGCGGAGTCGGGGTGGGGTTCAGCCCAGGCGCCGCACCAGCGCGTGGTACTCGTCCCACAGCTCCTTCGGGGTGTGGTCGCCGAAGGTGTTGAGGTGGTCGGGGACCAGGGCGGCCTCCTCGCGCCAGACCTCCTTGTCGACCGTGAGCAGGAACTCCAGCTGGGAGTCGGCCAGCTCCAGGCCGTCGGTGTCGAGGGCGTCCTTGGTCGGCAGGATGCCGATCGGGGTCTCGACGCCCTCGGCCGTGCCGTCCAGGCGGCCCACGATCCACTTCAGGACGCGGGAGTTCTCACCGAAACCGGGCCAGACGAACTTGCCCTCGTCGTCCTTGCGGAACCAGTTGACGTAGTAGATCTTGGGCAGCTTCGACTGGTCCTTGCCCTTGGCCACGTCGACCCAGTGGGCCATGTAGTCGCCCATGTTGTAGCCGCAGAACGGCAGCATCGCGAACGGGTCGCGGCGCAGCTCGCCGACCTTGCCCTCGGCTGCGGCGGTCTTCTCGGAAGCCACGTTGGCGCCGAGGAAGACGCCGTGGTTCCAGTCGAAGGACTCCGTCACCAGCGGCACGGCCGTGGCGCGGCGGCCGCCGAAGAGGATCGCCGAGATCGGCACGCCCTTGGGGTCCTCCCACTCCGGCGCGATGATCGGGCACTGCGAGGCCGGGACGGTGAAGCGGGCGTTGGGGTGGGCGGCCGGGACGCCGGAGTCCGGGGTCCAGTCGTTGCCCTTCCAGTCCGTGAGGTGGGCCGGGGCCTCCTCCGTCATGCCCTCCCACCACACGTCGTTGTCGTCGGTGAGGGCGACGTTGGTGAAGACGGAGTTGCCCCACAGCGTCTTCATCGCGTTGGCGTTGGTGTGCTCGCCGGTGCCGGGCGCGACACCGAAGAAGCCGGCCTCGGGGTTGATGGCGTAGAGCCGGCCGTCCTCGCCGAAGCGCATCCAGGCGATGTCGTCGCCTATGGTCTCCACCGTCCAGCCGGGGATGGTCGGCTCCAGCATGGCGAGGTTGGTCTTGCCGCAGGCGCTCGGGAAGGCCGCGGCGACGTACTTGGCCTCGCCGCGCGGCGGGGTCAGCTTCAGGACCAGCATGTGCTCGGCCAGCCAGCCCTCGTCACGCGCCATGACGGACGCGATGCGCAGGGCGTAGCACTTCTTGCCGAGCAGGGCGTTGCCGCCGTAGCCGGAGCCGAAGGACCAGATCTCGCGATCCTCGGGGAAGTGCGAGATGTACTTGGTCTGGTTGCAGGGCCAGGGGACGTCCTCCTGGCCGGGCTCCAGCGGGGCGCCCAGGGTGTGCACGGCCTTGACGAAGAAGCCGTCGTCGCCGAGCTCGTCCAGCACGGGCTGTCCCATGCGGGTCATGGTGCGCATGGAGACCGCGACGTACGCCGAGTCGGTGATCTCCACACCGAGCGCGGACAGCGGCGAACCGAGCGGGCCCATGCAGAAGGGCACGACGTACATGGTCCGGCCCCGCATCGAACCGCGGAACAGACCGCCCTGGCCCCCGGAGCCCTGGAAGATCTCCCGCATCTCGGCGGGGGCCTTCCAGTGGTTGGTGGGGCCGGCGTCCTCCTCCTTCTCGGAGCAGATGAACGTCCGGTCCTCGACGCGCGCGACGTCGGTGGGGTCGGAGGCGGCGTAGTAGGAGTGGGGGCGCTTGATCGGGTCGAGTTTCCGGAAGGTGCCCTTCTGGACGAGCTCCTCGCACAGTCGCTCGTACTCGGCCTCGGATCCGTCACACCAGACCACGTTGTCCGGCTGGGTCAGTTCGGCGATCTCGTTCACCCACGAGATCAGCCCCTGATGAGTGGTGGGGACGGTGGGAGCCGCGATGTCGCGCGCCACGATTGCTCCTAAATGAGGGATTTTTTTGACTTTGGAGGCCCCGTGGGGGCTGCGACCCGGATGCTTCACGTGGAGCTCGGCGCTCATCCGGTGCCGACCGCACTCATTTGATCATCCGACGCTCGCGCCCATCTGTCCAGAGGAGCGCACAGGTGAGCGACGTGAGGATCGCCACGGTTTCTCGCGCCCGCTTTGCGTGCACGTTGGGTTCACCTGACCGTCCGTTTGCGTAACCACCGGTCTGCCAGGGTGAGAGGATGGCCACTCTTCGCCGGTCAATCAGCGCGACTGATACGTCACTTACGGTTCCGTAGCTACCATTCGGCCATGACTGCGTTCGTCCCCGACGCGCCCACGGACACGCCGGCCGACGGCAGCGGTCCGCAGGCGCTCTCCCTGCCACACCCCGTGAAGCCCAAGCTCCGCGGCTGGCTGCACCTCGGCATGTTCCCGGCCGCCCTCGTCGCGGGCCTGGTGCTGACCGCCCTCGCCGACTCGACCAGAGGGCGCATCGCCTGCGGTGTCTACGCGCTGACCGCCTGCCTGCTGTTCGGCGTGAGCGCGCTGTACCACCGGGGCGACTGGAGCCCGCGCATGGACGGCGTCCTGCGCCGACTGGACCACGCCAACATCTTCCTGATCATCGCGGGCACGTACACGCCGCTGACCATGCTGCTCCTGCCGGGCGCCAAGGGCCAGTGGCTGCTGTGGGGCATCTGGGCCGCCGCGGCGGCCGGCATCCTCTTCCGCGTCTTCTGGGTCGGCGCCCCGCGCTGGCTCTACACGCCGTGCTACCTCGCGATGGGCTGGGCAGCGGTCTTCTACCTGCCGGACTTCATGCGGACCGGCGGCATCGCCGTCCTGGTCCTGATCGTCATCGGCGGCGTGCTCTACAGCGCGGGCGGCGTGGTCTACGGGATCAAGCGACCCAACCCGTCACCGCGCTGGTTCGGCTTCCACGAGGTGTTCCACACCTTCACCCTGGCGGCCTTCATCGCGCACTACGTGGGGATCTCGCTGGTGGCGTACCAGCACGCCTGACGCCACCCGAGGGGCAGCACCGGGCCACGGCAGCCTGCTCGCGGATGTCTACGCCGGCCGGCTGGACACCACCGGGCTCCCCGCCGGCGCGGCGAACACGGCCGACGAGTCGCTGAGCGGCGCGCACGCCGTGGCCGAGCGGCTGGGGCTGCCGGGGCTCGCCCGGTCCGCCGACGCGGCATACGTGGACGGCATGGGCACGGTCCTGGTGGTCTGCGCGGTCGCCGCTCTGCTGACCGCGGTGCTGACGGCGCTGCTGCTGCCCGACCGGCGCCCGGCCCCGGCGCCCGGCTCCCCGGACGTGGTCCGCGAGCAGGCTCATGGCCGACAATGACCAACATGACCACGGCGCGAACCTCCCCTGTTCCCGAGGCCGCCCGCCCTCTGGGCCTGCGGGAGCGCAAGAAGATCAAGACCCGGCACGCGATCAGGCAGGCCACCTACGCCCTGGTCCGGGAGCAGGGGTACGACGCCACCACCGTCGAGCAGATCGCCGAGCGCGCCGAGGTCTCACCGAGCACCGTCTTCCGGTACTTCCCCACCAAGGAGGACATCGTCCTCACCGACGAGTACGACCCCGTGTTGGAGGACCTGCTGCGCGAGCGCCCGGCCGACGAGCCCGTGCTGGAGTCGCTGCGGTGGGCGATCCGCGAGGCGATGACCCTGGCCCTGGCCGACAACCCGGACTCCGGGCCGGACGAGACGATGCTCCGGTTCCGGCTCATGGCCGACGTGCCCGCGGTGCGCTCCCGGCTGCTGGAGAGCATGTCCGTCACCGGCCGCCTGCTGTGCCGGGCCCTGGCCGAGCGCACCGGCCGGGACGAGAACGACCTGGAGGTCCGGGTCTACGCCATGGGACTCATGGGCGCCCTGCTGGAGGCCACGCGGTACTGGGCCGAGGGGAACTTCCGCCAGGACCTGCCGGAGCTGCTCGACCGCACCCTCGCCACCTTCAAGGACCTGCCCCGCCGGTGAGGCCGGTACGGGGCACCGTCCGGGAAAACTCACCACCCCGGCAGTCCGCCGCCGTGACATCCTGACGTGGTGAACGGTCCCGAGATCCACGTCGAGTTCGCAGCCGAGCTGCACGTCTTCGTCCCCCGGGCCCGGCGGGACGGCGCGGTGCGGGCCGCCACCGACGGCCTCTCCAGCCTCGGCCACGTCATCGAGTCGCTGGGCGTACCGCTGACCGAGGTGGGCGCGCTGGCCGTGGACGGCCGCGAGGTGCCGGTCTCACACGTCCCGGCGGCCGGCGAGTCGGTGACCGTACGGCCGGTCGCCCGGCCCCAGCAGGTGCCGGGCGCGCCTCTGCGGTTCCTCCTCGACGTGCACCTCGGCACACTGGCCCGCCGGCTGCGCCTCCTCGGCGTGGACACGGCCTACGAGTCGACCGACATCGGCGACCCGGCGCTGGCCGCTCGTTCGGCGGCGGAGCAGCGGGTCATGCTGAGCCGGGACCGGGGGCTGCTGCGCAGGCGCGAGCTGTGGGCGGGGGCGTTCGTGTACAGCACCCGGCCCGAGGAACAGCTGCGTGACGTCCTGGAGCGGTTCGATCCCGAGCTGTTCCCGTGGACGCGGTGCACGGCCTGCAACGGGGTGCTCCGCGAGGCCTCCAAGGACGAGGTCGCGAAGCAGCTCGAACAGGGCACGCATCGGACGTATGACGTGTTCGCTCGGTGCGCGGAGTGCGGCCGGGCGTATTGGAAGGGGGCGCACCACGAGCAGCTGGAGGCGATCGTGGAGCGGGCGCTCGCGCTCCGCGCGGAGCGCCCTTGATTCTTGAGAGCCGCGGGGAGCTGCGGGACCGTCGTGGCTGGTCGCGCAGTTCCCCGCGCCCCTTCGGGCGCACCCTTCTTCAGTCGCCCAGCACCGCACGCAAACGTTCGACGTCCGTGGTCGGCGCGTCGCACGTGAAATCGCGGCAGACATACGCGGCCGGTTCACCGCCGACCAGCGGACGGTCCCTGAGCAGCGGGAACTCGTCGCTCTCCGGGGCGCCGACGGCGACCACGGCACCCGGCGCGGTGCCCAGAAGTGCCGTGCGGTGCAGGGCCTTCGTCTCCTCGTGATCGAGGGACGGTCCCACGATGGCGACCTCGCGCGGCCCGTCCAGCACCGCCTCGGCGGCGGCGAGCCCCCAGCCGATGAAGCGGGGCACGCGCGGCCCGAGCGCCTTCACGACACCCAACGCCCTCTCGGCGGCCGTGCGATGAGGCTCGGAGCCGGTGTGCGCGGCATAGCTCAGCAAGGCGCCCGCCGCCGCGGTCCAGCCGGACGGGGCGGCGTTGTCGGTCGGGTCCTGCGGGCGGCGGATCAACCGCTCGGCGTCGGCGGCGGTGTCGAACAGGGCACCCGACTCCGAGTCGGTGAAACGGACCAGGACATGGTCGAGCAGGAAGCCGGCGAACTCCAGCCAGACCCCCTCCCCGGTGACGGACGCCAGCGCGAGGAAGCCCTCCGCCACGTCGGCGTAGTCCTCCAGCACACCCGCGTTGGCACCCGCGTGCCCGTCCTTGCTGGTGCGGGTGAGGCGAGCCTGCTCGTCGAGGTGCAGCCGGACAAGGAGGTCGGCGGCGGCGACAGCGGCCTCGACGAGGTCGGGCCGGTCGAAGTAGGCGCCGGTCTCGGCGAGCGCGGCGATCGCGAGGCCGTTCCAGGCGGCGACGACCTTGTCGTCCCGGCCGGGGGCGGGCCGCTCGGACCGCCTCGCCAGCAGACGCTCCCGGATCGAGCTGATCCTCTCGGCGTCGAACACCCCGTCCTGCTGAGGCAGTTGGAGGACCGACTGGCCGTGCTCGAAGGTGCCCTCCTCGGTCACGCCGAAGTACTGGCCGGCGAGTTCGGCGTCCTCCTCGCCGAGCACCTCGCGCAGCTGCTCCGGCGTCCACACGTAGTACGCGCCCTCGACATGCCTGCCGGTGCCGTCGTCGCTGTCGGCGTCCAGCGCGGAGGCGAACCCGCCTTCACTCGTGCGCAGTTCGCGCACCATGAAGTCGGCGGTCTCCAACGCCACGCGGCGCGCGAGCTCGCTGCCGGTGGCACGCCAGAGGTGGGCGTAGACCCGGCACAGCAGGGCGTTGTCGTAGAGCATCTTCTCGAAGTGCGGCACGATCCAGTCGCGGTCGACGGAGTAGCGGGCGAAGCCGCCGCCGAGCTGGTCGTAGATGCCGCCGCGGGCCATGCGCTCGCAGGTGTCGCTCGCCATCTGCAGGGCGCCCTCGGCGCCGGTGCGGGCGTGGTGGCGCAGCAGGAACTCCAGCACCATCGACGGCGGGAACTTCGGCGCCCCGCCGAAGCCGCCGCGCTGCGGGTCGTACTCGCGGGTGAGCGCGAGCAGCGCCTGTGCGAGCTCCTGCTCACCGGGCGTCCGGTCGTCACCGAAGGAGATCTCCCGGCCGGCCAGGTCCCGCACGATCTTCCCGGCGACCTCGGTGACCTCGTCCCGCCGCTCCTCCCACGCCTGGTGCACGCCCTCCAGCACCTGTCGGAAGGAGGGCATGCCCTGGCGCGGGGCGGGCGGGAAGTACGTGCCGAAGTAGAACGGCTCGGCGTCCGGGGTGAGGAAGACGGTCATGGGCCAGCCGCCGTGCCCGGTCGCCGCCTGCACGGCCTCCATGTAGACGGCGTCGACGTCGGGGCGCTCCTCGCGGTCGACCTTCACGCTCACGTAGTGATCGTTGAGGTACTCGGCGGTTGGCTGGTCCTCGAAGGATTCGTGAGCCATCACGTGACACCAGTGACAACTGCTGTAACCGATGCTGAGCAGCACGGGCACGTTCCGCTTGCGGGCCTCCTCGAAGGCCTCCGCCGACCAGGGCCACCAGTCGACGGGGTTGTCGGCGTGCTGCAGGAGGTAGGGGGACGTCTCGTGCGCCAGTCGGTTCGGCATGGTGTCCATCCTGCCGCAGTACCCCGCCCGGCACGCGTCAGGCGGCGCGCGGGCGCCGCTCCCGACGCCCGGCCGACGCTCGCGCCGCACCCCAACGCCCGAACCTCTTCACATAATCGGTCCGGGCACGCCCCCTCGCCCCGATGCGCCGTCCACAGCACACTTGACCAAGGAAACGACCAGAAAACGGTGTTTCGCCGGAGGGGGACGTGACATGCGGGACGGTCATCGGGCGGAGGCCGAGCGGCTGTTGGCGCGGGCCGTGGAGGAAGAGGTGCGTCGCACGGGCGGGCGCACCGACGGGAAAGTGCTGCTCGCACGGGCGCGTGGAGCGCTCGACGCGATGGCGCAGAGCGCGGCCGAGGAGTACGAGGCCTACACGCGGGCCCTGGACGAGGCGGCGGCCGGACAGCTGACCTTCGGGCAGCGGTACGCCCGGGAGGGCGCCGGGACGCCGCTGCTGGTCGCGGGGGTCGCGGCGCTCACGGCGGTCGTGGCCGACCTGGCCCTGGGCACGGGTGCCGGGACGGCGGTCGGCGCGGGCGTGACCGTCGGGGTCGTCGGCGCCGCGGCGACGGTCGTGAAGGTGGTCGGCTCGCATCTGCCGGCCGCGCACCGCCGGGCCGGCGCCGTGAGCCAGCCGGGCGGTCCGCAGCAGCTGCGGCTGCAGTGGCTGACGGCGCTGGAGGTGCGGGGCATCCGGCCGTTCCTGGACCAGCAGCGGGTGCTCGCCGCGTCCACCGGGCCGAAGCAGACGGGCCCGCGGCTGCGGGGCGCCGACAAGAGCGCGGCGGCGCGCGGGCGCAACGTGCTGGAGCAGTCCTTCGGGCAGCTTCCCGGGCCGGCTCAGCCGTTCGCGGGGCGGCGGCGGGAGCTGGCGCAGATCCGGCAGTGGGTGCAGGCGGCCCGGGCGAGCGCGGGGACCCAGCCGGCCGTGGTCGTCCTGCACGGCACGCCCGGCAGCGGCCGGACCACCCTCGCGGTGCACGCCACCCACGATCTGAGGGACTACTTCCGTGGCGCCTGCGTTGTCGACCTGCGTGCCGAAGGCCCGGGCGAGCCGCCGCTGTCCACCCGCAACGCCCTGCTGCACCTGCTCAACCGGCTCGGCGCGCCCCGTGAGCAGCTGCTGTTCCGCGAGCGTTCCTCCCCCGACCAGCAGGTCAAACGGCTCAGCGAGCTGTACCACCAGCATCTGACGGGCCTGCCGGTGACGATCGTCCTCGACGACGCCTCGGACGCCGAGCAGGTCCGCGCCCTGGTACCGGAGCGGTCCGACAGTCTGGTGCTGGTGACCGCGCGGGGCCCGCTGGAGCTGGGCGACCTGCCCGCGCGGGTGCACCAGCTCGCGGTGGAGCCGCTGGACGCGGCGGGTGCGGAGGAGCTGCTGGGCGCGGTGGCGCAGGACCGTTCCGGGCCGTACGACGCCGAGTCCGCCGACCGGGTCCGGCAGTTGTGCGGCGGGCTGCCGCTGGCGCTGCGCGTCGCGGGGTCGTGCCTCGGCCCGCGCTCCCCACGCGTGCTGGCCACGGACCTCGGCGCGTACGGGCCGGTCGAGCCGGTCGAGCGCGCCCTGTGGCTGCGCTACACCGACCAGTCGGAGACCGTACGGCGGCTGCTGCGCCGCCTCGCCCTGGCCGGCCGGGCCTCGCTCGGCGCGGCGGCGGCCGCCGCGCTGCTGGCCACCGACGAGGCGGAGGCCACACGCCATCTGCAGGCCCTGAGCCGCGCCGGCCTGATCGACCCCGTGCGAGGTGACCGATACCGGCTCCACGACCTGGTCCGTGTCTTCGCCCAGGCCCGGCTCCTCGACGAGGAGGACCCGGCCGAGCGCGCGGCGGCGCAGGAACGGCTGATCGTGAACTACGCCGAGCTGGCCGACTCCGTACTGCGCATGGTCGACGGCAACATGTCGACCCGCACGAACCGCTTCAGCCCGTACGGCTTCACCTCCCTCGACGAGGCGCTGCGCTGGCTGGACGACGAGTCGAGCTTCATCACGGCGGCGCTGCGGCACGCCGAGGGCGTGAACCAGGCGGCGGTCCTCAACCTCCTGGGCGCCCTGTGCGACTACTGCCTGCTGCGCGGCGACCTGTACCGCCTGGGCGAGATCAGCGAACTCGCGCAGGCGGTCGACGAGGGGCTGCTGGTCCGCTCGGTGCAGTGGCGCACCGGTATCGCGGCGCGGCAGCTCGGCGAGCTGGACAAGGCGCGTACGACCCTCGCCTCGGTCGTCGACCTGTACCGGGAGGCCCACCACGACGCGGGGGCCGCCCGGGCCCTGTGCTCCCTCGGCATCACCCTGCACCACCAGGGCAATCTGACGGAGGCGTCGGCGAAGCTCCGCGAGGCCCTGACGCTGCAGGCCCCACCCGAGCTCGCGACGGACCGCGCCTGGACGATGCACGCCCTGGCGGCCGTCGAGCGGGACCGGGCCCGGGTGGCGGAGGCTCTGGAGCTGCTGACCGAGTCCCTGGTGCTGCACCGCCGGGGCGAGTCCGTGCACGGTCAGGCCTGGGCCCACTTCCAGCTCGGTCAGCTGGGCCTGCGCATGGGCGACGTCCCGCGCGCCGAGTCCGAGCTGCGTGCGGCGCTCGACCTGTACGGCCGGACCCGCGACGCCCGTGGCGAGGCCTGGGCGCTGACGCAGCTGGCCCGGGCCCGGCTGGTCGACGGGGACGCCTCCCCCGCGGTGGAGGAACTGCGCGGGGCGGCCGCCCGGCACCGGGACAACGAGGACGCGCGCGGCGAGGCCTGGACCCTCTACTACCTGGGCCAGGCGCTGGAGGAGACGGGCGACCTCGACCAGGCGGTCCGCGAGCTGGAACGCTCCCGGACGATGTTCTCCCGGATGCGGGACGTCTACGGTCTGGCCTGCGCCCGCCACCACTCGGCCCGCGTCACCCGTGACCAGCGCGCGGCCCAGACGGGCTCCCTGCGCAACTCGGGCTTCGCCCGCCAGCTCCTGGTCGACGCCCGCGCCGACTTCCAGCGCATCGGTGTCGCCCACGGCGAGGCCTGGACCTGCCTGGAACTGGCGGTCGTGGACGCGGGCAACGCCCGCACCCAGCAGGCGCTGGCCCTGTGTGACGAGGCGGTCGGGCTCTTCACGTCGTACGGGGACCGCCGGGGTGAGGACTGGGCGCGCTTCCTGCGCTGCACCCTCCTCCCCTACGCGGCACCCGGCGGCTTCGAGGTCGGCACGGCCGTGGCCCAGGAGGAACTGGCCCGGCTGTCCCGGGCGGCCCATCCACTGCGGGACGAGAAGCTCGACGAGTACATCGACGCCTGGGCGCTGCTGCTGGAGCGGGGAGTGAGCCTGGAGGCCGGGTGGCAGGCCTGGGGGCTCGGGATGACACCCAGCCGGCACGCGCGGGAGGTGATGGGCGTGCCGGTGGACCCGGAGGCGTAGCGCATGCGGCACCCGTCGGCGGCGGACGGCCACCGACGGGTTTCGCCCCGGTGAGGGGCGTCAGCCCTGCTTCTTGCCCTGGCCGGAGGCCTCGGCGCCCGCGGACTCGGCAGGCCCGGACTCGGCGGGCCCGGACTCGGCGGGCCCGGACTCGGCAGGCCCGGATTCCGCCTGCTCGGCCTTCGGGTCGGGGGCCTGGGTGAAGTCGACCCGGTTCATGTGCCGGTTCATCGACTTCATCAGGCCCCACACCGCCAGTGCCATCACCGCGAAGACGATGAAGCCGAGAACGCCGGGGGTGACCTTGTCCTCGTCGACCTCCTTGGCGAGGGAGACGAGGTGCGTCATTGCCAGGCTTGCGCTTGCGCTCATGTCAGGCATTGTCGCGGACGCCCGCGAAGAGGTCGTCCTCGGGGAGGGAGGTATCGACGAGGGACTTCGCCAGCTCGTATTCCTCCGTCGGCCAGACCTCCTTCTGGATCTCCATCGGCACCCGGAACCAGCCCCCGTCCGGGTCGATCTGCGTGGCGTGCGCGATCAGCGCCTTGTCGCGGATCTCGAAGAAGTCGGCGCAGGGGACGTGCGTGGTCAGCGTGCGCTCGTTGCGGCCGAACTCGTCCCAGCGCTTGAGCCACTCCCCGTACGGCGACTCCAGGCCCCGGTCCAGCAGCGCCTGGTGCAGCGCCTCGGTGCGCGGGCGGTTGAAGCCCTGGTTGTAGTACAGCTTCTGCGGCTGGTAAGCGGGGCCGTACTCCGCCTCCGGGTACTTCTCGGTGTCCGCCGCGCCCTCGAACGCCACCATCGAGATCTTGTGGGTCATGATGTGGTCGGGGTGCGGGTAGCCGCCGTTCTCGTCGTAGGTGGTGATCACCTGGGGGCGGAAGGAGCGGATCTTCCGCACCAGCTCGCCGGCCGCGTGGTCGACGTCCTCCAGGGCGAAGCAGCCCTCCGGCAGCGGCGGCAGCGGGTCGCCCTCGGGCAGGCCCGAGTCGACGAAGCCGAGCCACTCCTGCTTGACGCCGAGGATCTCCCGGGCCTCGTCCATCTCCTTCTTGCGTACCTCGTGGATGTGCTCCTCGATGTACTTGTCGCCCTGCAGCTTCGGATTGAGGATGGAGCCGCGCTCCCCGCCCGTGCAGGTCACGACCAGCACGTCCACCCCCTCGGACACGTACTTCGCCATGGTCGCCGCGCCCTTGCTCGACTCGTCGTCGGGGTGGGCGTGAACGGCCATCAGTCGCAACTGGTCAGTCAAGACTCAATCCTCAGTAAGTCGGCGCCCTGTGTGCGTCGGCGCAATCAGCGGCTTCTATAGTGACCGAACCGGAGGGCGAATAATTCCGGGACCGGGTCCCGGGAGCCTTTTCGGGACGCTTGTCCCGGCCCCGTTCTGGAGGACGATCATGACGACGGCGAGCACGAGACCGCCCGAGGGCCGGTACGGCCGTACCTCGGACGAGCGCGCCGACCGCACGCTCAAGGTCGTCGGCGCCGTCCTCGCCGCGGCGCTGCTGGGGCTCGTCGGCTGGTTCGGCTACCACTACGTCGCCAAGAACGAGATCAGCGCCGAGGTGATCAGCTTCGAGCCCGGCAAGGAGTCCGTGCGGGTGCACCTGGAGGTCCGCAAGGACGCCGGCACGGACGGCTACTGCACGGTGCGCTCCCAGGCCGAGGACGGCGCCGAGGTGGGCCGTGCCGACTTCCGCTTCGACGGGGACGCCACCCGCGTCGACAAGGTCGTCACGCTGCGTACGACCTCTCCGGGGACGACGGCCGAGCTACTGGGCTGCCACGCCGGTTGACGACAACAGGTCACCTGGAATACGTAGGGCCTGACCTGCGTTGACGTGAATCTGGTCGCTTATGTCCTCCCCCTTGGGCCCCTGAATTGTTAGGCTCGTGGTTTCGCCCATCCGTGAAGGAACATGCTTCTGGGTAGGGCGATGCTTTGTATTCCCAGTACCTACGAGGAGCACCTGTGACCCAGACCAGCGAGAACGTCACCTGGCTGACCCAGGAGGCGTACAACAAGCTCAAGGCTGAGCTTGAGTACCTTACTGGTCCCGCGCGGGCGGAGATCTCCGCGAAGATCGCCGCTGCGCGCGAGGAGGGCGACCTGCGTGAGAACGGCGGGTACCACGCGGCCAAGGAGGAGCAGGGCAAGCAGGAACTCCGTGTGCGCCAGCTCACCCAGCTCCTCGAGAGCGCCAAGGTCGGCGAAGCGCCTGCGGCGAATGGTGCGGTGGCTCCCGGCATGGTCGTCACCATCGCGTTCGACGGCGACGAGGACGACACGCTGACGTTCCTCCTCGCCTCCCGCGAGTACGCGAGCGCCGACATCGAGACGTACTCCCCGCAGTCTCCGCTGGGCACCGGCGTGATCGGCCACAAGGTCGGCGAGGACGCGGAGTACGAGCTGCCGAACGGCAAGAAGGCCTCGGTCAAGATCCTCAAGGCCGAGCCGTACGAGGGCTGACCGGCCCCCCAACGAGCTTTGGCGTGCCCCCGGCGTCCTCAGGGCGCCGGGGGCATCGTCACGCCGTCGCGGACCGGTACTTGCGCACCGCCAGTGTCCGGAAGACGACCAGGATCAGCACCGAGTAGATCAGCGAGGCCCAGACGGGGTGCTGCATGGGCCAGGCGTCCGACGCCGACTGGCCCGGGTTGGCGAACAGCACACGGCAGGCCTGGACCGTGGCGCTGAAGGGGTTCCACTCGGCGATGTGCCGCAGCCAGGGCGTCATATGGCTGGTGTCCACGAACGCGTTCGAGATGAACGTGACCGGGAAGAGCCAGATCAGCCCGCTGGACGTGGCCGCCTCGGGGGTCCGGACGGACATGCCGATCAGGGCGCCGATCCAGGTGAACGCGTAGCCGAGCAGGAGCAGCAGGCCGAAGGCCGCGAGGACCCTGGCGGCGTTGGTGTCGCCGTCCGACCCGACGCGCCAGCCGACCAGGAGGGCGACCACCGCGAGGACGACCAGGGTGAGGGCCGTCTGCACGGAGTCGGCGAGGGTGCGTCCGGTGAGCACCGCGCCGCGTGCCATGGGCAGGGAGCGGAAGCGGTCGATGAGGCCCTTGTGCATGTCGTCGGCGATGCCGGCGCCGGAACTCGCGGTGGCGAACGTGACGGTCTGCGCGAAGATGCCGGCCATCAGGAAGTTCTTGTAGTCGGCGGCGCTGGTGCTGCTGCCGATCTGCATGGAACCGCCGAAGACGTAGGTGAACAGCACCACGAACATGATCGGCTGGATCAGCCCGTAGATGATCATCTCCGGGATCCGGGACATGCGGATCAGGTTGCGTTTCGCCACGACCATCGAGTCCCGGATCGACTGGCTGACCGGGTTCGCGGCCGGCGCGACCCGCACGGCGTCGGTGACGGCGCTCACTTCACGGCCTCCTTGGCGTTGTCCTCGTCCTTCGCCTCGGCCACGTGTCCCGTCAGGGACAGGAAGACGTCGTCGAGGGTCGGCCTGCGCAGACCGATGTCGTCGATCTCGATGCCCCGCGTGTCCAGTCGCGGATGATCTCGGCGAGGAGCTTGGCGCCGCCGGTCACGGGCACGGTGAGCTTGCGCATGTGCTCCTCGACCGTGGTGTCGCCCTTGCCGAACCCGGCGAGGACCTCCGCGGCGGTCCGCATGTGCTCGCGCTCGTGCACCACGACCTCGACGCGTTCGCCGCCGGTGCGGGCCTTGAGCTGGTCGGAGGTGCCCTGGGCGATGACCCGGCCCTGGTCGACCACCGCGATGTCGTGCGCGAGGTGGTCGGCCTCCTCCAGGTACTGGGTGGTCAGCAGCAGCGTCGTACCGCCGGAGACCAGTTGCTTGATGACCTCCCACAGCTGCTGGCGGTTGCGCGGGTCGAGGCCGGTCGTCGGCTCGTCCATGAACATCACGGGCGGTGAGACGACGAGGGCCGCGGCGAGGTCGAGCCGGCGGCGCATGCCTCCGGAGTAGGTCTTGGTGGGGCGGTCGGCGGCGTCCGCGAGGTGGAACTGCTCCAGCAGCTCGGCCGCACGCTCCTTCGCCGCCTTCGCCCTCATCTGGTAGAGCTGGCCGACCATCTGCAGGTTCTCGCGGCCGGTCAGGTACTCGTCGACGGCGGCGAACTGGCCGGACAGGCCGATGGAGCGGCGGACGGCGTCGGGCTGCTTCAGCACGTCGATGCCCGCGACGACGGCCCGTCCGCTGTCGGGCCGCAGCAGGGTGGTCAGGCAGCGGACGGTGGTCGTCTTGCCCGCGCCGTTCGGCCCGAGCAGGCCGAGGACCGTGCCCTCGGGCACGTCGAGGTCGACGCCGTCCAAGGCCCTGACGTCACCGAAGGTCTTGACCAGACCTTCGGCATAGATGGCGCCTGGCATATGAGTCTCCACGTCTTCGGGGATCGCCGGACAAGTGGTGAGTGATGCGTCGCACCGACACACCATAACGCGATGTATCGCGTCTCACAATCGGTTTTTCCGCGTCTCGTTCCGGGGAGAGAAAGGATCTTGACGGGCCGGCGCGCCGGCTCAGCCCATGACCGTGTAGCCCGCCTCGCGCAGCGCCTGACCCACCTCGGCGCAGTGCGCCGGGCCCTTCGTCTCCAGGTGCAGCTCGACCTCCGCCTCCGTGAGCCCGAGCCGTGGGTCGGTCCGTACATGGCTCACATCGAGGACGTTAGCGTCGACCACTGACAACACGCCCAGAAGTGTGGCGAGAGCGCCCGGGCGGTCCGTCAGCCGCAGCCGGACGGCCAGGTAGCGGCCCTGCGCGGTCATGCCGTGCCGCAGCACCCGCTGCATCAGCACCGGGTCGACGTTGCCGCCGGACAGGACGGCCACGACCGGGCCCTCGAAGGAGCCGGGCTCGCTCAGCAGGGCCGCGACCGGGCTGGCCCCGGCCGGTTCCACGACCAGCTTTGCGCGCTCCAGGCACAGCAGCAGCGCGGCGGACAGCTCGTCCTCGTTGACCGTGCGCACCTCGTCGACCAGCGCGCCGACGATCCCGAACGGCACGTCACCGGGCCGGCCGACCTTGATGCCGTCGGCCATCGTCGCCGGGTTCTCGACCGTGACGGGCCGGCCCGCCGCCAGCGAGGGCGGGTAGGCCGCCGCGCCCTCCGCCTGGACGCCCACGATCCGCACGTCCGGCCGCAGAGCCTTCACCGCCACGGCGATCCCGGCGGCCAGCCCGCCACCGCCGATGCCGACGACGATCGTGCGCACCTCGGGGCACTGCTCGAGGATCTCCAGGCCGACCGTGCCCTGACCGGCGATGATGTCGGGATGGTCGAAGGGGTGGATGAACACCGCGCCCGTCTCGGCCGCGTACTCCTGTGCGGCGGCCAGTGTCTCGTCGACCACCTGGCCGTGCAGCCGTACCTCGGCCCCGTAGTCACGGGTGGCGCTGACCTTGGGCAGCGGGGCGCCCTTCGGCATGAACACCGTGGACCGCACGCCGAGCAGCGTGGACGCCAGCGCGACGCCCTGCGCGTGGTTGCCGGCGCTCGCGGCGACGACACCGGCGGCGCGCTCCTCGGGCAGCAGGCCGGCGATCCGGACGTATGCGCCGCGCAGCTTGAACGAACCGGTGCGCTGGAGGTTCTCGCACTTGAGGTGCACCGGCGCGCCGACCATCTGGGACAGGTGCCTGCTGCCCTCCATCGCGGTCACCCGCGCCACGTCCGAGAGCATCTTCTGCGCTCCGCGCACGTCGTCGAGGGTGACGCGGCGCAAGGAGTCAGCCGTGCTGTAGCTCATGACTCCAGCATCGCAGTTCACGGTCGGGAACGGCCGTTGTGACCAAGCTCCGAGACCCGCTTTGCGCAGCCCCGGTACGGCCCGCCCCCCGGCCGCGTACCCTGTCCCCCAATCAGCCAGCCCTCCACGAAGTGAGCCCCCGGCCATGCCCACAACACCTGAAATGTCGATGGACATGTCGACCGTCGGTGACACCGGTCTTCTCGACACGCTGCAGCACGAGGTGGCGTTGTTCGCCCGCCGTGCCGAACAGACCCGGCTCGGCGGGGTCGGGCAGGTGCGCAACTCCATGGACCGCGCCGCGTACCTGCTGCTCAACCGGCTCGACAAGGAAGGCCCGATGGGCGTCAAGGCGCTCGCCGCGAGCATGGGCATCGACTCGTCGACGGTCACCCGGCAGGTGGCTCCGCTCGTCGACACCGGTCTGGTCAAGCGCACCTCGCACCCGGAGGACGGGCGGGCGGTGGTGCTCCAGCTGTCCCCGCGTGGGCAGGCGCGGCTGGAGGAAGTGCGCTCGTCCCGGCGGCAGTTGATGGCCGAACTCACCCAGGACTGGAATCCGGAGGAACGCGAGGCGTTCTGCTCGCTCCTCACGCGCTTCAACAGTGCGCTGTCCGCCCGGATGGCGGTGCCCGGGGTGCCGGAGCCGGAGACGCAGTCCGGCTCCTGAACACGGTTCGGCGCGGACTTCCGGGCGCGGATCCGGCCGCCGGGTGGCCCACGCCGACGGCGTCGCCCTCCGCCCGGCCCGCGCCATCCGCTGCCCCACTCGGTGTTGCGGCCCCGCAGCGGGGCGGCCGGGCCGGTACCGGCCGCGGCATCCGCTGTGCCGACCCTGTGCGCGGCTCTTGACCACGGGGCCGCCCTTGGCCTGATATGAGACCGGGTCCCGTCGTACGCGGGCGTCGCGTCCGTGTCCGGCCGGGCCCGCATCCACAGGGTCGCCGGCCGGCGGGAGGTGCGGTGCGACAGCGGCATGCGTCCCGGGCGACGCGTCGGTCCCGGGAGTTCGAGGCGTTCGTCGCGGGCGCGGCCGGGCGGCTGCTGCACGCCGCCACGCTGCTCACCGCGGAGGCCCCGGACGACAACCCGCGCGCCCGGCGCCTGCTGACCCTGTCGCTGGCTCATACGTACGCGTGCTGGGACCGGCTGCGCGGCGAGGATCCGTACGACCGCGCCCGCCAGTACCTGGCGACCCGCTTCGCCCGCGGCGCGTGGCACCAGTACGGCGGTGTCGGCCGCTCCCGCCCGCACCCCGCGAGCCCCCTGGCGCCGCTCACCCCGCAGGAGCGGCTGATCCTGGTGCTCAGGCTCTACGAAGGCGTCGGCGAGGAGCAGACGGCGGCCCTGCTCGGCCTGTCCGCGGAACGTGTCCGGGCCATCTGCCACCGGGCGACGACGACCCTGCTGCACCGGTCCCGGACCCCCGCAGCAGCGGTGTCGACCGCGAAGGCGGTGCCGTCATGAGCAACGCCACCGGCGCACGACCCGCCACACCCGGAATCGGCGACGCCCGACGCCCGCGCAGCGGAGCGAGGAGGACCGGCGAAAGCGCCACTGCACGGGGCTCCATACCCGGGAGCAGCGACGCCCGACGCCCGGCAGGCGAAGCGAACAGCACCACCGGCTCCCGCCCGGCCGCACCAGACTCCATACCCGGAAGCAGCGACGCCCGACGCCCGGCAGGCGAAGCGAACAGCACCACCGGCTCCCGCCCGGCCGCACCAGACTCCATACCCGGAAGCAGCGACGCCCCCGGCCCCCGCGACGCGGGCCACCCCGGCGAGCGGAGGCATACATGAGTGGGAATCGTGAGGCCGCCATACGGCGGCTCATGGAGCAGGCGCCGCGGCCCGTGCCGTCCGAGATCCACTCGGAGGCCGTGCGCCGGGGCGGACGCATGCTGCGGCGCCGGGCGCTCGCCCGCCGCGTGCTGTGGCTGCTGGTGTTCGCGGCGGTCGTGGCGTTCACGGTGTGGGCACTGACGGCCCGCCCGTGGGTGGAGCCGCCCTCGGAGACGACCCCACCCCTCACCGGCTGGTGACCGCGCGCGGGGCTCCGGTGCCTAGTGCCGCATCAGGCGGCGTTCGCCCCGTCGCGACGCCCGGACTAGCCGAGCGCCTGCTGCAGGTCCTCCAGCAGGTCGTCGGCGTTCTCGATGCCGACGGACAGCCGCACCAGGTCGGCGGGGACCTCGAGGGCCGAGCCGGCCGCGGAGGCGTGTGTCATGCGGCCGGGGTGCTCGATCAGCGACTCGACGCCGCCCAGGGACTCGCCCAGCGTGAACACCTTGGCGCGGTTGCAGACCTCGACGGCCGCCTGCTCGCCGCCCTGGACACGGAACGAGACCATGCCGCCGAACGCCTTCATCTGCTTGGCGGCGACCTCGTGGCCGGGGTGTTCGGGCAGGCCCGGGTAGAGCACGCTCGTCACGCGCGGGTGCCGGGTGAGCATGTCGGCGATCTTGGTGGCGTTCTCGCTGTGCCGGTCCATCCGCACGGAGAGGGTCTTGGTGCCGCGCAGCACCAGCCAGGAGTCGAAGGGCCCGGCGACGGCGCCCATCGCGTTCTGGTGGAAGGTCAGTTCCTCGCCCAGGCCGGCGTCGTCGGTGATCAGTGCGCCGCCGACGACGTCGGAGTGGCCGCCCATGTACTTGGTCAGCGAGTGCACGACGACGTCCGCGCCGAGGGAGAGAGGCTGCTGGAGGTAGGGCGTGGCGAAGGTGTTGTCGACGACGAGGCGGGCGCCGGCGTCCCGGGCCACCTGAGCGACGGCGGCGATGTCGGTGATGCCGAGGAGCGGGTTGGAGGGGGTCTCCACCCACACGGCCTTGGTCTTCGGGGTGATGGCTGCCCGTACGGCGGCCGGGTCGCTGGTGTCGGCGACCGACCACTCCACACCCCAGCGGGCGACGACCTTGGCGAAGAGGCGGAACGTGCCGCCGTAGGCGTCGTTGGGGATGACCACGTGGTCGCCGGGACTGAGCAGCGTACGCAGCAGGCAGTCCTCGGCCGCCAGTCCGGACGCGAACGCGAGACCGCGGCGGCCGCCCTCCAGGGCGGCGAGGTTCTCCTCCAGCGCGGTCCTGGTCGGGTTGGCGCTGCGGCTGTACTCATAGCCGCCGCGCAGGCCGCCGACACCGTCCTGCTTGTAGGTGGAGACCTGGTAGATCGGCGGGACGACCGCGCCCGTCAAGGGGTCGGCGGTGTTGCCCGCGTGGATCGCGAGCGTCTCGAAGTGCTGACTGATGTGCCTGTCGCTCATGGGCACCGAGGGTAATGCGCCGACGCGAGGAGTGCCCGGGAATGCGACGCGGGCCGGGTCCGGCCCCTGTGCGGTGCGGCGGGGTTTTCCACAGGTTCGGGGACCACGTTGGCCAATTGTCGGCGCGGTCTGGTTCGCTTGTTGCATGGAGATTCTCTGGGTCCTGATGGCACTGGTCATGCTGGGCTTCGTGCTGCTTCCCTTCCTGCGGCGCAGGCGCGGTGCGATCGGCCTGGTCTCGCCCGACCACCCGGACGCCGCGGATCCGGCGAACTACGGCTTCGTCCGCGAGGAGGAGCTCGACATCCGCATGCCCGGACCCGACCAGGACCTGCTGGACGTCCTGGACGTGGTGCAGCGCACGCAGGACTACCGCGCCGCCCAGCAGCTCCTCGCGGGCACGGAGACCGAGGGTGAGCGGCGCTGGCAGCGCGTCCAGGCCTTCGCGGGCGCGGCCTCGCTGGAGCTGCAGCAGCGGCCCGGCGGGGTGGGCGAGTCGCCCGGCGGGCAGTGGCTGCGGGTGTGGCGGGCCGAGGCGCCCAAGGACGCGGGTGGCGCGGCGGTGCACGCCGAGTTCCTGGTGCAGCAGGCGTGGCGGACGGCGTCGCCCGGGACGGACGAGTTCCGGATCATCATGGAGGAGGCGAAGGCGGCGTGCGGCGACGCGGCGCTGCTGGCCCCCGGCGACCCGGTCCCGTACATCGTCGAGCTGTCGGTGGCCCGCGGGCTGAACTACTCGCAGAAGGACTTCGAGCAGCTCTGGCTGAAGATCCTGGACCGGGCTCCGGCCCACATGGGAGCGCATCTGGCCGCCCTGCACTACTGGTGCGAGAAGTGGCACGGCTCGCGTGAGCTGGCGTACTCGTTCGCGGAGGCAGCGGCGGCCCGGGCCCCCCAGGGCTCGCTGCTGGCGGCGATGCCGCTCTTCGCGGTGTTCGAGCACCTGCCCGAGGTGACCCTGGTCAGCGGTTTCTGGCAGACCGAAGTCGTCACGAAGGCGGTGCACGGCGCGCTGCACGCGGTGCACTCGGCCCGCCCCGACGACCCGATGCTGGCGCATGTGCGGCACATGCTGGTCTACTTCCTGGTCCGCGGCGAGCGCTGGTCGGAGGCCATGAACCAGCTGGTCCACATAGACGGCCACGTCGGCGCCCTGCCCTGGACGCTGTCCGCCGACCCGGCGGCGGAGTTCGCGGTGTACCGGGCTCTGGCCGTGGCGGGCTACGAGGCGAACGGCGGCAGCCCGGCGAGCCTCCCGCACTGAGACGCGCCCGCCGCCGTCCTCGACGCCTCACTCCCCACCGTGCGCGAACTCGCTGGTGCGGGGTGGAGCCGCCTGGCCCCGGGTGGCGCCGCCTGTTCCCGGGCGCTGCCCGGCGCCACCGCATGGAGGGACCGCGCTGTGGCGGTCACCCCTCTTTCACTAGTTCCGGCGGAACGGCCGTGCGCAGCGCCGCGACCGTCGCTTCGACGGCGGGGTGCCCGGCCGCTCCCCTGCGGTGGGCGACGACGGTGCGCCGCTCGATGGGCAGGCGTGTGAGCGCCACGTTCGGCGGTGCGTCGGCGATCCCCAGGTGCGGCACCATCGCCACTCCTTGCCCGGCCGCCACCAGGAGCAGCACGGTGGCGAACTCGTCGACCTGGTGGCGGATGCGAGGAGTGAAGCCCGCCGCCTGGCACGCCCGGATGGTCATCGCGTGGCAGAGCGTCTCGGAGGTCGCGGTGATCCAGGAGGCGTCCCGCCAATGGGTGATCACGGGCTGGGCGCTCCGGACCTCGTCCCGGGTGACGGGGGAGGCCAGGTACATGGGCTCGGTGAGCAGGGGCTCGGAGCTGAGACCGGGCTCGGTGGGCGAGGGGACGAAGTCGTACTCGTGCAGGAGCGCCACATCCAGCTCGCCGACCCGCAGCGCGTGGGCGACTCCCGCCGGGTCGATCTCGGAGATCAACGGCTCCAGACCCGGGTGGTGCTCCGCGAGTGCGGTGAGGACGGGGGGCAGCAGGCTTCTGACGGCGGTGGGGAAGGCCCCGATGCGGACAGGGCCCGTCGGGCCGGTGCGGAGGTCGACGAGTTCGGAGGCGGCCAGTTCCAGCCGCTCGAGTACGACCTCCGCGTGGACGACGAGACGGTGACCGGCCGGCGTGAGGGTGACGCCGCGGCCGGTGCGCTCCAGCAGCGGTACGCCCGCTTCCCGCTCAAGGATGTTGAGCTGCTGCGAAACGGCGGACGGGGTGAAGGAGAGCGCTTGGGCGACTGCCGCGATGGTGCCCCTGTAGCAGAGTTCCCGTAACAGCCGCAGACGTCGGACATCGAGCATCAGCTCAGCTTATTCCTCGGTTCAGAAAGACGAACTGGACCTGCGGTTCCGGCCGGGGCACGCTCTTGCCCATGACAGAGCAGGCGTATCCACAGGGAATCCACGTCCCCCTCATCACTCCGTTCACCGCCGCAGGGGACGTGGCACAGGAAGCGCTCGAAGGGCTCGCGCACAGGGTCCTGACCGCCGGGGCGGCCGGCATCGTGGCACTGGGGACCACGGCCGAGGTCGCCACCCTGGACGGGGAGGAGCGGCGGACCGTGGTGGAGACCTGTCTTCGTGTCTGCCAGGAGCACGGCGCGCCGCTGACCGTCGGCGCGGGCTCCAACGACACCCGGGCCAGTGAGGCCGCCCTCTCGGAGCTGCGGCAATGGCCGGGGCTGACCGCCGCCCTGGTCACCGTGCCCAGCTTCACCCGCCCGTCCCAGGAGGGCGTGATCGCCCACTTCACCCGGCTGGCGGCGGTCAGCCCGGTGCCGCTGGTGGTGTACGACATCCCCTACCGCACGGCCCTCCCGCTGAGCGCGGCCACGCTGCGGACGCTGGGCGAGGTGCCGGGCGTCATCGCCGTCAAGTACGCAGGCGGCCTCATCGGGCAGGACACCGTGGAACTCCTCGGTGACCTTCCCTCCGGCTTCAGCGTGCTGGCGGGCGACGACCTCTTCGCCTCCCCCATGCTGGCCATGGGTGCCTCCGGGGGCATCCTGGCCTCCGCACACCTGGCGACCCGCCGGTTCGCCGACCTCGCGGACGCCTGGCACACCGGAGACGTGGCGCGGGCCCGCCCCCTGGGACACGCGCTGGCCCGGCTGTCGGCCGCGTTGTTCCGCGAGACCAATCCGACCGTGATCAAGGGCGTACTCCACGAGCGGGGCCTGATCCCCACGCCGGACGTACGGCTGCCCCTGCTGCCCGCCGGCAAGGCCACCGTGGCCGACGCTCTGGACCGGCTCGACCGGATCGAAGGACTCGAAGGGCTCGACAGGCTCGAAGGGTGACGGTCGGCGGGAAGATGTCGGCGGGTGCTTTCAGCGTGGGCGGTCTCGGGAGCCGCAACGGCTGACGACCGGCCTCACCGCGGGGCCGCCCCGCTCGTCACCCGGCGCTCAGGCGGGAAGAATGGGGCTCCCGCGTGGTGAGGTGGTGGCGATGCCCGCATGGCATCTGCGTGACTATCACGACGACGATCTCGACCAGGCCATCGAGATCTGGGACCAGAGCCGCCGGACCGACGAGAACCGGGTGTTCGCGATTTCCGAGGTCATGGCGGCGGCCAAGGTCGGCCAAACGGCCGTCGTCGCGGTGGTCGGCGACGAACTGGTCGGCGTGGCCGTCGCACAGGCACACGGCAAACGGGCGTGGATCCTCCTGGTGGCGCTCGCCTCCCGCTGGCGCGAGCGAGGGATCGGGAGTGCTCTCCTCGCCGATCTCGAGCGGCGGCTGCGTGCCCTGGGCGTGAGCCACATCAGCGCGCTGCTTCCCGCCGGCGCCGCGGGGACCAAGGCCCTGGAGAACTCCGGCTACCGGTACCGCGACGATCTCACCTACTACGAGAAGGTCGAACTCCCGGGAGCCGCCAACACGGAGGTCCTCACGGCACTGGGCGGCCGCATGCTGCCCGACGGCCTGTGGGACGCCATGGCCGGCATGGAGGAGGAGAAGCAGGTCGTCGAGCGCCATGTCGTGCTCCCTTTGACGGAGCCGGCGCTGGCGGACCGGTACGGCGTCGCCCCGCCCAAGGCGGTCATCCTGTTCGGCCCGCCGGGTACCGGGAAGACCAGTTTCGCCAAAGCTGTCGCCTCGCGGCTCGGCTGGCCGTTCGTGGAGCTCTTCCCGTCCCGGCTCGCGGCCGACACCAGCGAGGGCCTGGCCGCGGCTCTGCGGGAGAGCTTCGCGGACCTGGCGGAGCTCGACTCGGTGCTGCTCTTCATCGACGAGGTCGAGGAGATCGCCGGCGCGCGCTCCGGGAAGGCTGTGGATCCGGGGCACGGAGTGACCAACGAGCTGCTCAAGCTCATCCCCCTCTTCCGGGAGCACGACGCGCGGCTGCTGGCCTGTGCCACCAATTCGATTCGCTCTCTCGACGCGGCGTTCCTGCGGCCGGGCCGGTTCGACTACGTCATCCCCGTCGGCCCGCCGGACGCGTCGGCACGCGCGGCGATCTGGACCCGTTACCTCACGGACTCCGCCGAGTCCGTGGACATCGACCGGCTCGTCCAGGCCAGCGACCTGTTCACCCCGGCCGACATCGAGTTCGCGGCCCGCAAGGGGGCGCAGGCGGCGTTCGAGCGCGAAGTCACCCTCCGCCGGGGGCAACCGGCGACGACCGAGGACTACATGAACGCCATCGCCGACACCCGGCCGACGCTCACCGCCCAGGCGATCGAAGAGTTCGAGGAAGACATCGACAAGTACAGCCGGCTCTGAAACGCCCGGTGCTCGCGGTCAGCCCTCGGCGCGGGCGGGCAGCCTCCAGTTCGGGCGCGGGAAGTGGCAGGTGTAGCCGTCCGGGTAGCGCTGCAGGTAATCCTGGTGCTCGGGCTCGGCCTCCCAGAAGGGACCGACCGGCTCCACCTCGGTGACGACCTTGCCCGGCCACAGGCCGGAGGCGTCCACATCCGCGATCGTGTCCTCGGCGATCCGCTTCTGCTCGTCGTCCACGTAGTAGATCGCCGAGCGGTAGCTGAGGCCGATGTCGTTGCCCTGGCGGTTCTTCGTGGTCGGGTCGTGGATCTGGAAGAAGAACTCCAGGATCGTGCGGTAGTCGGTCTTCGCGGGGTCGAAGAGGATCTCGATGGCTTCCGCGTGCGTTCCGTGGTTGCGGTACGTCGCGTTCGGCACGTCACCCCCGGTGTATCCCACCCGGGTCGCCGTCACGCCAGGAAGCCGGCGGATCAGTTCCTCCATGCCCCAGAAGCATCCGCCCGCCAGCACGGCCCTCTGCGTCTGCTCAGCCATGTGCGGCTCTCCCATCTCCGTCAGCCGACTCACTCGTGTCCACCCTCCTCAACGCACGGGGGCCCCTGGCGATTCCTTGGCTTGGCAATAGGGTGCTCCCGTGACTGCCCCCTTGAGTTCCACGAAGGCCCGCGACGCGCTCCGGATATCGGCACGCGTCTCCGCGGAGTTGTTGCTGGTGTTGGTGATGCTTGCGGTGGCTCTGTGGCTGCTGGGGCGGATGTGGTCGATCGTGTGGCCGCTCGTGGTCGGATTGTTGCTGACCACGCTGACCTGGCCCGTGGCCCGGTTCCTGCGTCGGCGGGGGTGGCCGCCGGCAGTCGCGGCCTCGGTCGTGACCGTGCTGTTCCTGCTGGTGGCCGCGGGGGTCGTGGCGTTGATCGCCGTGCCGGTGGCGTCGCAGTCCGGGGAGCTGACCGACGGGGTGGTCGAGGGGATCCAGAGGCTGCGCGAGTGGGCCGCGGGGCCGCCGTTGAACATCGGGGACGCGCAGATCAACAAGGCCTTCGACTCCGCGGTCGCCCGCGCTCAGGAAGGTGTCGGCAGCATGGTCGGCGCGGTCGTCACGGGCGTGAGCACCGTGGTGAACGGCGTGGTCACCGCCGTACTGGCGCTGTTCCTGATGTTCTTCTTCCTCAAGGACGGACCGAGGTTCCTGCCGTGGCTGTCCCGCCAGCTGCCCGGCCGGCTGGCCACCGACGTCCCCACGGTGTTCGACCGCGGGTGGACCACCCTGGGCTCGTTCGTGCGTTCCCAGGCGGCCGTCGGGCTGATCGACGCCGTCCTGATCGGGCTGGGCCTGTGGATCCTCGGTGTGCCGCTGGTGCTGCCGCTGGCGGTGCTGACCTTCGTCTCCGCGTTCGTGCCGATCATCGGCGCCCTGTTCGCCGGGTTCGTGGCGGTCCTCATCGCCCTCGTCTCCAACGGCCTGACGGACGCCCTGCTCGTGCTGGCCATCATCATCGTGGTGCAGCAGCTCGAGGGGAACGTCTTCCAGCCCATGATCCAGAGCCGCGGGCTCGGCCTGCACGCGGCCGTGGTGCTGCTGGCGGTGACCCTGGGCGGCAGTCTCGCCGGCATCGTCGGCAGTCTGCTCGCCGTTCCCGTCGCCGCGCTGATCGCCGTGGTCTGGAACTACATCCGAGAGCAGCTCGGTGAAGATCCGGCCGAAGAGCCGGGGAACGACCCGTCCGGCACGGGCACGCCCGAATCCCCCTAGCGGTCCCTGACGCGTTCCTCGTGACGCACCAGGGCGCGCGAACGGCCGCGCCCAGGTCGCGGGGCTCCTCCTCGCTTGCGAGTCTGCAGGCGGAAGGAGTGCCGCCCCATGATTCCTGTCACCGCGTCGCCCGTGCGTCTCGAGGCGTCTGTCGACGCCCGGCTGTCCCGATGGATGTGGCTGGTGAAGTGGCTGCTCGCCATCCCGCACTACATCGTGCTGTGCTTCCTGTGGATCGCTTTCGCCGTCGTGACCGTCGTCGCCTTCTTCGCCATCCTGTTCACCGCCCGGTACCCCCGGCCCCTGTTCGACTTCAACGTCGGCGTCCTGCGGTGGAACTGGAGGGTCGGCTACTACGCCCACACCGCACTCGGCACCGACCGGTACCCGCCGTTCACCCTCGCCGACGTGCCCGACTATCCGGCGCGCTTCGACGTCGCGTACCCGGAGCGGCTGTCGCGCGGGCTGGTGCTGGTGAAGTGGTGGCTGCTGGCGATCCCCCAGTACATCGTCGTCGGGATCTTCGTGAGCGGCGGCTGGGGCTGGGGCGGCGGCGAGGAGGGCGGCTGGCAGGGCGGTGGACTGATCTCGTTCCTGTCCCTGGTCGCGGTGGTCGTGCTGCTGTTCACGGCCCGCTACCCGCGGCACCTGTTCGACTTCCTGCTCGGCCTCGTCCGCTGGTGCGCGCGCGTGGTCGCCTACGCCTCCCTGATGACCGACCGGTACCCGCCTTTCCGGCTCGACCAGGGCGGGCAGGAGCCCGGCCAAGGGCTCTGGACCAAGGAGCCTGACCCAGGGGCCCGGTAAGGCCCGGCCGGGAGGGGGAGGGAGCTCAGCCGCCGCTGCCGTACGGCCGGGTGATGATCTCCAGGCGGTGGCCGTCCGGGTCGTCGAAGTACGTTCCGCGGCCGCCGTCGTGGTGGTTGATCTCGCCGGGACGGCTGTGGAAGGGGTCCGCCCAGTACGTCAGACCGGCCTGCTGGATCCGGGCGAAGATCTGGTCGAACTCGTCCTCCGTGACGAGGAAGGCGTAGTGCTGCGGCGTGATGGCGCCGGGGCTGTCCATGTAGTCGAGCGTCACCCCGTTGGGGATCTCGACCGGGAGGAACGGACCGTAGGGCGGGCTCACCTCGAGTCCCAGGATGTCGGCGAGGAACCGGGCCGAGGCGCGCTTGTCGTGGGCGACGACGATGGTGTGGTTCAGCTGCACGGTCATGGCGGGCCTCCCCTCCACAACCACGATACTCCGGCACGAACCGGGGCAGACCAGCCCTGGTTCGTGCCGGAGCGTCCGGAGCGGAGCGTCAGATCGTCGCCGTGTCGATCACGAAGCGGTAGCGCACGTCACTGGCGACCACGCGGTCGTACGCCTCGTTGATCTGGTCACCGCGGATCAGCTCGATCTCGGATCCGATGCCGTGCTCGGCGCAGAAGTCCAGCATCTCCTGGGTCTCCGCGATGCCGCCGATCATGGAACCGGCGAGCGTCTTGCCGCCGCCGATCACCGAGAACAGGTTGAGGGCGACCGGCTCCTCGGGGGCGCCGACGTTCGCCAGGGTGCCCTCGGTCTTCAGCAGGGACAGGTAGGCGTTGAAGTCCAGCGGGGCCGACACCGTGGACACGATCAGGTCGAAGGTGCCCGCCAGCTCCTCGAAGGTCTTCGGGTCGCTGGTGGCGTAGTAGTGGTCGGCACCCAGCCGCAGGCCGTCCTCCTGCTTGCGCAGGGACTGCGACAGCACGGTCACCTCGGCGCCGAGCGCGTGCGCGATCTTCACGCCCATGTGGCCGAGGCCGCCCAGGCCGACGATCGCGACCTTCTTGCCGGGGCCGGCGTTCCAGCGCTTCAGCGGGGAGTAGAGGGTGATGCCGGCGCAGAGCAGCGGGGCGGCGACGTCGAGGGAGAGGCCGTCGGGGATGCGGACGACGAAGTTCTCGTCGACGACGACCCTCTGCGAGTAGCCGCCATAGGTGGGCTCGCCGTCCTTGCCTATGCCGTTGTAGGTGGGGACGTTGCCCTCGACGCAGTACTGCTCGCGTCCGGCCTTGCAGTTCTCGCACTCGCGGCAGGAGTCGACCATGCAGCCGACACCCACGCGGTCGCCGACGGCGAACCTGGTGACGCCCGGACCGACCTCGGAGACGACGCCGGCGATCTCGTGGCCGGGGACCATCGGGAAGATCCCTTCGCCCCAGCCCTCCTGGGCCTGGTGGATGTCGGAGTGGCAGATTCCGGCGAACTTGATGTCGATCAGTACATCGAACTCGCCGACCTCGCGGCGCTCGATGGTGGTGCGCTCCAGCGGAGCCTTCGGTGCGGGTGCGGCGTACGCGGCGACAGTGGTCATGCCGGGGTCTCTCCTAGCAGGTTCCGTGCCCGGTTGCCTTCGGGATGTATCTGTCCGGGCACGATCACCAGCGTGCCCCGGCCGCGAGCGGTTACCCAGACCACGGTTTTGCGTACGCACAGCGTGCGTACCACTGGCGGGGTCAGGCTCGTGTGCGTACGACCATGAATACTGGAGGGCATGGACGAACAGCCCGAACCCGCACAGACGGCCGGTGGCGGCCTGGACCGGCGTGCCGAGCTCAGCGAGTTCCTGCGCACCCGGCGGGCCCGGCTGAAGCCGGAGGACGTCGGGCTGCCCGACTTCGGGCGGCGGCGGGTGCCGGGGCTGCGCCGCGAGGAGCTGGCGCAGCTGGCCGGGGTGTCCGTGGCCTACTACACGCGCCTGGAGCAGGGCAACGGCCGCAACGTCTCGGCGGAGGTGCTGGACGCGATCGCGCGCGCCCTGCGGCTGAGCGACGCCGAGCACGCGCATCTGACGCACCTGGCGAAGCCGAAGCAGCACAAGAAGAAGCCGCCGGCGCGCAGCCAGCAGGTGCGGCCGGCGCTTCGGCACCTGCTGGACTCGATCGACAGCGTCCCGGCGTACATCGTGGGCCGTCGCTCGGACGTCCTGGCCTGGAACCGGATGGCCGCGGCCCTCTTCGGCGACTGGGCGGAGCTGCCGCCGGCGGAGCGCAACTGGGCGCGGCTGGTGTTCCTGCGGCCCGAGTACCGCGACCTGTACGTCGAGTGGGACCAGAAGGCCAAGGACATGGTCGGCTACCTGCGCCTGGACGCGGGCTGTCACCCGGACGACCCGCAGCTGTCCGCCCTGGTGGGCGAGCTGTCGGTGAAGAGCGAGGAGTTCCGCCGCCTCTGGGCCGCGCACGACGTCAAGGAGAAGAGCTACGGCGTCAAGCGGATGCGGCACCCGCTGGTCGGGGAGCTGACCCTGTCCTTCGAGACGTTCCGCCTCGTCGA
The DNA here is from genome assembly GCF_000717875.1 of Streptomyces sp. NRRL S-455. Classification (GTDB taxonomy): domain Bacteria; phylum Actinomycetota; class Actinomycetes; order Streptomycetales; family Streptomycetaceae; genus Streptomyces. Next base: position 317,735 of record NZ_JOCT01000004.1, read on the forward strand.
CGACGCCGAGCAGTCCCTGATCACGTACCACGCCGAGCCGGGCACCCCGTCGGCGGAGGCGCTGAGGCTGCTGGCGAGCTGGGGGGCGGACGCGACCCGGGCGGGATCCCAGAGTTCGCCGCACTGAACACGAGGTGCCCGCCGGAAACCACTGCTTCCGGCGGGCACCTCGGCACCTGGTCCTACGGCTTACTTGCCGTAGTACGCGTTGTAGATCGAGATCGTCGACTTGTTGCCCTGCTTGTCGGCGATCTTGGCGTGGAAGGAGATGGCCTTCCCCTTCTCCGGGTTCTTGACGGTGATCTTGCCGTCCTTGACCGTCAGCTTGTTCCAGGTCTTGCCGTAGTCGTACGACACGTACACCGCCAGCGACTTCAGGTTGCTGCCCTTGGCCGCGCCCTCGACGGTGACCGGGACCGACACCTTCTTGCCGGCCTCGACACGGCTGTCCAGACCGGTCTTGGCGTGGAAGCGGGCCGTCGAGGCGGGCAGCTTCACGCCCGTGTCGCCGGACGTCTTCTTGGAGCGGAACGTCCAGCTGCCGTCGATGCGGGTGGAGGCCGCCGCGAGCTTGACGCTGCGCTTGACGGACGTCGTCAGCTTGTACTCGGCGTCGGCGGACGGAACCGTGAACTCCTCGCCGAACAGCGGGTCGGCGTTGGAGCCGACCTTGTTGCCGTTGCGGTAGAGGGTCGTGGCCACCGACGTGAAGTCGGACGAGCCGGCGTGGCCGGCGCCGTCCGCGAACAGCGGCAGCGAGCCGTAGAGGGCGTTGCCCCGGCGGAAGATCCCGAAGTCCCCGTTCAGGCGCGGGCCGAAGACCGCCGTGTTGTAGGTCTTCGTGTACTTCTGGCCCGCCTTGAACGTCTGCGGGTCACCGAGCGTGTAGCCGGCCTCGGGGATCGGGTTGCCGTCCGCGTCCCTGCCCTTGTACTGCGTGAAGTCGAACGTCCACTGGATCCTGTCCGACGTCGAGAGGTGCATCGTGCGGGAACTCGGCAGCTTCTGCGACACGGGAACGCCGAACGTGACGGTCTCGGGAAGCATGCCGGCGGTGAACATGTCTCCGGTCTTACCGGACGCCGCCGCACCCATGTCGTGCTTCACGGTGGCGAGTTCGCCGGCCTTGAAGTGCCGGACCTTGCTGCCCTCGATCTTCTTGAGCTTGGCGGTGGTGGCCACGTTGTACTCGGCGTTGTCGCCCTTGGTCCACTGGCCGCTCCAGGTCTGGCTCAGTCCGGAGACCGCCTCCGGGCCCAGGTGGGCCATGCGCAGATCGGCGAACGAGTCCAGACCGACACCGAAGCCGCCCACCGACGCGTAGCTGTATTCGATCATCGCGGACAGCGGCTTGGCCTGCGCGTCCGGCACCCTGATGTCGGCCGCCTTCGTCTTACGGGCGTCGATCGTCACGGAGGTGTTCTTGGTGACGGCCAGCTTCGGCTGGACCAACCAGTCGACGCCGCCCTCGAAGTCCTCCATGCTCTCGGCGACCAAGCCGTTCAGCAGGTAGGTGCCCTTGGGCAGGCGCAGGGTCGTCGTGCCGGTCGTGGCGACGGGCACCTGGTAGAAGCGGTCCTTGGCCAGGCCCTCGTAGCCCGCGAGCAGGGTGTCATAGCCGTCTGTCGGCTGCCCGTCCCTGCCGAGGTGCTTGACGGTGACGTCGTACGACTCGATCTCGCGCTGCACCGCCGCGGCCGTGCGGATGGTCTGGTCGCCGCCCGTCGCCGTCACGTACGAGGAGTACGCGCCGTCGACCGTGCCGCCCAGCTTGGTGTTGACGGTGAAGGGGACGGAGGCCTCGCCGCCCGCCGGGACCGTCACCGACGTGGCGCCGAGCTTGAAGAAGCCGGCCGGGGCGGCCTGGCCCTTCGGGTTGGTGGCGGTCGACGTCAGCTTCAGGGTCACGGCCTTCGTACCGAGGTTGCGGTACGTGAGCTGCTTGGTGACCGGCTTGTCATCGGTGTGCGGCCACTGCTGCGTACCGAAGCTCACCGAGACCGGCTCGGCGATCACGGACTGCTTGATGGCCTTGTCGACCTGGATCCGGCCCGAACCCTGCTCGAACGGCGTGTAGTTGCCGCCCTTGGTGGAGCCGGTGAGGGCGCCCTTCAGCTCGGCGTACTTCCACTGCGGGTGCTGCTGCTTGAGGATCGCCGCCGCGCCCGCCACGTGCGGGGTCGCCATCGACGTACCGGAGATCGACATGTAGCCGGCCGGGTTCTCGCCGACCTCGGCGGCGATCTGGTTGCCCGGGGCGGAGGCCGCCGTGATGTCCACGCCCGGCGCGGTCACGTCCGGCTTGAGGGCGCCGTCCATGCCGGGGCCGCGGCTGGAGAAGTCGGCGAGCTTGTCGTTGTCGTCGACCGCGCCGACGGTCAGGGCCGCGGCGGCGCTGCCCGGGGAGCCGATGGTCTGCTCGCCGAACTCGCCCTCGTTGCCGGCGGCGATGGCGAACAGGACGCCCTTCTCCTCGGACAGCTTGTTCACCGCCGCTTCCAGCGGGTCGATCGCGGGCGTGTCGCCGCCGCCCAGGCTCATGTTGACGACGTCGGCGCCCTCCGCGGCGGCCCACTCGATGCCGGCGAGGACCTCGGAGTCACTGCCGAAGCCGCTGTCGTCGAGCACCTTGCCGTTGAGGACCTTCGCGCCGGGCGCGACACCCTTGTACTTGCCGCCGGACTTCGCGCCGGTGCCGGCGGCGGTGGAGGCGACGTGCGTGCCGTGGCCGACCTTGTCGGAGGTGTCGGGCGAGGTGGTGAAGTTCTTGGCGCCGATCACCTGGCCCTTGAGGTCCGGGTGGGTGGCGTCGACACCGGTGTCCAGGACGGCGATCGTGACGCCCTTGCCGTCGTACCCGGCGGACCACGCCTTGGGGACGCCGATCTGCGGGACGGACTTGTCGAGGCTGGCCTTGCGGACGCCGTCGAGCCAGACGTGGGCGATGCCGGAGGCGGTCTTGTCGCCGTTGGTGACCGCGTCCCACAGCTCGGGCGTGTCCTCGCGCGGCGCCTGCACCGCGTCCGCGTTCAGCGTCTTCAGGGTGTGCTTGAGGGTGCCCGCGTCCCGGACGTCGGCCTTGGCGGCCGCGGCGCTGCCCTTGTATCCGACGATGACCTTCAGGCCCTTCTTCTGGGCCTTGCGGGTCGCTGACTTGTTGAGCTCGGTGACGTCGAAGAGCCGCTGGTCGAGCTTGCCGGTGGCGACCAGTCGGGCCGCGTCGGCCGGGATCACGAGGGTGTGGCCGTCGAGCTTGCGGACCTGGACGGGTATGTCCTCACGGCCCTTGGCCCGCTCCAGGCCGACGACCCGCCCCTTGGCGTCCAGCACGACCCGGTCGCCGGTGATCAGTGTGATGCGCTGCTTGGCGGTGACCGACGCCTGCTTGGCGGTGGCGGCCGGCTGTTCGCCGTTCGCCGACGCCGGGCTGGTCATACCCGCCGCCAGGGCTACGGCTGCCGCTGTGGCGACCGTGGCCGCGCACGCCCTTTTCACTTGTCTGCGCAAGTTTCCCCCTTGCAGAAGAACCGGGTGAATTCCCCGTTCACCCGGCCGGGGGTGGTCTCGTACGTGTGGCCGTACACCCCCCGGAACACGCAGTATGCCGAGGGGTGATCAGGTGCTCAATAGATGAGCGGAAGGCGGGGAAGCCGTCGGCCGACTGTTACACGGCTGCCGGAACTCCGTTACAGGGTTGGGCGGTTACGTGTCCGCTTTCTCCTTGACATCGCTCCGCGAACAGAAACCGCCGCCCGCCCCTTCCCGGGGCGGGCGGCGGTTTCTGTTCGCGTGCCGCTGCCGAATCGTCAGACTGCCGAACCGGCCTTCCACTGGGCCCAGTCCATGTTCCAGCCGTTGAGGCCGTTGTCCGGTGCGACGGTCTTGTCGCCGGTGTTCTGGACGACCACCACGTCACCGATCATCGTGTTCTTGAAGAACCACGCGCCCGGGGTGTTCGGGTCGTCGGCGCCCTTCGCGTCCTGGAGGCCGACACAGCCGTGGCTCGTGTTCACGTTGCCGAAGATGGACTTCGCGCCCCAGTAGTTGCCGTGGATGAAGGTGCCGGAGGTGGACAGGCGCATGGCGTGCGGCACGTCCTTGATGTCGTACTCGCCCTTGCCGTCGTCGTCGGTGAAGCCGACAGTGGCGCCGTTCATCCGGGTCTCCTTGAACTTCTCGGAGATCACCATCTGGCCCTCGTACGTCTTGTTCTCGGGCGCGCCGGCGGAGATCGGGATCGTCCGGACGACCTTGCCGTCCTGCGTGATCTTCATCTGCTTGGTCTTCGCGTCGACGTACGAGACCTGGTTGCGGCCGACCTTGAAGGTGACCGTCTTCTGCTGGACGCCGTAGACGCCCTTGGCGCCCTCGACACCGTCGAGCGCGAGCTTCAGCGTGACGGTGGAGCCTTCCTTCCAGTACTCCTCGGGGCGGCAGTCCATGCGGTTGGCGTTGAACCAGTGGCAGGCGACTTCCTGGCCGCTGGTCGTGCTGACCGTGATGCCCTTCTGGACGGCGGCCTTGTTGGTGATCGCCTTGTCGAAGTTGATCGAGACCGGCATGCCGACGCCCACGGTGGTGCCGTCGTCCGGGGTGAAGTTGCCGATGAAGCTGTTGGCCGGGGAGACGGTGGTGAACGAGGCGTTCTCGTGGGCCACACGGCCGTCCGAGTCCTTCGCCTCCGCCGCCAGCTTGTAGGTGGTGGACCGCTCCAGTTGTGCGCTGGGCTTCCAGCTCTTCTTGTCGGCGGATATCTCGCCGCCGACCTCGCTGCCGTCGCTCGTGGTCATCTTCACGCTCGTGAGCGTTCCCTTGCTCACGGTGACGGAGGCGGAGTTGTTGATGGAGGCGTTGTCGGAGCCGTCCTCGGGCGTGATCTTGATCTGGGCCTCGGAGGCCTTCTCGGCCGCGGCCTCGTCGACCTTCGACTGGGAGCTGTCACCGCCGCCGGACGCCTTGTCGTCGCCGCCGGAACAGGCCGAGAGCACCAGAACTCCGCCGAGCAGTGCGGACGCGACCGTCAGGCCCTTGCGCCGCTTACTGACCGTTATCACACGCTTCTCCATCGTTGCCGATTTCCCCAAACCCCGAGTGTCCCCGTCACAGTCAAGTGCCCCCGTCGGGACTCGTGAGTCCCCGTCGGAACGTTCAACGCTACGACCGGTTCGTCCGGTTCCCCATGCCGCACAGGTGTGGTGATCAACACCTCCGCGACGCGTGGTGCGGGCGGTGCCGGTGCGGCCGGTGCGCGACTTGAGACGCGGAAACCCCGGAGGGCGGTTGCCGTCCGGGGTCCCTGGATCTTCCCGGACAGCCTCAGCCGCCGTTGTCGTCCTCGTCCTCGACATCATCCTCGTCGAGGTCCCAGTCCGGCGAGTCGGGGTCGTACTCGATCCGCTCGCTGCTCCAGGATGCCTGCTGGAGCTCCACCCCTGGCACTTGGCTGACCAGGTCGAACGGATCCACCAGGTAGGCGAGGGCCTCCGCGGTGTCTTCCGTCACAGTGCTCTCGACGTGGGCCCGTTCCGCCGGCGGCATCTCCGCCTCGCCGGCGATCCGGCGCAGCGCGGACTTGGTGACCGCGTCCGCGTCCTCGACCTCGAGGACCAGCTCCACCCGAACCCGTACAAACCGTGATGTCTCTGCAGTGCTCATCCCGCGAGAGTAAATCCAAAACCTCCCGTGACTTTCCCGTGACCCGCGACTTTCATTAACATCGCCCCACACGGCCAATTCGCCAGCGCCACAAGGGGATCGATATTCCGTGTCATCCGCTCGCCGTCCGCTGCTGACCGCCACCGCCGCGGCGACTCTGCTCGGCGCCCTGTGGTTCGTCCCGTCCGCCAACGCGACGTCGGACTCCCCAGTGAGAGACGTGGTCTCGACGAACCCGTCCCCGCAGGTCACGGAGCAGGCGCGGATCGCGGCCACGACCGCGGACGCCTCCGTCGCCGGCACCCGCCTCGCCGACACGGGCAGCTTCGACAGCACGCCGTACGTGGTCGGCGGCACGTTCTGCCTCACGCTGGGCGCGGGCTTCGTCGTGTACTCGGTCCGCCGGGAACGGCTCGGTCTCTGACGTCACGTGCCGGGGCCCTGCCGGCAGGGCCCCGGCCGCCGTCCTCTCCCACCGGGGTCCTACCGGAGCGGCCCGGTGACCGTCTCCACGGCCGCGAGCAGCCGCCCCTCCCGCACGAACGTGTCCGCGGCGGCCAGGTCGGGCGCCAGGAACCGGTCCGGGCCGGGCCCCTGAACTCCCGCCTCCCGTACGGCGTCGATGACCGCCCGCGTCGCGGGCGCCGGGGCCAGCCCCTCGCGCAACTCGATCGCGCGCGTGGCCGCGTACAGTTCGACGGCGAGGACACGGGTGAGGTTGTCGACGGCCGTGCGCAGCTTGCGCGCCGCCGACCAGCCCATCGAGACGTGGTCCTCCTGCATGGCGGAGGACGGGATCGAGTCGGCGGACGACGGTACGGCGAGCCGCTTCAGCTCGCTCACCAGCGCGGCCTGCGTGTACTGAGCGATCATCAGGCCCGAGTCCACACCGGCGTCGTCGGCGAGGAACGGCGGCAGGCCGTGGCTGCGGTTCTTGTCGAGCAGCCGGTCGGTGCGGCGCTCCGCGATGGAGCCGAGGTCGGCTGCGGCGATGGCGAGGAAGTCCAGGACGTAGGCGACCGGCGCCCCGTGGAAGTTGCCGTTGGACTCCACACGCCCGTCGGGGAGCACGACCGGGTTGTCCACAGCCGACGCCAGCTCGCGGTCGGCGACCAGCCGGGCGTGCGCCAGGGTGTCCCGCCCGGCGCCGGCGACCTGTGGGGCGCAGCGCACCGAGTAGGCGTCCTGGACGCGCGGGGCGTCGTCCTGGTGATGCCCGGTCAGGCCCGAACCCTTCAGCACGGCCAGCATGTTGGCGGCGCTGGCGGCCTGCCCCGGGTGCGGCCGGATGGCGTGCAGTTCGGGGGCGAGGACCTTGTCGGTGCCGAGCAGGGCCTCCAGGGACAGGGCGGCCGTGACGTCGGCGGACCGGTAGAGCGTCTCCAGGTCGGCCAGGGCCATGACCAGCATGCCGAGCATGCCGTCGGTGCCGTTGAGGAGGGCCAGGCCTTCCTTCTCGCGCAGTTCGACCGGCTGGATGCCGTGCGCGGCGAGGAGTTCGGCGGCCGGGCGTACGTCACCGTCGGGGCCCTCGGCGTCGCCCTCGCCCATGAGGGCGAGCGCGCAGTGGGAGAGCGGGGCGAGGTCGCCGGAGCAGCCGAGGGAGCCGTACTCGTGCACGACCGGGGTGATCCCGGCGTTGAGCAGGTCGGCCATGGTCTGCGCGACTTCGGGCCGGACGCCGGTGCGCCCCGAGCAGACGGTCTTCAGCCGCAGGAACATCAGGGCGCGCACGACCTCACGCTCCACCCTGGGCCCCATCCCGGCGGCGTGCGAGCGGACGATGTTGCGCTGGAGCTGTGCGCGCAGCTCGGGGCTGATGTGCCGGGTCGCCAGGGCCCCGAAGCCGGTGCTCACGCCGTACACGGGGTCCGGCTTGGCCGCCAGTGCGTCCACGATCTCGCGGGCCGCGGCGAGGGCGGCCACCGCCTCCTCGGAGAGCCGGACGCGGGCGCCGCCGCGCGCCACGGCGAGCACGTCGGACGCGGTCACGCCGGACGTCCCCACCACCACAGTGTGCATATCCATATTCAGGAGCGTACGCAGTGAATTCGACGATGTCACCACTGGGGACGGCCTGCGCCCCTTACCGATGCGTCACACCGCCCGGGCCCTGTCAGGGCGCGTGCCGCCCGCGGAACCGCCGGCGCTCGCCGTCGGCCTCCTGGGACGGCTCGTCCGCGAGCCGCACGACCGGATCGTCGGGCCCGGCCCGGCCGGCGACGACCGGACGGGACGCCCGCTCCGCCTTGGCCCGGTACTGAGCCGCGTCCGCGAGCCGGAACAGCCGGCGGGCCGAACGCACCGGCCCGATCGGGTCCTCGGTGGAGGCGATCCCGCACGCAACGCCGTCCCCGAGCTCCAACTCGGCGGCCCGGCGGCACAGTTCCTCGGCCGCCTTCACGACCTGGTCCGCGGGCGGCCCGACCGCGAGCAGACAGAACTCGTCCCCGCCGAGCCGTGCCGCCAGGGCCCCCGGCAGCATGGCCCCGCACAGCGACAGCACCGAGCCGAAGCGCTCCAGGAGCCGGTCGCCGGCGGCGTGCCCGTGCGTGTCGTTGACCCGCTTGAGCCCGTTCAGATCACACACCACGAGGCTGACGACGGCCCCGTCCCGGCGGTGCCGTTCGATCGCCCGCTCCAGGCGCACGTCGACGGCACGGCGGTTGGCGAGCCCGGTCAGCGCGTCCGTGTACGCCAGGCGCCTGGCTTCCTCGAGCCGCTCGGTCTGGGCGATGCCGGCGGCCACGACGGCGGCCAGGACGGTGGCGAAGTCGGCGTCGGCCCGCTCGAAGACGGGCTCGTCGGCCGGCCGGGCCACGTAGAGCTCGCCCCAGGCCCGGCCGTGCAGCACGATGGGCGCGACCACGCAGCAGCCGCGGCCACGGCGACGCAGGGCGGCGACGCGCTGGTGGCAATACCCGGGACGCCGCCCCGCGGCCGGCCCCTCGGCGGTCTCCACCCACGCCCCGGGCTCCCCGCCGCCCGCCCACTGCTCGTGCAGGAACTCGGTGATCTCGGCGAACTGGTGCACCGGGTAGGCCTCGTCCTCCGGGAATTCCTCCTCCCCCTCGGCCAGCTCACCCACGTTCACGAGAACCCTCAGCCGCCCGAGCTCCCGCTCCCACACCGACAGCGCGGCGAAACTCCCGCCCAGCGCCCGGCACGCCCCGACAGCCGCCGCACGCCACGCCTCACGTGAGCCGTGCGCAGCCGCCATCCCCTGAGCCAACGCGACGACGGCCACCAGCCGTCTGTCCTCACCCATCACTCCAGGCTAGGGAGTTTCCAGCCAGACTGACCTGTTTACGACGCGAACGGGGATGCGAAACCGCGGGCAGTCGGACCCGGGCTCACTCCCCCGGCCACTTCGGCTTGCGCTTCTCGTTGAACGCCGCCACCCCCTCCGCCCGGTCCCCGGAGAACGCCACCGCCCGCCAAGCCGCGTCCTCCACCTCGAGCCCGGCCCGCAACTCCAGCCCCTGCCCGAGCCGCAACGCCCGCTTCGCCGCCCGCAACCCCACCGGCGAGTTCCCCGCGATCCGGGCGGCCAGCTCCAGCGCCACCTCCCGGTCCCGTCCCTCCTCCACGAGCTGGTCGACCAACCCCAACTCCCCCGCTTCGACGGCCTCCACCCGCCGCGCGGAAAAGATCAGCTCCGCGGCCCGCGCCGCGCCGACCCGGCGCGGCAGCAACTGCGTCCCCCCGCCCCCGGGAATCACCCCCACGGACACCTCCGGCAGCCCCACCACCGCCGTACGGTCCGCCACGATCACGTCACACGCCAGCGCCAGTTCGAACCCGCCCCCCAGCGCGAACCCGTGCACCGCCGCCACCGTCGGCACCGGCAGTTCCAGCACCCCCGTGTACGCCCCCCGGGTCACCGGCCGCTGCCGCACCAGATCCGCGTCACTGAACGAGTTCCGCTCCTTCAGGTCGGCCCCGACACAGAAAGCCCGCTCATGCGTCGAGGTCAGGACGACCACCCGCACGTCCCGGTCCTCCCCCAGCGCCGCACACGCCCCGGCGATGGACCGGGCCATCTCGGTCGACACCGCGTTCATGGCCTTCGGCCGGTCGAGGACGAGCTCCGCCACATGTCCCTGCTCGTGCCGCCGCACCAGCACGAACTCCCCGAACCGTTCCTCACTCATGACACCCTCCGGTTAACGCGGGTTAACTGCATCGCCGCTCCGATCATCGCAGCCGCACCTCACCGGCGAAAGAGCGGACGCGAGCGGTTCCCCCACCACCGCCCGGCCACCCGTTCGAGTGACATCCACCCAACTCCACCCTGAACGCCCATGGGAGCGCATAGCGTGCGTCCGCCACGGCGCACAGGGGGCGCTTGCGCATCGGGAGGGACCGTGAGGACGACGAACACGCTGATGAGGCCGGAGCGGGACACCGGGGTCGCTCCCCGCGTCCGGGGCCGGCACCGCAAGCCCCGCCCCCGCAAGGCCCTGCTCGCCGTCGGCGGCCTCGCCCTGGCCGCGGGAGCCCTGAGCCTCGTACGCCTGACCGCCGGTCCCGGCTCCGAGGGCGCCGGCACCGTCGAGGCCGGGCCCCGCCCGGACCCGGTCACCACCACCACGGACCAGGCCACCAGCACCGCCGCCACCATCGTCCCGGCCGGCCCCGACGCGAGCCCCTCGTCGCCCACCGCACTGGGAGGCCTGACCCCGTCACCGGTCACCCGGGGCCCGGCCGCCGCCGTCCCGGTCACCAGGTCCCAGGCGACCGGCACCCGAGAGGCACGTACGGCCGGGGCTCACCCGCCCGTGACCACCCCGGACACCACGACCGTCCCGGACACGACGAACGCCCCGGTGCCGAAAACCCCGGGCACGCCCCCGGCGCCGGCACCAGCTCCGCCACCGGGCAGAACGGCTCCCACCCCGGCACCGAAGCAGCCCGGCGAGCCGAAGAAGCCGCACGACCCCGGACTGTGCTTCCCGGCCATCGGCCTGTGCGTGGACAGCCCGTGGCGCCGTGACTGAGGGGTCCTTGCCGCGTCGCGGAAACGCCCCCGACGGACCCCCGTCAGCCGCCGTCCCGCCGCGTGAGCAGCCACGGTTCCACGACGCCCAGCCCGCGCACCGGCCGCTGCCACATCGGCTGCAACCCGAACCGGTACACCGGCGGCTCCTCGCCCTCCTTCTCCGCCGCGGCGGCCTCCTCGGCCGCCTCCGCCTCGGAGGCCGGGGCGTCCCGCGTGCGGATCAGCTCCTCGGCGAAGGCGCTGTCGACGAGGACGGCGTCCTTCGGGGCTATCGAGGTGAGCCGGGAGGCCAGATTCACGGTCGTACCGAAGACATCGCCCATTCGGGTGGTCACCGTCCCGAACGCCATGCCCACGCGCAGCTCCGGCATCGTCTCGTCGTGCGCCATGGTCTCGATCAGGCGCAGGGCGATCTCGGCGGCCGTGCCCGCGTCGTCGGCGGCGTACAGGACCTCGTCACCGAGGGTCTTGATCAGCCGACCGCCGTTCGCGGCCACCAGGTCGGCGGCCGTGGTCTCGAACGCCTCGACCAGCTCTCCGAGCTCCTCCTCCTCCATCCGGCGGGTCAGCCGGGTGAATCCGACCAGGTCCGCGAAACCGACCGCGAGCCGCCGGTCGACCATCTCCTCGTCGTCCGCGGCCTGCACGACCCGTCCGGCCGAGGCGGCGAGCTGACGACGCCAGACGTAGACAAGGAACTCCTCCAGCTCGGGCAGGAGCAGCTCGACGATCGGGTACGTCACCTCGGTGCGCGTCATGCCCGGCTCGGGCGGCTCGGTCAGCCCCTCCAGGAAGGAGTCGATCTGCCACTCGGCGAGCCGCGCGGTGGTCTGCCCGGTGGACCGGGCCACCTGTACGGCCATCGCCTCGCTCAGCAGGCCCGCCTCGACGAGGCCGGCGAGCCGCCGCAGGGCCAGGACGTCCGCCTCGGTGAGGGCCTTGGCCTGCCCGATGTCGGCGAAACCCATCGCCCGCCAGAAGCGGGACGCCAGTTCCATGGAGACGCCGGCGCTGCGGGCCGCCTGAAACGGGGTGTAGCGGCGCTCGGCGCCCAGGATGAGCCCTTCGAGGCGCAGGGCGAGCGGATCCTCGCCGGAGTCGGCGCCCTGCGCGTCCTCGCCGGAACCCGAGTCGTCGACGGTCACGCGTGTTGCCCTTCCGATCTGTCACGGTCATGTATCGACCGGCCTCAACTCTACGGCAGGTGTGCGCCAGCTCACTCCGTTAGGTTCAGCCGATGGGTGCGCGCCCGGCGCTGGGAAGGCACTCGGCGCTGCCCCACCGCCCCCAAGGGGCTCCGCCCCCTGGACCCCCGATCGGCCTGAATGACGCTGATCGGCGCACTTAGCTGCGGGCAGTCGTGCCGCTGGGGCGGCACGGGTGGGCGCAGCGGCACCCCGTTCCGCCGGGCTGCGGCCCCACCCCCACTTCAGCTCATACCGGCCTCAGGTGCACGATGTCCCCGGCCCCGACAGGCTCCTGCACCCCCTCCCCGGTAGCCAGCACCAATCGTCCGTCCCCGTCCACAGCCACCGCTTCCCCCACAACGGCCCGATCCCCCGGCAACTCCGCCCGCACTTCCCTCCGAAGCGTCGCGCACCCCGCCACATACGCCTCCTGCAGCCCGCATGCCCCCGCATCACCCCCGGCCGCACGCCACTTCCCGTACCACTCCTCCAGCGAACGAAGCACTCCCCGGAGCAACGGATCCCGGTCCGTACTCACGGCCCCCGCCAGCGCCAGCGACCCCGCCGTCGGCACCGGCAGCTCGTCCGCCTTCAGGGACACATTGACGCCGACGCCGATCACGACCCCGCCGTCCCCGGCCCGCTCGGCCAGGATGCCCCCGGCCTTGCGTTCCTCTCCCCCCACCGTGACCAGCAGGTCGTTCGGCCACTTCAGCGCCGTGTCCACACCCGCCGCCCGGGACAGCCCCGTCGCCACCGCCACCCCCGTGAGCAGCGGCAGCCACCCCCACCGCGCCACCGGTACCTCGCCCGGCGTGAGCAGCACGGAGAAGAACAGGCCCGAGCGCGGCGGAGCCGTCCACTGCCGGTCGAGGCGCCCCCGCCCGGCGGTCTGCTCCTCGGCGACCAGCACCGCACCCTCCGCGGCCCTGCCCTCGCCCGCCCGGGCCACCAGGTCGGAGTTGGTGGAGCCGGTGCACTGCACCACGTCCACCTCCGACCACAGCGCTCCCTCGCGCACCAGGCCCCGGCGCAGGGCGGTGGCGTTGAGGGGCGGGCGATCGAGGTCGGACCATCGGCTGGGCCTCGGCTCACGGGGCCCGTCCGGGGGGTTTCCATCTGCACCTGGTGGCGTCTTCATGCAAGCCACCCTAGGTTTGACATCCCCCATCCCGCAGAGGGAACGGATCCCAGCCCGGCCCCGTAGATCTCATCGGCGTTCCTGGGAAGACAGGGACGGTGTGGTAAACGCCGCACTGCCGATGCGAAGGCACCCCACTAGTCTACGGATGAGTAACCGTCCCCCCTTTTGAGCAGGCAGGGAGCCGCATCCCGATGTCCGAGCCGGAAGAGCAGCAGCAGCCTGACATTCACACGACCGCGGGCAAGCTCGCGGATCTGCAGCGCCGCATCGAGGAAGCGACGCACGCCGGCTCCGCACGCGCCGTCGAAAAGCAGCACGCCAAGGGCAAGCTGACGGCCCGTGAACGGATCGAGCTCCTGCTCGACGAGGGTTCCTTCGTCGAACTCGACGAGTTCGCCCGGCACCGCTCCACCAATTTCGGCCTCGACAGCAACCGGCCGTACGGGGACGGGGTCGTCACCGGGTACGGCACCGTCGACGGCCGCCCCGTCGCCGTGTTCTCGCAGGACTTCACCGTCTTCGGCGGAGCCCTCGGCGAGGTCTACGGGCAGAAGATCGTCAAGGTCATGGACTTCGCGCTGAAGACCGGCTGCCCGGTCATCGGCATCAACGACTCCGGTGGCGCCCGTATCCAGGAGGGCGTGGCCTCGCTGGGCGCCTACGGCGAGATCTTCCGCCGCAACACCCACGCCTCCGGTGTGATCCCGCAGATCAGCCTGGTCGTCGGCCCGTGTGCGGGCGGGGCCGTCTACTCCCCCGCCATCACCGACTTCACGGTCATGGTCGACCAGACCTCGCACATGTTCATCACCGGGCCCGACGTCATCAAGACCGTCACCGGCGAGGACGTCGGCTTCGAGGAGCTGGGCGGCGCCCGGACGCACAACTCGACCTCCGGTGTGGCCCACCACATGGCCGGGGACGAGAAGGACGCGATCGAGTACATCAAGCAGCTGTTGTCGTACCTGCCGTCCAACAACCTCTCCGAGCCGCCGTCCTTCCCCGAGGAGGCCGACCTCGAGCTCACCGACGAGGACCGCGAGCTGGACGTGATCGTCCCGGACAGCGCGAACCAGCCGTACGACATGCACGCGGTGATCGAGCACGTCCTGGACGACGCCGAGTTCTTCGAGACGCAGCCGCTGTTCGCGCCGAACATCGTCACCGGTTTCGGCCGGGTCGAGGGGCGCCCGGTCGGCATCGTCGCCAACCAGCCGACGCAGCTCGCCGGGTGTCTGGACATCAAGGCCAGCGAGAAGGCGGCCCGCTTCGTGCGCACCTGCGACGCCTTCAACGTCCCGGTCATCACCTTCGTCGACGTCCCCGGCTTCCTGCCCGGCGTGGGCCAGGAGCACGACGGCATCATCCGGCGCGGCGCCAAGCTGATCTACGCGTACGCCGAGGCGACCGTCCCGCTCATCACCGTCATCACCCGCAAGGCGTTCGGCGGGGCGTACGACGTCATGGGCTCCAAGCACCTGGGCGCCGACCTCAACCTCGCCTGGCCCACCGCCCAGATCGCCGTCATGGGCGCCCAGGGCGCGGTCAACATCCTGCACCGCCGCACCCTGGCCGAGGCGGAGGCGGGCGGCGAGGACCTGGAGGCGGTCCGGGCCCGGCTGATCCAGGAGTACGAGGACACGCTCCTCAACCCGTACGTCGCGGCCGAGCGCGGCTACGTCGACGCGGTGATCATGCCGTCCGAGACCCGTCGGCACGTCGTACGGGGTCTGCGTCAACTGCGGACGAAGCGGGAATCCCTGCCTCCGAAGAAGCACGGAAACATCCCCCTCTAGCCACCAGGAGCCCAGATGACGATCAAGGTCGTACGGGGCAACCCGACCCCGGAGGAGCTCGCCGCCGCCCTGGCGGTGGTCAGGGCCCGCGCCGCGGCGGCAGCGGCAACGCCGCCCGGCGCGCCGGCAACCCGCGACTCCTGGTCCGACCCGTCCCGTATCGCGGCACACCGCCTGCCCCAGCCGGGGCCCGCGTCGTGGGGCCGCACCTACTGGCCGGCCTGACAGTCCCGCGGCCCGCAGCCGGAGCACCAACCGGCTGCGGGCCGGCAACTTGAGTACTCGTACTCAGGCGCTCGGGCCCGGACCCGCCGCACGCTGGTGACATGCTGTGGTCCGACCCCGAGAACGAACCGCCGAAAGAACTGCGCGACATGCAGGACAAGCTTCGGCGACTGGGCGTTCTCATGGCACTGGCCATGTTCCTGGCCATGCTCGTGATCGGCGTCAGGTGACGCCGATACGCTGAACGCATGACAGATCAGCCGCGCCGCCGACTCGTCCTCGCCTCCCAGTCCCCCGCCCGGCTGGGACTGCTCCGCCAGGCCGGACTCGCCCCCGAGGTGATCGTGAGCGGCGTCGACGAGGACGCCGTCACCGCCCCGACCCCCGCCGAGCTGGCGCTCGCCCTCGCCGAGGCGAAGGCCTCCGTCGTGGCCGCCCGTCCCGACGTCGGGGGCGCGATCGTGATCGGCTGCGACTCGGTGCTGGACCTGGACGGCCAGGCCCTCGGCAAGCCGGCGGACGCCGAGGAGGCCACCGCGCGCTGGAAGGCGATGCGCGGACGGGCCGGGACCCTCCAGACCGGCCACTGCGTCTACGACACGGTCACCGGCCGGTACGCCTCCGCCACCGCGTCCACGGTCGTCCACTTCGGCGACCCCACCGACGAGGAGATCGCCGCGTACGTCGCCTCCGGAGAACCCCTCTACGTCGCCGGGGCATTCACGCTCGACGGCCGCTCGGCGCCGTTCATCGACGGCATCGACGGCGACCACGGCAACGTGATCGGCATCAGCCTGCCCCTCGTCCGGCGGCTCCTCGCCGACCTGGGCGTCGGCATCACGGAGCTGTGGGCGCCGGCGGAGAAGTGACCGGGGCCCCGCTGTCGCCCGCCCCGTCCCCGGGCACGGCGTCGGCGGGCTCGGCGTCGGCGGGTTCGGCCGGACCGTCGTACGTCATCAGCAGCAGCACGATCAGGCCGAGCACCAGCTCCATGTACACGAACGCCGGCCAGCCGACCGGCCCCCAGGTGAACGCGCCCAGCAGCCCGTGCACGACCGCCGCGCTGATCAGCAGCACGCGCCCCAGGCCCGCCGGGCGCCGGTTCCGCAGTGCCACCAGCAGGGCGACCAGGCCGCACAGCGCGAAGTAGAGGCCGAAGACGACGCCGCCGATCTTCGACGACACCGACATCATGTGCGGGTCGAGCCCGGCCAGGGACATGTCCTGCCGGTCGACGACAACTCCGAGGAACCAGTTCAGCGCGGCGATGCCGAACGCCTCGCCGAAGAGCACCACCGCCACGATCCACGCCACCGGCCTGCGCACCACCGGGCCCACCCACTTACCCCTAGTACGTTCGAGAACGCCGCGAAGGCTACTAACCAGTAATCCCAGGGACAAGGGCTCGGCGGCCGGCAAAGAATCATTGGGCCATTCGTAGGGACTCCACAAAGAAACCGAGTGGCCCGCAGCACGTGATGACAGAGACCTTGACCACAGGGGACGGCTAGGGTTTCCCGGAGGAGTGCTGCGTACCACGGTGCGACAAGGGATTCTGCGGGTCGAGCGAGCCTCGCATCACGCTCCGTGTGGGCAAGCTCACCACTGGGGACGGGTCGAAGTGCCGTGTCGGCAGTCCCTAAACTCGGCTTGTTTCAAGGAGGGAGCCTCAATCGTGCGCAAGGTGCTCATCGCCAACCGTGGCGAAATCGCTGTCCGCGTGGCCCGGGCCTGCCGGGACGCCGGGATCGCGAGCGTTGCCGTCTACGCCGACCCGGACCGGGACGCTCTGCATGTCCGCGCCGCGGATGAGGCGTTCGCCCTGGGCGGTGACACCCCGGGCACCAGTTACCTCGACATCGAGAAGGTGCTGGGCGCCGCCCGTGAGTCCGGGGCGGACGCGATCCACCCCGGCTACGGCTTCCTCTCCGAGAACGCGGAGTTCGCGCAGGCGGTCCTGGACGCGGGCCTGATCTGGATCGGCCCGCCGCCGCAGGCGATCCGCGACCTGGGCGACAAGGTCGCGGCCCGGCACATCGCGCAGCGCGCGGGTGCCCCGCTGGTGGCCGGCACGCCCGACCCGGTCTCGGGTGCCGAGGAGGTCGTCGCCTTCGCCGAGCAGCACGGTCTGCCGATCGCGATCAAGGCGGCCTTCGGTGGCGGCGGTCGCGGCCTGAAGGTGGCGCGGACGCTGGAAGAGGTCCCGGAGCTGTACGACTCGGCCGTCCGTGAGGCGGTCGCCGCGTTCGGCCGGGGTGAGTGCTTCGTCGAGCGCTACCTCGACAAGCCGCGGCACGTGGAGACGCAGTGCCTCGCCGACCAGCACGGCAACGTCGTGGTGGTCTCCACCCGTGACTGCTCCCTGCAGCGCCGGCACCAGAAGCTGGTCGAGGAGGCGCCCGCGCCGTTCCTCTCCGAGGCGCAGGTCGCCGAGCTGTACAGCGCTTCGAAGGCGATCCTGAAGGAGGCCGGCTACGTCGGCGCCGGCACGGTCGAGTTCCTGGTCGGCAACGACGGCACGATCTCCTTCCTGGAGGTCAACACCCGCCTGCAGGTGGAGCACCCGGTCACCGAGGAGGTCGCCGGGATCGACCTCGTCCGGGAGATGTTCCGTATCGCCGACGGCGAGGAGCTGGGTTACGACGACCCGGTGCTCCGGGGCCACTCGTTCGAGTTCCGCATCAACGGCGAGGACCCGGGCCGCAACTTCCTGCCGGCCCCCGGCACGGTCACGAAGTTCGACGCGCCGTCCGGCCCGGGTGTCCGTCTGGACGCGGGCGTCGAGTCGGGCTCGGTCATCGGCCCCGCGTGGGACTCGCTGCTGGCCAAGCTGATCGTCACCGGCCGCACGCGCAAGGAGGCCCTGGAGCGGGCCGCGCGAGCGCTGGAGGAGTTCCAGGTCGAAGGCATGGCCACGGCGATCCCGTTCCACCGCACGGTGGTGAAGGACCCGGCGTTCGCCCCTGAACTCACGGGTTCGGACGCGCCCTTCACGGTCCACACCCGCTGGATCGAGACGGAGTTCGTCAACGAGATCAAGCCGTTCGCGGCGCCGGCCGACACGGAGACGGACGAGGAGCCGGGCCGCGAGACGGTCGTCGTCGAGGTCGGCGGCAAGCGCCTGGAGGTCTCCCTCCCGTCCTCGCTGGGGATGTCCCTGGCCCGCACCGGCCTCGCGGCCGGGGCCAAGCCCAAGCGCCGCGCGGCGAAGAAGTCGGGCCCCGTCGCCTCCGGCGACACCCTCGCCTCGCCGATGCAGGGCACCATCGTCAAGGTCGCGGTCGAGGAGGGCCAGGAGGTCAAGGAGGGCGACCTGGTCGTCGTCCTCGAGGCCATGAAGATGGAGCAGCCCCTCAACGCCCACAAGTCCGGCACGATCAAGGGCCTGTCGGCCGAGATCGGCGCGTCGGTCACCTCGGGCGGGGCGATCTGCGAGATCAAGGACTGACGCCGTTTGTCCCCTGGCGCGAGCGCCTGCCCACTGGTGGTGGGTCGGGGCCGCGCCGGGGGGTGTCCGTCCTCGGAACGGCGCGATGGGGTCGGAGACCGATTGACTGTCCGTTGACGCGCCAACCAGCTGCGGACGCCCCGTGCCGACAGCAACACCGGGTACCTATCAGCCAACAGCGGCTCACCCCACCGCCGGCCCCCGTCACCGCCTCCGCAGATCAGCCACCCGCGCCCGCTCAGCCCCGCCCCCCTGCTCCCCGAGCATCGCGGCGGACCTCAATCCCCCCTGGCCCCCACCCCCCGGCACCTGCCGCCGAGGCCCCGGCAACGGCACATCCCGCCGATGCTGACGCCCGGGGACGGATTCACCCCCAGGGGCCGCCGCCCCCGCCGAACCCCCTTGCCCCCCGGCCACGGCGATCTGCACGCCCTGGTCGGCCAGAGCCTGAAGCTCCGTAGCCGCGCGCTCGTCATGCGCGGGCGGCTCGTCCGTCACGAGGCGGGTGATGAGATCGGTCGGCACGGTCTGGAACATGGTGTCCGTACCGAGCTTCGTGTGGTCGGCGAGCACGACCACCTCCGCCGCGGCCTGCACCAGCGCCCGGTCCACGGACGCCGACAGCATGTTGGACGTGGACAGCCCGCGCTCCGCGGTCAGACCGCTTCCGGAGAGGAAGGCCCGCGACACCCGCAGTCCG
The DNA here is from genome assembly GCF_000717875.1 of Streptomyces sp. NRRL S-455. Classification (GTDB taxonomy): domain Bacteria; phylum Actinomycetota; class Actinomycetes; order Streptomycetales; family Streptomycetaceae; genus Streptomyces. Next base: position 336,892 of record NZ_JOCT01000004.1, read on the forward strand.
TGCAGGGACTGCTCGGCACCGCTGCCGACCAGGGCGTAGTTCGAACCGCGGAGTGTCCCGCCGGTCATCACGACCTCGACCCGGTTGGCGTGGGCCAGGGCCTGCGCCACCAGCAGTGAGTTGGTGACGACGGTCAGCCCGGGCACCCGGGCGAGCCGGCGGGCCAGCTCCTGGGTCGTCGTACCCGCCCCGACCACGATCGCCTCGCCCTCCTCCACGAGATTCGCGGCGAGGTCGGCGATGGCGGTCTTCTCGGCGGTCGCGAGATGAGACTTCTGCGGAAAGCCGGACTCCCGCGTGAAACCGCCCGGCAGTACCGCACCGCCGTGCCGGCGGTCGAGGAGTCCTTCTGCCTCCAGAGCGCGCACGTCCCGCCGTACGGTCACTTCGGAGGTCTGGACGACGCGGGCGAGCTCACGGAGCGACACAGCCCCGTTCGCTCGCACCATTTCGAGGATCAATTGGCGACGTTCTGCAGCGAACACGAAACTGACAGTAACGCCGACGACCGTCTGCTTTCAGCAGTTTGCGCTGAATAGCAGAAGATGTTCGCACGGAGCAGCGCCAAGTGATATAGGGCCTAGCCAGGCCGCCCGCGTCGCACACAAGGTCGAACACTCCCCGTGACCAGCGGGGAGTCGGTTTCGGCCTCAGCTCTCGGCGGTCTCCTTGCGCGTGTGCAACTGCCGTGCCACCTCGGCGATCGAGCCCGACAGCGAGGGGTAGACAGTGAAGGCGTTCGCGATCTGTTCGACCGTCAGGTTGTTGTCGACCGCGAGCGAGATGGGGTGGATCAGTTCCGAGGCGCGCGGCGCCACGACCACACCACCGACCACGATCCCGGTCCCCGGCCGGCAGAAGATCTTGACGAAGCCGTCGCGGATGCCCTGCATCTTCGCCCGCGGGTTGCGCAGCAGCGGCAGCTTCACCACCCGGGCGTCGATCTTCCCGCCATCGACGTCGGCCTGGGTGTAGCCGACGGTGGCGATCTCCGGGTCGGTGAAGACGTTCGACGAGACGGTCTTCAGGTTCAGCGGGGCCACGGCGTCGCCCAGGAAGTGGTACATGGCGATACGTCCCTGCATGGCGGCCACCGAGGCGAGGGCGAACACACCCGTCACGTCACCGGCCGCGTACACGCCGGGAGCGGTCGTACGCGACACCTTGTCGGTCCAGATGTGACCGGACTCGCGCAGCCTGACCCCGGCCTCCTCCAGGCCCAGGCCCGCGCTGTTGGGAACGGCACCGACGGCCATGAGGCAATGCGACCCGGTGATCACCCGCCCGTCGGCGAGGGTCACCTCGACCCGGTCCCCGACGCGCTTGGCGGACTGCGCCCGGGACCGCCCCATGACGTTCATACCGCGCCGACGGAAGACGTCCTCCAGCACGGCGGCCGCGTCCGGGTCCTCGCCCGGCAGCACACGGTCCCGCGACGAGACGAGCGTCACCCTCGACCCCAGCGCCTGGTAGGCACCCGCGAACTCGGCACCCGTCACACCCGACCCGACCACGATCAGCTCCTCGGGGAGCTCGTGGAGGTCGTACACCTGGGTCCAGTTCAGGATCCGCTCACCGTCGGGCAGGGCGTCGGGCAGCTCACGGGGATGCCCACCGGTGGCGATGAGCACCGCGTCCGCCGTCAGCGTCTCCTCGCTGCCGTCGGCGGCACGCACCACGACCTTGCGCGACCCGTCGAGCGCCTGCATGCCCTCCAGCCGCCCGCGCCCGCGCATGACCCGCGCGCCGGCCCGCGTCACGGAGGCGGTGATGTCGTGCGACTGGGCGAGCGCCAGCCGCTTCACACGCCGGTTGACCTTCCCCAGGTCGACACCCACCACCCGGGCGGCCTGCTCCACGTGCGGGGTGTCGTCGGCGACGATGATCCCCAGCTCCTCGTACGAGGAGTCGAAGGTGGTCATCACCTCGGCCGTGGCGATCAAGGTCTTCGACGGTACGCAGTCGGTGAGCACCGACGCCCCGCCCAGACCGTCGCTGTCGACGACGGTCACCTCCGCGCCGAGTTGAGCGGCCACCAGCGCCGCTTCGTATCCGCCGGGTCCGCCACCGATGATCACGATCCGAGTCACGTACTCCATTGTCCCGCACCCATCAACGGGACACCGCCCCGGGGCCCGCCCCCGATGCGGCTCTGTTACGCGAGTGACGCCGGGCCACCTGCCGTACCCTCTCCCCATGTCGCTCTACGCCGCGTACGCCGGCAACCTCGACGCGCGGCTGATGTCCCGCCGCGCCCCGCATTCGCCGCTGCGCGCCACCGGCTGGCTGAACGGGTGGCGGCTGACGTTCGGCGGCGAGCACATGGGCTGGGAGGGCGCCCTGCCGACGATCGTCGAGGACCCCGCCTCCCAGGTCTTCGTCGCGCTGTACGACATCGCCCCCATGGACGAGGAGTCACTCGACCGCTGGGAGGGCGTGAGTCTCGACATCTACCGCCGCACCCGCGTACGGGTGCACACCCTGGACGGCGACGAGCAGGCGTGGGCCTTCACCCTGAACGCGTACGAGGGCGGCCTGCCCTCCGCCCGCTACCTGGGCGAGATCGCCGACGCGGCCGAATCGGCCGGTGCCCCCCACGACTACGTCATGGAACTCCGCAAGCGCCCCTGCTGACACCTCCCCCTCCTCCCCTCTCCTCGTTGGAAACGACAAGACAACGATCGCTACCCCGTGAGCTCCACCATCTACGCGCGTAGGCAATCACCGGCTACCCTCGACGGCGTGAACGCATCTCTTCTTCCGGACGACATCCAGGGCGACCCGCACGCCGCCGCCGACGCCGCCGCGGCCCGCCTGCGCGAACTGACGGGCGCCGAGACCCACGACGTCGCCCTCGTGATGGGCTCCGGCTGGGCCCCGGCCGTGGACGCCCTCGGCGCTCCCGAGGCCGAGCTCCAGGTGACCGAGCTGCCCGGTTTCCCGCCGCCGGCGGTCGAAGGGCACGGCGGCAAGATCCGCTCCTACCGGACCGGCGACAAGCGCGCCCTGGTCTTCCTCGGCCGTACCCACTACTACGAGGGCCGCGGCGTGGCCGCCGTCGCCCACGGTGTCCGCACCGCCGTTGCGGCCGGCTGCAAGACGATCGTCCTCACCAACGGCTGCGGCGGCCTGCGCGAGGGCATGCGCCCCGGCCAGCCGGTCCTGATCAGCGACCACATCAACCTCACCGCCACCTCCCCCATCGTCGGCGCCAACTTCGTCGACCTCACCGACCTCTACTCCCCGCGCCTGCGCGCCCTGTGCAAGGAGGTCGACCCCACGCTGGAGGAGGGCGTCTACGCCCAGTTCCCCGGCCCGCACTACGAAACTCCGGCCGAGATCCGGATGGCCCGGGTCATCGGTGCGGACCTGGTGGGCATGTCGACGGTCCTGGAGGCGATCGCCGCGCGTGAGGCCGGGGCGGAGGTTCTCGGCATCTCCCTCGTCACCAACCTGGCGGCCGGGATGACCGGGGAACCCCTGAACCACGAGGAGGTCCTCCAGGCCGGCCGCGACTCCGCGACGCGCATGGGCTCGCTGCTCGCCCAGGTCCTGGAACGCCTGTAAGCAACCCGGCGTCCACGCTGAGGCCGGGTGGGTCCGCAGCCCGGCGGTACGGGGTGCCTCCCCCAAGTTCTCGGCTTCGCTCGAACAGGGGGGACCCCCACGCCCACCCGTGCCGCCCCCAGCGGCACGACTGCCCGCAGCTAAGCGGGCTGGAGGCCCGCGCACCCGCAGCCGCCGTCGCACGGAAGGGGACGTGTCGGGGGGTGTCCGCCCGCAGCTGGTTGGCGCGTCAACGGACAGTCAGTCGGTATCCGACAGCCACAGGCCGCCGCAGGCACCGCACCCACCGACAACGGAGAGGCTGACCCCAAACCGTGCACGACGAACTCATCGCACAGGCCCAGGCGTGGCTCACCGAGGACCCCGACCCGGAGACCCGCACCGAGCTCGCCCGCCTGATCGACGCCAAGGACCACACCGAACTCGCCGCCCGCTTCTCCGGCACCCTCCAGTTCGGCACCGCCGGCCTCCGCGGCGAACTCGGCGCCGGCCCCATGCGCATGAACCGCTCGGTCGTCATCCGCGCCGCCGCCGGTCTCGCCGCGTACCTGAAGAAGCAGGGCCACGAGAACGGCCTCGTCGTCATCGGCTACGACGCCCGCCACAAGTCACACGACTTCGCCCGGGACACCGCCGCCGTCATGACCGGCGCGGGCCTGCGCGCCGCCGTCCTCCCCCGCCCCCTCCCCACCCCCGTCCTGGCCTTCGCCATCAGGCACCTCGGCGCGGTCGCCGGCGTGGAGGTCACCGCCAGCCACAATCCGCCCCGCGACAACGGCTACAAGGTGTACCTCGGCGACGGCTCCCAGATCGTCCCGCCCGCCGACGCCGACATCGCCGCGGAGATCGCCGCGATCCCGTCCCTCACCACCGTCCGCCGCCCCACCGAAGGCTGGGACACTCTCGACGACGCCGTCCTCGACGCCTACCTCGCCCGCACGGACGCGGTCCTGGCCAAGGACTCCCCCCGTACCGCCCGCACGGTGTACACGGCGATGCACGGCGTCGGCAAGGACGTCCTCCTCGCCGCCTTCGCCCGCGCCGGCTTCCCGGAGCCTGAGCTCGTCACGGAGCAGGCCGAACCCGACCCGGACTTCCCGACCGTCGCGTTCCCCAACCCGGAGGAACCCGGCGCGATGGACCTGGCCTTCGCCACCGCGCGCGAAACCACCCCCGACCTGGTCATCGCCAACGACCCGGACGCGGACCGCTGCGCCGTCGCGGTGCGGGACGGCGACGACGCCTGGCGCATGCTCCGCGGCGACGAGGTCGGCGCGCTGCTCGCCGCCCACCTGGTCCGCCGCGGAGCGACCGGCACCTTCGCCGAGTCGATCGTGTCGTCCTCCCTCCTCGGCCGGATCGCCGAGAAGGCGGGCCTCCCGCACGTCGAGACCCTCACCGGCTTCAAGTGGATCGCCCGGGCCGAGGGCCTGCGCTACGGCTACGAGGAGGCCCTCGGCTACTGCGTCGACCCCGACGGCGTACGCGACAAGGACGGCATCACGGCCGCGCTCCTGATCACGGAACTCGCTTCCGTCCTGAAGGAGGAGGGCCGCACGCTCCTCGACCTCCTCGACGACCTGGCCGTGGAACACGGCCTGCACGCCACGGACCAGCTCTCGGTCCGCGTCGAGGACCTCTCCCTCATCACGGCCGCGATGCGCCGCCTGCGCGAACAGCCCCCGACGGAGCTCGCCGGCCTGCCGATCACCCGCACCGAGGACCTCACCCAGGGCACGGAGAGCCTCCCGCCCACCGACGGCCTGCGCTACACCCTCGACGGCGCACGCGTGATCGTCCGCCCCAGCGGCACGGAGCCGAAGCTGAAGTGCTACCTGGAGGTGATCGTCCCGGTCACGGCCCACACCGACCTCCCCGCGTCCCGCACCCGGGCGACGACACTGCTGGAGTCGATCAAGCGCGACCTGTCGACGGCGGCAGGAATCTGAGAACGCCCGGAACAAAAAGACCACTGGGGTGCCCGAACAGGCACCCCAGTGGTCTTCGAGGGTCTTCAGCTCCCCCCTCCCCCCCCGGGTGATCCCCCCGGGGTCACCCCACCAACAGCAAGATCAGCGTCAGCAGTGCGCCGGCACCCGCCGGCCCCATCACCTCGTAGGCCCACCGCACGCTCACCTCGCCCTGCGCCGTCGGCGCCCCATGCCGCGCCTCGTGCAGCCCGCGCAGTTCGTCCATGATCCGGTCGGTCTCCGCCCGCACCGGCCCGTCGGACACGTGGCCCGGGCGCCCCCTGGTCCCCGCCCCGGCCCCCGCCCCGGCACCCATCCCGCGCGCACTGCCCCGCCCGTCGTCCCGTCCCATGGCCCGCCGCGCGTCGGCCGTCTCCCGCATCTCACGCCGCGCGGCCTTCTTGCGGGCGCGCAGCGAGACGGGGACGGCCCAGAGCTGGTACTTGGTGCCGGACTCGGTGATGACTTCGTTGGAGTAGGTGGACTTCAGCATGGCGACCTGCCCCCAGGGCAGCGCGATGACGCGGAACGGGTTGCGGATGCGCAGCCGGTCGTAGCCCGCGTACACCGCGGGCCGCAGGGTGAAGGCGGTCACCAGCGGCACGATGAGCAGCATCAGCGCGAGCGCCAGCCAGGGTGTGCGGCCATCACCGGAGAACACCGCGTCCAGGCCGAGCCATGCGGTGATGGCGAGCAGCAGCACACCGCCAGCGATGGCCGGGACCGACCGGTACACCCGGTCCTTGGACTCGGGCTCCGAAGGCTGCGGCGCTGGCGACTGGGACTCGGGGCTCGTCATGCCTCGATTCTGCCGGACCCGTCCGTACGTCGGTCATCGCCCCGAGAGAACCGGAGGGCTGTACAGCCGCTACGCGCGTAGATATGCTCGTCTGGTGACCATGCCCAGTACTGCACTCACCGCAGCTCACCCCCTCAAGGACGTCGCCGCGTCCGACAGCGCGCTGCGCCGCTTCCTCCACGGGCTCCCCGGCGTCGACGCGGTCGGACTGGAGGGGCGTGCGGCCTCCCTCGGTACCCGTTCGATCAAGACGACCGCGAAGGCGTACGCCATCGACCTCGCCATCTCGATGGTCGACCTGACGACGCTGGAAGGAGCGGACACCCCGGGCAAGGTCCGGGCGCTCGGCGCGAAGGCGGTCAACCCCGACCCCACCGATCGTACGGCGCCCAGCACGGCCGCCGTCTGCGTCTACCCCGACATGGTGCCCGTGGCCAAGGAGGCCGTGGCCGGTTCCGGCGTGAAGGTCGCCTCCGTCGCCACGGCGTTCCCGGCGGGCCGCGCCCCGATCGGCGTCAAGCTGGCCGACGTCCGTGAGGCCGTCGCCGCGGGCGCCGACGAGATCGACATGGTCATCGACCGCGGGGCGTTCCTCGCGGGCCGGTACCTGAAGGTGTACGACGAGATCACCGCCGTGAAGGAGGCCTGCGGGACGTCCGCCCGCCTGAAGGTCATCTTCGAGACGGGCGAGCTGTCGACCTACGACAACATCCGCCGCGCGAGCTGGCTCGGCATGCTGGCGGGGGCGGACTTCATCAAGACCTCGACCGGCAAGGTCGCCGTCAACGCGACCCCCGCCAACACCCTCCTGATGCTGGAAGCCGTACGGGACTTCCGGGCCCAGACCGGCATCCAGGTCGGCGTGAAGCCGGCCGGCGGCATCCGCACCTCCAAGGACGCCGTCAAGTTCCTCGTCCTGGTCAACGAGACGGCGGGCGAGGACTGGCTGGACAACCACTGGTTCCGCTTCGGCGCCTCCTCGCTGCTGAACGACCTGCTGATGCAGCGCCAGAAGCTGGCCACCGGCCGCTACTCCGGCCCCGACTACGTGACGGTGGACTGATCACCATGGCATCCGCATTCGAATACGCCCCGGCCCCCGAGTCCCGCTCGGTCGTCGACATCGCGCCCTCGTACGGCCTGTTCATCGACGGCGAGTTCACCGACGCCGCCGGCGGCAAGGTCTTCAAGACGGTCTCCCCGTCGACCGAGGAGGTCCTCTCCGAGGTCGCGCAGGCCGGTGCGGAGGACGTCGACCGTGCGGTGAAGGCCGCGCGCAGGGCCTTCGAGAAGTGGTCGGCGCTGCCCGGCTCGGAGCGCGCCAAGTACCTGTTCCGCATCGCGCGGATCATCCAGGAGCGCTCCCGCGAGCTGGCCGTCCTCGAAACCCTCGACAACGGCAAGCCGATCAAGGAGACGAGGGACGCCGACCTGCCCCTGGTCGCCGCGCACTTCTTCTACTACGCGGGCTGGGCCGACAAGCTGGAGCACGCCGGGTTCGGGACGGCCCCGAAGCCGCTCGGCGTGGCCGGCCAGGTCATCCCCTGGAACTTCCCCCTGCTGATGCTGGCGTGGAAGATCGCCCCCGCCCTCGCCACCGGCAACACGGTCGTCCTGAAGCCGGCCGAGACCACCCCGCTCTCGGCGCTGTTCTTCGCGGACATCTGCCGCCAGGCGGGCCTGCCGAAGGGCGTCGTCAACATCCTGCCGGGCTACGGCGACACGGGCGCGGCGCTGGTCGCCCACCCGGACGTGAACAAGGTCGCCTTCACGGGCTCCACGGCCGTCGGCAAGGAGATCGCCCGCACGGTCGCCGGCACGCGGAAGAAGCTCACGCTCGAACTGGGCGGCAAGGGCGCCAACATCGTCTTCGACGACGCCCCCATCGACCAGGCCGTCGAGGGCATCGTCAACGGCATCTTCTTCAACCAGGGCCAGGTCTGCTGCGCGGGCTCCCGCCTGCTGGTGCAGGAGTCGATCCAGGACGAACTCCTCGACTCCCTCAAGCGCCGCCTGTCCACCCTCCGTCTCGGCGACCCGCTGGACAAGAACACGGACATCGGCGCGATCAACTCCGCTGAGCAGCTCACCCGCATCACCTCCCTCGTCGAGCAGGGCGAGGCGGAGGGTGCCGAGCGCTGGTCGCCGGCGTGCGAACTGCCGGAGAGCGGCTACTGGTTCGCCCCGACGGTGTTCACGAACGTCACCCAGGCGCACCGGATCGCCCGCGACGAGATCTTCGGCCCGGTGCTGTCGGTGCTGACCTTCCGCACCCCGGACGAGGCGGTCGCCAAGGCCAACAACACGCAGTACGGCCTGTCCGCCGGCATCTGGACGGAGAAGGGCTCCCGCATCCTGGCGGTCGCCAACAAGCTGCGCGCGGGCGTCGTCTGGTCCAACACGTTCAACAAGTTCGACCCGACCTCGCCGTTCGGCGGCTACAAGGAGTCGGGCTTCGGCCGCGAGGGCGGCCGCCACGGCCTGGAGGCGTACCTCGATGTCTGATCGGCTCACCGTCCTGAAGACCTACAAGCTGTACGTGGGCGGCAAGTTCCCGCGTTCCGAGAGCGGCCGGGTGTACGAGGTGACCGACGCGAAGGGCAACTGGCTGGCCAACGCCCCCCTCTCCTCCCGCAAGGACGCCCGGGACGCGGTCGTCGCGGCCCGCAAGGCGTTCGGCGCCTGGTCGGGCGCGACGGCGTACAACCGCGGCCAGGTGCTCTACCGGGTCGCCGAGATGCTGGAGGGCCGCCGCGACCAGTTCGTGCGCGAGGTGGCCGAGGCCGAAGGGCTGTCGAAGTCCAAGTCCGCGGCGGTCGTGGACGCCACGATCGACCGCTGGGTCTGGTACGCGGGCTGGACCGACAAGATCGCCCAGGTGATCGGCGGCGGCAACCCGGTCGCGGGCCCCTTCTTCAACCTCTCCTCCCCCGAGCCGACGGGCGTGGTCGCGGTGCTGGCCCCGCAGGAGTCGTCGTTCCTGGGCCTGGTGTCGGTGCTCGCCCCCGTGATCGCCACGGGGAACACGGCGGTCGTGGTGGCGAGCGAGAAGGCCCCGCTCCCGGCCCTGTCCCTGGCCGAGGTGCTGGCCACCTCGGACGTCCCCGGCGGCGTCGTCAACGTCCTCTCGGGCCGCACGGCGGAGATCGCCACCCCGCTGGCGGCCCACCAGGACGTCAACGCGATCGACCTGGCGGGCGCCGACGAGGAGCTGGCGAAGGAACTGGAGATCGCGGCCACCGACAACCTCAAGCGCGTTCTCCGTCCACAGCCTGTGGATTACGCGGAGACGCCCGGTATCGAGCGCATGACGGCGTTCCTGGAGACGAAAACGGTCTGGCACCCCACGGGGTCACTGGGCGCGTCCGGTTCCTCGTACTAGCCCCGCGTCCGCCGCCTCCATAGGGAAGTCCCGGCCCTCCGCCGTCCAGGAGAGCCGGGACTCTCGCGTGGGCGAGCGCTGCCCGTCAGAGGCCCCGCCGGGGCGGTGAACTACCGCGAGCGCGGCTTGGTGACCTGCCCCGCCACCGGGACACTCCCGATCGACGGAGCCTGCGCCACCGGCCCCGTCACCGCCCGGGACTCCACCGGCTTGAAGTCCGCGACCTGGGTGCCGACCCCGTTGTCGAGCGGGTCGACTCCCGTGCCGGCGAGCGGGTTGGGCTTGAGGTCCGCGACCGGGCCGGTGATGTGGCCCAGGGTGTCGGTCGCGGTCCGGGCGGCGTCCGCCGCGGCCGTCGCCGCGCCCGCCCCCAGTGCCGCGCCCGCGAGCGCGAGGACGGCCAGGGCGTGCCGGGCGGCCGGCTTCCCGGGAGAGTCGTGTCGGGCCATCGCTGCCACCTTCTGACGCACGGGGTGATCGGAGCGGCACACAGCGTAGTTGAGATGTGACGCGCGCATCAAAGGCACCCCGCGGGGTCGTACGGTGCCCGGTGGATGCCTCACACTGGTGTCCCGTGAGTTCCCCTCTCCCCATACCGACGCGAGTCGTGCTGCTCTGCGGCCCCTCCGGCTCCGGCAAGTCCCTCCTCGCGGCCCGCTCCGGCCTCCCGGTGCTGCGGCTCGACGACTTCTACAAGGAGGGCGACGACCCGACGCTGCCGCTGGTGGCGGGGAGTTCCGACATCGACTGGGATCATCCGGGTTCGTGGGACGCGGACACCGCCGTCGCCGCGATCACCCGGCTGTGCCGCACGGGCCGTACGGACGTGCCCGTCTACGACATCGCGCTCAGCGCCCGGACCGGCGAGGAGACGCTCGACATCGGACGGACCCCGCTGTTCATCGCGGAGGGCATCTTCGCCGCGGAGATCGTCACGCGCTGCCGGGACCTCGGGGTCCTCGCCGACGCGCTGTGCCTGAGCCGCGGCCCGGTGAAGACGTTCCGCCGCCGCTTCCTGCGGGACCTCAGGGAAGGCCGCAAGTCGGTGCCGTTCCTGCTGCGGCGCGGCTGGCGGCTGATGCGTGAGGAGCGTTCGATCATCGCCAGGCAGACCGCGCTCGGCGCGTACGCCTGTGACCGGGACGAGGCGATGGGCCGGCTGGCGGCGGCAGCGGCGGGCCGGTGCGCGAGTCTGCGTACGGCGGCCTGAGCGAGCGGCGCACGGACGAAAAGGAAGCGGGACTGGACGGACCCCCCGGCCCTCCAGTCCCGCTCCTGTGTTCCCCCGTTGTCCTCCCCCGATTCCCCCGCTTTCCTGCACTTTCCCGAAGGTGACGCCCCCCAGCGTCTCTTCAGGTCCCCCGTGGACCCTCGTTCCCCCGTGGGCCCCTCTTGGTGCTTCCCCCAGCCTTCAGGCGACGAGCTCGCCGAAGGCGTCCTCCTCGTCACGGCCGAAGCTGAGGACCTCGTCCTCGCGCAGCCGGCGGAGCGACCGCCAGATGCTGGACTTCACCGTGCCGACACTGATGTCGAGGATCTCCGCGATCTCCGGATCCGTGCGGCCCTCGTAGTAACGCAGGACCAGCATGGTGCGCTGGAGCTCGGGCAGCCGGGCCAGCGCCTGCCACAGGACCGCGCGCAGCTCGGTGCCGCGCATCGCGTCCGTGTCGCCGGGCGTCTCCGGCAGTTCCTCGGTCGGGTACTCGTTGAGCTTGCGGCGCCGCCAGGCGCTGATGTGCAGGTTGGTCATGGTGCGGCGGAGGTATCCGCCGACCGCGGCCTTGTCACTGATCCGGTCCCACGCCCGGTAGGTCGAGAACAGCGCGCTCTGCAGCAGGTCCTCGGCCTCGAAGCGGTCGCCGGTGAGGTGGTAGGCGGTGGCGTACAGGGAGGCGCGGCGCTCCTGGACGTAGGCGGTGAACTCCGCCTCCGACAGCGAGCGGCGCTCCCCCGGGTCCTCCCTGTACGCGGCTCCCCCGTGAGCCCCCTTGCCGTCCCCCGTACGAGCGTCAACCACCGTCATGAACCCGGTGTGCTGACGCCCGGTGCCGCGAGCGCACCCCCGCCCGCTCACGGCACCGGACTTCTCTGTCCCCCGGCCCCCGTTCACGTCGTGCAGACGCGTGATCACTGCGCTGGTCGTGGTGCCGTGCAGTGTGCTCATCTCGCGCCCCCCGTCGTGGACTTCCGGTGTGCGGCCCGCCGTCCGGGCGGGCTTTCCTGCTTGTGCCGAATAGATTGCCGCGGCACTTTCATCGCCGTGTCCGCCGACTGTCACAGAGCTGTCACAGGGCCCGGCCACAGGGTGGCCCCGGGTCGTACACAGGCGCCGGCGGCAGGCGCGGCCGTCATCTCGGCCCACGGGTCGAACCCCGCCCCCTCCATGGGCCAGAATGAGCCCGTGCCTTCCCTGTTGCTGATCGAGGACGACGACGCCATCCGGACGGCCCTGGAGCTCTCTCTGACGCGCCAGGGGCACCGTGTGGCGACCGCTGCCAGCGGTGAGGACGGTCTGAAGCTGCTTCGCGAGCAGCGGCCGGATCTGATCGTGCTGGATGTGATGCTGCCCGGCATCGACGGGTTCGAGGTGTGCCGGCGTATCCGGCGCACGGACCAGTTGCCGATCATTCTGCTGACCGCGCGCAGCGACGACATCGACGTGGTCGTCGGACTGGAGTCCGGTGCCGACGACTATGTCGTCAAGCCGGTGCAGGGGCGGGTGCTCGACGCCCGGATCCGGGCCGTGCTGCGGCGCGGCGAACGGGAGTCCAACGACGCGGCGACGTTCGGCAGTCTCGTCATCGACCGCTCGGCGATGACCGTGACGAAGAACGGCGAGGACCTCCAGCTCACGCCGACCGAGCTGCGGCTGTTGCTGGAGCTGAGCCGGCGGCCGGGGCAGGCGCTGTCCCGGCAGCAGTTGCTGCGGCTGGTGTGGGAGCACGACTACCTGGGTGACTCCCGGCTGGTGGACGCCTGCGTCCAGCGGCTGCGCGCCAAGGTCGAGGACGTGCCGTCCTCACCGACCCTGATCCGTACCGTGCGTGGGGTCGGCTACCGGCTGGACGCGCCTCAGTGACACAGGGGCACCAAGGGGGGGCCCGCGGCTGGACCGCGGCGCGCAAGGGGGTCTGGTCGCGGCTGCGCTTCACCAGCCTGCGACTGCGGCTGGTCGTCGTGTTCGGACTGGTGGCGCTGACGGCCGCCGTGTCCGCGTCCGGCATCGCGTACTGGCTCAACCGTGAGGCCGTGCTGACGCGGGCCCAGGACGCGGTGCTGCGCGACTTCGAGCAGGAGATGCAGAACCGGGCGGGCGCGCTGCCCGGGCATCCGACGCAGGACGAGTTGCAGCACACCGCCGGCCAGATGGCGGGCAGCGACCAGCGTTTCAGCGTGCTGCTGGTCGCCACGGACGCCGAGGGCAGGTCCGTCTACGGCAGCTCCGGCGGACTGAACAGCTTCTCGCTGCGGGACGTTCCGGCCTCGCTGCGCACGGCGGTGAACAAGAAGCAGGAGGTCGACGGGGGCAACAAGCAGCCGTACCACCTGTACTGGCAGCGGGTCGTCGACCACGACACCCCGTACCTGGTGGCCGGGTCCCGGGTGATCGGCGGCGGTCCGACCGGCTACATGCTGAAGTCGCTGGAACCCGAGGCCAAGGACCTGAACTCGCTCGCCTGGTCGCTGGGGATCGCCACGGGGCTCGCGCTGATCGGCTCGGCGCTGCTCGCGCAGGCCGCGGCGACGACGGTGCTGAAGCCGGTGCAGCGGCTCGGGACGGCCGCGCGGCGGCTCGGCGAGGGCAAGCTGGACACCCGGCTGCGGGTCTCCGGGACCGACGAACTCGCCGATCTGTCCCGGACGTTCAACAACGCGGCCGAGGCACTGGAGAAGCGGGTCGCCGACATGGCCGCGCGGGACGAGGCGTCCCGGCGGTTCGTGGCGGACATGAGCCACGAGCTGCGGACGCCGCTCACCGCGATCACCGCCGTGACGGAGGTGCTGGAGGAGGAGCTGGAGGCGGAGACCGGGAGCATGGACCCGATGATCGAACCGGCCGTACGGCTGGTGGTCAGCGAGACCCGGCGCCTGAACGACCTGGTGGAGAACCTGATGGAGGTCACCCGCTTCGACGCGGGCACCGCCCGGCTGGTCCTGGACGACGTCGACATCGCCGACCAGATCACCGCGTGCATCGACGCCCGGGCCTGGCTGGACGCGGTCGAACTGGACGCCGAGCGCGGCATCCACGCCCGCCTGGATCCGCGCCGGCTGGACGTCATCCTGGCCAACCTGATCGGCAACGCGCTGAAGCACGGCGGCTCGCCGGTCCGGGTGTCCGTACGCGAGGACGACGATTCGCTCGTCATCGAGGTGCAGGACCACGGGCCCGGCATCCCCGAGGACGTCCTGCCGCACGTCTTCGACCGGTTCTACAAGGCCAGCGCCTCCCGGCCGCGCTCCGAGGGCAGCGGCCTGGGTCTGTCCATCGCCCTGGAGAACGCCCACATCCACGGTGGTGAGATCACCGCGGCCAACTCAGCCGACTCGGGCGCGGTGTTCACGCTGCGGCTCCCGCGCGGCACGGTCGCTCCGGAGGAGCGGCCCGCCGAGGGCGAGCGGCAGCCCGGGGAAGACGCCGACGCCGGCCGGACGGGCGGCGAGGACGCGAAGAGGGACGCCTGATGACCGTACGCCGCTCACCGACCGCCTCCCCTGCCGCGCGGATCCCACGGAAGCGTCTCGTGGCCGCCGCGCGGCTCGGTGCCGTGTCCGGGCTGGCCGTGCTGCTCGCCGGGTGCGGGATACGGGCCACGGAGGTGCCGACGAACTACGGGCCCGCCCCGTCGCGGGTGCGGTGTTCGCTCGGCGAACCGGACCTGGCGGCGCAGGCCGCCCGGGGGCTGCCGGTGCAGGTGTTCCTGCTGTGCGGGTCCTCGCTCGTGACCGTCGACCGGACCGTGCGGGTCCCGGGCGGCGCGGCCGACTCCGAGCGGCGCGTTCTGGTGGCGCAGGGCCTGCTGGACGAGCTCGCGGCACCGCCGTCACCCGCGGAGAAGGAGGCCGGCTACAGCACGGACGTACGCGACGGCATCACCGTCGGCGGCCCCCGGGGCGGCGAGCCGGAGGACACGCTGCGGCTGAGCATGGCCCCGGGCCGCCTCACCTCGTACGCCCTCGCCCAGATCGTCTGCACCTTCTCCGACTCCACGGCCGCCGAGGGCGACGGCTCCGTGGTGCTGGGCGGCCCGGGCACGGGGCCCCCGCGGCGCTACGAGTGCACCGACGAGGTACGGGCCCGCCCGGGCAGCAAGGAACCGCCGTCCAGGGACGTGGCCGGGGAGTGACACGGCCGGGCTGTGGCGCATGCCTCACAGGGCTGCCGGGGGTGGTCCCGGAACCGATCGTGCCGGAGACCGCGTCTAGGGGGACGTGCAGCGTCAAGGCTCCATCGGCGGCAGCGCCGCGTTCCGCATCCGTGTGACAGGAGGTGTCCTCCTTGTCGCACACCTCGCGTTCGTCGCCTGGTTCACGCTGCGGCCACTGGACGTGCCCTGGGTGATGCCCGCCAATCTGCGGCCGTTCGACGGCCTGCGGGCCGATCTCGCCCTGGGCTGGGCCGAGGCGGCCCGCCGGATCGGCGGAGGACTGGTCCTGCTCGCTCCGCTGGGCGTGCTGCTGCCCATGGCGAGCGGCAGACTGACCGCCTCACCGTGGGCGTCCCTGCTGAACACCGTCACCGCCGGCGCCCTGCTGTCGCTGGGCATCGAACTGCTCCAGACCGGCGTTCCCGGCCAGGTCGTCGACATCGACTCGCTGTTCCTGAACACCGCGGGCGTGGCCCTCGCGCACGTCGCGCTCGTCCCGGCCGGACGTTCCTGGCTGCGCCGCCGTACCCTCGCGCGCCTGCCGCGTACGGCGCTCCCTCCGGAGGAGCCGGCTCAGGGTCGGACCCCGACGATTCCCAGGGTCGGGATCGCCCCGTGGAGTGACGCTTTACCCCCTTCGTCCCCGTAGCGTGGAGTGCAGATGGGGTACTCGGATGAGAGGCCTCACACCGACGCTCACGAAGGAGTCGCACATGTCCCGCCTCACCCGCCCCACCGACGGCCGCATGATCGGCGGAGTGTGCGCCGCACTGGCACGGCGCTTCGGCACCTCCGTCACAACGATGCGGGTGATCTTCCTGGTCTCGTGCCTGCTGCCGGGGCCGCAGTTCCTGCTGTACATCGCGCTGTGGATCCTGCTGCCTTCGGAGAGCAAGGTGCAGAGCAAGGCCCAGACGGCCTGGTAGCCGCCCGTCGCGGAAACACCGATGGGGCGCACCCTGTCTCCAGGGGTGCGCCCCATCGGCGTGTGTCCGCGGGTGGGAGGCTCAGGCGACCGGAAGGCCCTTCACCGGCAGCCCCTTCGCCGGGACGCCCTTGGTCGGCAGCCCGCCGAGCAGCTTGCCGGCCTGGCCGGTCGGGTCCTTGGGGAGCGCCTGCTTGCCGGAGGGCTTGGCGCCGGCGAGACCGCCGCCGGCCAAGGTCTTGCCCTGGCCCAGCGCCTCGCCCGAGTCCGGCACCGTGCGGGAGAGCTGCTCCGCCGGGAGCGCCTGGGTGACGGTCTCCAGCGTCCGGGCGGTGTCGGGGACGGCCGGGGCGGCGTTGGCGACGCCCGCACCGGCGGCGGCGAAGGCGGCACCGAGAGCGGCGACACCGAGGGACTTGGCAGCAGACTGCTTCATGAAAACGCGTCCTCGCAATGGGATGACGTGGTGTGTGGCGGTCCGGCGACCGTAGACACGCGACTCCGTCCGCCGCAAACATCGAAATGCGGACGGCTTGTGAACGCCGCCCGCATTCCCCGTGTGCCAGTTACCCCCGGATCAGCCATCCGAAGCGGAAGAACCGCTGGTGGGAGAGGTCTGGCGGAACAGCCATTCGGATTTCAGCTCGGCATATCCTGGCTTGATCACGTCATTGATCATGGCCAGCCTTTCATCGAAAGGAATGAACGCCGATTTCATCGCATTGACAGAAAACCACTGCATGTCGTCGAGCGTGTAACCGAACGCCTCGACAAGGTGCTCGAATTCCCGGCTCATGCTGGTGTGGGACATGAGGCGGTTGTCCGTGTTGACGGTGGCGCGGAAGTGCAGCCGGCGCAGCAGCCCGATGGGGTGCTCGGCGTACGAGGACGCCGCCCCGGTCTGGAGGTTGGAGCTCGGGCACAGCTCCAGCGGGATGCGCTTGTCCCGGACGTACGAGGCGAGCCGCCCGAGTTCGACCCGGCCGTCCTCGTGCACCTGGATGTCGTCGATGATCCGCACCCCGTGCCCGAGCCGGTCGGCGCCGCACCACTGCAGGGCCTGCCAGATGGACGGCAGTCCGAAGGCCTCGCCGGCGTGGATGGTGAAGTGGTTGTTCTCGCGCTTGAGGTACTCGAAGGCGTCCAGGTGCCGGGTGGGCGGGTAGCCGGCCTCGGCGCCCGCGATGTCGAAACCGACGACTCCGAGGTCCCGGTAGCGGTTGGCGAGTTCGGCGATCTCCAGGGCGCGTGCGGCGTGCCGCATGGCGGTGAGCAGGGCACCGACGCGGATGCGGTGCCCGTCGGCCCGCGCGCGCCGCTCCCCTTCCCGGAAGCCCTCGTTGACCGCCTCGACGACCTCCTCGAGGCTCAGGCCGCCCTCAAGGTGCTGCTCGGGGGCGTAGCGCACCTCGGCGTAGACGACGCCGTCCGCGGCGAGGTCCTCGGCGCACTCGGCGGCGACCCGCACCAGGGCGTCGCGGGTCTGCATGACGCCGACGGTGTGCGAGAAGGTCTCCAAGTACCGTTCCAGGGAACCGGAGTCGGCGGCCTCCCGGAACCAGACGCCGAGCTTCTCGGGGTCGGTGTCGGGGAGCTGGGTGTATCCGCTCGCGCGGGCGAGGTCGACGATCGTCGCGGGGCGCAGTCCGCCGTCGAGGTGGTCGTGCAGCAGAACCTTGGGCGCCCGGCGGATCTGGTCCGGTGTCGGGGTGTTCGCGATGGTCTGGCTCGTCATTTCCGCACTCTAACTCCTACGCGCGTAGATGGGACGTTCCCGTTCCCTTTACATTTTCGCCGATACGTAACGGTGACCCCGAGGACGGGTTGAGTACACCCGCGCTTCTGACACTGTTCTGTCATGGCACTCCAAGCGACGCCGGTTCGCAGGGCCCGGCTGGGCAGGACGTTCGGTCCGGAACCGACGGCGGTGAGCGGCGCGGTGCTGCTGCTCCCCGGCGGTGACGAGGTCTCCGGCCGCAGACCGTCCCCCCTGCTGGCGACCGCCTCCGTTCGCGCCCTGGGGCGCCGCCTGGCCCGCGCGGGCCGGGACGAGGGCCTCGTCACGCACGTGGTGCACTACCGCTGCCGCGGCTGGAACGGCAGCGAGGCCAACCTCGCGCGCGACGCGGCCTGGGCGGCCGACGAGGTCGTACGGCGCTACGGTGACGTCCCGGTCTGCCTCGCCGGTATCGGCATGGGCGGCCGGGCCGGGTTGCGCGCGGGGGGCCACGAGGCCGTCAACTCCGTGCTGGCGCTCGCCCCTTGGCTGCCGGAGGAGGGCACGGAGGCATCACCCGAACCGGTGAAGCAGCTGGTGGGCAGGCAGGTGCTGATCGTGCACGGCACGAACGACGGGCGGACGGATCCCGAGTTGTCGTTCCGGCTGGCGGCGCGGGCGAAGAAGGCGAACCGGGACGTGTGCCGGTTCGAGGTGCATGCGGACGGGCACGGGCTGACTCAGTACCGGGACGAAGTGCTGGCGCTGGCTGAGGATTTCGTGATGGGGGCTCTGTTCGGTAGGGCTGTTTCCCGGCCGGTGCGGGACGCGCTTGCCGCGCCACCGCCGCTGGGGTTGCGGATGCCGTTGGCCGCGGGGTTCGGGTCTTCGAGGCGGTAGCGCCGATCGGGGCGCCTGTGGCTTTCGGGGTGCGGGTCGTGGGGGGGTGTTCGCGCCCACGCGGCGGAGCCGCAGATCGATACAGCCCCGCGCCCCCAAGATCAGGGCAGCAGGCTTCCCCTCCTTGACAGCAGGAACTTCTTGAAGGCTGCCACCGGGGGTGTGTCCGGGTGGCCCTCCAGCCAGGCGACGCCGATCTCCCTCACCGCTCGGGGGGCCGTGACCGTCAGTTCCACCACTCCTGGGCGGGGGACGGCCGGTGGGGGCAGGAGGGCGACGCCGAGGCCCGCCGCCACCAGGCCCCTCAGCGTTTCCGCCTCCTCTCCCTCGAAGGCGATGCGGGGCTTGAAGCCGGCCTCCTTGCAGAGGTCGTCGGTGATGCGGCGCATGCCGTAGCCGGGTTCGAGGGTGACGAAGGTTTCGTCGGCCGCTTCCGCGAGACGGACGCGCCGGCGGGTGGCGAGGGGATGGTCGGCGGGGACGACGAGGCGCAGTTTCTGCTCGTCGAGGCGGCGGGCGACCAGGTCGGGGGCGTCGGGGACGGGGGACGTCAGGCACAGGTCCAGTTCGCCGGCGCGCAGCCGCTCGAGCATGGCTTCGCCGTAGTTCTGGACGAGGCTGAAGCGGACCCGCGGGTGAGCGGCGCGGAAGGCCTGGAGGAGGCCGGGTACGGTCTCCGCGCCCATGGTGTGCAGGAAGCCGAAGGCGACCTTCCCGGTGGTGGGATCGGCGTCGGCGCGCACCTCCTCGGCGGCGCGCTCGATCTCGGCCAGGGCGCGCTCGACGGACGTGAGGAACGTGCGGCCGGCCGGGGTGAGGGAGACGGTGCGGCCGCGACGGGCGAAGAGGTCCACGCCCAGGTCCTGCTCCAGGCGGGCCATGGACCGGGACAGGGTCGACTGGGGGACGCTCATCTCCTGGGCGGCGCGGGTGACGTGCTCGGTGCGGGCCACGCCGGCGAAGTACGCGAGGCGTGGCGCCAGCAACATCACCATGTCTTCTGTGTCACTGGATGGTGACAGCCGAGCCGCTGAACTGTATTGATGCACCATGGGAACGATTATGGGGGTTCCATGCATTGGACGGATCAGTAGGGGCGTACGTAATTTCGAGGCATGTCTCCCGCCAGTACCGGGGCGTCCACCACCGTGGGCGCCGACGCCTCTGTCCCTTCTGCTTCCGACTCACGTATGTCACCGGGCGGGCCCGGCTACCGCCGGATGAGCCTCGCCCTGTTCCTCGCGGGTGTCGCGACCTTCGCGCTGCTGTACTCCACACAGGCGCTGCTCCCGCTGATCTCCGGCGAGTTCGGGGTGGCGGCGAGCGACGCGAGCTGGACCGTGGCCGCCGCGACGGGCGGGCTGGCGCTGTTCGTACTGCCGATGAGCGCCCTGTCGGAGCGCTTCGGGCGGCGTACGGTCATGACGGCCTCGCTGGCCGTGGCGGTGACGATCGGACTGCTGGTGCCCTTCGCCCCGTCGCTGGGCGTCCTGGTCGCGCTGCGGGCGCTGCAGGGCGCGGCGCTGGCCGGGCTGCCGGCGTCGGCGACGGCGTACCTCGCCGAGGAGGTCAGCCCCAAGGCCCTGGTCACCGCGATCGGGCTGTTCGTCGCGGGCAACAGTGTCGGCGGGATGAGCGGCCGGGTCATCACCGGCTGGGTCGCGCAGGAGTGGGGCTGGCGGATCGCCGTCGGTGTGATCGGCGCGATCGCCGTGGCCTGCGCGGTGGCCTTCCGGGCGCTGCTTCCGGCCCCCAGGAACTTCAAGGCGGGCTCGCTGCGTCCTCGCGTCCTGGCCCGTACGGTCCGTGACCACCTGTCCAACCCGCTGTTGTGCCGGCTGTACGCGATCGGCGCGCTGTTCATGACGGTGTTCGGCGGCGTGTACACGGTCATCGGCTACCGCCTGACCGAGGCCCCGTTCTCCCTGCCCCAGGGCATCATCGGCTCGATCTTCCTCGTGTACCTCGTCGGTACGGTGTCGGCGTCGACGGCCGGCCGCCTGGTGGGCCGGCTGGGCCGCCGGGGCGCGCTGTACGCGGCGGGCGGTACGACGGCGGCGGGCCTGCTGCTGTCCCTCGCCGGTTCGCTCCCGCTGGTCCTGCTGGGCCTGGTCCTCATCACGGGGGGCTTCTTCGCGGGCCACGCGGTGGCCTCCTCGGCGGTCAGCAAGACGGCCGCGCACGGTCGCGCGCAGGCCTCGGCGCTGTACCAGTCCGCGTACTACATCGGCTCCAGCGCGGGCAGCACGGTCGGCGCGATCGCCTTCCACGTCGGCGGCTGGGCCGGGACGGTCGGGGTCGGCCTGCTGGCGGTGCTGGGCGTCGTGACGATCACGGTCTTCGGAACGCGGGCGGCGCGACTGCAGCGACGGCTGGCCACGGCCGCCTGAGCCCGAAGCCCAGCTGTTCCCCCTGGTCGGGGCCGGTTGTCAGTGGGCGCGGATAACGTCCGCGTCTGCTGACCACCGGACCGGGCAGGGGGATTTTTCATGGACTTCCGCATCGACCGTACGGCGTTCGCCGAGGCCGTGGGGCGGGCCGTACGGGCACTTCCGGCGCGGACGCCGGTGCCGGTGCTGGGCGGGCTGCTGCTGGACGCGGACGCGGGGCGGCTGGCCGTGACGGGCTTCGACTTCGAGGCGGCGGTACGGGTGGAGGCCGACGCCGAGGTCACGGCGCCCGGGCGGGTGCTCGTCCTGGGGCGGCGGCTGCAGGATGTCTGCCGGGTGCTGCCGGACGGGCCGGTGAGCTGTGCGCTGGAGGCGTCGCGGTTCACGGTGGAGGCGGGCGGTACCCGGTTCGGGCTGTCGACGCTGCCGCTCGCCGAGTACCCGGCCCTGCCGGCGCCGCCCCCGCCGTACGGGACGGTGGACGCCGGCGCGTTCGCGACGGCCGTCGCCCAGGTCGCGGTCGCGGCCGGCCGTGACGACACGCTGCCGCTGCTGACGGGCGTCCAGCTGCAGCTGGAGGGCGGGGACATGACGCTGGCGGCCTCGGACCGCTATCGGTATGCCGTGCGGCGGCTGGAGTGGAAGCCGGAGGCGGCGGCTTCCGAGGACGCCGTGGAGGCGCTGCTGCCCGCGCGGCGGCTGCTGGACCTCGCGCGGTCGCTGGGGCGCGGTGGGGACGTGCGGATCGGCTGGGACCCGTCCGGGAGCGGGCTGATCGGGTTCGAGGGCGGACGGACGCGGACGGCGCTGCGGCTGCTCGACGGGCGGCTGCCCACGTACAGGTCGCTGTTCGACATGGCCGGCGCCGCGGTCGCCGAGGTGGACCGCGAAGGGCTCGCGGAGGCGGTTGGGCGGGTCGCGGTGGTGGCGGAGGCGAACAGTCCGGTGCGGCTGGACTTCTCGGCCGACGGATCCGTGCTGCTGCGCGCCGGATACGGGGACGACGTGGCGGTCCAGCGGCTCCCGGCCACGCTGACCGGCGCCGAGGAGATGCCGGTGGCGTTCAACCCGGCCTACCTGCTGGACGCGCTGACGTCCTTCGAGAGCACGCGCGTACGGCTGGAGCTGCTGGGGGCGGGGCAGCGGGCGCTGCTGCACGCGGTGCCGGGCGGCGCCGGGGAGGGGGCGGCCGACGAGCACCGGCACCTGCTCATGTCGGTGAAGCAACTGGTCTGAACCGGCTGCTCGACCTGCGCGTTCGTGCGCTCGGGGGGCCGTTGTCAGTGCCGTGCGGTAGCTTCCGAAGTGCTGGGCGCGATGGCGCGTGACAGAGATTCCACAGGGGTGGGTGGGCGATGACGAACGGCACGGCGACACCGACGGACCTGGACACCAGACTGGAGGCGTACCGCACCGAGCTGACGGGGTACTGCTACCGGATGCTCGGCTCCTCCTTCGAGGCCGAGGACGCGGTGCAGGACACGATGGTCCGGGCCTGGCGCAGCTACGACAAGTTCGAGGGCCGCTCCAGCCTCCGCTCCTGGCTCTACCGCATCGCGACCAACGTGTGCCTGGACATGCTGACCGCGGGCAACAAGCGTGCCCGGCCCATGGACCTGACCGACTCCACGCCGCTCGCCCAGGCGGCCCTCTCCCCCCGCCCGGACAACACCTGGCTGGAGCCCATGCCGGACGGCCGTGTGCTGCCCACGACCGACGACCCGGCCGAGGCGGCGGTCGCCAAGGAGTCGGTGCGGCTCGCCTTCATGGCCGCGCTGCAGCAGTTGCCGGCCAAGCAGCGGGCCGTGCTGATCCTGCGCGAGGTGCTCGCCTGGAAGGCCGGCGAGGTCGCCGAGTTGCTGGACACCTCGGTGGCATCGGTCAACAGCGCCCTGCAGCGGGCCCGCGCCACCCTGGCCGAGCGGCAGCAGCCGGGCGCCGACGCGGCCGTCTCCGACCCGCTGGACGAGGACCAGCAGAAGCTGCTGGACCGCTATGTGGCGGCCTTCGAGGGCTACGACATGACGGCGCTGACGGCCCTGCTGCACGAGGACGCGATCATGACGATGCCGCCGTTCGACCTGTGGCTGACCGGAGCGCGGGACATCACCGGGTTCATGACCACGCTCGGCGCGCCCTGCGCGGGCTCCCGGCTCGTCCCCGTCCAGGTCAACGGCCTGCCCGGCTTCGCCCAGTACAAGCCCGACCCGGAGGGCGGCGGTGGTTTCACGCCCTGGGCGGTCCAGGTGCTGGAGATCTCAGACGGCCGGATCACCGGGTTCCACTGCTTCCTCGACACCAAGCGCTGGTTCCCGCTCTTCGGCCTGCCCCTCCACCTCGAAGCGGAGACCGACCAGGTCGAGCAGAGCGCATAGGGCCGGGTCGGGGTCACGCAGCCGTATCCGGCCTCCCGCCCGGCGGGCGGCCAGCTGAAGCCGCGCGAGCAGATCGACGGTGGCGAGTCCCGGCGGCCCCAGGCCCCCGACATCGCACACCACGACCCGGGCACGGCCGGCTCCCAGCAGTGCTCGCACGTCGTCGCTCAGCCCTCTCACCTCGTCCCGGGTGACGGGTCCGGGCAGTACGAGCACGGGCGGTGTCATGGCGTCCACGATCGGTAGACCGCGCGGGCGGCGGTAACTCATCGCGACGGTGCGTGGTGACGGTTCCGGGGGATGTCGGCTGCCTGGGTGGGGACCTTCTGGCGCGTGAGGTCGTGCTCCTCAGCGTGCGAGGAAGTCGTCTGTGTCGAGCTTGAGGTCGAAGGGTTCCGGCAACTCGATCTGCTCGCCGAACTTCCCCGCGTGCAACACCCGGTAGACGTCTCCTTGCGGTTCGCCGTAAAGCGTGATGGTGGGGCCGCCGGGGGCCCAGCCGTCGATGAGCAGGTACAGCGGGACACCGGCCTGGGCATAGCCCGCAGCCTTCTTGATCCGGTCGTGCGCCGCATTGGACTTGGACGTGATCTCGACGATGAGTTCGGCGGCGGCCGCTGAGATGAAGTTGCCTACCTCGTCACGCAGCACCTGCCTGGGGGCGACTGCGAGATCAGGGATGTAGAGCCCGTCACGCGACGGGACCGCCGTACCCAGGGTCTGATAAATGCCCCAGTGCCTGGGGATGACCTCGTACAGGGCTCGCTGAACCAAGTCAGCGATGTCGTTGTGGGCATTGGACGGCGGTGGTGCCACGGTGACGATCCCCTCGATGATCTCCACCTTGCAGCCCTCCGGCGCGTCCGTCTCCTGCCAGATCCGGACGAGGTCGTCCCACTCGTGGCCGCTGGCCGTGGAGTGGTCGACGGTGAGTGCGCTCATGGCGGTTCTCCAATCGGTGCGTCACCGATCCCAGCATGCCGAACGGGACCCGCGGGGGTCCACCGATCCCGTTCACCCGAATGGGAAAGCGCCTGGTCAGGCAATCCGCTCCAGCAGCACCGGCGTCGCCGTGAAGTCCGTCCCCGGGGCCGCGACGTCGTACGCCCCCTCCACCGCCTGCAACGCGTACTCGAAGCGTTCCGGCGTGTCCGTGTGCAGGGTCAGCAGGGGCTCGCCCTCGCGCACCGTGTCGCCCGGCTTGGCGTGCAGTTCCACGCCCGCGCCCGCCTGGACCGGGTCCTCCTTGCGGGCACGGCCCGCGCCCAGGCGCCAGGCGGCGACGCCGATGTCGTAGGCGTCGAGGCGGGTGAGGACGCCCGTGGCCGGGGCCTTGATCACGTGCTGCTCGCGGGCCACCGGCAGGGCCGCGTCCGGGTCGCCGCCCTGTGCCTTGATCATGCGGCGCCAGACGTCCATCGCCGAGCCGTCGGCCAGGGCCTTCGCCGGGTCCGCGTCCTTGACGCCCGCCGCGTCGAGCATCTCGCGGGCCAGGGCGATCGTCAGCTCGACGACGTCCGACGGGCCACCGCCCGCCAGGACCTCCACCGACTCGCGGACCTCCAGGGCGTTGCCCGCGGTGAGGCCGAGCGGGGTGGACATGTCCGTGAGCAGCGCGACCGTCTTCACGCCGTGGTCGGTGCCCAGGCCGACCATCGTGGACGCCAGTTCGCGGGCATCATCGAGCGTCCGCATGAAGGCGCCCGTGCCGACCTTCACGTCCAGGACCAGCGAGCCCGTGCCCTCCGCGATCTTCTTGGACATGATGGACGAGGCGATCAGCGGGATCGCCTCGACCGTGCCCGTGACGTCCCGGAGCGCGTACAGCTTCTTGTCCGCGGGGGCCAGGCCGTCGCCCGCCGCGCAGATCACCGCGCCGGTGCCGTCCAGCACCGACAGCATCTCGTCGTTGGAGAGCAGGGCACGCCAGCCGGGGATCGACTCCAGCTTGTCCAGAGTGCCGCCGGTGTGGCCGAGGCCGCGGCCCGACAGCTGCGGGACGGCCGCGCCGCAGGCGGCCACCAGCGGGGCCAGCGGGAGAGTGATCTTGTCGCCCACACCGCCGGTGGAGTGCTTGTCCGCCGTCGGGCGGGACAGGGACGAGAAGTCCATGCGCTCGCCGGAGGCGATCATGGCGGCCGTCCAGCGGGCGATCTCACGGCGGTTCATGCCGTTGAGCAGGATGGCCATCGCGAGGGCCGACATCTGCTCGTCGGCCACCTCCCCGCGGGTGTACGCGTCGATGACCCAGTCGATCTGCTCGTCGCTGAGCTCGCCGCGGTCCCGCTTGGTGCGGATGACGGAGATGGCGTCCATGGCCATGGGGTGGGCTTCCTTCCGAGGTTTCAAAAAGCCGTACGGCCCCTCCTGAGCGGCTGGGAGGGGCCGTACGGAGTCAGTTGCCGAGGTGGCCGGGGCCGAAGGCCTGGGGCAGCATCTCCGACAGCGGCACGATGCCCGCCGGAGTGTCCAGCAGGAGGTCCGGGCCGCCGAACTCGTACAGCAGCTGGCGGCAGCGGCCGCACGGGACGAGCGACTCCCCGTCCCGGTCGACGCAGGTGAAGTGCGTCAGACGGCCGCCGCCGGTGTTGTGCAGCTCCGACACCAGACCGCACTCGGCGCACAGGCCCAGTCCGTACGAGGCGTTCTCGACGTTGCAGCCGGAGATGATCCGCCCGTCGTCGACCAGGGCCGCCACGCCGACCGGGTAGCCGGAGTACGGGGCGTACGCCCGGGACATGGCGTCCCGGGCCACCGCGCGCAGCCGCTCCCAGTCGACGGCGGGGCCGGTGCCGGTCACTTGCCCTGCCCCTTCCGGTACGGCATGCCGTTCGCCCTCGGCATGCGCAGGCGCTGGGCGGACAGTGCGAGGACCACCAGGGTGATGACGTACGGCGTGGCGGAGACGACCTGGTTGGGCACCTCGTCGGTGGTCGCGTACCAGGTGAGCACCAGGGCACCGGCGATCAGCGTGCACACGGCCGGGACGTACTTCTTGCGGACCGCCAGCCAGATCGCGCCGATGATCAGCAGCAGCGCGCCGAGCAGCAGCAGGGCGTGGACGTTGGCGGAGCCGCCGCGCAGGTTGAGGCTGTCGGTGTAGCCGAACAGGCCCGCGCCGAGGGCGAGGCCGCCCGGCATCCAGTTGCCGAAGATCATCGCCGCGAGGCCGATGAAGCCGCGGCCGCTGACCTGACCCTCCAGGTAGAAGGGGTTGGCGACGATCGACAGGAAGGCACCGCCGAGGCCGGCCAGGCCGCCGGAGATGACGACGGCGATGTACTTGTACTTGTAGACGTTGACGCCGAGGGACTCGGCGGCGACCGGGTTCTCGCCGCAGGAGCGCAGCCGCAGGCCGAACGCCGAGCGCCACAGGATCCACCAGGTCGCGGGGATCAGTGCCACGGCGATCAGGGTCAGCCAGGAGACGTTGGTGACGAGGCCGCCGAGGAGTCCGGCGATGTCCGAGACGAAGAACCAGCCCTGGTTGTTCAGGTCCCGGAGCGCGTCGGACAGGCCCGGCACCGTGAAGTGGCCGAGGGAGTCGATCGCCGGGGACTGCTTGGCGGAGCCGCCGGTGTGGCCCTCGAAGGCGAGGGGCGCGAGGTAGCGGGTGGCGCCGAGGGCGAGGATGTTGATGGCCACACCGGAGACGATGTGGTTGACGTTGAAGGTGACGGTGACGAAAGCGTGCAGCAGACCGCCGAGCGCACCGCCGACGATGCCCACCAGGACACCGGTCCACGGGCCCCACTGGAATCCGGCCCAGGCGCCGAACCAGGTGCCGAGGATCATCATGCCCTCGAGGCCGATGTTGACCACGCCCGCGCGCTCGGCCCACAGGCCGCCGAGGCCGGCGAGGCCGATCGGCACGGCGAGCTGGAGAGCGGTGGACATCTGGCTGACGTTGGTGATGCCGTCGGCGCCGGTGATGAGGCGGACCATCGAGGTGAGTGCCAGGCCGGCGGCGATGATCAGCAGCAGGACGGGCCACGACAGCCGGCGGCCGGTGGGCGCCGCGGGCTGCAGCGTGGGCTGGTTGAGGTCGGTCGCCGTAACGGGGGCGGTCATCGGCCAGCCACCTCCTTCGTGGTGTTGTTGTGGGCGCCGAGGACGTGACCGGCGGCCAGTTCGGCGCCGACCCGGCGCTGCTGGCGGCGCAGGCCCCACTCGCGGACGGCCTCGTAGGAGACGACGACCGAGAGCACGATCAGGCCCTGCATGATGACCGCGATCTCCTTGTCGTAGCCGTGGAAGTCGAGTTCGGGCGAGGCCTTGTCGAGCCAGGCCCACAGCAGGGCGGCGAACGCGATGCCGACGGGGCTGTTGCGACCCAGCAGGGCGATGCCGATGCCGAGGAAGCCGATGCCGGTGGGGAAGTTCAGGCTGTAGGTGTGGGTGTCGCCGAGCAGGATCGGCAGACCGGCGAGGCCCGCGATGCCGCCGGAGAGCAGCATGGCGGTGAGCACCATGCGCTTGGGGTCGACGCCGCTGGCGGCCGCGGCGGTCGACGAGGCGCCGGAGGCGCGCAGGTCGAAGCCGAAGCGGGTGCGGTTGAGGACGACCCAGTAGCCGATGCCGAGCAGGACGGCGAGCAGGACCAGGCCGTAGATCTCGCCGGCCGCGCCCAGGTCGATGCCGGGGATCCAGCCGGACTCGTACATCTCGCCGGTGGTGTTGTTGTTGCCGACCTTCACACCGAAGACGTCCGGCAGCCACATGTAGGCGATCACGGAGGTGGCGATCGCGTTGAGCATGATGGTGGCGACGACCTCGCTGACGCCGCGGGTGACCTTGAGGACACCGGCGATGCCGGACCAGAAGGCGCCGGTGAGGACGGCGGTCAGGAGCAGCAGCGGGACCTGGAGGGCGGCCGGCAGGTCGGCGTGGGCGCCGACGACCGCGGCCATCATGGCGGCGAGCTGGTACTGGCCGTCGACACCGATGTTGAACAGGTTCATCCGGAAGCCGATGGCCACCGCGAGCGCCGCGATGTAGTACATCGAGGCCTGGTTGATGATCAGCACCTGGATGTCCGAGAAGCCGGCCTGCTCGAACATCACGGCGAACGGCTCGACCGGGTTCTTGCCCGACGCGACCAGCACGATCGCGCTGAGCACGAAGGCCACGGCGAGCGCGATGACCGGTCCGGCCACGGCGAGGAGCACGCGCTCCTTGTCGAACTTCTTCATCAGCGGGCCTCGTCTTCCGGAGACTCGGGGGCGTCGGCCTTCGAGATCTCGGGGGTCTCTTCGTGCTCGAGGTGCCCGGTCGCGGCACCGGTCATGGCCGAGCCGAGTTCCTCGGGGGTGATGGTGGCCGGGTCGGCGTCCGCGACCAGCTTGCCGTTGTAGATCACGCGCAGCGTGTCGGACAGACCGATCAGCTCGTCCAGGTCGGCGGAGATCAGCAGCACGGCCAGGCCCTCGCGGCGGGCCTCGCGGATGTGGTCCCAGATGGCGGCCTGGGCGCCGACGTCCACGCCGCGGGTGGGGTGCGCGGCGATGAGGAAGCGCGGCTTGTGGCTCATCTCGCGGCCGATGATCAGCTTCTGCTGGTTGCCGCCGGAGAGGGAGGCGGCGGTGACGTCGATGCCGGGGGTGCGCACGTCGTAGGTCTCGACGATGCGGCGGGTGTCCTCCTGGGCCGCCTTGGGGTCCAGCCAGACGCCCTTGGCGAGGGGCTTCTCGGTGACGTGGCCGAGGATGCGGTTCTCCCAGAGGGGCGCCTCCAGGAGGAGGCCGTGGCGGTGCCGGTCCTCGGGGATGTAGCCGATGCCCTGCTCGCGGCGCCTGCGGGTGGGCCAGGCGGTGATCTCCTCGTCGGCGAGCCGGATGGTGCCGGACTCGGCATGGCGCAGGCCGATGAGCGCGTCGACGAGCTCGGTCTGGCCGTTGCCCTCGACGCCGGCGATGCCGAGGACCTCGCCCGCGTGGATGGTGAAGCTGATGTCGTCGAGGAGCGCCTTGCCGCCGGGGGCGGTCAGGCGGAGCCGGTCGACGGTGATGACCGCGCGGTCGGTGACGGTGGACTCGGCCGTCTCGGGGGTGGGCAGCTCACTGCCGACCATCATCTCGGCGAGCTGGCGCGGGGTGGTCTCGGCGGGGACGGCCGTGCCGACGGTGGTGCCGCGGCGTATGACGGTGATCTCGTCGGCGACGGAGAGCACCTCGCCGAGCTTGTGGGAGATGAAGATGACCGACAGGCCCTCGGACTTCAGTTCGCGCAGGTTGGCGAAGAGGGCGTCGACCTCCTGCGGCACCAGGACGGCCGTGGGCTCGTCGAGGATGAGGGTGGTGGCGCCGCGGTAGAGGACCTTGAGGATCTCCACGCGCTGGCGGGCGGCGACGCCCAGCTCCTCGACCAGGAGGTCGGGCTCGACGCCGAGGCCGTAGCGCTCGGAGAGCTCCCTGATCTTGCGGCGGGCCTTGGCGCCGATGCCGTGGAGCTTCTCGCTGCCGAGCACCACGTTCTCGAGGACCGTGAGGTTGTCGGCGAGCATGAAGTGCTGGTGGACCATGCCGATGCCGCGGGCGATGGCGTCGGCCGGCGACGAGAAGCTCACCTGCTCGCCGTCGACGGCGATGGTGCCCTCGTCCGGCTTCTGCATGCCGTAGAGGATCTTCATCAGTGTCGACTTGCCGGCGCCGTTCTCACCGACGAGGGCGTGGACGGTGCCCTTGCGGACGCTGAGGTGGATGTCGTGGTTGGCCACGACGCCCGGGAAACGCTTGGTGATCCCGGCGAGTTCGACGGCGGTCACCGATCCGTTGACCGCCGCTCCGGCCGGAGGGCTGCTGGACGCGTTGATAACGCACTCTCCTGGGGACGGGGGTCGTCTACGCGCGTAGCGCCCCTACGGCATACAAAGGGGCCGCGCCCCGCGGCAGCGGGGTACGGGGAGCAGCCTCCCCGTACCCCGCCCCGCAGGCGTAACCCCCGGGTTACTACCTGCTCGAGGCAGTCGCTCGTCAGCTGCTCTTGACCTTGATCTCGCCGCTGATGATCTTCTCCTTGGCCGTCTTGATGGCTTCCTGGAGCTCGGCGTCGTCCGCGAACTTCGGGTTGGAGTTCGACAGGCTCACCTCGCCGGTCTTCAGATCGCCACGAACGATACCGGTCTCCGGCTTACCGTCCTCAACGGACTTCGCCAGGCTGTACACGGCCTTGGCGACGTCCTTCATCGCCGAGGTGAGGATGGAGTCCTTGTACTTGGCGAGGGCTTCCTGCTTGTACTGGTCGGAGTCGACGCCGATCGCCCAGACCTTCTTGGCGGCGGCGGCCTCGATCACGCCCTGACCGGACAGACCGGCGGCCGCGTAGACCACGTCGGCCTTCTTCTCGATCTGGCCCTCGGCGGCCGTCTTGCCCTTGTCGGGGCTGGCGAAGCCACCCTCCTCGGCGGTCTGGGTGAGGTACTGCGAGAGGACCTTGACCTTCGGGTCGGTGTCCTTGACGCCCTGCGCGAAGCCCGCCTGGAACTTGTGGATCAGCGGGATGTCCACACCGCCGACGAAGCCGACGACCTTCGACTTGGTGCTCTTGGCGGCGGCGACACCGGCCAGGTAGGAGGCCTGCTCCTCGTTGAAGACCAGGTCGGCGACGTTCTTGGCGTTGATCGTGGAGTCGTCGACGATGCCGAAGGTGGTGTCCGGGAACTTCTCCGCGGCGCCCTTGACGGCCGAGGCGTACGCGTAGCCGACGCCGATGACCGGGTTGTGGCCCTGCTTGGCGAGCGAGACCAGGCGCTGCTCCTTGTCGGCATCCGTCTCGCCCTCGGTGGGCTCCACGTCGGCCGTCTCGTACCCGAACTCCTTCTTCGCCTGCTCCAGGCCCGCGTAGGCTGCGTCGTTGAAGGACTGGTCGCCCTTGCCGCCGACGTCGTAGGCGATGGCGAGGCCCTTGTCGCCCTTCGAGTCGGACGACCCGGCGGAGGTCGAGGTGCCGCCGCAGGCGGAGAGAGCGAGGGCCAGGGAAGCGGTCGCTGCGCCTGCGACCGTGATCCGGGAAATCCGGCGCATGTGTGGGGCTCCTGTCGTACAAGCGCCGGACGGACAGCTGAAAGCTACGGCGCTGGTTTCGCCGCAGATTAACGCGCGTAGACCTGCCTGAAAACCCCTTCTGTCCACCTTGTTATGCGCCCGTGGCCAAGCCCTCACCACGCCTTGGCCGGGCGTTGCCGACCGCAAACGAGGGGTGGCGCTGGGTGATTTGACGTCCGGCAGAGCAGGAAGCGGGCGGGCACCCCTGGTGCCCGCCCGCTCGGACCGCTCAGCGCCTGGTGGCCGCTACTCGGTCTTGACCTTGATGGAGCCGCCGGTGATGCCTTCCTTGGCCTTGTTCACCGCGTCCGCGAGGCCCGGGACCTTGGCGTACTCCGGGTTCGACTCGGACAGGCCGACCCCGTTGACCTTCAGATCGAAGGTCCGGGTGCCGTTCAGCGGCTTGTCGTCGTGCACGGACTTGGCCAGCGCGTAGACGGCGCCGCCGACGTCCTTGAGGGCGGAGGTGAGGATGGAGTTCTTGTACTTGGCGAGGGGTTCCTGCTTGTACTGGTCGGAGTCGACGCCGATCGCCCAGACCTTCGCCTTGGCGGCGGCCTCGATGACGCCCTGACCGGACAGGCCGGCGGCGGCGTAGACCACGTCGGCCTTCTTCTCGATCTGGCCCTCGGCGGCGGCCTTGCCCTTGTCGGGGCTGGCGAAGCCGCCCTCCTCCGCCGTCTGCGTCAGGTACTGCGACAGGACCTTCACCTTGGGGTTGGTGTCCTGCACGCCCTGCTTGTAGCCGGCCTCGAACTTGTGGATCAGCGGGATGTCGACACCGCCGACGAAGCCGACGACGTTCGACTTGGTGGCCTTGGCCGCGGCGACACCGGCGAGGTAGGAGGCCTGCTCCTCGGCGAAGACGAGGGAGGCGACGTTCTTGCCCTCGACCTCGGAGTCCACGATGCCGAACGTGGTCTTCGGGTACTTGGCGGCCACGGCCTTCATGGCCGTGCCGTAGGCGTAGCCGACGCCGATGACCGGGTTGTAGCCCTGCTTCGCCAGCGAGGACAGGCGCTGTTCCTTGTCGGCGTCGGTCTCGCCCTCGGTGGGCTCGATGTCGGCGGTCTTGTAGCCGAACTCCTGCTTCGCCTTCTCGAGGCCGGTGTACGCGGCGTCGTTGAACGACTGGTCGCCCTTGCCGCCGACGTCGTAGGCGATGGCGAGGCCCTTGTCGCCGCCGTCGCCGCTGTCGCCGCCGCTCTCACTGCTGGTGCCACCACAGGCCGTGGCGACGAGCCCGAGCGACGCGACCCCCACCGCGACCCGGGTCAGTTTGGATATCCGACGCATCTGAAGTTCCCCATTCTCCAAAGCCCCTGCAGTGGGAGCTCGGTCCGGCGCACATTAACGCGCGTAGAAACTCCTGGGAACGGGGTGCCGTAGGGCCGTTATCCATTCGTGCCGATGGGCGTTACGCCCGCGTGAACCACGGGATCGAACGGGGGCGAAAGGTGCACCGGGGAAGCGGCGACGTCCGCGCCACGACGGAGGGGCCGTCCCTGTCCCCCTCCGGCTGCGGCCCGAGGGGGCAGGAGGGAGCTACCGGAGACCGTTGACCAGGGCCGCGGCGGTGAAGAGTTCCACGCCGACCGTGATCGAGGACTCGTCGACGTCGAAGTCACCCTGGTGGAGGTCTCGCACGTGACGCTCGCCGGGGGTGCGGACGCCCAGGCGGGCCATGGCGCCGGGGACGTGCTCCAGGTACCAGGAGAAGTCCTCGCCGCCGAGGCTCTGCTCGGTGCCCACGACGGAGTCGACACCGCGCCGGGCGATCATGGCGTCCCGCAGCAGCTCGGTCACGCCCGGTTCGTTGACGACGGGCGGGACGCCACGCACATAGTTGATCTCCGACTTCGCGCGGTACAGGTTGGCGATCTCGTCGATCGCGGCGACCACGGCGTCGGGGGCCTGCCGCCACGCCTCGATGTCGAGGCAGCGCACCGTGCCGGAGAGTTCGGCGTGCTGCGGGATCACGTTGGGCGCGTGCCCCGACTCGACGCGGCCCCAGGTGATGGCGATTCCGCTCCTGCTGTCGAAGCGGCGGCCGACCAGGGCGGGTACGTCGGTGACGACGCGGGCGGCGGCGGTGACCAGGTCGGTCGTGAGGTGAGGGCGTGCGGTGTGGCCGCCCGGGCCGTTCAGGGCGATCTCCAGCCGGTCGCAGGCGGAGGTGATGGGCCCCTCGCGGAGACCGATCTGCCCCGCGTCCACCCGGGGGTCGCAGTGCACCGCGATGATCGCGCCGACCCCTTCCAGCGCCCCGCACTTGATGGCGTCGGCGGCGCCGCCGGGCAGCACCTCCTCGGCGGGCTGGAAGATCAGCCGGACGGGGCGCGGCAGCAGGCCCTGCTTGTGCAGTTCCGCGAGGACGAGGCCGGCGCCGAGGACCACGGTGGTGTGCACGTCGTGGCCGCAGGCGTGCGCCCGGTCGGGCACGGTCGAGCGGTACGGGCACTCGGCCTTGGTGTCGGGGATGGGCAGGCCGTCGATGTCGGCCCGCAGGGCGAGCATGCTGGGCCCTCCGTCCCACTGCTCGCCCGACACGCCGATGTCACAGA
Source organism: Streptomyces sp. NRRL S-455 (assembly GCF_000717875.1). Lineage (GTDB taxonomy): Bacteria > Actinomycetota > Actinomycetes > Streptomycetales > Streptomycetaceae > Streptomyces. The sequence continues at coordinate 370,892 of NZ_JOCT01000004.1, forward strand.
CGAGCCCGGTTCCGACGTCGAGTACGCGCGGCTTGAGGCCGGCCCTCTCGAGCCGCTCCTTGATCGCGGCTGTCGTGCGGAACTCCTGGTTGCCCAGCTCCGGGTGCATGTGCAGGTCGCGCCGGAACGCGATGAGCTCGGCGCGCAGAGCGTCGGGCAGCGCACCGGGAAGCACGGCTCCCCCGGGAAGATCGACCTCGGACTCCAGTGACATCAGTTGCTTCACCCTCTGAAGGGTAGGGCGCCGGGGCGGTCGGCTGACCCTCGATCAACAAAACTTCAACCCGTTGGGGGAAGAAAATATGACCGCCGGGCGCATAGCTATCAACTGAGACGGGTAAGCTGCCTGCCTTTTGGGCCGGGCAAGTCACCACATCCCCCGGAGTGTGACATCGACCACACCGTCTGAGTCACGGCTCCGGTATCCATCCATCCTCCTCCACGGATACCACGCCCTGCGCGGGGAACACCGCCGCGCTCGTCCGGCGGACGCCCGCCCCGATAGTCTGCGCCCCGTGCGCGCCGACTCTCCCGAGTTCCTCCAGGCAACCCAGACCTCGTACGACGCCATCGCCGAGGCCTACACCGCCGAGTTCCCGGACAGCCTGGCGGGCAGACCCCTGGAGCGGGCCCTCCTCACGGCCTTCGTCGATCTGGTCCGGGCCGCCGGGGCGCCGAAGCAGCCCCCGGTCGCCGACATCGGCAGCGGTCCCGGACACGTGGCGGCGCGGCTGCACGAGCTGGGGCTGCCGGTGTTCGGGGTCGACGTCTCACCCCGCATGGTGGCCCTGGCCCGCAAGGCGCACCCGGAGCTGCGGTTCCACGTCGGTTCGATGACGTCCCTGGACCTGCCGGACGAGACGCTCGGCGGCATCATCGCGCTCTACTCGATCATCCATGTGCCGGACGGGCATCTGCCGGCGGTCTTCGCCGAGTTCCACCGCGTCCTGGTGCCGGGCGCGCCCGTGCTGCTCGGCTTCCAGAGCGGCGACGAGGACGGCCATGAGCGGCTGACCGAGCGCTTCGGGCAGGAGATCTCGCTCGACTACTACTGGCGCACCCCGGACACCGTCGCGTCGCACTTCACGCGGGCCGGCCTGGAGCTGCACGCCTGTGTGCTGCGAGAGGCCGTGGACGGGGAGAAGCGTCCTCGCACGTTCCTGCTGGCACGCAGGCCGGCCGTGGTCACCGGGGAGTCGTGAGAGCCGGCCGGCGGCCACCGCGCCGACGGCACCGGACGGCCGCCCTGCGGTCACCAAGCCGCCCCGCCCGCAGCACCCGGCACCCGGCACCCGGCACCTAACCCGCAGCCACCGCGCCCGCGGCACCTGCCGGGCCGGCCATGCTCGCTGAACCGGCCGATCGCGGCGAGCCCGCCGCCCCGGCCGCGTCCGCCGGGCCAGTGCTTGCGGCACCCGAGACTCAGCCTGCGGCCACCACGCCGCGCCACCCGACACCCAGCCCACGACCACCCCCGCCCGCAGCACCCGGCGCCCGGCACCTAACCCGCGGCCACCGCGCCCGCGGCACCTGCCGGGCCGGCCATGCTCGCTGAACCGGCCGATCGCGGCGAGCCCGCCGCCCCGGCCGCGTCCGCCGGGCCAGTGCTTTGCACGTCCCGCGCCGTCCCCGTGACTCCCGACAGGAAGCCCTGGGCCCGCGGGGACGCGTGCTGGGTCAGCCACGAGGGGTCGATGTCGCACACCGCGACGCGTACCTCCGTGCCGGACAGGGCGAGCGGCAGGGTGTGGACCACCGTGGACGGGAAGCTGAGGATCGTGCTGCCGACGGGACCCCGGCGGGCTATCAGTTCCAGGGGGAGCTCGGGGCGGACGATCTCCAGGCCCGTCTCGGCCGCGAGGCGGCGCAGCTTGTCCGGGCTCTCGCGGCGGTGGGCGAAGTAGCGGGTGGCGCCGTGCGCGGCGGCCAGGGCACGGACCGCCTCGAGGTAGTGGTCGTCGTCCACGACGCCCGTCTCCACCAGGGACGTGCCGACCATGTCGGCGCCCTTGGTGATGCGGGGCGGGCCGAAGCGGGCGCGGGTCCAGGCGAAGGCGTTGGCACTGACCGTGACGCCTTCGGGGGTCTCCCGCATCGGCATGGAGGAGAAGATCTCCACCCGGCGCTTGCCCCCGGGGGTCAGCCGGCGGCGGGCCGAGGAGGAGACCGGCGCGAAGATCAGATCCCGTGGGCCGGGGCGGCCGCCCTTGCGGTGCCAGCGCACCAGCCGTTCGCCCCGGGCCAGCTGGCCGACGAACTCCATGGTGGCCGTGCCGTCGTCGACGACGACCAGGTCACGGGCGCGGGTGATGGTCAGCAGCAGCTGGACGTAGCGGGAGAAGGGGTCCCCCAGCACCACCCGGCGGGCCCTGCGGAGCAGGCCGGAGAGGCCGCCGACGGTCTGGAAGGGCGCGAGCGGGCCGCCGCGCGCCTCCTCCCAGCGGACCTGGTGCCCCTCGTCGCGGGCCAGGTCGGACATCCGCCGCAGCTGGCCACGCGTCATCGGGTCGACGGGTGACAGCACCACGAGGGTGAGCCCCACGCCGGGCGCATGCGCGTGCGCCCACTCCAGCACGTTCAGCAGCTGTACCGGACTCTCGACGAACGCGAGAGTGTGGGGGCCGGCGTTCCCGGCGCGGGGGCTCATCGACGTACGACCGTCCCGTCGTATGGGGGATGTGGGGGGTGTGCGCTCAGACGCCGACCGGCTCGCCCGCCGCGTCGGCGATCTCCGCCTCGGCGACCACACCGGCGACGCGGCGCAGCTTCTTCATCGGGGCCAGCTCGGACTCGTAGACCTTCTTCACGCCGTCACCGAGGGAGGCCTCGATGGTGCGGATGTCACGGACCAGGCGGGTGAGGCCCTGCGGCTCCACGGAGGCGGCCTGGTCCGAGCCCCACATGGCGCGGTCGAGGGTGATGTGGCGCTCGACGAAGGTGGCGCCCAGGGCGACCGCGGCGAGGGTGGTCTGCAGGCCGGTCTCGTGGCCGGAGTAGCCGATCGGGACGTTCGGGTACTCCTGCTGCAGGGTGTTGATCACGCGCAGGTTGAGCTCCTCGGCCTTGGCCGGGTAGGTCGACGTGGCGTGGCACATCAGGATGTTGTCGGAGCCGAGGACCTCGACCGCGTGGCGGATCTGCTTCGGCGTCGACATACCGGTGGAGAGGATGACCGCGCGGCCGGTGGCGCGCAGGGCGCGCAGCAGCTCGTCGTCGGTGAGGGAAGCGGAGGCGACCTTGTGGGCGGGGACGTCGAACTTCTCCAGGAAGGCGACGGCCTCGGTGTCCCACGGGGAGGCGAACCAGTCGATGTTCTTCGACTTGCAGTAGTCGTCGATCGCGCGGTACTCGTCCTCGCCGAACTCCACGCGGTGGCGGTAGTCGATGTAGGTCATCCGGCCCCAGGGGGTGTCGCGCTCGATGTCCCACTGGTCGCGCGGGGTGCAGATCTCGGGGGTGCGCTTCTGGAACTTGACGGCGTCGCAGCCGGCCTCGGCGGCGGCGTCGATCAGCTTGAAGGCGTTCTCGAGCTCGCCGTTGTGGTTGATGCCGATCTCACCGCAGACGTAGACCGGACGGCCCGGGCCGACTTCGCGCGAACCGAACCGGCGGATACGGGAGTTGGTGCTCATGGCAGAGATGTCCTTACGTGTGGGACTTGGCGGGGACTTCGAGAGAGGGGCCGAGGATCCAGCCGGCGATCTCTCGGATCGCGCCGTCGCCACCGGGGACGGTGGTGACCGCGCGTGCGGCGCCGCGTACGACGTCGTGGGCGCTCGCGACCGCCACGGGCCAGCCGACGAGGGCGAAGCACGGGAGGTCATTGACGTCGTTGCCGACGTAGAGCACGCGCTCCGGCGCGATGCCCTGCTCCTCGCACCACTGCTTCAGCGCGAGGTCCTTGCGGTCGATGCCGTGCAGCACCGGGAGCTTCAGCTTCCGGGCCCGGGCGGCGACCACAGGGTTCTGTTCCGTGGACAGGATCAGCATCCGAAGGCCGCTCCTGCGGAGGGCCGCGATGCCGAGTCCGTCCCCGCGGTGCACGGAGACGAACTCCCGTCCGTCGGAGTCGACGAGCACCCGGTCGTCGGTCTGGGTGCCGTCGAAGTCGAGTACGACCGCGTCGATGTCGTCGGCGGTCGGGAGGGCGCCGGGCCGGTCCGCGTCGAAGAGCGGGGCGAGGGCCCGGGCGCGGGCCAGGTCGTGCGGATCGTCGATCTCCAGGACCCGGGCGGGGTCGGTGCGCACGAGCTCCGTGCGGCCGAAGAAGCGGTGCTGGTGCTTGCGGAAGCCGGTCGCCTCCATGCCGTAGACGGCGCCGGTCTCCAGGAAGTCCTGGGGGCGGTCCTGGCGGCGCGGGCGGTAGGACTTGTCGTGGTTGACGCCGTAGCCGCCGCCGGTGGCCGCGTCGGCCTCCGCGACCTTCCCGGCTGTGGCCTCGTCGTCCGCGTCGCGCCACACGAAGCCGTGGAACGGTGCCACGGTCAGCGCGGTGTCGGCGCCGTTCTCGGCGATGGACTCGACGACTCCGTCGACGTCCTCGCGGATGATGAACGGGCTGGTGCACTGCACCAGCAGCACCACGTCCACCGGCGCCCCGTGCAGGGCCTCGTGGGCGTCCATGGCGTGCAGCACCGCGGCCTCGGAGGTCGCCGTGTCCCCGGCGATCGCGGCGGGGCGCAGCACGACCTCGGCGCCGGCCTCGCGGGCGGCAGCGGCGATGGCCTGGTCGTCCGTGGAGACGACGACGTCGGTCACCCGCCGGGAGGCGAGGCACTCGCGCACCGCGCGGGCCACCAGCGGGACGCCGCCGACCGGCAGGAGGTTCTTCGCGGGCACGCCCTTGGAGCCGCCGCGCGCGGGGATCACCGCGAGGACGCGGCGAACCGAAGCGCTGTGGCCCGCTTCCGGGTTGGACATGGTCTTAGCTCCTTGACGTGGGATCGGGCGGCTCACAGCTCGCCCATCCGCCGGATGACGGGCGCCACGCGCTGCACGCCGTGCCGGTAGGCGCCGCGCGCCGCCCGGCGCACGATCTGCCGGACCGGTCCGGGCTCCTTGTCGGCGGCGGGCGCTCCGGGCAGCGGGGTGCCGTCCGGGCCGAGGTGGTGGCGGGCGAGGATCCCGGGCAGGTAGCCGGGCGCGGTGACGGGTGTGTAGTAGGGGGTCAGCGGCGGCAGGCCGCCGGGCCGGTCGAGCAGCTTGGCGATGCGCTCGCGCGCCGTGTCGAAGGCGGACTCGTAGGAGCCGTCCGCGACGACGCCCTGCCGGGCCACCCACTCCTCGTCGGGAACCGGTCGGTGTCCGGCGTCGAGCTGGTCCCAGGAGGCGAGGCAGCCGGAGCCGACGAAGTGGTGGTTGCCGAGGGACTCGCGTACGCCGAGGTCGGTCAGTACGACGGTCGGGATGCGGCGGTGCAGCGACTCCAGGGCGGCCGTGGAACTGACCGTGACCAGCAGGTCGGTGCGGTCGAGGACCTCGCCCATGTTGCCGTACACCAGGCGGAAGTTGGCCGGCGGATCGAGGCGCTGCACCAGCTTCTGGTAGGGCAGTTCCTCGATGTGGGTGGTGTGTTCGCCCGGCTTGGAGCGCAGCTTCAGCAGCACCTCGCGTTCGGGGTGCTTGCGGGCGTGCTGGACCAGCCGGTTCAGCAGGTACGTACGGTCCCTTCGGCTGTCCGGCACGGAGGGCTGGGCCGCGAAGACGACGGTGTATGGGTCGTGTTCACCTTCGTAGGCGGCGCCGCCGAGGAACGGCAGGGCCACCTCGGTCACCGACGAGGCGTCGGCGCCCACCCCTTCGTAGACGGCCCGGAAACGGTCCGCGTCCTGGCGGGAGTTGGCGAGGACGAGGTCCGCGCCGTGCCGCAGCAGCAGGCCGTCGGCGAGCTTCTCGTAGACGACCCCGACGTAGCCGGTGACCACCACGGGGCGCGAGGTCCGGTTCTCCCAGACCCGCTTCAGGCCGTGCAGCATCGCCTGCACACCGCCGCCGACGAGGGAGAGGACCAGGAGGTCGTACGGCTCCTCGGCCATGGTGCGCAGGAACTCGACGGCGGTGACCTCCCGCAGCGAGTCGGCGCGTACGCCCACCTCTTCCAGCTGGCGCGGGGTGGGCGTGGCCCGGCCGCGCAGCAGGAAGCCGTCGAGGACGGCGTCCACTTGCGCGTCCTCGCGCGCTCCGGTTTCCATGGACGGTCCCGGGGCGATGCGGCGCGCGGTGAGCGCACCCCATTTCCACCGGGTGTCGGAGTCGGCGAGGACCGCGATGCGCGGACGCTTCGGTGTACTTGCTGGCACGTCGATGACGCTAGGAAGCAATTCCTAGGTATGGCGGAACCGGGACTCAACGAAAAGTTAACAACACCCCACCGAGAGCCGAACTGGCCTGCTGGAAAGCGGGAAGTACACGCGGTGCACCGTTCCGACACATTGAGTTCACCCAGTGTATGTTCACCGGAAAGTTCCACTGCCGGACGGGCTCCTAACGTTTTGCGGGTGCCTAAGCTTTCCGTGATCGTGCCGTTCTACAACGTGCAGCAATACGCCCCGGACACCCTCAGAAGCCTTCGGCTGAACGCCGACCGGGATTTCGAGTTCATCCTGGTCGACGACCATTCGAAGGACGAAACACCGGCCATCCTGGAACGGGCGGCCGAGGACCTTTCGGATGTCGCGCGCGTGCGCTACATCCGCCACGAGCAGAACGGCGGGCTGGCCACGGCCCGCAACACCGGCCTGGACGCGGCGCAGGGCGAGTACCTGACGTTCCTGGACGGCGACGACTGGCTGGCGCCCGGCTATCTCACCGAACTGGTGTCCGCGATGGACGAGCTGGGCTGCGACTTCGTCCGCACCGACCATGTGCAGGCGACCGCCCGGGCCCGTTCCGTGAGCCGGGTCCCGGTCGGCCGGCGCTGGGAGGCGTTCAGCCCGCGGGACGCCATCCTGCCCGCCCACCGCTCGACCTCCGTCGACTACGCGTACGCCTGGGCCGGCGCCTACCACCGGCGCCTGCTCGACAAGGGCGTGCTGCACTTCACCGACGGGCTGCGCACGGCCGAGGACCGGCCGTGGATCTGGAAGCTGCACCGCGAGGCGGAGTCGTTCGCCGTGGTGAGCCTGCTGGGCGTGTTCTACCGGCGCGGGGTGGCCTCGTCCCTGACCCAGATCGGCGACGTCCGCCAGCTCGACTTCATCCGCGCCTTCGACCAGGTGATCGAGGAGACGGCCGCGGACCGCGAGGCCGGCCGGCTGCTGCCCAAGGCGGTACGGACGTACTGCGCGATCATCGCCCACCACCTGTCCAACGAGGACAGGTTCGAACCGGCCGTGGCCAGACAGCTGCGGTCGATGAGCGCGGCGGCCATCAAGCGCATGCCGCAGGACGTGCTCAGTGACGCACTGGAGGCCATGGACATGGACCGCTCGGCCAAGCTGCGGCGGCTGCGGCGCCGGGTGACCACGACGGGAGCGGCGGCCTGATGCCCGGGACCACACAGATCTTCTGCGCCTCGACGCTGTACGGCGTCGCCACTCTGGCCGCCGCGATCGACTCCGACCTCTTCGACGAGCCGGACCGCCGGGTGCTGCTGGTGTTCAACAACTCGGCGAACCCGGAGACCACCCCGGCCCTGGACGAGATGCCGGGCTTCGCTCCGCTGCGCGAGCACTTCGACGAGGTGCTGTCCTGGAACGAGGCCATCCGCCCCTTCCACCCCGGGGCCTGGACGCCGCGCTCCGACGACATCCCGCTCTTCGAGCGCTACCTGCGGATGCTGTGGGGCCTCGGCGACGACCGGGTGAGCCTGGTCCTGGAGTCCATCCAGGTCGCGCCCGCCCTCACGGTGGCCCAGCTGTTCACCGACGCGCCCGTCGACGTGTACGCCGACGGGCTGATGAGCTACGGCCCCACCCGCAACAAGATCGACCCGCTGGTCGGTACGCGCGTGCGGCGCCTGCTGCACCTGGATCTGGTGCCGGGGCTCACGCCGATGCTGCTGACCGAGTTCGACGTGCCGGCGCACCTGGTGCCGACGCCCGCGTTCCTGAAGGTGCTGGGCGAGGTCACCGAGACCGTCGCGGAGCTGCCCGACGTGCCGGGCGACGCGGCGCTGCTGCTCGGCCAGTACCTGTCGGCGCTGAACATCCTCTCCCCGGAGGAGGAAGAGGACCTGCACGTGCGGATGTTGCGGGGCGCCGTCGCCCGCGGCCACCGCACGGTCGTCTTCAAGCCGCACCCGACCGCACCGGCCCGGTACAGCCGAGCCCTGGAGTCGGAGGCCGAGAGGCTCGGCGTCGGCCTCACCGTGCTGGACACGCCCGTGCTCGCCGAGGTGCTGTTCGACCGGGCCCGGCCGGCCCTGGTCATCGGCTGCTTCTCGACGGCGCTGTTCACGGCCTCGGCGCTCTACGACCTGCCGGTCGCCCGCATCGGCACCGAGCTGCTGCTGGAGCGGCTGACGCCCTACCAGAACAGCAACCGGATCCCCACCACCCTGGCGGACGCGCTGCTGCCCGGCCTGGAGGACGGCGAGGAAGGCGACGTCCTGCCGGCCGGCCGGCTGTCCGACCTGGTCACCGCCGTCGGATTCACGATGCAGCCGCAGATCTACCCCGACCTGCGTCCACGGGCGGAGCAGTATCTCTCCCGGCACCTCGGTCCGCGCACGCGTCGCTATTTCAAGAAGCGCCGCCTCACCGCGCTCGGACTTCCCGGCGGAATTCCGCAGCGGCTTGCGTTCCTGCCCCGCAATTCAACGGCCCGCAGGGTGGTGCGCCGGGCCCGGGCACTGCGCAAGGCGGTACGGCGCTGAATCGGCGACATCCAGATGAACCCACGGAGACCGTAAGGCGAAGCCTGCCTCTGTCGAACGTTTTAGCGTCAATCTTCGTCCTAGGGTGACACCCGGCGCCCTGCCCGCCCACAGGCGGCTCAGGTGAAGGACAGACGAGCTACAGAGGTTTTCAGCGTGACCGAGACGGTCGTCAGCACCCGTAAGCCCCAGCCCGGTGTCGCCGTGCTGGTCGAACCACCGGGCGTCACGACCGTCCCGCGCCGCCGGAGCGGCTCCGGCGGGCGGCTGCGGGCCCTGGACGGGCTGCGGCTGGTGGCGGCGCTGATGGTGGCGGCGTACCACTACGGCGGCCGTGACGGTGAAGTGGGCGAGGCGTGGGGCACCTCGCCCAAGGAGCAGTTCCCGACCCTCCACGAGTACTTCGCCTACGGCTGCCTCGGCGTCCAGGTCTTCTTCGTGATCAGCGGGTTCGTGATCTGCATGAGCGGCTGGGGCCGGCCGCTGAAGTCGTTCTTCGCCTCCCGCGCCTCCCGGCTGCTGCCCGCCTACTGGGTGGCGGTCCTGCTCGTGACGGCGGTGTTCGCCCTGCCGGTGGTGACGTACCAGGCGGTGTCGCCGAGCGACGCGCTGGTGAACCTGACCATGCTTCAGATGCCGCTCGGCGTGGACCGGGTGCTCGGCGTCTGCTGGACGCTGTGGGCGGAGGTCCGCTTCTACGCGCTGTTCGCGCTGTGTGTCGTGCTTCCCGGGGCGAACCGCCGCCGGGTGATCATGTTCTGCGCGGTCTGGATGCTGGCGACGGTGATCACCGAGAACGCGAGCATGCCGCTGCTCGACATCGTCGTGATGCCCGAGTACGCGCCCTTCTTCATCGGCGGCGTCGGCCTCTACCTCGTCCACCAGGACCGGCGGGACGCCTACGCCTGGGGCATCGTCGCCGTGAGCTGGCTGATCGGGCAGCACTACGCGGTGCAGAGCCTGTGGCACGCGCCCGACGCGGACGGCTTCTCGTACCGCTCCTCGCTCGGCATCGTCGCCGTCGTGACCTTCGGCTTCGTGGCGGTCGCGGCGATCGCGCTGGGCTGGCTGCGCTGGGCGAACTGGCGGTGGCTGACGGTCGCCGGGGCGCTGACCTATCCGTTCTACCTCGTCCACGAGCACCTCGGCTGGGTCGTGATCCACGCCCTGCACCGGGGCCTGGACCTGCCATCCGGGGCGACATTCGCCTTGACCACCGCCTCAATGCTGCTGGTGGCGTGGCTGCTGAACCACTATGTGGAGAAGCCGCTGACCCCCCGGCTGCGTGGGGTGCTGACCAAAGCCCGCTGAGGCTGTTCATGCGGCGTTCAACCAACCGTCGGTTCCGGCAACGCTGAGGGAGAAGGCTCGCCTCATGACCAACGCACAAGCGACCGACAAGCACCCCGGCGAACTCGCGGACGTCCCGGGCTGGTTCCCGCCGCTGGACCAGATACTGTTCACCTGGTTCCTGGAGCGGCAGAAGGCCCAGGGCATGCGCGGTGACCTGCTGGAACTCGGTGTCTACATGGGCAAGAGCGCGATCCTCCTCGGCCACCACCTCCAGGACGGCGAGAAGTTCACGGTCTGCGATCTGTTCGAGGGCGAGGCCCCCGACGAGGCCAACCAGGCGGAGTCCACCAAGTCCTACGCCACGCTCACCCAGCAGGCCTTCGAGCGGAACTACCTCTCCTTCCACGACACCCTGCCGACGGTGATCGCGGCCCCGAGTTCCGTGGTGTCCGAGAAGGTGGCCCCGGACACCTGCCGCTTCGTCCACATCGACGCCTCGCACCTGTACGAGCACGTGCACGGCGACATCGGCGCGGCCCACGACATCCTGCTGCCCGACGGCATCGTGGTCCTCGACGACTTCCGCTCCGAGCACACGCCGGGCGTCTCGGTCGCCGCCTGGGAGGCCGTCCTCAACCGGGGGCTGCGCCCGATCTGCCTCAGCACGCAGAAGCTGTACGGCACCTGGGGCGACCCCGGGCCGATCCAGGAGGAGCTGCTCGACATGCTCAGGCAGCGCCAGGACTGCGGGCTGAGCGTGCAGGAGGCGGCGGGACACCGGCTGGTCCGCGCCCGGTCCAGGGGCATGAAGCCGCCGCCCTTCCCGACCTCCCGGCACTACGTGGCCCCCGCGCCGGCGAGCGTCCCGGCCGCCCGCGTCACCGAGTCCCGCGCGGCACGCCCGGCCCGCCCCGCCCCGTCCCGGGCCCGCCGGATCGCCAAGGACCTGCTGCCGCCCGTGGTCACCCGGGCCGTGCGCCGGGCCCGCGCGAAGCGCTCCTGACGCCGGGCGTCATGAGACGCCGTAGCGCGCCCCGATCCCCTCGACGACGAGGGCCAGCCCCTCCTCGTAGTGCCGTTCGTAGTCCTCGAAGATCTCCGCGCCCGCCTGGGCCGACAAGGAAATGTCGGTTGTCAGGCGGGCGCGTTCGTTCACGCCATGGCACAGACCGTGGTCAGAAGGCGTCCGACGGGACGTACGCCCCCCACACCTCGCGCAGCGCGTCGCAGACCTCGCCCACCGTCGCCCGGGCCTTCAGCGCCTCCTTCATCGGATACAGGACGTTGTCCTCGCCCCCGGCGGCCTTCCTCAGGGCCACCAGGGCCGCGTCCACGGCCGGCTGGTCGCGTTCGGCGCGCAGCTTGGCCAGGTGTTCGGCCTGCCGGGCCTCGATGGCCGGGTCGACGCTCAGCGGCTCGTAGGGCTCCTCCTCGGCCAGCTGGAAGCGGTTGACGCCGACCACGATCCGCTCGCCGGAGTCGGTCTCCTGGGCGATGCGGTAGGCGTTGCGCTCGATCTCGTTCTTCTGGAAGCCGTGCTCGATGGCGTTGACCGCGCCGCCCAGTTCTTCGACCTTCCGCATCAGCTCGACGGCCGCGGCCTCGATGTCGTCGGTCATCGTCTCGACGACGTAGGAACCCGCGAACGGGTCCACCGTGGCCGTCACATCCGTCTCGTGCGCCAGGACCTGCTGCGTGCGCAGTGCCAGGCGGGCGGACTTGTCGGTGGGCAGGGCGATGGCCTCGTCGAAGGAGTTGGTGTGGAGGGACTGGGTGCCGCCGAGGACCGCCGCGAGCCCCTGGACGGCGACCCGCACCAGGTTGACCTCGGGCTGCTGGGCCGTCAGCTGCACGCCGGCCGTCTGTGTGTGGAAGCGCAGCATCAGCGACTTGGGGTTCTTCGCGCCGAACTCCTCGCGCATCACACGGGCCCAGAGACGGCGCGCCGCACGGAACTTGGCGACCTCCTCCAGGATCGTCGTCCGGGCGACGAAGAAGAACGACAGGCGGGGCGCGAAGTCGTCGACGTCCATGCCGGCCGCGACCGCGGTGCGCACGTACTCGACACCGTCGGCGAGGGTGAAGGCGATCTCCTGCGCCGGGGACGCGCCCGCCTCGGCCATGTGGTAGCCGGAGATCGAGATGGTGTTCCAGCGCGGGATCTCGGCCTTGCAGTACTTGAAGATGTCGGCGGTCAGGCGCAGCGAGGGCTTGGGCGGGAAGATGTAGGTGCCCCGGGCGATGTACTCCTTCAGCACGTCGTTCTGGATCGTGCCGGTGAGCCGGTCCGCCGGGATCCCCTGCTCCTCCGCCACCAGCTGGTACAGGAGCAGCAGCAGCGCGGCCGGGGCGTTGATCGTCATGGACGTCGAGACCTGGTCCAGCGGGATCCCGCCGAACAGCACCCGCATGTCCTCGATCGAGTCGATCGCCACGCCCACCTTGCCGACCTCGCCGTGTGCGATCGGGGCGTCGGAGTCGTGGCCCATCTGGGTGGGCAGGTCGAAGGCGACGGACAGGCCCGTCGTGCCGTGGGCGATCAGCTGCCGGTAGCGGGCGTTGGACTCCGTCGCCGTGCCGAAACCGGCGTACTGGCGCATCGTCCACGGACGGCCCGTGTACATGTTCGGGTACACGCCGCGGGTGAACGGGTACGCCCCCGGCTCTCCGAGCTTCTGCGCGGGGTCCCAGCCCTGGAGGTCCTCCGGCCCGTAGACCGGTGCGATGGGCAGTCCGGACTCCGACTCACGCGTCATGGTTGATGCCTCCCGCAGAGCAGTGCCTCGCTCACCACCATGCCCCCTGGTTCGCGAGGGGTCACGCCCGGGGAACATCTCGGGTGGCATCCGGGTACACCGGTGAGACGACAGGGGGGTCGTGTGCGTACCACGGGTATGGGGAGGGCGGTCGCAGCGGGACTGGCCGTGCTGGCCACGCTGACCGGCTGTACCGTGCAGGCTCCCGACGGGGGCGGGAAGCCCCGCTCGCCGGTGCACATCGAGCTGCCGAGCGGGACACCGTCGCCCCCGCGCAGCCCCACCGGCGACGACAAACCGAGAACCGCCCCCGCGCCCGCCCGTGTGCTGTGGTCCCCCGGCGACACCGGCCGGGACGTCCGCGAGCTGCAGGCCCGGCTGCGGCAGGTCGCCTGGCTCTTCGACGGGCCGACCGGGACGTACGACGAGGCGACGGAGCGGGCGGTCAGCGGCTTCCAGGGCAAGCGCGGACTGCCGCGCACCGGGCGGACCGACACCGTCACCTGGCAGCGGCTGCTCGGGATGACGCGCCAGCCCGGCCGGTGGGACCTGTATCTGATGGGCGGCCAGCCCGCCGACCCGCCGGACGCGCGCTGCAGAACCGGCCGGGTGCTGTGCATCGACAAGACCAGCCGGACACTGCGCTGGATGGTCGACGGGCGGACCGTGTCGACGATGGCGGTGCGCTTCGGCTCCCAGTACACGCCGACCCGGGAGGGCGCCTTCTCCGTCTACTGGAAGTCGCGCGACCACGTGTCGACGCTCTACGACTCGCCCATGCCCTACGCGATGTTCTTCAGCGGCGGCCAGGCCGTGCACTACTCCCCCGACTTCGCGGCCCGGGGCTATGCCGGCGCCTCGCACGGCTGCGTCAACGTACGGGACGAGCAGGCGATCGCGGAGCTGTACGCGCAGGTCCGGGACGGCGACAAGGTCGTCGTGTCCTGGTGAGCAAGGCGTGCGGGAGATTGGGGCGCGGGCGGGACCGGGGGAACGTGTCCCGCCCGCGCTCAGGTGCACGAGCCGTAGGTACGGGGGGAACCCCGGCTCAGTGCGACGGCCGATGACCAGTCGGCCCACTTATTACTGCGCCGGGGCCGCAGAAAACGTCACACCCTCGGCCAGGAGATTTTCGCGGGGTACGAAATCGCAGGTCGGAGGGGCTGCAGAGACCGTGTGGACCGGGTGCGGTCGGCGTCGTGAGCGTCGTCGCCGTGCCGCTCGTCCTTCCGCTCGGCCCGCTTCCCGGCCTTCCGCTCGGCCCGCCTCTCGGCCTTGTCCTGCTTCCTGTCGTGCTTCTGAGCTTCGCCCTCGCGCTTGCCCGGGTCGGCGTCCTCGTCGTGCCGCTGCGCGGAGCGGCCGTCGATGCCGGCCAGGAGGCCCTTGCAGTACCCGCGCACCCGGGTGCCGTCCGCCGCGTCGCGCAGGGCACGCCGGCGGTCTGGGGTCAGCCGCTTGCCGTCGCGCAGGTCGCGGCAGGCGGACGCGATCTTCCCGCGGCCGTCGCCGGGACGGTCGCCCTCAGCGCCGGAACCCGGCTTCCGCGCCGGGTCGTCGCGGGCCTCGGTCCGTCCGGGGTCGCGGGATCCGCCCGTCGCGGTGCCGCTCGGTGTGTTGCCGTGCTGGGACCCGCCCTGTCCGTCGACGCTCGGCGAGGGCGACACCAGCGGACGCCCGGACGGAGTGACAGCGGCCGAGACGGAGGCGCCGGGGTCGGGCCGGTCGCCGCCGAACGGCGCTCTCAGGACTCCGGTTCCGGCCGCGACGGCGACACCACCGACCATGCCGACGGCCAGCACGGCGGCCAGCACGAAGCGCGCGGGACGGGCCCGACGAGGCCGCCGGACATCGCCGGAGCCACTGCCGTGCCGGGTGCCGATCCGGACCAGGCCCGCTTCGACGACCTCATCGCCGGTCTGCCCGCCGGTGCCGGAACGGGCCGCCCCGGCGTCGGCGCGTTCCGCACGCACCTTGCGGAAGGCGGCCACCGCGGCGGCCTCACCGGGGAGTTCCTCGCTGGTCAGCGGGGGTGACGCGGACAGCGCGCCGAGTGTCCTGGAGAGCCTTTCGGCCCGGGTGCGGTCGGCGCCGTCGACGCCTTCGAGTGGCTCTCCGTTCAGCAAGCGCTCCGCCGTTTCGCGGTCCAGCCACCTGTACTGCTCGTCGGCCATCACACATCCTTCTGCGTCCGCGCGACGCTGTGCGTCACACGTGCGGACGTCATGGCACCACCGCGCGGTGCTCGCTGGGGCGGCAGCGCGTCGAGCACCCCGGCCGACTCCGGATCGGCCTCCGGGCCGTCACCGAGGAGCTCCGCGAGCCGCTTCAGGCCCCGGTGTGCCGCCGTCCGCACGGCGCCCGGGCGCTTGCCGAGGGTCTCGGCGGCGGTCTTCGCGTCGAGTCCGACGACCACCCGCAGCACGACCGCCTCGGCCTGGTCCTGCGGCAGCCGGGAGATGAGGGAGAAGGCGCCGTCGGTGGCGAGCGCCTCGATGGCCTCACCCGCCGTGTCGGACTCGGCGGCCCGGCTGGTCAGTTCGGTCTCGTCACCGCCGATCGCGGGCCGGCGCCCGCGCATCCGTATGTGGTCCAGCGCCCGGTTGCGGGCGATACGGGCGGTCCAGCCGCGGAAGCGGTCCGCGTCGCCGGTGAACCGCTCCAGGTCACGGGCTATCTGAAGCCACGCCTCGGACGTCACGTCCTCGGCGTCGGGGTCGCCGACCAGCGTCCGTACGTACCCGAGCAGCCGCGGGTGCACGGTGCGGTACACAGTCCGGAACGCGTTCTCGTCTCCGTCCTGTGCCGCACGCACCGCGGTGGTCAGCTCCGCGTCGTCCCCCAGCACCGCGCGCCCTTCTGCGCCTCAACCGGCGCCGCTCTCGCGGACCGGGTTCTCGCCGTCGTGGTTGCTCAATTGGTGGTTGCGGTTTGCAAGGCCGCAGGTGGTTGCGGTGGTCTTGCCGCCTCCGCTGTTGGCGCGAATGGCACGTTACGACCTCAAACCACTCCCCGTCCATGTCCGCTGGAGATGGAACCATGCCGTGACACGGCGGGGTGTGACACAAAGCGCACACCGGGCGCTGTAGGAAGTACGGGTCGCCGCGCGGCCCGTGCCGTGCGACGGCCGGGGCCTCTCCTGTGGGGGGTGGCGGCCCCGGCCGTTGCCATGGCGGCGCCGTCGGGTTCGCCGGATCCCTTATCGGGAACGGCCGTTGGGCCGGGCAGGGGTGTCCTTGTCGCGACTCTCGCCCGTGCCGTCGTTCTCGGCCGGCCCCTTGTTCTCCGGGTTCTCCGAACCGCCGCTCCTGCCCGGCTTGGGCTCGGGCGTGGCCGGTGCCAGTTGCTCGGCGCAGTACTCCGTGACCTTGCTCTCACCGCCCGCGGCGTCGACGAGACGCCGCCAGGCCGTCGCGTCCGTGGCCTTGCCCCGGCCATCGGCCTGTTGGTAGGCGCGGCAGTGGGCCTCGGTGTCCTGGGCGGGGGCCGGGCGGTCGGGACGTGCCGGGGCCGAGCCGGTGCCGGTTCCGGGGCTGTGGCCGGCGTCGCCGTCGCGGGGAGGGGTCCGGGCCGGGTCGCGCGGGGCGCTGCTGGAGGCGGGCGGGTGCTCGCGGCCGTCGTCGCCCGGACCGTCCGCCGAGGATCCCGCCGCGCCGATCGCCGCCACGGCGACACCGCCCAGCGTGAGACTCGCGAGCAGCACGCCGAGCGTCGTCCTCAGCGACCGTCCGAGGTACCGCCGATGCTCCCGGGGACGCCAGTCGTCCCGGCGGCGGGTGCGCGCCCTCCGGACCCCGGCGCCCCGGGCGACCCGGAACGCGGCCACGGCCCGCCGCTCGGACTCGGCGTCCACGCCGTCGCGGACGAGGGAGGCGACGATGAGCGCCTCGACCTCGGATTCGAGAAGGGCATGACGGGGATCACGGCCGGCAAGCCCGCCCTCGCTCTGCCGCTCACCCATGTCCGTTTCCGTCCCTGCTCGATCCACTTGCCCCGCACGGCCCGTCCGGCCCCACCAGTACGTCCCGCACGTCCGCCTCGTTCACGGCGCCGCGTCCGCGCGGTCCCGCCGGCCCGGGCCCGCGAAGGTGAACAATGTTCACGTCGACTCACCCAGCGTCCGGGGAGCCTCTTCCGTCACACCCTCCGCTCCGAGCCGCCCGGCGAGACGTTTCAGCCCCCGGTACGCGGCCGTGCGTACCGCGCCCGGCCGCTTGCCCAGGACCCGCGCGGCGGCGGGGCCGTCGAGGCCGACCACGACACGCAGCAGCACGGCCTCGGCCTGGTCGCGCGGCAGCCCGCGGACCAGCTCCAGGGCGCGCTCGGTGGAGATGGCCTCCAGCGCCTGGTCGTGCGTGCTCTGCGGCCCGGGCAGGTCCAGGAGGTCCTGTTCCAGCGCGGACGACCGGGGCCGTACCCGCTGCCGGCGCAGATGGTCCAGTGCCCGGTGCCGGGCGATGGTCGCCGTCCAGCCCCGGAACCCGGCCCCGTCGCCCTTGAACCGCCCGAGGTCCCGGGCGATCTCCAGCCAGGCGTCGGACGCCACGTCCTCCGCGTCGTCCCCGACGAGCCCGCGCAGATAGCCGAGCAGGCCGGGCTGCACGAGCCGGTAGGCGACCGCGAAGGCCGCCTCGTCGCCCTGCTGCGCCCGCGCGACGGCCGCGCCCAGGCAGCCCGCCCGGCGCCCGCCACCGTTCGGGTCATCCCGGGCCGCCGTCCTCGGGAGCGCGGGCCCGGGGAGGTTTGTGCCGAGCGACGTACCGGGGAGCTCTGCACGCGACACCACCGCCCGACGAAAGGCGAGCGCCGTATGCCGTCCCTGCTCCTGCGCACCGCCGTCGCCACCGCCCTGGCCTTCGGTGCCCTCGGCCTGGCCCAGCCCGCCCGGGCCTCCTCGGACGGCGTGCACACCCTCCGGGTGCCGGACGGTGATCCGCACGAGCGGTCCCTCGCCCCGCGCACCACCGAGCCGTTCAGCATGATCGGTGTCACCTGGGACGATCCGGACGCCGCCCTGCACGGCACCGTGCACGTGCGCACCCGCTCGCGGGAGAGCGGCGTGTGGAGCGCGTGGCGCGCACTGGACACCGATGTCCGTACGCCCGAGTCGGGGCCCGACCGCGACCGTGCCGGGGTGCGCGGCGGCACCCAGCCGCTGTGGACCGGGCCCTCGGACGGCATCCAGGTACGCGTCTCGGGCCCGGCCCTGCCCGAGGGGCTGCGCGTCGAACTGGTCGACCCCGACGGCGGTCCGGACACCGTGCACACCACGGTCGTCGACCCGGACGTCGTCCGGCCGGCCGCCGGAGTGCCCCTGGCCGCACCACGCCCCCCGGTGACGTCGCGCTCCGCCTGGGGCGCCGACGAGTCGCTGGTGAAGGACCCGCCGACCTACACCAGCGCCACCAAGGCGATGTTCGTCCACCACACGGCGGGCACCAACGACTACACCTGCTCCGAGTCGGCGTCGGTCGTACGCGGCGTGTTCCTCTACCACGTGCGCAGCAACGGCTGGAACGACATCGGCTACCACTTCCTCGTCGACAAGTGCGGCACCGTCTTCGAGGGCCGGGCGGGCGGCATCGACAAGCCTGTCCTCGGCGCGCACACCTACGGCTTCAACACCGCGACCAGCAGCGTCTCGGTACTCGGGGACTACGGCAAGACGACCGTGAACTCCGCGGTGCGCGCGTCGATCGCCAAGGTCGCGGCCTGGAAGCTCGGCCTGTACGGCATCGACCCGACCGGGACGGTGGTGCTGACGGCCGGCGCGGACAACGGCAAGTACACGTCTGGCCAGAAGGTCACGCTGCACCGCGTCTCGGGGCACCGCGACGGCTACCCGACCGAGTGCCCCGGGAAGAACCTCTACGGCGACCTGCCGGAGATCCGCACCCTCGCGGGGAACGCGAGCACAGTCACCGCGCCCGTTCTGGAGCCGGCCGAGCCGGGGGTCGATGGCTTGTCGGCGACGGCCGGGCCCGGGTCCGAGGGTCTGCCGGTGTCGGCCGGGCCCGGGTCCGCAGGTCTGTCCGGGCGCTGACGCTACGCCCGGGGCGCGCCGCTGGTGGCGTCCCGGCACAGCAGCCGCAGCGAGCCGTGCCCGGCGTAGCAGCGGCGGGCCTCGTCGATCGGGTCGAAGAGGCGGCCGTCGGGGGTACGGATCCAGTGGTCGCCGCCGGTGGCCCACCATTCGGCCCCGGTCTGACGCGCCATCACCTCACCGGCGTAGGCCCCGAACCCGCGCAGCACCTCCTGCACGGCGGCGGCCGGGGCTCCTTCCCGGCGTATCCCCTCGATCATCCGGTCGATGCTCCACAGACTCTGTGCCGAGTAGTCGAGACGCAGCCGTGCTCCCTCGCGCATCGTGGCCACCGTGTCCGCCGCCCACCGCAGCGGCTTCGCCGCAGCCGAGGGCCTGGTTTCCGCTTGAGTCGTCACATCCGGGAAAGCGCTGCGGAGAAGCGTTTCGTCACCCGGAATCGGCGGCTTCCCCGAAGCGGCGCAGGACCGCCCCAACGCGGCCTCACGACAGTCACAGGACTCCCCCAGGAGGGGGGTTTAGGCCGGTCAGGCGCTCTGGCGGGGCGTTCGGCGGCACTCCCGGGGCCGGATACCTTCAGCCCTGCTGCCGGCTCCGGCGGGAGACGACCGCGCGGAGCACCCGGCGGCCCTCCACCGACACCTCCAGCGCCCGCCGCAGCCCGGCCGGGCCGTGTCCGGCCAGGACCTCCAGGACGACGATCTGCCGGCGCAGTTCGGCGGCGACGAGCGGCGACATGCCGTCCGTGCGGCCCTCACGGCGGGCGTCGACGGACGAGGCGTCGTCCGCGAGGGTGTCGAGGAGGCGGTGGATCTGGAGGGAGGCGACGGAGCAGGCGTCGGCCCAGATCCGTACCTCGGCGGCGGACCGCTCGGCGGGAGCGGCCTCGAGCATCCGGTGGGCGAGCACGACCGCCTCGTCCTCGCTGGCGGCGGCGTCGAGCTTCGCGCGCGTCTGCTCCAGCCGTTCGCCCCATGCGTCGGCGTCGGCGTCGTCCGTGAGGCTCGCCCACAACGGTCGCAGGAGTTCGTCGTCGCCGCCCAGCAGGGGCACGCACCGATCCAAACAAGCCAGCCCGCTCGCGGCCAGCCCGCGTTCGTCGGCCTGTGCGATCAACTCCACCAGGCTCATCCACGCCTCCCTCCGCGGGCCTTCTCCGGGGCCCTGTCAGGCCGCTACCAGCCCTCACCCCTCACGGAACCCGCACTTCCCCTTACTGCGCGCGACGGCCCCGGAGTGTCACAGGGGCACCACACCCAGTCTGTCGAGCAAGCGGAAGAAGAGGTTTTCGGCCAGGGAATCAGGGTCTGAAGTGAGTACGTCCAAGACGACCCCGGCGTTCACCTCATGGCCGGCTTCGGCCGCCCAGCGGACGGCGTGCTCGGCGGCGTCACGGGGCTCCAGGAAGTAGTCCTCAATCGTCAGTCCCTCCCGGCCGGCCCCCAGATACCCGGCCATCGCGGCCCGCCCGAGGCAGGTCGTCCAGGCCCCGCTCTCCGGCGCCGCGGCCTCCAGCGCCACGCACTCGCTGTTCATGACGTATCCGAAGAGCGCGGGCGCCCCGGTCTCCCGGGCGACGGCGTTCATGGTGCCGATGTCGCCGTCGTTGCTGGGGTACTCCCAGACCTGCCACCCACCCGGCGCCGAGGCGCGCCGCGTCATCCCGTCCGCGGCCCCCGCCAGCGCGTCCAGCTCCGCCAGTGGCCGTTCCCCCCGGCCCACGACGAAGTATCCCCAGTAGCCCATGTCCCGGTTCCCCCCGGCATATTCGATTCGGCTCGCCTGAGAAGACCACCACAGCGGCAGCGGAGTCCGCAGCCGTACGGGTCGATTCGGGCGGGCTAGCCGAGCCGGTTCGCCAGGGCCCGGAACTCCGCCCAGGACATCCGGGGCTCGCCGGGGTCCCACAGTTTCTGGACGGTCGCCCGCAGCGGCATCCGGATCCCGGCCGCCACCTGGTCCTCCGTCTGGGAGTTCGCGAGGTCGCACCAGACGGCGAAGGACCCGCCGAGGATCTGGCCGTCGTAGCGCTCGGGGACGGCCGTGGTGCCGCGCAGCACCCGCGGTGTCCACTGCTCGTAGATCCGCTGCCCGGTCGGATAGACGAAGGTCTGCGGCTCGCCGAGCACGTAGTACAGGAACTCGTCGTTGTAGTTGATCACCTTCCGGCCCGCGCTCAGGTACTCGGCCGGCTCCCGGGCGCCGATCTCCTTGCCGGTCCAGTAGGCGACCTGGATGTCCTCGTCGGCCTCGACGGAGGTGCCGCGGAAGAAGCCGTCGTTCCAGGCGCGCGGAGTCCGCTCGTTCTCGCGGACGGTGGCAGCCCGGTCGTTCAGCCAGCCCGTGGTGAGGTCGGCGACGGTGGCGCCGGAGCCGTACTTCTCCCGCGCGGCGGCGGCCAGCTGCGGGAAGGACGCCTCCGGGTCGGAGCGGACCAGCGCCTGGTACTCGTCGCCGCCGAGGTGCCAGGGCCGGCCGGGGAAGAGGCCCGCGTACTCGTTCAGCAGGTCGTCGACGATCTCGGCGCTCTCGGTCTTCGAGATGTCGATGGCGCCCTGCACCGCCGATCCCTGGGCGGTGCGCAGCTGGAGGTCGGGATGGGCGTCGAGGACCGCGCCGAGGTGCCCGGGCGAGTCGATCTCGGGCACGACGGTGATGTGCCGGCTCTCCGCGAGGTCGACGATCTTCCGCACCTGCGCCTTGGTCAGATGCTGCTGGGACACCACCTCCGGGTGCGAGTCGGACTCGATCCGGAACCCCTGGTCGTCGGAGAAGTGCAGGCCGAGCTGGTTGAACTTCAGGTCGCCCAGTTCCCGGACCCGGTCCTCGATCCAGCCGGCCGTGAAGTTCTTGCGCGCGATGTCCAGCATGAACCCGCGCTGTTCCTTGGCCGGCTCGTCCCGCACCACGCCCTCGGGGGCCGTGCCGCCGTCGTGCACCTCCTGCTTGAGGGTGCGGGTGCCGTAGAAGACGCCCGCGTCGGCGGGCCCGCTGATCTCCACCCGCCCGTCGCGCACGGTCATGACGTACGACTCGGGGTTCGCCTTCTTGTCGCCGTCGAGCGTCAGGCGCAGGTCCCCGGCCCGGCTGTCGTTCTTCTCCCCCGCGTACGTCAGCCCCAGCTCACCGGCGACCAGCCGCCCCTCGTCGGCCAGCGCCGGATCGTCCACGACCACGCGGTTGCCGTCCTCGGGCTGCCAGCCCGGGCCGCGCGCCGGGGTGTGGTCGCGCACGGCGGGGATCGTCCGCGGCGCCTCGGACAGGGCGTACGAGCGGCTCGGACTCGGACTGGGGCCGTCCTCCGGCGAGGTGCCCCGCGGGGCGGCGGCGGTCCCGCCCTGGGAGGGTCTGGCCTCCGGTTCCGTGGACCCGCCGTCGCCACCCGTGGCCGCCCAGAGCCCGAGACTCACCCCGGCCGCCACCACGACCAGGGCGACGGCCATGGCCACGACCAGCACCTGCCGCTGTTTCGTCTGCTTCGCCGGTATCCGACGCCTGTGCTGACTCACACCGCCAACCTAAAACCCCCGGCGTCCCGGCGCGCGTCCACCACGCGCGTCCACCCTGGGTTCCGAAACTCTCTCTCCCGGGTGAAATTCGGGCATCCGACGGACACGTCATGGTCGTACTCGATAGCGTGACGCCACAACTCTCACAACATTGCCCTTCCGACACACGTGACGCCCACGAGGACCCACGCTGCCCGCGCACCGTCTCCCAGACCTCCCCGGCCGACTCGCCATACCGGTTGAGCACGTCAACGCGGCCTCCGACGAGGACCTGCACCAGATCCTCCTCAGCTGCCTGCACAGCCCCCGGTGGTCCAGCCGCGTCGCGGAACACCGCCCCTATCCGGACCTGGACTCCCTGCTGGCCGCGGCGGACGAGGCGGCCTACGACCTGACCTGGCCCGACCTGATCGAGGCCCTGGCGGCCGAGCCCCTCCCGCGCCTCCCCGAGGACACCTACTCGGCGGCCCACACGGCCCTGAGCGCGGCCCACGCCGCCTACGAGGCCCGCTTCGGACACGTGTTCGTCATCTGCCTGGACGGTGTGGCACCGAACGAGGTTCTGGACCACCTCCTGGAAGGGATCCGGTCACGATTGACGAACGATCCCGAGGAGGAACGGGTGGTGGTGGCGGACGAGCTCCGGCGCCTGGCCAGGGAACGGCTGGTGGACGCCCTCAGGGGCGCGGGGCTGTAATCGATATGCGGCTACCGCCGTGTGGGCGCGAGCGACCACGACGAACCCGCACCCGGTCGATAAGAGGACACCCCACCTCAGAAGCCGCGAGGCTAGCCCGTACGCATGCCAGTTTGATCACACAGCCAGACCCCCGCTCAGCCCGGCGGCAGCGCCTCGCTACGATGCTGGGGGCCGGTGGACCGTACCCGGCCGGGCCCGACCGACACACCAAGCCGGCGCGGCCCCAATCCCCGCTCCCGGAGGAAACTTCCGTGCCGGCTGGAACGCTGTACCGCGGCCGGGAAGGAATGTGGTCCTGGGTGGCTCACCGAGTCACCGGCGTCCTCATTTTCTTCTTCCTGTTCGTTCACGTGCTGGACACCGCACTCGTCCGTGTGTCCCCGGAGGCCTACGACAACGTCGTGGCCACGTACAAGACGCCGATCGTCGCGCTACTGGAGTACGGCCTCGTCGCCGCCATCCTCTTCCACGCGCTCAACGGCCTGCGTGTCATCGCCGTCGACTTCTGGATCAAGGGGGCCCGGTACCAGAAGCAGATGCTCTGGACCGTCGTCGCCGTATGGGTCGTGCTGATGCTGGGGGCGATCTACCCCGTCCTCGGCCACGCCGCTCGTGAACTGTTCGGGAGCTGACGCCAATGTCCACGACTGACAAGACCGCCGGCGTCGGCCCCGTCGAGGGCGGCGCCGTCTACACCGTCGACAACCCGGCCCCGCTCATCGAGGCCCCGCGCAAGCGCACCAAGAAGACCCCGAAGACCACCCGGGGCAACTTCGAGCTGGCCGCCTGGCTGTTCATGCGCCTGTCCGGCGTCGTGCTGGTCGTCCTCGTCATCGGCCACCTGCTGATCCAGCTCGTGCTGGACGGCGGCGTCTCCAAGGTCGGCTTCGCGTTCGTGGCCGGCCGCTGGGCCTCGCCGTTCTGGCAGGTCTGGGACCTGCTGATGCTCTGGCTCGCGATGCTGCACGGCGCCAACGGCCTGCGCACGGTCATCAACGACTACGCGGAGCGCGCGAACACCCGGCTGTGGCTGAAGGCTCTGCTCTACACCGCCACGGTGTTCACCATCCTGCTGGGCACGCTGGTGATCTTCACCTTCGACCCGAACATCCGCTAGGCACGGGGCTGCGAGAATCATGAAGATCCACAAGTACGACACCGTCATCGTCGGCGCCGGTGGCGCCGGTATGCGCGCCGCCATCGAGTCGACGAAGCGCAGCCGCACCGCCGTGCTCACCAAGCTCTACCCCACCCGCTCCCACACGGGCGCGGCGCAGGGCGGCATGGCCGCCGCGCTCGCCAACGTGGAGGAGGACAACTGGGAGTGGCACACCTTCGACACGGTCAAGGGCGGTGACTACCTGGTCGACCAGGACGCCGCCGAGATCCTCGCGAAGGAGGCCATCGACTCCGTCCTCGACCTGGAGAAGATGGGCCTGCCGTTCAACCGCACCCCGAACGGCACCATCGACCAGCGCCGCTTCGGCGGTCACAGCCGCAACCACGGCGAGGCCCCGGTCCGCCGCTCCTGCTACGCGGCCGACCGCACCGGCCACATGATCCTCCAGACGCTGTACCAGAACTGCGTCAAGGAGGGCGTGGAGTTCTTCAACGAGTTCTACGTCCTGGACCAGCTGATCACCGAGGTCGACGGCGTCAAGAAGTCCTCCGGTGTGGTGGCGTACGAGCTGGCCACCGGTGAGATCCACGTCTTCCACGCGAAGTCCGTGATCTACGCCTCCGGCGGCTGCGGCAAGTTCTTCAAGGTGACGTCCAACGCGCACACGCTGACCGGTGACGGCCAGGCGGCGGTCTACCGCCGCGGTCTGCCGCTGGAGGACATGGAGTTCTTCCAGTTCCACCCGACCGGCATCTGGCGCATGGGCATCCTGCTGACGGAGGGCGCCCGCGGTGAGGGCGGCATCCTCCGCAACAAGGACGGCGAGCGCTTCATGGAGAAGTACGCGCCGGTCATGAAGGACCTCGCCTCCCGTGACGTGGTGTCCCGCTCCATCTACACGGAGATCCGTGAGGGCCGCGGCTGCGGTCCCGAGGGCGACCACGTCTACCTCGACCTCACGCACCTCCCGCCGGAGCAGCTGGACGCCAAGCTGCCCGACATCACCGAGTTCGCCCGCACCTACCTCGGCATCGAGCCCTACACGGACCCGATCCCGATCCAGCCCACCGCGCACTACGCGATGGGCGGCATCCCGACCAACGTCGAGGGTGAGGTCCTGGCGGACAACACCACGGTCGTCCCGGGCCTGTACGCGGCCGGTGAGGTCGCCTGCGTGTCCGTGCACGGCGCGAACCGTCTGGGCACCAACTCCCTGCTGGACATCAACGTGTTCGGCAAGCGCGCCGGCATCGCGGCCGCGGAGTACGCGCAGAAGGCGGAGTTCGTGGAGCTGCCGGAGAACCCGGCGGAGTTCGTCATCGCGCAGGTGGAAAGGCTCCGCGACGCCACCGGCACCGAGCGCGTGACGGAGCTGCGGCGCGAGCTGCAGGAGACCATGGACGCCAACGTCATGGTGTTCCGCACCGAGCAGACGATCAAGACGGCGGTCGAGAAGATCGCGGAGCTGCGCGAGCGCTACAAGAACGTCTCGATCCAGGACAAGGGCAAGCGGTTCAACACGGACCTGCTGGAGGCCATCGAGCTGGGCAACCTGCTTGACCTCGCCGAGGTCATGGCGGTCTCCGCGCTCGCCCGCAAGGAGTCCCGCGGCGGTCACTACCGCGAGGACTACCCGAACCGTGACGACGTCAACTTCATGCGGCACACCATGGCGTACCGCGAGGTCGGCGCCGACGGCTCCGAAACCGTCCGTCTCGACTACAAGCCGGTCGTCCAGACCCGCTACCAGCCGATGGAGCGTAAGTACTGATGGCTACCCCCGTTCTGGACAAGGAAGACGCGGCCGGCAAGCCCGAGCCCGGTTTCGCCGACTCCCCCTACATCACGGTCACGTTCCGCATCCGCCGCTTCAACCCCGAGGTCGCGGCGGAAGCGATGTGGGAAGACTTCCAGGTGGAGATCGACCCCAAGGAGCGTGTCCTCGACGCCCTCCACAAGATCAAGTGGGAGCTCGACGGCACGCTGACGTTCCGCCGCTCCTGCGCGCACGGCATCTGCGGTTCCGACGCCATGCGGATCAACGGCAAGAACCGTCTCGCCTGCAAGACCCTGATCAAGGACATCAACCCCGAGAAGCCGATCACGGTCGAGGCCATAAAGGGCCTCACGGTCCTGAAGGACCTCGTGGTCGACATGGAGCCGTTCTTCCAGGCGTACCGGGACGTCATGCCCTTCCTCATCACGAAGGACACGAACGAGCCCACGCGTGAGCGTCTGCAGTCCGCCGAGGACCGCGAGCGCTTCGACGACACCACGAAGTGCATCCTCTGCGCGGCCTGCACCACGTCGTGCCCGGTCTTCTGGAACGACGGCCAGTACTTCGGTCCGGCCGCCATCGTCAACGCGCACCGCTTCATCTTCGACTCGCGTGACGAGGCGGGCGAACAGCGCCTGGAGATCCTCAACGACCGCGACGGCGTGTGGCGCTGCCGCACGACCTTCAACTGCACGGACGCCTGCCCGCGCGGTATCGAGGTCACGAAGGCGATCGCCGAGGTGAAGAGGGCGCTGATCACGCGCCGCTACTGAGGTCGTCTTCGTACGTCCGTGAGGGCCCCGTTTCCGGTGGAAGCGGGGCCCTCACCTTGTGCAAGGCCTCACTCGAGTGAGCTGCACGCGGCCGGGGAGGAAGCCACGCATCACCCCGGAGAGGATGTCCGCACCCGGACCAGGTGGAGGATCGCGCATGCCGGCAAACCGTTCGCTCACCAAGTGGGCCGACTGGCTCACGGAGCGCACCCCGGGGGCTCGTTTCGAGATCATCGACGGCCTGCTGCTGGTGACACCGATCCCCGACCGCCGGCATGCCGGAGTCCTCACGGACGTCACCCTGGCGTGTCTGAACGCCGGAATCGACGGCGACGAGACCACCGTCCTCCAGAAGGTCGCCGTCCGGCTCCCCACAGGCCCGGAGGATTACGCCATCCCGGACCTCTCAGTCGTCGACGCGGACATCTCCTCTCGTATGGTCGAGGACAACTGCTACGAGCCCTCCTGCTTCCGCATGGTCATGGAGGTCACCGCGGAAAATCCCCACCTGGATCTCCACGTCAAGGTGCCCGCGTACGCGGCGGCGGGAATTCCGGCGTACGTCATCGTCGACAGGACGCACCAACGACTCCACGTCCTCACTGACCCGGCCCGGGACGGCTACGCGACCCACCAGGTCCACGTCCCCGGCGAGCTCGTCACGCTCCCCGACTCCATCGGCGCGAAGGTGACCCTTGACGTGGCCGAGATCCTCAAGGCCGGCCGGCCGAAAACGGCCGACTGATCCGCGACGCTCAGAACCGGCCGGCTCCGGCCCTATCCCGCTCCGGTCGCGCTGCTCAACAGGGCGGCGAGACGGACAGCGGTCTTCTCCCCGGCTCGCTGCCTGATCAGACCCTCTTTGGCGGCTGCACGAAGCCGGACCTCCGAGCTGGCCTCATCGACCTTCAGCACTCGCGCGGTCACCACTACGGGATTCACACCGCCCGCACCGCCGCCGGTCACGACGCGGATCGTCTCCTCGTCCTCCCCGGAGCCGATCGGCACCGGCCCGACCGCGTGGCCCGCCCTCCCGAGCACGCTGGTGACGCGCCGCGCCACCTCGTCGAACGGCAAGGGGACGAGCAGGTCGATCTCATGGACGTTCTTCCTCATCAGCCCGGCCACCAGGCGGACCAGGTAACCGCTCCCCCCGCTCGACGAGCCAAGAGCGGCAAGCTCCTCGGCCAAAATCCGATCTTCGCTCTGATCCACAGATCCTTCTTAGGTGTTGAACACGTTCAAAAACAGGTCTAGAGTCATCCGCGACAGCGTTTTGAACGTGTTCAAGAAGGGTGGGGCAATGGACCGCACGGTCGTCGCCTACGTCATCTACCTGCTGGTCAGCATCGGGCTGACCATCTGGGTGGCCCGCACACTGAGCCGTAACGGGAGGGTGTTCCTCGCCGACGTGCTGCACGGCAACGAGAAGCTCGCCGATGCCGTCAACCACCTCCTCGTGGTCGGCTTCTACCTCGTCAACCTCGGGTTCGTCGCGCTGTACCTGAGCGGCGACGAGACCATCACGGACGTCCGTGGCGTCTTCGAGGCGCTGTCGACGAAGCTCGGCGTCGTGCTGCTGGTGCTGGGCGTGATGCACCTGGGCAACGTCTACGTGCTCAACCGGATCCGGCGGCGGGGCGCGATGGAGCGGGAGCAGATGCCGCCGGTGCCGCCGCAGGGCTGGGTGGCCCCGCAGGCCCAGGCCTGAGTGGAGAGCGGCATGGACGCCACCGCACCGGTCCGCCGGCTCACCGTCCTCTACGACGCCGAGTGCTCCCTGTGCGCGTTCCTGCGCGACTGGCTCCAGCGGCAGCCCCAGCTGGTGCCGCTGGAGCCGGTTCCGGCCGGCTCCGAGGAGGCCCGGCGGCGGTTCCCCGGCCTCGACCACGGCGCCACCCTCGAGGAGATCACCGTGGTCGCCGACGCCGGGCAGGTCTACCGGGGGCCCGCCGCCTGGGTCGTCACCCTGTGGGCGCTGCGCGAGCACCGGCCGCTCGCCCACCGGCTCAGCACCCCGTCCGGGGCCTGGCTCGCGAGAGGCGCGGTGCTCGCCGCCGCCAAGTGGCGCGGCGCGCAGCAGAACAAGGACCGACGGGCCGCAACACAGTGGGGCGGCCGGGGGTACCGGCGGGCGGACGGGTGGACGTACGACCCGGACGGCGGCTGGACGCACACCGCGCCTGGCTGCGCCGACGGCACCTGCGCCCCCCGGTAGCGGCACCGGTACCGGCGATAGGCTCTCTTCCCGTGTCCGCGAAGAACGACGGCCCCGGTGACGGCGCCGCCCCCAGCAAGTCCGAGCAGACCCGCGCCCTGATCCTGGAGACGGCCATGCGGCTGTTCCAGGAACGCGGCTACGACAAGACGACGATGCGGGCCATCGCCCAGGAGGCCGGGGTCTCCGTCGGCAACGCGTACTACTACTTCGCGGGCAAGGAGCACCTGATCCAGGGCTTCTACGACCGGATCGCCACCGAGCACCAGGTGGCGGTGCGGGAGGTCCTGGCGCGGGAGACCGACCTGGAGGCGCGGCTCGCGGGTGTGCTGCGGGTCTGGCTGGACATCGCCAGGCCGTACCACGAGTTCGCGGTGCAGTTCTTCAAGAACGCCGCCGACCCGGACAGCCCGCTCAGCCCCTTCTCGCCCGAGTCGGAGCACGCGCGCGCGGAGGCGATCAGCATCCACCGGGAGGTGCTGGCCGGGGCGACGAAGACGAAGGTTCCGGAGGAACTGCGGGACATCCTGCCCGAGTTGATGTGGCTGTCGCAGATGGGACTCGTCCTGTACTGGGTCTTCGACCGGACCGAGGGCCGGGAGCGCAGTTACCGGCTCGCCGAGCGCGGGGCCCGGCTCACCGCGCGGGGCGTCGCCCTGGCCCGCTTCCGGGTACTGCGGCCGCTCGTGCGGGAGGTGCACGAGCTGTTCACGGACTTCCTGCCGGGCATGACGAACGCGGTCCCGGATCCGGCCGCGCGCGGCACCGGCTCCTAGACCGCAGCGTTCTCGCAGGTCAGGCCTGCTTCGACGCCAGCTCGATCAGCGTGATGTCCGACGGTGCGCCCACCCGGGTGGGCGGGCCCCAGGCGCCCGCGCCGCGGGAGACGTAGAGCTGGGTGTCCCCGTAGCGCTCCAGGCCCGCGAGCGTGGGGTTGGCGCCGGCCGCGATGAGGTTGCCGGGCCAGAGCTGGCCGCCGTGGGTGTGGCCGGAGAGCTGGAGGTCGACGTTGTGCTCGACGGCCTCGTGGATCTGGACGGGCTGGTGCGCGAGCAGGACGCAGGCGCGTGCGGTGTCCCGGTCGCCGAGTGCCCGGGCGAAGTCGGGCCCCTGGCCTTCCTCCTCGCCCGCCACGTCGTTGACTCCGGCCAGGTCGAAGTACGGCATCTCCCTGCGGGCGTTCTCCAGCGGGTTGAGGCCCAGACGCCGGACCTCCTCGACCCACTGCTCGGCGCCGGAGAAGTACTCGTGGTTCCCGGTGACGAAGTAGGAGCCGTGACGGGCCCTCAGCTGGGCCAGGGGCGCCGCGGCGGGGCCCAGGTCCTTCACGCTGCCGTCGACCAGGTCGCCGACGACCGCGATCAGGTCGGGCTGGGTCCCGTTGATCGTGTCGACGACCTTCTGGGCGAAGCCGCGGCCGAGGACCGGGCCGAGGTGCACATCGCTGACCACGGCGATGCGGTACCCGTGCGCGGCGCGCGGCAGCTTGGCCAGCGGCACGGTGACGCGCTTGACCCTGGGCCCCCTCAGCACGCCGTAGGTGCCGTACCCGACGGTCCCGACAGCGGCGGCCGCGGCCGCGCCGGCGACGACGCGGGACACGAAGAGACGCCGGGACGGGCCGGATGCGGTCGCGTTGTTCGTGGTGCTTGTGGCGTTTGTGGGGCTAGTGGTGGTGAGCGACTGCGCGGCACCCCCGGGGGCGTCGGGCGTGAGGCCCGCCTGCGGGTCGGGGGCGGCAGTACCGGCAGCCGTCGCGGAAGCGGTCGCTCCGCCGCCTTGGGCGGCCTGTGCGGCGGCGGCCGTCACGGGAGCGGCCACTGCGCCGGGCGCGCCGGTGTGTTCCGCCTGCGGCGCGGGCAGAGCCGGTCCGCCGGGTGCGTCGGGAGTGCGGGAGCCGGGCCCGGCGTCGGCCGCTGCCCCGGATTCCGCCGGTGCGCCGGGCGTCGCCGCCGGCCCTGGTCCCGGCTCAGCCACGCCCGTCGCCCTCGCCCGCCGTTCCAGGAACCACCGCAGCAACGGCCGTACGAACTCCCCCGCCACCACTCCCAGCAGCAGGTAGATCGACAGGGCCAGCCACAGGAAGCCCGGCCAGGCCAGGGTCTGCTGGAGCCAGAAGGGGGCGCCGGTGCGTTCGGCGACCAGGGCCGTGATCGCGAGGGCCCAGCCGCCGGCGATGAGGACGGCGCCCGCGCGGCGGGCGAGCCCGGGGCCGCGGGTCGTGTCGCGGAACAGGCGGCGCCACACGTACCAGTTGGCCGTCACGAGGACGGCCAGGACCAGCGCTGCGACGAGCACGAAGGCGATAACCACGGTGTGGTGTCTCCCGATTGCCGTTTATGACGTCCGGCGCAGTGCGCGCAGACCACGCAACCCGATGGCCCCGATGGCCGTCCCCAATACGAAGGAGACGACTGCGAGCAGCAGGTGCACCCAGAAGTACGCCGTGGGATGACCATCGTCGAAGGCGAGCCCGCTGCCGTCCTTGACGAGATTCTTGACGAAAGTGATCCAGATGACCCAGCTCCACACCCCGAAGGCGAGCAGGAACCAGGAGACGGGGCGGCTGAGCTTCATGAGTCCAGTATCGCCAGAGCGTGTCCGGTTCCGTTCGCGGGGTGGGGGCGGAGGCGGGACTTACCCCCGGACGGCATGTACGTTTCCGACCGTGCCCGCTCCCAAGAAGACCGCCAGGCGATCCCTGCTGGTCACCTCCGCCGTCCTGTCGTCCCTGGCCCTGGCCGTACCCGCCGCCGTCGCCGCCCCGAAGCCCTCGGGCAGTCCGTCGTCGAGCCCGTCGGCCACTCCCCCGGCGTCGATGTCGACGGTGGGCGGGGCCCGGCTCGGGCGGCCGGGGACGCAGGTGAACC
The DNA here is from genome assembly GCF_000717875.1 of Streptomyces sp. NRRL S-455. GTDB lineage: Bacteria > Actinomycetota > Actinomycetes > Streptomycetales > Streptomycetaceae > Streptomyces. The sequence goes on from NZ_JOCT01000004.1 coordinate 402,763, forward strand.
TGGCGAGCGGCGTGCCGGTGCTGCCGAAGGACGTCAGCGCCCGCTCCTGGGTCGTGGCCGACGCCGAGACCGGTGACGTGCTGGCCGCGCACAACGCGCACTGGCGACTCGCCCCGGCGAGCACGCTGAAGATGCTGTTCGCGGACACGCTGCTGCCGAAGTTCCCGAGGACGGCCAAGCACAAGGTCGTCCCCTCCGACCTGGCCGGCATCGGCCCGGGCTCCAGCATGGTCGGGATAAAGGAGGAGGAGACCTACACCGTCCACGACCTGTGGCTCGGGGTCTTCCTGCGCTCGGGCAACGACGCCGTGCGCGTGCTGTCCGCGATGAACAACGGCGTGGAGAACACCGTCAGGGAGATGAACGAGCACGCCGAGGAGCTCCAGGCCCTCGACACGCACGTCGTCAGCCCCGACGGCTACGACGCCGAGGGACAGGTGTCGTCGGCCTACGACCTGACGCTGATCGCCCGGTCGGGGCTGCAGAAGAAGGACTTCCGGGAGTACTGCTCGACGGTCAGCGCGAAGTTCCCCGGCGAGACGAAGAAGGACAAGAAGGGAAAGACGGTCCGCAAGCCCTTCGAGATCCAGAACACCAACCGGCTGCTGAGCGGCGATGTGGGCCTGCCCGCCTACCAGGGCATCGCCGGTGTCAAGAACGGCAACACCACCAACGCGGGTTCCACCTTCACCGGCGTCGCCGAGCGGAACGGCAAGGTGCTGCTGGTCACGGTGATGAACCCGGAGAAGAGCGAGTACAACGGGGTCTACAAGGAGACCGCCCGGCTGCTCGACTGGGGCTTCAAGGCGGCCGGGAAGGTGCAGCCGGTGGGCGAGCTGGTGCCGCCGAAGAGCGCACAGGCCGGTGAGCGGCCCGGTGCGAATCCCTCCGGCGAGGCCGGTGGCTCCGGCGACGGCGGGAGCGGCACGGCGGCCGGTGCGAAGCCGGTGGCCGGCGCCCCGGGCGCGGACGGCGCCGGCGGCATGGGGACGGCGCTCGGCATCGCCGGTGGGGTGCTGGTGCTGCTCGCGGGCGCAGCGTTCCTGGTCAACCGCCGCTGGCCGCTGCCGGATCTGGTGCGTCGCCGGAGTCGTCCGTGATCTCCGGGACTTCGTCCTGCTTGCTCCGCGTCGCCGTCCAGGAGGCGCAGAACAGCACCAGTTTCGAGGTGAAGTTGATCCACAGCAGCAGGGCGACGGGCACGCCGAAGGCGCCGTACATGCTCTTCGCGGCCACGCCCTGGAGATAGCCGCTGAGCAGCAGCTTCAGCAGTTCGAAGCCGATCGCGCCGGTCAACGCGGCCACGACCAGGCGGTGGCGCGTCGGCTCGACGCCGGGGAGCAGTGTGAGGACGTAGAGCAGGAGCAGGAAGTTCGCGAGCACGGCTATCAGGAACGCGGCGATGTGCAGCAGGAGCCCGCTCCAGCCGCCCTCGTCGATGCCCAACTGCCGTGTGATCCAGCCGATCATCGCGGAGGCGACGGCGGAGGCGGCGATGGTGACGAGGAGGGCGCCGCCGAGGCCGAGCAGGACGCCCGCGTCCTTGCCGTAGCGCAGGGCGGGGTTCTCCTCCTCGTCGGGCAGCTCCCACACCGCCCGCAGACACTCGCGCATCGAGCCGGCCCAGCTCACACCGGTGAAGAACAGCAGCGCGCCGGCGATGAGGCCGATCGTGCCGGCGTTGTCCACCAGATTGGCGATGTCCAGCTGGTCGGAGATGCCGGGCACCTGCTCGGCGAGCTTGTCCTGGAGCTGGTGCTGCTGCTCCGTGCTGAGTGTGGCGGCGGCGATGGTGGCGGACACCGTCAGCAGGGGGAACAGCGCGACGAAGCTCGTGAAGGTCATCGCGGCGGCCAGCCGCGTCCACTTCACGCGGTCCAGCCGCTCGTACGACCGCCAGGCGTGGGTGATCATCAACCGCCCCGCCCACGGCCCGACGATGGGGAGCTTTTTCAGCCAGTCCATGATCCGACTCTGCCCTCCGCCCGGAACACCCATGTACGGGTACCCCAGAACCGCAGGACTGTGGCCAGCGCCATGCCGACGACCGCGCCGGAGACGGTGTCGGCGCGCTGCGAGGTGAGCCCGAGGCCGTAGTGGCTGACGGCCAGGCACAGCAGCTGGACGGCGGCACCGGCGAGGTTCACCGCGAAGAACACGGCGTACGGACGCAGGCCCTTGGCCCGGGTGTTCCGGTAGGTGCCGAGGGCGTTGCCCGCGTAGGCGACCGAGCAGGCGGCCAGGAAGGACAGGGCCTTGGCGGTGAGCGGGTCGAGTCGGGCGGGGCCGCGCAGGCAGGTGAACAGGGCCAGGTCGACGGCGTAGGCGAGGAGACCGACGGCGGCGAAGCCGGCCAGTTCGCGGCGCCCTGGGAGAGCCGATCGGTTCTCCCACGCGCGCCTGGTCACCAATTGGCCACCGCCAGGCCGTACATGGCCATCCACGCCAGGCCGATGAGGGCGAGTGCCCGGTCGCGCAGCACGACGTCCTCGGGTTCGCCGGCGGTGCCGCGGTCGGCGAAGACCGCGTACCTCAGGACGGCGAGGATGAAGGCGACCATGGACAGCTGCCGCCAGGGCAGCACGCTGGTGTGCGGGACGCCGCCCTCCTCCAGGGCCCACAGGCAGTAGCCGAGGACGGCGACGCCGGCCGCGAGCTGCCAGACGAAGCGGAGGTAGCCGGTGGTGTACTCGGTCAGCAACGCGCGGGTGGCGCCCGCCTCCCCGCCCATCTGCACGGCCTCCGAGTAGCGCTTGGCCGAGACCATGAACAGCGCGCCGAAGCCGGTCGTGATCAGGAACCAGCGCGAGAGCGGGATGCCGAGGGCGAGCCCGCCGACCATGGCTCGCATCAGGAATCCGGTCGTGACGACGGCGAGGTCGACGACGAGGACGTGCTTGAGGCTGACGCAGTAGGCCAGTTGCATCCCGACGTACGCCGTCAGCAGCGCGGCGACGACCGGGGAGCACAGCCAGGCCGCGGCGGCGGGCGCGAGGACTGCGAGGCAGCAGCCGACGGCGTAGGCGAGGGGCACGGGGACCTGCCCGGCGGCGACGGGACGGTGCCGCTTGGTGGGGTGGGCGCGGTCGGCGTCGGCGTCGCGGGCGTCGTTGACGAGGTAGACGGCGGCGGCGCAGGCGGTGAAGAGGAGGAACACGAGGCCGAGTTGGGCGAGGGCGTGCCGCGAGAACAGCTCGCCGGCGGCGGCCGGGGCGGCGACCACGAGGACGTTCTTGATCCACTGTCTGGGGCGGGCGGTCCTGAGGAGACCGGCCAGGAGACCGCCCCTGCGGGGTGGCGCGGGCCGCTCCTCGGGGGTGCGCTGCCGCAGGACGGCCGTCTCAGTCATGGTGGGCGCCTCCCCTCATCCAGCGGGCGCCGAGCCGGGCCGTGAGCGCGCCGAGGGCGGCACCGGCCGCGACGTCCGAGGGGTAGTGGACGCCGGCCACCAGCCGTGAGACGCACACCAGGGCGGCCAACGGGGGGACGGTGCGGGCCCCCAGGGCGCCGAAGGCGACGGCGGCGGCCGCGGCGGAGCTGGCGTGCGAGCTGGGGAAGGAGTGCCGGCCGACGGTGCGCACCAGGGGCTCGATGTGCGCGGGGCGTGGGCGGCGCACGACCCGCTTCACCCCCATGCTGACGAGGTGCGCCCCCGCGGTGAGGGCCGTGCCGCGCAGCCAGGCGCCGCGCCGCCGGCCGTCCAATGCGGCTCCGGCGAGTCCCGCCGCCAGCCACAGCGCGGCGTGCTCCCCCGCCCGGGACAGGGCGCGCGCGGCGCCGGCCACACGCGGGTCGGTGCCGCACTCCCTCAGCGCCGAAACGATCCGGTGGTCCATGTCGTGCAGGTCGTCGAGGTCGTCCATGTGGACTCACTGTTCACGCCCGACCGCCCCGAATTCCGGCAATATTGGGCGACATCCCATTAATCACCCATTTCGGGGAGGAGTGCCATGTTCCCTGACTGATCGCCCCTAGCAGGGCGATACGGTCACAGACATGTCTGCCGACACCGACTCCGCCCCGCACATCACGGGCCTGGACCACACCACCGTCACCGGCTGGGGCCGCACCGCCCCCAGCGCGGCCCGGCTGATCCGCCCGCGGACGTACGAGGAGGCCGCGGCGGCCGTCCGCGAGTGCGGGGCGCGCGGCGGCATCCCCCGGGGTCTGGGACGGGCGTACGGGGACGCGGCGCAGAACGCGGGCGGGGCCGTGCTCGACATGACGGGCCTGGACCGTGTCCACGCGATCGACGCCGACGGGGGCATCGTGCTGTGCGACGCGGGCGTCTCACTGCACCGGCTGATGGAGGTGCTGCTGCCGCTCGGCTGGTTCGTGCCGGTCACCCCCGGCACGCGCTACGTCACCGTCGGCGGGGCGATCGGCGCCGACATCCACGGCAAGAACCACCACGTCTCGGGCGCGTTCTCGCGGCACGTGCTCTCCCTCGAACTCCTCACCGCCGACGGCGAGATCCGCACAGTGGTCCCCGGCACGCCGCTCTTCGACGCGACGGCGGGCGGCATGGGGCTCACCGGAGTGATCCTCACCGCGACGATCCGGCTCCAGCCGGTCGGGACCGCGATGATGTCGGTCGACACCGAACGGGTGGCGGGCCTCGACGATCTGATGGCCCGGCTGGCGGCCACCGACCACCACTACCGCTACTCGGTCGCCTGGATCGACCTGCTGGCCCGGGGCGCCGCCACCGGCCGGGCGGTCCTCACCAGGGGTGACCACGCTCCCCTGGACGCGCTCCCCGCGCGCATGCGGCGGGACCCGCTGTCCTTCCGCACCTCGCGCCTCCCCTCCGCCCCCGCCGTCCTGCCCGAGGGCCTGCTCAGCCGGACGACCGTGAGCCTCTTCAACGAACTCTGGTACCGCAAGGCACCCCGCGCGCGGTCCGGCCAACTCCAGCGGATCTCCGCCTTCTTCCACCCCCTGGACGGCGTGCCCCACTGGAACCGGGTGTACGGCCGCGGCGGCTTCGTGCAGTACCAGTTCGTCGTCGGCCACGGCCAGGAGGAGGCCCTGCGCCGCGTCGTGCGCCGCATCTCCCGACGCCGCTGCCCGTCCTTCCTGGCCGTCCTCAAGCGCTTCGGGGAGTCGGACCCTGGCTGGCTGTCCTTCCCCGTGCCCGGCTGGACGCTGGCGCTGGACATCCCGGCGGGCCTGCCCGGGCTCGGCGCGTTCCTCGACGAACTCGACGAGGAGGTCGCCGCCGCGGGCGGACGCGTCTACCTCGCCAAGGACGCCCGGCTGCGCCCGGAGCTGCTCGCGGCGATGTACCCGCGGCTGGACGACTTCCGCGCGCTGCGCGCCGAGCTGGACCCGCGCGGGGTGTTCGTGTCCGACCTGGCCCGCCGCCTCCATCTCTAGGCAACATCTAGGAGCTGTCATGAAGGACGCCTTCGGCCTCCCCCAGTCCCTGCTCGTCCTCGGCGGTACCTCGGAGATCGCGCTGGCGACCGCCCGTCGGCTGATCGCCCGCCGCACCCGCACCATCTGGCTGGCGGGCCGTCCCTCGCCCGCCCTGGAAGAGGCCGCCGGGCAGCTGCGCCGGCTCGGGGCCGACGTGCACACCGTCGCCTTCGACGCGCTCGATCCCACCTCCCACGAGGCCGTGCTGGGCAAGGTGTTCGCCGAGGGCGACATCGACATGGTGCTGCTCGCGTTCGGGCTTCTGGGCGACCAGGCCCACGACGAGAGGGACCCGGAGGCGGCGGTGCGGGTCGCGCAGACCAACTACACCGGCGCGGTCTCGGCGGGCCTGGTGTGCGCCCGCGCGCTCCAGGCCCAGGGACACGGCTCCCTGGTCGTCATGTCCTCCGTCGCGGGCGAGCGGGCCCGCCGCGCCAACTTCATCTACGGCTCCAGCAAGGCCGGCCTCGACGCCTTCGCGCAGGGCCTGGGCGACGCGCTGCACGGCACCGGCGTGCACGTCATGGTCGTACGCCCCGGCTTCGTCCGGACCCGGATGACCGCGGGCCTGCCCGAGTCGCCGCTGGCGACCACGCCCGAGGCGGTCGCGGCGGCCGTGGAACTGGGGCTGCGGCGCCGCTCGGAGACGGTGTGGGTGCCGGGTGCTCTCCGCGTCGTGATGTCGGCGCTGCGGCACCTGCCGCGTGCGGTGTTCCGGCGGTTGCCGGTCTGAGCCGCGTGTGGCGTCGTGCCGGCGGGGATGCCTGGTCCGGCCCGCGCGGTGGGCCGGCGCCGGTGGTCCGGCTCGCGCGGTGGGCCGGCGCCGGTGGTCCGGCTCGCGCGGTGGGCCAGGGCCGGCGGTCCGGCCCACGCGGTGGTCCAGGGCCCGCGGTCCGACCCGCCCAGTGAGCCGATGGCCGGCGGTCCGGACAGCGCGATGGACCAGCACCGGCGGTCCGGCAACTCGCGGTCCCGCCCGCGCAGTGAGCCGATGGCCGACGGCCCGGACAACGCGGTGGTTCAGCGACCGTGGTCCGGCAACTGGCGGCCCTGGCCCGCGCAGTGGACCAGCGACCGTGGTCCGGCAACTGGCGGCACCGGCCCGCGCAGTGGACCAGCGACCGTGGTCCGGCAACTGGCGGCCCTGGCCCGCGCGGATGGGCCGGTGGCCGGCGGTCCGGACTGGGCGACGGTCCGCTGCGCGGTGGCCCGGGCTGCGCGGGTCAGCGCGTGGGGACCGAGCCGCGCTCCACGTGACCGGCCTGGGGCGGGACGACCGAGCCGCCGAAGGGGAACTCGCGCAGTTTGCGCCACACGCCGTCGGCGCCCTGTTCGTAGAGGGCGAAGCCGGTGCAGGGCCACTGGGCCTCGTAACCGGCGAGCTCCTCGAAGGCGCGGTCCAGCGCCGCCTCGTCGATGCCGTGGGCGACGGTGACGTGCGGGTGGTATGGGAACTGCAGTTCCCGTACGACCGGCCCGGCGGGGTCGCGGACCTGTTCCTGCAGCGTGGTGCAGGCCTCCGCCCCGGCGACGACCCGGACGAAGACGACCGGCGACACGGGCCGGAACGTACCGGTGCCGGACAGCCGCATCGGGAACGGCCGGGCTGCCGCGGCGACCTCGGTCAGATGCGCCTCGACGGCCGGCAGGGCGGCCTCGTCGATCTCCGTCGGTGGCAGCAGGGTGACATGCGTGGGAATACCGTGAGCCGCGGCGTCGCCGAAGCCCGCGCGCAGCTGCTGAAGCCGGCTGCCGTGAGGCTCCGGGACCGCGATCGAGACACCGATCGTTACGGTCCCCACATCGTCTCCTGTCGGTTCAGTTAGCGGGCCGCTGATACGACCACCCGGTTATCGACTGTACGACCACGACCCCGTTACAGGCAGGCGCAACCGAAGTGATGTACAGCGCTGTCCGGTGGTACGGCTGTGCGCGGGAGCGGGTTCAGTGCTTGGCGGGCAGGAAGCCGACCCTGTCGTACGCCTGGGAGAGGGTCTCCGCGGCGACGGCACGTGCCTTCTCGGCGCCCTTGGCCAGGATCGAGTCGAGCGTCTCCGGGTCGTCCAGGTACTGCTGGGTGCGCTCCCGGAAAGGCGTCACGAAGTCGACCATGATCTCCGCGAGGTCCGTCTTCAGCGCCCCGTACCCCTTGCCGGCGTACTTCTCCTCGAGCTCGGCGATGCTCTCCCCGGTGAGGGTCGAGTAGATACCGAGGAGGTTGCTGATGCCCGGCTTCTCAGCCGCGTCGAAACGGATGACCGTGTCGGTGTCCGTGACCGCGCTCTTGACCTTCTTCGCGGTGGCCTTCGGATCGTCGAGGAGGTTGATGAGGCCCTTCGGCGTGGACGCCGACTTGCTCATCTTGACCGACGGGTCCTGGAGGTCGTAGATCTTCGCCGTCTCCTTGAGGATGTACGGCTTCGGGACGGTGAAGGTCGGGCCGAAACGGCCGTTGAAGCGCTCGGCGAGGTCACGGGTGAGCTCGACGTGCTGGCGCTGGTCCTCGCCGACCGGAACCTCGTGGGCCTGGTAGAGCAGGATGTCCGCGACCTGGAGGATCGGGTACGTGAACAGGCCGACGGAGGCGCGCTCGGCGCCCTGCTTGGCGGCCTTGTCCTTGAACTGGGTCATCCGGCTCGCCTCGCCGAAGCCGGTGAGGCAGTTCATGACCCAGGCGAGCTGGGCGTGCTCGGGGACGTGGCTCTGCACGAAGAGGGTGCAGCGGTCCGGGTCCAGACCCGCGGCGAGCAGCTGCGCGGCGGCCAGGCGGGTGTTCGCGCGCAGGTCCTTCGGGTCCTGCGGGATGGTGATCGCGTGCAGGTCGACGACCATGTAGAACGCGTCGTGGGTCTCCTGCAGGGCCACCCACTGGCGGACGGCGCCGAGGTAGTTGCCGAGGTGGAACGAGCCGGCGGTGGGCTGGATCCCGGAGAGCACGCGAGGTCGGTCAGAGGCCATGTTCACCATTCTCTCAGGTCGCGTGCGGCGATCCGGAACTGGTCCGAAACAGGTGGGAACCGATACCTGTTCGCCGGTGTAACAAGAGTGTGAGGACGCGGGAGGGGGGCCGCATCGTCGATGAGGCCGCGGTGATCGCACGCGTGCGCGCCGGAGAGCCGGAGGCGTACGCGGTGCTGGTGCGGACGCATACGGGCCTCGCGCTCAGGGCGGCGAAGGCGCTCGGGGCGGGAGCGGACGCCGAGGACGTGGTGCAGCAGGCATTCGTCAAGGCGTACTGCGCGCTGGGCAGGTTCCGGGACGGCATGGCGTTCAAGCCATGGCTGCTGGCGATCGTCGCCAATGAGACGAGGAACACCGTGCGGAGGGCAGCGCGTCAGCGCACGCTCGCGGACCGGGAGGCGGCGCTCGTCAAGGCCGAGCCGCTCATACCGGAGTCGGCGGACCCCGCCGTGGCGACACTGGAGGCGGAGCGCCGCACGGCGTTACTGGCCGCTCTGGAGAAACTGAGCGAGGAGCACCGACTGGTCGTCACCTACCGGTACCTGCTGGAGATGGACGAGCAGGAGACGGCCCAGGCCCTCGGCTGGCCGCGAGGGACGGGGAGCGGCTGCTCGGTCCGGGGAGGGGCTCTGGCGTCGAGCCGCCACAGGCCTATCTGGCCTCGGCGCGGCGATTCACCGTCACCTGGATGGTGCATGACATCTCACCGTGGCGCGTGGACCAGGTCTTCTCCACGAGCGGGAGCGGGGATACGTGGATACACACGGCGGTGAACCTGCCCCGGGCGACGCATGGCTCCTGGCACCGTGCCGAGCGCTCCGACGAACTGGTCGATCTGTTGGAAGAGCTGGGCGTGAAGGGCAGGCCGGCCGACGGCACGGGGATCGTCGACGTCATGTCGCCGCCGTGGTCCACGGCAGGGCCGGAGGCGGCCTCCCCGGAGCCTGAGGCGGCCACGGCTCGGGCCGAGGCGCCGACGGGGGACGACGGCACGGACTGGTGGTGGGCGCTGCCGGGCGCGGCGGGCGGGGCGGTGCTGGCGCTGGCGTTGCGGCCGTTCGCCGTGCGGATCCCGGTTCCCCGCCGGGAGCGGGCCGGGGAGCCGAAAAGGGAACTGCTCGATGGGTGAGGCGGGGTGCGGGTGAAGGGAATGACCTACGGTGCTGCCACCAGCAAGAGCGTAGGGGCACGGCTGAGGCGGGTCCGGAGGGATCGGCGGCAGCCATGCCGTACGGCGCGCGGCGGCCCGGCGCGAAGCCGGACCGCCGTCACGGGAAGTGGAGACACGGCACGAGCTGATCGATGTGGGTGCCAGGACGTCGGTGAGTGCGTCGAGGTGTCACCCGCGATGAGCCGTGTGGATCTCAGCCGAGGTCGATCTCGGGGTAGAGCGGGAAGCCCGCCACCAGGTCCGTCGCCCTGCGGGAGATCTCGTCGGCGATCTTCGCGTCGAGGACGTGGGCCGCCTTGGAGGGGGCGCCCGACTTGGTCGTGCCCGGCTCGGTGGTGGTGAGGACGCGGTCGATCAGGCCGGCCACCTCGTCCATCTCGGCCGTGCCCAGGCCGCGGGTCGTCAGGGCGGGCGTGCCGATGCGGATGCCCGACGTGTACCAGGCGCCGTTCGGGTCGGCGGGGATGGCGTTGCGGTTGGTGACGATGCCCGACTCGAGCAGGGCGGCCTCGGCCTGGCGGCCGGTGAGGCCGTAGGAGGAGGCGACGTCGATCAGGTTCAGGTGGTTGTCGGTGCCGCCCGTGACCAGCGTCGCGCCGCGGCGCATCAGGCCCTCGGCGAGGGCGCGGGAGTTGTCGACGATGCGCTGGGCGTAGTCGCGGAAGGACTCCTGCCGGGCCTCCGCGAGGGCGACGGCCTTGGCTGCCATGACGTGCGGGAGCGGACCGCCGAGGACCATGGGGCAGCCGCGGTCGACCTGGTCCTTGAGGGAGTCGTCGCACAGGACCATGCCGCCGCGGGGGCCGCGCAGCGACTTGTGGGTGGTCGTCGTCACGATCTGGGCGTGCGGGACCGGGTCGAAGTCGCCGGTGAGGACCTTGCCCGCGACGAGGCCGGCGAAGTGCGCCATGTCGACCATGAGCGTGGCGCCGACCTCGTCGGCGATCTCGCGCATGATCCGGAAGTTCACCAGCCGGGGGTAGGCCGAGTAGCCCGCGACGATGATCAGCGGCTTGAACTCGCGGGCCTGGGCGCGCAGGGCCTCGTAGTCGATGAGGCCGGTGGCCGGGTCGGTGCCGTAGGAGCGCTGGTCGAACATCTTGCCGGAGATGTTCGGGCGGAAGCCGTGGGTGAGGTGGCCGCCGGCGTCCAGGGACATGCCGAGCATGCGCTGGTTGCCGAAGGCCTGGCGCAGCTCGGCCCAGTCGGCCTCGGTCAGGTCGTTGATCTGGCGGACGCCGGTCTTCTCCAGGAAGGGCACCTCGACGCGGGCACCGAGGACGGCCCAGAAGGCGACGAGGTTGGCGTCGATGCCGGAGTGCGGCTGGACGTAGGCGTGGCGGGCGCCGAAGAGCTCCTTGGCGTGCTCGGCGGCCAGGGACTCGACGGTGTCGACGTTGCGGCAGCCGGCGTAGAAGCGGCGGCCGATGGTGCCCTCGGCGTACTTGTCGCTGAACCAGTTGCCCATCGCCAGGAGCGTGGCCGGGGAGGCGTAGTTCTCGGAGGCGATCAGCTTGAGCATCTCGCGCTGGTCGGCGACCTCCTGGCCGATGGCGTCCGCTACGCGGGGTTCCACGGCGCGGATGACGTCGAGGGCGGCGCGGTAGGCGGTGGAAGCGGTGGAGAGGGGCTCGGCTGACATGATGGTGGACCTCCGGACGTTGTGTTCAGCGTTCACGGTACGGCCCAGGCGCACGGCACGGTTCCGGTCCCCGGGGGTTCGACCGGGTCCGGGGGCCGCTCCCCGATGGTTTGTCCATCCCAGCGCGCCAGTCACGGCCCGTGGGCAGCCTACCGGACTGTGTGTGCGGGTCTCGTTGTGGCTGATCGCGCAGTTCCCCGCGCCCCTGCCAGGGCGTCGGCCCCAGGCCCGTCTAAAGGATCACGTGAGGCAGGAAACGGGCGTACTCGTCGGTGATCAGGCCTGAGCTCTCCCGGATGCCCAGGCCCGCCGACTCGTTCTCCACCACCCATGCGCCGAGGACCACGCGGTTGCCGTCGAAGTCGGGGAGCGGGGCCAGCTGCTGGTAGCAGCAGGGCTCGTCGCGCACCGCCGGGGCGGATCCGGGCTCGTGGATCGTGACGCCCGCCCCCTCTCGGCCGAGGAGGGGCTTGGCGACCCAGGCCGGCAGGTCACGGGGGCCGTCCAGGTAGGCCGGGAGGAGGTTCGGGTGGTCGGGGTACAGCTCCCAGAGGATCGCCAGCAGCGCCTTGTTGCTGAGGAGCATCTTCCAGGCCGGTTCTATCCACAGGGTGGAGCCGGTGCCGCCGCCGTTGTCGAGGGTGTCGAGGACGTGGTCGGCGAAGCGGTCGGTGGTGAGCCATTCCCACGGGTACAGCTTGAAGATGCTGCGGATGAAGCGGAGGCGGTTGTCGACGAAGCGGCCGGAGAGGCGGTCCCAGCCGATCTCCTCCATGGAGATCCAGTCGGTGGCCAGGCCTGCCTGCTCGGCGGTCTCCTTCAGGTAGGCGACCGTCATGAGGTCCTCGCCGAGTTCGTCGGCGGAGGAGTACGCGAAGTACAGGGGGCTGCTGGGCGGGAGGAGGGCGGCCTGTTTGCGCCAGGCGTCCATGAGGCGTTCGTGGAGGGAGTTCCACTGGTCGGCGCCGGGGAAGCGCTCCTCCATCCAGAACCACTGGGGAGAGGCGGCCTCCACCAGTGAGGTGGGGGTGTCGGCGTTGTACTCCAGGAGTTTGGCGGGGCCGGTGCCGTCGTAGCGGAGGTCGAAGCGGCCGTAGACGGAGGGGAGTTCGGCGCGCCGGTGCCAGGACTCGGCGACCGCCCGGGCCACGCGGGGGTCGGTGATGCCCAGGTCCGCGAAACGGTCCTCCGAGACGATGTGCTCGGCCGCCGCCAGGCACATGCGGTGGAGTTCCTCGACGACCTCTTCCAGCGCCTCGATCTCAGGAAGGGAGAAGACGTAGTACGCGCTCTCGTCCCAGTAGGGGCGCAGGGAGCCGTCGGGATAGCGGGTGAGGGGGTAGATCAGGCCCTGTTCCTCGACGGTCTGCTGCCAGCCGGGGCGGGGCTCCATGGTGCGGCGTTCCATGTCCGTCCGGCCCGGTCAGCCGCCGCCGCTGCCGGAGCCCGAGCAGCCGAAGCCGCCCCGGTCGACGGCCTCGCTGCGGCTGAAGGTGCCGTCGTCGGCCCAGCCCCCGCTGACGTCGGCGTCGTAGTACCAGTCGGCGTCCGTGACCTTGGTCTTGCCGGTCTTGCGGTTCTTGCCGGCGGAGGAGGTGCCCGGCTTGCAGTTCTTGTCGGCGACGATCTTGTAGCCGTTGATGTAGTCGTAGCTGTCCCGGTCCACACAACGGCGGTCAGGGTCGGAGCCGCACGCGGAGAGGGCCGCCGCGAGCACGCCCATGCCGCCCAGCACCACCGTGCTCGAGCGCAGCCGTCGCCGTGTTTCCGCCATGTCCGTGTCTCCCCCGGGTGGTTGCTGTCATGTACTGCCGAGCGGCCAGCCTAGAGACCGGTGTGAGAACGCGCGCACCGCCCCCCGTCGATGAACGATCCCATGCCGTCTTTTTGTGCTCTTTGGTGGGGCATGCGCCCTTGGCGCCGGGGCCTGGCGGGCGTACCCGCCGGCCGGTGGGCGCCGGTGGAGTCGTCGCAGGACAGCGCGGCCGCACCATGGCGAGTGGAAGTGCTTTCCCGGTCGGCGAAGGCCTTCACCTTCCGGGCCACCCGAAAAATGTTTGTTGAATCGTGAACGCGCGGCGAGCGCTTTCCGTAAGGGACGGCGTGGCCAGTAATCCCGTCACGGTCACCGTGGCCTATCGCGTGACACCGGGCCGCGCGGCCGACTTCCATTCCTGGGGGTGGGCCATGCTGGGCGCGACCGCGCGTCAACCGGGGTTTCTGGGGGGTGGGGTGCTTGTCGACGGAGGGGCGGAGTGGCATGTCGTCTATCGCTTCTCCAGCGAGGGTTCGGCCCTGGCTTGGGAGAAATCGCATTTCCGGGCACAGTGGGACGCCCGGCTGGAGGGGATCGCCCGGGAAGCGGAACGCAGGAGGGTGCCGGGCGCCCGGGCCTGGTTCGACGCGCAGACGCTGACACCGGCGCCGCCGGCTCCGCCGTCGAAATGGAAATTGTGGTTCGTGAATATGAGCGCGGTCTTTCCGCCGGTGCTCCTGTTCAATCTGACGGTGCTTCCCTATCTGGGTGACCTCAATGCACTGATTCGGACGCTGTTGTTGTGTCTGTGCGTGACGGCCCTTGTGACCTGGATTCTCATGCCTCGGCTCCAGCGTTTCTTCAGGAAATGGCTGTATCCGCCACTCCAGGCACTCCGCGGTCGGCACAAACGCCGGGCCACATAGGCCCGCGAACGAACAGAGGGAGGTGGGCGGGTGAAGACCCTGCTCATCGACAATTACGACTCGTACACGTACAACCTCTTCCAGTTGCTCGCCGAGGTGAACGGCGAGGAGCCCGTGGTGGTACGCAACGACGCCCCCGCCGACGAGCTGCCGGACCTCCGGGCGTTCGACAACCTCGTGGTGTCCCCCGGCCCCGGTCATCCGGGCGACGCGCGTGATTTCGGCATCGGGGCCAGGCTGCTCGCGACCTCCACGGTGCCCGTGCTCGGCGTGTGTCTGGGCCATCAGGGCATCGCGCTCGGGGAACGCGGGCTGGTGGAGCCCGCTCCGGAGCCGCGCCACGGGCATCTGTCGACGATCCGGCACGACGAACGGGACCTGTTCCGGGGCCTGCCGCAGAACTTCACCGCCGTCCGCTACCACTCGCTGTCCGTGCGCGAGCCGCTGCCGGAGACACTGCAGGCCACGGCCTGGGCGGAGGACGGTGTCCTGATGGGCCTGCGGCACCGCAGCCGGCCGCTGTGGGGGGTGCAGTTCCATCCGGAGTCCGTTCTCACGGAGTACGGCCACCGCATGCTCGTGAACTTCCGCAACCTGACCGCCGAACGGACCGGCAAGCTCCGTACGAAGAACACGGCGGTGCCGTCGCACCAGGAGGTCCGGCGCCGGTCCGTCGTCCCGGAATGCGACGCGGGAGTACGGCGGCCGACGGCGGCGCCTCGGGACGCGGTTGTCGCCGGGACCGGGGCGAGCGCCCGGTGGGCGGCCGGTCGTCGGACTGCGGCCGCCGCAGCCGTCTTCCAGGTCGCCGCCGTCTCCCAGGCCCGGGCCAACCCGCCCGGCGGGGCCGCCGGTTTCCAGGCCGACAGCACCCCGCCCAACGCGGCGGCCCTCCCTCAGACCACGGCGAACCCACCCGGCGGAGCCACCCTCCCCCGAACCACGGCGAACCCGCCCGGCGGAGGTGTCACCTCCCGCGCCGGGGCCAACCCGCCCAGCGGGGCCGCCCCTTCCAGTGACGCCACCCCGTCCAGCTCCGCCAGCCCGTCCCGGGAGGCCGTCGCGGCCGTGGAGGCCGCCGTGTCCGGTGCCGCTTCCACCGGCGCGTCGGCCCCGCCCGCCGCCGCCATCCCCCGGCCCCGCCGACCCGGCCGTACCGGCTACCGCCTGCACACCCGCCGGATCGCGGGTGCCGTCGACACCGAGGCGGTCTTCACCCGGATGTTCGCAGGGTCGCCGCGCGCGTTCTGGCTGGACAGTTCGCTGGTCGAACCGGGGCGGTCGAGGTTCTCGTTCCTGGGGGACGACAGCGGGCCGCTGGCCGAGTTCGTGCGGTACGACGTCTCCACCGGGCGCTGTGCGATCGAGCGGGCGGGGCGGCCGGTGCGCCGGGTCGCGGCGAGTGTCTTCGACTACCTCAAGCGGCAGCTGACGACCCGCCGGGTCGATGCCACGGGGTTGCCGTTCGACTTCGCCGGGGGTTACGTCGGCTACTTCGGCTACGAGGTGAAGGCCGACTGCGGGTCGCCGAACCGCCACCGCTCCCCGGTTCCGGACGCCGCCTGGCTGTTCGCCGACCGGGTGATCGCGGTGGACCACCAGGAGGGCTTCACCTACGCCGTCTGCCTGGCGGAGGACACCCCGCAGGCCGCCCGGGAGGCCGCCGACTGGCTGGAGGGCGCGCTCGCCGACCTCACCTGTGTGGCGCCGGAGCGGCCCGCCCCGCCCGTGCCGTCGGCCGTCGCGGATCCCGGCGCCGCCGAGCCCTGGCTGGTGCGCGACCGGGCCCGGTACCTCGCGGACATCGAGGCGTGCCGGCGGGAGTTGCGCGCCGGCACCAGCTACGAGATCTGCCTGACGAACGCCGCCCGGTTACCCGCACCGCCCGACGCGTTCGAGTACTACCGGACGCTGCGCCGCGACAACCCGGCCCCGTACGCGGCGTTCCTGAGGTTCGGGGAGCTGGAGGTGGCCGGTTCCTCGCCCGAGCGGTTCCTGCGGATCGGCCGGGACGGTACCGCCGAGGCCAGGCCCATCAAGGGCACCGCGCCACGGGGCGACGGGCCGGAGGAGGACGCCCGGCTGCGGGACGCGCTCGCGTCGGACGCGAAGACCCGGGCCGAGAACCTGATGATCGTCGACCTGCTCCGCAACGACCTGGGACAGGTGTGCCGGACGGGGACGGTGCGGGTCTCCAAGCTCATGGCCACGGAGACGTACGCCACGGTGCACCAGCTCGTCTCGGCCGTGGAGGGACGGCTGCGTGCGGACACGGACGCGGTGGACTGTGTGCGGGCCTGCTTCCCCGGCGGGTCGATGACCGGTGCGCCGAAGCTGCGCACACTGGAGATCATCGACTCGCTGGAGACCGAGGCACGTGGCGTCTACTCGGGCGCGCTCGGCTACTTCGGGTGCGGTGGCGGCGCGGATCTCAGCATCGTCATCCGCACCGCCGTGTTCGCCGACGGATCGATGCACCTGGGCGCGGGCGGCGCGATCGTCCTCGGCTCCGACCCGGACGCGGAGTACGAGGAGATGCTGCTGAAGACCGCGGCCCCGATGCGGGCCCTGCACCAGCACACGGCCGACCGGATCCGGCGGCAGGATCCGCCGGGGCACCGGGCCGGGGCGGCCGAGGAGGCCCGGCGATGACCAGTCCGCAGGTCGCGCCGCGTCCGGCCGAGGCCCAGGCGCCCGGGAATCTCGCGGCCCAGCTGGAGGGTCAGGCCGGGCGGCGCGGGTGGGCCGGGCGGACCGCCTTCCACCAGGGCCACCGGGCCTGGACCCACGGCGAGGTGCACGACCTCGCGGCCCGCGCGGCCACCGTGCTCGCCGGGCACGGGGTACGCCCCGGCGACCGCGTGCTGCTGGCGCTGCCCGACTCCGTCGCCTGGGTGACGGCCTTCCTCGCCACCGCCCGGCTCGGCGCCGTCGCGGTCCTGGTCAATCCCGAACTCCCCGCGGCCGACCACGCGTTCCTGGCCGAGGACACCGCGGCGGTGCTGTGTGTGACCGGGCCCGGCCTGGAGGAACGTTTCACCGGTCGGGTGGGGATCGGCGCCGACCAGCTGATGGCGCTCGCCCCGGCGGCCGAGCCCGCGCCCGCCCACCAGGTCGACGCGCACACCCCGCTCTACGTCCAGTACACCTCCGGCACCACCGGCCGCCCCAAGGGCGTCGTGCACACACACGGCGATCCGCGGACGTACCACGACCTGGTCGGGCGGCGGGTTCTGCGGATCACCGGGGACGACGTCACCCTGTCGGTGTCGAAGCTGTTCTTCGCCTACGGCTTCGGCAACGCCTTCGTCTTCCCGCTGTTCTCCGGCTCGTCCGCCGTCCTGGTGGACCGGCGTCCCAGCCCCGCCGTCATCGACGAACTCGTCGCCCGGCACCGGGTGACGCTGCTCTACTCCGTGCCGTCCGCGTACGCCGCGCTGGTGGCCGAGCGGGGTCACGGGCACGAGGGCTGCTTCGCCTCGGTGCGGGCCGCCGTGTCGGCCGGTGAGGGCCTGCCGGAAGGGCTCGCGCGGCAGGTGGGCGCGTTGCTCGGGGCGCCCGTGCTGGAGCAGATCGGCTCCACCGAGGCCGGTCACGCCTTCTGCGCGAACAGCTTCGCCCACAACCACCCGGGCACCGTCGGCCGCCCCGTCCCCGGCTTCGAGGTGGAGTTGCGGGACCGGGACGGGCGGCCGGTGCCGGACGGCGCGGAGGGCGAGATGTGGGTGCGCGGCCCGACGGTGACGCCCGGCTACCTGAACCGGCCCGAGGAGAGCGCCCGCACCCTGGTGGGCGGCTGGCTGGCCACCCGCGACCGGGCGTGCCGCGAGACGGACGGCACCTACCGGCATCTGGGCCGGGCCGACGACATGGAGATGGTCGGCGGCATCACCGTTTCCCCGCTGGAGGTGGAGGCCGTGCTGTGCGGCCATCCGGCGGTGCGGGAGGTGGCGGTCGCCGCAGTGCCCGACGGGCGGGGCGCGAGCCGGCTGCGGGCCTTCGTCGTTCCGGGCGTCCCGGTGCGGGACGGCCTGGCGGACGAGCTCCTCGGCCTGGCGCGCGAGGGCCTCGCCGCGTTCAAGGTCCCCCGCAGCGTCAGCTTCGTCCCCTCGCTGCCGCGCACCGCCACCGGGAAGCTCCGCCGCCATCTGCTCCGCCGGGGCGCCTGGTGAACACCACGGAAAGGAACGGCCACATGCGACAGTCGCAGCCCCTGCTCGCCGACCGCGGCTTCTACCTGGGACCCGTCTTCCGGAGGGCTGCCGACCGGCACGGCGCCGTCTTCGTCACCCTGGACCGGCCGCTGGACGTCGCCCCCGCTCTCGGCGTCGACCTGAGCTACACCGTGCTGGCCGACCTGGTCGACGACCTGTCCGGCCGGTTGTGGGAGGCCGGGGTGCGGCCCTCGGAGCAGGTCGTCGTGCACAAGGCGGACAACGTCGACATCATGCTGCTGACCTGTGCCCTCTCCCGGATCGGCGCCGTGCCGGTGCTGCTGTCGCCGACGCTGGCCCCGGACGTGGCCGGGCAGCTCCTGAGACGGCTGCGCAGACCGTGGCTGGTCACCGACCGCGCCACACTGGAGGGACTGCGCGAGGTCGCCCTGTCCGGGCTGGTGCGCCGGACGCTGTCCGTGGACGACACGCCCCGTGCGGAGCCCCTTTCGAAGTACGCGGGCGCCGAACCGCCCCCGCCCGTGCGGCTCCACCCCCGCGAACCCGCGCTGATCACCCACAGCTCGGGCACCACCGGCGTGCCCAAGCTGGCCGTGCACTGCCCGCGCACCATGTGGAACCGGCTCGTGCCGCAGCAGGCGATGGGCTGGCCCACCCGGGGTGAGCCCGCGGCACTGCACATGTCGTTCGTGCACTCGCGCTTTTACCATCTGCTGGGCGTCCTGCTGCACTTCGGCAGCCCCCTCGTGCTGATCACCGACCCGGACCCGGCCGCCGTGGGCCCACTGCTGGTCCGGCACCGGCCCGGCATCGTGGAGACGCACCCCAACACGTTCGTGCTGTGGGAGGAGCTGGCCGACGCGCCCGGGGCCCCGCTCTCCCGGGTCCGGTCCTACGGCTCCACGTTCGACGCGATCCATCCGCGCACCGTACGGCGCCTGCTGGACGCGTCGCGGCGCCGCACGCCCTGGCTGCTCCAGCTGTACGGGCAGAGCGAGACCGGCCCGGTGGCGTTCCAGGTGGTGACCCGGAGCAGCGCCTCCCGGGCGGACGGCCGCCGGGTCGGGTTCGGGATACCCGGCTTCACCCGGGTCCGGGTCACCGACGCCGAGGGCCGACGGGTTCCGCCCGGCACCCCGGGCCGGATCGAGGCCCGCACCCGGGGCCGGATCCTCACCTACCTCGGCATGCCGGAGCGCTACGAGCGTCAGCTCACCGACGGCTGGTGGGAGATGGGCGACCTGGGCTACCGGAGCCGCCTGGGCGCCCTGTACCTGATCGACCGGGAGATCGACCGGATCGACGCGGTGCACAGCAACCTGGAGGTCGAGGACGCGTTGATGTCCCGTCTCGAGGAGCTGCGGGAGGTCGTCATCGTGCCGGGCGCGGACCGCGAGCCGGTGCCGGTGGTGTGCGTGCGCGGCGAGCGGCCCCTGGACCCGGAGCGCTGGCGGAGGGCCACGGCCGGGCTGCCGGCGATGGCCGAGCCGCGGCAGTGGCGCTTCGAGGACCTGCCGATGACCGCGACCTGGAAGGTGAAGCGGGTGGAGATCGCCCGGATGCTCACCGAGAGCGACAGGGCGGGTGTGCGGGCATGACCCCGGTCCTGGTCGTGGGCGCCGGACCGGTGGGCCTGTCGGCGGCCCTCGCGCTGCGGGCGCACGCGCTGCCGGTGGTACTGCTGGAGGCCGACCCCGACGACCGGGAACGGCCCGGCAGCCGGGCCCTGTTCGTGCACCGCGAGACCCTCGGCCTGCTCGACGCCATGCGGCCCGGGCTGGCCGCCGAGATCACCTCGTACGGACGGACCTGGCACACCAGGCGCACCCTCTACCGGGGTCGTGAGGTGTACGCCCGCACCTTCCCCCCGCCGTCCGGTCCACCGCCCTTCACCAGCCTGCGCCAGACGGACACCGAGCGGTTCCTGCGCGCGGCCTGCGATCGGGCCGGGGTGGAGTTCGTGTGGGGTTCGCGCGTGACGGGCGTACGCGCCACCGAGACGGAAGTCCGGCTGACGAGTGAGGACGGGCGGGTGTGGACGGGAGCGTTCGTGGTCGCCGCCGACGGGGCCCGCTCGGCGGTCCGGCGGGAGCTGGGCATCGCCATGGAGGGCACGCACGGCGAGGGTTTCCACGTCGTCGTGGACGTGGCCGACCTGCCGGGCGCCGAACTGCCGCTGGAACGGGTGTTCCATTACGAGCATCCCGGGGTCGGCGGGCGCAGTGTGATGCGGGTGCCGTTCACCGGGGGCTTCCAGGTGGACCTCCAGTGCCGGGACGACGACCGGCAGGAGGAGTACGGCACCGAGGAAGCCGTGCGCCGCTGGCTGCCCGCGGTCGTCGGGGACGGCTACGGCGAGCGGATCCTGTGGGTGTCGACATACCGCTTCCTGCGCAAGGTGGCGGCCTCGTTCACCGATCCGCACCGGCGGGTGCTGCTGGCGGGCGAGGCGGCGCATCTCTTCCCACCGTTCGGGGCGCGCGGGATGAACAGCGGGATCGCGGACGCGGCGGCCGCCGCCGAGGCGATCGCCGCGGGAACCGGCGAGGCGGTCGACGGGTTCGCCTCGGTGCGGCGCGCGGCGGCCCTGTTCAACAGCGCCGCCGCCGGAGCCGCCCTGGACCATCTGCGGCCGCATCGCCGGATCGTGAAGGCCAGGCAGCGTGCGGCGGCGGCCCTGGCACCGGTGCTGCCGTGGTGCGGATCGTGGCTGGAGCACGCGCCGTACGGCCCCCGGCACGGGGCACCGGCCGTCGCGGGGCGCACATACTGAGAAAGGGAAGCGCCGGGCCGAAAGGAATCGACCCGGCGCGCTTTCCGTTTTTCTCTCAGTTTTTCGGAACCATTCGCGTCGCTATCGCGATCCGGTTGTACGCGTTGATGACGGTGGCCGCCCAGATCAGTGCCGCGATCTGGTTCTCGTCGAAGACCTCGGCCGCCTCGGCGTAGACCGCGTCGGGGACGTGACCGTCGTGCACGAGGGTCACCGCCTCGGTCAACGACAGTGCCGCGCGCTCGCGAGCGGTGAAGAAGGGTGTCTCCCGCCAGGCGTTCAGGGTGTAGATGCGCTGCTCCGTCTCGCCCTGGGCGCGGGCGTCCCTGGTGTGCGTGTCGAGGCAGAACGCGCAGCCGTTGATCTGCGAGGCGCGGATCCTGACGAGTTCCAGCAGTTCTGGTTCGAGTTTGGCTTCCTGGGCCGCGGAAACGGCGGAGGCGTGCAGGGAGCCCATTGCGGCGGAGACGTCGGGGGTGATTTTCTTCAACGCGACACGGGATATGGAAGGGCTTTCGCTCATGCGGTGACTTTATCCGCCCGATCTCGTTCCGGAAGGGAATTCGCGCGATTATCCGGGCAGTACCGCGCACAGCGCGTCCAGCGCTCCCGACCAGGCGTGGTCCGGTGGTGTCCCGTATCCGACGACCAGGGCGTCGAGCGGCGTGGCCCGCGCGGAGGGGTGGGTGTAGCGGGTGAGTCCGTGGAGCGCGAGACCCCGCCAGTGGGCCGCCTGGACCACCGACTGCTCCGTGCCGGGCGGCAGCCGCAGCAGGACGTGCAGACCGGCCGCGATGCCGGTGACGCGGACCTCGGGGGCCCGGGCCGCCGCGGCGGCGACCAGGGCGTCCCGGCGGCGCCGGTAGCGCAGCCGGGCCGTGCGGACATGCCGGTCGTAGGCCCCGGAGGTGAGGAACTCGGCCAGGGTCAGCTGGTCCAGCACCCCGCAGGTGTCGACGCCGCCCTTCGCCGCGGCGACCTCCTGGGCGAGGCCCGGCGGCAGCACCATCCAGGCCAGCCGCAGGCCGGGGGCGAGGGACTTGCTGGCGGTGCCCAGGTGGACCACCCGGTCGGGGTCCAGGCCCTGGAGCGCGCCCACGGGCTGACGGCCGTAGCGGAACTCACCGTCGTAGTCGTCCTCCAGCACCAGCCCGCCGGTGCGGCGTGCCCAGTCCACGACGGCGGCCCGGCGGTCGCGGTGCAGGGGCATGCCCATGGGGAACTGGTGGGCGGGGGTGAGCAGAACCGCGTCGGCGCCGGCCGGCTCGCCCGGGTCGGTGCCCAGTCGGTCGAAGGGCAGCGGCGTGATGTGCAGGCCCGACGCGGCCAGGATCCTCCAGTGCACGTCGAGGCCGTACGACTCGACCGCGACCGTCCGTGCGCCGCGCGATCGCAAAACCGAGCCGAGCAGCTTCAGACCGTGTGCGAACCCACCGCACACCACGATCCGTTCGGGGTCGGTGCGTACACCCCGGGCCCGGGAGAGGTAGCCGGCGAGCGCGGCCCGCAGTTCGGGACGCCCGCGGGGGTCGCCGTAGTCCAGCGCGTGGGACGGGGCGGCGGTGAGGGCGCGGCGGGCGGCCCTGAGCCACTCCGCACGCGGGAAGGAGCTGAGGTCGGGGCTGCCGGGGCGCAGGTCGTAGGCGGGGCGGGCGGGTTCTCGCGGGTGGGGTACGGCGCCGGCCGGCGGGACGACCGTCCTCCCGGCGACCCGGGTCCCGGAGCCCTGCCGGGCCGTGAGCCAGCCCTCGGCGACCAGGTCGCCGTAGGCGTCGGCGACCGTGTTGCGGGCGATGCCCAGGTCGGCGGCGAGCGCTCGGGAGGACGGCAGCCGGGTGCCGGGGGCCAGCCGGCCGGATCGGACCGCCTCGCGCAGGGCGTCGGTCAGCCCCCTGCGCAGGCCCGGCCCGGTCGGCTCCACGTGCAGGTCGACCCCGAAAGTGGCCCAAGGTTCCGCCATGGAAATGGACCATACTCCTGGGCTGCTTCGCTTCTAGGGTCGAGGACATGACGACGCTTCCGGATGACACGACGACCACGGCCACCGTGGAGTACGCCGCCGAGCAGCCCGCCCGCCTGGAGTGGGCCAAGCACGCGCCCGAGGTCTACAAGGCGATGATCCGGCTGGAGACCGCCGCCCGGCAGGGCCTCGACCACACGCTGTACGAGCTGGTGAAGATCCGCGCCTCCCAGATCAACCATTGCGCCTTCTGTATCGACATGCACACCAAGGACGCCCTCGCGGACGGCGAGAGCGTCGAGCGGATCATGCAGCTCAGCGCCTGGGACGAGTCGCGGCACTTCTACACCGAGAAGGAACTCGCCGCGCTGGAACTGACGGAGGCCGTGACGGTCCTGACGGACGGTTTCGTGCCGGACGAGGTGTACGCGAAGGCCGCGCACCACTTCGAGGAGGCCGAGCTGGCGCAGCTGATCGCCGCGATCACCGTGATCAACGCGTGGAACCGGTTCGGGGTGACCTGCCGCATGGCGCCGGGGCACTACCAGCCCGGCCAGTACAAGTGACGCGACGGACGCGGCTGCTGGATCCGGCGGTCGGCCGGGCCATGTCCAGCCTCAGCGCGGTCGCGACGAAGGGCCTCGGTGATCCGGCCCTGGCCGAACTCGTGGTGATCCGCGCCTCGCAACTCAACCACTGCGCGTTCTGCCTCGACATGCATCTCACGATCGCTCGCCAGTACGGGGTGAGCGAGCGGAAGCTCGGCCTGCTGGCCGCGTGGGAGGAGGCCGAGGACCTCTTCGACGAGCGGGAGCGGGCCGCGCTGGCCCTGACGGAAGCCGTGACCGTGCTGACCGAGTGTCTCGTGCCCGACGAGGTCTACGAGACGGCCGCCCAGCATTTCGGTGACGCCGAACTCGCCCATCTTGTAGGGCTGATCGTCGCCATCAACAACTGGAACCGTGTGATGGTCAGCCGCCGCATTCCACCAGGGGGGTACACGCCATGAGCAAAGCCGACGTTTTCCGCGCTCTGCACCACCACCGGGCGCCCGGCGACCCGCTGGTCCTGCCCGGCCCGTGGGACGCGGCCAGTGCCCGGGTGTTCGCCGAGGCCGGGTTCCCGGCGCTCGCGACGCCCAGCGCCGGGGTCGCCGCCTCCCTCGGGTACGAGGACGGGCAGGTCCCGGCCGACGAGATGTTCGCGGCGGTCACGCGGATCGTCCGGGCCGTCGACGTGCCGGTGTCGGCGGATGTCGAGGGCGGTTACGGGCTGGCGCCGAAGGAACTGGTGGAGCGGCTGCTGGAGACGGGGGCGGTGGGATGCAACCTGGAGGACTCCGAGGAGGGGGTGCTGAAGGACCCGCACAGGCACGCCGACTGGCTGGCCGAGGTGCGTCAGGCGGCGGGTGACCGGCTCTTCGTCAACGCGCGCGTGGACACCTTCGCCCGCGGGGTCGCCGATCCCGAACGGGCCATCGAGCGGGCCGCGTTGTACGTCGCCGCCGGGGCCGACTGCGTGTACCCGATCGGCGCGCCGCCGGACGTGCTGCCGCTGCTGCGGGCCGCCATCGAGGGCCCGATCAACGTGGAGGCCCTGACGGACGAGGGCCCCTCGCCCGCCGAACTCGGCGTGCGAGGGGCCACCCGGATCACCTTCGGGCCGGGGCTCCAGCGGCGGGCCACCCGCGCACTGCGGGAGATCGCCGCCGGCCTGCGACGGTAGGGACGCTCAGGACAGCCACTTCTTCCACGTGGACTTGTGGCTGTCCACCCACTTCTTCGCCGCCTCCTCCGGCGTCATCTTCTGCTCGGCGATCATCAGGGAGACCTCGTTCTGGTCCTCGGTCGTCCACTTGAACTGCTTCAGGAAGGCCGCCGCCTCGCCGCCCTTCTTCGCGAAGTCCGCGTTGAGGTACTTCTGCAGCGGCGTGTGCGGGTAGGCGCAGGCGACCTTCTCCGGGTCGGCGTCGCAGCCCTCCTTGTACGGCGGCAGCTTCACCTCGGTCATGGGGACCTTCTTGAAGAGCCACTGCGGCGAGTACCAGTAGGTGAGGAAGGGCTTCTTCTCCTTGGCGAACTGCCTGATCTGGGTGATCTGCGCAGCCTCGGAGCCGGCGAACACCACCTGGTAGTCCAGCTTCAGGTTCTTCACCAGCGCCTTGTCGTTGGTGACGTAGGACGGCGAACCGTCCATCAGCTGGCCCTTGCTGCCGCTCTCCGGGGTGCGGAACAGGTGGGAGTACTTGTTGAGGTTCTTCCAGTTGGTGATGTCCGGGTGCTTCTTGGCGAGGTACGTCGGGACGAACCAGCCGATGTGGCCGGTGACGCCGAGTTCGCCGCCGCGCGCGATCGTCTTCTTGTCCTTGACGTACCGCTGTTCCTGCTCGGGGTGGCCCCAGTCCTCCAGGAGCGCGTCGACGCGGCCCTGGCTGAGGGCGTCCCAGGCGGGCACCTCGTCCACCTGGACGGTGTCGACGCGGTAGCCGAGCTCGTGCTCCAGGATGTACTGGGCGACGGCCACGTTGGACTGGGCGCCCACCCAGGACTGCACGGACAGCGTCACCGTCTTGGCCCCCTGCGCGTTGGCGAAGGGCGAGGCCTGCTTGGTCATGTCGGCGGCGCCGCAGCCGGTGAGCAGCGCCAGGGAGCTCGCCGCGGCGATCACGGCCGTCTTGCGGACTCGCATGTCACGCTCCCTTCTTCGCGCGGCGTTCGGTGGGCTGGGTCACCCGGTCGAGCATCAGGCCGAGGCAGACGATCGCGCCGCCGGCCACCAGACCGGTCGCCAGGTCGCCCTGGGCGAGGCCGAAGACGACGTCGTAGCCGAGTGCGCCACCGCCGACCAGGCCGCCGATGACGACGACGGCGAGGACCAGCACGAGGCCCTGGTTGACGGCGAGCAGCAGCGCCGGGCGGGCCAGCGGGAGCTGTACCTGCCTCAGCTGCTGCCAGCTGGTCGCGCCGAGCGAACTGGAGGATTCCAGCGCGGCCGGGTCGACCTGGCGCAGGCCCTGGGTGGTGATCCGGACGACGGCCGGCAGGGCGTAGACGATCGCGGCCGCGACGGCCGGGGCGCGGCCGACGCCGAACAGGGCGACGACCGGGATCAGGTACACGAACTGCGGCATCGTCTGGAAGACGTCCAGGACGGGTCGCAGCGCCCGCTCCAGGCGGTCGCTGCGGGCCGCGGCGATGCCGACGGCGAAGCCGACGACCAGGGTGACGGCAACGGCCGCCAGGACCTGGGAGAGGGTGTCCAGGGACGGCTTCCAGACGCCGAGAACGCCGATCGCGGCCATGGCGAGGACGGCGGTGAGCGCGGTGCGCCAGGTGCCGATGACCCAGGCCAGGGCGGCGACGATCAGCAGCACCGACCACCAGGGCAGCCCCTGCAGGCCGTCGCGCACCGGGTCGAGGACCCAGGTGGTGAAGTGGCCCGCCCAGTCGGCGGTGCCGCCCACGACGGGGACGCCCGAGTACAGGTGCGCGGTCATCCAGTCGACCGCGCGGTTGACCGGCTCGGCGATGCCGACGACCCAGGCCTCGGGCCAGTCGAGCCGGCCCGCGAGCCGCCCGGCGACCGCCACGGCGACGACGCCGACGAGCGCGAACAGCCAGCCGAGGCCGCTGCGGGGTTCCGGTTCGGCGCCGAGCCGCTCTCCCGCCGCGCCCGTGACGCGGTCGAGGACGACGGCCAGCAGCACGATCGGGATACCGGCGGCGAGCGCGGCACCGACGTCGACCGAGGCCAGCGCCTGGTAGACGCGGTCACCGAGACCGCCCGCGCCGATGACGGCCGCGATGACGGCCATGGACAGCGCCATCATGATCGTCTGGTTGACGCCGAGCAGCAGTTCCTTGCGGGCCAGCGGGATCCGGGCGGTCAGCAGGCGCTGGCGTGCGGTGGCGCCGAGCGACTCGACGGCCTCCAGCACCTCCTTGTCGGCGCCGCGCAGGCCCAGCGAGGTCAGGCGGGCCATCGGCGGGGCGGCGTAGATGACGGTGGCCAGGACGGCCGCCGGGACGCCGATGCCGAAGACCAGCACGACCGGCAGCAGGTAGGCGAAGGCGGGCAGCACCTGCATGGTGTCCAGCACCGGGCGCAGGACGCGGTCCATCCGGTCGGACAGCCCGGCGGCCAGTCCGAGCAGCAGGCCGACCACGACCGACGCGAGGACCGCGACGACCATCAGGGCGAGGGTCTGCATGGTCGGCACCCACATGCCGAGCACGCCGCAGGCGAGGAACGCGACGGCCGTGCCGAGCGCCAGCTTCACGCCCGCCACGCGCCAGGCGACCAGGGCGCCGAGTGCGGTGACGCCCGCCCAGCCGAGGGCGAGGAGGGTGAGGTAGACGGCCCGTACGGCGATGACGACGACATTGCTGACGTGGCCGAAGAAGTAGAGGAACAGCGGGTGGCTGTCGCGGTTGTCGATGATCCAGTCGCTGGTCTTGGCGAGCGGCTCGGAGAGGTCGACGGTCAGCGCGCCCGGCCAGCTGCCGCTGGCCCAGCGGGCACTGGCCAGCGGGACGAGGATCGCCGCCGCGACGGCCAGCAGGAGAAGCTTCTGGACGGCCCGGTTCTTCAGCAGTCCGGGCAGGCCGACGCGCGGCGGGTTCGCGGTGATGGTCGCCATCACACCGCCTCCTTGGGCTGCTCCGTCCCCGGCGGGGCGGGCTGCTCCGTTCCGGCGACGACTCCGAGGAGGGTGTCGGAGTCGACCACGCCGACGCAGCGGCCCTTGTCCACGACACGGGCCGGCGCGCCGGCGCGGGCGACCGCCTCGATGGCCTCGGAGACCGTCGCGTCGGGCGCGACCGCCGGTCCGCTGCCGTTCTGGTCGGCGGAGGGGCTGCGCATGGCCGTGCGGACGGTCATGACCTGCTCGCGCGGGACGTCCCGGACGAACTCGCGGACGTAGTCGTCGGCGGGCGAGCCGACGATCTCCTCGGGTGTGCCGAGCTGCACGACCCGGCCGTCACGCATCAGGGCGATGCGGTCGCCCAGCTTCAGGGCCTCCTGGAGGTCGTGGGTGATGAAGACCATCGTGCGGCCCTCGTCGCGGTGCAGCCGGATCACTTCCTCCTGCATCTCGCGCCGGATGAGCGGGTCGAGCGCGCTGAACGGCTCGTCGAAGAGCAGGACCTCGGGGTCGACGGCGAGGGCGCGGGCGAGGCCCACGCGCTGGCGCTGACCGCCGGAGAGCTGGCCGGGTCGGCGGTGCTCCATGCCTTCCAGGCCGACCTTGGTGACGACCTCGGCGGCCTTCTCACGCCGCTCGGCCTTGCCCATGCCCTGGATCTCCAGGCCGTAGGCGACGTTGTCGAGGACCGTGCGGTGCGGCAGCAGGCCGAAGTGCTGGAAGACCATCGCGGCGCGGTGGCGGCGCAGTTCGCGCAGCCGGGAACGGTCCATGGCGCGGACGTCCTCGCCGTCGATGGCGATGGTGCCGGCCGTCGGCTCGATCAGCCGGGTCAGACAGCGCACCAGCGTGGACTTGCCGGAGCCGGACAGGCCCATGACGACGAAGACCTCGCCCTTGCGGACGTCGAAGGTGACGTCCCGGACGGCGGCGGTGCAGCCGGTGCGGGAGCGCAGCTCGGCCTGGTCGAGGGAGGTCAGCTCGGGGTCGGCGGGGACGCGGTCGGCCTTGGGGCCGAACACCTTCCACAGGCCCTCCACCGAGAAGACGGGTGTGGTGTCGTCCATGGTCTGCTCCGTGGGAGGTTCGAGGGTCGCGGTCACTTGGCAGCACCACCGATCAGCTCGGCGGCCTTCTCCCCGACCATGAGCACGCCGATCATCGGATTGACGGTGGTCATGGTCGGGAACACGGAGGCGTCGGCGATGCGGATGCCCTCCAGGCCGCGGATGCGCAGCTCGGGGTCGACGACGGCCAGCTGGTCGTCGGCGGCGCCCATCTTGCAGGTGCCGGCCGGGTGGTAGACGGTGTGCGCGACCTTGCGGGCGTACTCGCTGAGCTCCTCGTCGCCGGTGACGTCCGGGCCGGGGGCCACCTCGCGCTTGAGCCAGCCGGCCAGCGGCTCGGTCTTGGCGATCTCGCGGGCGATCTTGATGCCGTCGACGAGGGTGCGGCCGTCGTAGTCGTCCTCGTCGGTGAAGTAGCGGAAGTCCAGGGCGGGCTTGGCCTCGGGGTCGGCGCTGGTCAGGTAGAGCCGGCCGCGGCTCTTCGGCTTGGGGATGTTCGGGGTCATGGAGACGCCGAACTCCGGCCGCTGGTAGCCCAGTCGCTCCGGGTTGTCCGTGAACGGGATCTGGTAGAAGTGGAACATCAGGTCGGGGTGCGGCAGTTCGGGGTCGCGGCGCACGAACAGACCCGCGTCCGAGTCCATCGCCGAGTTCTCCGGGATGGGGCCGTTGGTCTCCCACACGATGACCGACTCGGGGTGGTCGAGCAGGTTCTCGCCGACGCCGGGCAGGTCGTGCGTGACGGGGATGCCGAGCTGCTCCAGGTCCGCCTTGGGGCCGATGCCGGAGTGCATCAGCAGCCGGGGCGAGTCGACGGCGCCGGCGCACAGCAGGACCTCGTTGCGTGCCTTGACGAGGATCTCCTCGCCGTCCTTGGTGCGCACGTGGACGCCCTCGGCGCGGTCGCCGTCGAGCTGGAGCTTGTACGCCCAGGTCTCCAGCAGGATCGTCAGGTTGGGGCGCTCGTCCATCACGGGGTGCAGGTACGCCACCGACGCCGAGGACCGCTTGTTGTTCTCGGGGTGGTAGGCGAGGTCGAAGAAGCCGACGCCCTCGGTGAACGGCTTCTGGTTGAAGCCCTCCACGCGAGGCACGTTGAGCGCCGCCTGGGCCGCGTCGACGAAGTCGCGGGCGATGGCGTTCCGGTCCTGCTCGTCGACGGGGACGATGTTGTTGAGCAGGCGCGCGAAGTACGCCTCCATCTGGACCGCGCCCCAGCCCTTGGCTCCGGCGGCCTCCCACTCGTCCCAGTCGGCGGGCAGGGGCTTGAAGGCGATCAGGGTGTTGTGCGAGGAGCAGCCGCCCAGCACACGGGCCCGGCTGTGCCGGATATGCGAATTTCCGCGTGGCTGCTCGGTGGTGGGGTAGTCGTAGTCGAGTTCGCCGCCGAGCAGGCCCATCCAGCGGCGCAGGGTCAGCACGTCGTCACGGCCGACGTCGCTGGGGCCGCCCTCGATGACGGCGACGGTGACGTCGGGGTTCTCGGTCAGGCGGGAGGCGATCACGGAACCTGCGGTTCCGCCGCCTATCACGACATAGTCGTACTCGTGGCTGGTGTGGGACATGACTTGCTTGCTCCCGTGGGGATGAAGTGGTCGAGCTCGAAAGGGAGGGCGGGGAACGGCCCGGGCCGGGGGGAGGTCAGCCCGGGCCGGGGGGCTCAGCCCGCGAACCAGCGCACCGGCTTCGGGGCGAGGTTCTGGTAGACGTGCTTGGTCTCCCGGTACTCGGCGAGTCCGGCCGGGCCGAGCTCCCGGCCCACTCCGCTCTTGCCGAAGCCGCCCCACTCCGCCTGCGGCAGATAGGGGTGGAAGTCGTTGATCCAGATGGTGCCGTGACGCAGCCGGCCGGCCACGCGGCGGGCGCGGCCCGCGTCGGCGGTCCAGACACCGCCCGCGAGCCCGTACTCGGTGTCGTTGGCGAGGGCGACGGCCTCGTCCTCGGTGCGGAAGGTCTCGACGGTGACGACCGGCCCGAAGACCTCCTCCCGCACGACGCGCATCTCGCGGTGGCAGTGGTCGAGGACGGTCGGCTCGTAGAAGTAGCCGTTCTCCGGACGCTGCGGGGACGGCTCGGGGCGCTTGCCGCCGGAGCGCAGCACCGCGCCCTCCTTGAGGGCGGACTCGACGTACATCTCGACCTTGGCGCGCTGCTGCTCGGAGACCAGCGGGCCGCACTCGACGCCGTCCTCGGTGCCGCGGCCGAGCCGGATCTTCTCGGCACGGCGGGCCAGTTCGGCGACGAAGCGGTCCCGGACCGACTCCTCGATGATGAGGCGGGCGCCGGCCGAGCAGACCTGGCCGCTGTGGATGAAGGCGGCGTTGAGGGCCTGGTCGACGGCGGTGTCGAAGCCCTCCTCGGTGGCGCAGGCGTCGGCGAAGACGACGTTGGGGTTCTTGCCGCCGAGTTCGAGGGCGACCTTCTTGACGCCGGGCGCGGCGGCCTGGGCCACCTTGGTGCCGCTGACCAGGCCGCCGGTGAAGGAGATCAGGTCGACATCGGGGTGCTCGGAGAGCCGGGCGCCGACCGAGTGTCCGGGGCCGGTGACGATGTTGGCTACACCGGCGGGCAGCCCGGCCTCGACGAGCAGCTCGATCAGCGCGATGGTCGTCATCGGGGTGATCTCGCTCGGCTTGATGACGAAGGTGTTGCCGGCCGCGAGGGCCGGGGCCACCTTCCAGCTGGCCTGGAGCAGCGGGTAGTTCCAGGGCGTGATCATCGCGCAGACGCCGACGGGCTCGTGCACGACGACGCTGTGGATGTCGGTCGAGCCCGCGTCCACGACGCGGCCGGGAGCCTCGCCCGCGACCAGGTCGGCGAAGTAGCGGAAGGCGTCGGCGACACAGTCGATGTCGACACGGCCCTCCTCGACGGTCTTGCCCGCGTCCTGGGCCTCCAGCCGGCCGAGCCGCTCGCGGTCACGGACCAGCAGGTCGGCGACGCGGCGCAGCAGCGCGGCCCGCTCGGCGACGGGGGTGCGCGGCCACTCGCCCTCGTCGAAGGCCTGCCGGGCGGCGGCGACCGCCAGGTCGGTGTCCTTCTCGTCACCCTCCGCGATCACGGCGAAGGGCAGGGCGTCCGCGGGGTCGAGAATCTCACGCGTGGCGCCGGAGACGGCCGCGCGCCATTCTCCTCCCGCGTGGATGGTTTTACGCGCCTGAAGTTCGGTACTTTCCGCCATGATCGGTAATTGCCCTTCCGTTCCTGTTCAGCGCCCCCGTGTCACAGACGTGTCACCCAGGAGACCGAGTTCGCCTGCCCGGGGCGCCCGGTTGCATGCGCAATCCATGGCTGAAAGTGCGCAGCGTCACTGAACATGCGGGCAAACATGGACAAACCGCCCGCAAAACGGAGGGTCCGCGCCCGGTAAAGCCGCAGGCTCCGTACCGGCCGGGGCCGGTACGGAGCCTGCGCGGGAACGCGGAGAGTCTCCGGTCGGACGACTCTCAGATCAGGCCGAGACCGCGGACCGCCTCGCGCTCCTCCTCGAGCTCCTTGACGGACGCGTCGATCCGGGCGCGGGAGAACTCGTTGATCTCCAGGCCCTGGACGATCTCGTACTTGCCGTCCTTGCAGGTGACCGGGAAGGAGGAGATCAGGCCCTCCGGGACGCCGTAGGAGCCGTCCGACGGGATGCCCATGGAGACCCAGTCGCCCTCGGCGGTGCCGTTGACCCAGGTGTGGACGTGGTCGATGGCGGCGTTGGCGGCGGAGGCGGCCGACGAGGCGCCGCGGGCCTCGATGATGGCGGCGCCGCGCTTGGCGACGGTCGGGATGAAGTCCTCGGCCAGCCACTTCTCGTCGTTCACGACCTCGGCGGCGTTCTTGCCGGCGACCGTGGCGTGGAAGATGTCCGGGTACTGGGTGGCGGAGTGGTTGCCCCAGATGGTGAGCCGCTTGATGTCGGAGACCGTGGAGCCGGTCTTCTTGGCGAGCTGGGTCAGGGCGCGGTTGTGGTCCAGGCGGGTCATCGCGGTGAACCGCTCGGCCGGTACGTCGGGCGCGGCGGCCTGCGCGATGAGGGCGTTGGTGTTGGCCGGGTTGCCGACGACCAGGACCCGGACGTCGTCCGCGGCGTGGTCGTTGATGGCCTTGCCCTGCGGCTTGAAGATGCCGCCGTTGGCCTCCAGCAGGTCACCGCGCTCCATGCCCTTGGTGCGGGGCCGGGCGCCGACGAGCAGGCCCACGTTCGTGCCGTCGAAGGCGACGTTCGGGTCGTCCGTGATGTCGATGCCCTGCAGGAGCGGGAACGCGCAGTCGTCCAGCTCCATGGCCGTACCCTCGGCCGCCTTCAGGGCGGGCGTGATCTCCAGCAGGCGCAGCTTCACCGGCACGTCCGCGCCGAGCAGCTGACCGGAGGCGATGCGGAAGAGCAGGGCGTAACCGATCTGGCCGGCCGCGCCGGTGACGGTGACGTTCACGGGAGTGCGGGTCATGGCGTTCTCCGTATGACAGCTGGCGGTAGGGGCGTCCCTGCCCCGGACATTTGATCGATCTCTTGGCATCAAGAGATCGACCCGGCGGTCAGGCTATCGCGCATCCGGGATTCCGTACGGCCAGGTCGGTGTGGCCCAGCCCACAACCTGTTCCCCCTCGCGTCCCGTGCGCACAAGAGGCGGCCGCCCGTCCGGGAGAGGGGGACGAGGCGGCCGCCTGAGGGGATACCGACCGTGCCGGACTCCCGTGGGGGTACCGTCCGCCTGCCCCAGATTCCGGGGGGCATGCCTCCCCCTTCCGGATTTCGTCACCCGACCGGACGGGCCGGGTTCCTCCGGCTACCCTGTGCAGCCCTGCCCGCCGGCCGCGAGCGTCGCGCAGGCCTTGGCGTCGGCGGCGTTCTTCACGGCCACCATCGGGGTGTACGCGATCGCGTCCCCGGCCTCGGTGATGCTGCCGGTCTGCTTCGCCTTGCCCGCGCTGATCCGGACCTCGTCGCCCTGTGCCGCCTGGGTGATGCGTCCCCAGGCCGCCTTACAGGTCTCGCTGTAGCGGACTTCGACCGTCGTGGCGCCGACCGTCGCCGTCCGCGCCGTGGTCACCAGGTCACCGCTGCACCCCATGGCCTCCGCGTCCTTGCCGGTGCAGCTGTCTCCGCTGCACTTCACGCCGGGCGGCAGGTTCGGGTCGGTGGTGGCGCTCGGCGACGGGGACTTGGCGGGGCCCTTGGCCTCGTCGTCCCCTCCGCCGCCGGTGAGGTAGAACGCACCGGCGATCACGACGAGCACGCCCACGACACCCGCGAGGAACGTCGTGGTCCGCCGCTGCGCGCCCGAGCCGCCGGAGGCCCCGGAGGCCCCGGCCGGAACGGCGTCCTGCGGCGGAGCGCCGTAGGAGCCCGCCCCGGCACCTCGCGCCGGGGCAGGACCGCCGGGCGCCCCGGCGGAGGTCTTGGGCCCCGAACCGGTCTCGGTGCCCGTGCCGCTGCCGGAGCCGCTGCCGGACCCCGTATCCCGTCGGCCTGTGGGCGACGGGCCCTTGTACCCGGCCAGCCCCCACGAGTTGACCTCGGTCGCGCCGGCCCGGCCGCCGTCCTCCCGCGCACCGCCCGTGGTGGAGTCCTGCACCTCGGGGGCGGTCGGCTGCGGTGGCACCGTCGGGGAGACGCCGGCCGGGCCCGCGATGCCCGGCGTGACCGTGGCACTGCCGATCCGGCGGGCCGGCTTGCCGCCGCCCGCGGAGGCCGATCTGCCCTCTCCCTGGGAGCCGGACGAGCCGCCGCCGAAGTCCTGCCCGCCGAACTCCCCGAGCGCGGCACGCGCCTGGGAGATCCGTATGGCCTCCATCGTCATGTCGTGCCGCATCTCCGAGCGGCTCCAGGCGCGCTCGGCGAGCTCCCACATGGTGGTCAGGTGCACCGGGTTGGTCCCGGTGACCTCGGCCAGGGCGACGATCGCGCCCTTGGGCGCGAGCAGCCGGCCGTTCAGATAGCGCTCCCAGGACGTCTTGCTGTATCCCGTGCGGTCCGCCACCGACGCGATGCTCAGACCGCTGCGGTCCACGAGCCTGCGCAACTGGCTGGTGAACTCCCTGATCTGCGGATCGAGCTCATCCGGCAAGGCCTTCCAACGAGGCATTGCTTCCCCCCTCTTCCCCCCGGTTCGTGCTGTTATTTCCCGCGCTGTTCGCCCCGCGCGCCGGCGGCCTTGGCCGAGTCCCCGTTCTGGCTACCCACAGGGATGCGCACACTCAGGATCTCAGTTCCCTGACGAGGGGCGCACAGAAGCGTGGTGACCGCGCGCGATACACCCTGGACCGTCCCGATTGTCCACGCCACTCCCCTTGTCGCACCACTTTGTGCGGAATCAGGCAGGGGACGTTCCGGAACTGTCACTTCCGTGCCACAGCGTACTGACAGGCGTTGAGCAGGACGTTCGCGGTCCACGAGGGTGGGGCGTGACGGTGGTCCGTCCTCCCTCGGGGGAGGGGACGGACCACCGTTAGCTCATTCGTTCGTGACGGTGAAGTGCAGCGTGTCCTTCAGGAACGGGAGCCGTAGCCAGGGCTCGGGCTGTGCCATCAGCGCCAGCATGACGATCACCAGGCCCAGCACGGCGTACGTGACGATGTCCGTGAAGCGGGAGCGGACGGCGAGCATGCCGACGTCCGGAAGCAGCCAGCGCAGCGCGCCACCGCCCAGCAGTGCGACACCGATCATCAGCGTCCCGATCCGGAACTGCCCGAACGCGGTCACCAGCAGCCCGAGTCCGACCAGCCCCAGCACGGCGAGCACGGGCCACTGCCGGGCCGGTGCGGGCGCGTGCTCGGACGCCGCCCGGCCACCGCCCTCGGGTCGCGCGGTGTCCTTGGTGAACAGCGGAAACCGCCGAGTGACCCGCCGCGGCCGCCCCTCGGCATCGGGAGCGCTGACGGGATCCCGGACGGTGAGATCCTCGGGGGCCTCCTGGGCCTCCGGGACGTCCGGGCCATCCGGGGCGTCGGGGGCATCCGAGGGATCCGAGGCGGCCTGCCCGTCCTGAGCGCCCCCGCGACCGGCAGCGCTCCGGAGGCTCTGGGTGCTCTGCGCGGTCCCGGCGTGCGCGGTTCTGGTGCTCGGAGTTCCCTGCGCGGCCCCGGCGCTCCGGGCGGCCTCCGTGCTCTGCGCGCCCTGCGCCGCGCTCGGAGTGCTCCGGCCGCCCGGGGTGCTCCCGGCGCCCGCGGCGTTCCGCTCAGCCGACACTGCGCTCCGCCGCCTCGACCACGTTGACGAGCAGCTGGGCGCGGGTCATCGGGCCGACCCCGCCGGGGTTCGGGGAGATGAAGCCGGCGACCTCGGCCACGTCGGGATGGACGTCGCCCACGATCTTGCCCTCGGCACTGCGGGAGACACCGACGTCGAGGACGGCCGCGCCCGGCTTGACGTCCTCGGCGCGGATCAGATGGGCGGAACCGGCCGCGGCGACGATGATGTCCGCGCGCTTCAGGTGCGCCGACAGGTCGCGCGTGCCAGTGTGGCACTGGGTCACGGTCGCGTTCTCGCTGCGGCGCGTGAGCAGCAGCGGCATCGGGCGGCCGATGGTCACGCCACGTCCGACGACCACGACTTCGGCGCCCTTGATCTCCACGCCGTACTGGCGGAGGAGGGTGAGGACGCCGTTGGGGGTGCAGGGGAGCGGGGCCGGCTCGTTGAGGACCAGGCGCCCGAGGTTCATCGGGTGCAGTCCGTCCGCGTCCTTGTCCGGGTCCATCAGCTCGAGGATGCGGTTCTCGTCGATGCCCCGGGGCAACGGCAGTTGGACGATGTAACCCGTGCAGGCCGGGTCCTCGTTCAGCTCGCGCACGACCGCCTCGATCTCCTCCTGCGTGGCGGTGGCGGGCAGCTCGCGCTGGATGGAGGCGATGCCGACCTGCGCGCAGTCGCGGTGCTTGCCGGCGACGTACTTCTGACTGCCGGGGTCGTCCCCGACCAGGATCGTGCCGAGGCCGGGCGTGACGCCCTTCTCCTTCAGCGCCGCCACGCGGGCGGTCAGATCGGACTTGATCGCGGCTGCGGTGGCCTTGCCATCGAGAATCTGGGCGGTCATGGGACCCATCCTCGCGGAGACCTGCCCGTGGATCCAATCCGGGGCCCCGGCGGCATCCGGGACATCAGTCGGCCCGTATCCATCCATGATCGACGATGTTGCACTTGCACAACACATAGTGAGCGCCGCTGGACAAATAAGCCGGACCTAAAGAACGATGAACGGCGCAGTGCCGCGGGCAGTGCCGGGGGGACGAACCGCATAAGTGAACCTTTCCTCCGAACGTGCCGCGCGTCGTCCCCGTCAACGGAGGAAACACCGCCATGAGTTTCGGCGATCCCAACAACCCGTACGGCCCCCCGCAGGGCCAGCAGCCCGGTTATCCCCAGGGCCAGCAGCCCGGCTACCCCCAGGCACCGCAGCCCGGTTACGGCTACCCCCAGCAGGGCGCCCCGCAGGGGCAGCCCGGCTACGGCTACCCCCAGGCCCCGCAGGGCGTGCCGCCGCAGCAGGGCTACGGCTACCCCCAGGGGCCGGGCGGCTACCCGGGCGGGCCCGGCGTCCCCAACGTGGCCTCGATGGGCCGACGCTTGGGCGCCCGCCTGATCGACGGCGTGGTCTTCGGCGTCATCTACTTCATCCTGGCCGCCATCGGCGTCGCCGGTTCCATCGGCGCGGCGCAGGACTGCGACCCGTCCGCCGCCGACTACAACACCTGCATCAACGACGCCAGCTCGAGCATCGCGGCCTCGTTCGGCGCCGTGATCGGTGTCCTCGCGCTCGTGGGCCTGCTCTACGAGTGGCTGATGACCGGTCTGGTGGGCGCCACCCTCGGCAAGCTCGCCGTCGGCCTGCGCGTCGTGAAGGTGGACACCGGCCAGAAGCCCGGCCTGGGCTCCTCGTTCATCCGCTGGATCATCCCGATGGTCGGCAGCTTCCTCTGCGGCATCGGCCAGCTCCTGGTCTATCTGTCCCCGTTCTGGGACAAGTCGGGCCGCCAGCAGGGCTGGCACGACAAGGCCGCGAGCACGATGGTCATCAAGAACTGACGCTGACCCACCAGGACCCCTACGAAACCCGCCCCGCCCGCCGGCCGGTTCGGGAACGACACCTTGTCGGCTCAAGCGGTGACGACGTGATGCCGTACCGGAAGCGCCAGGAGCGCCCCCGGTACGGCATCGGCGTGCGGCACCGGCGTCAGTGGAAGAAGTGGCGCGTGCCGGTGAAGTACATGGTGATACCGGCCTTCTGCGCGGCCTCCACGACCAGTTCGTCACGGACCGAACCGCCGGGCTGCACGATGGCCTTGACGCCCGCGGCCCCCAGGACGTCGATGTTGTCGGGGAACGGGAAGAACGCGTCGGACGCGACGTACGAGCCCCGGGCCCGCTCCTCCCCGGCCCGCTCCACCGCCAGCTTGCAGGAGTCGACGCGGTTGACCTGGCCCATGCCGACGCCGACCGAGGCGCCGTCCTTGGCGAGCAGGATCGCGTTGGACTTCACCGCCCGGCAGGCCTTCCACGCGAAGGCGAGTTCCGCCAGCTCCTCGGCGCTCAGCGCCTCACCGGTCGCCAGCGTCCAGTTGGCCGGGTCGTCGCCGTCGGCCTGCAGCCGGTCGGTGACCTGAAGCAGCGCGCCGCCGTCGATCGGCTTGACCTCGACCGGGGCGGAGGGCCCGTCGGGGCAGCGCAGCACCCGGATGTTCTTCTTCTTGGTGAGGGCCTCCAGGGCGCCGTCCTCGTAGTCCGGCGCGACGATGACCTCGGTGAAGATCTCCGCGACCTGCTCGGCCATCTCCTTGCTGACCGGCCGGTTGACGGCGATCACACCGCCGAACGCCGACAGCGGGTCACAGGCGTGCGCCTTGCGGTGCGCCTCGGCGACGTCCGCGCCGATCGCGATACCGCAGGGGTTGGCGTGCTTGATGATCGCGACGGCCGGCTCGGCGTGGTCGTACGCGGCACGGCGGGCGGCGTCCGTGTCCGTGTAGTTGTTGTACGACATCTCCTTGCCGTGCAGCTGCTCGGCCTCGGCGAGGCCGCCGCCCGCGGCGGAGCCGCTCATCGATGCTG
Source organism: Streptomyces sp. NRRL S-455 (assembly GCF_000717875.1). Lineage (GTDB taxonomy): Bacteria > Actinomycetota > Actinomycetes > Streptomycetales > Streptomycetaceae > Streptomyces. Next base: position 441,293 of record NZ_JOCT01000004.1, read on the forward strand.
TCGAGACGTAGAGGGCGGCCGGCTGGTGCGGGTTCTCGCCGTAGCGCAGGGTGTGCTCGCGCTCCCAGGTGGCGCCGAGGAAGTCGGGGAACGGCGACTCGTCGACCGGCGCGTAGGAGGAGGCGAACCAGGAGGCGACGGCGACGTCGTAGGCGGCCGTGTGCTGGAAGGCCTCGGCGGCGAGCCGCTTGCGGGTGGCGAGGTCGAAGCCGCCGCTCTGCACGGCCTTGAGGACGTCGGCGTACCGGGCCGGGCTGGTGACGACCGCGACCGAAGGGTGGTTCTTGGCGGCCGCCCGGACCATCGACGGCCCGCCGATGTCGATCTGCTCCACGCACTCGTCGGGCGAGGCGCCGGAGGCGACGGTCTCGCGGAACGGGTAGAGGTTGACCACGACGAGGTCGAACGGCTCGACACCCAGCTCGGCGAGCTGCCGCTGGTGGTCCTCCAGGCGCAGGTCGGCGAGGATGCCGGCGTGGACCCGGGGGTGCAGGGTCTTGACGCGGCCGTCCAGGCACTCGGGGAAGCCGGTGAGCTCCTCGACCTTGGTGACGGGGACGCCGGCAGCGGCGATCTTCGCGGCCGTGGAACCGGTGGAGACGAGCTCGACCCCGGCCTCGTGGAGCCCGCGCGCGAGCTCCTCGAGCCCGGTCTTGTCGTAGACGCTGACGAGCGCCCGGCGAAGGGGCCGCTTGTTGCTCTCGGCGGTCACTGGATAACTACCTTTCGTCCCTCAATGCGATAGCCGTTGCGGGCGAGCCGCCCCACGACCTCGACGAGCAGCCTTCGCTCGACTTCCTTGATGCGCTCGTGCAGAGCGCTCTCGTCGTCCTCGTCCCGGACCTCCACCACGCCCTGCGCGATGATCGGTCCGGTGTCGACGCCGTCGTCGACGAAGTGGACGGTGCAGCCGGTGACCTTGGCGCCGTACGCGAGCGCGTCCCGCACGCCGTGGGCCCCCGGGAAACTGGGCAGCAGGGCGGGGTGGGTGTTGACGAACCGTCCGCCGAACCGCGCGAGGAACTCCTTGCCGACGATCTTCATGAACCCGGCGGAGACCACGAGGTCGGGCTCGAACGCGGCGACGGCCTCGGCGAGCGCGGCGTCCCACTCCTCGCGGCTGCCGTGGTCCTTGACCTTGCAGACGAAGGTCGGCAGTCCGGCGCGCTCGGCGCGGGCCAGTCCCTCGATGCCCTCGCGGTCGGCGCCGACGGCCACGACCTCGGCCCCGTACGCCTGCGCGCCGACGGCGGCGATCTCGTCGAGCAGCGCCTGCAGGTTGGTGCCGGATCCGGAGACCAGCACGACGAGGCGCTTGGCGCGCGGGGCCACGGGCTTGGCGGCCACGGTGGTGGGCCTTTCTCGGGGAAGCTTGTGTCCAGGCGGCCGACCCCTGGCGTTTTGTGCATTCATACGAATGCTTCGCGCCCCCGGATACGGGGAAGCCTACGAACCGGTCGACCGTCAGCAACGATACCGGCACACCGGGCGGCCCCCACGGGACGGGGGCGTGGCCGGAAGGTAGCGTCTGGGCGGTGCCGGTTCGGGAACGCCGTCCGGACGTGGTGCGTTCAGGAGATGACGGACCCGGAATCCGACACCGTGCAGTCCTGTCCACTCAGTCCCACTCAGCTCAGTCCTACTCACCAACGGGAAGACGCTCACTTGATGCCGGACCGCAGCCTGCGACTCCTCACGTTCCCCCCGCTGTCGGCACAGGGAGGGGAGCGCGGCAGCGTGCTGCTGCGGGAGCGCCCCAGCTCACCGCCCGACGCGCCTTCGGGCGGTGACGGGCGGACTGGCGGATCCCAGGACGACAACCCCTTCGCCCCGCCGCCCGAGGGCACCCCGGACCGGCCCTGGCAACCACGGCACCCGTCGGGCGACGACTCCCAGAACGACGACGAGCGCGACCGCTCTCCGTGGGGCAGTCAGTGGAGCGACCGGCAGCCCGGCCGCTCCCCCGGCGGCTTCGGCGAGCGCCCCCGCGGCGGCCCCCAGGGACAGGGCGGCCCCAAGGGCGGCCAGAACCCGCGCTGGGACCCCGCGGACCCCGCGCAGCGCCGCGCGCGCTACGCCCTGCTGTCGGGCATGTGGGCCTTCTTCTTCGCCCTCTTCAGCTGGCCCTACGTGGCACTGCTGCTCGGCGCGCTCGCCCTCTACTGGGGCATCAGCTCCCTGCGCGCCAAGCCCCGCAGGGCCGACCCCGACTCCCCGGCCCCCGAGCAGCCGGGCCGCCCTCCGACGACGGCTGCGGTGAGCGGCCTGGTCACGGCGTCCCTGGCGATCACCCTGGTCGCCGCGACCTTCACGGCGCAGCTGGTCTACCGCGACTACTACACGTGCATGAACGACGCCCTCACCAACCAGGCCAAGCAGTCCTGCACGGATCTTCTGCCGAAGGAGCTGCGGGGGTTCCTGGGGAAGAACGGCTGACGGTTCCCGCTGCTGCCTCACGGGCCGTCCGGATTCAGGGTGCTGTCCGGGCGGATTGTTGAGTCGTTCCACCGGTGTTCCTCGGTGTCCGGCGGGACGTCATGGGGCTCGCCGGGCGGGACGGTCGGCAGGAAGTCGTACGGTTCGTACCCGGTGTCGTCCCGGTCCCGGTGGCCGTACAGGACGTCGTGGTCGAGGGGGGCGAAGGGGACGTAGGGTTCGTCCGGCGCGGCGTTCGAGGTCGTCGTTTTCGCACCCCGCCCGGTACGCGAGGCGCCGGTCTCGCCGGCCCGGGCGAGCCCGGTGCGCGTGAACCAGCCGTGGCCGAGTCCTGAGCCCTTCCGCGGCCGCCGGCCCTGGTGGGCCCTCTTTTCTGGCGTCTGCTCCCGCTGCCTGCCGGCCGCCGACCCCTCCACCCCGGGCGTCCGGCACCGCCAGGCCCGTACGGCCACCGCGGTCGGGACGGCCACCAGCAGCAGCCAGGCCAGCGCCGCCGCCCCCACCTGCCACCACACCGGTCCGAAGCGGGCCAGTGCGGCGCCCCCGAGCGGGCCGCCCGAGAGTGCGGCGAGACCGGTGAGCAGGGCCGCGCACAGGACCGCGGCCACTGCGGCCGCACGGGCGGTGCGCCCCGCCGACCAGACGACGCCCCGCCCGCGGCCCGGGCTCGTCCCACCGCGCTCCCCCAGGACCGCTCCCCGCGCCACGACCCGGCCGACCACCACCCCGGCGATCACCGGCACGACTCCGGCCATCCAGTGCACCGGCCGCCCCTCACCCGCCTCCGGCACCGCCGCCAGCAGCGGAAACGGTGGCAGGAACAGGGCCGGTGCGGAGGACAGAGGGCTGACGACGTGCCCGGCACCGAGGGCGAATCCGGGCCCGAGGGCGTAGGCGGCGCCCCACACCGCCGCGTTCGGCACCAGGGCCGCACACAACAGCAGTACCGCGAACCGCCCCGACCAGCCCTCCGTCAGCCGGAGCAAAGCCTCGTGGGCCGTCGCACCGTGGCCCACCAGCGACACGGCCACCAGCAGAGCGCCGCCCCCGAGGAACACGGCGAGCCCGGCCGCCGCGGCCCGGGTGGCGACACCGGGGCGTCCGTCCGGGCCGAGGAGCAGCGGCCGTACACCCACCGGCAGCACGTCCAGCAGTCGCCGCAGCGGCCCGCCCGGACGGCCGTACGCCGCCCACACACCCGCCCCCGCCGCCACGACGGCGACCAGCGGCACCCACACCCCCACCCACACCCACGACGGCCGCAGCGGGCCGCCGGCGGCGTACAGGGCGGCGGGCGCGGCGACGGCGAGATAGCCGAGGACGACGCCCGCCCACGCCGTACGGGCGGAGGCCGGTGCCGGCCCCGCGACCACGTCGACGACCTCGACCTCCTCTTCGAAGCCCTTGTCGCCGTCCCCCGGCCCGCCGTCCGCCGTGTCCCGGGCCGCCCGGTGCAGCAGCCAGACCGGCAGTGCCAGGAGCAGCAGGGGCGGTACGCCCACGGGGGCGGGCACGCCGGAGAGCGTGTCGGTGCGGACCAGCTCGGCTCCGTGCGCCAGGAGCCACAGCGCCGCCGCCACGTGCAGGGCCCCGCCGGGTCCGCTGTCGGGATACGGCGAGGTGATCCACAGCATCATCACCGGTACGGCGAACGACGCGAGCCCCAGGCCCGCCGCGACCGCGCCACCCACGAGGGCGTCGGCCAGTCCGGGCGAACGGTCGCGCAGCCGGTTGAGGAGGGGCGACGGCGAACGACGGCGAGCGGTCATCTCGATCACGACCACCATGCTCCCAACGACACGCGCTTTCCCGTCGTAACAGCCGAACCACCGCTGTGTCGCTCAATATACGTTTATGTACTTTTCCGTACCGAGGGGCGCCCTGTGACGCAGAGCCCCGCCGTACCGCTTCCCCCGCCCGAGGAACGCCGACGCCTGCGCGAGGCCGCCTCGCTGACGCGGGCTCAGCTGGCTTCCCGGGTGGGCGTCAGCAGCGAGACGGTGCGCGGGTGGGAGACCGGCCGCTCCACCCCACGCGGCCGGAGAGCGGAGAAGTACGCGAAGCTGCTGGACTCTCTGTCGAGGCCCGCAGAAAGTCCCGCAGAGATGACGCCCCACCAGGAGTGGGGCGCCGCCTCCGACGAAGTGGCACGATGGCGCACCAGGCGCGGAGCCGGCCGCACCGCGCTCGCCGAACGGGACCACATCACCGGTGCCCTGACGCCTGATCAGGCCTTCGACGCGTTGTACTCCTTCTGCGCCCCCGCCCTCGTCCGCCAGACCTACCTGCTGACGGGCCGTCGTGAGCTGGCCCGGGAGTCGGTCGAACGGGCCTTCCACACCGCCTGGCAGCGGTGGCCCGAGGTGGCTTGCGACCCCGACCCGGCGGGGTGGGTGCGCGCGGTGGCGTACGACTGCGCCCTCTCTCCGTGGCACCGGCTCCGCCCCCGCTACCGGCACCCCGAACCGCCGCCCTCCGACGCGTCCGACCGTGCGCTGATGGACGCCCTGCTGACGCTCCCGCCCTCGTACCGCCGCACCCTGCTGCTGTACGACGGAGTCGGTCTCGGGCTGCCGGAGACCGCGGCGGAGACGGAGGCGAGCACCCGCGCGGCCGCCAACCGGCTGATGCACGCCCGTGAGGCGGTCGCCGAGCGGCTGCCGGAGCTGGCGGACCCGGAGGTGCTCCACTGGAGGCTGGTCGAACTGGCCTCCGCCACACGGCTACGGGCCGCCAACCCGCTGGTCGTGCGGCGCGGCGGGGAACGCCGGGCCCGCTTGTGGACCCGGGCCGCCATCGCGTTCACGGTCGTTCTGATCGGGACGACGGCGCTCACCATGCGCTCCGCCCCGACCCGCTACGAGCCCCCGGTGCCCGAGGGCGAGACCGTCCGGGGCGTGCCCCCGCGGGTCGCGCCCGGACCACTGTCGGAGTCGGAGCTGAGGCTGCGGAAGAAGCTGCGCAAGGAGCAGCAGCGCGGGCCGGACCGCTTGCTGCCGCAGCCTCGCTGACGACGTCGGACGTCACGAAACGGCGGTGGGCCCGCCCCCTCGCCGGGGGCGGGCCCACTGTCAGCCAGGAGTCGCCGAGCCGGCGACGCCGTGCTCAGCTGCCGAGAACGGCGCGCGCCAGCTTGGCCGTCTCGGTCGGCGTCTTGCCGACCTTGACGCCGGCGGCCTCGAGGGCCTCCTTCTTGGCCTGGGCGGTGCCGGAGGAGCCGGAGACGATGGCGCCGGCGTGGCCCATGGTCTTGCCCTCGGGGGCGGTGAAGCCCGCGACGTAGCCGACGACCGGCTTGGTCACGTTCTCCTTGATGAAGGCCGCGGCCCGCTCCTCGGCGTCGCCGCCGATCTCGCCGATCATGACGATCAGGTCGGTGTCGGGGTCGTCCTGGAAGGCCTTCAGGGCGTCGATGTGGGTGGTGCCGATGATCGGGTCACCGCCGATGCCGACGCAGGTCGAGAAGCCGATGTCACGCAGCTCGTACATCATCTGGTACGTCAGCGTGCCGGACTTCGAGACCAGGCCGATACGGCCCGGCTTGGTGATGTCGGCCGGGATGATGCCGGCGTTCGACTGGCCGGGGGTGATCAGGCCGGGGCAGTTCGGGCCGATGATGCGGGTCTTGTTGCCCTTCTTGCCGGCGTAGGCCCAGAAGGACGCCGTGTCGTGCACCGCGATGCCCTCGGTGATGACGACCGCCAGCGGGATCTCGGCGTCGATGGCCTCGACGACCGCGTCCTTGGTGAACTTCTCCGGGACGAAGATGACCGAGACGTCGGCGCCGGTCTTCTCGATGGCCTCCTTGACGGAGCCGAAGACGGGTACCTCGGTGCCGTCGAAGTCGACGCTGGTGCCCGCCTTGCGGGGGTTCACGCCACCGACGATGTTGGTGCCGGAAGCCAGCATGCGCTTGGTGTGCTTCTGGCCCTCGGAGCCGGTCATGCCCTGGACGATGACCTTGGATTCCTTGGTGAGGAAGATAGCCATGGTGTTCTGTGACCTCGTCCCTTACTTCGCGGCAGCAGCCAGCTCGGCGGCCTTGTCGGCCGCGCCGTCCATGGTGTCCACGCGCTGCACGAGCGGGTGGTTGCGGTCGTCCAGGATCTGGCGGCCGAGCTCGGCGTTGTTGCCGTCGAGACGGACGACCAGCGGCTTGGTGACCTCCTCGCCCTTGCTCTCGAGGAGCTCCAGGGCCTGCACGATGCCGTTGGCGACGGCGTCGCAGGCGGTGATGCCGCCGAAGACGTTGACGAAGACGGACTTGACGTCCGGGTCGCCGAGGATGATCTCCAGGCCGTTCGCCATGACCTCGGCGGAGGCGCCGCCGCCGATGTCGAGGAAGTTGGCGGGCTTGACGCCCTTGTGGGCCTCACCGGCGTACGCGACGACGTCCAGGGTGCTCATCACGAGACCCGCGCCGTTGCCGATGATGCCGACCTCGCCCTCGAGCTTCACGTAGTTCAGGCCCTTGGCCTTGGCGGCCGCCTCGAGCGGGTTGGCGGCGGCCTTGTCGTGGAGCTCCTCGAAGTCCGGGTGGCGGAACTCGGCGTTCTCGTCGAGCGACACCTTGCCGTCGAGGGCGATGACGTCACCGGAGGCGACCTTGGCCAGCGGGTTCACCTCGACCAGGAGGGCGTCCTCCTTGACGAAGACCTCCCACAGCTTCACCAGGACGTCGGCGACCTTGTCCGCGACCTCGGCCGGGAACTTGGCGGCGGCGACGATCTCCTCGGCCTTGGCCTTGTCGACACCGTCGATGGCGTCGATGGCGATCTTGGCGACGGCCTCCGGGCGGGTGGCGGCCACCTCCTCGATCTCCATGCCGCCCTCGACGGAGGCGATGGAGAGGAAGGTGCGGTTGGCGCGGTCCAGCAGGAAGGAGACGTAGTACTCCTCCAGGATCTCCGGAGCCGTCTCGGCGATCATCACCTTGTGGACCGTGTGGCCCTTGATGTCCATGCCGAGGATGTCCGTCGCCCGGGCGACTGCCTCGTCCGGGGTGGCGGCGAGCTTCACGCCACCGGCCTTGCCACGGCCGCCGACCTTCACCTGGGCCTTGACGACGGACTTGCCACCGAGGCGCTCGGTGGCTGCGCGGGCCGCCTCAGGCGTGTCGATGACTTCACCGGCCAGCACCGGTACATCGTGCTTGGCGAAGAGGTCCCTCGCCTGGTACTCGAACAGGTCCACGCGCTTCCGTCCCTATCAGTGATCGCGGTTCGTTGGATGCGTGGGCGTGCCGCGAAGGGCAACGTGACGTCCGCATGTGTCACAAGGGAGGCGCACACGGTGTCCGAGCGCGCGGCATGTCCGTCTCGCAGGTTATCCCCGCTTGCGGAGCCGCTCTAAATCGAGGGTCACACCTGAGCGGTGATACCTGTCACATGATGCCGCGCTCTCCGGCACGGCGTGCCTGGGGTGAGGGGCCTCACCGGGCTGGGGTTGACCCGGTGAGGCCCGCCTGACACCCGCGGAGGGGCGCGGTGGCCCTGTTCAGCGTCTGGCTCTCCGGGGTGTGAGTCGGTGGGTCCCCACCCCAATGGGGACCAACCGACCCGTCCACGGGGCTTCCGAACCTCGGACGACCGACGGCTTTCGACCGCCCGGGGCCGATGCCTCGCGGAGTCGGTGGGGGTGAGGGCGCCCTGCGCTGGTGAACCAGTGGTTCTGCCGTTGCCGGGCGCGGCGCCGCCTGGACTAGCCGGGGAGGAGGGGGATGTCCCGGTGACGTTCCCGGGCTCCGGCCGCGTGGGAACGGGCCGCGGCGTCGGGCACGAGCCTCAGCGGCATCCGAAGGCTCCCAGTGACCGCGTGCGCGTCGCCGTGGCGTGGGGTGCCGTTGTCGGCCGTGGCGCGGTGGCCGAGCGTGCCGTCGGGGCGACCGGGGTGCGCGGGGGCGCCCGGGATGGATCCGGCGCGGGCGGCGGATCGGGCGGCGTGCTGTGCACGTCTGTCGCCGTCCGGGCGGCTCGAGGGGAGTACGTGGTCGGCGCGGGCGGGACGACGGTACTCGTCGCCGCCGTGTGCCACCGCGGCCGTCGCGGCGGCAGTGCGCTCGGTCCGGACAGCCGTGGCAGACGCGTCGGCCGACGGTGTCGTCACCTCGCCCGGGGCCGCGGGCTCGTCCGTGACCGGGGCGGGGAGCGGATGGTCCGGGAGGGCGGGGCGGCTGGGCAGACCGGGAAGCGCGGGCGTTCCCGACCGGCCGCCGACGACCTCGGTGAGCGGGGGCAGAACGCCGGACAGCGGGGGGAGTTCGGGGAGAACCGGGAGCTTGGGCGACGTCGGCAGGGTGGACGGAACCGGGAGCTTGGGCAACGCCGGCGACTCGGCCAGCACCGGCGGCTTCGGCAACGCCGGCGATCCTGACGGGACTGCCGGCTCCGGCAGTCCCGTCAGCGATCCGGGAGAGGCTGGATGCGTGGGCTGCTTGGGCAGCGGCGGCGAAGCCGGCGACGGCTCGTTCGCCCGCGCACCCTCCAGCCACTTGCTCACGGCCTCACCGGCCTCACCGTGGCCATCATGGGCACCGTGGGCATCACCGGCCACCCGCATAAGCCGTTTCCCCATGGCTCCCGCAATGTGACCGCGGTTGCCCACGGACGCGGAAGGAGGATCTGCCGGTTCAGTCCGGATGGCAGGGATGCGCGCGTCGGGCCGGACCAGGGGCCGCTCATCGCCGACGGTCCGCGCCACCCTGCTGTCCGTGAGCCCCCGCACGTCATCCGCCGCGAAGGCCCGCCCTCCGCACAGCAGCCCGATGACGAGCACCCCGCCCATCAGCAGCGCTCCTTGGAGCGCACGCCGCCCGGCCGCCGTGCGCAGCATGCGCACGGCGGCACCGGACAGGGCTGCTGACCACATCAAGAGCGGGAGATTCCTCCCGTGCGACGGAACAACTGCGGAACACTCCACACGTCACGAGCAACGAGTCGGCGATCAGGCGCCGATCCTCCACGGGAGTGCGGAGGTTGTGCAAGCCCTTGCCAACCGATGGACCGTCACATCCGTTACCTCGCAACGCCACGTCACGTCACGTCACGTCACGCGGCATCAGGTATCGGCAGCGGACGCTTCTCGATCGCCGCCGCCATCACCTCCGGGAAGAGGTCGGGCGTACAGGCGAAGGCGGGTGCCCCCAGCGCGGCCAGCGCGGCAGCGTGCTCCCTGTCGTACGCCGGCGCCCCTTCGTCCGAGAGCGCCAGCAGCGTCACGAACTGCACCCCCGAGGTCTTCATCGCCGAGACCCGCTTGAGCATCTCGTTCCGTATGCCCCCTTCATAGAGGTCGCTGATCAGCACGACCACCGTCTCCGCCGGCCGGGTGATCTGCGACTGGCAGTAGGCGAGTGCCCGGTTGATGTCCGTGCCACCGCCCAACTGCGTTCCGAAGAGGACGTCGACGGGGTCGTCGAGCTGGTCGGTGAGGTCGACGACCGCCGTGTCGAAGACGACGAGTCGCGTGGAGATCGTCCGCATCGAGGCGAGTACCGCTCCGAACACCGAGGCGTACACGACCGATGCCGCCATGGATCCCGACTGGTCGATACAGAGGATGACCTCCTTCTTCGTGGACTGGGACGCCCGCCCGTATCCGATGAGCCGCTCCGGCACGATCGTTCGGTATTCGGGCAGGTAGTGCTTGAGGTTGGCCGCGATGGTGCGGTTCCAGTCGATGTCGTGGTGGCGGGGCCGGTTGATACGGGCGCTGCGGTCCAGCGCGCCGGTGAGGGTGGCCCGGGTGCGGGTGGCGAGCCGCTTCTCGAGGTCCTCGACGACCTTGCGCACCACGGCCCGTGCCGTCTCCTTCGTCGTTTCGGGCATGGCCTTGTTGAGCGACAGCAGGGTGCCGACGAGGTGCACGTCGGCCTCCACCGCCTCCAGCATCTCCGGCTCCAGCAGCAGCGTGGCGAGACCGAGCCGGTCGATGGCGTCGCGCTGCATGACCTGCACGACGGAGGACGGGAAGTACCTCCGGATGTCCCCGAGCCAGCGCGCCACGGACGGGGCCGAGGCCCCGAGCCCCGCCGAACGCTCCCGGCCCGTCCGCGGCTTCTCCCCTTTTCCGTAGAGCGCCGTGAGGGCCCCGTCCATGGCCGCGTCCTGCCCGGACAGCGCGCACCCGGTGCCGTCCGCCGTGTCGCCCCCGAGCACCAGCCGCCACCGCCGCAACCGCTCCCGTGCCGGGTCCGTCTCCGCCGTCTCGGCCGTCTCGGCCGTCATCGGTGTCCTCCCCTGCTCGGTCGTTCCCACAGCGGGATCACCGGCACGGTCGTCCTCGGCCGGCCTGCGGCCCGCGGTCCGTTCCTGACGGTGCTCCCCGCTTCCGCTCCGGCCGCCGGTTTCCTCTGTCCCTCGGTCGTCACCCCGTCACCCCCACCAGGTTGTTGTCGCCGCTTCCTTGGTCCACTTCGTCCAGCCCGAGCAGCAGCCGGACGACCGGCAGCACGGCGTCCGCGCGCACCGGGTCGAGCTCGGCCGCGAAGCCGGGTATGCCGGAACCGGCCGCTGTCGCCCCGCCCGCCGGTCCCGGCCCGCGCCGGACCAGTTCGCCGAGGGTGCGGCGCACGCCGGGCTCGTACGCCGAGAACGTCCGCCGCAGCAGGGGCAGCACGTCCGTGAACGCCTCAGCCGGTACGCCGGTCAGCCACGCGTCGACCAGCCGGAGCAGCCGCTCGTCGTGCACCAGGAGCATCCCGCCCCCGGAGCCTCCTCCGACGAAGCCCTCGATCCACGCGGCGGCGTCCGCGGGCGGCGTGCCCGGGGAGAGGACGAGCCCCATGAGCCGCGCCGCCTCCTCCTGCGCCAGCTCCCCGTCGTCGAGCAGGAGCCGCACCGCACGCCCCCGGATCACCCCGGGCACGGTGTCCCGCGCGCCCAGCACCCGCAGCACCGACCGCCACCGGCCCCTCAAGTGGCCCTGGCCGGTCGCGGGGGCGTCCCCCAGCAGTCCCACGGCACCGTGCACGGCGTCCACATGACCCCGCATCTCCTCCGCCGCGTCCGCGTCGAGCGCGGCGCATGCGGGCGGGAGGCCGACGAAGACCCGTTCGGCCAGACCGGCGGCGACCTCTGCCAGAGCCCCGGTGTCCGTACCGCGCACATCGCCGTAGCGCAGGGAGCGGACCAGGGCCGGCAGCGCCTGGGCGAGGTGACCGATGTCCGCGTCGAGGGCCGCACGGTCGGCGAGGATCCGCATCACCGTGGGCAGAGCGTCGGGCAGTTCGGCCAGCAGGCAGCGCTCGGCGAGCGCGGTGACGTCGTCGAGTCGCTGCGCGGCGACCGCGTCCGCCTCGGCCTTGGCGGTCGCGGCGGTCCGTACGGTCGTCCCCCACACCCCGGCCTCGGCGACCCGCACCGACAGCTCGGGCTCCCAGCGCAGCCGCCACGTCTCCCGGAACGTGCCGGTACTGCCCCGTGAGGCGGCCGGTTCACCCCAGGCGATCCCGAGCAGCCGCAGCCGGTGCAGCAGTCTGCTGCGGGCGGCGTCGTTCTCCTTACGCAGGTCGAGCTCCAGCTCCCGCTCGAGCGCCTCCGGTTTCAGCCGCAGCCGGCGCTGCAGACGGGCGAGGTCCCGCTGCAGCGGAACCGCCGGCGCCGCCGACGGCACCTCCCCCAGCACGTCGCCCACGACCAGCCGGTCCTGAACCAGGGCCAGCGGCACGTCCGAGCCGTCGCACATCACCGCCCGCACGGCGTCGGTCGTCTCGCTCAGGCCGGGCAGCGGACGGCCACGCATCGCGGCGAGCGTCTCGGCCAGCCGCACGGCCTCGATGACGTGCGCGGAGGAGACGATCCGGTCCTCGGCGCGCAACAGCCCCGCCACCTTGGTCATCCACCGCTCGACCGGCCGGTCCGGGGCGCTGAACAAGTGCCCGTACCAGCCCGGCGACTCGATGCCCGCGCCGTATCCGCTGAACCTCGACAGCCGGCGGTGGGTCCACGGGACCCAGGTCATGTCCGTCTTGACCTTGGCCAGCCCCTTCAGCAGCGCCTTGTCCGCGGCGACGGTCGTCTTCCGCCGCAGCGCGGGCACGTGCCAGGCCCCGCACACGACGGCCACGCCGTCCTCGAACTCCCGCTGCGCGGTCCGTACCTGGAGCCGCATGTACGCCTCCCGCACCAGGTCACGGTCGTGTCCCCCGCTGCCGTAGGTCTCCCGCAGCGCCCCCATGGCCTCCTCGAGCACGGTGAACGGCGCGAGCGCGTCCCCCTTCCCCGCGCCGCGATGCTCCACGACGTCCTCCCACCAACGCTCCGGGTCGTCGTAACCGGCGGCCTCGGCGAGCACACCGAGCGGGTCGATCCGCACGTCGGCGGAATCGGGGCCCGGACCGGAATCCGGGCCGGGGTCCGGCACGGGCGGGGAATCCCCGGCGGTCCCGGTGTCCAGGGGGCGTTCGTCCGCCACGCCCGCCTCGCCCTCCCGGCTCCCCCAGGCCAGCGTGTGCGTGGCCGGCAGGTCGATGAAGCGGGCCGGGACACCGTGGTCCTGGGCCCAGCGGATGGCGACCCACTCGGGGGAGAACTCGGCCAACGGCCAGAAAGCCGAGCGTCCGGGTTCGTCCACGGCGTGGGCGAGCAGCGCCACCGGTGGCCGCATCTCCTCGTCGGCGGCGAGCGGGATCAGGGCATCGGCCTCCGGCGGCCCCTCGATCAGCACGACCCGCGGCCGGGCTTCCTCCAGCGCCGCCCGCACGGCTCGCGCGGAGCCCGGCCCGTGATGCCGCACCCCGAGCAACAACGGCCCTGCCCCGGCCCCCCGGCCCACAACGCTTGTCACGCCCGTCACTTCATCCCCCTCTCAGCCTCGACGTCCCAGCAGAGACCGTGAGCGGCCACCGTCCCGCCGCCCAGAGCCCCCGGCCCCGTATCGCTCACACGCTCACCTCCCGGCAGGCCCGGTAGAAGTCCTTCCAGCCGTCCCGCTCACGGACGACCGTCTCCAGGTACTCCTGCCAGATGACGCGGTCCGCCGCCGGTTCGCGGACCACCGCGCCGAGGATGCCCGCGGCGACGTCGCCCGGCCGCAGCACGCCGTCGCCGAAGTGGGCCGCCAGGGCGAGTCCGTTGGTGACGACGGAGATCGCCTCGGCCGTGGACAGCGTGCCGCTGGGCGACTTCAGCTTCGTGCGCCCGTCGGCCGTGATCCCGTCGCGCAACTCGCGGAAGACCGTGACGACTCGGCGGATCTCGTCGAGACCGTCGGGCGCGGCCGGCAGGTCGAGGGAGCGGCCGATCTGGTCGACACGGCGCGAGACGATGTCGACCTCGGCCTCCGGGCTCTCGGGCAGCGGCAGCACGACCGTGTTGAATCGGCGGCGCAGGGCGCTGGAGAGGTCGTTGACGCCGCGGTCCCGGTCGTTGGCCGTGGCGATCAGGTTGAAGCCGCGCACCGCCTGGACCTCCTGACCCAGCTCCGGTATCGGCAGCGTCTTCTCGGACAGGATCGTGATGAGCGTGTCCTGCACGTCGGCCGGGATGCGGGTCAGCTCCTCGACGCGGGCCGTCATGCCCTCGGCCATGGCCCGCATGACCGGGCTGGGCACGAGGGCGTCACGGCTCGGGCCGTGGGCGAGCAGCTGCGCGTAGTTCCAGCCGTAGCGGATGGCCTCCTCGGGTGTGCCGGCGGTGCCCTGCACCAGCAGCGTGGAGTCGCCGCTGACCGCTGCGGCCAGGTGCTCGGACACCCAGGTCTTCGCCGTGCCGGGGACGCCGAGCAGGAGCAGAGCGCGGTCGGTGGCGAGCGTGGTGACGGCGACCTCGACGATACGGCGCGGGCCGACGTACTTCGGTGTGATCACCGTGCCGTCCGGCAGTGCGCCACCGAGCAGGTACGTCGCGACGGCCCACGGCGACAGCCTCCAGCGGGCCGGGCGCGGACGGTCGTCCTGCGCGGCCAGCGCGGCGAGTTCGTGGGCGAAGGCGTCCTCGGCGTGCGGTCGCAACGCCTGGTCCGACTCCGTCTCCCCCGCTTGGGCGGTGGTCGGCTCAACGGACACAGTCATGGCAAGGTCCCCCTCCAGCTCGGCCGGTTCGGATCTGGCGTCCACGTTGCACCACGCCACTGACAATCCGTTCCGACCTGCGCAAACGCCCCGCCGAGACCGCTCGCGGACCCGATTGTCAGTGGTGGGATCTACCTTCGGTGGCATGACTCAGCAGGGGGTGCGCTGGACCGCGGACCAGGTGCTGGCACTGGCGCCTGACGCCGCATCACGCAAAGCCGGAAGCAAACTCGGCGCGGCGGGGCCGTGGTCCGAGGCGGGGAGTTCCGACGAGGGGACGGTGTGGGGGCTGTGCAAGGGCAGCGGAAGCAAGCCGTATCAGACGGTCGTCGACATCGCGGACGCCTCCGGGCCCGCGTACAAGTGCAGTTGTCCCAGCCGCAAGTTCCCGTGCAAGCACGCTCTCGGGCTGCTGTTGCTCTGGGCGGGCGGCGAGGGAGCGGTGCCGAAGGGGGAGGCACCGGAGTGGGCCGCGCAGTGGATAACGGGCCGGCGGGAGCGCGCCGGGGAGAAGAGGGCCGGGGGCAGCCCGGGTGCGCCGTCCGGGTCCGCTGATCCGGAGGCGGCGCGGCGCCGGGCGGAGCGCCGGGCCGAGCGGGTCACGGCGGGTGCGGTGGAGCTCGAGCAGCGTCTGGCCGATCTGTTGCGCGGCGGTCTGGCGACCGCGGAGCAGTCCGGCTACGGCCTCTGGGAGGAGACGGCCGCTCGCATGGTCGACGCCCAGGCACAGGGCTTCGCCGGCCGGGTCCGGGAGCTGGGGGCCATCCCGTCCACGGGGCCGGGCTGGCCGGTGCGGCTGCTGGAGGAGTGCGCGTTGCTGCATCTGCTCGGCCAGGGCTGGTTGCGCCGCGAGCGGCTGCCGGACGGGCTCGCCGCCACGGTCCGTTCCCGGATCGGCCTGCCGGCCTCCGCGGACGGCCCGCCGGTGCGGGACCGCTGGCAGGTGCTCGCCCAGTACGACACGACGGACGCTCGCCTGACGACCCGCCGGATCTGGCTCTACGGCGCCGACTCCCGACGCACGGTGCTGCTCCTCTCCTACGGCGCGGCCGGCCGGGCCCCGGAGCTGGCGCTGCCGGTGGGGCTGACCCTGGATGCGGAGGTGTCCTCCTATCCGGGCGCGGGGCAGCCGCGGGTGGCCCTGGGCGAACAGTTCGCCCCGCCCGCGCCGGCGGAGACACGTCCGCCGGGGGTGACGACGTCCCGGGCGGCGGCTCGTTACGGCGACGCCCTGCGCGACGATCCATGGCTGGAGTCCGTCCCGGTGACGCTGGACCGGGTCGTCCCCATCCCCGACGGCGACTCGTGGCAGCTTGCGGACGCCGACGAGGACACGGCGCTTCCGCTCACCCCCGCCGCGCGTTCCCGGCCCGGTCTGTGGCGGCTCGTCGCCCTGTCGGGCGGCGCCCCGGTCAGGGTCTTCGGCGAATGCGGCCACCAGGGCTTCACCCCGCTGACGGCCTGGCCCGACGGCCCGGGCGAGGCGGTGGCGTTGTGCTGAGCAGGCGGCGGTCCCGCGCCTCCGCCCCAACTCGTCCTTCTCACGAATCCACGCATTTTTCAGGCAACACGGGACAACCGATCAGGGTGAGTCTTCAACCACCCCCGGGTGTCCCGTGGAAAGGACCCGCATGAACAGGACTTCCGCTCCTGTGGACGCGCCCGCCGCGGGCGCCTGGGAGGGGCTGGTCACCACGGCACTGCTGGGCACGGACCGGCGCCCCACTCCGGGCGCCGGGCCAGGGCCGGAGGCGCCGGTCGCGCTGCTGGACGCGGCGGCCGTGGAGACCGTACGACGACGCGCCGGTCTGCGCCCGGCACGGGCCGCGGAGCGTCCGCAACCGGCTCCGGAGGATCCGCGGCCGCCGCTGCCCGAGGCGGCCGCCCGCAGACTGGCGATGCTGCTGGCCGACCGCCCCGGCGCGTCCGGCGGCGGACGCCGGGGCGCCGCGCCCGACCTGATGGAGCTGCTGCCGCAGTGGCTCGCGACGGCGAACGCCCGTGGTTTCGCGCCGCCCCCGCAGGTCCTGCCCGCGCTGCTGGACGCGGCCCGGGGACGTACGGACCTGCGCCCGGCGGTGCTGGAGTTCGCGGGTCCACGGGCCCTGTGGCTGGCGCGGCTGAACCAGGACTGGCGGTTCGCCCTGCGCTCGGCGCCGGGCGGTGGAGCGGCCCTGCCGCGCCTCGAGGACGCGGACAGGATCCGGCGGTTGTGGCAGGAGGGCCTGTTCGCCGAACGGGTCGCCCTCCTGACCGCCCTGCGCTCCCGCGAACCGTCCGCCGCGCGGGATCTGCTGGAGACGACATGGGCGACGGAGCGGGCCGAGGACCGGCTGATGTTCCTCGACTCCCTGCGCTCGGGTCTGGGACCCGGCGACGAGCCGTTCCTGGAACAAGCCCTGGCCGACCGCAGCCGCAACGTCCGGGCGACGGCTGCGGAGCTCCTGTCGGCGCTGCCCGGTTCGGCGCTCGCCGCGCGGATGGCGGTCAGGGCCGAGGCGTGCGTGGCGGTCGACCGTACCCAGAGCACGCCGGCCATCGTCGTCGAGGCGCCGCACGAGTGCGATCCGGGCATGGAGCGCGACGGTGTCGTGGCGAAGGCGCCCGCGGGCCGGGGCGAGCGGTCGTGGTGGTTCGGCCAGTTGGTGGAGGCGGCACCGCTCGGGACCTGGTCGCGACGGCTGGGTGGGCGGACGCCCCGGGAGATCGTGGCGCTGCCGGTGGCGGACGACTGGCAGGGCGAACTGCACGCGGCGTGGTGCCGGGCCGCGGTGCGTCAGCAGGACGCCGAGTGGTCGCGCGCACTGCTGGGAGAGCCGTCGGCACCGGAGGCGGGCGGTCCGGGCGCGGTGTCCCTGGCCGAACGCGCCAAGCTGCTCGGCACGCTGGACGCCGATGAGCGGGCCGGGTGGGTCGCCGGTTTCATCGCGACGCACGGCTTGTCCGAGGCCTTCCAACTGCTCGGGGTGTGCGCGGTGCCGTGGGCGGCGCCACTCGGCCGGGCTGTGGTGGACGCGCTCAACATCGCTCGGGACGCGGGGAGTTATCCATGGAGTTTCAGCGGAGTCATGGGCCTGGCCGAGCGCTGCCTGGACCCCTCCGAAGCCGGCCGTCTCGACGCGCTGCTGGCCGTACCGGACGAACCGGAGAACGCGTCACCCGGCGCCGGCGGCTACTGGGCGGAGTCCTTCCTGCGTCTGTCCACGACGCTGCGCCTGCGCGCTGCGATGACCGAGGAGCTGCGAGCGCCGTAGCTCCTTCCGGCGCCTCCAACGGCGTCCGCGGCGGCCTGACCGGCGAGACGAGGTGCCGGCCACCCGCCGGTCGCCCTCCGGTGGCGACGAGCGGCAGGGAATCCGGTACGCCACCAACCCCGGCCGGCCACAGCGGGGGCGCCGGCCGCACACGCGCGGTGGGCCCGGTCGGCCCCGGGCCCGCCGCCCTTGCCGGCCACGGCCCTGCCGCACCGCCCACCGCCGACCTGTGGTCGCGACGGCGCCTACGCCCCAGCCGGCTGGCGTACGTTCGCGCGGACCCAGTCCACGATCGACGCCGTTGTCGCACCGGGCGTGAAGATCTCCGCGACGCCCTTCTCCTTCAGCAGCGGAATGTCCGCCTCGGGGATGATTCCGCCGCCGAACACCAGGATGTCCTCCGCGTCCCGTTCCTTCAGCAGGTCGATCACCGCCGCGAAGAGCGTGTTGTGCGCGCCGGAGAGGATGGAGAGCCCGATCGCGTCGGCGTCCTCCTGGATCGCGGTGTCCACGATCTGCTCCGGAGTCTGGTGGAGTCCGGTGTAGATGACCTCCATACCGGCGTCGCGCAGGGCCCGCGCGATCACCTTGGCCCCGCGATCGTGACCGTCGAGCCCCGGCTTGGCCACCACCACGCGGATCGGACCGGCTGCCACACCCATCACTGCCTCCATGAAGCGACTACATCCATCCGTCCCGACAAGTACCGCACACATCACGCGCGCCGTACACGCCGCACCGCACGGACACCCCGCTCCGAACCGTCCGGGCAAGTGAACGAACGTTATCTCCAGCATCCCGCCACCGGCAGTTTCGCGGCGTGGAGCGAGGGGGAAATCACACGGTGGGACACGTTCGCCGCGCACCGTTCCGAGCTTTCGCGGCCTGAGCGCCGCACGCTTGTTCGGTGCTCAGGCCGCGGCGGAACCAAGCGCAAGGGGAGCCGCGACGAGGTCGCCGTACCGCCGCTTCGCCCAGCACGCACAGCGGCGGTACGGCACTTCGGCGAGGACACGCGGGACACGCAGGGCACGCACAGCACGCAGGGCAGGCACGGCGCACCAGCGGGGAGCTTCGTCGTCGCTGCGACGGGGAGTCCCGTCGCAGCACTGACGTCACACCGGCCCCACGTCGCGCTCCGTCCCCGCGGCTCACGGAGCTCACGCGGTTGTCGCCGGCCGTCTTCGCAGTTGCTTTCCACGAGGGCACCCGGGGGGCGGTCGTCCTCCCGCGTGCCGACAGGAGGTCGGCCATGAAGGTCACCGGGGTCGCTCTGCCCTTTCTTCCGTCCTGCCGGCGCCTGCTGCCCAGCCGGCTGGCGGGACTCTCCGTGGCGCTGCTGAAGGCCACCGCCCTGGAGATCGCGATCCTGGCCGGGCATCTCCTCCTCTATCCCTCCGGCATCACACAGGAGCGACGGGTCCCCGCCCCCGCACTGCCGCCTGACGGCGCCGCCCAACTGCCCAGGGAGGCCAAGCCCCCGGTCGTCCTGCTGCACGGCTTCATCGACAACCGCTCGGTCTTCGTCCTGCTGCGCCGCAGTCTCGCCCAGCACGGCAGGCAGCAGATCGAGTCGCTCAACTACTCGCCACTGACCTGCGACATACGCGCCGCGGCCGAGTCGTTCGGCCGGCACATCGAGGAGGTCTGCGAACGCACCGGGGCCGAGCAGGTGGATGTCGTCGGGCACAGCCTCGGCGGCCTGATAGCGCGTTACTACGTACAGCGCCTCGGCGGCGACGCCCGCGTCCGGACCCTGGTGACGCTCGGCACGCCGCACTCCGGCACCCGAGTAGCGCCGCTGGCCGACGCGCACCCCATCGTGCGCCAGATGCGCCCCGGCTCACCGGTGCTCGAGGAGCTCACACGACCGGCCCCGGGCTGCCGGACGCACTTCGTCGGCTTCTGGAGCGACCTGGACACCGTGATGGACCCCGTGGAGACGGCCCGTATCGACCATCCCGATCTGACGGCCCAGAACGTGCGGGTGACCGGCATCGGCCATCTCGCACTGCCGGTACACCCCACCGTCGCCAACGGAATACGACAGGTCCTCGACACGGCCCGCGCGGGCGAACCGTCCGCCGGCCGCGCCGACGGCCTGACCGTGGCCTGAAACCGGCCACTCCCCGGCCCGCCGACTCCTCATACAACCGACGCACCGCGCCGTAGCCCCATTCAGCCTCGAACAAACTTCGAACACAAGGCCAAACCCGCGCCCGCAGTCCGCCAAAACACGGCCGATTGCCCGTTTCCTGCGTGGGCGAAACCTGCCGAAGATTGTCGTGCCCGCGTACCGCCGGGTACAGTCGCCGCACTGCTCTGGCAGCCCCTGTTGTCGAGGCGAAAGAGAAGTTGGTGAACGACCGTCACCCGTCGGGGACCCTGCCCCCGGCTTCGGCTTCCGACGCCGACTCGGCGCACTATGCGTCGTACGGCACCCAGGAAGCCCAGTACGGCGACCTCACCACGTACGGCGACTACGCCGCCACCGGTTTTGACGCCACCGGCACCGACGGCGCCGGTTTCGGCCCTACCGGTCACGCCACCGCCACTTTCGCGACCGACCCCCTCTTCGGCGACATGCCGGACAGCGGCCACCACGACACGGGCACCTACGACACCGGCCACTGGCCCACCGGCACCCACGAGAACCCGCACTACGACGCGTACGCGGCCCAGCACCACGCCGCCGTCTACGACACGGGTGTGTACGACACGACGAGCTGGACGACCGGGCAGCCGCTCCCGGTCATCCCGCCGCAGGCCACCTCCCCGGACGCGACCGGGCAGTGGGACACCGGCGCCTGGCACCTGCCCGACCAGTCGGGCGACCCGGCCGACCATACCCAGCACTGGGAATGGGGTACCCAGACCCTCGACACCGGTACCTACGACGCCACGCAGTGGAATGCCGACGGCACCGCCGCACCGGCCCCCGAGGCGTACGAGCAGCACGCCGAATCCTTCGGCCGGCACGAGACCTCGACGTTCGAGCAGGTCGCGTTCGACGACTCCACCGGGGCCGCCTTCCACGACGTCGGCATGGACGCCGGCATGGACGGCGGTGAGCCCGCCGGCACCGGTGAACTGCCCACCGTGGCCCCGCTCCTGGACGGCCAGGAGGAGAGCGCCCCGCCCGCGCCCTCCCGGGCGGCCTCGCGCGCCGGGTCCCGTTCCCGTCGCCGTACGCCCCCCAAGCGCTCGGCACTGATGACCATCGCGGTGCCCTCCGCGTGCGTGATGGGCGTCGCGGGCATCGCCGCCGCCTCCGTCGGCAGCCTCACCGACGACGGTGCCGCGGAGGCGCAGACGACCGCGGCGGACGCGGAGCCGGTCAAACCGGCCGCCGCCAACAACAAGCTCGACACCCAGCTGCAGAGCCTCGCCGCCGGCGCCGATGACTTCGCCGACCGGGCCAGCCGGACCCAGGAGCGCATCGACCTCAAGGCCCAGCAGGCGGCCGAGCGGAAGCGGGCGGCGGAGGAGGCGGCCCGCAAGGAGCGGCTGCGCCCGAAGTTCGCCCTGCCGGTCGCCCGTCACGGACTCAGCGCACAGTACGGCCAGTCCGGTATCAACTGGATGTCCCTGCACACCGGCATCGACTTCCCCGTCTCGTACGGCACGACCGTGATGGCCGCGACCGACGGCACCGTCCGCACCCAGTGGAACAGCGCGTACGGCAACATGCTGATCCTGACCGCGAAGGACGGCACGGAGACGTGGTACTGCCACCTCTCCACCTACACGGTCCCCTCCGGCACGACCGTGAAGGCCGGCGATCCGATCGCGCGCTCCGGAAACTCCGGCAACTCGACCGGTCCTCATCTGCATTTCGAGGTACGCCCGGCCGGCGGCTCGCCGATCGACCCGCTCCCGTGGCTGCTCAGCCACGGCATCGACCCGAGGTAGCGTCACGGCGCCCCCGCCGCTCGCGCGAGCGGGGGCCGGCCGCCCTCCTCGCTAGAGCTTCTCCACCGGCGCGTACCGCAGCAGCAGCCGCTTCGGCTTGGTGTCTCCGAAGTCGATCGTCGCCTCGGCGTTCGCACCCGTGCCCTTGACGGCGACGACCGTCCCGAGACCGAACTGGTCGTGAGTGACCCGGTCCCCGACGGCCAGCGCCACGACCGGCTTCTCGGCGGTCCGGCGGGTGGCGAACCCGGACGCGCCCGACGCCGACGAACGCGAACGGGACGACGACAGCGAAGCCGCCACCGCCGAGACCGGCCCGGAGGACGCCGGGGTGGTCGCTCCCGTCCGCTTCCACTCCACATGGGTGGGCGGAATCTCCTCCAGGAACCGGGAGGGCGGGTTGTACGACGGCTGGCCCCAGGCACTGCGCATCGTCGACCGCGTCAGATACAGCCGCTCCCGGGCACGCGTGATGCCGACGTACGCGAGGCGCCGCTCCTCCTCCAGCTCCTTGGTCTGGCCGAGGGCGCGCATGTGCGGGAAGACGCCGTCCTCCATGCCGGTGAGGAAGACGACGGGGAACTCGAGGCCCTTGGCGGTGTGCAGGGTCATCAGCGTGATGACGCCGTCGCCGTCCTCCTCGTCGGGGATCTGGTCGGAGTCGGCGACCAGCGCGACCTGTTCGAGGAAGTCGGCCAGCGTGCCCTGCTCCCCCTCGCCGCGCTCCTGCTCGAACTCCATGGCGACGGCGGCGAGCTCCTGGAGGTTCTCGATCCGGGTCTCGTCCTGCGGGTCGGTGGAGGCCTGCAGCTCGGCGAGGTACCCGGTGCGTTCCAGGACGGCCTCGAGCACGGTGGCCGGTCCGGCGCCGGACTCGACGATCGTGCGGAGGTCCTCCATCAGCGTGTTGAACCGCTTGACGGCGTTGGTGGAGCGCGCGGCCATGCCGTACGCCTCGTCGACGCGCTTCAGCGCCTGCGGGAAGCTGATCTTCTCGCGCTGGGAGAGGGCGTCGATCATCGCCTCGGCCCGGTCGCCGATGCCCCGCTTGGGGACGTTGAGGATCCGGCGCAGCGGCACCGAGTCCTCCGGATTGGCGAGCACGCGCAGGTAGGCCAGGACGTCCCGGACCTCCTTGCGCTCGTAGAAGCGGACTCCGCCGACGACCTTGTAGGGCAGGCCGACGCGGATGAAGACCTCTTCGAAGACACGGGACTGGGCGTTGGTGCGGTAGAAGACGGCGACGTCGCCGGCTTTCGCCTCGCCCGCGTCGGTCAGGCGGTCTATCTCGTCGGCGACGAACTGCGCCTCGTCGTGCTCGGTGTCGGCGACGTACCCGGTGATCTGCGCGCCCGTGCCCGCGTTGGTCCACAGGTTCTTGGGGCGGCGGGACTCGTTGCGCTCGATGACGGCGTTGGCCGCGCTCAGGATGGTCTGCGTGGAGCGGTAGTTCTGCTCGAGCAGGATCGTCGTCGCGTCCGGGTAGTCCTCCTCGAACTGGAGGATGTTGCGGATCGTCGCACCGCGGAAGGCGTAGATCGACTGGTCGGCGTCGCCCACCACGCACAGCTCGGCGGGCGGCACGTCGTCCGGGCCGGGCGGGACGTCGACCGGGTGCTCGGAGGTGCCGACGAGCTCGCGGACGAGGGCGTACTGCGCGTGGTTGGTGTCCTGGTACTCGTCCACCAGCACATGGCGGAAGCGGCGGCGGTAGTGCTCGGCGACGTCGGGGAAGGCGCGCAGCAGGTTGACCGTCGTCATGATCAGGTCGTCGAAGTCGAGGGCGTTCGCCTCGCGCAGGCGCGACTGGTACATCGCGTAGGCCTGGGCGAGGGTCTTCTCGAAGCCGTCCGTGGCCTGGGCCGCGAAGTCCTCCTCGTCGATCAGCTCGTTCTTCAGGTTGCTGATCTTGGCGCTGAACGACTTGGGCGGGAAACGCTTGGGGTCGAGGTCCAGGTCGCGGCAGACCAGGGCCATCAGGCGCTTGGAGTCGGCGGCGTCGTAGATCGAGAAGGACGACGTGAAGCCGAGCTTCTTGCTCTCCCGGCGCAGGATGCGCACGCACGCGCTGTGGAAGGTCATCACCCACATCGCGTTCGCGCGCGGGCCGACGAGCTGCTCGACGCGCTCCTTCATCTCGCCCGCGGCCTTGTTGGTGAAGGTGATCGCGAGGATCTGGCCCGGGTGCACGTCCCGTTCGGCGAGCAGGTGGGCGATGCGGTGCGTGAGCACACGGGTCTTGCCGGAGCCGGCGCCGGCCACGATGAGCAGCGGGGAACCGGAGTGGACGACGGCGGCGCGCTGGTTGTCGTTCAGCCCCTCCAGGAGGGCGGCGGTGTCCACCACCGGGCGCGGGGCGCCGTCGCGGTAGTGGGCGTCCCGGTCCGGCGGCACGTCGAACTTCCCGCCGAACAGATCGTCCGGGATCGGCTCCGGAACGTGATCGTCCTCGGGTGGCGGCGGGGGCTCGTCCGCGGGGCCCCGCTGGGCCTGGAGGCTCGCCAGGAAGTTGTCGTCAAAGAGGCTGCTCATCGCTCTCCGAGTCTAGGGCGCCCCACTGACAGCTCGCCGCCGCCCTGAGAACATCGCCGAACAAGACCCTCGTCACTACGCAGAATCGGACTGTCACACCCCGCAACGACCATCACAATCACGGACGATTCGTGATCAACTCTTCTCGAATGATCACCCTCGGTGACGCTCCAGGAGAAGGTCACGGAAATGTATCGGACATTTCACCCATCAACCTTCACAGGGGCCACACGAGTTGGCTACCGTGCGGGCAGACCGCACGACCCCCACCGGCGAACGTCGCCGGGCCGCGCGGTCTCCGCCGAGTCCGGCGTGCCGCAGCGGCAGCCGGAGCCGGGGACCCAACCGAGACCTTGGGGTGAATCGGCCCGACTCCCTTCGGGACACGGCCGTAGGGCAACCCTTCCGAACCACCCGCCCGAACCCGACAGCTAACCCGGTAGGCGGAACATGGAAGGAGTCGCCTCCCTTGGCGTCGCACCGCAAGTCGCGTCCTACGGGTTCGCGCGTGGCAGGCATACGGACCCCCGCCCTGGCAACGGCGGCCCTCACCTCCGTGGCACTGCTGTCCCAGTCGGCCAACGCCGCCCCCGAGGCCGACGACAAGCCCAGCCTCGAGGAAGTCGAGAAGAAGGTCGGTGACCTGTACCGCCAGGCCGGGTCGGCGACCGAGAAGTACAACGCGGCCAAGGAGAAGACCGCGAAGCAGCGCAAGCGCGTCGACACCCTCCTCGACGACGTGGCCCAGCGCACGCAGAAGCTCAACGAGGCGCGGGAGGAGCTGGGTTCCTTCGCCGCCGCCCAGTACCGCACCGGCGCCTCCGCCCCGGACACCGCGACGTTCCTGCTCGCGGACACCCCGCAGGACTACTTCGACCAGACCCAGCTGATGGACCGGATGACCGGCCGTCAGAAGGTCGCCGTCGACGACTACGTCACGCAGCAGGCCGAGACGATGGAGATGCGTCAGGAGGCCGCCGAGAGCCTCGAGACGCTCACCGAGTCGCAGGGCGACCTGAAGACGGCCAAGGCCACCGTCCAGCGGAAACTCGCCGACGCGCGCGAGTTGCTGTCGAAGCTGACCGCCGAGGAGAAGGCACGGCTCGCGGCGATCGAGAAGGAGAAGCAGGAGGAGGCGGCCCGCAAGGCCGCCGAGCTGGCCCGCCAGCAGGCCGAGCAGCAGGCGCAGGCCGAGCAGCAGCAGGCGCAGGCCGAGGCCGCCCAGCAGCAGGAGAGCGGCTCCTCCTCGCCTTCGGGCTCGTCCGCCTCGTCATCGGCCCCGGCCGACTCCTCTTACGCCACCAAGGCCGAAAAGGCGCTCGCCTTCGCCCGTGCCCAGATCGGCAAGCCGTACGTGTGGGGCGCCGTCGGCCCCGGCTCCTACGACTGCTCCGGCCTCACCCAGGCCGCCTGGAAGGCCGCGGGTGTCACCCTGCCGCGCACCACCTACGACCAGGTCAACGCCGGCACCACCGTCCCCATATCCCAGGCGCTCCCCGGTGATCTGGTCTTCTTCTACGACGACGTCACCCACGTCGGGATCTACATCGGCAACGGCATGATGATCCACGCCCCGAAGCCCGGCACCTACGTCCGCGAGGAGTCGGTCTACTACGACGGCGAGTCGTCGATCCACAGCGTGGTGCGGCCGGCCTGAAAGGTCTCGTCCCCGGATCTCGTCCCCGGATGAGGTGCACGCGCGCGTAGGGGCGCTCGCGCGTTTTTCGGGTGCACCGCGCGCGTGCCCCGCTCGGAACGCGCGCGGTGCCTCCTAGCATCGGCCCCATGCCCGCCCCCTCCTCCTTCGCCACCTGGTGGGAACAGCGTGCGCCGGCGGCCAGTGCCGCCGCGCTGGCGACCTGCACGCTGACCGTCGGTCTGGATCTGGCGGGGTACGAGGTCCTCTCCCGTGTCTTCCTCGGTCTGGGCTGCGCGGCCTGGCTGATGCTCGCCGCGGACTTCACCCTGCGGCTGCTGCGGGCAGGGGCGAGGTGGCGGGTCCAGGTGCGGATGCCGTCCGTCCTCGACAGCATGGCGGCGGCCGCTCTCACCACCGTCGCCGCGACGGCCGTCCTGGGCACCGGCTTCTCGGCGGCCGGCTCGCCGTCCCTGGCCGCGACGCTGCTGGTGCCGGCGGTACTGCTCTGGCCGGTGCCGCTCGCCCTCCCCGCGCAGGACGGGGAGCGGCGAAGACCCGGGACGGTGTTCGCGCGCTGCGTGGCCACGCAGGGGCTCGCCGTGCTCGGCGCCGCTCTCGCCGCGGCCGAGTCGGCGGCCTGGCTCGCGCACGGGGCGCTGGTGCTGTTCTGGCTGGGGCTCGTGCTGTACGTCCTCGCCCTGGCCCGTTTCGATGTGCGGCAGGTGGCCGAGGGGCTCGGCGACCACTGGCTCGCGGGCGGTGCGCTCGCCCTCTCGGCCCTGGCCGGGGCGCAGCTGCTCACCGCCGACAGCGCGCGTCTGTACCTGTGGAACGACGACGCCCTCGGCGTCCTGCGCACCGCGACCGTCACCCTGCTCGTGCTCGCGCTGGCCTGGTACGCCGTCCTGCTCGCCGCCGAGTTCGTGTGGCCCCGGCCCCGCACCGACATCCGCCGCTGGGCCACCGTCTTCACCTGGGCCGTCTCGGGGGTGGCGGCACTGGCCGTCGCGGCCGCCCTCGACGTCGGGTGGCTCGACGGCCCCGGAGAGGCGCTGCTGTGGGTCGCGGTGGCCGGCTGGCTCTGTGCCGCCGCCCGGGCGGTCACCGCCGTGCGGGCCGGCGTCCGGCCCGGTCCGGTCAGGTCCAGAGCACGGCGATGAAGACGTTGGCCGTGGTCAGCGCCCCGACCAGGCCGAACAGGCCCTTGTCCACCTTCTCGTCGTCCCGTTTCACATAGACCAGGCCGAGGATCACGATCAGCAGGGCCAGCTTCACACCGATCTTTATGTTGTTCACCGACTGGTCGTCGGCCTGGTTGAGGCCGACCAGGATCACACCGGTGACCAGCATCGTCAGCGCGCCGTGCAGCATCGCGGGGGTGTAGCGGGCGGTGCCGTCGCCCATCGCCTTCATCTGGGTGAGGAAACCGCCCAGGAGCGACGCGATACCGATGATGTGAAGGCCGACGAAGAGGTGGATGAGTACGTCCATGAGGCCGGAGCCTATGAGGGGCTTCGGCGCCCCCCGACACCGGCCCGCCTCATGCACATATATGCGCCCCATAGCACCCGGCCGCCGTCCCCCGCGCATGATTCGGCGCATCGGTCATCACACTGAGTCAAGCCGACGCCGCCAGGGCGGACTCGCGGCCACATACGGTCACCGCCGGTCCTCTCGGGACAGTTCCGCGCACCCGCCGCCGCCCCGCCACGGCGAGGTTTAGCGTCCTCCCCCAGGTGACCGGCTCCCCACCGCCGCCCGGGCCAGGGGCGGCAGTCGGACACCACCGCCGAGAAGGTCCGGCGGCGGTCCGCTTCCCCTGTGCGGGCCGTCGCCGGATGCCCAGGCCGCCCGTCCGCTCCCCAGGCGGCCTACGCACCACAGGCGGTCGAGGAAAGGACGTGGCCCCTAGGTGGCAGCGCACCGCAAGCCCCGCCGGCGCTCCGCGAGCGGCAACACGGCCCGTACGGCCGCCACGATCGCCCTCGCCGGCGCGGCGACCGCGACGGGTCTCGACGGCACCGGACACGCCGAACCACAGCTCACCCCCGGTCAGGTCAAGGCCAAGGTGGACGAGCTGTACCAGGAGGCGGAGGTCGCCACCGAGAAGTACAACGGCGCGAAGGAGAAGGCCGAGCACGCCCGGGAACGCCTGACGGCGCTCCAGGACCGGGCGGCCCGCAAGGAGGAACGGCTCAACACGGCCCGCGACGCCCTGGGTTCCGTCGCCGCCGCGCAGTACCGCGCCGGTGGCATCGACCCCGCACTGCAGCTCGCCCTCTCCGACGATCCCGACCGGTACCTGCAGAACGCCGAGTTCGTCGAGCGAACCGGCGACCGGCAGCGGTCCGCCGTCGCGGGCGTACGCGAGCAGCTCCGGGAGATCGAGCAGCTGCGCGGCGCCGCGCACATCGAGCTGACCTCCCTGAAGTCGCGGCAGACGGAGCTGCGGCGGCACAAGAAGACGATCACCGGCAAGCTGGGCTCCGCACGCCGGCTGCTGTCCCGGCTCACCGTGCAGGAACGTGCCGCCTTCGGCGACGCGCCGGGCACGGACCGCGCCTCACGCTCGACGGCTGTGCGTGACGGCCTGGCCGCCCCCGGGTCCGCCGGCTCGCAGGCACCCAACTCCCGCGCGGCCGCCGCCGTGTCCTACGCCTACCAGAAGCTCGGCAGCCCCTATGTGTGGGGCGCGACCGGCCCGGACGCCTTCGACTGCTCGGGCCTCGTCCAGGCCGCGTACCGCTCCGCGGGCGTCTCCCTGCCCCGCACCACCTACTCCCAGATCGACGCCGGCCGCCGCGTCTCCCGCTCCGAGCTTCTCCCCGGCGACCTGGTGTTCTTCTACGCCGGCATCAGCCACGTCGGCATCTACGTGGGCAACGGCCGGATGATCCACGCCCCGAACCCCTCCGCCCCCGTACGGGTGGCCCCGCTCGACGAGATGCCGTTCGTGGGCGCGACGCGGGTGGTGTGAGGGCTGAGGGCTGTCTCCAGACCAAGGAGAAGTTGCTGCTCTTCGGGCTCGAGCGTCTGGCGGAGAGATTCGGGAGCGGGTGTCCGCCCGTGTACGGAACGCCGGGGACAGTCCAGGTCCGCGCGCGGTGGCCGAGGCGCTGCTGATGGCGGCGCTGCCGACAGACGACGAGAGCCGCACCTTCCCCAACCGCTACACGCCCTACGCAATTCTGGCCGTGAACGACCCGACGCTCGCAGCCCAGCCCTTCATCGGGAACCCTGATGCCGCCGAAGACGCCCTGACCGAACTCCTCCGGCAGGCGCAAGAAGCGGCACTGCTCGAGCCCGGCGTGGACCGTGGTTGGAGGCAGCCGGCCTGTTTGCCATGTCTGCGGGACTCGGCACCAGTATCCTCGTCGGCCAGCGAAGCCCGGAGTCCGCGACCACCGTGCTGAACCACCACCTGAACCGAATCTTCCGCACCGGTGAAGAGGTCTGACATGAGTGACCGGAGCCCGGCAGCCGTTGAGCTGCGGACCGCCCGGCTGTTGCTGAGACGCCC
The DNA here is from genome assembly GCF_000717875.1 of Streptomyces sp. NRRL S-455. Lineage (GTDB taxonomy): Bacteria > Actinomycetota > Actinomycetes > Streptomycetales > Streptomycetaceae > Streptomyces. The sequence goes on from NZ_JOCT01000004.1 coordinate 470,596, forward strand.
GACCGCAGCCGATATCGATGCGATCTTCGCCGTCCACCGCGATCCTGAGACCTGTACCCACAACCCGTCCGACGCGCTCACCCGGTTCGAGGAAGCAGAGGCGCTCTACCAGCGCTGGGACGACCAGTGGCAGCGGTACGGCTACGGGTACTGGGTTGTCCGGCTCCACGGTTCCGCTCAGCAGCTTGGATTCTGCGGAATCAAGCCCATGGAACTGCACGAGACCCCCGTCCTGAATCTCTTCTACCGTTTCGCCACCTCAGCCTGGGGCCGAGGCTTCGCCGGTGAAGCCGCAGCCGCAGTTGTCACCTGGGCGTCCCATCACCTGCCCGACCTTCCGCTGATCGCCCGCGTTCGACCAGCCAACGTCGCTTCTCAGCGCGTGGCGATACGCGCCGGGCTCAGCCGAGCGCAGCATCTCGACACCGAGGGATACGACGGCTTCGACTGGATCTACAGCTACGGAACAGCCGGGATGGTTGTCGCTCGCGGCGCGGCCGAGTAGCTCACGGCCCCGGGATCACACCAGCCGGCGAGCCGTCGCCCAGCGCGTCAGCTCGTGCCGGTTGGAGAGCTGGAGCTTGCGCAGGACCGCGGAGACGTGCGACTCGACCGTCTTCACGGAGATGAACAGCTGCTTGGCGATCTCCTTGTACGCATAGCCGCGGGCGATGAGCCGCAGCACCTCGCGCTCGCGCTGGGTCAGGCGGTCCAGGTCCTCGTCGACCGGCGGCGCGTCCGTGGAGGCGAAGGCGTCGAGGACGAAGCCGGCCAGCCGCGGGGAGAAGACGGCGTCGCCCTCCTGGACGCGGAAGACGGAGTCGACGAGATCCGTGCCGGTGATCGTCTTGGTGACGTATCCGCGGGCGCCGCCGCGGATCACGCCGATCACGTCCTCCGCCGCGTCCGACACGGACAGGGCGAGGAAGCGGACGGGCCGCTCGGTGTCGGCCATCAACGCGGCACAACGGCGCAGCACTTCCACACCGCCGCCCCCGGGCAGATGCACGTCGAGGAGGACCACCTCGGGCCGGGTCGCGGTGATGACCGTGACCGCCTGGTCGACGTCCGCGGCCTCGCCGACGACCTCGACACCGGTCTGCTCGGTCTGCCCGATCTCGGCCTGGACACCCGTACGGAACATGCGGTGATCGTCCACGAGGACCACGCGCACGCGACGCCCACCGGTGCCGCCGCCCGACTCCGCGGGCCCGGCCGCCCCCGCCGGTCCCGCCGTACCGTTCGCCTCGGTCGGGTCGCTCATGACGTCTTCTCCGCCCTCTCCATCTCCAGCTCGACCTCCGTGCCGCCGTCCGGCACCGCGCGCAGCCGCGCCGTGCCGCCGTTGCGCTCCATGCGGCCGATGATCGATTCTCTGACACCCATCCGGTCGGCGGGTATCGAGTCGAGGTCGAAGCCGGGGCCGCGGTCCCGGACGGACACGAACACCGTCTTCCCCTCGACCTCGGCATAGACCTGTACGGCGCCGCCCTCGCCACCGTACTTGGCGGCGTTCACCATCGCTTCACGCGCGGCCTGCATCTGTGCGCCGATCCCCTCGTCGAGCGGGCAGTCACCGACGACCACGACCTCGATGGGCACGCCGTGCTTGTCCTCCACCTCGGCCGCGTTGCGCCGCACCGCGTCGGCGAGCGTGTTGGGCTCGTCGGCCTCGTCCTTGCCGGTGCCCTCGGGTTTGTACAGCCAGGTGCGCAGGTCGCGCTCCTGGGCGCGGGCGAGGCGGCGCACCTCGTTCGCGTTCTCCGCGTTGCGCTGGATCAGGGTGAGGGTGTGCAGGACCGAGTCGTGCACATGGGCGGCGACCTCCGCGCGCTCCTGGGCACGGATACGCATCAGCCGCTCCTCGGAGAGGTCCTGCGTCATGCGCACCAGATACGGCCCGGCGAGCAGGGTTATGCCGACGAGGACCGCGAGAGCCGCCTGCAGCACGGAGCCGAGGTGAGCCACGGAGCCCTGCATGACGAAGATGCCGGAGACCCCGGCCGTCACCAGCAGCACCCCGCCCACGGCGCGCAGCAACGTGACCGTGCGCCGGCGGCTGCCGACCTCGACCCAGCGGGCCCGGCGGGAGTTGTCCGCCTGTCGCCAGACCAGGGCGACACCCGCGCCGACCAGCACCGCCGGCCAGAGGTACGCCCTGGCGCCGCCGCTCAAGTTCACGTTGCCCACGAAGATCATGGCCACGACGACCATGAGGAGCAGGGCCACGATCTGGCCCTTGTCGGGCCTGCGGGCGACGAGCCTGCGGCGGCCGTCCGGTGCGGTCTCCGTGGCGACCAGCGACGGCGGCTTCTGCGCCTCGACCCCGCCGACTCCGAGCGGGACGAAGAACCAGAACGCGGCGTACAGCAGCGCACCGAGGCCGTCGGCCATGAAGAGGCCGACGAAGACGAGCCGCAGCCAGATCACGGGAAGCCCGAGGTGCCCCGCGAGCCCCCGCGCCACTCCACCGAGCCAGCGTCCGTCACTGCTGCGGTAGAGCTTGCGCGGCGGCCGCGGTTCGGCGAGTGGCGCTGCTGCGGCTTCCGACATGCCACTGATGGTCACACGGCCGGAGGACGGGAGCATCAGGGTCGGCCCCGGAGACTCCCCTGATCTTCGCGAGCCCGCCCGTCGAACGCTTCCCGAGCGGTCCCTCAGGGCCGATATCAGGGTCCGGCCAGGGTCATTCCGACTGCCGCCGCGCCACCGCGCCCGTCACCATGGACCCATGACCGATCACGAGCACGCCGCGACGGGTCCGGGACCCGGCTCCGGCCCGCGCCCCACGCCGGGCGCCGGGCCGCAGGATGCCGCGCCCGCCGCGGGAGAGGGGAGGGGAAGTTCCGACGCGGCCGGTCCGGCCGGGGAAGCCACCCCGCCCGGGCCGCCCCACAGGTTCCGGCGCGACCGCCGCTTCAAGGTCCTGGCCGGCGTCTGCGCCGGGCTCGGGCGGCAGTGCGACATGGACCCGGTGATCTTCCGGATCACCCTCGCGGTGCTCTCCGCCACCGGCGGCATAGGCCTGCTCTTCTACGGCTTCGCCTGGCTCTTCGTCCCGTACGACGACGAGGACGAGAACGAGGTGCGCAGGCTCCTGACCGGCCGGGTCGACGGCCAGGCACTGGCCGCCGTGCTGTTCGCCCTGGTCGGCTGCGGGGTGTTCCTGACCATGCTGAACAACGGCGGGGTGCTGGCCTTCGCCGTCGTCCTCTCCCTCCTCCTCGCCGGCGCCGGCACCTGGTCCCGGCGACGCGGCGCCCCCGGCCCCGGTCCTGACCCAGGCTCTCGGCCGCGCTCTAGCAGGGGAGTCCCCATCGCCGCCCAGGCGGCCGCCGACGCACCACCGGAGCCGCAGGCCCCGCCGGTGCCCGCCGCGTTCCCCTCCTGGTGGCGTGACCCCGTCGTCAAGGACGGCGCGTCCGTCGGGGGCACGGGCTACCTGTGGGGCCCCCGCGACTACCGCGACGTGGATGCCGCGGCAGCCATCAACATCAGCCGCGGCGTCGTGCGCGGCGACCGTGAGGACGTGCCCGTCCCGCGCGCCCGGCCGCCCAAGCCGCGCGGCCCCCGTTGGATCGGAGGCTGGGTCTTCCTGCTGGCGATGCTCGCGGGCGTCCTGGGCACGAGCCTCACCTGGGACGGACACCCGCTCGGCACCAGCCTGCAGACCGGCCTGGCCTGTTCGCTCACCGTGCTGGGCCTGGGCATAGCGGTCAGCGCCTTCCTGGGACGGACCGGCGCGGGCTCGATACTCCTGGCGGTCGTCACGGCCGGACTGCTCGCCGGATCGGCGGCGCTGCCCAAGGACATCGGCACACAGTGGAACCGCACGACCTGGCGGCCCGCCGCGGTGGCGGAGGTACGGCACCAGTACGACCTGGGCACCGGCGTCGGCACCCTGGACCTGACCCGGCTGGACCTGACCGGGAAACAGACCGTGACGACCCGGGCGGCGGTGGGCGTGGGCCGGGTGAAGGTGCTCGTGCCCGAGGACGTGACCGTGCGGCTGAGGGTCGACGTAGGGGTCGGAGATCTCCAGCTGCCGGGTGACGACCCGAAGGACGTGGACGTGAAACCGGGCCGGCACAAGGAGATAACCCTCTCCCCCGCCGGGAACGTCAGAAAGTCCGGGACCGTCGACCTGGACCTCCAGGTCGGCATGGGACAGGCGGAGGTGACCCGTGCTGCGTCATGAATTCCAGCCCGGAAAGCTGCTCGGGGGCGCGGTCCTCACTCTGGTGGGCGTCCTCTACGCCGGTGACGCGGGCGGCGCCTGGGAGACACCGTGGTTCGTGGCGATACCCCTCGTCGCGGGCGGGCTGTGCCTGGCCGGTGCGGTGGCGTTCGTCACGGGCCGCGTACACCGGCGGCGCGAGGCGGGCCGCACGGCCACCGATGAACCGGGCCCGGACCTGACCTTCTGACGGCCGGCCACGCCACGCCACGCCCGCCCGCCCGCTCGTCCGGCAGGACCCGCCCACCACCCAGCCCGTTGCCGCTACCGGAAATCCGCTGCCCGCTGCCGTCGTCGTGACCGCAGGGCGGCGTCCAGGGAAAGCAGGGGGGCGCCCGCGAGGACGAGGGGGATCCAGGCCATGAGGTAGACGAGGTCGTTGCCGTAGTAGTACGGGTCGGACGCCCAGCTCACGGTCAGCCACAGGCTGAGGGAGATCAGGGCGCCGCCGAGTGCGGCCAGTCGGGCGAGCAGACCGAGCAGGGTGCCGATGCCGACGGCCAGTTCGCCGAAGGCGATGGCGTAGCCGAAGCCGACGGGGTTTTTCAGGGAGAGGTCGACCAGGGCGGGAATGGCGGAGGAGTCGCGGACGGCACGCATCATGTCGCCGATCGATCCCGGACCGGCTTCCTTCATGAAGGCGCTGTCGGTGAGTTTGTCCAGGCCGGCGTAGATGAAGGTGACGCCGAGGAAGACGCGCAGAGGAAGGAGGGCGTAGCGGCCGACGGTATCCCGCCACCCTCCGTCACCACGGTAGTGGGGAGTGTACGTGTCCGTTCGCATACCGTGAGTCATCGCTGGTAGCCGCCTCTCGCCCGCCGGTGCCGAGACCCCCTCAACAGACCATACGTACGACAACCGAAACCGGCTCAACCCCGTTGCGACGGCTTTTTTCCGACTTGCCCTGTCGCGTCGCGTGTGCCGAGCTGACCGACCGGACCGTCAGTGGTCAGTCCGCCACATCAACTGCATACCGGTTCGTCTCCACTCCGGCCGCCGTGACCACCTGCACCTCCACCCGCCCCGGCTCCACGTCCGCCGGCACCGGCACCGTCAGCAGCGTGTCCGTCGGGTTGCTGAAGCCGCCGGGGACAGGCACCAGCGGCACGTGGACGTGCACCGCACCGACCCGGACGATCATCCGGGCCAGCCGGTCGGCGCCCTGCGCGCCCGGCGGCACGAAACCGGCGCCCCGGATCTCGATGTCGTCGCCCGTGCGGATCGGCGCGTCCAGGTCGCCGGCCTCCCGCGACCGCACGACGGAGAGGATGACCGGTCGGCCGCCCTCCGCGTACTTGCCGGCCAGGTACGTCACGGCCGACACCAGGACCACCACCGCCAGCCCCCACGGCAGGTCCGGCAACTGGTCCGGCCTCCGGGCCAGTCGTACCGCCGCGAAGACAAGGGCGGCACCGCTGATCACGACGTACTGGATGTCGGCGAAGGTGCCGCGCCCCGCGTCGTCGGTCAGCAGGTCGGCCGCTCGCGGCCGGTCGGCGCGCACCTTCTGCAGGCGTTGCCCCAGCACCCGCACCCCGACCACCCGCCGCACGAGGACGGCGATCCCGCACACCACGGCGAGCACGGTCACGACCCCGGCCCCCCGGGCGAGTTCCAGCCCGGAGATGAGCGTGTCGCGCTCCTCGGGCCGGGAGGCGGCGGCCAGCCGTCCCGCCAGCACGAGCACCGAGTAGGCCACGAAGAGCACCCATGCCGCGGCGACCGCACGGGAGGTGGACAGACGGTTGTCCTCACCGATCACGGGTGCGAGCGCACCACCCTTCGCCCGGTGGAACCACGACGCCGCCGTCAGCGCACCGGCCACGACCAGCGCCGCGGCCAGGCCGGCCGTCCGCGCCACCGTCCAGCCCGCACCGACCGCCGTGAGGGCCTGCCCGAGCAGCAGCAGCACGACCGCCGCCCAGACCACACCGGTGGTGCGGCGCCACAGCCGGGTCAGCCAGGCCTGGCCCTCGGCGCGTCCGCGCTCGGCGACGAGTCCCGCGGACTGCGCCAGTTCCTCCGAGACCCACTGGCGGGAGGCCGAGGCGGAGTGGGCCACAGCGGCCGGCAGCCCCTGGCCGGCCGCGAACTCGTCGCGCCTGCGCAGGAACGCGGCGACGGCCCTCCGGTGCCCCTCACGCGCCCCGTGCGGACAGTCCCCACAGGCGCACCCGCCCCCGTGCGCACCGTCATGCCCGCCCGCCCAGCCGCTCACAGCCCCACCTGAGTACCCGCCGGCACGCCCACCGGCGTACCGACCTGTATAAGCACCCGCATCCGCGCCCACATCCGCGTACGCTCCCGCGTCCGCGCCGCTCTGTCCCGCCTCGCGCACCGCCACGCCCGACGCCCGCCTTCCCGCGACCCAACCACCGTCGGCCTTCCGGACCCCGGAAACACCGCTGTGCAACTCCCCTGCGATGACAGCGAATTGTGCCCTATGCAACCCGGTCCACGTCCGCCCTCTCCGGTCAACATGGGTGAACTTCGGCGCGCCGTGTTGACCTGGCCGCGGAGCGGGGGCGCTAGTTCAGCAGATCCGGCTCACTCCGGCTGACCTCCTGCCACATCGGCTGGTAGTTGATCCACGCCACCAGGTCGCCGCCCAGCTGCTCCCGCGTCGCCACCGCCATCCGATGGTCGATCCGGACCGGCCGCCCGGCGGCCTGGGCGGTCAGCTGTACCTGGCAGCACCGTTCCATCGACACGAACCACCAGGCCGCCGCGTCCACCGAGTCGCCGACGGTCAGCAGGCCGTGGTTGCGCAGCACGAGCGCCTTGCGGGAGCCGAGCACGGCGGCGATGCGCCGCCCTTCCTCGGCGTCTACGGCGACGCCGGTGTACGAGTCGTAGAGGGCGTGGTCCTCGTAGAAGGCGCAGCTCTCCTGCGTGATCGGCTCCAGCAGGTCACCGAGGGCCGAGAGCGCCCGTCCGTGCACCGAGTGGCAGTGAGCGACCGCGACCACGTCGGGACGGGCGGCGTGGACCTGCGCGTGCACGGTGAACGCGGCCTGGTTGACGTGGTAGGCGCCGTCGACGACCTGACCGTCCTGGTTGGCCAGGACGAGGTCGCCCACGGTGACGTGCCGGAAGGGCATTCCGAACGGGTTGACCCAGAAGCAGTCGGTGTACTCGGGGTCGCGGGCGGTGATGTGGCCGGACACGCCGTCCTCGTAGCCGAGCCGCCCGAAGAGCCGCAGGGCGCCCGCGAGCCGTTCCTTGCGGTGCCGGCGTTCGTCCTCGACCGACTCGTGCATGGGCGGCATCGCGAACCGCAGTTGGTCGGTGGGCAGCGGCAGGGGCGGGGTGGGCCCGTGCATAGGTCCTCCAGCGCTGGTTCCTCGTACGGGGCGGAAGCTACCGCCGGTCGGGCGGGGAAGAACAGAACCATCTCGTGAAGATGGGGCGAGTGCCCCACGGGCGCCTGTGCGCACCTGTGCGCACCCCTTTTCGCCTCGGTCTCCCGTACCCCACGAATAGCCGACAGTGGATGTCGGGTTTCGGCGCCACACTCTCCGTATGACAGCGAACTGGGCGGCCTTCGCCACCGCCGAACCCGACCTGGCCGGCACCGTCGAGAAGCGCTTCGGCGGCTACACGCACCACGTCCTCGCCACCCTCCGCAAGGACGGCTCGCCCCGCACGAGCGGCCTGGAGGTGAGGATCCTGGGCGGCGAACTGTGGCTCGGCATGATGTCGGGCTCGCTCAAGGCCCTCGACCTGCGCCGCGACCCGCGCTTCGCGCTCCAGGCGAACCCGGGCGAGGGCACCGGCATGGGCGGCGGCGACGTCCGGATCAGCGGCCGGGCGATCGAGGTCGACGACGTGGAGACCAAGGCCGGATACGTCCGAGAGGTGGAACCGCCGGAGCCGTTCCACCTCTTCCGCACCGAGCTGACGGAGGTCGTCCGCACCTACGTCGAGGACGACAAGTACCTCGTCGTCCAGATCTGGACGCCCGGCAATCCCCTGCGCACCGTCAAGCGCACCTAGCCAGGGGTCGTCACTCCCACTCGATCGTCCCCGGCGGCTTCGAGGTCACGTCGAGGACGACGCGGTTGACGTCCCGCACCTCGTTGGTGATCCGGGTGGAGATCCGCCCGAGCACGTCGTAGGGCAGGCGCGACCAGTCGGCGGTCATGGCGTCCTCGGACGACACGGGGCGCAGCACGATCGGGTGGCCGTAGGTGCGGCCGTCGCCCTGGACGCCGACGCTGCGGACGTCGGCGAGCAGGACCACCGGGCACTGCCAGATGTCACGGTCGAGGCCGGCCGCGGTCAGCTCCTCGCGGGCGATGGCGTCGGCCTCGCGCAGCAGGTCCAGGCGTTCCTTGGTGACCTCGCCGACGATGCGGATGCCGAGGCCGGGGCCGGGGAACGGCTGGCGCTGGACGATCTCGTCCGGCAGGCCGAGCTCCTGGCCGACCATGCGGACCTCGTCCTTGAACAGCTTGCGCAGCGGCTCGATCAGCTTGAACTCGAGGTCCTCGGGCAGGCCGCCCACGTTGTGGTGGGACTTGATGTTGGCGGTACCGGTGCCGCCGCCGGACTCGACCACGTCCGGGTAGAGGGTGCCCTGGACGAGGAACTCCACGGCCGGGCCCTGGTCGGCGATGATCTCGGCCTGGGCCTGCTCGAAGACCCGGATGAACTCCCGGCCGATGATCTTCCGCTTCTCCTCGGGGTCCGAGACGCCCTTCAGAGCGGTCAGGAACCGCTCCTCCGCGTCCACGACCTTCAGCTGCACGCCGGTCGCGGCCACGAAGTCCTTCTCGACCTGCTCGGTCTCGCCCTTGCGCATCAGGCCGTGGTCGACGTACACGCAGGTCAGCTGGGAGCCGATGGCCTTCTGGACGAGGGCGGCGGCGACGGCGGAGTCCACACCGCCGGACAGCCCGCAGATGGCGCGCCGGTCGCCGACCTGCTCGCGGATGGCGGCGACCTGCTCCTCGATCACGTTGCCGGTCGTCCAGTTCGGCGTGAGACCCGCGCCCCGGTACAGGAAGTGCTCCAGCACCTGCTGCCCGTGCGTGGAGTGCATCACCTCGGGGTGGTACTGGACGCCGTAGAGCTTCTTCTCGTCGTTCTCGAAGGCCGCGACCGGCACGACGTCCGTGGAGGCCGTGACGGAGAAGCCCTCGGGGGCGGCGGAGCAGGCGTCGCCGTGGGACATCCAGACGGCCTGCTCGGCGGGGGTGCCCTCGAAGAGGGTGGAGGACGACTTGGAGACGTGCAGGTCGGTGCGGCCGTACTCGCGGGCGCCGGTGTTGTCGACGGTGCCGCCGAGGGTCTGCGCCATCAGCTGGAAGCCGTAGCACATGCCGAAGACGGGGACGCCGGCCTCGAAGAGCTCGCGGTCCAGGCGGGGGGCGCCCTTCTCGTACACCGACGAGGGGCCGCCGGAGAGGATGATCGCCGCGGGGTTCTTCGCGAGCATCTCCTGGACCGGCATGGTGCTCGGCACGATCTCGCTGTAGACCCGCGCCTCGCGGACGCGACGGGCGATGAGCTGGGCGTACTGCGCGCCGAAGTCGACGACCAGAACGGTCTCGGCGGCGCTGGCAGCGGGAGTCGCTGATGACACGGGGTGCCTTCCGGCGGTGGGGCGGGGGTCTTGTGCCACCTGATTCTACCGGGGTGTCACCGGGCGCCTTCCGGGCGCCGGGGATCGAGGTCGTCTCAGGATGCGAGCCGCGTTGGACACCTCCGGGGCGCGGGGCATACTTGCCCCATGCTCACGCACCAGACGTTCGTCTTTACCTATGGCACCCGGCCCGCCGGCTGCCATGGTCGTGCTGCTTGAGCAACTGACAAGCGACTTCCCAGGCGCCCCGGGCCGACAAGGCCCGGGGCGTCTGCCGTCGTCGGGGCCTTGCCGGACCGGGGCACCTCCCGACGACGAGGAGCCCCTCCCATGACCGCCACCGAACTGACCGCCACCGGCCCGACCGCCACCGACCTGACCGGCGCCCGTACCGCCGAGGCCGCCGACGTGATCACCGGAGCCCGCGAGCGGATCGACGCGCTCGACGACCGGATCATCGGCCTGATCCAGGAGCGGGCGGCCGTCTCCGCCGTGATCCAGCAGGCACGGATCGGCTCCGGCGGCCGGCGGGTGAACCTCTCCCGCGAGATGGAGGTCCTCGGCCACTACAGGGAGGCGCTGGGCAAGCCGGGCACCGCCCTCGCGATGACCCTGCTGGAGCTGTGCCGCGGCAGGATCTGAACCCGTGTTCGCGGCACAGGAGTACGCCCCCTTCTCACCCGTACGGCGCGTGACCGCCCCCGGACCCCCTCGTTGGTCCCGTTGTCCGTGCCAGCCAGGCGCGGGCCCGAGAGAACCACGCGTGGCTCGCTGGAGTGATGAGACGTACGGATCGTGCCGTGCGTCGTGGGACCTCACTCCAGGAAAGTGACCGGACGGCAGGGGACAGCAGCCCGGTCACCCAAGAGAACGGTCGGCTCCGGGGACGCCCGGGGCCGACCGGCGGACATCGCAGGCCCGACCGTCAGAGGCCGAGACCAGCGGCGCGGCCCCCCGGCGCCGCCTTCCCGGCACCGGTGTTGCCCTGACGTCGGTGCTGACCACACGAAGAGCCCCGCGGCCCATCCCGCGGGGCTCTTCGTTCTGCTCAGATGCGGGTCACCGTCCCGCAGGCCTGGCTCTCGTCGACGCTCCGGCTGCGGTCGTACGGGTCGGTCGTCGGGCCGGCGGGATCGGGCCCCTGGTCCCGGCTCGACGGGAACTTCGGGTGCAGGTAGCCGTCGTGGACGTCGCAGGAGGAGTTGCCGATCTCCTCGTCGTACTTCAGGACGACCAGCCGGCCGGGAGTGGTCCGGTAGCGGGCGGGGTCGGCGAGTTCGACGTCCAGGACGCGGCGGACGATGGTGCGGGTGACCTCGGTGGAACCGTCCGCGCGGCTGACCGGGTAGACGAAGGTGTAGTCGGCGTGCACGGCCACGCCCCCGTGCGAGCCCTTCTCGAACATCATGCGCCCCCGCGTCTTGATCACGTCGCCGACCAGGCGTATCTCGTCGGGGTCGAACCGGCTGAACAGGGTCACCGGGTCGTTGTCCCTGCTGGGTGACCGCAGTGCGGTGTCGAAACGGTCGAGGATCTTCGGCTGCTCGGGGTCCAGCACGGAGAGGGCGCCCTCGGGGCGTTCGCCACGCACCGTCCCCGGGTCGAGGTTGGCGGCGACCAGCAGCTTCTTCGTCAGCTTCAGCGCCTGCTCCACCCGGTCCTTGGAGACCGCTCCTACGGCCTCCGCCTCGGGCGGGACGATGCCGGCCTCGCCGTCGGCCCAGCGCAGCGCCGGCGAACCGGCGAACGGCTCGTCCAGGGTGGGCGTCTCGGCGTCCGACGCCCCGGGCGGGGCGGTCGGTGCGGCCGTCTCGGCGGGCAGGGGTGAGGCTTCGGCGGCCTGGGGTTCACCGATACCGAAGGGGTTGCCGGGCAGCAGCGACGGCTTCAGCGCGACCAACGCCACGGCTACGGCGACGGGCACGCCGAGCACGGCCCACAGCTTGCGGCGCCGGGCGGCGCGTCCGTTCAACTCCGGGGCGGGACCGGTGCGCCACCCAGGAGGCACCTCGCCCCTGGCATCCTGCTCGCGCAGTCTTTCGGTCACCATGCGCGCCCGCGCGGAGGGTTCCTTCGGGGCGGAGGTACGGATGTCCCGCTCGGTGTCGCGGGTGAACTGCTCCCAGACGTCGTCGGGGATCTCCGAGGCCGATGGTTGATCATCGGACGGCTTGTCAGACACGAAGCACACATCTAAGCGAGTGGTAAGCGCCTTCACAAGAAGGTCAAGGATGTGACCCAGCACACATAAGAATCCTGTTAATGCCAGCACAACCATTCACAGGTTTCACTGATCAAACCTGGCGAACCAAGGGCCACACCCGCGCCCCACACGCGGAGGCCTCCCCCAACGTTCGTACCGCAGCCCGCGGTACACCGGACTTTCCGAGGTCTTCATGAAGCTTCGCCGCGCCATGGCAGCAGCGGCCGCCACGGCGGTCATAGCCCCGGTCGCCCTGCTCGCGGCACCGGCCGCGTACGCGACCGACGAGACGTCGCCCACGCCGAGCACGTCCGTGAGCGAGTCCGCTCCCGAGACGTCCGCCTCGCCCTCGCCGTCGGTGACCGAGTCCCAGCCCGAGACGACGCCGACTCCGAGCGCGTCCGTGAGCGAGTCCGCTCCCGAGACGTCGAGCTCGCCCAGCACGTCCGCGAGCCCCTCCTCCCCGGCGCCCAGCGCGTCCGAGCCGGAGGAGTCGGAGTCCCCGGAGCCCGAGCCGTCCGCGTGCAAGGACTCCAAGGTCGACGTCAGCATCACCGGCCTGCCCGGCAAGATCTCGGCGGGCAGCGGCTGGCGCAAGTTCTCGCTGAACGTGCTCAACAACTCCGACTCCACGCTCAACGACCTCGACTTCTTCGCCGGGGCCTCCGCCGACAAGGACGGCGAGGAGCTGTTCACCAGCAAGCAGGTCCAGCTCCAGGCCTGGGACCCCCAGGACAAGATCTGGGTCGACCTCAATGCGGGCGGCTACGCGGTCGGCTACGTCGGCTACACCGACGAGCTGAAGCCCGACTACGAGGTCGACATCCCGCTGCGCCTCAACGTCAAGAAGTCCGCCCCGGTCGGCGCCGGCTTCTCGCTCGGCGCGACCATCTACGGCGACAGCGACGGCGAGTGCACCGGCTTCGGTCAGATCTCCTACAAGTTCCAGATCGTCTCCGCCGGTACGGACACCGAGGGCACCAAGCCGCAGGAAGGCGGCAAGGCGCCCGTCACCGACGAGAAGCCGAGCAGCAACACGCCGGAGGTCACCGGCAACCTCGCCGAGACCGGCTCCAGCTCCGCCCTGCCGATGATCGGCCTCGTCGGTGGTGCCGCGGTCGTCGCCGGTGCCGGTGCGATCTTCGTGGTGCGCCGTCGTAAGGCCGGTGCGGAGGCGTAAGACGCCCCGTAGGGCTTGATCGACCTGAGCTTCACGCAAGAAGAAGAGGGACCTGCGCTCGGAGGGGGGCGCAGGTCCCTCTTCTGTGTGCCAATTTCGGTTACTTCTTCGGCGGCACCGCGGGCATCCCCAGGAACGGCAGCCGCAGCGCGCCGAACGCGTCCGCCGGAACCGCCGGGGACTTGGGCTCGACCGGCTGGAGCCGCTCGTAGGCCGCGCCCTGCACGGGTCGCGGGTCGGGCTCGCCCTTGTTGGGCCAGAACGACATGGCCCGCTCGGCCTGGGCGGTGATGGTGAGGGACGGGTTGACGCCCAGGTTCGCCGAGACCGCGGCGCCGTCGACCACCGAGATACCGGGGTGGCCGTAGAGGCGGTGGTACGGATCGAGCACGCCGGTCTCGCGGGAGGCACCGATCGGGCAGCCGCCCAGGAAGTGGGCCGTCAGCGGGGTGCCCATCAGTTCGCCGACGTTCGAGCCCGCGAAGCCGTTGATCTCGGCGGCGAGGGCCGACGCGCTCTGAGTGGCGGCCTTGATCTGCTTGGGGTTGGGGGCGCCGTGGCCCTGGCGGGCGGTGAGCAGGCCCCGGCCGATTCCCGACGGTTTCAGGTACGTCGTCAGGGAGTTGTCCAGCGACTGCATCACCAGGCCGATGATGGTCCGCTCCGACCAGCGGCGGTTGGACAGGGAACGCAGCACCAGCAAGGGGTGTTTCGCCGCGTGGGCGAGGAAGCCCAGGACCCGTGAGCTGCCCGAGCCGCTGCCGGCGTAGGGGACCTGGAGGATGGACAGGCCGCCCATCGAGTTGGAGCCCCTGCCGTAGCGGACCGGCTCGATGTGGGTGTTCTCGTCGGGGTGGATCGAGGACGTGATGGCCACGCCCCGGGTGAAGTCGGCCTTCGGGGCGCCGTGGGCCTTGCGGTAGCGCCGGTCGTCGGTCTGGGCGCCGACCAGGGCCTCGGAGTTGGTGCGGGTCAGCTCGCCCAGTCTGTCCGAGAGGTACGGCAACTGGCCGCCCGTCTTCATGCGGTGGAGCAGCGTCTGGGTGCCGTACGTGCCGGCGGCGAGGACGACCTTGCGGGCGGTGTAGGTCCGGCCCTTCGCCCCCCGGCGGTCGTCGGTGGGGAGGGTGGCGACCGCGTACCCGCCCCGCGAGTCGTCGGTGACGGAGACGACCGTCGTCAGGGGGTGGACGACCGCTCCGGCCTTCTCGGCGAGGTACAGGTAGTTCTCGTTGAGGGTGTTCTTCGCGCCGTGACGGCAGCCGGTCATGCACTCGCCGCACTCGGCGCAGGCCCTGCGGGCCGGTCCCGCCCCGCCGAAGTACGGGTCGGGCACCTCCTGGCCCGGCTTCGCCTTCGCCGTCCCGTCGGCGTCCTCGCCGTCGCCGAAGAAGACGCCGACCGGGGCGAGGTGGAAGGAGTCGCCGCAGCCCATCCGCTCCGCGGCGGCCTTCAGATGGACGTCGGAGGGGGTCATGGTCGGGTTGAGCCGTACGCCGAGCATGCGACGGGCCTGGTCGTAGTACGGCTTCAGCTCCTCCTGCCAGTCGGTGATGTCCCGCCACTGCGGGTCCTCGAAGAACGGCTCGGGAGGGACGTAGAGGGTGTTGGCGTAGTTGAGGGAACCGCCGCCGACGCCCGCGCCCGCCAGGACCATGACGTTGCCGAGCAGGTGGATGCGCTGGATGCCGTACATGCCGAGTCTCGGCGCCCAGAGGTAGTTCTTCAGGTCCCAGGAGTTCTTGGGGAGGGACTCCCGGGTGAAGCGGCGGCCTGCCTCCAGGACGCCGACGCGGTAACCCTTCTCGGTGAGGCGCAGGGCGGTTACCGAGCCGCCGAAGCCGGAGCCGACGACGATGACGTCGTAGTCGTAAGCGTCCTGAGGCACGTGTTCTCCTCGTTGAGTGTTCCCTGGGAAGAAGGTCGGTTACCGGAACCTCATCGCCTTCATCAGGCGGAGACTCCTGCTCATGAACTCGGCGTACTTCTCGTCGTCCATGCCCAGGGAAGGGGCCATCGGGAGGACTCGCTGGTGGGCGATGGTCTGGGCCTCGGTGTACTTGAGGATGCCCTCGGAGCCGTGGCGGCGGCCGAGGCCGGAGTCCTTCATGCCGCCCATGGGGGCCTGGGCGCTGCCGTAGGCGGGGGCGTAGCCGTCGTTGATGTTGACCGTGCCGGTGCGCAGGCGGGCGGCGACCTCCCGGCCACGGCGGGCGTTCTTCGTCCAGACCGAGGAGTTCAGGCCGTACGCCGTGGCGTTGGCGCGCTCGATGACCTCGTCCTCGTCCTTGAAGCGGTAGACCGAGACGACCGGGCCGAAGGTCTCCTCCGCGCAGACGGACATGTCCGTGCCGACGCCGTCGAGGATCGTGGGCTCGAAGAAGTACGGGCCGATGTCCGGGCGCGCCACACCGCCCGCGAGGACCTTCGCACCCTTGGCGACGGCTTCCTCGACGTGCCGCGTGACGGTCTCCAACTGGCGTTCCCCGACCAGGGATCCCATGTCGGCGCCGTAGGCCAGGGACGTGCCCAGGCGCATGGCCTTCGTGCGGGCGGCGAAGCGCTCCAGGAAGGCGTCCGCGACCGACTCGTGGACGTAGAGCCGCTCGATGGAGATGCAGAGCTGGCCGGCGGAGGAGAAGCAGGCGCGGACCGCTCCGGCCGCGGCCTTCTCGATGTCGGCGTCCTGAAGGACCAGCATGGCGTTCTTGCCGCCGAGTTCGAGGGAGACGCCGACAAGCCGGGCGGCGGCGCCCTGGGCGACCTCGCGGCCGGTGCGGGTGGAGCCGGTGAAGGAGACGTAGTCGGCGTGGCGGACGACCTCGGGGCCGACCACCGGGCCGTCGCCGAGGACGACCTGGAAGACGTCGGCGGGCAGGCCGGCCTCGATGAGCAGGTCACGGGCCCACAGGGCGGTCAGGCAGGTCTCCGTGTCCGGCTTCATGACGACCGCGTTGCCCGCGACGAACGCCGGGAGCGCGTCGCCGACCGACAGCTCCAGGGGGTAGTTCCAGGGGGCGATCTGACCCACGACGCCGCGCGGGTGGCGCAGTTCGGTGACCTTGGTGAGGGTCGGCATGGCGCCGGCGTGCCGCTTGGGGCGGAGGTAGGCGGGGGCCTTGCGGCCGTAGTGCCGGGCGGCGACCGCGACGGCCTGGACCTCCTCGTGGGCGTGCAGCCGGGCCTTGCCGGTCTCCAGCTGGATCAGGTCGAGCACCTCGGCCTGGCGCTCCAGCAGCAGGTCGTGGAAGCGGAGCAGGACGGCGGCGCGCTGCCGTACGGGGGTCTGGGCCCACACGGCCTGGGCGGCGCGGGCCGTGTCGAAGGCCTTCGCCACGTCCTCGGGCGTCGACTCGGGGAGGTCGGCCAGCTTCTCACCGCTGAACGGCGTGTGGTTGGCCGTCCGTCCGGAGCCGGCCACGCCCTTGGTGAGCTGGGCGACCAGCTCGGGGGTGACCACGTCGGCGGCGGTGCGGGCGCCCTGAGGGGCGGGGGCGAGGGGGTTGGTGCCGGCCTGTGCCGTGCCGGGCTTCTCCGGGGCGTGCGCGTCCGTCATGGAGCGCAGGGTATGCCGCGGCGGAGCCTTTGGGTACCCGTCGGTAATACGGCTTCACGGAGTACACACACGCCGCCAGTGGCTGCTGGCAACGAATGGCCTGATCAGGGCGTTGTTCGGTGGCCAGTTGGTGTGATTCGGCCTTTTACCATCCCGAGCCGGTCCCGGGCGCCCCGGAACACCGAGGTGCCCTCCCTCTCCTCCGGCGTGCCCTTGGGCATGTCGACGCGCAGTTCGTACATGCGCTCGTCGTCGGTGCGGATCACCGCCCGCATGACCCGCCTGGGGGCTCCGTCACGCTGGTGCACGGTGTCGGCGAGGGCGGCTTCGTGGCCCTGGACGGTGGTGCGGGTGGGCCGTGGGTGCGCCTTCCCGGCCTGGTCCATCGGCGAGCCGGGGGCCTTGTCCCAGACAAGGAGGCGGACCTGGACCGTGCCGCCCCGTTCGTCGCCGTAGAGCGCCGTGCGGGGCTGGTCGGTCGCACTGCCCGACCTGTCGAGCGGGCGGTAGTGGCGCGGGAGGTGGAGCACGGCCGCCATGTCCGGCTCGGGATGCGGGATCCAGGTGTCCGTTGCCCCGGCGGCCTGTTCGGCGGACTCAGCGCTGCCGGTGCCGTCGAGATGGGTGGCGGCCCCTACGCCACCGGCCAGCAGCGCGCTGAGGAGGGCGAGGGGTGCGGGGTGCAGGAGGCTGTGGCGTTTCGGCGGCTCCGGTGGCCCGTCGGCCACGTCCGCGTGTGTTCCAGGGCCGGGGCCGGGGCCGGAGCCGGACTCCTCCGCCGGCTTCCCGGCTTCTTCGGCCTCTTGACCTCCCGTGGATATCTCTTCCGCGGGCGCGAGGGGCAGTGGTCCCGCCACCGCCTCCAGCTCCCTCATGACCTCCTCGGCGTCCGGCCGCCGTTCGGGGTCCGGCGTCAACAGTCGTGCGATCAGCGGCCCGAGGGGCCCTGCCTGCCGTGGCTGAGGCGACTCGGCGGCGGGGCTCGCGGCGGCCGGGGTGGACCGGGGCGCCGTACGGCGGAACGGCGTCTCGCCCTCGATGGCGGCGTACAGCAGGACGCCCAGCGACCACAGGTCGGAGGCGGGCCCGGCGATACGGCCGGACATCCGCTCCGGAGCGACGAACTCCGGCGAACCGCCGAACGCCCCGTCCGCGGTGGGGGCCTCCCCCCGCACCTGGGCGATGCCGAAGTCCGTGACGACGACCCGCTCGTCCGGGCCCAGCAGGACGTTGGCGGGTTTCAGGTCCCGGTGCACGATGCCCACGGAGTGCGCGGCGTGCAGGGCACCGAGGACGGCAAGCCCGATACGGGCCGCTTCCCGCGGGTCGACAGGGCCGCGCCGGAGTCTCTCGTGCAGCGACTCGCCCCGCACCAACTCCATGACGATCCAAGGGAGTCCGTCGAGCATCTCGGTCGCGTCGAGCTCGTCGGGGCCTTGGAGACCCAGGCGTTCGCCCTGCTGTACCGGCTCGACGACCACGTCGTGGACGGTGACGGCGGCGGGATGGTCGACCCGGGCGGCGGCGCGGGCCTCGCGGTACAGCCGGTGCGCCGCCCGGCGATGGCTGTCGTCCTCCGGGTCACCCGGCAACCGGGGCTGCCTGACGGCGACTTCGCGCCGCACGAGCTCGTCGTGCGCCCACCAGACGGTGCCCGACCCGCCGGAACCGATGCGCTCGACCAGCCGGTACCGCCCGCCGACCATCCGGCCCTGGACAACGCCTGTTCCGCCCCCGTCGTTACTCATGACCCATCAGTACCCCGCAAAACGGGGCCTTGTCGAAGCGAGTTGCCGCCGGGTGCGGTCAGGGAGAGGCCGAGCCGGTGACGGTCGTGGGCACGGGAGTGCTCGGAGTGCGTGTGCCCTGGGCGGACGGTCCGGCCGTGGACGTCCGGGGCGCGGAACTCGGCGGCGTGCGGCCACCTTCCCCGCCGCCCTCGTCCATGAGCAGCGCCGCCGCCGACACACCGGCCCCGGCCATCGCGGCGACCAGCAGCGCCGCCACGAGCACGCGCCGTCCGGGCTGGCGGAAGAACGGTTCGTCCTGGTGGTCCGGGCCGGGCACACCCACCGGCGCCGGCGGTTCGCGATCAGTGACGTCCTGGGATCGTCCACCGTGCGCGTCCCGTTCCACCGGCGCGTACCCGGGCGGCGCAACCCCCGGCGTACGCCCCGTGTCGAGGAACGCCCGGAGCATCCTCTCCGCCCGGTCCGCGTCCAGCCGCCGGTCCGGATCGCGTTCCAGCAGGCCCTGTACGACGGGCAGGAGCGGCGCGGCCTCGGCGGGTGGCCGGATGTCGCCGACGACGACCGCGTGCAGGATGCCGCCCAGCGAGTCGCGGTGGAACGGCGACTCGCCGCTGAGGGCCGCGCACATCAGCGCGCCCAGCGACCACAGGTCGGACTCGGGGCCCGTCCTGGCCCCGGACATCCGCTCGGGCGCGGTGTACTCGGGCGAGCCGACGAAGGAGCCGTTCTCGGTGAGTGTGGGAGCCCCGGCGACCTGGGCGATGCCGAAGTCGGTGAGGACGACCCGGTCGGTGCCGGCCTCCAGCAGCACGTTGTCGGGCTTGAGGTCGCGGTGCAGGACCCCGGCCGCGTGGGCGGCACGCAGCGCGCCGAGCAGGTCGACGGCGATGCGGGCGGCTTCGGCGGCGTCGACCGGACCATGGCCGGCGATACGGTCGGCGAGCGAGCCGCCCTCGATCAGCTCCATGACGATGTAAGGGCGTTCGTCGTCCTCGACGACATCGTGGACGACGATGATGTGCGGGTGGCTGAGCTGGGCGACGGCCCGGGCCTCGCGCAGCGTACGGTCCCGCTGCCGGCGTGCGTCCGCCGCGGAGAGCGTCTCGTCGAGGGGGAGCTCCTTGACGGCCACGCCCCGGCCGAGCAGCTGGTCGGTCGCCCGCCAGACCACGCCCATGCCACCACGCCCGAGTCTGGCCTCGAGCCGGTAGCGGCCCGCGATGACACGCGTGTTGTGTCTCTCGGTCCCCATGCGGCCATCATGCCCCACCGGACGGACCGGCTCCGGGGCGCCGACGCGCGGGTGGCCGAAACAGACAGTCCCTCGTCAGGAGTGCCGCCGGGTCAGGGGGTCTTCTCGTGCCAGCCCTGCAGCAGCGACGTGAACTGCTTGCGTGCCTCGGCCCAGTCCCGGGCGGGTGACGACATGTAGAGCGCGTACTCGGTGCCGTCGCGGGCGACGTACGTCTCCTCGATGGCCCGGCGTGGACCGGGGAACCTCGTGTCCTTCGCCTGCGCGGTCCAGGTGTACTCCCACTGAGCGCCTTCCCGGTCACGGTAGACGTTGCGCTCGAGGGTGACCCGCTGGTAGTCGACCAGCCGCTGGAGCTGCTGTTCCAGGTCGAGCTGGTGGGCGTATGGGTCGGCGAAGTCCGGGGAGGTGTCGACGGCGATCCGGACGAAGTGCCGGCCGCCGTCGGGCGTGTAGTCGATCTGCTTGAGCTCGCCCTCCCCGTCGTAGACCTTGCGCTTCCAGCCCTTGGGCAGGTAGAGGCTGAAACCCGCGGGGTCGTCGTGGCGGGTCCAGCTGGCGGGAACCGTTCCCCCCGGCCGCTGCGCGCTCGCGGAACTCGGCGAGCCGGAGGGGCCGGCCTGCGGCTGGTGGTCCCGGTCGAACCGCTGGAGCACCACCGCGGTGCCGCCGCCGATGATGGCCGCGAGGGCGACGACCAGGGCGAGGCTCCGAAGCCGGCGGCGCCGGCCCGGGCCGGCCGGCTGGGCACCCGTCGCCGTCGGGCCGACCGTGGTGGGGCCGGTCACCTGGGGCACGGGGCCCGAAGCCGTCGCAGTGCCGCTCAGGTGGGTACCGGTCGTCGGCGTCCCCGCCGCCGGGGTGCCGGCCAGCGGCGGGAGGGGCGTCCCGGTGTGCGATCCCGACCCGGTGCCGAGCGTGCCCGTGCCGACCGCACCGGCACCGGCCGTACCCGTACCGGCCGCGCCGGCGCCCGCCGTACCCGTACCGGCCGTACCCGTACCGGCCGTACCCGTACCGGCCGTACCCGTACCGGCCGTACCCGTGCCGCTGTGGACGTTCCGGTACGGCGTTCCTCCGTACTGCGTCGGCACATACGCCTGCGCCCCGCTCGGCCGCCGCCCCTCCGCCGCCTCGGCGAGCATCTGCTCGGCCTCGGAGACGTCGGGCCGGGTGGCCGGGTCCTTGCGCAGCAGGGCCGTGATGACGGGTGTGAGCGGACCGGCGTGCCGCGGCTCGGCGGCTTCCTCCTCGACCACGGCCTGCATGGTGGTCAGCGGTGTGGTCCGGCGGAACGGCGAGCGGCCCTCGACCGCCGTGTAGAGCGTCGCGCCGAGCGCCCACAAGTCGGAGGACGGGCCCGGGTCGTGGCCGCGCACACGCTCGGGCGCCAGGTAGTCGACCGAGCCGACGACCTCTCCGGTCCGGGTGATGGTCGTGTCGCCCTCGATCTGGGCGATGCCGAAGTCGGTGAGCAGGACCCGTCCGTCCCGGCCGAGGAGAACGTTGCCCGGTTTGATGTCGCGGTGCAGGACGCCGGCGGTGTGCGCGGCGCGCAGGGCCCGCAGCACCCAGAGGCCGACGCGCGCCGCCTCGCGCGGTTCGACGCGCCCCTCCTCCTTGACCGCGTCAGCCAGGGAGCGGCCCTCGACCAGCTCCATCACGATCCAGGGGCGGCCGTCGTGCTCCAGCACGTCGTGCACGGTGACGACCGCGGAGTGGTTGATCCGCGCGGCGGCCCGCGCCTCGGCCCGGGTGCGCGCCAGCAGGATCGCCTGCTCGCTCTCGGAGACGTAGAGGGCTGCCGTCAACTCCTTGATGGCGACGGACCGGTGCAGCACCTCGTCATGGGCGCGCCACACCCGGCCCATGCCGCCGCTGCCGATGGAGTCGGCGAGCCGGTAGCGGCCCGCGACGAGCTGGCCCTGCATCTGATTCACGTTGCCCCGCAATGGTCTTGACAGGGTCAGCGTAAGGACCTGCCCTCCCTCAGGGAACAAGCGGGGTGCCACGGTGACCGCACTGTGACGGTTGTCGTCTGCCGGGACGGGAGGCGACCAGCTGTTGAACTACCGCGTACCGTCGGCGCGCCGGATGCTCAGCGGGTCGCCTTGTAGGTCGCCGCCGCCTGCTCGTACAGCCTTGTCACCTCGTCCCGTTCGGCCTCCGGACCGCGCAGCTGGACCACGTGGTACCGCCCGTCGACGAGCATCGCGAGGTTGCGCACGTACAGTTCGCCCCCGTCGGCGCCGGTCCAGGTGAACTGTCCCTCGGCCATGGTCCGTCCGCCGACCTGGATCGTCTTCAGCCCGGTGGAGGTGGCCCAGCTGGAGTCGCGGTAGGGCTGCAGCTCGCGTTCCCTCTCCCGCTGGTATGCCATCGGATCGCTGCCGTACTCCGACGCGCTGTCCCGGCCGGGCACGACGATGAGCTCGAAGTCGCCCTTGGCGTAGACGACCTGGCCGCTCGCGTTCCGCGGGGTGCGGTCCCAGCCCTTGGCGACGGCGACCTGGAAGCCCGCCGAGTCCTTGCGCAGGGTGAAGCCCCCGGCGATCTCGGGGCCGGTGGTCTGCGTCTCGGTGGAACCGGTCGAGCTCGACGGGCTCCCCTCCGGCTCGGGCGACGTCTGGTCGGGCCGGGGCTCGCTGCTCGCGTCCGGCTCGGGCGCCTGGCTGACCTCACCGGCGGCCCCGGTCCGGTCCGTGCCGTTGGCGCCGTCGGTCCCCGACTTGGGCATGAAGAGCATGGCGTAGGCGATCGCCGCGGCCATCGCGAGCAGGACGAGCAGGAGCAGGGTGCGGCCGAGGCGGTGCGGCGACCGGGACTCCTTGGCCCGCTTGTGCCGCCCGTGGTGCGCGGGCAGCCCGGCCCGCCGCCTGCGCACGAGCTCGCCCCGGCGGCGTACGACGGGCAGCCGGCTCGCGTCGGCGGGGGGCGCGGCGACGACGTGCACACCGGCCTCCGGCTCGGGCGCCGACCGTACGAGCGAGCGCAGCCAGCCGCGCAGTTCCTCGAAGTCGGGGCGTTCGGTGGGGTCCTGGCGCAGCAGCGACTCCACGACCGGCCTGAGCGGCCCGCACTCCTCGGCGTACGCGGGCGGTTCGGCGCACACCATCTGCACCAGTTCGGCCGTCGACTCCTCCGGGTAGGGTGCGTGCCCCTGTACGGCCCGGAAGAGCAGCGCGCCGAGCGCCCACAGGTCGGTCGCGGGACCGATCGGCGCGGCCAGCTGCCAGTTCTCGTGCACGGGCCCGGCCTGCTCCGGTGCCCAGCGTTCCGTCACGGGCCCCACCACGGCCATCCGCGCCTGCCGCGCCCGCTCGGCGGCGAGCGCCGTGGCCGGGCCGCGCCGGGGTGCGGGGGTGTGGGCGACCAGGTCGTCCCACCGGGTGGGCGACTCCTGGTCGGTGGTGTCCGAGGCCGGGGGGAGGGCCGCTTGCTCCTGACTCCGTGGCGCGGGCCCGCCCCGCGGTGTGGCGCCGTGCCAGGCGGTCGTCCCGGGGGCGCCGCGCACGCCGTAGGGGTCGGCTATCTGTCCCGGCGGGCCACCGGACCCCGTGCCCTGCCCCGGGACGTACGGCGACTGGGCCGAGCCGCTGCCGTACGGCGCGGGCCCGTTGTCCGGGGCGGGACGGGCACCGGGCAGCGCCCGGTCGCTCTGCTGTGCCTCCTGCACCCGGGCGGCGGCCCGGGCACCCGCCCGGTATGCCGCGATGGCCCCGGCCCGCGCGGCCCGTGGGTCATCGCTGTCGTCCGCGTTCCGTCGGGCCGGGACGGCTGGGCCCCCACCCGCCGTGCCGCTCCCGGATCCCGGCAGCCCCCGGGACTCGCGGGCCTCGATGGCGGCACGCCGCGCGGCCTCGGGGTCGGCCGAACCAGCCACGCCGCCCGGGCCACCGACGCCGTTGACCGGCCCGGAGGGAACGCTCTCCGTACCCGTCCCCTGTCCGCCGGGCTCGTCGAAGGCGGGGACCGGAACCGGGTCGTATCCGCACAGCGCCTCCTCCGCCGCGCCCACCGCCAGCCCGGTCAGCATGACCCGGCCGTCGTCGCAGACGAGCACCGTCCGGGCGGTGACGTTGCGGTGCACCCAGCCATGGGCGTGCAGCACCCGCAACGCCATGAGTACGTCGGAGGCCACCTCGGCCGCCCGGTACGGCGTCAGCGGCTTCTCGGCGAGCAGCGCCGCCAGCGGGCGAGCGGCCACCAGCTCGCTGACGATCCACAGCGAACCACCCTCGGCGAACACGTCGAAGACCTGGTCGAGTCGCGGATGGTCGGGAATGGCCGCCGCGGCCTGGGCGGCCTCGACCGCGCGCCGTACCACCGGATCCGTGGGCCGACGGGTGCCCGGACGCCCGCCGGGCCGCCGCGCGCCGGCGTCACGTGCCGTGAATCCGTCGGGCAGCCCTTCCGCGTCGAGGACCTCCGCCTCGACCACCTCCGGCAACGGCACCTGCCTGACCAGGACTTCCTGACCGCTGTAGGTGTCGAAGGCCCGGCTCTCGGTGAGTTCGTACTCGTCGGACGGCGGAAGCGGCAGGCGGTAGCGGTCGGCGAGAACCCGTCCCGCGTAGTCGTCCACGATGCCTCCCCCGGCAGCCTGGTCGGTCACATCCGTTCGCCCCACGGTCCGTTCCGGCTGCGCACGGTCCGTAAATATTCACGATACGTGCCGCAGGCAACCCACATCGTGAGGATGCCAGATCTGGCTCCCCAAACCCGGGAGCGCTCATGCTCAGGACTTGGGTTCGAAGGTCTTCGTCAGCGTCCGCCACGTCTGCTTGCGCAGCTGACCGTCCCAGTCGGCCGCCTTCGCCGTGTACATCAGCGCGTAGCCCTGCCGGTCGTCGACGACGAAACCGCGGTCTATGGTCCGGTACTTGGTGCCGCCCTCGACATAGGTGAACTCCCAGTCGGCTGTGTTCCAGCCGCGGTAGTCCACCTCCTCTATGCGGATCTTCTTGTACTGCGCGCGCTGCATGTAGCGCTCCTGGTTCTTCCAGTCCGCCACCGGGTCGCCCTTGGGCGTGGACGTCCAGGCGATGAGCAGCTTCTGCCCGTCGGGCCCGGTGAACCGGTCGCCCGCGGCGCCGGTGGACTGGTACCTCCACCCCTTGGGGAGTCCGATGGAGTAGCCCTGGCTGCCCTGGTGCGTCGACTGTGCCGCGGTGCCCTTCCCGGCGGCTCCGCCGTCCGCGGCTCCCGAGGAGCCGCCCGTCGGCGTGGGGTTCGAGGCGGGGCCGGACGGCGCGGGCTGCTTCGCCGTGCTGTCGGTGCGTGTGCTGTCGCTCTCGTCGCCCTTGGTGTCGGCGCTGCCCGAGGCGGTGGCGACGGTCTTTCCGCCGCTCTCGCCGGGTGCGGCTCCCTTCGAGCCCTTGCCGTCCCCGCTGAACGCGATGGCGAGCACGGTTCCTATCACGGCGAGCGCCACGACCACCGCGATGATCATCAGGGTGCGCCGCGGCACCACGTCGGTGAGCGGCGCCCTCGGCGCGGGCCTCGGCGGCAGGTCCGGCGGCGGCACCACGGGCCATCCCGAACTCCGCCCCCCGGGCGCCGCCTTGGTCCCCTGCCCGTTCCGCTCACCGGCCCCGGCAGCCGCCCCTGCGGCCGGCCCCGTGCCCGGCTTCTTCGACGCGGACGCTCCCGAGTCTCCGGCCGGGGTCGTCTCGTCGTCCGGCCCGGAGGAGGCCGTTTCCTCGTCCGGCTCGGTGCGGGCGGCGGCCGACGCCCCGGCCGTCCCCGCCGCGGCCTTGCGCACGGAACGCAACGCCCCGCGCAACCGCTCGCCGGCCTCCTCGCCCCGCTTGCCCTTGACCCCCGCCGAACTGCCCTTGCCCGAGGACTCGTCCGGCTGGGCCGGCAACGGCACCACCTTCGTCGCGTCCATCGGCTCCGGCTCGTCCGGCTCGGCCGAGCGCAGGACCGAGTTCAGCATCGCGCGGGCGCCCGCGTCGTCGAGCCGCTTGGCGGGATCCTTGGTGAGCAGACCGTGGATGACGTCCTTCAGCGGGCCCGCGTTCTTGGGCTCCTCCAACGGCTCGGTCATCACCGCCGTCAGAGTCGCTATGGCCGACCCCTTGTCGTACGGCGGAGCGCCCTCCACCGCCGCGTACAGCAGACCGCCGAGCGACCACAGGTCGGCCGCCGGGCCCGGCTTGTGCCCGCGCGCCCGCTCCGGGGAGATGTAGGAGGGCGCGCCCACGAGCATGCCGGTCGAGGTGATGGACGGGTCGCCCTCGACCTGGGCGATCCCGAAGTCGGTGAGCACGACCCGGCCGTCCTCGGCGATCAGCACGTTCGACGGCTTCACGTCGCGGTGCAGGATGCCCTCGCGGTGCGCGGACCGCAGCACGTCCAGGACGGCGAGCCCGACCTCCGCGGCCCGCTTGGGCTCGAGCAGGCCGTCCTCCCGGATGACCTCGGCGAGCGACTTGCCCTCGACGAGCTCCATCACGATCCAGGGGCGGTCGTCCTCCTGGACGACGTCGAAGACCGTCACGGCGCTCTTGTTGCGGATCCGTGCGATGGCCTTGGCCTCGCGCAGTGTCCGCGTGATCAGCCGCCGCTTCTCCTCCTCGTCGATGTTCGACGGGAACCGCAGCTCCTTGACGGCGACCGTGCGCCCCAGGGTCTCGTCCTGGGCCCGCCACACCGTGCCCATGCCTCCGCGGCCGAGCACGTCGCCCAGCCGGTAACGCCCCGCGAGGAGACGCTCCCTGTTGTCCTGACGAGTGTCCTGACGAGATGTGCCCGCCCGCTCCGCCTCCGACATGCGTCCCCTCATACAACCCGCCCTGACAGAGTCTCCATTGTCTCTCACCCGACAAGTGCCCAGCGCCCAGGGGCCCCCTGCCGCCCCCGCGCGGTCCGGCCCCGACGGGAACCCGGGTGCGTCCCGCCTCGCGCCACCCTGCATGATGGGCCCCGAACTGGGAGGAGCCCGCATGCCGCCGTTTCGGACATTGCCGGCCCTGCCCGTGGCAGTCGCCCTCCTCGGACTGCCCCCGGCCGACTCCTCGGCCCTCTCGCCGCCGCCCGCGGACGCGGTGCTCCCCCTGCTGGTGCCCCGGGACGCGGAAACCGCCGCGGCCCTCCTGACCCGGGAGGGAACCGCCACCCGCTATGCCCACGCCGGGCAGGGAATCGCCCGGTCGGACCACTTCCGCGCCGGCAGCGTCACGAAGACGTTCATCGCGACGGTCGTGCTGCAACTGGCGGCCGAGCACCGGCTGTCACTGTCCGACACGGTCGAGCAGCATCTGCCCGGCCTGGTGCGGGGCGCGGGCAACGACGGCCGCTCGCTGACCCTGCGCTCCCTGCTCACCCACACCAGCGGCCTGTACGACTTCACCGCGGACACCGGCGGAACCGCACCCGTCACACCCCGTCAGGCCGTACGCATCGCCCTCACCCACCCTCCGGCCGAACTCGGCCGCTTCTCCTACTCGAACACCAACTACGTCCTGCTCGGCCTGGTCATCCGGCAGGTCACCGGCCGCTCGTACGCCACCGAGGCCGAGCGCCGCATCCTCACTCCGCTGCGTCTGACGGGCACCTCCTTCCCCGGCTCCCGCTCCTCCCTGCCCTCCCCGCATGGCCGCGCCTACGCCGCCGACGGAACCGACGTCACCGAACTCGACCCGCGGGTGGCCGGCGCCGCGGGCGAGCTGGTGACCACACTCGCCGATCTGGACCGCTTCTACGCGGCCCTGCTGGGCGGCCGTCTGCTGCCCCCGCGCTGGCTGCGCGAGATGCGCGACACCCGTGCGGCCCACGGCGCGTACGGCATGGGGCTGCTGCCCGAAAAACTTCCGTGCGGCACCACGGTGTGGGGGCACAACGGACACATATCCGGCAGCTACGTGCGCACCGCAGCCACCGTCGACGGCCGGCGTGTCCTCACCTTCCGCGTGAACACGGACGCGATCGCGGACCCCGGGCTCGAACCCGCGGTGCTCGCCGCCGAGTTCTGCCCCCGCACCTCGCAGAACGACCGGGTTCCGAACGAAGATCCCGCTTCACGACACTCGTTCGAGTGACGTCCGGGGAGCCCGCGCAGGAACCCGGTCAGCACGCCCGACAACTCGTCTAGAGCGGCACGATGTCCGGCGCCCCCAACCGCGCCGCATCCGCCGTCAGGTCGTCCGGCTGGCGCTGCGACTCCCGTTCGGCCTCGACCCGCTTCTCGTAGTGCTGGACCTCGCGCTCGATCTGGTCCTTGTCCCAGCCGAGGACCGGTGCCATCAGCCCGGCCGCGTCGCGGGCACTGCGCGTGCCCCGGTCGAAGGTCTCGATCGAGATGCGGGTCCGCCGGGTCAGCACGTCGTCCAGGTGCCGCGCCCCCTCGTGCGAGGCCGCGTACACGATCTCGGCGCGCAGGTAGTCGTCGGCCGCCGGCAGGGGCTCACCCAGCGACGGGTCGTCGGCGATGAGCTCGAGCACCTCCTCGGCCATCGCCCCGTACCGGTTCAGCAGATGTTCGACCCGCACCACATGGAGCCCGGTCCGGGCGGCTATCCGCGCCCGCGCGTTCCACAGCGCCCGGTAGCCCTCGGCGCCCAGCAGCGGGACGTCCTCGGTGACGCACTCGGCGACCCGCATGTCGAGCCCGTGCACCGCCGCGTCCACCGCGTCCTTGGCCATGACCCGGTACGTGGTGTACTTGCCGCCCGCCACGACGACCAGCCCGGGCACGGGATGCGCCACGGTGTGCTCGCGCGACAGCTTGCTGGTGGCGTCCGACTCACCCGCGAGGAGGGGCCGCAGACCGGCGTACACGCCCTCGACGTCGTCCCTGGTGAGGGGCACGGCGAGTACCGAGTTCACATGCTCCAGCAGGTAGTCGATGTCCGCGCTGGACGCGGCCGGGTGCGCTTTGTCGAGGTCCCAGTCGGTGTCGGTCGTCCCGACGATCCAGTGCCGGCCCCAGGGGATGACGAACAGCACGGACTTCTCCGTGCGCAGGATAAGCCCGGTCGTGGAGTGGATGCGGTCGCGCGGCACGACCAGGTGGATGCCCTTGGACGCCCGGACGTGGAACTGGCCGCGCTCACCGACCATGGCCTGTGTGTCGTCCGTCCACACGCCGGTGGCGTTGACGACCTGCTTGGCGCGGACCTCGTACTCCCCGCCCCCCTCGACGTCCTGCACCCGCGCGCCGACGACCCGCTCACCCTCGCGCAGGAAGCTCGTCACGCGGGCACGGTTGGCCGCCTGCGCCCCGTACGCCACCGCCGTGCGCACCAGGGTCGCCACGTAGCGGGCGTCGTCCATCTGGGCGTCGTAGTACTGCAAGGCCCCGACCAGCGCGTCCTTCTTCAAGCAGGGCGCCACGCGCAGGGCGTGAGAGCGGGTCAGGTGGCGGTGCGTGGGCAGGCCCCGGCCATGGCCGCGCGCCATGGACATGGCGTCGTACATCGCCACGCCCGACCCCGCGTACAGACGCTCCCAGCCCTTGTGCTGCAACGGGTACAGGAACGGCACGGGCTTCACCAGATGCGGGGCGATCCGCTCCAGCAGCAGGCCGCGTTCCTTGAGGGCCTCCCGGACGAGCGCGAAGTCGAGCATCTCCAGGTAGCGAAGGCCGCCGTGGATCAGCTTACTGGACCGGCTGGAGGTCCCCGACGCCCAGTCCCGCGCCTCGACCAGGCCCGTGGACAGGCCCCGGGTCACGGCGTCGAGGGCGGTGCCCGCACCGACCACGCCCGCGCCCACCACCAGCACGTCCAGTTCGCGCTCGGCCATAGATGCGAGTGACTCGGCGCGCTGCGCCGGCCCGAGTGTCGCTGTCCTCACCGCTGCCTCCCGCTCATCGGTCGCGCCGGCCGCACCCGTCGGGTGAGACCCCGTCCGTATCCCCCATGCCCAAATTCTGACCGGGTTGCCCGATCTCAGCCACCACGGGCCGACAGCCTGTGGACAACGCGCACGGAACACTCACCGAAACTCGGCCAGGCAATCCCGCATAACGGTCATATTTACTCCTAGTCTGACATTGCGCTCGCCCGTCCTGTCCACAGGGCTTGCGCACCTGTCCCACTTCGGCTATCGGGAAGGACGGCCACGCCATGCCCGCAGATCTCGCCGTCATCGGACTCGGCCCGTACGGCCTGCCCCTGGCCCAGGCCGCCGTCGCCGCCGGCATCCCCACCATCGGCTACCGGACCGGCCCGGAGGCCGGCTCGCTGAGCCCCGCCGAACAGCGCCGGATGCTCTCGGGCGGCTTCCGGCCTGCCACGAACGCCGCCGAACTCGGCCGGGTGCGTACCGCGGTCATCTGCGCACCGACCCCGCGGGGCACGGACGGCGGGCCAGACCTCGCCCAGGTGGAGGCGGCCGGCCGTACCCTTTCCGCTCATCTGCGCCCGCACACCACGGTGATCCTCGAGTCCCCCGTCTACCCGGGGACGACGGAGGAATTCCTCCGTCCGCTCCTCGAAGAGGGTTCCGGGCTGCGCGCGGGCCGCGACTTCCACCTGGCCTACTCCCCCAGCCGGGTCGACCCCGGCAACCGGGACTTCACCCCCGCCAACACCCCCCAGGTCATCGGCGGCCTCACCCCGGCCTGCACCGAGTCGGCCGCCGCCTTCTACGGACGGCTCACCGACAAGGTGGTACGCGCGCGTGGACCCCGGGAAGCGGAGACCGTGCAGCTGCTGGAGACCAATTACCGGCACGTCAACATCGCCCTCGTCAACGAGATGGCCATGCTCTGCCACGACCTCGGCGTCGACCTGTGGGACGTCGTCCGCTGCGCGGAGACCAAGCCGTTCGGCTTCGAGGCCTTCCGCCCCGGCCCCGGCGTCGGTGGCCACACCGTCCCCCAGGACCTCACCCATCACGGCGGCCGGGGTCTGCGCATGGTGGAACTCGCCCAGCAGGTCAACAACCGCATGCCCGGCTACGTCGTCCAGCGCGCCGCCACCCTCCTCAACGAGCACGGCAAGTCGGCCCGGGGCGCCCGCGTGCTCCTCCTGGGCGTCACCTACAAGCCCGACCTCGCCGATCTCCAGGGCACCCCGGCCGAGGAGGTCGCGCTGCGCCTGATGGAACTGGGCGCCTCGGTCAGCTATCACGACCCCCACGTCCCCGCCTGGAGCGTCCTCGACCGCCCCATCCCCCGCGCGGACTCCCTCTACGAGGCAGCCGCCGACGCGGACCTGACCATCCTGCTCCAGCAGCACCGCACGTACGACCTCCAGGGCCTGTCGGTGAAGGCGCAGCTGCTGCTGGACACACGGGGGGCGACGCCCACGGGGGCGGCGCATCGGTTGTGAAGGGGGGCGCGCATGGTGCGTGACCACCTTGGACTGGTGGCATGCGGCGCGCAACGCCGGTACCGTACGGAAGCAGGTGGAGCCCACCGCAGAGGCCACTGCAGCGGGCTCCGGGCGATTCACGGAGTGTCCACCCCTAGTTCTTGTAGGGGTGGCCGCTCATCGCCCGTAGATCCACAAGACACACCTCCTCCGGAACTTCACGAGCCGCAGCCAGTACTGAGCCAGCTGAAGCCGAATGCGGTCCCGACGGGTGGGCTTGCGGTGACGGCCCATGGGCGCGCCCCCTTCCACGACGCCACCCATTGGCCCGGTAGGCAGCACGCTGGAGTTCGGGCCGGGCCCCGAGGGCGGGGTCCGGAACCGTGTCCTTGGAAGGGGGCGCCCCAGAGAACTGGGTCGCTGATCACGGACATTACCGTCCCGCTACGCCCGTTCGGCCCACATTCGCCTCGAACGCAACCACGCGCCCCTCCCCCACAACACGCCCCGCCAACCGCACCCCCGGGCACGCAAAAGGGCCGGTCACCCCACCCGTAGGGGAGTGACCGGCCCTTCCGGCCTTGAGGTCTACCGCCGGTGCTGCGAGTCCGCCACCGTCACCTCGACCCGCTGGAACTCCTTGAGCTCGCTGTAGCCGGTCGTGGCCATGGCACGGCGGAGGGCGCCGAAGAAGTTCATCGAGCCGTCGGGGGTGTGGGACGGGCCCGTGAGGATCTCCTCGATGGTGCCGACCGTGCCGAGGGCGACCTTCTTGCCACGCGGCAGCTCCTCGTTCACCGCCTCCATGCCCCAGTGGTGGCCCTTGCCCGGGCCGTCGGTGGCACGGGCGAGCGGGGAGCCCATCATCACCGCGTCGGCGCCGCAGGCGATCGCCTTGGGCAGGTCGCCGGACCAGCCGACACCGCCGTCCGCGATCACGTGCACGTACCGGCCTCCGGACTCGTCCATGTAGTCACGGCGGGCCGCGGCCACGTCGGCGACCGCCGTGGCCATCGGGACCTGGATGCCCAGCACGTTGCGCGTGGTGTGCGCGGCGCCGCCGCCGAAGCCGACCAGCACACCGGCCGCGCCGGTGCGCATCAGGTGCAGGGCGGCGGTGTACGTGGCGCAGCCGCCGACGATCACCGGGACGTCGAGCTCGTAGATGAACTGCTTCAGGTTCAGCGGCTCGTGCGAGGAGGAGACGTGCTCCGCCGACACCGTCGTGCCGCGGATGACGAAGATGTCCACGCCCGCGTCCACGACGGCCTTGGAGAACTGGGCCGTGCGCTGCGGGGAGAGCGCGGCGGCCGTGACCACGCCCGAGTCGCGCACCTCCTTGATGCGGGCCCCGATCAGCTCCTCCTTGATCGGCGCGGCGTAGATCTCCTGCAGGCGCCGGGTCGCGGTCTCCGCGTCCAGCTCGGCGACCTCGTCGAGCAGCGGCTGCGGGTCCTCGTGGCGCGTCCACAGACCCTCGAGGTTGAGCACCCCGAGGCCGCCGAGCTCGCCGATGCGGATCGCGGTGGCCGGGGAGACGACCGAGTCCATGGGAGCGGCCAGGAACGGCAGCTCGAAGCGGTAGGCGTCGATCTGCCAGGCGATCGAGACCTCCTTCGGGTCCCGCGTACGGCGGCTGGGGACGACGGCGATGTCGTCGAAGGCGTACGCCCGGCGGCCGCGCTTGCCGCGCCCGATCTCGATCTCAGTCACGTTGGTGGCCTTTCCCTGATGCGTTTCAGCGTCTTCCAGTATCGCCGACGGGCACGACGAGGGCGGCCCCGGATGCTCCGGGGCCGCCCTGGAAGGCCGGGCCGCTACTTGCTGCGGCTGTAGTTCGGCGCCTCGACCGTCATCTGGATGTCGTGCGGGTGGCTCTCCTTGAGGCCGGCCGACGTGATGCGGACGAAGCGGCCCTTGGTCTCCATCTCCTCGATGGAGGCGGCGCCCACGTAGCCCATCGTCTGGCGCAGACCGCCGACGAGCTGGTGCAGGACGTTGGCCAGCGGACCGCGGTAGGGCACCTGGCCCTCGATGCCCTCGGGCACGAGCTTGTCGTCGGAGCCGACCTCGGCCTGGAAGTAGCGGTCCTTGGAGTACGACTTGGCCTGGCCGCGGGACTGCATCGCACCGAGCGAGCCCATGCCGCGGTACGACTTGAACTGCTTGCCGTTGATGAACTGCAGCTCGCCCGGGGACTCCTCACAGCCCGCGAGGAGGCTGCCCAGCATCACGGTGTCGGCGCCGGCGGCCAGGGCCTTGCCGATGTCGCCGGAGTACTGCAGGCCGCCGTCGCCGATCAGCGGGATGCCCGCCGGCCGGGCCGCGAGGGACGCCTCGTAGATGGCGGTGACCTGCGGGACACCGATGCCGGCGACCACGCGGGTGGTGCAGATCGAGCCGGGGCCCACACCCACCTTGATGCCGTCGACGCCGGCGTCGATCAGCGCCTGGGCGCCGTCACGCGTGGCGACGTTGCCGCCGATCACGTCGACGCCGACGCTCGACTTGATCTTCGCCATCCAGCTGAGGGCGTTGCTGTTGTGGCCGTGCGACGTGTCGACGACGAGGAAGTCCACACCGGCACCGGCGAGCGCCTGGGCGCGCTCCAGGGCCTCGGGGCTGGCCCCCACGGCGGCGCCGACGAGCAGCCGGCCCTCGGCGTCCTTCGCGGCGTTCGGGTACTGCTCGGCCTTGACGAAGTCCTTGACCGTGATGAGGCCCTTGAGGACACCCGCCTCGTCGACCAGGGGAAGCTTCTCGATCTTGTGCCGGCGCAGCAGCTCCATGGCGTCGGCGCCGGAGATGCCGACCTTGCCGGTGACCAGCGGCATCGGCGTCATGACCTCGCGCACCTGACGGGTGCGGTCGGTCTCGAAGGCCATGTCACGGTTGGTGACGATGCCGAGCAGCTTCTTGTTGCCGTCGGTGACGGGGACGCCGCTGATGCGGAACTTGGCGCACAGGGCGTCGGCCTCGGCCAGCGTCGCGTCGGGGTGCACCGTGATCGGGTCGGTGACCATGCCGGACTCGGAGCGCTTCACCAGGTCGACCTGGTTGACCTGGTCCTCGATGGAGAGGTTGCGGTGCAGCACACCGACGCCGCCCTGGCGGGCCATGGCGATCGCCATGCGGGACTCGGTCACCTTGTCCATCGCCGCGGAGAGCAGCGGGATGTTCACCCGGACGTTGCGGGAGATGCGGGACGAGGTGTCGACCGCGTTGGGGAGCACCTCGGATGCACCCGGCAGCAGCAGCACGTCGTCGTAGGTCAGCCCGAGTGTCGCGAATTTACCGGGCACTCCGTCGACGTTGGCAGTCATGACACCTTCCCCAAATGGCCTTGATCGGTGCGGATGTCCATGCTAACGGGAAGCGTGGCTGTCTCATTCCACGGTTCCGCCCGGCTCCGGGCTTCGTATGTTCGTACGGAAGCGGCGCACCGCCTGTTCAACTGAGGGGATCCCCAAGCGAGCGCTACTGCTCGGCCAGGGCCCGCAGCCGGCTCAGCGCCCGGTGCTGCGCCACCCGGACCGCGCCGGGTGACATTCCCAACATCTGGCCCGTCTCCTCGGCCGTGAGACCCACCGCGATGCGCAGCAGCAGCAGCTCCCGCTGGTTCTCGGGCAGGTTGGCCAGCAGCTTCTTGGCCCATTCCGCGTCGCTGCTGAGCAGGGCGCGCTCCTCTGGCCCCAGGGAGTCGTCGGGCCGCTCCGGCATCTCGTCGGAGGGGACGGCCGTCGAGCCGGGGTGGCGCATCGCCGCGCGCTGGAGGTCGGCGACCTTGTGGGCGGCGATGGCGAAGACGAACGCCTCGAAGGGGCGCCCGGTGTCCCGGTAGCGGGGCAGCGCGAGGAGCACCGCCACGCAGACCTCCTGGGCCAGGTCCTCCACGAAGTGCCGGGCGTCGCCCGGGAGACGGGACAGACGGGTGCGGCAGTAGCGCAGTGCCAAGGGGTGGACGTGGGCGAGCAGATCGTGCGTGGCCTGCTCGTCCCCGTCGACGGCGCGGTGGACGAGCGCGCCGATCGCCCCTTGGGCATGGACCGCCTCGTCGTCGCGCATCGGTCCATGGTGCCTTGCGGCCGTCGGGCCCGTGGCACCACGCCCGTTGTTGTGCACCGAAGCGTTATGAGCAGGTGCGCCGGAACTCATCCCCTGCGCCCTCCCCTTCCGCTCGACCGACTCGTCCCCGAGGAACTCCACACCCTCAAGGATGCGGCATCAGCCGCGAAACGAGCAGCGGGCACCCGACGGACCCCCGGCTCGCACCCGCTCACCTGGCATTCCCTGGCCCCGTCACGACCGCCGTGACCACCGCGACCGCCGTGACACAAGTGGTCACACCTGGAGCCTGCCGTTCCGATCATCCCGGCGACGCGGGTTCCCATACGGTTCCCCGGGTGCGTCCTCCCGGGCTCCCGACGACACGCGGGCAGGGGAAGACGCCCACCGGCGTCGCCGTGGACCGTCGGCCCGCACACACGTGCGTCCGGCTCGCGCGGGGGCATCCACGTGCCCCCGCTCACCAGCGCCGACAAGATGCCGCCAGGTTCCTGCGACCCGATCCGGACGACAGGCCCTACCGCACCAGACCCCACCGGAAGCCGAGCGCCACGGCGTGGGCCCGGTCCGAGGCGCCGAGCTTCTTGAACAGGCGCCGGGCGTGCGTCTTGACGGTGTCCTCGGAGAGGAACAGCTCGCGGCCGATCTCCGCGTTGGAGCGGCCGTGGCTCATGCCTTCGAGCACCTGGATCTCACGCGCTGTGAGCGTCGGCGCGGCACCCATCTCGGCCGAGCGCAGCCGTCGCGGGGCGAGCCGCCAGGTCGGGTCGGCCAGGGCCTGCGTCACCGTCGCGCGGAGCTCCGCGCGGGAGGCGTCCTTGTGCAGATAGCCGCGGGCACCGGCGGCGACCGCGAGGGCCACACCGTCCAGGTCCTCGGCGACGGTGAGCATGATGATGCGCGCACCGGGGTCGGCGGACAGCAGCCGCCGGACCGTCTCGACGCCGCCCAGGCCGGGCATGCGTACGTCCATCAGAATCAGGTCCGAGCGGTCGGCCCCCCAGCGGCGGAGGACTTCCTCGCCGTTGGCCGCCGTCGTCACGCGCTCTACGCCGGGCACGGTAGCGACCGCGCGACGGAGCGCCTCTCGGGCAAGCGGGGAGTCGTCGCAGACGAGGACGGAAGTCATGACCGCCCTCCGCAGCTGATGCGCGTCACCTTGAGCCTCCAGGCTGGTACGAAATCGTCACCTGTGCGGTCGACCGTCTCGGACGCCCGTCCGAGCGCTGGTTCCTTCAACCGCCTCGCACTCTCAACGACGGTCACTCGAAAGAGTTACGGGGTCGGCTGCCATCTTCGGCACTCTACGTGAGGGGGCGGACACGGTGCAGATATGAACAGCGGGCCCTCGAACTTTCATCACAAGCTATGCCCTATTTAGACCCATTTCTTCGACTTTGCCAGTGTCTAGAGCTAGATTCGCAATGAGTCATATTTTCATCTCCTTAGATCGCAGTTGCATGGTCGTGGACACCAGATCCGCTCAGAACGGCTACAAGGGGTCACGCAATGGCAGATTTCTCCCGCCTTCCCGGACCGAACGCGGACCTGTGGGACTGGCAGCTGCTGGCTGCCTGTCGCGGGGTGGACAGCTCACTCTTCTTCCATCCGGAGGGTGAGCGCGGTGCGGCTCGGAGCGCTCGCGAGAACTCGGCCAAAGAGGTCTGCATGAGGTGCCCGGTACGCGCCGAGTGCGCCGCCCACGCGCTCGCGGTACGTGAGCCGTACGGCGTGTGGGGCGGGCTGACCGAGGACGAGCGCGAAGAGCTCATGGGACGGGCGCGCAACCGGCTGGTGTCGACGTCGACATCCAGCGGGCACGCCGCCTCGAACACCTGAAGGAACGTTTCTGCTAGAGAGGCACGCGCATGCGTGCCGTTGGTTTTTGGCAGCGGGGCCGCCGGCGTCAGCGGCTCGCTGCCCGCGTCAGCTGGTCGAGTGTCGCCGCCACCGCCGGGACCTGGGCGAGGTCGGGCAGGGTGAGCGCGACGATCTCCCGCCGAACCGCCGGTTCCAGCGTCACGGTCCGCACGCCCCGCGGCCGGACGGACTCGACGGCCAGCTGGGGCAGGACGGCCACGCCCAGCCCGGCGCCGACCAGGCCGGCGACCGCCGGGTAGTCGTCGGTCGCGAAGTCGATGCGGGGGGTGAAGCCGGCCGCCGCGCACACCTCGACCAACTGGCCGCGGCAGCGCGGGCAGCCCGCGATCCACGGCTCCCGCGCGAGTTCACCGATGGCGACGGACGCCGCGCCCGCGAGCCGGTGCCGTTCCGGCACGAGGGCGACGAGCCGGTCCGACAGCAGCGGCCGTACGACGAGGTCCTCCCACTCCTCGGCACCCGCCGCCCCCTCGTAGCGGAAGGCGAGAGCCACGTCGCAGTCACCCTCGCGCAGCATGCCGGCCGAGGCGGGCGGCTCGGCCTCCTCCAGGAAGACGCGGGTGCCGGGGTGGGCGTCGCGCAGGGCGGCGAGGGCCGTCGGCACGAGGGTGGAGCTGCCGCTGGGGAAGGAGACGAGCCGGACCCGGCCCGCGCGCAGCCCGGCGATGGCGGCGACCTCCTCCTCCGCGGCCGTGAGTCCGGCGAGGATCCCGGCGGCGTGCCGCACCAGGGCCTCGCCGGCCTGGGTCAGGCGCATCTCACGTCCCGTGCGGATCAGCAGGGGGGTGCCGACGGACGCTTCCAGGGCCTTCATCTGCTGGCTGACGGCCGGCTGGGTGCAGCCCAGCTCGCGCCCCGCGGCGGAGAAGGAGCCGGTGGCGGCGACGGCGCGCAGGACGCGGAGATGACGAGCTTCGATCACCCTTCGAGGATAAGCGACCCTTTTACCCTTCTTCGGATAATGCGTCGACGCTTTGGGGGCCGCTGCTCTACCGTGCGGGCATGAGGCTTTTATCGGTGAATCTGGGCCGTGCCAAGGCTGTGTCGTATACGGACAACCCGGAGGGCGTGACCGGGATCGACAAGCAGCCGGTGGACGGCCCGGTGCGGGTGTCGGCGCCCGGGCCCAAGGGCGTCGGAGGGAGCGGGCTGGCCGGGGACGCGGTGTGCACGAAGGAGCACCACGGCGGCGATGACCAGGCCGTGTACGTGGTGGCGCGCGAGGATCTCGACCACTGGGAAGCGGAGCTGGGGCGGCCGCTGGCGAACGGCGCGTTCGGGGAGAACCTCACGACGCGGGGCATCGATGTCTCGGGTGCGTTGATCGGCGAGCGCTGGCGCATCGGGTCCGGAGTGGTGCTGGAGATCACCAGCGCGCGGATCCCGTGCGCCACTTTCCAGGGTCACATGGGTGAGAAGCGCTGGGTGAAGCGGTTCACCGCGAAGGGGGCGCCGGGTGCGTACCTGCGGGTGATCGAGCCGGGCGAGATCCGTGCCGGGGACCCGGTCGAGATTCTCCACCGTCCGGACCACGAGGTGACGGTGGCCCTGGCGTTCCGGGCGGTGACCACCGAGCGGGAGCTGCAGCCGCGGCTGCTGGCGGCGGGCGCGGCGCTGCATCCGGAGGTGCGGGAGTGGGCCCGGAAGTACGTGGACAAGTACGGAGGGTGACGGGCGCTCATGAAACGGACGCATGCAGTCCGGGTCACTAACCTTCTGCCATGACAACGGCTCTGATTACGGGATCGACGGCAGGCATCGGGGCCGCGTTCGCGCGGCGACTGGCGGCCGACGGGCACAACCTGGTGCTGGTGGCGCGCGACACCCAGCGGCTGCGGGAACAGGCGACCGAACTGCACGACCGGCACGGCATCGAGGCGGAGGTGCTGACGGCCGACCTGGCGGAGGACAAGGGCATCGAGACGGTGGCCGACCGGCTAGGCGACCGCAGGAACCCCGTCGACCTCCTGGTCAACAACGCCGGCTTCGGCAACAAGGGGCGCTATCTCGACGTCCCCATGGCCGACGAGCTGCGGATGCTGAAGGTGCACTGCGAGGCGGTGCTGCGGCTGACGTCGGCGGCGACCGAGGCGATGCGCGAGCGCGGGCGCGGCGGCGTCGTCAACGTCGCGTCGGTGGCCGCGTTCGTCCCCCGGGGCACCTACGGCGCGTCCAAGGCCTGGGTCGTGCAGTTCACCCAGGGTGCCGCGCGGGACCTGGCCGGCAGCGGCGTACGGCTGATGGCGCTGTGCCCCGGTTTCGTGCGCACCGAGTTCCACGAGCGGGCGGGCATGGGCACGGACAACATCCCGGGCTGGATGTGGCTCGACGCGGACAAGCTGGTGGCGGCGGCACTGCACGACCTGGCCCGGGGCAAGACGCTGTCCATCCCGGACCCGCGCTACAAGGCGCTGATGGGGGCGACGAAGCTGGTGCCCCGAGGCATGCTCGGCGCCATCTCGTCGAGGACCGGCCGGAAGTACGGGCCGCAGTAGGCAGACCGGTCGGTCCGGCCGCGCGGCGTGCGGCCGGCTCGCCCGCTCCCCTCCCGGGCCGGAGCCGGGAGGCACCAGGGCGTCCCGCTTGGGATGATGGAGCTGTTCAGCCGGACCCAGGGGGGCCGGAGGCGAGGCCATGACCTTTGTACAGCTCATCGAATGCAGGACCAGCCGGCTCGACGAGATGAACCGGCTGATGGACAGGTGGGTCGAGCAGACCAAGGGGAAGCGGACCGCGACGCACAGTGTGGTGGCGACGGACCGTGCCGACGCGTCGCACGTCGTCGAGATCGTGGAGTTCCCGTCGTACGAGGAGGCGATGCGGAACTCCGGGCTCCCGGAGACCGACCGGATCTTCCGGGAGATGGTCGCGCTCTGCGACGAGGAGCCCGTCTTCACCGATCTGGACGTGGTGCGGGACGAGCAGCTGTACGCGGCCACCGCGCGCAGGTTCTTCGAACTCGCGCCCGGTCAGGGCGCGGCGCCGGCGTTCAACGACGTGTTCATCGAGGACTACCACGACCACGACCCCGCCAACGTGCAGGACGTCATCGGGCTGGACGCGATGCGGCGCGAGGTGGAGGTGTGGCGGGGCGGGTTCGACTTCTCGTTCACCATCGAGGACCAGATCGCCCAGGAGGACCGGGTGTGCACCCGGTGGACCTGGAAGGGGCACCACAAGGGTGAGTTCCTGGGGATCCCGCCGACCGGGAAGCACGTCACCATGACCGGGACGACCGTCCACCGGTGCACGCCGGACGGGAAGATCGCCGAGGGCTGGTGGCAGTACGACCGGCTGGGGCTGATGCAGCAGCTCGGGGCGCTCGACCCGCTGGAGTTGTGAGGAGCTCACAAGCACCCGAACACGGGAGAAGCCCCCGTACCGCACCAGGCGGAACGGGGGCTTCTCCTACGAGGCGGGTGCCTCAGTGGGCGTGGCCGTGGCCGTGGCCCGCGGCGGCCGGCTCCTCCTCTTCCTTCTTCTCGACGACCAGGGTCTCGGTCGTGAGGAGGAGGGAGGCGATGGAGGCGGCGTTCTCCAGGGCGGAGCGGGTGACCTTCACCGGGTCGATGACGCCGGCCTTGACCAGGTCGCCGTACTCGCCGGTGGCGGCGTTGAAGCCCTGGCCCTTGTCGAGCTCGGCGACCTTGGAGGTGATGACGTAGCCCTCCAGGCCGGCGTTCTCGGCGATCCAGCGCAGCGGCTCGACGGCGGCCTTGCGCACGACGGCGACACCGGTGGCCTCGTCGCCGGTCTTGCCGAGGTTGCCCTCCAGGACCTTGACGGCGTGGACGAGCGCGGAGCCACCACCGGAGACGATGCCCTCCTCGACCGCGGCGCGGGTCGCGGAGATGGCGTCCTCCAGACGGTGCTTGCG
The DNA here is from genome assembly GCF_000717875.1 of Streptomyces sp. NRRL S-455. GTDB lineage: Bacteria > Actinomycetota > Actinomycetes > Streptomycetales > Streptomycetaceae > Streptomyces. The sequence goes on from NZ_JOCT01000004.1 coordinate 511,449, forward strand.
CTCCTTGAGCTCGACCTCGGTGGCGGCACCCACGCGGATGACGCACACGCCGCCGGCCAGCTTGGCGAGGCGCTCCTGCAGCTTCTCGCGGTCCCAGTCGGAGTCGGTGGTCTCGATCTCGGCCTTGATCTGGGCGACGCGGCCCTGCACGTCGTCCTTCTTGCCGGCGCCGTCGACGATCGTGGTGTCGTCCTTGGTGACGGTGACGCGGCGGGCGGAGCCGAGGACGTCCAGACCGACCTGGTCGAGCTTGAGGCCGACCTCCTCGGAGACGACCGTGGCGCCGGTGAGGACGGCCATGTCCTGCAGCATCGCCTTGCGGCGGTCGCCGAAGCCCGGGGCCTTGACCGCGACGGCGTTGAAGGTGCCGCGGATCTTGTTCACGACGAGGGTGGAGAGCGCCTCGCCCTCGACGTCCTCGGCGATGATCAGCAGCGGCTTGGAGGCGTTGGCCTGGATGACCTTCTCCAGCAGCGGCAGGAGGTCCGCGATGGCGGAGATCTTGCCCTGCGTGATGAGGATGTACGGGTCGTCCAGGACGGCTTCCATGCGCTCCTGGTCCGTCACGAAGTACGGCGACAGGTAGCCCTTGTCGAAGGCCATGCCCTCGGTGAAGTCCAGCTCCAGACCGAAGGTGTTGGACTCCTCGACGGTGATGACACCGTCCTTGCCGACCTTGTCCATCGCCTCGGCGATGAGCTCGCCGACCTGCTGGTCCTGGGCGGACAGCGCGGCGACGGCGGCGATGTCGGACTTCTCGTCGATCGGGCGGGCCGTCGCGAGCAGGTCCTCGGAAACGGCGGCGACAGCGGCGTCGATGCCCTTCTTCAGGGCGGCCGGGGAGGCACCGGCGGCGACGTTCTTCAGGCCCTCGCGGACGAGCGCCTGGGCCAGCACGGTCGCGGTGGTCGTACCGTCACCCGCGATGTCGTTGGTCTTGGTCGCCACCTCCTTGACCAGCTGCGCGCCGAGGTTCTCGTACGGGTCCTCGACCTCGACCTCGCGGGCGATCGTGACACCGTCGTTGGTGATGGTGGGGGCGCCGAACTTCTTGTCGATGACGACGTTGCGGCCCTTGGGGCCGATCGTCACCTTGACCGTGTCGGCAAGCTTGTTGACGCCGCGCTCGAGGGCGCGACGGGCGTCCTCGTCGAACTTCAGGATCTTCGCCATGGGAGCGTGAGCCCTCTTCCGGAATCTGGGATAACGGCACTGCGCCCCGGGCGCCCGGCTTCTTAGCGATCGCGGGGGCCAGGGGCGCAGTTCAAAGCAAGGTGCTTGGGGTGAATTACTTCTCGACGATCGCGAGCACGTCGCGGGCCGAGAGGACGAGGTACTCCTCGCCGTTGTACTTCACCTCGGTGCCGCCGTACTTGCTGTAGAGCACGACGTCGCCGACAGAGACGTCGAGCGGAAGACGGTTGCCGTCCTCGAAGCGGCCCGGGCCCACGGCCAGGACGACGCCCTCCTGGGGCTTCTCCTTGGCGGTGTCCGGGATGACCAGGCCAGAGGCGGTGGTCTGCTCGGCGTCGAGCGGCTGGACCACGATGCGGTCCTCGAGCGGCTTGATGGCAACCTTGGAGCTGGTGGTCGTCACGATCCGACCTCCCCCTTCGGAGATCTCACGGGGTTAACTGTCTGAGGTGGCGACCAGGTGGATCCGTCGTCGCGGGTGCCGGACCTGCCCGTCGCTGTGTTGGCACTCTCCAGTGGGGAGTGCCAGAGCCGAGACTATGACCGTGATTAGCACTCGGTCAAGCGGACTGCTAATTGCCGGCGGCGCGTCGGCCGGGAGTCCGTGTCCGCGTACGTCAGAGGTGGTCCTCCAGGCGCCCTACGCGCAGCCCGCGCTCCTCGATCTCGCGCAGCAGCCGGGCCGTCCGTTCGGTCAGCGTCAGGGGCGTGAAGCCGTCCGACGGTACGGAGACGATGTCACCCGGTCGGAGGGCCGGTGCGCCGCGTGTGTAGGTGAGGTCGCCGTCGGCTCCCAGGGACGCCCGCCAGAGGACGACCGCCGTGATGCCGCAGTCGGCGGCGGCGCTCAGGGTCGTCGTGTCGTACGTGCCGTGGGGCGGGCGGAGGAGGTGGGGGCGGATGCCGAAGCGGGAGCGCAGTCCGTGCTGCTGGCCGCAGATCTCGGCGCGCTGGCCGGCGTAGGGCAGGCCCCTCAGGGCGGGATGGTTGAGGGTGTGGTTCTGGATCGACGCGCCGACCGCGCGGAGCCGGGCGAAGTGGCCGTAGCCGGGTCCTGCGACGGTGTCCGTGAGGAACAGGCTGACCGGAAGCCGCCGCTCGCGGACGAGGGCGGCGAAGCGGGGGTCGCGTCCGGCGCCGTCGTCGTAGGTCAGGAAGACGACCCGGTCGCGGGTGGGGACGTGGTCCACGACGGGCGGGAGGCTGTCCCGGTGCGGGGTCCGGGCGTGGCTCGAGGCGGGCGTCGGGGACCGGCCCCGGCTGTCCGGCTCCGCCCGCCGCCCGTCCGCCCCGGCGCAACCGGCCAGCAGGATCACTCCCGCGCACGCCACGACGGCGGCCGGCCACCGCCTCACAGGTAGTCCTCCAGCCGCCCCACCGCGTACCCCTCGGCCGTGACCTTGTTCAGGAAGCGGCGGATCATGTCCGGCATCGTGCCCTTCCACTCGTCACGGCCCCGGAAGTGGGTGAGGACGATGTCGCCCGGACGCAGTTCGCGGTCCCCCTCGCGGTACTCCCAGTGGTCGGCGAAGACCTCCTCGTTCCAGAGGGGCACGTACTCGATGCCGCAGGACTTGGCGGCGCGCAGGGTCGCCCTGTCGTAGCTGCCGTAGGGCGGGCGGAAGAGGGTGGGGCGGGTGCCGTAGCGCCTCTCGAGGAATCGCTGCATGCCGCAGATCTCGCGCCTCTGCGCGCGGTACGACAGGTTCGGCAGGTAGCGGTGGCGGAGGGTGTGGTTGTTCAGGACCACTCCGCGGTCGTGCATCCTCGCGAAGTAGCGGTGGTCGTCCTTGACCAGGTAGCCGCTGAGGAAGGCGCTGTAGGGGACCTTCAGGTCGCTCATCATCCGCAGGAACGCGGGGTCCTTCTCGGCGCCGTCGTCGATGGTCAGGAAGACGACCTTGTCCCGGGTGGGGACCGTGGTGAAGACGGGCGGGAGGCCCAGTCTCCGGTGACCGTCCACCTCGAAGCCCTCGCGGGTCTTGATCCTCCGCTTCTTCGCGGGGGCCGGCGGGGCGGTGAGCGGGACCTTCCTCAGCCCCCAGTGGCGCGCGGCGGCGACCCGGGCGGCGTGCGCGGCGCGCAGCCTGGAGGCGTAGGAGTCGAGCGCGCGGGCCGCGGGCGCGTCGAGGGGCTGCTGGCCGCCGGCCGGGGTGACCCGGTCACCGCCCTCCGTGCAGCCCGAGGCGATGGCGGCGAGGGCGAGCACGGCCACGCCGATCCATACACCGCCCGATGCCCGGCTTTTGTCATTTTGTACGACTGCTCGCATGGTGCCGGATCCTCGCAGCCGACCGTCCCGGATCCGCCCCGACACCGCGGCCGACGGCACACCGTCCACCGAGTGGCCCACACACCGCCCTCCGGACGCCGTGGCCGACAATGAACCCGTGAACGACCTCGCTCTCCTCCTCACCTCCGAAGGCCGTGCCCTCCTCGATGAGGTGCGGGACACCGACCCGGCGCGGGAGCTGGCCGTCGCGACCCGGTTGCGCCGTGAGCACCCCGCCGAGCTGGTGTCGGCGGCACTGGGCCAGGCGCGGTTGCGGCAGCGGGCGGTGGTGAAGTTCGGGGCCGAGGACGCGGAGCGGATGTTCTTCACGCCGAACGGGGTGGAGCAGTCGACCCGGGCGAGCGTGGCGGCCTACCGGGCGCGGCGGTTCGCGGAGCTGGGCGTGACCTCGGTCGCCGACCTGTGCTGCGGCATCGGGGGTGACGCGATCGCGCTGGCCCGTGCCGGGATCCGGGTGCTGGCCGTGGACCGGGACCCGCTGACGGCCGCGGCGGCGCGGGCGAACGCCGACGCGCTGGGGCTGGCCGGCCTGATCGAGGTGCGGGAGGCGGATGTCACGGAGGTGGACACGGCCGGGTACGACGCCGTGTTCGTCGATCCCGCCAGGCGCGGCGGCCGGGGCCGGATCTTCGACCCGGAGGCGTATTCACCGCCCCTGTCCTGGGCGGTGTCCGCCGCCCGCCGCGCCCCCCGGGCCGCCGCGTTGAAGATCGCCCCCGGCGTCCCGCACGAGGCGGTCCCCGAGGACGCCGAGGCCGAGTGGATCTCCGACGGCGGTGACGTGAAGGAGGCGGTGCTGTGGTTCGGCACCGAGCCGGGGGCGGTGCGGGCCACCCTGCTGCCGGGTCCCCGCACCCTGCTCTCCCGGGGCTTGCCCGACCCGGACGTCCGTCCGCCCGGCCGTTACCTGTACGAGCCCGACGGCGCCGTCATCCGCGCCCACCTGGTCGCCGAGGTCGCCCGTGAACTCGACGGCGGCCTCCTGGACGCGACCATCGCGTACGTCACCTCCGACGCCCTGCGTCCGACCCCGTACGCCACCGCCTACGAGATCACCGACCACCTCCCCTTCAACGTCAAGAAACTGAAGGCGCTGTTGCGGGAGCGCGAGGTCGGCAACCTCACCGTGAAGAAGCGGGGCTCGGCGGTCGAGCCGGAGGAACTCCGCAAGAAGGTCAAACCGCAGGGCCCGCACGCGGCCACGGTGTTCCTGACGCGGGTCGCGGGAGCACCGGCGATGCTCATCGGGCACCCCTGCGCGGGCCGGCGCGGCGACTCCCACAGCTCCCGGATCTGAGGCTCCTCGGTCACCACCCGGTCGGGATCGAGCCGTCTGTTCGGCGATGGAGTCGGGAGTCCAGGCCGGTGTCGCTGGTGCCCATGAGCTCGCCCTTGGCCTCGGCGAGGTCACGCAGCGGGCGTGGCGGCCTGCGACGCGGGAGCCGCGGTCGGCAGGAACCGGCCGCCACGGCTCCGGCCGGCAAGGATGCGGACCAGCCCGACCTCAAGGATCTCATTGCGGCCCATCCGAAACTTTCGGCAGTGCAGCCGATGGCTTCGATGGAGTGCGGAGACACCCGCCCCACCCGTCAGTACGTCAACTTCCGGCCACGGGCGCCGCGGTACTGCTGCGCACCACCAGGCTGGTCGCCAGCTCCACCCGGGTCGCCGCGGGCGCCCCCTCCGCACGGCCGAGGTCGAGGACCAGCTTGGCCGCCGCCTCGGCCATCTCCGTCAGCGGCTGCCGTACGGTCGTCAGCGGCGGACCGACCAGCGGAGCCACCGGCAGGTCGTCGAAGCCGACCACGCTCAGGTCCTCCGGGACGCGCAGACCCAGCTCGCGCGCGGCCTCGTACAGCCCGAGCGCCTGCAGGTCGTTCCCGGCGAAGACGGCGGTCGGCCGGTCCGGCCGGCGCAGCAGTTCCAGGCCCAGCCGGTAGCCGGCCTCGTGATGGAAGTCGCCGTTCACGATCAGGGCCGGGTCCACCGGCAGCCCGGCCGTCTCCAGCGCGGCCCGGTAGCCGTCGACGCGGGCGCGGCTGCACATCATCTGCGTCGGGCCGCTGATCGCACCGATCCGGCGGTGCCCGAGCTCGACCAGGTGCCGGGTGGCCGCGAGACCGCCCTGCCAGTTGGTCGCGCCGATGGACGGCACGTCGGCCCCCGGGTCACCGGCCGGGTCCATCACCACGAACGGGATGGAGCGGCTGGTCAGCAGCGCCCGCTGCGACTCGTCGAGCCCGGACAGGACCAGGATCACGCCGTGCGGACGGCGGGCGGCGACCTGGTCGGCCCAGGTCCGGCCAGGCGTGAGCCGCCCCGCGCTCTCCGACAGGACGACACTCAGCCCGGCGTCCCGGGCCACGTTCTCCACCCCCCGGATGACCTCCAGCGCCCAGGCGCTCTCCAGCTCGTGGAAGACCAGGTCGATCAGGGGCGAGCGGGTCGCCTCGGCTCGGCGGCGCCGGTAGCCGTGGGCGCGCAGCAGTTCCTCGACGCGGGCCCGGGTGGCGGGGGCGACGTCGGCCCGCCCGTTGAGGACCTTCGAAACAGTCGGCGCCGACACGCCGGCCTCTCGGGCGATCTCGGCGAGCGTCGCGGTCTGCGCGGTGCGCCCCTGCGTCCGGGTTTGTGTCCGGCTTTCAACGGGCTCCGGGGAAGTCATGGCGGCGATCGTATCCCTGCGGGCCCCCTTGACGAAGTCCCTGGGGCGCCATAGGTTCCCGGAACATTCGAAGTGCATGTCGAAACATTCGTGAGAGGGCCGTCCCGTCCACCGACAGGAGCTTCATGACCACCGCGCCCTGGCGTGACCCCGCCCTGCCCGCCACCGCCCGCGTCGACGACCTGCTCTCCCGGATGACCCTGGAGGAGAAGACCGCCCAGTTGTACGGCGTGTGGGTGGGTGCCGCGACGGACGGCGACGGAGTCGCTCCGCACCAGCACGACATGACCGTCGACTACTCCGAAGAAGCATGGGACGAGCTGATCACCCACGGTCTGGGCCAGCTCACCCGCTCCTTCGGCACCGCCCCGGTGGACCCGGCGCTCGGGGCCCGGGCCCTCGCCCGAGCCCAGCGCCGTATCGCCGAGGCCGGCCGCTTCGGCATCCCGGCGGTCGCGCACGAGGAGTGCCTGGCCGGCTTCACCGCCTGGCAGGCCACGGCCTACCCGGTCCCGCTGGCCTGGGGCGCGACCTGGGACCCCCCGCTGGTCGAGGAGATGGCCCGCCGCATCGGCGACGACCTGCGCTCGGCCGGAGTCCACCAGGGCCTCGCGCCGGTCCTGGACGTCGTACGCGATCCGCGCTGGGGGCGCGTGGAAGAGACGATCGGGGAGGACCCGTACCTGGTCGGCACGGTCGGCGCGGCCTACGTGCGGGGCCTGGAGTCGGCCGGGATCGTCGCCACGCTCAAGCACTTCGCCGGGTACGCCGCCTCGGCCGGCGCCCGCAACCTGGCCCCGGTCCGGGCCGGCGTCCGCGAGTTCGCGGACGTCACCCTGCCGCCCTTCGAGATGGCGCTGCGCGAGGGCAGGCCCCGCTCGGTGATGGCCGCCTACACCGAGACCGACGGCGTCCCGGCCTCCGCGGACCCCGAGCTGCTGACCCGGATCCTGCGCGAGGAGTGGGGCTTCACCGGCACGGTGGTCGCGGACTACTTCGGCATCGGCTTCCTGCAGACCCTCCACCGGGTCGCCGGCTCCCCCGCCGAGGCGGCCCACGCGGCGCTCGCGGCCGGCATCGACGTCGAACTGCCCACGCTCAAGTGCTACGGGCAGCCGCTGCTGGACGCGGTCCGCTCGGGGCAGGTCCCCGAGGAGCTCGTGGACCGCGCGGCCCGCCGCGTCCTGCTCCAGAAGTGCGAACTGGGCCTGCTCGACGAGGACTGGACCCCCGAGCCGGCCACGGCGATCGAGCTGGACTCGACGGGCAACCGGATCCTGGCCCGCCGCCTGGCCGAGGAGTCCGTCGTCCTGCTCGACAACCCCGACGGGCTGCTCCCGCTGGCCCCCGACACCAGGATCGCGGCGGTCGGCCCCCGGGCCGCCGACGCCCTGGCCATGCTGGGCTGTTATTCCTTCCCGTCCCACGTCCTCACCCACCACCCGGACGTGCCGGTCGGCATCGAGATCCCGACCGTCCTGGACGCCCTGCGCACCGAACTGCCGGACGCCAAGGTGACGTTCGCGCGGGGCTGTGACGTGACCGACCCGGACACCGCGGGCTTCGAGGAGGCCATCGCCCGGACCGCCGAGGCGGACGTGTGCGTGGCGGTCCTCGGCGACCGGGCGGGCCTGTTCGGCCGCGGCACCTCCGGCGAGGGCTGCGACGCGACGGACCTGAGCCTCCCGGGCGCCCAGGGCGAGCTGCTGGACGCCCTGGTGGCCACGGGCGTGCCCGTGGTGCTGGTGCTGCTGACCGGCCGCCCGTACGCCCTGGGCCGCTGGCACGGCCGTCTGGGCGCGGTCGTCCAGGCCTTCTTCCCGGGGGAGGAGGGCGGCCCGGCGGTGGCGGGAGTGCTGTCGGGCCGCGTGAATCCCTCGGGACGCCTCCCCGTGAGCGTCCCGCTACTCCCCGGCGGCCAGCCCTGGACGTACCTCCAGCCGCCGCTCGGCCTCGCGGGCGAGGTCAGCAACCTGGACCCGACGCCGCTCTACGCCTTCGGCCACGGCCGCTCGTACACGACGTTCGCGTGGGAGGACGGCACGGGCGGTGCGGAGCCGGTGGAGCTCGGCACGGACGGGACGTACGACGTGTCGGTGACCGTCCGCAACACGGGCGACCGCGAGGGCGCGGAGGTCGTGCAGCTGTACCTGCACGACCCGGTGGCCTCGGTGACCCGCCCCGACATGCGCCTGATCGGCTACCAGCGGGTGACGGCGGCCCCGGGCGAGGCGGCCCGGGTGACGTTCCGCTTCCACCCGGACCTGTCGTCCTTCACCGACCGCTCGGGCCGCCGGGTGGTCGAACCCGGCGCCCTGGAACTGCGGTTGGCGGCGTCCAGCACGGACGTACGCCACACGGCCCGGCTGAACCTCACGGGGCCGGCCCGGGTGCTGGGCCCGGACCGGCGGCTGCGGTGCGAGACGGAGGTGCGGAGCGCGGACTGACCGGCCGGGTCAGCCCGTGCCCACCGACTCGAACCGCCACCGGTGCACCGCCCGGGTGACCAGCTCCCCCGCCGGCTCCGGAAGTTCGGGCAGCTCGGCGTCGTACGGGGCGTCCCACCAGGTGATGACGAGGACGCGGTCCTGAGGGGCGCGCAGGATCTCCCGGCGCAGGGGCTCCCGGGGGAGCCGCTGCGCCCGCGCCCAGGCGAGCAGTTCCTCGCCGCGCCCGGGCACCGCCCGCGCCTCCCACATCAGGGCGACCGTCATGAGTAGAGGTTCTCCTTGCTGACCTCGTGCACATGGTCGTGGCCGTGGTCGCCCGGGACGTGCGGTTCCGTCACCGGCAGCGAGGAGTCCGCCGGCAGGTCCCAGCTCGACGCGGTCCGGTTCCGGGCCACCATCTCGGCGCCGAGCGCGGCGACCATCGCCCCGTTGTCCGTGCACAGCTTGGGCCGCGGCACGCGCAGCCGGATCCCGGCCGCCTCGCAGCGCTCCTGGGCCAGGGCGCGCAGCCGGGAGTTGGCGGCCACACCGCCGCCGATCATCAGGTGGTCCACGCCCTCGTCCTTGCACGCCCGGACGGCCTTGCGGGTCAGCACGTCCACGACCGCCTCCTGGAAGGAGGCCGCCACGTCCCGTACGGGTACTTCCTCGCCCGCCGCCCGCTTCGCCTCGATCCAGCGCGCCACGGCCGTCTTCAGCCCGGAGAAGGAGAAGTCGTAGGCGGGGTCGCGCGGACCGGTCAGTCCGCGCGGGAAGGCGATCGCGTCCGGGTCGCCCTCGCGTGCGTACCGGTCGATGACTGGGCCGCCCGGGAAGCCCAGGTTCAACACGCGGGCGATCTTGTCGAAGGCCTCACCTGCCGCGTCGTCGATGGTCGCGCCCATGGGGCGGACGTCCGAGGTGATGTCGCTCGACAGCAGCAGCGAGGAGTGTCCGCCGGACACCAGCAGCGCCATGGTCGGCTCCGGCAGCGCGCCGTGCTCCAGCTGGTCCACGCAGATGTGCGAGGCGAGGTGGTTGACGCCGTACAGGGGCTTGCCGAGCGCGTAGGCGTACGCCTTCGCCGCGGAGACGCCGACCAGCAGGGCGCCCGCGAGCCCGGGACCCGCGGTGACGGCGATGCCGTCCAGGTCCCGCGCGCTCACCCCGGCCTCCTTCAGGGCGCGGTCGATGGTGGGCACCATCGCCTCCAGGTGCGCACGGGAGGCGACCTCGGGCACGACGCCGCCGAAGCGGGCGTGCTCGTCGACGCTGGAGGCGACGGCGTCGGCGAGCAGGGTGGTGCCACGGACGATGCCTACGCCGGTCTCGTCGCAGGAGGTCTCGATGCCGAGGACGAGCGGCTCGTCGCGTGAGTCAGCCATTGATCTGGGTTCCTTGTACGGAAGAGAAGTCGGTCAGTCGCATCACCAGGGCGTCCACGTTCCCCGGCTGGTAGTAGCCGCGCCTGAAGCCGATGGCCTCGAAGCCGAAACGCTCGTACAGCTTCTGCGCGCGGACGTTGTCCACGCGGCACTCCAGCATCACTTCGGCGCACTCGAAGGCGGTCGCGGCCCGCAGCAGTTCGGTGAGGAGACGGCCGCCCAGCCCCGTCCCCCACTGGTCCCGGGTGACGGCGATGGTCTGGATGTCGGCCTGTTCGCCGGAGGAGGCGACACCGGCGTAGCCGACGATCCGCTCCCCCGCCTCGGCCACGACGTACCTCCGGGTCGCCTCCGGCCCGCGGGCGTGGGCCAGCTCGGACCAGAACATGCCCCGCGACCAGGCGTCGTCGGGGAACAGGTCCCGCTCCAGCTCCAGCACGGGGTCGATGTCCCACCAGCGCATCTCGCGCAGCACACACGTCACGGGATCGGTCACTTGGGGGTGACCACCTTGTAGTTCTTGGGGACCTGGGCGTCGGGGCGGCGCAGGTACAGCGGCCGGGGCGCGGGGAGTTCCTCGCCCGCCGCGAGCCTCTCGGCGGCCAGCCGGGCGAGGGCTGCGGCGGACACGTGCTCGGGCTCGTGCGCCTCGGGGAAGGTGTCCGGGTACAGCAGCGCGCCCGCGCCGACCGCGGGCAGGCCCGCGACCTGCTCGGCGATGTCGGCGGGCCGGTCGACGGCCGGGTCGGTGACGCGGGTGCGGGAGTCGGCGTAGCGCGCCCAGTACACCTCCTTGCGGCGGGCGTCGGTGGCTACCACGAAGGGGCCCTCGAGGTCGGTGGCACAGGCGAGTCCGTCCAGGGTGCACACGCCGTGCACGGGGACGCCGAGCGCGAGGCCGAAGGTCTCGGCGGTCATCAGTCCGACGCGCAGCCCGGTGTACGGGCCCGGGCCGATGCCGGCGACGATCCCGGTGACGGCGTCGAGCCCCCGGCCGGCCTCGGCGAGCACCCGGTCGATCGCCGGCAGCAGCAGTTCCCCGTGCCGTCGCGCGTCCACCTGACTCGACGAGGCGATGACGTCGCGTCCGTCGTGCAGCGCGACGGTGACGGCGGGTGTGGCGGTATCCAGAGCGAGCAAGAGCACGCAAACAGCCTACGGCTCCCCGCAGCCCGTGTCGGACGTACCTGGCGGGCAGTCACCTGCTGCTACCGTCACCTTCCGTCACGGCCGGGCGGACAGGGCGTGCACGACAAGGGACGTACGACGCGGAGGTGGGTGCCGGTGGCAGTCAGCAGCTCGGGGATCGTGGCCGGGCTGACCGCCGCGGCCCTCGCGACGGTCGGTTACCTCGCCCACCAGGCCTCGCAGACCGTCCCGGCCGGTCTGGGCAGGCCGCAGCCGGGGGTCTCACCCGCGGTCGGTCCCTCGAAGGCGCCCCAGGTCAGGACGGACCCGACCGCGCTGCCCAGCGGGTCCGGCACGGGCGCGCGGGTGGTGTACTCCCTGCGCGCCGACCGGGTGTGGCTGGTCGCCGCCGACGAGGCGGTCAGCCGCACGTTCAAGGTCTATCCGAGCCAGGTGGACCCGGCCCCGGGCAGCTACACGGTCACGTCCCGCTCGAACACGATCACCGGCTCGGACGGCGTGCCGGTCGAGCACGTCGTGCGCTTCACCAGCGTGGACGGCGTGGTGATCGGCTTCAGCGCGGCCGTGAGCGGCTCGACCGCCGCGCCCGGCGGGCAGGTGCGTACGGGCGGCATCCGCGAGTCGCGCGTGGACGGCGACGCGATGTGGACGTTCGCGACGATCGGCCGCAAGGTCGTGGTCGTCGGCTAGCGGAACGGCTGCGCGGCCTCGCGGTGGTCCTCGGCCGGCGGAACGGCTACGCGGCCTCGCGGTGGTCCTCGGCCGGCTCGGAGAGGTCCGGCTCGGGAGCACGTGGGGGCGTGGAGATCAGCACCGCCGCCTCGCCCGCCGCCAGCAGCTCGCGCATGGACACCCCGGCGCCCGCGAACGGCAGCGGCTGCCCCTTGCTCTGTATGGCCGACATGGACGCCTCCTGAAGGGCGGGGGCGGACGTAGTTAGGCAGACCTAACTACGGACTGGATACCATGTGACCACGGACAAGACGCCGAACGCAACATCTTGCCGACGCGATGTCGGAACGTTCATCAAAACGCCACGTGCTCCGCGAGCGGCGGGGTCTACGCCGCGAGCGCGCTCAGGTCGGCCGCCGCCCAGCGTTCCCCCAGACCGGTGATCGTCATCTGCCGGACCTCGTCGGTCGTGTCGCCCACCGCCCGGTGGATGACGACCTGGAGCCGCTCCTCCGTCAGCTCCTCGACCTTGCCCTCGCCCCACTCCACGACGACCACGGACTCGGGCAGCGAGACGTCGAGATCGAGGTCCTCCATCTCGTCCAGCCCGCCGGAGAGCCGGTAGGCGTCGACGTGGACCAGCGGCGGCCCGTCGCCCAGCGACGGATGCACCCGGGCGATCACGAACGTCGGCGAGGTGACGGCCCCGCGCACGCCGAGCCCCTCGCCCAGCCCACGGGTCAGCGTCGTCTTGCCCGCCCCGAGTTCCCCGCTGAGCATCACCAGGTCCCCCGCGCGCAGCAGTTTCGCGAGTCGGCGGCCCAGCTCCCGCATCTGCTCGGGGGAGGTGACGGTGACGTTCACGGAGCCGGAGCCGGAGCCGGAGCTCACGGATTCGCGCGGTGTTGCGGTTTCTTCCATCGCCACTCACTAGCAGTAGTACCGGCAGCCACCCTCCGTCAGGAGGAGGCGGAGTCACAGCCTTTCACGGTAGCCGTGGCGGGCATCGCCCCCGTACGGGCGAGCAGATCGGCGAGGCGGTCGGTGACGACCGCCGGGTGCTCCAGCATGACCAGGTGCCCGGCATCCGGCACCAGTACCAGCTCCGCGCCCGCCAGGACGTCGGCGATCGCCTCGCTGTGCTCACTGGGCGTGACCAGGTCCTGCACCCCTGCCAGGACGAGGACCGGCATGTCGGCGAAGTGGACGAGGGCCTCGGTCTTGTCGTGGTCGTTGAACGCCGGGTAGTACTCGGCGACCACGTCGATCGGCGTGCTCTCGATCATGCGTTCGGCGAACCGGGCGATGGCCGGGTCGACGTCCCGCGACGCGAACGAGTACCGCTTGATGACCCCGGCGAACAGGTCGGCGGTGGCCCGGCGCCCCTTCTCCACCAGCTCGGCCCGCTGCCCCAGCGCCTTCAGCACTCCGGGCAGCACCCGCCGCACCGCGTTGACCCCGGCGACCGGGAGCCCGTAGTTGACCTCGCCGAGCTTCCCCGACGACGTCCCCACGAAGGCGACCCCGACGACCCGCTCCCGGATCAGCTCGGGGTACTGGTCGGCCAGCGCCATCACCGTCATGCCGCCCATGGAGTGCCCGACCAGCACGATCGGCCCCTCGGGCGCGGCCGCGTCGATGACGGCCTTCAGGTCGCGGCCCAGCTGCTCGATGGTGACCGCCTCGTCCCGTGCCTGGGCCACACCTCGCCCGGACCGGCCGTGGCTGCGCTGGTCCCAGTGCACGGTCCGTACGACGCCCCTGAGCGCCGCCCGCTGGAAGTGCCAGGAGTCCTGGCTGAGGCAGTAGCCGTGGCTGAAGACGACGGTGACGGGGGCGGGTGACTTGCGACCGAAGAGCCTCCGGCGGCGCGGGCCGATGGCTGCGGGGGCGGCCTCCGGGTCGACGTCGTCGACCTCGTAGTACAGCTCCGTGCCGTCGTCGGCGAACGCCTTGCCGGGCATGCCGCGCAGCGAGCCGTAGGGTCCCGCCGAGTCGAGCGCGAGCCGCGCCTTCTGGCGCATGCCGCGGCCGACCGTCATCCGCTCCAGGGCGACACCGGCGGCCGCGCCCGCGGCCACCACGCCTATCGCGACGCCCGCGATGCCGGTCGCCCGGCGCCAGCCTCCCGCCGCCCCCGCGGCGGAGGCCGCGACGGCCGCGCTGGCGGCGTGCGCGACGGCCTCCGCACTGCTCTCGCTCACGTACCGCTCCTCTTCGCCGGGCCGCTGATCGGAATGTCGTTGCTGGTGTTGGTTTCAGGTGCCAAATGCTGCAGTGGCTGCAGCTGTGGTTCACGTGACGGTCGTGCTTCCCGTGACGAGTACCCCGTCCGAGTTACCCGTCCTGTTCCTCATTCACATAGACGCGAGGAACGCGCGTTCCGATCCGGGTCACGATCTCGTAGGCGATGGTTCCGGCCGCCTGGGCCCAGTCCTCGGCGGTGGGCTCGCCGCGGTCCCCCGGCCCGAAGAGGACCGCCTCGGCGCCCGCCTCGGGCTCGTCACCGCCCAGGTCGACCACGAACTGGTCCATGGCGACGCGCCCGGCGATCGTGCGCCACTTGCCCTCCACCAGGACCGGGCCGGCGGAGGAGGCGTGCCGCGGGATGCCGTCCGCGTAGCCGAGCGGGACGAGGCCGAGGGTGGTCTCGCCGGGCGTCACATACCCGTGGCCGTAGCTCACGCCGTGTCCGCCCGGCACGCGCTTGACCAGGGCGAGCGAGGCGGACAGCGTCATCACGGGACGCAGCCCGAAGTCGGCCGGGGTGCCGAGTTCGGGGCTGGGCGAGATGCCGTAGAGGGAGATGCCGGTCCGGACGAGGTCGAAGTGGCTCTCGGGCAGGGTGAGCGTGGCCGGCGAGTTGGCGATGTGCCGGACCTCGGGGCGGACGCCCCGCTCCTCGGCGTACGCGACCATCTCCTGGAAGAGGCCGAGCTGGGCGGCGATGGAAGGATGGCCGGGTTCGTCGGCACAGGCGAGGTGCGACCACAGTCCCGTGACGCGCAGCAGCCCCTCGGCCTCGGCACGCAGCGCCTCGCGGACCAGCTCGGCCCAGTCGTCACCGGGCTGGCAGCCACCCCGTCCGAGTCCCGTGTCCGCCTTGAGCTGCACCCGTGCGGGCCGTCCCGCGAGCCGGGCCGCCTCGGTGACCTCGCCGAGGGCCCACATCGCGCTGACGGACACGTCGAGGTCCGCCTCGATCGCCTCCCGCCAGGGCCCGCCGGGCGTCCACAACCAGCACATGATGCGGCCCGGCAGCCCGGCGGCCCGCAGGGCGAGGGCCTCCTCGGGCGTGGCCGTGCCCAGCCAGTCCGCCCCGGCGGCGACGGCCGCGCGGGCGCACGGCACAGCCCCGTGGCCGTACGCCTCGGACTTCACCACGGCCATCAGGGCCGCGCCCGGCGCGTGGGCACGCAGGGCCCGCACGTTGGCCCGCAGGGCGGCCAGGTCGATCTCCGCACGGGCCCGCAGGGGCGCGGTCCGCGGGGCTGTTCTCTCGCTCATCGCGCCCAGTGTCTCAGAGGGTCCCGCCCCGGGCCGGAGGACCCGGCTCAGCCTTCTCGGCCCGTCCGGGGCCCGACCTTTCAGAACCCACCCGGCGCTTGACCTCTCGAACCCGGCCGGAGCTTGAGCTCTCGATCCCGCCCCCGGCGCTCGAGCTCCCGAACCTGACCGGCGCTCGAGGCCCGAAGCCGCCCGGAGCTCGAGACCCCGAACCGGCCCGGAGCTTGCCGCCCGGAGCTTGAGGCCCCGAACCCGCCCGGAGCTTGAGGCCCCGAACCCGCCCGGAGGTTGAGGCCCCGAACCGGCCCGGAGGTTGAGTTCCCGAACCCGCCCGACGCTCGAGCCCCCGAACTCGGCCGACACCTGAGCCCCCTAACCCGCCCGGAGCTTGAGGCCCCGAACCCGGCCGATCCCTGCGCTCTGCCCGTCCCGCGTTTGTGCTCTGCGCCCGCCCGGCGCATGTGCTCTGCGCCCGCCCGGCGCTTGAGGACGAGGCCGTCCAGGCCGAAGCGGGGGCCCGGGGGCGCCAGCCCCCGGACTCGGGACGGGAAGGGGCGGAGGGGGCGACCCGCCTCACAGCCCCCCTCACCGCCGGCGCACTCACCGGTTCAATCAGCCGAGCACATTCCGCCAAGCCTCCGGAACCGCGTCCGCCACATCGTGCGCCCCCACCGGCGCCCCCTCCGCCGCCAGCCTCCCGGCCAGCCCATGCACATACGCCCCCACACTCGCCGCATCCACCGCCGAGAGCCCCGCCGCCAGCAACGACCCGGCCAGCCCCGACAGCACGTCCCCGCTCCCCGCCGTGGCCAGCCAGGACGTCCCCGTCGGGTTCACCCGCACCGCCCCACCTCCCGGGTCCGCCACCAACGTCGTCGACCCCTTCAGCAGCACGGTCGCCCCGTACCGCCCCGCCAGCTCCCGCGCCGCCGCCAGCCGGGCCCCCTCGACCTCCCGCCGCTCCACCCCGAGCAGCGCCGCCGCCTCTCCCGCGTGCGGTGTCATCAGCGTCGGTGCCCTGCGTGCCCGCACGACCGCCGCGTCGGCCAACCGCAACCCGTCCGCATCGACCAGCACCGGCACGTCCGCCGCCAGCACCTCCCCCACCGTCGCCGCGTCGTCCCCGGCCCCCGGCCCGGTGACCCACGCCTGCACCCGCCCGGCGTGCTTCGGCCCCCGGTCCGACACGAGCGTCTCGGGATACCGCGCGATGACGGCGTCCCCGGCGGGCCCGACGTACCGCACGGCCCCGGCCCCGCCCCGCAGCGCTCCCGCGACGGCGAGCACCGCGGCGCCCGGGTAGCGCGCCGACCCGGCGGCGATTCCCACCACCCCCCGCCGGTACTTGTCGCTCTCGGCCCGCGGCACCGGCAGCAGCTCCGCCACGTCCGCGTGCTGCAACGCCTCCAGCTCCGGCTCGGCCGGCAGCTCCAGCCCGATGTCGACGAGCCGCACGGACCCCGCGTACTCCCGCGCGGGGTCGATCAGCAGACCCGGCTTGTGCGTCCCGAACGTCACCGTCAGATCCGCCCGTACGGCCGCCCCGCGCACCTCGCCCGTGTCGGCCTCGACCCCGCTCGGCAGGTCGACGGCGACGACGGCGCCCCGTGACCGCTCGGCGGCGGCGGCCAGCGGCACCGCGTCCGGCCGCAGGCCGCCCTTCCCGCCGATCCCGATGATGCCGTCCACGACGAGATCGGCCCGCTCGATCAGCTCCTCGACGCCACCGCCGCCCAAGGCCGCACCGGCGTCCACGGCGCGCCCCCCGGCCCGCCGAAGCGCCGCGAGCCCCCCTGCGTGAGCACGCTCAGGCGCGAGCAGCACCGCCGTGACACCGGCCCCGCGCCTCGCCAGCCGGGCACCGGCGTACAACGCGTCACCCCCGTTGTCACCACTGCCGACCAGCAGTACGACCCTGCTCCCGTACACCCGCCCGACCAGGTCGGCGCAGGCGGCGGCGAGTCCGGCGGCGGCGCGTTGCATCAGCGCCCCCTCCGGCAGCCGCGCCATCAGCTCCCGTTCTGCGGTCCTGACCGTCTCCACGCTGTACGCACTACGCATGCGGTCGAGTTTCCCGTACGACCGCCGGACCACTCCCCTGTATCGCGCACGACTCCGGACCGTGTCGCACCTCCGGCAACTCCCGGCAGCACCGCACCCATTGACGCTTTGCGAACCCTTTGCCAGACTCCCCGATCGCACAGAAAGCGCTTGCCCTCACCTTGCGCGCGAGGGCCCACGCGATTGCACACCCCCCACGTCCGAAGAAACCGAGGCCCCCATGGGACGCAGAGCCGCATTACTCGCCGCCGCCGGCGCAACCGCCCTCCTCACCGCCGCCGGCACCCTGACCGCTCCCGCCACCGCCGCCCCCACGCGAGCGGCGGCCTGCGGAGACGGTTCCTACCAGGCCGAGGCCGTGCAGAACGGCAGCACCTGGACCGCCCGGCGCGGCGGCAGCACGCTCTACACCGGCACCGACATGCGCGCCGCCGTCCAGGCGGCAGTCAACGGCCTCACCGCGGGACGCACCGCGAAGGAACGGGTCGTGGTCCGCGGCTCGGGCTCGATTCCGGCGGGATCCCGCATCTCCCTGCCGAGCTACACCGTCCTCGACGTCTGCGGCACCATCGACGTCACCGGCAGCGGCTCGGGCGACCAGGCGCCGGTCTACTCACGCGGCACCCGCGACGTCGAGGTCCAGAACCTCAAGCTCACCGGCACACCGCTGTACGGGATCTTCCTGCGCAACGTCCAGAACGTGGTGCTCGGCCAGATCGACATGCGCCTCTCCCGCGGCCTGGGCGTCCGCATCGACAACCGCGGCGACACCAGTCAGTGGACGCGCAACGTCCGTATCGACAACGTCCACGTCTCCGGCGCGTCCAGCCACGCGGTCGAGACCTACGGTGTCGACGGCCTCACCATCGGCACGGTCACCGCCCGCAACGTGGGCGAGTCCGGCCTGCTGCTCAACCAGACCATCAACGCGAGCGTCACCAAGGTGGACGCGGAGAACGCGGGCACCGGCACCGGCTACGCGGCCTTCCGGATGGCCAACCGCAACGGCCGGGTCGGCAGCGGCTACCCCACCAACATCCGCGTCGGCGAGGTCATCGCCCGGGGCGGCGGGCGCGGCGTGTTCTGCGTCTCCGAGAGCGGCGGGGCGACGATCAACAAGGTGACTCTCTCCAACACCGGCAACAACTCGGTCCTGATCGAGAACTGCTACAACGTCAGCCTTGCGGCCCAGAGCGGCACGATCACGGGCGGCGGCGAGCTGCGCCTGGCCGCGCGCTCGGAGTTCCCCAACAACAAGGACATCACCATCCAGAACCTGACGGTCACCAACTCGGCCATCAGGGAGAACCCGTGTGGTGAGAACACGACGTTCCGCAACATCACACGGGTGAACAGCAGCCAGTCGATCTGCTGACGCCCCCGCGCCCCTCGAAGCCCTCGCCCCTCAGCCGGCGGGGGCTTCGCCGCCCAGCCGGCTCAGCGCCTGCATGGCCTCGCGCTCGACGCGCGCGATGTCGGAGAGGACGGCACCCGCCCGCATGAGGCCCTGCCCCTCACCCGACTCACCGGCTGTCGCGATCAGCGCCGCGACCTCCGTCCACAGGGCGGCCGCCTCCGAGTACAGCCCGTGCCCGGTGCGCAGATGGCCGCTGTCGAGCCACTGGGCGCACTCGGCGAGGAAGTCGCGGTAGAGGTTGCGGAACAGGGCACCACCGGTGCCGGCCTTCTCCATCAGGCGGGCGGCCTGCGGCAGATCCCGGCGCGGGTCGTCGGTGCGTTGGAGCCAGCCTGGCACGAGCTTCCCGGCCTTCTCGATGCCCCGGTGGCCGAGGTTGGCGATGGGCGGGTGGAGGAAGGCGTCCGCGCAGGCGGTGATGGCGGGAACGATCCGGTCCCGTGGGGCGGGCGGCTCGGCCGGAGCAGTGAGGGTGAAGGACCGGTGCCGGGCGGTCATCGGCCCGCGCGCGGCCCTGGCCCGGGCGAGGCCGGCCAGACTGGTGGACACCGCGCCGCCCTGCTGCTCGGTGTCCACGAGGTAGGCGTTCCGCTCGTCATAGCCGTACAGGGCGACGACATGGCCGCCGAAGTGCACCTTCGAGGTGAAGTAGTCCAGGTGGTAGCTGTCGAGCTGCAGCCCGACGGGGTGCCCGGCGTCGATGGCCGCCGCCACGTTCTCCCACCCCTTGCGGGCGGATCCGGTCTCCCGCACCACGAGTTCCAGCCCGAGTCTTCCGGCCAGGTTCCTGGTGAGCTCGAAGGGCTTGACCCGCCCTCCGAGGAACGGGAAGTCCATGTTCTTGCTGTCCCAGTAGACGAAGGACAGTCCGGAGCCGAGGCCGAAGAGCATGGGCTCGGACAGGTCGATGCCCTGGTGCCGCAGCAGCAGTCCCAGTGCTGTCGTCTCGCAGTGCTGCGCGCCACGGGTGTCGACGCCTTTCACCATGACCATGCTGTGCCTCCTGAAGGTCCGCTATGATCGACCCACGATTTGAACTCGTTCAAAACGGTCGCTCGAAGATCGCTCGAAGATCGCTGGAAGACCACTCGAAGATCGCTCGTAGGTCGTTCAAAAGGGGGAGGCCAGACCATGGCCGGATCCACCAGCTCCACCGCAACCGACACGCCGGCCACCGCCCTTGGCCCCACGGCACTCGTCCTCGGCGCCTTCTCCGCCGTGGGCACATGGGCGTTCCTGTTCCCCTGGACGGTGCTGGCCGGGGCGCTGGCCGTCACGTTCGGCGTGATGGGCCTGCACTACGCCCGCAAGGGCATGGGCCGGCTGTGGACGGCGGCGACGGGCACGGTGCTGGGCGCGGCAGGCTTCATCGGCACCTTCACGCTCCTGTGGGCGATGTACTGACGCACCACCCCGTGTCACCCCGTCACCCCTCCGCGATGACAACGGCCGAGGCCACCCCGGCGTCATGACTCAGGGACACGTGCCAGGACCGCACACCGAGCTCGGCGGCCCGCGCGGCCACCGTCCCGCTCACGCGCAGCCGGGGTTGCCCACTGTCCTCGACGCACACCTCGGCATCGGTCCAGAGCAGCCCGGCCGGTGCACCGAGCGCCTTGGCCAGGGCCTCCTTGGCGGCGAACCGGGCGGCCAGGGAGGCGACACCCCGCCGTTCCCCACTGGGCAGCACCAACTCCCGCTCCACGAACAGCCGCTCGGCCAGCGCGGGCGTACGCTCCAGAGACGCCGCGAACCGCTCGATCTCGGCGACGTCGATCCCGACCCCGATGATGCTCATGCCCAGCACCCTAGTGCGGCGTGTGTGCGTTTCCCTCGCGGCGCCTGAGAGATGCCCGTGAGTGATCTTGATTGTGGTCAGCCCGTGAAGGACTCGGGGCCGAAGCGGCCCCACGCCAGGAAGAGGGCCAGGGCGAGGTCGATCAGGCCGCCCGCGCTCGTCACTCTCTCGCCACGGCGGAGGCGCATGGTCAGCGCGCCGGATGTCAGGCAGACGGTTCAGGCAGACGTGGGTCACAGGCCTCCCTGTCACAGGGCGTCGGGCTGTCTCGCCCAAGGGGACGTAGCCACCGACGAGTACGGAGGAGAACGCAATGGACGCGCGAGTCAACTACCCGTCGCTAGAGCGACGGGCTTGCACAACGGGCATCACTGGGTGTGATGCTGCGTTTGCGTCCAGCCCGGTCCCGCTGGCGCGGTGGTGGGGCAGGGACCGTTGACTGGGCCCCGCATCGCCACAACTCCCGCGCACGGGCGCGGATGTTGCGGGAGCTGTTCCGGTCCGCGTGATCAACGAATCCGCAGGCCCGGCACGCGAACCAGGCCTGCGAGACCCGGTTCGCCCTGTCGACGTGCCCGCACTCGGCGCAGGTGCGCGAGGTGTACGCCGGATCGACATACACCACCGGGACCCCCGCCCGGCGGGCCTTGTACGCGATGAACTGCCCCAGCTGGGCGAAGGCCCAGCTGGAGTGGGTGGCCCGTTGGGGCTTTCGAAGCCGTACCCTCTCACGCATGCCCGTCAGGTCTTCCAGGGCGATTCCGCGCGAGGTGCGTTCTGCCTCGGCCACCACATGCTTCGCGATCTTGTGGTTGATGTCCTTCGCCCGCCGTGCTTCCTTGCGCCGCCGCTTCTTCAGGCGGCGTTTGGCAGACGGGGTGTTCTTCTTGCGCAGCTTGGTCCGCAGCGTGCGTTCCCGCAGCCGTGCGCGGTTGAGGTCGCGTCCGGCCATGATCTCGCCGTCGCTGGTGGTGGCGATGTTGACGATGCCCAAGTCGATGCCGAGGAAGTCCACCGGATCGGTGTTCGGCGGTGCCTCGGGGACCTCGCAGGTGGCCAGCAGAAACCACATGCCGTCGCGGCACACGAGATCGGACTCGCCCTTGCGGTACAGGGCCAGCATGGTCAGCTGTTCCGGCGACGCGGTGAGGGCCACGTCCTTGACCCGGCCCGCCACCGTCCAGATCGAGACCCGCCGCTCGGGAATCCGCCAGGACAGCATCCGGTCGTCGTAGGGCTGCGCACCCTCGGTCCGGAAGGCGATCGGCTTCTCGGTGGCCCGGCGGTAGCGCCTGGAGCCGGGCCTGCCCAGGTTCCCGGCCTTCAGGTTCGCCTTCAGCGTCGCGTACGCGTCGCACACCTTTTTGATCACATGCTGGGCGGCCTGCGCCCCCAGATTCCACCGGGCCTTGATCTCGCCGTAGGCGTGCTCCCGCAAGGCGAAGTTGCGCTTCACGTCCTTGTCGAAGGCGACCCGGCTGCACCAGGTGGCAGCCTCGTTGCACGCCTGCAGGGTCGCCTCAAGTACCTTCGCCTGCACGGGCGTCGGCAACAGCCTCACCTGCACGATCAACTTCACGATCATCAAACGTACGCACGTATACGACTGCCCACCGTGCGTTCATCACGGGCCACCCGACCGAGTGAACGCGCCACCACGTGGACGCAGCACCGGCTCCGACCGGACACGGAACCGGCCGCTTCGCGGCCGAGCACGCACGAGCGATATCGCGGCCCTCCGCGCAACGACCACGAGGATGCGATTCCTCCCAGGGCTGAAGCCCTGGGGTTCCTCGCAAGTGCTGCTGAACGGACATGACCGGCCCGGGGCGCTGTCACAGGCCCGGGGCACGGGGCGTTGCACAACCCCGCCGAAGGACCACAAGATCACCAGAACGTGCTCGCGCCGCGAAACACGGCCGGGTGGGAAGACTTCAGGAGGAGCGGAGTGAACAAGGCCGAGGAGTTCGAGGAGCTGCGGCCCTGCTGTTCTTCGGCGCAGCCGAGTCACCATCTTTGGACAGCACTTAGCATGATCGACATGGACTGGGACGGCATCACCGACCGGGAGCGCTACGGGGACTGGTACCGGAAGGACCGGGACCGGTTTTCGGACCGGGCCCGGGATGCCGACTGGGACGGCCTGTTCGGGGAGCTGGGGAAGAACCCCCGGTGGATCAACCTCGCCCGGCCCGGGAACCGCAGCGGATTCGCCCCGCTGCACCAAGCGGCCTGGCACGGCGCCGGCATCGCGATCGTCTCCCGGCTGATCGCGCACGGTGCCTGGCGCACGCAGCGCGCCCGGGACGGACGGCGCCCCGTGGACATCGCCAGGGAGCGGGGGCACACGCATCTGCTGGAACTCCTGGAACCGGTCGCGGTGCGGCAGCTTCCCTCCCCGTCCGATGCGCTGGAGCACCACTTCCACGCGCTGCTGCGAGAGCGCACCGGCAGCTGCTTCGACGAGATCGAGCACCTGCTGCCACCGCTGTCCCCACTGACGGAGGGCCTGGACGTGCGGATCTTCTTCCGGGTGGTCGGCATGATGGGCGGCTTCCACTACCGCCTCCACGAGGACATCGTGCACGTGCACGGCAGCTCCCGGATGGACGGCGACAACGGGGACTTCTACCGCGTGACCCCCGACGGCTGGACCAAGCTCCCGTACAGCCCCAGACCGCCGAACCCCTGGTGCTTCTCGTGCTGACGCCCTTCACGCAACGGCCGGTTGGCACCACATGCCGACGACCCGTCAAGCCGGCCCGTGCGGGTTCTGTGCCGCCCGGCGGTGTGCTTGCCGTTCCATGAAATGATCGGCCCGTTCGACTGACAGTTGTCGCCGGTGTCGTTGCCGATGCGCCCGTCGATGCGCGAACGGGAGGCCCGTGTGGGAGACCACTTCAAGACCGATATTGATCAGCTCGCCACTTTCACCAGGGACCTCAAGGGAGCCAACGACTGCCTTGAGCGGGTGCGGACCGCGCTGCAGCATGTGCGGACCGACCAGATCGGAACGCCGGAGCTGGACGAGGCGTGCGATGAGTTCCAGGAGCGGTGGAAGTACGGCAACGAGCAGATCAAGGAGCGCATCGACAAGCTCACCGAAGGTCTCCAGCAGAACACGGACAACTACCGCGAAGTGGAGACGTCCCTGGAGGAGAGCTTCAAACGCGCCGCGGCCGCGGGGAAGTGATGACGGTGGCACAGAATCCGTATGTGCACCTCGGGTGGAACCCGGTGCCGGGGCAGCCGGGCGAAGTCGCGAAGCTCCGTACCCAGCTCGCCAATTCGGCGAACGCGTTGCAGACGGCGTACGAGAAGATCGACAAGCTGCTCGGCGAGTCCAGCTTCTGGGAGGGTGACGCCGCCGTCGGCTTCCGGGAGGCCCTCGACGGTGACCTGCCGAAGTACATGAAGGATGCCCACACGTCGCTGACCCAGGCCGCCGGTCACCTGGGCACATGGCACGACGGGCTGACCAGCCGCAGGGAGCTGGCGCACAAGTACGACGCCGAGGCGGCCGACCACAAGGGTGACCTGAAGACCGCCAACTCCCGGCACGAGGCGGCACAGAAGGACCCCGACCTGAAGCTCGCGGGCCGGACGTTCACCGAAGGCCCCGAACTGGAGGCCGCTCAGGCTCGCCTCAACGCGGCCAACGACCGGCTCAGCGATGCCGTGACCGCCGTCAACAACGCCCAGGGCGCCCTGGATGCCGTGATGCGCAAGGCGCGCGAACTGGAGGGGACGCACGAGGCGGAGGCGCGGGCCCTCGCGACGGCGCTGAAGGATTCGACGAAGAACCTGGCACCGGAGGAACCGGGGTGGCTGAGCAAAGCGCTCAGCTGGATCGGGGACAACCTCACCAACATCCTCAGTGTGCTGGCGGCGGTCGCGGGACTACTGGCGCTGCTGTGCACGGGGCCGTTCGGTATCGCGATGCTGCTGGCGGCCGGTGCCCTGAGTCTGGCCACGATGGCGTCCAGACTCTCCGACCCCAAGGTGCGGGAGTCGCTCAAGGACGGGGTCACGAAAGGTGAGTTCGATGCGGACTTCTGGGAGAACTCGGTGGGGCTCGCCGGTGATTTCCTGGGGGCGGTGCCCGGTCTAGGGGCCGTGTCGCGCGGGCTCAACGGCGCCATTCGGTCGACGATCAACGCATCCGAAGCGGTGAGTGCGGGGCAGTTCCTGGGCAGGTTCGCCGACGACACCGTCACGGCCGCGAACAGGATCACGACCGCGGGTTCCTACAACCCGGTCGGAAACTGGGTGGCGCAAGCAGCGGGAGGCAGCCAGGCGGTCAGAGTGGGCATGGACTATGTCTCGCCGGTCGCGGGTGTTCTCACCTCGAGCTACGGCCTTGCTGCCGAGAACATCGACGCGCTGGACAGCGACGCCGGCAAGAACACCGCGACCGGGGTCGACGCGGCCCGCGCGGGCCTGTTCGACGGCCCTGCGGCCTTCTCCATCGTGCGCAACACTGCGGCGGCGCTGCGATGACACAGGAAGCCTCAGAGTCTCCGATCCGTCTGGTGATCGACGACACGGCCAGAGACCCGAGCTCGAAGATCTGGTACGCACTGCCGGCCGGGTTCTTCGGCGTTCCGATCGACGTCCTCGACCCCGAACCGGGCTCGGAGCAGGCAGCGCACCTCGAACAGGCACTGGCGCTGGTCCTGGACCTCGTGCCCGACGATCAGCGTGACCAGTACACCGGCACACTGCGGGACGTTCGGTTCATGGCTGCCCAGATGCGGAACGAAGGCGTCATCGCCTGCTCCCTCGGTATGCACTACGCGGACGACGGGTCGTCTGCGTCGTCCGTGTTCACGGTGGCGCTCAGAGACATCGAGTGGGCCCCGGCCAAGATCACGGCGGTTCGCGCGGTCTCCCTGCGTGAATGTGCTGAGAACGTGGGGCTCTTGACGCTGCCGGGCGGCCGTCCGGCGTCGGTCTCCGACACCGTGATCACCATGCCCGCCCTTGCAGGAGTGCCAAGCCAGGACGTCTACCAGTGCAATCTGTACATCCCGGCCCCCTCAGGCACGCAGTTGGGCGTTCTGACGCTGAGCAGTACGGCCGTGGACTCCCGGAAGCACTACCGCGACATGATGGAAGGCATCGCGCACACGGTGTCCTTCCACGATCCGCTGCCGGAGATCGAGCGCGCCGTGCGCAACGAGGCAGCGGACGGTACCAACAGCATCGCGGACGACATCGCCTCCGACTTCGGATGACCCGGGATGTGTGAATGACCTTGAACTTCGACACACACGGCTTCCACGGCCCTGCCGCGTGGGACACACCGGGCACCCGACGTGCCTTCCGTCGCCGGACGGTGCGTCACCTGGCCAAGTCGCTCGGCTGGGTGGCGCTGTGGTGGGGGGCGTTGTTCTTGACCCTCCTGCTGCCCGTGGAAGCGTCGGTTCCCATGGCTTTGGTCCTTCTTGTGATCGGGGTCTTGGCGGTGGTAGCCCTCGGCCGGCTCGCATTGGGGTGGCGAATGCGGCGCATCCTCACCGTCTATCCCTGGCGTCAGCAGTCCGGTGCTGTCCGGGTCACCAAGGGCAAGGATGCGGTCTTCGTGCTGCCCGACCCTGACAACCCGGAGAAATCGGTGTCGCTGAAGGTGTCTGCCGGGCTCTTCCGGGCCTGGAGCCACGAGGCCCTCAAGGAGTACGACGAGGAACTCTGGTATGCGGGTGATCCGCGGTTCGCCTGCGTGGTTTCCAAGCCTCCTGGCCCGAGTGACCTTGGCTACCTTGCCCAGCCAACCGCCTATAACCCCCGCACCTCCCCCCGCCGCAAAGGCCTCAGCCCCGAGGCCCGCCGCCGCGCCCGGGCCATCGGTGCGCGCGTCGCCGACTGACGTGACGAGACTCCGGAACTGCGCCAACAGGTAGTCACCAGCCGCACAGGGGGGCGAACGACTGTCGCCGTTCGCCCCTCTTCCCGCTACTCCACCGTCACCGACTTCGCCAGGTTCCGAGGCTGATCCACCTCGTTGCCCCGGGCCGTGGCCAGCTCGCACGCGAACACCTGCAACGGCACGCTCGCCACCATCGGCTGAAGCAGCGTCGGAGTGACCGGGATGCGGATCAGGTGGTCGGCGTACGGAACCACCGCCTCGTCACCCTCCTCCGCGATCACGATGGTCCGCGCACCCCGCGCCCGGATCTCCTGGATGTTGGACACGATCTTGTCGTGCAGCACGGACCGCCCTCGCGGCGACGGCACCACGACGACCACGGGAAGGTCCTCCTCGATCAGGGCGATCGGCCCGTGCTTCAACTCCCCCGCGGCGAACCCCTCGGCGTGCATGTAGGCCAGCTCCTTGAGCTTCAGCGCGCCCTCGAGGGCCACCGGATAGCCGACGTGCCGCCCCAGGAACAGCACCGTGTTCTTGGCGGCGAGTGAACGGGCCAGCTCCCGCACCGGCTCCATGGTGCCGAGGACCTGCTCCACCGCACCGGCGATCGAGGACAGGTCGCGGACCACCGCCCCGATCTCGTCGCCCCACTTGGTGCCCCGGACCTGCCCCAGGTACAGGGCGACCAGGTAACACGCCACGAGCTGCGTCAGGAACGCCTTGGTGGACGCGACGGCCACCTCCGGCCCGGCGTGCGTGTACAGCACCGCGTCCGACTCGCGCGGGATCGTCGAGCCGTTGGTGTTGCAGATGGCCAGGACCTTGGAGCCCTGCTCACGGGCATGGCGGAGCGCCATGAGCGTGTCCATGGTCTCGCCGGACTGCGAGATCGCGATCACCAGGGTCTGCGCGTCCAGGATCGGGTCCCGGTAGCGGAACTCACTGGCCAGTTCCACCTCGCACGGGATGCGTGTCCAGTGCTCGATGGCGTACTTGGCGATCATCCCGGCGTGGAAGGCCGTACCGCAGGCGACGATGACGACCTTGTCGACCTCCCGCAGCACCCCCGGAGGGATCCGCACCTCGTCCAGGGTCAGCGAACCGGAGCCGTCGATCCGGCCCAGCAGCGTGTCGGCGACCGCCTTGGGCTGCTCGGCGATCTCCTTGAGCATGAAGTAGTCGTAGCCGCCCTTCTCGGCGGCCGACGCGTCCCAGTCGACGTGGTAGGAACGGACGTCGGCCGGGCGGCCGTCGAATCCGGTCACCACCACGCCGTCCCGGCGCAGCTCCACGACCTGGTCCTGCCCGAGCTCGATCGCCGACCGTGTGTGTTCGATGAACGCGGCGACGTCCGAGGCGAGGAAGGCCTCGCCGTCGCCGACGCCGACCACCAGCGGCGAGTTCCGCCGGGCGCCCACCACCACGTCGGGTTCGTCGGCGTGTACGGCGACCAGGGTGAACGCGCCCTCCAGCCGCCGGCACACCAGCCGCATCGCTTCGGCGAGGTCGGCGCACGAGGAGAACTCCTCGGCGAGCAGATGCGCCACGACCTCGGTGTCCGTCTCGGAGGCCAGCTCGTGGCCGCGCTCCTCCAACTCGGCCCGCAGCAGGGCGAAGTTCTCGATGATGCCGTTGTGGACGACGGCGACCCGGCCCGCGTTGTCGAGGTGCGGGTGGGCGTTGGCGTCCGTCGGTCCGCCGTGCGTGGCCCACCGGGTGTGTCCGATGCCCGTCGTGCCGGTCGGCAGCGGCCGGCCGTCCAGTTCCTTCTCCAGGTTGAGGAGTTTCCCGGCCTTCTTCGCCGTCGCCAGGCCGCCGTCGGCCAGCACGGCGACACCCGCCGAGTCGTAGCCCCGGTACTCCAGCCGCTTCAGCCCGGCCATCACGACCTCGAGCGCCGACTGCGGCCCCACGTATCCCACGATTCCGCACATGAGGCGCAAGCCTACGGGCCGACCCCGCACCGAAAGCCCTTCCGCGTGCCCGAAATCGGAAATTCCCACCGGGGAACGAACACGGTTCAGGGCACGGGGCGGTTGTGCCCCCCGGCGTGACTCACACCTTCGCCCGGTAAGCCCGCATGGCGAGGGGGTAGAACACCACCGCGATCCCCGCCGCCCAGACCAACGACCACATCACCGGCTCCGCGACCGCCCCACCCAGCAGCAGCCCCCGGAACGCGTCGGACAGATGGGTGACCGGATTGACGTCGCTCCACGCCTGGAGCCAGCCCGGCATGGTGTCGACCACGACGAACGCGCTGCTGGTGAAGGTGATCGGGAAGATGAGTGTGAAGGCGAACGCCTGCACCTTCTCCGCGTCGCCGGCCAGCATCCCGATCAGGACCGCGCACCAGGACACGGCCGCCGCGAACACCACCACCAGCAGCACACCGAGCAGGAACCCACCGAACCCACCGGTGACGCGGAAGCCGAGGGCCAGTCCTAGGCCGATCATCAGCAGCATCGCCCACA
Organism: Streptomyces sp. NRRL S-455; assembly: GCF_000717875.1. Classification (GTDB taxonomy): domain Bacteria; phylum Actinomycetota; class Actinomycetes; order Streptomycetales; family Streptomycetaceae; genus Streptomyces. Next base: position 540,362 of record NZ_JOCT01000004.1, read on the forward strand.
CGTGCTTCGCGAGGTCGGCGGTGATGCGTCCGATCAGCGGGGCGGAGCGGGCGATCGGCAGGCTGCGCAGCCGGTCGAAGACGCCCTTGGTGAGGTCGGTGTTGAGCGCCATCGCCGTGTACATCGTCATGAAGAGGGTGTTCTGCACGATGATCCCGGGCAGCGCGTACCTCAGGTACGCGTCGGGCGATCCGGCCATCTGCCCGCCCAGCACATAGGTGAACAGGAACACGAACATGATCGGCGTGATGCTGTAGTCGACCAGTTCCAGCGGGTTGTGCTTGACGGCGACCAGGCTCCGCCAGGCCATCGTGAAGGTCTGCCGCAGCCCGGCGAGGGGCGGCACCCGGCCCGAGCCCGTGACCGGCGCGGTGATCGTGGTGGCGGTCATGACCGGCTCACCGCCTTCTCCAGCTCGTCGTCGCCCCGGACGGCCGAGCCGCCGTCCTCCTCCGGCTCGCCCGGCTCGGCACGGTGGCCGGTCAGGGCGAGGAAGACCTCGTCGAGCGAGGAACGGCGCAGGGCCAGCTCGCCCACCGCGATCCCCTCCCGGTCCAGCGCACGCACCACGGCCGGCATCAGCTCGGGGTCCTTCACCGGCGCGGTGATCATCTCGCCCTCGATCCGGGCCTCGGGGCCGGCGGCCCCGGCCACCAGCGCGTGCGCCCGCGCGAGGTCCTGCCCGAGGATCGGCCGGAGTTCCAGCACCTGCCCGCCGACCTGGGCCTTCAGCCGGTCCGGTGTGCCCTCGGCGATCACCCGGCCCTTGTCGATCACCACGATGTCGTCGGCCAGTACGTCGGCCTCGTTCAGGTACTGCGTGGTCAGCAGGGCGGTCGCACCGTCCGCGACCAGGCCGCGGAGCAGGTCCCACAGCTCACCGCGGCTGTGTGGATCGAGGCCGGTGGTCGGCTCGTCGAGGAAGAGGATGCTGGGCCGGCCGACCAGGCTGGCCGCGAGGTCCAGGCGCCGGCGCATGCCTCCCGAGAAGGTCTTGGCGGCCCGCCCGGCCGCCTGGGTCAGCTGGAACCGCTCCAGCAGCTCACCCGCCCGCGCCTTCGCCTCCCGCCTCGGCAGGCCCAGCAGCCGGCCGATGAGCAGCAGGTTCTCCGTGCCGGTCAGGTTCTCGTCGACCGCCGCGTACTGGCCGGTCAGCCCGACCATGGCCCGCACCACTCCGGCATCCCGGACCACGTCGTGCCCGGCCACGTGGGCTCTGCCCCGGTCGGGCCGGAGCAGCGTCGCGAAGATCCGCACGGCGGTCGTCTTCCCCGCGCCGTTGGGACCCAGCAGTCCGAGCACCGTGCCCTTGCGGGCCCCTAGGTCGACACCGGCCAGCGCCTCGGTCCCCTTGAACCGTTTGACCAGGCCTTCCGCCTCTATTGCATACGTCATGGGTCACCCCTCGGCGTTCGTGAACCCCGGGCTGGGTCCACTTCTCCCACAACTGTGACGCACACCACTGACATTCCTCCCCTTGCTCACCTTTCTCCCGAATGGGAGATGCCGGCGACCCTGCGTGACGGATCCCACCTCACGGTCCGTTCGTGCGCCCGTAACAATGGACTGTGATCTCTCCGGTCTCCTCGATGCCCCGGAGCGCCCACCGGCAGCGGCCGGAGGCGACTCCCTACGTCGACCTCACCCGTGCCGAGTGGAGCGCGCTGCGCGACAAGACGCCGCTGCCGCTGACGGCCGAGGAGGTCGAGAAGCTGCGCGGCCTCGGCGACGTCATCGACCTCGACGAGGTGCGGGACATCTACCTCCCGCTGTCCAGACTTCTCAACCTCTACGTCGGCGCCACGGACGGCCTGAGAGGTGCGCTCAACACCTTTCTGGGCGAGCAGGGCTCCCAGTCCGGCACCCCGTTCGTCATAGGGGTCGCCGGCTCGGTCGCCGTGGGGAAGTCGACGGTCGCCCGCCTCCTCCAGGCCCTCCTCTCGCGCTGGCCGGAACACCCGCGCGTCGAGCTGGTCACCACCGACGGCTTCCTGCTGCCCACCAAGGAGCTCCAGGCCCGCGGCCTGATGTCGCGGAAAGGGTTCCCCGAGTCCTACGACCGCCGTGCGCTGACCCGCTTCGTCGCCGACATCAAGGCCGGCAAGGACGAGGTGACGGCGCCCGTCTACTCCCACCTGATCTACGACATCGTCCCGGACAAGAGGCTCACCGTCCGCCGCCCCGACATCCTGATCGTCGAGGGCCTGAACGTCCTCCAGCCCGCTCTGCCCGGCAAGGACGGCCGCACCCGGGTCGGCCTCGCCGACTACTTCGACTTCAGCGTGTACGTCGACGCCCGCGTCGAGGACATCGAGCGCTGGTACCTCGACCGCTTCCGCAAGCTGCGCGCGACCGCCTTCCAGAACCCGTCCTCGTACTTCCGCAAGTACACGCAGGTCTCCGAGGCGGAGGCCCTGGACTACGCCCGGACGATGTGGCGCACGATCAACCGGCCCAACCTGGTGGAGAACATCGCCCCGACCCGCGGCCGGGCCACCCTCGTCCTGCGCAAGGGCCCGGACCACACCGTGCAGCGGCTCAGCCTGCGCAAGCTGTGACGCGTGGGGAAAAGCGGGTTAGATGGTCGCCATGCTTCATCTGCGCCTGATCACGCCGTCCGAAATGACCGGCGAGGTGGTGCGGTTGGTCGAGAGAACGGTCGGCACAGCCCACCTCGTCGTGCTGCCGGACGCCGCCCGCGACCCCGCCGGGGACGTGGTGATGTGCGACGTGGCGCGGGAGGCCGGCGACGAACTGCTCGCCGGCCTGCGGGAGCTGGGCATCGACACCAGCGGTTCCATCGCCGTCGAGTCCATCGATCTGTCGCTGTCCGAGCGGGCCGACAAGGCCGAGGCCGACGCCCCGGGCGAGGCCGCGGACGCGGTCCTGTGGGAGCACCTGGGCGACGCGACGCACGAGGAGTCGACCCTCTCGATCACCTATCTCGCGTTCATCACGCTCGCCACGATGATCGCGGCCTGCGGTGTGGTCCTGGACAACGCGATCCTGATCGTGGGCGCCATGGCGGTGGGCCCCGAGTTCGGTCCCCTGGCCGGCGTCTGCACGGCGATCGTGCAGCACCGCCCGCGCCTGGCCGTGCGTTCGATGATCGCCCTGCTCGTCGGCTTCGCGGTGGCCATGGCCGTGACGGTCGGCTTCAGCCTCTTCATGGACTCCGTCGACCTGTTCAGCGAGCAACGGCTCAGGGCGGACCGCCCCAACACGGGCTTCATCTACGCCCCGGACTGGTTCTCCTTCGTCGTGGCGGTCCTGGCCGGCACCGCCGGCATGCTCTCCCTGACCTCGTCCAAGTCGGGTGCCCTGGTCGGCGTGGCCATCTCGGTCACCACGGTCCCGGCCGCCGCGAACGCGGCCGTGGCCCTGAGCTACGGCGACACGAAGCAGACCTGGGGATCGACGGAGCAGCTCCTGCTGAACCTGCTGGGCATCATCATCGCGGGCACCCTGACCCTACTGACCCAGAAGTGGCTCTGGACCGCACAACGCCGGCGGAACGGCAAGCCTTGAGGGGCGCGGGGAACTGCGCGACCAGCCCCGACGGACGGTCAGCCCGCAACGAACCGCAGCCCCCACCCCCTCCCCGCTCCTCAGCCCAGCGCGGACTTCACGGCGTCGGCAAGCCGCCCCGCGACAGACCGAGCCTGCTCGATGTCAGCGGCCTCCACCATCACCCGAACCAGCGGCTCGGTCCCGGAGGGACGCAACAGCACCCGCCCCGTCGCCCCGAGCTCCCGCTCCGCGTCGGCGACCGCCGAAGCCAGCTCCGCGGACGTCCCCACCCGGGACCTGTCCACGTCCGGCACGTTGATCAGCACCTGCGGCAGCCGCTCCATGACGGCCGCCAGCTCCCGCAACGACCGCCCGCTCCCGGCGACGCGAGCCGCCAGCATCAGCCCGGTCAGCGTCCCGTCACCCGTCGTCGCATGGTCGAGAATGATCACGTGCCCGGACTGCTCGCCCCCGAGCGCGAACCCGTGCTCCTTCATCTCCTCCAGCACGTACCGGTCACCCACGGCCGTCTGCACGAGCCGGATGCCCTCACGTTCCATGGCGAGCTTGAAGCCGAGGTTGGACATCACCGTGGCCACGACCGTCTCGGACCGCAGCGCGGAGCGTTCCCGCATCGCCAGGGCGAGAACGGCGAGGATCTGGTCCCCGTCCACCTCCTCGCCGGTGTGGTCCACGGCGAGGCACCGGTCGGCGTCCCCGTCGTGCGCGATGCCCAGGTCGGCCCCGTGCTCGACGACGGCGGCCTTGATCTTGTCCAGGTGCGTGGACCCGCACCCGTCGTTGATGTTGAGCCCGTCCGGCTCGGCACCGATCGTGACGACCTCGGCCCCGGCCCGCTGGAACGCCTCCGGCGAGACCCGGGCGGCGGCGCCGTGCGCCTCGTCCAGGACGATCTTCAGCCCGTCGAGCCGGTTCGGCAGGGCACCCAGCAGATGCTCGGCGTAGCGGTCGAAGCCCTCCTCGTACTCCCGCACGCGGCCCACCCCGGCCCCGGTCGGCCGGTCCCACGGGGCGCCGGTGCGGTGCTCCTCGTAGACGGACTCGATCCGGTCCTCCAGCTCGTCGGCGAGCTTGTGCCCGCCGCGGGCGAAGAACTTGATGCCGTTGTCGGGCATGGCGTTGTGGCTCGCGGAGAGCATCACACCGAGGTCGGCACCGAGCGATCCGGTCAGGTACGCCACCGCGGGCGTCGGCAGCACACCGACCCGCAGGACGTCCACACCGGCGCTGGCCAGGCCCGCGACCACGGCGGCCTCGAGGAACTCCCCGGACGCGCGCGGGTCACGCCCGACGACCGCGGTCGGCCGGTGCCCCTCGAAGGTGCCCGCCTCGGCCAGCACGTGCGCCGCGGCCACGGAGAGGCCCAGCGCCATCTCCGCCGTCAGGTCCGCGTTGGCGACACCGCGCACTCCGTCCGTGCCGAAGAGTCGTCCCACTGTGGTGTCCTCCGAATTGCTGAAGAGAGTGCGGCTCACTCCCCAAGTACCCCCTGACACTGTCCGGGGGCGGTAGGGGTTGTGTAAACGAACCGCCCCGGCAGCACAGTCCGTGCCGCCGGGGCGATCGTTGCGAAGCCAGTCGCAAGGACGGGCGACGCGTTTAGCGCTTGCTGTACTGCGGGGCCTTGCGGGCCTTCTTCAGACCGGCCTTCTTGCGCTCGACCGCACGGTCGTCGCGCTTGAGGAAGCCGGCCTTCTTCAGCGGGCCGCGGTTGTTGTCGACGTCCGCCTCGTTCAGCGCGCGGGCGACACCGAGACGGAGCGCACCGGCCTGGCCGGAGACACCGCCACCGGCGATGCGGGCGACGACGTCGTAGCGGCCCTCGAGCTCGAGAACCTTGAACGGCTCGTTCACTTCCTGCTGGTGCACCTTGTTCGGGAAGTAGTCCTCGAGGGTGCGACCGTTGATCTTCCACTTGCCGGTGCCCGGGATGATCCGGACACGGGCGATGGCGTTCTTGCGACGGCCCAGGCCGGCGGCCGGCTGGGGCTCGCCGAAACGCGAACCGAGCGACTCGGAGGTGTACTCACCCTCCACCGGAACGTCGGACTCGGTGGTGTAGCTGTCGATGTCAAGCTCTTCGAGCGGCTGCTCGGCAGTGGTCTCGGCCACGATTCTCCTCAGATTCTCTTCAGTCTTAGGGGGTGGCCGGACTTACTGCGCGACCTGGGTGATCTCGTACGGCTGCGGCTGCTGCGCGCCGTGCGGGTGCTGGTCACCCTTGTAGACCTTCAGCTTCGAGAGCATCTGACGGCCCAGGGAGTTCTTCGGGAGCATGCCCTTGACGGCCTTCTCGATGGCCTTCTCCGGGTTCTTGTCCAGCAGCTCGTCGTAACGGACGGAGCGCAGACCACCCGGGTAGCCGGAGTGGCGGTAGGCCATCTTCTGGATCCGCTTGTTGCCGGAGAGGTGCACCTTGTCGGCGTTGATGATGATGACGAAGTCACCAGCGTCGACGTGCGGCGCGTAGATCGGCTTGTGCTTGCCCCGCAGAAGGGTGGCCGCGGTGGAGGCGAGACGGCCCAGGACGACGTCCTGAGCGTCAATGACGTGCCACTGGCGCGTCACATCGCCGGGCTTGGGGCTGTACGTACGCACGGTTCGTAGCCTTCGCTTCGAGTGAATGGTCCATAACAGGTCACCGAAACGATCACGACAGCCTAGACCGCACGGCGGCGACGCATACCGCGTACGTGGGGTCGCTGGTCATCGGCCCGGTGGACCGGTGTAAGGGCCCGTCCCGTGAGAATGAGCAAGCCAATACACAACGAACAAGCAGAATACCGGGGCTCACGACAAGGGTCAAAACGCGGGTCGCCGGGATCACCGCCGACGACCGGCCACGGACCCGCACAGGCCGGCACACAGCGTGACGGCCCTCCGCAGCGTCCGCCGCCGCACGGGCCGTACGTACGGAAACACCGACGAGAGCAGCACGTCGCAGACCACCCCGGCGCACAACCTGAGCACGGACCGGGCGCCGCGCGGACGGCGGTACACCCGCAGCGCCCCGGCGGCGACAGCGACAGCGACCGAGGGCCATGACCACAGGCCCACCAGCAGTCCCACGACCACCAGCACCCGCGCCGCCGTGAACCCCACCCGCAGACACCGGCTCACGAGTCGCCCCAACCACCCGGAGATGTCGCCTTTGCCCGTCCGCATGGGAGGAACGCTAGGGCTTCCGGAGCCCTTCCAGTCGGACCAGCACACCCCATGTCCCGTCTAAGATGCGCCCCATGAGCTTTGGGCAGGGGGGACCTCAGTCCCAGTGGGACCCTTGGAAACCGCAGTCGCAGCAGCCCTGGAACAGCGGGGGCGGCCAGTCCCCGGACTGGGCGGCGCTCGCCGAGGCGTCCGAGACCCGCAATAAACGACGTCGGTTGCTGCTGGTCGGCGGTGGCGCGTTCGCCACCGTCGCGATCGGGACCGCCGTCGCTGTGGCCGTGGTCTCGGCGGGCGGTGACAACCAGGCGAACAGCCCGACCTCCCAGTCGCCCTCGGCCGACATCCCGAGCCAGACCGCCTCGGCACCGTCGTTCGCCCCGACCAGCGCTCCTCCGCCGCTGGACCCGAAGGACTTCGTCGCCAGCGCGAAGAAGGACACGGCTCCGCTCAGTCCGGACACCCTCTTCCCCGGCACCCAGCTGACCATGGGCGAGACGGTCTACAAGAAGGGCCCGACCGCTGACACGAGGAACTGCGCCTCGGCGTCCGGGGGCACCCTTTCCAAGATCCTCACCGCGAACGACTGCACCCGTCTGATCCGCGTCACCTACTCCAAGGACGGCATCGCGGTGACGGTCGGTGTGGCGGTGTTCGACACCGAGGCCCAGGCCGCCAAGGCCAAGGGCGAGACCAACAAGAAGAGCTTCGTGAAGTCGCTCTCCGGCGGCGGCGTGAAGCCCTTCTGCGAGTCCGGGGTCTGCCGCACCACCAGCAACTCCTACGGCCGCTACGCCTACTTCACCAACGCCGGCTTCACCAGCGGCAAGAACGTGACGGACAACGACACCGCCGTGTTCACCACGGGCGACAACCTGAACCTGTTCACGTTCCGCCAGATCCACCGCCGCGGCCAGGCCCAGGCCTCGGCCGCGGCCGGCGGGTGACCGGCCGCGGCCACGCGGCCGGTCATGCCCGCGGCGCGCCCGGTCAGAGCCTCTTGGCGCTGCGCAGCGTCTTGGCGTAGTAGCCGTTGCCGTCCAGCCGGGAGACTCCGCCGACGTCACCGATGGTCGGCCCGTTGACCTCCTCACGGCTGGAGACGAAGAGCAGGTGGCCCTCGGTGTCGTAGCCGAGCACCATGCCGACGTGGTCAAGGCGCTGCTTCGTCCGGGTGTCGAGCTTGAAGAAGACGAGGTCACCGGGCTGGAGCTGGTCGATGCCGGTGGGCCGGTCCTTGGCCGAGATGCCGGTGAGCGGCAGGATGTCGGCCCCCCGGTCGGAGCGGGCCATGCCGTTGGCGGTGCGCGGCAGGCCGTCGCCCGAGGCGTCCGAGGACATGAGCGGGTAGCGGGCGCGGTAGCCGAACACCATCCGCATGTATCCCGAGCAGTCGATCGACCGGGCGCGGATCGTCTCCGGCTGCCCGATCACGCCGTCCCGGAAGGGGTACGGGACGCCGAGGTAGTCGTAGAAGTCGGACTGCTCCAGGCGCAGGTCCCCGCCCTCCTCCCCGTTCGCGTTGAGGGGACCGAAGTTGGCGTCACCGGCGTAGACGGTGCCCTGCTGGTCCTTCTTCTGCTTGGCGCCCGCCACGTACTGGAAGGCGATGGCCAGGAGGTCGTCCTCCTTGCTGGTCTCGTATTCGGCGTACCAGTCCTTGAACCACTTCTGCTGGTCGGCGCCCTTCTTCCAGGGCTCGGGCATGAGGCGCACCCAGTCGGTCGTGGAGACCTTGGAGCTCGTCGACGAGGGTTCGGCGAAGGTGCGGGCCGGCCCGGTCAGGGTCGCGGTGCGGGCCCCGTCCGTGAACACCGCCCTGACCTGGCCGTCGGACCCGCGCAGCACGGAGCGGGCCGGGTTCTCCAGCCGGGACCAGCTCTCGCCGCCCTTGTCCCGGGCCTTGCCCATGGCCTTGCTCGCGCCGCCGGCCCGGTCCGAGCCGTCCAGCACGCCGACGTTCGTGATCTCCGGGACGCCCGCCTCCTCCTGCTTGCGGAGCTCCACCGTGAGGTAGCCGGAGGTGGCGACGAGCGCCAGCACCACGAGGCCGGAGAGGACCGGCCGCGATTTCTTCTTCCCTGCCATGAGTTCTCTCCTGGTGTGTCGGTCTGGCGGGTCGCCGGTTCTCAGACGGTGGGCATGATGCCGAGCAGCAGTCCGGCGGCGACGACGATGTAGGCCATGAGCGAGACGGTGCCGGTCGCCAGCAGCGTCGCCCCCTTGGGCTGGCGGACCATCTGGTACGCGATCAGACCGGGCACGATGAAGCCGAGGGTCTGGTTGCCGTAGAGCAGCGGGAACTCGATCGAGAGCACGATCATCACGGTGGCCTGGAGCAGCACGCCCAGCAGGACCACCGCGGCGAACAGCCGCTTGCCGTAGAGGATCACCAGCCGCTGCATGACCTTGGTGCCCGCGTAGGTGAGGGCGGTGACGCCGACCACCATGGCCGCCCGCTGGAGGTCCTCGATGAGGGTCAGGGCGAGCCAGCCGGGCGTGATCATGCCGCCGGGCGACAGGTTGGTGGTCAGGTAGCACAGCAACGAGAAGAACAGGCCGATGGCGATGCCGAGGGCGGCCATCTCGGGGGTCAGGGCGGCGGTGGTCAACGGGGTCTCCGGGCACGGGTGCGGGTCGTGGTGCGGGGCGGTCGGTTCAGGCGTGCGGGCGCTGGGTGCGGTCCCCGCCCGCGGAGGTCAGTGGCGCGGATGCTGCCCACCGCCGTCGGCCGCCGGATACGGATGGCCGCCGCCCGCGTCGTCGCCGTACGGCCAGGTCTCCTGGGCCGGGGCGGCGTACTGGCCCTGCCCCTGGCCGTACTGGCCCTGGTGCTGAGCGGCGTGCTGCTGGGCCCACGACGGCTGGCGCTGCTGGGCCGGGATGCGGACCACCGGGATCTCCTGGGTCTGCGTGGCCTGGTAGCGCTCCTCGTAGGCCACGGGGTACGAGGCGTACGGGTCCAGGCGGGACGGCTGGGGCGGCGGCACCGGGCCGTCCGAGCTCCGGTCCGCTTCCGCGGGCGCGGAGTCGTCCGCCGGGAGTTCGGCCAGGTACTCGAGGAGTTCCTCGCCCTGGCCGTGGATGTTGCCGATGGCGACGAGGGAGGAGTCGGCCGCCATGCGCTCCAGCAGGGCCGGCATGAACTCGTCGGCCGACCGCCGCTCACCACCGAGGTCGACGGCGCGGTCGCGCCACTCGGCCGGGATGGCGTCGATGGCGCTCTTGGCGGGGTGACCGATGACGAACACGTTGTCCGGCTCGAGGTCGGGGATGATCTCGCCCATCTGCCCGTTGCGCTCCACGCGGTCGGGCCGGCAGTTGATCACGACGTTCAGCGGCCGGTGGATCGCTCCGAGGTCGAGCAGCTGGTTGATGTTCATCAGCGTCGACTCGGGGTCGTTGGCCGCGAAGACGTTGGCGAAGGCGAGCTTCTTGCCCTCGGGCGTCACATAACGCTCGACGGACAGCACGCCCGGGTCCGGCGGGGCGTCGTACATGCCCTGCAGGGCGACCCGCCGTTCGACGCCGAGCAGTTCGGCCACGACGAGGGCGATCGCGACGTTCTCCTTGAAGGTGAACCAGCTGAAGCCGCGCAGCTCCTCGTCGGTGACGGTCTCCGGGTCGGCGTAGATCAGCTTGCAGTTACGGGCGTCGGCCTCTTCCTGGAGGATGTGGAAGCGCTCCTTCTCGGCGGTGACGCAGATGCCGTCCTCCGGCATGGAGCGGCACAGCGAGCGCGCCACGTCGTCGAGGGTGGGGCCCATCTCGGCGAGGTGGTCCTCGCGGACGTTGCACAGCACGCCGATCGTGGAGCGGATCAGCTTGCTCTGGTTCACCTCCTGCAGGGCCGGCATGACGGCCATGCACTCGATGACGAGGGCGTCGGGCCGGTAGGTGGCGGCCCGGCGCACGATGCCGATCTGCTCCACCACGTTGGCGATGCCGAACTTGCGGTAGACCGGCTCCTCGGTGGCGTCGGGGTGGATGAACCGGGCCGCCGTTCCCGTGGTCTTCGCCACGGTGACCAGGTCGCCGCCGCGCAGCGCCCCGGCGCACAGCCGGGTGATGGAGGACTTGCCGCGGATGCCGTTGACGAGCACACGCGACGGGATGCTGTGCAGGCTGGCGTAGTGCCGGCGCTGTTCCACGATCCCCGCCACGAGCAGCAGCACACTGCCGGTGAGCAGGACGAAGTACAGATAGAGCACGGCTGGGTCACCTTCCCCGAACGCCGGCTTCCGGCTCAGCGAGCCGGCGCGCCTGGGTCTGCTTACGGGCCTGGAGTTGCTGACGCAGCAGTTCGAGGCTGCGTACGACGGCGCCCACCTCGTCCTGGTAGCGCGGATAGAGCACGGACTTGAGGTCGCCGTCGGCCAGCTTCTCCGCACTGGCCGCGAGGGCCCGCATCGGCCGGGCCACGACCAGGAACACCCAGCCGAGGCAGACGACGATCAGGGCGAGACCGAGCAGCCCGGCCAGGACGCTGCGGTCCTCACGCTGGTACGGGGTGATCTGGAAGTCCTTGGCGTTCTGCCAGCTGACCACGGTCCAGCCGATGTCGGCCGCCACACCGCCGCCGGAGAACGGGGCCGCCGCGGCGACGGTGACGCCGCGTCCCTCGCGGATCAGCAGGCCGTTCTCGACGGGACCGGCGCCGACGTGGACGCTGCCGGCCCGGACGAGGTCGGCGAGCGCGTCGCGCGGCAGCTCCTCGAAGGCCAGGAAGCCGTCGCCTGCGGCGATCGTCTCCGCCTCGGAGTTGACCACGCGCACCTCGCCGAGCCCGGGCCGCTTCAGCAGCGAGTTGAGGAACTCGATCCTGACCTCGCCGACGACGGTCTCTCCCTTGCTGTCCGGAACAGGAGCCCCGACCTGGACGACCGGCTTCTTGTCGCCCTTGCCGGACACCCGCACGAGCGGGAGGTCCTCGTCGTCGCTCCAGTCGGAGTTCGGCTCCTCACCCGCCCGGGCCACGACCTCTCCGTCCTCGGAGAGGACGTACAGGGTCTGGTAGCGGGTGTGCTCGCGCAGGGCCGTCTCGAGCACCTTGGCGGTGGCGTCGGCGTCGTCCGGGGCGATCAGCCGGGACGTGGAGACCAGGTCCGCCTGCGCCTCGTTGAGCGCCCGCCGCACCCGGTCGGCGACCAGGTCGGTGCGGTCACGCTGGTCGTTGACCATGCTGGCCGGGATGCTGACCGAGTCGTCCGTGCGGTTCAGCAGGAGACCGACGGGCAGGCACCACAGCAGCAGCAGTACGGCGGTCAGCGCCAGCGGCCCGCGTACCCCGAACCGTCCCTTGACGCGCTGACGCCCGCCGGGATCACCGGTCGTGCCGCCCAGCTGCGTGCGCAGCCTCTCCAGGGCGGAGCCGACCCGCGCGGCCTCGCCCCAGCGGGGCACGTACACCGGGCGGGTGAGGTCGCCGCGGGCCAGTCGGCGGGACTCCAGGAAGAGCCGCAGCAGCGGCCGCTGCACGGTCGCCCACAGCACGGCGGCGGCGAGCAGTCCGAGCACCACCAGGGCTCCGGCCGCCAGCAGCCCGTACAGTTCCCGGCTGGGAGCGGCGGCGTGCTGCTGGACCACGGGCAGCAGGGCGACGACGGTGAGCCCGAGCCCGGCGCCGACGCTCTTCTTCTCCTCGGGGTCCGAGGAGGCGAGGGAGGCGTACCCGGCTGTGGCGGTACGGCCGTTGTAGCTCTCGCCGAGCAGGGTTCCGCTGACACCGGGATAGCCGCGTGAGCCTGGTTCCCTGGCGCTGACCGGGTCCTGCTCGGTCTCCACGGCCGCCCGGGCGGACAGCTCGCTCATCTGCTTCTGGAGCCAGGACAGTTCCTTGCGGCCCTGGTCCGAGTTGAGCGCCTCGGACTGCTCGAAGCCGGCGGTGGCGAGGATCTCCCCGCCGGTGGCGACGACGGCCATGGTGCGGAACTGGCCCAGGTTGATGGCGGGCACGGACAGGCTGTTGGACGCGATCAGCAGCTGCTGCGGCCCCTCCTCGGGGTCGATGACCGCCATGGTCATCAGGCGCACGTCACCGGTCTTCAGCCGCACCATGCGGGGCTTGAGGGCCTTGTCCCCGGTGAGGACCTCCTTGTCCAGCCAGGCGAGAGGAATCGTTTCCCCCCTGGCGGCCAGCACCTTGCCGCTGTCCAGGTCCAGGATGGTGGTACCCGTCCACTTCTGGTACGTCTTCCCCAGGTCGGACAGGACGGCCTCGGGCTCCACCGGTGAGCCGGCGTTCAGCGCGGCGGCCGTGCGGTTCAGGTCGGTGACCCGCTCGTCGATCGAGGCCCGCAGCGCGATGGCGCCGTCCTCCGCGAAGTGCTGCTGGGAGGATTGCACGGCCTCCGGCACGACCTGCTCGCCGGCGGGGCCGAGCACCTTGGCGGTGAGGCCCGCCAGGGCGAGCACCAGCACGCAGAGCAGTGCGATCGGGGGACGGATGCCGCCCAGGAGCGGCATGTCCGCTCGTCTGCGGCTGCGCCGCCGCCCGCCCTTCACGGGGCGTGCGGCACGAGTTGATGTCACCGGTGGTCTCCTCCGACCGCTACGGGTGACGGCGTCTGCCGATCACACCGCCTGGACGCGGGGGCATGACAAGCCGTCAGTAATGAGACTTCTGAGGAGCGCCGAGGTTGCTTCTCTCGCCCCGTGGTGCGCTGTGGCGCTAGTCACGCTCCAGTGCGAGTTCCTTCAGGCCGTCGCCCCCCGGCGCCCCGCGGTTGTACAGGAAGCCCCGCGTCCGTTCCGCCGCCAGCCGGTAGCGGGCGAGCCGCTCCTCCGAGAGGTCCCCCGGCTCGTCGAGGGTCCGCCGCACGTCCACCACCCGGTGGTCCGTGACCGCGCCGTCGGGCGCCTTCTCACCGGCCTCCACCTCGGCCGGGATGTCCACCAGCGTCGTGGCGTAACGGGCCGAGACGTCCCATCCGTCCGTCGTCTCACGGAACTCGAACCAGCCGATCGCGCCCTCCTCGGTGAGCCCGCTGGGCGAGGAGTGGCGTGCCACGTGATTGCCGAGGCCGTAGGCGACCCACGTGCCGTTCACCTTCTGGATCGGCTGGACCACGTGCGCGTGGTGCCCGATCACCAGGTCGATGCCGGTCTCCGTGGTGAGCCGCTCCGCCAGCCGCAGCTGTCCGACGCCCGGTTCGTTGTGGTGCTCCGCCCCCCAGTGGACCGAGAGGATCACCACCTCGGCCCCCTTCTTCCGGGCCTTGGCCTCCGCCTCCTTGACGGCGTCCGTGCCGAGCTTGTTGAACGCCCACTTCTGCTTCTCGGGCGTCGGGTGGACGAACGACTCCCAGGAGAAGGACAGGTGGGCGACCTTGACGCCGCTGACGTCACGGATGTTGACCCGTTCCGCTTCCTTGGGGGTGCCGGCGGATCCCGTGTGTCCGAGGCCGGCCTTGTCCATGGCGCTCAAGGTGCGCCGCACGGCCCCCAGGCCGTGGTCGAAGGTGTGGTTGGAGGCCGTCGAGCAGGTGTCGTAGCCCACATCCTTGAGCGCCGTCAGGATCTGCGGCGGGACGAGGAACTCCGGGTATCCCTCGAAGGGTCCCCGCGGCTTGCCGACGGGCGTCTCCATGTGACAGATGGCCAGGTCGGCCTTGCTGATGACCGGCTTCACCCCGGCGAGCATCGGCCGGAAGTCCAGCCCGGCCTCTCCCTCGCCGGTCTCCTCGGCGTCCTTGGCGGCCTGGTCCACCAGCTCGGGGTGGATCAGCACGTCACCGGTGGCGGCGACGGTGAAGGAACGCCCGCCCGGCTTCACCTGCGGTGCGGAGGCCGCAGAAGTGCACGCAGCCGTCACGGCGATGACCGAGAAAGCGATTACCGCCCGAGCGATCCGGAGAGGTTCACGAAGTGTCACCCCATCATATTCACATGAACCACACATGCACCACGGACGTAACCGTCACAAGGAAGTCACATTTGACTCGCATTCTGACCCTAATCGGACTGATCCTGGCCTTGTCCAGCTGTCAGTCGGCACCGGACCGGTCAACGGACGATGTCACTCCGCACGCCCGGGAGTTGGTGGACCTCCGCAGCAGGATCCTCACGTACACGGCGGAACTGGAGCCCGACGACGCGTACACCCCACCGGACGACACCCAGCGCGAGCGCGTCGCCGAGAGCGTCGGCCACCTCCTGGACGGCGACACCACCAAGGCCGAACGACTGCTCGCCCCCGTCGGCCTCAAGCTCACCCGCCTCACCGACACCGAGTCCGGCCGCAGGTACGACGAGATCGCCGCCGCACGCCCGGGCAGGGCCGAACGATGGGGACGCCTCTACCTGACCGCCGACTCCGACGTCCGCTGGAACGCGCAGGTACCGCACCCGGTCTCCGACCGGGACACGGAACGCCTCGGCGTGAGGCTCCTGGAGGACAACCCCGGCGGCTCGCTGGTCCTGGCCGGCGCGCACCGCGAGGCGGGCCGCGGGGACGCCGCCGACGTCTCCCACCGGGAGGACAGCATGTTCCACGCCGTCGTCGTGGAACTCCAGAAGCGCGACGTGCCCGGAGTCCAACTGCACGGCTTCGCCAAGGAGTCGCACCGCCCCTACGAGGCCGTCCTCTCCGCCAGAGCCGCGTGGAACACCATCGATGAGGCCGTCGCCCTGGCCGACGGCATGCAGGCCGACGGACTGCGGGTCTGCCGGGGCTGGTCGGCCCGCTGCCCCCTGGAGGGCACCACCAACGTCCAGGGCAGGGCCGCCCAGCGCCACCACGCCAGGTTCCTCCACGTCGAGCTCTCCCCCAGCGCGCGTGGCGGCGGCACCGATGCCAAGGACACCGCCAGGGCCCTCTCCGAACTGCTGATGAACTGGAACACCGCAGACCGGTGAGGAACGCCGGAAGCCGGTCAGCAGCACCCCGCCGACGGCAGAGACCGCTTGTTCCGAGCCTCCTTGCTGCGCGCGGCCAGCAATTCGTCGGCCGGGTAGCCGACCTCCTCCAGTGTCAGCCCGTGCGGCCGTACGACATGCACGGCCGAGTCCCGTACGCCCGCCGCCAGCACCTTCCCGGGCCAGTCGGCGGGCCGGTGCCCGTCCCCCACGAACAGCAGCGCCCCGATGAGCGACCGCACCATGTTGTGGCAGAAGGCGTCGGCCCGCACGGTGGCGGTGATGATCCCGTCCTCACCCCGGACCAGGCTCAGCTCCTGGAGCGTACGGATGGTGGTCGCGCCCTCCCGCTTCTTGCAGTAGGCGGCGAAGTCGTGCTCCCCCAGCAGGCCGTGGGCGGCCTCGTTCATGGCCTCCACGTCGAGTGGCCAGTCGTGCCACAGCACGTGGTTGCGCAGCAGCGGGTCGACGCCCCCGGGGTTGTCGGTGACCCGATAGGCGTACCGCCTCCACACCGCCGAGAACCGCGCGTTGAACCCGCTGGGCGCCTCCCTGAGGGCCCAGACCCGTACGTCCCGCGGCAGCCGCCCGGCGAGCCGCTTGAGCAGCTTCTGGTGGTGCTCGGCCCACACCTCACGCGGCAGATCGACGTGAGCGACCTGCCCCCGGGCATGCACCCCCGCGTCGGTACGCCCCGCCACGGTCAGCTCGTACGTCTCCCGCGACCGCGTCACGGTCCGCAGGGCGTCCTCGATCTCCCCCTGCACGGTCCGCCGCCCCCCGGCCTGCTTGGCCCACCCGGAGAACTCGCTCCCGTCGTACGACAGATCAAGACGGACACGAACGTAACCAGCCGCTGCTTCATCACTCACGTACAGATCCTCTCAGCAACACAAAAGCGGGCCCGCCCCCAAAAGGGAACGGACCCGCCAACGCCCTGAAGGGGCGCGGGGAACTGCGCGACAAGCCACCACGAACCCGCGGCCGCAAGCGCACAGCCCCCGGCAGAACGCTTACGCGTCCTTGGACTCCTCGGCGTCCTCGGCCTTGGTCGTGTCGACCTGAGCCTCGGAAGCCTCGGCGTCCTTGGCGGCACGCTTCGTCGCGGCCTCGGCCTCGCCGGTCGCCTCCTGCGCCACCGTCAGCGCCTCGACCAGCTCGATGACGGCCATGGGCGCGTTGTCGCCACGGCGGTTACCGATCTTGGTGATGCGGGTGTAGCCACCCGGACGGTTCTCGTTGCGCGGGCCGATCTCGGTGAAGAGCGTGTGGACGACGCTCTTGTCCGTGATGACCTGGAGCACCTGACGGCGGTTGTGAAGGTCGCCCTTCTTCGCCTTGGTGACCAGACGCTCGGCGTACGGACGCAGGCGGCGGGCCTTCGCCTCGGTGGTGGTGATACGACCGTGCTCGAACAGCGACTTCGCGAGGTTCGCGAGCATCAGCTTCTCGTGCGCGGCGCTGCCGCCCATACGGGCACCCTTGGTGGGCTTCGGCATGGTGTTTCTCCTAGGTGTCTGCCCCGGCCGTATCAGGTACCGGGGTCAGTATCCGAGCGAGCGGTTGCCCGTCGGAGATCCAGGCCCCCGAAGGGGCCTGGAAGGGGCGCGGGGAACTGCGCGACCAGCCACGACCGGCCCGCAGACGCAGTACGGCCTCCCCGCTGAGCGATCAGTACTGCTCGGTCTCCACGAACCCGGCGTCCGCGTCGTCGTCCGCCCCGAAGGCGTCCGCCGCAGCGGTCGGGTCGAATCCGGGCGGGGAGTCCTTGAGCGCCAGGCCCATACCCGCCAGCTTCGCCTTGACCTCGTCGATGGACTTCGCACCGAAGTTGCGAATGTCGAGGAGGTCGGCCTCGGAACGCGCCACGAGCTCACCCACGGAGTGGATGCCCTCACGCTTGAGGCAGTTGTACGACCGAACGGTGAGCTCCAGCTCCTCGATCGGCAGCGCCAGGTCGGCGGCCAGCGCGGCGTCCGTCGGGGACGGACCCATGTCGATGCCCTCGGCGTCGATGTTCAGCTCGCGGGCGAGACCGAACAGCTCGACCAGGGTCTTACCGGCCGACGCCATGGCGTCACGCGGACGCATCGCCTGCTTGGTCTCGACGTCGACGATCAGCTTGTCGAAGTCGGTCCGCTGCTCGACACGCGTGGCCTCGACCTTGTACGTGACCTTGAGCACCGGCGAGTAGATCGAGTCGACCGGGATCCGGCCGATCTCCTGGCCGACCTGCTTGTTCTGCACGGCGGAGACGTAGCCACGGCCACGCTCGACCGTGAGCTCCATCTCCAGCTTGCCCTTGCCGTTGAGCGTGGCGAGGACCAGGTCGGGGTTGTGCACCTCGACACCGGCCGGGGGCGCGATGTCGGCGGCGGTGACCAGACCCGGGCCCTGCTTGCGCAGGTACATCACGACCGGCTCGTCGTGCTCCGAGGAGACGACCAGCTGCTTGATGTTGAGGATCAGGTCGGTGACGTCCTCCTTGACGCCCGGCACGGTGGTGAACTCGTGCAGCACGCCGTCGATGCGGATGGACGTGACCGCCGCACCCGGGATCGAGGAGAGGAGGGTCCGGCGCAGGGAGTTGCCGAGGGTGTAGCCGAAGCCCGGCTCCAGCGGCTCGATCACGAACCGGGAGCGGAACTCGTCGACGACCTCTTCGGTCAACGAGGGACGCTGAGCGATCAGCATGTGTGGATCAGATCCTTCAGTCGGGGGCGCCCGCTATTTGACGCCCGACTTGAACCGTCCCCGACGGAAAGGGACGGGTACTGCAAGGGTACGGGCGATACGGCCCGAAAGAGCCGTACCGCCCGGAAACCGTGAGCCCGAAGGCGTCGCGTCAGACGCGGCGGCGCTTCGGCGGACGGCAGCCGTTGTGCGGGGTCGGGGTGACGTCCTGGATGGAGCCGACCTCGAGGCCCGTGGCCTGCAGGGAGCGGATCGCGGTCTCACGACCGGAACCCGGGCCCTTCACGAACACGTCGACCTTGCGCATGCCGTGCTCCTGGGCGCGGCGGGCAGCCGACTCGGCGGCCATCTGCGCGGCGAACGGCGTGGACTTCCGGGAGCCCTTGAAGCCGACGTGGCCGGCGGAGGCCCAGGAGATCACGTTGCCGGACGGGTCCGTGATCGAGACGATCGTGTTGTTGAACGTGCTCTTGATGTGCGCGTGGCCGTGAGCGACGTTCTTCTTTTCCTTGCGGCGCACCTTCTTGGCAGCGCCCTGACGACCCTTGGGGGGCATCTATAACTCCTACGGGAGGTGGTCGGTCCTGCAGCGAAGACCGCTGACGAGCGTCCGCTGAGGACTACTTCTTGCCCGGCTTCTTCTTACCGGCGATGGCGCGACGCGGGCCCTTGCGGGTGCGGGCGTTCGTGCTGGTGCGCTGACCGCGGACGGGCAGACCGCGACGGTGACGCAGACCCTGGTAGGTACCGATCTCGACCTTGCGGCGGATGTCGGCCTGGATCTCGCGACGGAGGTCACCCTCGGTCTTGATGTTGTTGTCGACGTACTCGCGGATCGCGACCAGCTGCTCCTCGGAGAGGTCACGAACACGAGTGTTCGGGTCCACGCCGGTGGCGGCCAGCGTCTGCTGGGACAGAGTCCGGCCGATGCCGAACACGTAGGTGAGGGCGATCTCCACGCGCTTGTCGCGCGGGATGTCAACACCGGAAACGCGTGCCATTCAATGGCTCCAGTTACTTGTCGGAGGTCTTCCACAGGACCGCTTCCCAGCCGCCGTACGAGGTACGAACTGGGTCCCCGGCCTCCGAACCGGGGGTGTCAAGCCGTTGCCGGCTTGGGTCCTGCGTATGAACATATTCAGCTCGCGTCGCGCGAATCCCTGCGATGGATGCAGAGGGATCGGTCGTGCGTCAGCCCTGGCGCTGCTTGTGGCGCGGGTTGTCGCAGATGACCATGACCCGGCCGTGACGGCGGATCACCCTGCACTTGTCGCAGATCTTCTTGACGCTCGGCTTGACCTTCATTAGGTGAGGTTCTCCGGGTCAGTGCCACCACCCCGCCGGAAGCGGGATGCGGGCAAGATCTACTTGTAGCGGTAGACGATCCGGCCACGCGTCAGGTCGTACGGAGACAGCTCCACCACGACCCGGTCGTCAGGGAGGATGCGGATGTAGTGCATACGCATCTTGCCGCTGATGTGTGCCAGGACCTGGTGGCCGTTCTGGAGCTCGACCTTGAACATGGCGTTCGGCAGAGACTCGACGACAGTGCCCTCGATCTCGATGGCACCTTGCTTCTTGGCCACGCTTCGCCCTTCGAATCGACTACCTTGATCGACTCCGTGCGAGCGCATGCAGACATGCGGGTACACAAGAGCCGACGAGTCAGTCTACGTCAGGGCCCTCGGAAACACGAATCGAGGGAGTCTGCCCCATCGGACAGATCTTTAAGCGCCCCGACAGGGGCGCGGGGAACTGCGCGAACGACCCCCACGGCCCGCGGCCGCCGACGGTCAGAACGGCCCACCCCGGAAGACGCTCAGCCCAGCGGATCCGGCGCGGCGACGATCCCCAGCTCGGCGAGCTTCGCCTTCCCCCCGTCGGGAGACGTGAGCACCAGCGGCCCCTCCTCCGTCAGCGCGACGGAGTGCTCCCAGTGCGACGACCACGTGCCGTCCGTCGTGATGACCGTCCAGTCATCCTCGAGGACCTCGGTCTTCGGCGTCCCCAGGGACACCATCGGCTCGATCGCCAGGCAGAAGCCCGGCACCAGCTTCGGGCCCTTGCCACGCCGCCGGTCGACGTAGTTCAGCAGGTGCGGGTCCATGTGCATCTCGGTGCCGATGCCGTGCCCGCCGTAGTCCTCGATGATCCCGTACTTGCCGCCGCCCGGCTTGGGCTGGCGGCGGATGTACGTCTCGATGGCCCGGGAGACGTCGACCAACCGGTTGCCCTGCTTCATGGCCGCGATGCCGGCCCACATCGACTCCTCGGTCACCCGGGAGAGCTCGACCAGCTCCGGGGCGTGGCCGGAGCCCACGAAGGCCGTGTAGGCGGCGTCGCCGTGCCAGCCGTCGATGATCGCGCCGCAGTCGATGGAGATGATGTCCCCGTCCTTGAGGACCACCTCGTCGGACGGGATGCCGTGGACGACGACCTCGTTCACGGAGGTGCAGATCGTCGCCGGGAAGCCGCCGTACCCCAGGAAATTCGGCTTGGCGTTGTGCTCGGCGAGCACCTTGCGGGCGACCTGGTCCAGATCCTTCGTCGTGGCCCCCGGCACGGCGGCTTCACGGGTCGCCGCGTGGATGGCGGCGACGACCAGCCCCGCCTCACGCATCTTGGCGATCTGCTCGGGGCTCTTGATCTGCACCATGGGGGCTACGGCCTTTCTGGACCTTCGGCGGGTACGAACGCCTTCAACGATACGGGGCCTCGCGACCGGCCCCGTCCACGCAGCAGCCGCGGCCCCCGAACGGGGAACCGCGGCCGTAGCTGCGCACGAACGGCTACTTGCCGTCCTCGCCACGCCCCAGCGCCTCCATGGCGCGCGTCGTGACGTCCTCGACCTTGCCGAGCGCCGAGATCGTGACCACCAGGCCCTGCGCCTTGTAGTAGTCGATGATCGGCTCGGTCTGGGTGTGGTAGACCTCCAGCCGCGTCCGGACCGTCTCCTCGGAGTCGTCGTCCCGCTGGTACAGCTCGCCGCCGCAGACGTCGCAGACGCCCTCCTTGGCCGGCTGCTTGTACGTCACGTGGAAGACGTGCGAGGAGTCGTTGCGGCAGATGCGCCGGCCGGCGATCCGCTTGACGACCTCGTCCTCCGGGACCTCCAGGTCCAGCACCGCGTCGAGCTGCATGTTCTCGGTCTCGAGCAGCTCGTCGAGCGCCTCGGCCTGGGAGACGTTGCGGGGGAAGCCGTCCAGCAGGAAGCCGTTCTCGGCGTCCGGCTGCTCCATGCGGTCCTTCGCCATCGCGATGGTGACCTCGTCGGGCACCAGGTTGCCCGCGTCCATGTAGGACTTCGCCAGTTTGCCGAGTTCCGTCTGCTGGCTGATGTTGGCCCGGAACAGGTCGCCCGTGGAGATGTGCGGGATCGACAGGTTCTTGGCCAGGAACGCGGCCTGCGTTCCCTTACCGGCACCCGGCGGACCGACGAGGACGATTCGCATCAGCGGAGGAACCCTTCGTAATTGCGCTGCTGGAGCTGGCTCTCGATCTGCTTCACCGTCTCGAGACCGACACCCACGATGATCAGGATGCTGGTCCCGCCGAAGGGGAAGTTCTGGTTTGCCCCGAACCCTGCCAACGCCATCGTCGGCACGAGAGCGATCAGTCCCAAGTACAGCGAACCCGGCCAGGTGATCCGGTTGAGTACGTAGCTCAGGTACTCAGCGGTCGGTCGGCCAGCCCGGATGCCCGGGATGAAGCCACCATACTTCTTCATGTTGTCGGCGACTTCTTCGGGGTTGAAGGAGATCGCCACATAGAAGAACGCGAAGAAAACGATCAGCAGGAAGTACGTTGCGATGTAGTACGGGTGGTCGCCCTTGACGAAGTGTTGCTCGATCCAGGTCTTCCAGCCCGAGGTGCCTCCCGCGAACTGAGCGATCAGCGCCGGGATGTAGAGCAGCGACGAGGCGAAGATGACGGGGATCACACCCGCCTGGTTCACCTTGAGCGGGATGTAGGTGGACGTACCGCCGTAGGAGCGACGGCCGATCATGCGCTTGGCGTACTGGACCGGGATGCGGCGCTGGGCCTGCTCGACGAAGACCACCAGGCCGACCATGGCGAAGCCGACCAGGATGACCGTGCCGAACTCGATCCAGCCGCCCGCCAGGGAGCCCTCCTGCTTGATGGCCCACAGCGCGGACGGGAACGTGGCGGCGATCGAGATGAACATCAGGATCGACATGCCGTTGCCGATGCCGCGGTCGGTGATGAGCTCACCGAGCCACATGACGGCGGCCGTACCGGCGGTCATGGTGATGACCATGGTGATGGTGACGAAGATCGACTGGTCGGGGACGATCTGGCTGGCCACCGGGCAGCCCTGGAACAGGGCGCCGCTGCGGGCGGTGGCGACGAGGCCGGTGCCCTGGAGGATGGCGAGGGCGATCGTCAGGTAACGCGTGTACTGGGTGATCTTCGCCGTACCGGCCTGGCCCTCCTTCTTCAGGGCTTCCAGGCGCGGGATCACCACGGTCAGCAGCTGCAGAATGATGCTCGCCGTGATGTACGGCATGATGCCCAGCGCGAAGATCGTGATCTGCAGCAGCGCGCCACCGCTGAACATGTTGACCAGGCCGAAGAGACCCTGGTTGGCCTGGGCGTTGTCGATACAGGTCTGGACGTTCCGGTAGTCGACGCCTGGGATCGGGATGTGCGTACCGACCCGGTAGACCACGATGATGCCGAGCGTGAAGAGCAGCTTCTTGCGCAGGTCGGGCGTCTTGAACGCCCGGGCGAACGCGGTGAGCACGGTGCCTCCTGCGACCCCCGCGCAACTGCGTCAAGGGTGACGGTCTTGAGGTTCGACGAATAGGTAACGGTCAACTGCCGCTCAGAGTGCCGGAAGTGCAGCACCCTGTGTAAAGAGGGCAGTGCAGGCCACCTTACCGGCGAGACTGCCGCCCTAGGAACGACCGACCGGGGATACCCCATTTTGTGGGGTATCCCCGGTCGGGATCGCTCAGGTCATCGAGACGCCTGTGAGGTTCAGACGAGCTCGGTGACGGTACCGCCGGCGGCGGTGATCTTCTCCTTGGCGGAGCCGGAGACGGCGTCGACCGTCACCTGCAGCGCCACGGAGACCTCGCCCTGGCCGAGGACCTTGACGAGCGCGTTCTTGCGAACGGCACCCTTGGCCACCAGACCCTCGACGGTGACCTCGCCACCCTCGGGGTAGAGCGCGGCCAGCTTGTCGAGGTTCACGACCTGGTACTCGGTCTTGAACGGGTTCTTGAAGCCCTTCAGCTTCGGGAGACGCATGTGGAGGG
Organism: Streptomyces sp. NRRL S-455; assembly: GCF_000717875.1. Lineage (GTDB taxonomy): Bacteria > Actinomycetota > Actinomycetes > Streptomycetales > Streptomycetaceae > Streptomyces. The sequence goes on from NZ_JOCT01000004.1 coordinate 563,890, forward strand.
GCATCTGGCCACCCTCGAAGCGCTCCGGAACCTGGTAGCGGGCCTTCGTGCCCTTGGTACCACGACCAGCCGTCTTACCCTTCGACGCCTCACCACGACCGACACGGGTCTTGGCGGTCTTGGCGCCCGGGGCGGGACGGAGGTTGTGGATCTTGAGCGGGTTCTGCTCCGCCATGATCAGTCGACCTCCTCGACCGTCACGAGGTGGCGGACGGTGTGCACCATGCCGCGGAACTCGGGGCGGTCCTCCTTGACGACCTGCGTGTTGATGCCCTTGAGACCAAGGGAGCGCAGGGTGTCACGGTGGTTCTGCTTGCTGCCGATGTAGGACTTGACCTGCGTAATCTTGAGCTGCGCCATGATTACGCACCCGCCCCGGCACGCGCACGCAGCAGGGCCGCGGGGGCGACGTCCTCGAGGGGCAGACCACGGCGGGCCGCGATCTCCTCGGGACGCTGCAGACCCTTCAGGGCCTCCACGGTCGCGTGCACGATGTTGATCGCGTTGTCGGAGCCGAGCGACTTCGACAGCACGTCGTGGATACCGGCGCACTCGAGCACGGCACGCACCGGACCACCGGCGATAACACCGGTACCGGGCGACGCGGGCTTGAGCAGCACGACGCCGGCAGCCTTCTCACCCTGGATGGGGTGCGGGATGGTGCCCTGGATCCGGGGGACCTTGAAGAAGTGCTTCTTGGCCTCCTCAACGCCCTTGGCGATGGCGGCCGGCACCTCCTTGGCCTTGCCGTAACCGACACCCACGGTGCCGTCACCGTCGCCCACCACGACCAGCGCGGTGAAGCTGAAGCGACGACCACCCTTCACAACCTTGGCGACGCGGTTGATCGCGACGACGCGCTCAACGTACGCGGTCTTCTCGGCGGCAGCAGCGCCGCCGTCACGGCCCTTCCGGTCCCGCCGCTCGCCGCCACCGGCACCGCCACCGCGGCGCTGGGGTCCAGCCATTGGAATTACCTCTCTCTGTTTCCGCTAGCTACGGAACCGGCTCAGAACTTGAGCCCGGCCTCGCGGGCGGCGTCCGCCAGGGCGGCGATGCGCCCCGCGTACTGGTTACCACCACGGTCGAACACGACGGCCTCGACACCGGCGGCCTTGGCACGCTCGGCGACCAGGGCGCCGACCTGCTTGGCCTGCGCGGACTTGTCGCCCTCGCCACCGCGGATCGAGCTGTCCAGGGTGGACGCCGACGCCAGGGTGTGGCCCTTCAGGTCGTCGATCACCTGCGCCACGATGTGGCGGTTGGAGCGGGTCACGACCAGACGGGGACGCTCCGCCGTACCGTTGATCCGCTTGCGGATCCGGATGTGACGGCGCTTGATCGCGGCGCGCTTGTAGGCGTCGCCCTTCAGGATCTTCTGCCCGTATGCCATGGCTTACTTACCCGCCTTTCCGACCTTGCGGCGGATGACTTCGCCCTCGTACTTGACGCCCTTGGCCTTGTACGGGTCGGGCCTGCGCAGCTTGCGGATGTTGGCCGCAACCTCGCCGACCTTCTGCTTGTCGATGCCCTCGACCGAGAAACGGGTCGGGGACTCCACCTTGAAGGTGATGCCCTCGGGGGCCTCGACCAGGATCGGGTGGCTGTAGCCGAGGGAGAACTCCAGGTTGGAGCCCTTCGCCACGACGCGGTAACCCACACCGCTGATCTCGAGCTTCTTGACGTATCCCTGGGTCACACCGGTGATCATGTTCGCCACCAGCGTGCGGGACAGGCCGTGCAGGGCCTTGCTCTGCCGCTCGTCGTTGGGCCGGAGCACCTGAAGGGTGCCGTCCTCGGCCTTGGCGATGTCGATCGGCGCGATGACGGTGTGGGTCAGTTCGCCCTTGGGGCCCTTGACCGCGACCGTACGGCCGTCGATGGTGACGTCCACGCCGGCGGGAACCGGGATGGGGAGCTTGCCGATACGCGACATTGCTGTCTCTCCTCCGTTCCCGAACTACCAGACGTAGGCGAGGACTTCCCCACCCACGCCCTTCTTCTGCGCCTGCTTGTCGGTCAGGAGACCGTGGGACGTGGAGATGATGGCCACGCCCAGGCCGCCGAGGACCTTCGGCAGGTTGGTGGACTTCGCGTACACCCGGAGACCGGGCTTGGAGATCCGCTTGATGCCCGCGATGGAGCGCTCACGGTTGGGGCCGAACTTCAGCTCCAGGACGAGGTTCTTGCCGACCTCGGCGTCCTCGACCTTCCAGCCCGTGATGAAGCCCTCCTGCTGGAGGATCTCCGCGATGTGCGACTTGATCTTCGAGTGCGGCATCGCCACGGAGTCGTGGTACGCCGAGTTCGCGTTCCGCAGACGCGTCAGCATGTCTGCGATCGGATCAGTCATGGTCATGAATTGGCCTTCGGCCTCTCTCGCCGGGGTTTCCTGGTGCGCCATCCCTCTCCCCGATCCGAGACGGGACGGGTGCGGCGCGGTGGACCTACGGCGTAGTAAGTCGTAAGGGCGGCGGCAGACGCCCAACCCCACAAGCCTAAGGCATGTGAGCTGGACGTCCCGCCGCCCCAGATGCTTACCGAGAGCCCTGCGAATCCCTTATTAGGGGGATTACCAGGAGCTCTTGGTCACGCCCGGCAGCTCGCCACGGTGAGCCATCTCACGAAGGCACACGCGGCACAGGCCGAACTTGCGGTACACGGAGTGCGGGCGGCCGCAGCGCTGGCAGCGGGTGTAGCCACGCACACCGAACTTGGGCTTGCGAGCAGCCTTGGCAATCAGAGCCTTCTTCGCCATCTCGCTCACGCCTCCTTGAAGGGGAAGCCGAGGTGACGAAGGAGCGCGCGGCCCTCAGCGTCGTTGGTCGCCGTGGTCACCACGGTGATGTCCATACCCCGGACGCGGTCGATCTTGTCCTGGTCGATCTCGTGGAACATGACCTGCTCCGTGAGACCGAAGGTGTAGTTGCCACGGCCGTCGAACTGCTTGGGGGACAGGCCGCGGAAGTCGCGGATGCGCGGCAGCGCGAGCGACAGGGTGCGGTCCAGGAACTCCCACATGCGGTCGCCACGGAGCGTGACGTGGGCACCGATCGGCTGGCCCTCACGCAGCTTGAACTGCGCGATGGACTTGCGGGCCTTGGTGACGGCCGGCTTCTGACCGGTGATCGTGGTGAGGTCCTTGATGGCACCCTCGATCAGCTTGGAGTCGCGGGCGGCGTCGCCCACACCCATGTTGACCACGATCTTGACGAGACCGGGGATCTGCATGACGTTCTCGTACTTGAACTCGTCACGCAGCTTGCCCGTGATCTCCTCACGGTACTTCTGCTTCAGGCGCGGAGTGGTGGTGGTCGTCATCAGATGTCCTCACCCGTCCGCTTGGCAACGCGGATCTTGTTGCCTTCGTCGTCGAAGCGGTAACCGACGCGGGTCACGACCTTCTTGCCGTCCTTCTCCACGACCAGCTGGACGTTGGAGACGTGGATCGGCGCCTCGGTGGTGACGATGCCGCCGGCCTGCGAACCGCGAGCCGTCGGACCGGCCTTGGTGTGCTTCTTGACCCGGTTGACACCCTCGACCAGAACACGGTCCTCGCGGGGGAAGGCCGCGATGACCTTGCCCTGCTTGCCCTTGTCCTTGCCGGTGATGACCTGGACCAGGTCGCCCTTCTTGATCTTCATGCTCACAGCACCTCCGGCGCGAGGGAGATGATCTTCATGAACTTCTTCTCGCGCAGCTCACGGCCGACCGGGCCGAAGATACGGGTGCCACGAGGGTCGCCGTCGTTCTTCAGAATGACAGCGGCGTTCTCGTCGAAGCGGATGTACGAGCCGTCCGGACGGCGGCGCTCCTTGACGGTGCGAACGATGACCGCCTTGACGACGTCACCCTTCTTCACGTTGCCACCGGGGATCGCGTCCTTGACGGTGGCGACGATGACGTCACCGATACCCGCGTAGCGGCGACCGGAGCCGCCGAGCACACGGATGCAGAGGATCTCCTTCGCACCCGTGTTGTCGGCGACACGCAGTCGCGACTCCTGCTGGATCACGTCTATCTCCTGGTTGTCTGCCGGTTCCCGGGGCGGGGTCACACTTGCACACGCGACCCCGCCCCGAGCCTGGCGGAACGATTCCTAGGGGGTCCCCCTAGGAGGGATTACTTGGCCTTCTCGAGGATCTCGACGACGCGCCAGCGCTTCGTGGCGGACAGCGGCCGGGTCTCCATGAGGAGGACGCGGTCGCCGACGCCTGCGGCGTTCTGCTCGTCGTGGGCCTTGAGCTTGCTGGTACGACGGATGACCTTGCCGTACAGCGCGTGCTTGACGCGGTCCTCGACGGCGACGACGACGGTCTTGTCCATCTTGTCGCTGACGACGAGACCCTCACGGGTCTTGCGGAAGCCGCGGGCCTCTGCAGTCTGCTCAGTCACGTTGCTCTCACTCATCAGGCGCTCTCCACCGTCTCGATGCCCAGCTCGCGCTCACGCATCAGGGTGTAGATCCGCGCGATGTCCTTACGGACGGCCTTCAGCCGACCGTGGTTCTCGAGCTGGCCCGTCGCCGCCTGGAAGCGGAGGTTGAACAGCTCTTCCTTGGCCTCGCGGAGCTTCGCCAGAAGCTCCTCGTTGCCCAGCTCGCGCAGCTCGGACGCCTTGGTACCGGCCGACATCACGCTTCACCTGCCTCGCGCTTGACGATCTTGCACTTCATCGGCAGCTTGTGAGCCGCACGGGTCAGGGCCTCGCGCGCGATCTTCTCGTTGGGGTACGACAGCTCGAACATCACGCGTCCGGGCTTGACGTTGGCCACCCACCACTCCGGCGAACCCTTACCGGAACCCATGCGGGTCTCGGCCGGCTTCTTGGTGAGGGGGCGGTCCGGGTAGATGTTGATCCAGACCTTGCCACCACGCTTGATGTGACGCGTCATGGCGATACGAGCTGCCTCGATCTGACGGTTCGTCACGTACGCCGGGGTCAGCGCCTGGATGCCGTACTCGCCGAACGCAACCTGCGTGCCACCCTTGGACATGCCGTTGCGCTTGGGGTGGTGCTGCTTGCGGTGCTTGACCCTACGGGGGATCAGCATGTCGGTCAGGCCTCCGTTCCGGTGCTCTCAGCCGGAGCGGCGGACGCGGGAGCCTCGGCCTTGGGGGCCTCGGAACCAGCGGCCTGCTGCGGCTTGCGACCGCGCCGCTCGCCACCGCGGCCACCACGGGCCGGGCGGTCGGCACCACCGCGGGCCGGGCGGTTACCCGCACGGGCGGCGGCGTTCTCGGCGCGGACCTCGGCGATGTTCTTGACGTCGCCCTTGTAGATCCAGACCTTCACACCGATGCGGCCGAAGGTCGTCTTGGCCTCGAAGAAGCCGTAGTCCACGTTCGCGCGGAGCGTGTGCAGGGGCACACGGCCCTCGCGGTAGAACTCCGAGCGGGACATCTCGGCGCCACCGAGGCGGCCACCGCACTGGATCTTGATGCCCTTGGCGCCGGCCTTCATCGCCGACTGCATGCTCTTGCGCATGGCACGGCGGAAGGAGACGCGGGAGGAGAGCTGCTCGGCGACGGCCTGGGCCACGAGCTGAGCGTCCGTCTCGGGGTTCTTGACCTCGAGGATGTTCAGCTGGACCTGCTTGCCAGTGAGCTTCTCGAGGTCACCGCGGATGCGGTCGGCCTCGGCGCCACGGCGGCCGATGACGATGCCCGGACGAGCGGTGTGGATGTCCACACGCACACGGTCACGGGTGCGCTCGATCTCGACCTTGGAGATGCCGGCGCGCTCCATGCCGGACGTCATCATCCGACGGATGGCGACGTCTTCCTTGACGTAGTCCTTGTACAGCTTGTCGGCGTACCAACGCGACTTGAAGTCGGTCGTGACACCGAGCCGGAACCCGTGCGGGTTTACCTTCTGGCCCATTACCGGGTTCCTTCCTTGCTGCTGACGACCACGGTGATGTGGCTGGTCCGCTTGCGGATCCGGTAGGCACGGCCCTGGGCGCGCGGCCGGAACCGCTTCAGGGTCGGGCCCTCGTCGACGTAGGCCTCGGAGATGTAGAGGCTGTCGACATCGGTGTGGTCGTAGTTGTGCGCGGCGTTGGCGATGGCGCTGTCCAGCACCTTGCCGACCGGCACGCTCGCGGCCTGCGGGGCGAAACGCAGGACCGCCTGAGCCTCCGTGGCGTTCAGGCCACGGATGAGGTCCACCACACGGCGGGCCTTCATGGGCGTGACGCGGATGTACCGCGCCTGGGCCCTGGCTTCCATGGTTGTCCCTTCGATGTTTGTCATGGTCATTCGCACCCCGCTGACTAGCGGCGCTTCGACTTCCGGTCTTCCTTGACGTGGCCCCGGAAGGTGCGGGTCGGCGAGAACTCGCCGAGCTTGTGGCCGACCATCGACTCGGTGACAAACACCGGGATGTGGGTCTTGCCGTTGTGCACCGCGAGCGTGTGGCCGAGCATGGCCGGCACGATCATGGAGCGACGGGACCAGGTCTTGATGACGTTCTTGGTGCCCGCTTCGTTCTGGGCGTCCACCTTCTTCATCAGGTGGTCGTCGACGAAGGGCCCCTTCTTCAAGCTACGAGGCATCTCAACCCGTCCTTAGCGCTTCTTGTTCGTCTTGCGGCGGCGGACGATGTACTTGTTCGACGCCTTCTTGGGCGAACGAGTACGGCCTTCCTTCTTGCCCCACGGGGACACCGGGTGGCGACCACCGGAGGTCCGGCCCTCACCACCACCGTGCGGGTGGTCAACCGGGTTCATGACCACACCACGGACGGTCGGGCGAACGCCCAGCCACCGCTTACGGCCGGCCTTGCCCCAGTTGATGTTGCTCTGCTCGGCGTTGCCCACCTCGCCGACGGTGGCGCGGCAGCGCACGTCGACCAGGCGGATCTCACCGGACGGCATGCGGAGGTGGGCCATCGAGCCCTCCTTCGCGAGCAGCTGCACCGAGGCGCCGGCGGAGCGGGCGAACTTCGCGCCGCCGCCCGGACGCAGCTCGATGGCGTGCAGCGTGGTACCGACCGGGATGTTGCGCAGGGCGAGGTTGTTGCCCGGCTTGATGTCGGCCCCGGGACCGTTCTCGACGCGGTCGCCCTGGCTCAGGCCACGCGGCGCGAGGATGTAGCGCTTCTCGCCGTCCGCGTAGTGCAGGAGCGCGATGCGCGCGGTGCGGTTGGGGTCGTACTCGATGTGCGCGACCTTCGCCGGCACGCCGTCCTTGTCGTGACGACGGAAGTCGATCACGCGGTAGGCGCGCTTGTGGCCACCGCCCTGGTGGCGGACGGTCACACGACCGGAGTTGTTACGGCCACCCTTGCTGTGCAGGGGGCGGACCAACGACTTCTCCGGCGTGGACCGCGTGACCTCGACGAAGTCGGCGACGCTGGAGCCGCGACGGCCCGGCGTAGTCGGCTTGTACTTGCGGATTCCCATTTCTCAGTCCTCGTCCGATATCGGACGATCCGGACCGCCCTCAGGCGGTCGGACCGCCGAAGATGTCGATACGGTCGCCCTCGGCGAGGGTCACGATCGCGCGCTTGGTGGACGCGCGCTGGCCGAAGCCCGTGCGGGTCCGCTTGCGCTTGCCCTGGCGGTTGATCGTGTTGACCCCGGTGACCTTGACCGAGAAGACCGCCTGGACGGCCTGCTTGATCTGGGTCTTGTTGGCGCTCGGGTCGACGATGAACGTGTACTTGCCCTCGTCGAGAAGCGCGTAGCTCTTCTCGGAGACGACCGGCTTGAGCAGCACGTCACGGGGGTCCGTGAAGGACTTGCTCAGCGGGGTCTCGACGGTGTTCTTGCCCTCGGTGGCGTGGCGACGCGCCTTCTTGACGCGGGCCTCCTTGGCCTTCTTCGCGGCCTTCGAGGCGATAGCGGGGTGACGGATGGCCATCAGACCTCGCTCCCTTCGGTGTCATTGGCCTTCGGGCCCGACACGAAGGACTCGAAAGCAGCCTTGGTGAAGACCACGTCGTCCGAGACGAGAACGTCGTACGTGTTCAGCTGGCCCGGCTCCAGGATGTGGACCTGGGGCAGGTTGCGGGCGGACAGCCACGCGGCCTCGTCGGCGCGGTCGACGACCAGGAGCAGGTTCTTGCGCTCCGAGATCTTGCCGAACAGCGTCTTGGCGGCCTTCGTCGACGGGTTCTCACCCTCGACGACGCCGGAGACGACGTGGATGCGGTTGTGGCGGGCCCGGTCGGTGAGGGCGTGACGCAGAGCGGCAGCCTTCATCTTCTTCGGGGTCCGCTGCGAGTAGTCACGCGGCACGGGACCGTGCACGACGCCACCACCGGCGAACTGCGGCGCGCGGGTCGAACCCTGACGGGCGCGACCGGTGCCCTTCTGGCGGTACGGCTTCTTGCCACCGCCGCGGACCTCGCCACGGGTCTTGGTCTTGTGCGTGCCCTGACGGGCCGCGGCCAGCTGCGCGACGACGACCTGGTGGATCAGCGGGATGCTGACCTTCTCAACGCCGAAGATCTCCGCGGGGAGCTCGACGGAACCGGCCTTGTCGCCCGCCGGCGAAAGGATGTCAACAGTGCTCATTACCTCAGGCCCCCTTGGCCGCGGTGCGGACCAGGACGAGGCCGCCGTTCGGACCGGGAACCGCGCCCTTGATGAGCAGCAGACCCTTCTCCGCGTCAACGGCGTGGACGGTCAGGTTCTGGGTGGTGACCCGCTCGTTGCCCATGCGACCCGCCATGCGGAGGCCCTTGAACACACGGCCCGGGGTGGCGCAGCCACCGATCGAGCCCGGCGAGCGGTGCTTGCGCTGGGTGCCGTGTCCGGCGCCGAGGCCACGGAAGTTGTGGCGCTTCATGACACCGGCGAAGCCCTTGCCCTTGCTCTTGCCGGTCACGTCGACCTTCACGCCGGCCTCGAACACCTCAGCGGTGATCTCCTGGCCCAGCGTGTACTCGGAGGCGTCCGCGGTGCGGATCTCGACGAGGTGACGACGGGGGGTGACGTCGGCCTTGGCGAAGTGGCCCTTGAGGGGCTTGTTCACCTTGCGCGGGTCGATCTCGCCGAAAGCGATCTGGACGGACTCGTAGCCGTCGACATCGTTCGTACGGACCTGGGTGACGACGTTGGGGCCGGCCTTGACGACGGTGACCGGGACGACGCGGTTGTTCGCGTCCCACACCTGCGTCATGCCGAGCTTCTCGCCCAGGATGCCCTTGATCTGCTTAGCCATCTCTCAGATCACCGGCCTCAGAGCTTGATCTCGATGTCGACACCGGCCGGGAGGTCGAGTCGCATCAGAGAGTCAACGGTCTTGGGGGTGGGGTCGAGGATGTCGATCAGGCGCTTGTGCGTCCGCATCTCGAAGTGCTCGCGCGAGTCCTTGTACTTGTGCGGCGACTTGATGACGCAGTACACGTTCTTCTCAGTGGGCAGCGGCACCGGGCCCGCGACCGACGCACCAGTGCGGGTCACCGTCTCGACGATCTTCTTCGCCGAGGAGTCGATGACCTCGTGGTCGTAGGCCTTGAGCCGGATGCGGATCTTCTGTCCCGCCATGGCTACTCAGTAGTCCTGTCTCTCTTACGCTCTGGAACCCGGCGGATTCCTTCTGCTGCCTTCGTTCCTCCGACCCACGCGGTCGGGCGTGTCGCACTCTCGCTGACATGGATGTCCCTTGTTCGAACATCCCTGCGGGATTGCACACGGCCCTTCCGGAACCGCAGGCCGGGGGCGAAGGCCCACCGGGTGCCTGGCCGGTGCCGCGCTGACACTTCCCGAAAGATTCCCGTACGTCCGCCCCAGCGCTGCCGTGTGGCAGTTAGGGCGACGAGTACTGTGGGACTCGCTTCCGGTCCCCCCGGCGGGAGGCGCGCAGCATCAACACTCGACCGAGCAACTCGGACAGTCTGCCATATGGGGCGGGGGCTACGCCAATCGAGCCGGAGAGAATACCCCGGGGGTGACGTAGGTCAAACGCGAGCGGTGTTCCAAGCGCACCCAGCCCAGCGATTCCCTGCGGTTCCGCACTTCCCGCACCCCCACGACACGCTAGTTTGCGTCCTTGATCAGGGCACACAGGGCAGGAGGTCCCCACGTCATGGTCAAGGTACGGCTTGAGACCAGCCGTGAGCACGTCGCCGAACTCGCACGCCTACGGGATCCCGTCGGCGCTGTCGAGGAGCTGGTCTGGAACGCCGTCGACGCGGATGCCGAACGCGTGGTCGTCATTTTGGAGCGGAACGACCTGGGTGGCGTGGACAGGGTGCGGGTCCAGGACGATGGCAGCGGGATGTCGCCAGAGCACTGCGAGGAGTATTTCCGGCCCATCGGCGCCTCCTGGAAGAAGCGTGCTCAGGGCAGTCCTGTGAAGAAGCGCGCTCTGCATGGGAAGAACGGGCGAGGCAGAGTACGTGCGTTCGCGCTCGGCACCCAGGTCCGTTGGACCAGCGTCAGTGACGCCCTGGAGGGCCGGCAGCAGCTGGTGATCGAGGCCGACCGGCGTTCCATGGACGAGTTCGATATCGGCGACCCGGAACCGACCGACGAGCCCACGGGCACGCTCTTTGAGGCGTTCGGCGGTGACGAGCAGCTGAACCCGCTCGCTGACGAGCGCGCCAGGTCATCACTCACCACGGCCTTCGCCACCTACCTGGAGAAATACCCGGACGTCCGTATCGAGTACGACGGCCAGGACCTCGACCCTGCCGCAGAGCAGCTCCACGTACGCGACTACGTCCTGCCCCCGCCTTCCGGATGGAGCGGCGAGCCCGCACGCCTGAAGGTCGTGGAGTGGCGCAAGCCCGTCACCAGGGCGCTCTTCTTGTGCGACGGCCAGGGAATGTCCCGGGCTCACCTCAAGCCGGGCATTCAGGCTCCGGGCTTCGAGTTCACCGCGCATCTGACCTGGGCCGGTTTCGACGATGTCGACGCCGAGGACCTGGTCTTCACCGACTGGGCTCCCTCCGGACCGCTCGCCGAGGTGCTCGCCACAGCCCGGGACCAGCTCAAAGCCCACTTCCGTGCCCGCGTGGACGAGCGCCGACGGGAACAGGTCGCTGAATGGCAGCGCGAAGGGATCTACCCGTATGCGGGTGACGCCTCGGACGAGAAGGAGCGAGCGGAGCGCGAGACCTTCGACGCCGTGGCGACCACTGTCTTCCGGCACCTCCCAAGGTCTCAGGGCACACGCCGAACCACATTCGCGCTTCTCCGGTCGGTCCTCGCGCACGAACCCTCGGATGTGCTGCGCATCGCAGACGAGTTGTTCTCGCTCTCCAAGCAGGAGAGGGAGGAGCTCAACCGGCTTCTGCAGCGCACCACGCTCTCGGCCTTGATCAAGGCCTCCACGGCGGCAGCGAACCGCATCGACTTCCTCACAGCCCTGGAGCACCTAGTCTTCGCACCCGACGTGAAGCCACGTGTCACGGAACGGGACGAACTGCATCGCATTCTCGAGGACCAGTGCTGGGTATTCGGCGAGGAGTACGCGCTGCACGTCAGCGACCGCAGCCTCAACGCGGTACTCGCCCAGCACTGCCAATTGCTCGGGCGCCGCGCTCCCACGCCGGAACCGGTCCTGCGGGAGGACGGACGCTCCGGGAGGGTCGACCTGATGCTGTCCCGGGCCGCACGGCACAGGAAGGGCGAACGGCACCACCTCGTGGTCGAGCTCAAACGCCCCAGTGTGGTTCTGGGCATGGCGGAGTTCAGCCAGATCAGCAGTTACGCGGAAGCCGTCATGTCCGACGACCGGTTCCGTGAACCCACTGTGACGTGGGATTTCTGGCTCGTGGGTAACGCCATGGACAAAGCGCTACGACAGCTCGCCCACCAGGTCGACCGGGTCCCCGGCTGCGCGGTGTCCACCCCGCGTTTTCGGATCATGGTGAAGACGTGGGGCGAGATCATCGAGGACTGTCAGGAGCGCCTGCGTTTCCACAGCGCGCAACTGGAGTACCAGTCCTCGACCGAGCACGCCATGGACTACCTGGTCCGCAACCACAGCGAGGCCGTGGCTGAGCTGGTTGCCGACAGCACTATTCCGGCCCCTCGGAGTGCCGGCACCGCCGACGTCACGCACTGAGGTCCGGGCCACTCGCGCCGCCTGTGTCAGTGGCCCGGTCTACTGTTCTTGGGCGCCTGCGTTCAAGGCGCTGTCTCCCGCCAAGCGCGCTGAGCAGAGAGCGAGCCCTTGTGACCACCACCGTGCACGACGTCCTTCGAGTCATCCGCGAGAAGTCGACGACCAACCGCGAGCTCGGAACCGCGTTCGAGCGGCTCATGGTGCGCTTTCTCAGTACGGACCCGCTGTGGAGCGAGCAGTTCAGCCGGGTTTGGATGTACGGCGAGTGGCCGGGCGCGGCCGGTAACCAGCGGGACCTCGGCATCGACCTGGTGGCGCAGGAACGCGAGACCGGAATCCTCTGGGCGATACAGTGCAAGTTCTATGAATCGGACCACACGGTCCAGAAGTCCGATATCGATTCCTTCTTCACCGCCTCCGGACAGGGCGGTTTCGCTCGCCGCCTGATCATCTCGACCACGGACAAGTGGGGGCCGAACGCCGAGGCGGCTCTGCACGACCAGCAGATCCCTGTGCAGCGCCTCGGTCTGTCGGACATCGCGGCAAGCCGTGTCGAGTGGCGGCTGCCCGCCAGCGGTGACGCCGCTCAGGTCGAGCTGTCACTCAAGGGCAAGAAGACCCCACGCTCCCACCAGCTTGAGGCCATCGACGCGGTGTTCCGCGGCTTCGAGGAGCACGAGCGCGGCAAGCTGATCATGGCGTGCGGAACGGGCAAGACGTTCACGGGCCTGAAGATCGTGGAGCGGCTCGCAGCGGAGCGCACCGCGGGCGGCCAGGGTGAGCACACCACGGTGTTGTTCCTCGTCCCGTCCATCGCTCTCCTGTCGCAGACACTGCGCGAGTGGCGGTACGAGACTCGAACCCCGATGCGTGCCTTCGCGGTCTGCTCCGACGTGAAGGTCTCGCGCGGCCGTGTCGACGCCGACGACCTGGACATGTCCACGCACGACCTGGCGATGCCCGCCACCACGGACCCAGCCCGGCTCCTTGCCCAGATGTCCGGCGACGGGGGCCCGGTGCCCGCCGGTCTGACCGTGATCTTCTCGACGTACCAGTCGATCGGCACGATCGCCAAGGCGCAGGAGATGGGGCTTGACGCCTTCGACCTGGTCCTGTGCGACGAGGCGCACCGCACCACGGGCGTCACGCTCGCGGGCCACGACGAGTCGAACTTCGTCCGGGTCCATGACAACGACGTGATCCGCGCCGCCCGCCGTCTCTACATGACGGCGACCCCGAGGATCTACAACGAGGACACCAAGGCGGACGCGAAGGACGCCTCCGCCGTGCTGGCCTCCATGGACGACGAGAGTCTGTACGGGCCGGAGTTCCACCGGCTCGGTTTCGGCAAGGCGGTGGAGCAGGGGCTGCTCACCGACTACCGGGTCCTCATCCTCACCGTGGACCAGAACGTGGTCGCCAAGTCCTACCAGCAGGGCCTGGCGGCCGGCGGCTCCGAACTGAACCTCGACGACGCCGCCAAGATCATCGGCTGCTGGAACGGCCTGGCGAAGCGCACCGGCACCTTCGGGGACGGCACGCACTTCGAGCCCGGCGAGGAGCCAATGCGCCGGGCTGTCGCCTTCGCACGTTCCATCAAGGACTCCCAGGCCATCGCGGACCACTTCAACGCGATCGTCTCCTCGTACGAGGACGCGGACGACGAGCTGCTGAACTGCGAGGTCGAGCACATCGACGGCACGTTCAACACGCTGCGCCGCAACGACCTGCTCGACTGGCTCAAGCAGGACCCCGGCCCGAACAACGCCCGCATCCTGTCCAACGCCCGTTGTCTGTCCGAGGGCGTCGACGTCCCGAACCTGGATGCGGTCCTCTTCCTCCAGCCGCGCAACTCCGTCGTCGACGTCGTGCAGTCCGTCGGCCGTGTGATGCGCCTGGCACCGGGCAAGCGCTACGGGTACATCATCCTGCCGGTCGCCGTGCCCGCCGGGATGTCCCCGGAGGAGGCCCTGGCGGACAACCGCCGCTTCAAGACCGTCTGGCAGGTCCTTCAGGCGCTGCGCGCCCACGACGACCGGTTCAACGCGTCCGTCAACCAGATCGAGCTCAACAAGAAGGCGCCGAACACCATCGGAATCGGCACGATCGGTGCCGGGGACGAGTCGGTCGGCGACCAGGACGGCAGCAGCACCGAGGCGAGCGAGCAGGCGAAGAAGGACAAGGAGCAGCAGTCCGCCCAGTACATCCAGGACCGCCTGGAGTTCGATGAGGCGTGGCGTACGGCCATCTACGCCCGGATCGTCGACAAGGTCGGCGAGCGCACCTACTGGGAGCAGTGGGCCAAGGACATCGCGCTGATCGCCGAGCGGCACGTCGCCCGGATCGAGGCGGGCCTGACTGACCCGCAGAAGGCTGATGCTTTCAGCGAGTTCGTCGAGGAACTGCGGTCGAACATAAACCCCGGCGTAACCGACTCCGACGCCATCGACATGCTCGCCCAGCACCTGATCACCAAGCCCGTCTTCGACGCGCTGTTCCAGGACTACGCGTTCGCCGACCACAACCCCGTCTCGCAGGCGATGCAGCGGATGCTGGACGTCCTGGACGACGACACCATCTCGGCTGAGGCAAAGACCCTTCAGGGGTTCTACGAGTCCGTGCGGGTACGGGCGGAGGGCATCACCGACCACGAGGGCCGCCAGCGGGTCATCACGGAGCTGTACGAAAAGTTCTTCAAGACGGCGCTGCCCAAGACGGCGGACGCGCTCGGCATCGTCTACACACCGACGGAGGTCGTCGACTTCATCCTGCGGTCGGTCAACCAGGCGTTGGAGCGGCACTTCGGGCGTTCGCTGTCGGACGAAGGCGTGCACGTCCTCGATCCGTTCACGGGCACGGGTACCTTCGTGGTGCGGCTGCTCCAGTCCGGCCTGATCAAATCGGAAGACTTGCTGCGCAAGTACACGCGGGAGCTGCACGCCAACGAGATCGTGCTGCTCGCGTACTACATCGCGGCGGTCAACATCGAGGCAGCGTTCCACGATCTGTACGCGGAGGCCGCCGGCGGCGTGGGTGCCGCGGGTCCGGATGCGTACGTGCCGTTCGAGGGCATCGTGCTGACGGACACGTTCCAGCTCGCGGAGAGCGGGGAGGGGCGGCTGTTCGGGGACGTGTTGTCTGGGAACAGCGAGCGGGCTCGGAAGCAGATGGGGCAGGACATCCGGGTCGTGCTGGGAAATCCGCCTTATTCGGTAGGACAGGACAGCCAGAACGACGACAACCAGAACCTCAAGTACGAGGTGCTGGACGGCCGTATCCAGGAGACCTACGCGGCCAGGTCGACAGCGAAGAACAAGAACTCGTTGTACGACTCCTACCTCCGCGCCTTCCGCTGGGCCTCGGACCGGATCAAGGACGAGGGCGTCGTGGCGTTCGTCTCCAACGGCGGCTACATCGATGGAAACACGGCTGACGGCGTGCGCAAGTCTCTGACGGGCGAATTCGACACCGTGTACTGCTACAACCTGCGGGGCAACCAGCGCACGGCCGGGGAACTCTCCCGTAGGGAGGGGGGCAAGATCTTCGGCTCCGGCAGTCGTAACACGGTGGCCGTGATTGTCCTGGTCAAGGGTGGCCGTACGGATGCGCCGCGCGGGCTGTTCTACCGGGACATCGGCGACTACCTCAGCCGCGAGGACAAGCTCGGCATCATCCGCGGGCAGAGCCTGGACTCGGTGGAGTGGCAACGGATCTCGCCGAACGCGGACGGGGACTGGATCAACCAGCGGGACGAGCGGTTTGGGACGTTCCAACCGATCGGCGAGACGGATAAGTCCGCTATCGAAAAGGGCATCTTCAGGCTGTTCTCCCGTGGGCTTGAGACGGGCCGAGACTCATGGATTTACAACTTCTCCGGACAACAGCTCCGCCAAAATGTGGAATCGATGGTGGACTTCTACAACGAGCAGGCAACTGGGTTCCAAGAACATTGCAGGACCTTGGGCAGTATCGACCCCCAAGCCGCAGATGCGAACCGCTATATCGACCGTGATGCTGAGCGAATCAGTTGGACGACGAGCCTGATCTCGAAGCTGGCGCAGGGGAAACGAGTGAAGTACGCGTCTGATCACGTTGTCACGGGCCTGTACCGTCCCTTCAACCGCCAAGCGGTGTATTTCGAGCGAGATCTCATCCATCGTCCTGGCAAGATGCCGCAGCTGTTCCCGACGCCGGAGCACGAGAACTTCGGCTTCTACAACGTCGGCAATGGATCGACAGTCCCCTTCTCGGTGCTCATGCTGGATTGCCTCCCTGACCTGCACGTTACGGGCGCAGGCAGCGGTGGCCAGTTTTTCCCCCGCTACACCTACCGCGAGCTCACCGTGGAAGGGGGCTTCGACTTCGGCGGCGAAGACGGGGGTGCCGCATACGAACGCGTCGACAACATCACCGATGCCACCCTCGCCGCGTACCGCAAGACGTACGCCGACAAGGTTCCCGGCCTCACCAAGGACGACATCTTCTTCTACGTCTACGGGCTGCTGCACTCCCCCGCGTACCGTGAGGCCTACGCCGCCGACCTGAAGAAGTCCCTGCCGCGTATCCCCAAGGTGCGCGACTTCCGGGCGTTTGCGGAGGCCGGCCGTCAGCTCTCCCAGCTGCACATCGGCTACGAGTCCGCAAAGCCCTTCGGCGGCATCGTGGTGTCACTCAGCAACACCCGCCCAGACATGCCCGAGGCCGAGCTGTACCGGGTGACCAAGATGAAGATCCCGAAGACGAAGGGCATCCAGGACCGGACGCGGATCGTCTACAACAACCACATCACCCTGGAGAACATCCCGGAGGAGGCCTATGAGTACCAGCTCGGGGCGCGCTCCGCGATCGAGTGGATCATCGACCGGTACCAGGTGAAGACCGACCCCAAGTCCGGCATCGTCAACGACCCCAACGACTGGTCCGATGACCCGCGGTACGTCGTCGACCTGCTCAGGCGCATCGTGACGGTCAGCCTCGCCACCGTCGAGATTGTCAAGCACCTCCCGCCGCTCGACATCATCGAAGACGCCGTCTGAGCCGCCACTGTGGAGCACCCCACGCGAGGCTCCGACCTCGGGTGGGGTGCCGGGGGCGACGAGTCAGTGCCCAGAGGCGTACGTAACGAAGCCCGACCATGCCTCGGGCGTGAGTGCCAACTGCGGCCCCGCGGCGTCCTTTGAGTCACGGACGTGGATGGCGTCGGAGGCTACGGCGATCTCGAGACATGAGTCGCCATCGGGGCCGTCGCTGTAGCTGCTCTTGAACCACGCCAGTTCGGAGGCATCCCCAGCAGTGGACTTGCGGATCATGTTTCTCCCAGCAGTTTCTCGATGAAGGCCAGCGACTCGCCTGGGGGTAGAGCCTGCGCCCGGATGGTGCCATACCGCAGCTCAAGGATGCGGAGCTGCCTTGGGTCGGTGATCGGGCGCCCATTGAACGCGCCGTCGGATCGCCCTACGGCCGTTCCGTCCTCGAACTTCAGCACTTCGATCCTGCCGCTCATGCCGGGATGGGGCGCGCTGTCCATCGGCATCACCTGGAGTGTGACGTGGTTCAATCGCCCCACCTCCAGTAGGCGTTCGAACTGCAGTCGCCTCACCATTGTGCCTCCAACCTTGCGGCGCAGCGTCGCCTCTTCCAGGACGAAGCTGAGCGCGGGTGCAGGTGACCGCTCATAGACGGCCCGTCGGGCCATACGGGCGGCCACCCGCCTTTCCAGGTCCTCGGGCGAGTAGGCGGGCTGCCACGACTCCAAAAGGGCTCGGGCGTGCTCGGGCGTTTGCAACAGGCCAGCGATACTGCTGCACACGTACACGCCGATCTCGACCGCTCGCGCCTCCATCTGCGCCAGGTCCCGCACCTTCTTCGGGTACCGGACCTTCTTCACGTCCTCCTTCATCGCCGCGATGAGCCCACCGGCGTTCAACACCTCGTCGGCCTTGTCCAGATACTCGAACCGAGGGATCCGCTTCCCACCCTCGATCTTGTAGACGAGGTCCTCCCCGTACCCGACCGCCGTCCCGAACTCGCCGGCCCGCAGCCCCACCGCCTCCCGCCGCAGCTTCAGCTGCCGCCCCACGGTGGCGATGACCGCCAGACCCCACTCATCGTCGGCATCCACCTCCCAACCCGGCTCGTCCGCCTCGCTCTTGAGCCGCACCGCTTCCCCGTCGACCGTCATCGCACCGCCCCTCTGTCGTATCGCCGCACTTCGACGCCCCGCCCCCGTACGGCCCTCCTGACAAGCCCGGACACGACCGGACAAGCACCCGACAGTCACCGTACGTATCGGGTTCGTCACTGTTCACGGTAAGCGCCGACCGCCACGCTGAGTGATGTGAATCAGGAAATCGCCGAACCCGGAACCGAACTGCACGACCGCATCCGCAACTTCAGCGTGCCGCTGTCCTCCACACCACGGGGAGCCCGCCTCGCCCGCCTGCTGGCGACCGAGCAACTCCGCACCTGGGGACTCCCGCCGGCCCCTGCGGAGCACATCGTGGCCGAGCTGGCGGCCAACGCCGTCACGCACGGCCGCGTCCCGGGACGGGACTTCCGGCTCACGCTGTACGTCGTGGGCGACACCCTCCGCATCGAGGTCACCGACACCAGAGGCGACCGATTGCCGCACCGTGAACCCACCACCGCCGACAGCGAGTCAGGCCGTGGCCTCGTCCTCGTAGAAGCCCTCGCTGACCGCTGGGGAGTGGCCCACGGGCCCAGGCCACGCAAGACCGTCTGGGCAGAAGTGAAGATCGGGGACACCGGATCGCGGACCGTCCCGCCCCGGTAACTCACGACCCGACGCAACGCGTGATCAAAGCTTTTCCGAAACCGGGTGGTGAGAACCGACCAAACCCAACCCCACCCACCTCCCCGCTGCGCCCCCGGCAAGCCCGTCACCCGGAAGAGTGGCGCTGCCCAACTGGGCTGGATCTCGGCCCGGTTCCCGGGCATATGCTCGCCGCGACCACAACCGCAGACATGCGACGGCCCCCGGCCGGGACTGGCATCCCGATCGAGGGCCTGACCACCGAGGAAGTTAGGGCCTTCCCGATGGATACCCAGCACCTTAGCGCGCCCGCATGCGCCCAGCCGCTGAATCCGCGCGGCATCACCCACATCAACACCAAGCACACGACCCGCTTCACGGTCGTCGGCAACCACCTCACCCAGCACCGTCGGCTCTCCCTCACGGCGATCGGCCTGGCCTGCCACATCCAGTCGCTGCCCTCAGGGGCCCGCGTCGACATCAAGACCCTCGCCGCCCGCTTCACCGAGGGCGAGACCCGCATCGCCGCCGCCCTGCGCGAACTGGAGACCCACGGCTACCTGGCCCGCACCCGCGAGCGTCTCCCCAGCGGCCGGATCGTCACGCACACGGTCTCGTACAACCAGCCACTGGCCACGGAGACGCCACACCGCGAGGCGAACGCCACCCCGCCTCCCGCACCACCTGTCACTCCCCCACCGGCGCTGTCGCAGCCCGCCGAACCGGAGGCCGGAACCGAGCCCCAACCCGGGCCCGCAGCCGAGCCGAAGCAGGCCCCCGAGCCCCCACTCCCCGAACCTCGAACCCCCGACCTCGACCGTCACCGCACAGCCACCACCCTCCTCGCCACCCTCCACCACCACGACCCCCGTCTGCTCCTCTCCGAACGCGACGTCCACCGCCTCGCCCCCGCCGTGGCCGCCTGGCTGGAACGCGGCGCACGCCCCGAAGCCGTACGCCACGCCCTGACGTCGAACCTCCCGAGCAATCCCCGCCGCCCGGTGTCCCTGATCGCCTACCGCCTCACCGAACTCCTGCCACCCGAGGCGCCTCCCGCGCCTCCCGCACCGTCCGACGACACCCACGCTCCCCCGCCCCCTCCCCCTTTCCACAACTGCGAGGGCTGCGAGCGCGCGATCAGAACACCCACACCCGGCTCCTATTGCCGTGACTGCCGCGACGCGGGCCTGGACACCTACATGGCGGCATGAACTCCCGGCTCAGAGCTTGCCCAGGATGACGCTGCGCCAGGTCCAGCCCGACTTCAGGACGACGCTCTGGAGGGGGTCGCGCAGCTCCGAGCTGTCGAAGCGGAATATCTCCGTCGCTTCAAGGCCACCACTGTCTCCGCGCTCGACCCTGTAGCGGCTGGAGACGGTCCTGTCCGGCCCGCGCGAGTACGCCCCTGAGATCTTCAACTGCGGCGGATCACCGACCCGGGTGACCTCCCAGCTTCCCTCGAGAACGCGTACCTCATGGTCCTCCGGGACCAGCCGCATCCGGATCCGGACGGCGCGAGTCAACTGCGACGCGACGAAGAAGGTCTGCCACGCAGGCTCCGCCATCCGCCACTCCGCCACCAGGTCGGCGTCTTCCGCGGCACTGAGCGCCGTCCTGGACGAGAACCCGCGCACGCCGCGACCTTGTTGCCGGACATGCCCTAAGTCATGATCCGCACCATGGACAAGCGACGACGCGTACTCGGCACCTTTCTCGGGGTCACACTGGCCACCGTGCTCCTACCCGGCATCAGCCCGATCCTCGACTCACCCCCGTGGGAGGTGGTCCTCGCCGGCGCGGTCTTCCTCATCGTGAACCAGCTGATCTACAGCTACCCGAACGACATCAGGACGGCTCCCCCGATCCTCCTGCTGCTCCTGGGGGTGGTCGGCATCGCTCAGGACACCCTGATCTGGCTGCTCGTCTCCTGGCTCGGCTCCGACATGGAGTACGGCCTCCACGTCGACGGCTTCCTCGCCGCCCTGCTCGGCGGCGTCATCGTGCGGGTGACGGTCCTGGTTCTCCTGGCCCTCGGACCGTCCGGGACGGCTGCCCAGCCGTCGTGAACGGGCATCGGGAACAGCAAAAGGGCCCGCACGACCGAAGTCGTACGGGCCCCTTCGAGCCACTCAGGTCAGTAGACCCTCAAGCCAGTCCGAAGACTCACTTGTTGATCTTGGTGACCTGGCCGGCGCCCACGGTCCGGCCACCCTCACGGATGGCGAACTTCAGGCCCTCTTCCATGGCGACGGGCTGGATGAGCTCCACCTTCATCTCGGTGTTGTCACCCGGCATGACCATCTCGGTGCCCTCGGGGAGGGTCACCACGCCGGTCACGTCCGTCGTGCGGAAGTAGAACTGCGGGCGGTAGTTGTTGAAGAACGGCGTGTGGCGGCCACCCTCGTCCTTGGACAGGATGTAGGCCTGCGCCTCGAACTCGGTGTGCGGGGTGACCGAGCCCGGCTTGATGATGACCTGGCCGCGCTCGACGTCCTCGCGCTTGATGCCGCGGAGGAGCAGACCGACGTTCTCACCGGCCTGGCCCTCGTCGAGGAGCTTCCGGAACATCTCGATGCCGGTGACCGTGGTGGTGGTCTTCTCCTGCTTGATGCCGATGATGTCCACGGTCTCGTTGACCTTGAGGACACCACGCTCGATACGGCCGGTGACGACCGTACCGCGACCGGTGATCGTGAAGACGTCCTCGATCGGCATCAGGAACGGCTTGTCGACGTCACGCTCGGGCTCCGGGATCGCCGTGTCGACGGCGTTCATGAGCTCGAGAACCGAGTTGCCCCACTCCTTGTCGCCCTCGAGGGCCTTCAGAGCGGAGACCTTGACGACGGGAACGTCGTCGCCCGGGAACTCGTACTCGGAGAGGAGCTCACGGACCTCGAGCTCGACGAGCTCCAGGATCTCCTCGTCGTCCACCATGTCGGCCTTGTTCAGGGCGACGACGATGTACGGAACGCCGACCTGGCGGGCCAGGAGCACGTGCTCCTTGGTCTGCGGCATCGGGCCGTCGGTGGCGGCGACCACGAGGATGGCGCCGTCCATCTGCGCCGCACCCGTGATCATGTTCTTGATGTAGTCCGCGTGACCGGGGCAGTCGACGTGGGCGTAGTGACGCGTCTCGGTCTGGTACTCGACGTGCGCGATGGAGATGGTGATACCGCGCTGGCGCTCCTCAGGAGCCTTGTCGATCTGGTCGAAGGCCGAGGCCTCGTTCAGGTCCGGGTACGCGTCGTGCAGCACCTTGGTAATGGCGGCCGTGAGGGTCGTCTTACCGTGGTCGATGTGACCGATGGTGCCGATGTTGACGTGCGGCTTAGTCCGCTCGAACTTCGCCTTCGCCACTGGGGTCCTCCTGTGGAGTGGTTCTGGTACGCCTTACTCATCGGCGCCAGGTGATCTTTGCTGGAAAGCCCGGATCCCCGGGGCATTCTCACCACGATTGCGGCGGAATGCCCCTCAAGGCTCCGGAGTCAAGCCTACGGCGTGTAGACGCGGTGCGTTACTCGCCCTTGGCCTTCGCGATGATCTCCTCGGCGACGTTCCGCGGAACCTCGGCGTAGGAGTCGAACTGCATGGAGTAGCTCGCACGGCCGGACGTCTTGCTGCGCAGGTCGCCGACGTAGCCGAACATCTCCGAGAGGGGCACGAGGCCCTTCACGACGCGGGCACCGGCCCGCTCCTCCATGGCCTGGATCTGGCCACGGCGGGAGTTGATGTCGCCGATGACCTCACCCATGTAGTCCTCGGGCGTGGTGACCTCGACGGCCATCATCGGCTCGAGCAGCACGGGGCTGGCCTTGCGCGCGGCCTCCTTGAAGGCCTGCGAGCCGGCGATCTTGAACGCGAGCTCGGAGGAGTCGACCTCGTGGTAGGCACCGTCGAGCAGCGTCACGCGGACACCGGTCATCTCGTAACCGGCGAGGATGCCGAACTGCATGGCCTCCTGCGCACCGGCGTCCACCGAAGGGATGTACTCCTTCGGCACACGGCCACCGGTCACCTTGTTGACGAACTCGTACGAGGCGTCGCCGCCCTCGATCGGCTCGATCGCGATGATGACGCGAGCGAACTGGCCGGTACCACCCGTCTGCTTCTTGTGGGTGAACTCGACCTTCTCGACGGCCTTGCGGATCGTCTCGCGGTACGCGACCTGCGGCTTACCGACGTTGGCCTCGACCTTGAACTCACGGCGCATACGGTCGACCAGCACCTCGAGGTGCAGCTCGCCCATGCCGCCGATGATGGTCTGGCCGGTCTCCTCGTCCGAGTGGACCTGGAAGGACGGGTCCTCCTCGGCCAGGCGCTGGATCGCGACGCCGAGCTTCTCCTGGTCGCCCTTCGACTTGGGCTCGATGGCGACCTGGATGACCGGCGCCGGGAAGTCCATGGACTCCAGGATCACCGGGTTCTTGTCGTCGGACAGCGTCTCACCGGTGGTGGTCTGCTTCAGGCCCATGACGGCGACGATGTCACCGGCGCCCACCGACTCGATCTCCTCACGCTTGTTCGCGTGCATGCGGTAGATCTTGCCGATGCGCTCCTTCTTGCCCTTCACGCTGTTCAGCACCTGGGTGCCGGCGTGCAGGCGGCCGGAGTACACACGGACGAAGGTGAGCTTACCGAGGTGCGGGTCGCTCATGATCTTGAACGCCAGCGCGGCGAGGGGCTCGTCCTCCGACGGCTTGCGCGCGATGACCTGCTCCGGGTCCTTGACGTCGTGGCCCTCGATGGCCTCGACGTCCAGGGGGGTGGGCAGGTAGCGCACGACCGCGTCGAGCAGGGGCTGAACGCCCTTGTTCTTGAACGCGGTGCCGCAGAACACGGGGGTGACGGTGGTGCCGCCGCCCTTGCCGGACGCGATGGTGATACGGCGGATCGCGGCGTAGAGCTGCTCCACGGTGGGCTCGGTGCCCTCCAGGTACAGCTCCATCAGCTCTTCGTCGTTCTCGGCGACGGCCTCGAGCAGCTTGCCGCGGTACTCCTCGGCAGCCTCGGCGTGGGTGTCCGGGATGTCGACGGTGTCGTACATCTCGCCCTTGGTCGCCTCGGCCGACCAGACCAGGGCCTTCATCGTCACGAGGTCGATGACGCCCTTGAAGTCCGCCTCCGCGCCGATCGGCAGCTGCATGACCAGCGGCTGCGCGCCCAGGCGGTCGGAGATCATGTCGACGCAACGGTGGAACTCGGCACCGGTCCGGTCGAGCTTGTTGACGAAGCAGATACGCGGAACGCCGTAGCGGTCCGCCTGACGCCACACGGTCTCGGACTGCGGCTCGACGCCGGCGACACCGTCGAACACCGTCACGGCACCGTCGAGCACGCGCAGGGAGCGCTCCACCTCGACGGTGAAGTCGACGTGACCCGGGGTGTCGATGATGTTGATGGTGTAGTCGTTGTCCTCGAGCGGCCAGTGACAGGTGGTGGCAGCAGAGGTGATCGTGATGCCACGCTCCTGCTCCTGCTCCATCCAGTCCATGGTGGCAGCGCCGTCGTGGACCTCACCGATCTTGTACGACACGCCGGTGTAGAACAGGATCCGCTCGGTGGTGGTCGTCTTGCCCGCGTCGATGTGGGCCATGATCCCGATGTTGCGGACCTTGGCCAGGTCAAGCGAAGTGGTAGCCATAAGGCTTCAGTCTTCTCTCGGTCTCGATGGGGTCTGCGACTACCAGCGGTAGTGCGCGAAGGCCTTGT
The DNA here is from genome assembly GCF_000717875.1 of Streptomyces sp. NRRL S-455. GTDB lineage: Bacteria > Actinomycetota > Actinomycetes > Streptomycetales > Streptomycetaceae > Streptomyces. The sequence continues at coordinate 588,394 of NZ_JOCT01000004.1, forward strand.
TGGACTCGGCCATCTTGTGCGTGTCCTCGCGCTTCTTCACAGCGGCGCCCAGGCCGTTGCTGGCGTCGAGGAGCTCGTTGAGCAGACGCTCGGTCATGGTCTTCTCGCGACGGGCGCGGGAGTAACCGACGAGCCAGCGCAGCGCCAGGGTGTTGGCACGGCCGGGCTTGACCTCGACCGGAACCTGGTAGGTGGCACCACCGACACGGCGGGACTTGACCTCGAGGGTCGGCTTGATGTTCTCGAGAGCGCGCTTCAGCGTGATGACCGGGTCGTTGCCGGTCTTCTCGCGCAGGCCCTCCATGGCGCCGTAGACGATGCGCTCGGCGGTGGAGCGCTTGCCGTTCAGCAGCACCTTGTTGATCAGGGAGGTCACCAGAGGAGAACCGTAGACCGGGTCGATGATGACCGGGCGCTTCGGGGCGGGGCCCTTACGAGGCATTCTTACTTCTCCTTCTTGGCGCCGTAACGGCTGCGAGCCTGCTTGCGGTTCTTGACACCCTGGGTGTCGAGCGAACCGCGGATGATCTTGTAGCGAACACCCGGCAGGTCCTTCACACGGCCGCCGCGCACGAGCACGATGGAGTGCTCCTGCAGGTTGTGTCCCTCACCCGGAATGTAAGCCGTGACCTCGATGCCGCTGGTCAGACGCACACGCGCGACCTTACGGAGGGCCGAGTTCGGCTTCTTCGGGGTGGTCGTGAACACACGCGTGCAGACGCCACGACGCTGAGGGGAACCCTCGAGTGCGGGCGTCTTGTTCTTCTCGACCTTGTCCTGCCGGCCCTTACGGACCAGCTGCTGGATCGTAGGCACTACTTCTCCGGTTTCTGTGTGCCGATGGGTACAGCTAACCTGGAACGTCGCCGACCCACGCGGTCGGGTGTGTCGAATCCCGCGGACTCCCGCCGCGAGGCAGAATTAAGCGCGGATTACGGTGGCCGGTGTCAGCTCGCCGTGCGGTTGATGGCACACACGAGAGCCAGGGCACACCCCAGGCACAAGGTCTGAGCGTACCTATCGCATTCGCTGCGGTCAAAACAAATGGGCACCGCCCGCATCGCCACGCGGGACATGTCAAGCCCCCCGGCCGTTGTCGATCTTCAATTCGACGGCGAGTGTCCGCTTTGCATACGTTCAAGATGCTACGACGGACACCACCGTCAGCAACACCAGGACGAGTGCCCAGCCGACCGTGGACAACCACCCGAGGACGAGCCCGGTCAGCGCGAGCCCGTCCCCCAGCTCCCCGCGGCTGCGGATCTCGGCCCGCGCCACATGCCCCAGCACGACGGCCGGAATCCCGGTCAGCCCCATCGTCGGCACGCACAGCAGCCCGCACACGGCCGCCGCTACCGCCTTCCCGTTCGTCTGGGGCCGCGGCGGCACGGGCAGGAACGTCCGCGGCACGGGCGCGTACGAGGCCGACTGCGCCACGGGCCCCTGCGGCAGGTCGGCGACGAGCAGCGCCAGCTCCCCCACGGTCCGCGCCGCGTACGCCCGCGCCACCCGCTTCTCGAACTCGGCGTGCTCCATCCGCCCCTCGCCGTACCCGGCTCTGAGCACGTCCACGGCACGCTCCCGATCGGCGTGCGAGGCGAGCATCGACGGGGCGCTGTGGCCCGGCCAGGGTTGCCAGGACGGATAAGGCGGCTGCGACACGGAGCACCTCCCCGGAGGTGGAATGCTTCCATGATGCGCCGAAGCCGGCTTTCTGGCACGGGTGCGTCCCCGCAGGGGGCGTGTGTCGGCCGGGCGGCCGGTGCCGCCGCGTGCTCCCGGCGGCCCTCAGAGCGGCCGCTGCCCGGGCGCTGGAGCCCCGGGGCCGGAGGGGCGGGCCTCGGGGAGCCCAGAGGCGTCCGGGGGCCCGCCGCCCGCGCGTACGCCGTAGGCACGCCGAAGGGCGGCCACCCCGCAGGGTGACCGCCCTTCAACTCAAGCGACTCGCTTACTGGTTGTACGGACCGTAGTCGTAGTCCTCCAGCGGCACGGCCTGGCCGGAGCCCGTGCCGAACGGCGAGTAGTCGATGTCGTCGTAGCCGACGGCCGAGTACATCGCGGCCTTGGCCTCCTCGGTCGGCTCGACCCGGATGTTGCGGTAGCGGGACAGACCCGTACCGGCCGGGATGAGCTTACCGATGATGACGTTCTCCTTGAGGCCGATCAGGGAGTCGGACTTGGCGTTGATCGCCGCGTCCGTGAGGACCCTGGTCGTCTCCTGGAAGGACGCCGCCGACAGCCAGGACTCGGTCGCCAGCGAGGCCTTGGTGATACCCATGAGCTGCGGACGACCGGAGGCCGGGTGACCGCCCTCCTGGACCACACGACGGTTCTCGTGCTCGAACTTCGAGCGCTCGACCAGCTCGCCGGGCAGCAGCTCGGCGTCGCCGGACTCGATGATCGTCACGCGGCGCAGCATCTGCCGGATGATGATCTCGATGTGCTTGTCGTGGATCGACACACCCTGCGAGTTGTAGACCTTCTGGACCTCGCCGACCAGGTGGACCTGGACGGCACGCTGACCCAGGATGCGCAGCACGTCGTGCGGGTTGGTGGCACCCACGGTGAGCTTCTGGCCCACCTGGACGTGCTCGCCCTCGCTGACCAGGAGCCGGGCACGCTTCGAGATCGGGTAGGCCGTCTCGTCGCTGCCGTCGTCCGGGGTGACGACGATCTTCTTGGTCTTCTCGGTCTCCTCGATCCGGACGCGGCCCTGGGCCTCGGAGATCGGGGCGACACCCTTCGGGGTACGGGCCTCGAAGAGCTCGACGACACGCGGCAGACCCTGGGTGATGTCGTCACCGGCCACACCACCGGTGTGGAAGGTACGCATCGTCAGCTGGGTACCGGGCTCACCGATGGACTGGGCGGCGATGATGCCGACCGCCTCACCGATGTCGACCAGCTTGCCGGTGGCGAGCGAACGGCCGTAGCACATCGCGCAGGTGCCGACGGCGGACTCGCAGGTCAGGACCGAGCGGGTCTTGACCTCCTCGACGCCGCGGGAGACGAGCTCCTCGATGAGGACGTCGCCCAGGTCGGTGCCGGCCGGGGCCAGCACCTGCCCGTCGACCACGATGTCCTCGGCGAGGCAGCGCGCGTACACGGACGTCTCGACGTCCTCCGTCTTGACCAGCCCGCCGTCCGGGTTCCGGTCGGCGATCTTCAGACGCAGACCGCGCTCGGTGCCGCAGTCCTCCTCGCGGATGATGACGTCCTGGGAGACGTCGACCAGACGACGCGTGAGGTAACCCGAGTCGGCGGTACGCAGAGCGGTGTCCGCCAGACCCTTACGGGCACCGTGCGTGGAGATGAAGTACTCCAGCACGGACAGGCCCTCACGGAAGGACGCCTTGATCGGACGCGGGATCGTCTCGTTCTTCGCGTTCGACACCAGACCACGCATACCGGCGATCTGACGCATCTGCATCATGTTGCCTCGCGCACCCGAGTTCACCATCATGAAGATCGGGTTGGTCTTCGGGAAGTTGTCGTTCATCGCCTCGGCGACCTCGTTGGTCGCCTTGGTCCAGATCGCGATGAGCTCCTGCGTGCGCTCGTCCTTGGTGATCAGACCGCGCTCGTACTGCTTCTGGACCTTCTCGTCCTGCGCCTCGTAGCCCTTGACGATCTCCTTCTTCGCCTCGGGAACGACGACGTCGGAGATGGCGACGGTGACGCCGGAACGGGTGGCCCAGTAGAAGCCGGCCGCCTTCAGGTTGTCGAGCGTCGCCGCCACGATGACCTTCGGGTAGCGCTCGGCGAGGTCGTTGACGATCTCGGAGAGCTGCTTCTTGCCGACCTCGTAGTCGACGAACGGGTAGTCCTCGGGCAGCAGCTCGTTGAAGAGCGCGCGGCCCAGGGTGGTGTTCAGCCGGAAGCTGTCACCCTGCTGCCACTCGGGCTCACCCTCCTCGCGCGCCGGCGGGGTCCAGCCGCGCGGCGGGATGGTGCCGACCGGGAAGCGGACGTCGATCTTCGACTGGAGCGACAGCTCGCCCGCGTCGAAGGCCATGATCGCCTCCGCGACCGAGGCGAAGGAACGGCCCTCGCCCTTGAGGTCGCGCATCTCGCCGTCGGTGGTGAGGAAGAACAGACCGAGGACCATGTCCTGGGTCGGCATCGTCACCGGGCGGCCGTCGGCCGGCTTGAGGATGTTGTTCGAGGACAGCATCAGGATGCGGGCCTCGGCCTGCGCCTCCGCGGACAGCGGCAGGTGCACGGCCATCTGGTCACCGTCGAAGTCCGCGTTGAACGCGGTGCAGACGAGCGGGTGGATCTGGATGGCCTTGCCCTCGACCAGCTGCGGCTCGAAGGCCTGGATGCCGAGGCGGTGCAGCGTGGGCGCACGGTTCAGCAGAACCGGGTGCTCCGCGATGACCTCTTCCAGCACGTCGTACACGACCGTGCGGCCGCGCTCGACCATGCGCTTGGCGCTCTTGATGTTCTGCGCGTGGTTCAGGTCGACCAGACGCTTCATCACGAACGGCTTGAAGAGCTCCAGCGCCATCGCCTTCGGCAGACCGCACTGGTGCAGCTTCAGCTGCGGACCGACGACGATCACGGAACGCGCGGAGTAGTCCACACGCTTACCGAGCAGGTTCTGACGGAAGCGGCCCTGCTTACCCTTCAGCATGTCGCTGAGGGACTTCAGCGGGCGGTTACCGGGACCGGTGACCGGACGGCCACGGCGGCCGTTGTCGAACAGCGCGTCGACGGCCTCCTGGAGCATGCGCTTCTCGTTGTTCACGATGATCTCGGGCGCACCGAGGTCGAGAAGGCGCTTCAGTCGGTTGTTCCGGTTGATCACACGGCGGTACAGGTCGTTCAGGTCGGAGGTCGCGAAGCGGCCACCGTCCAGCTGCACCATCGGACGCAGGTCCGGCGGGATGACCGGCACGCAGTCGAGCACCATGCCCTTGGGGCTGTTGCTGGTCTGCAGGAACGCGGAGACGACCTTCAGGCGCTTGAGCGCACGGGTCTTCTTCTGGCCCTTGCCGGTACGGATGATCTCGCGGAGCTTCTCGGCCTCCTCGTCGAGGTCGAAGGACTCCAGGCGCTTCTGCAGCGCCGCGGCACCCATCGAACCGTCGAAGTACGTGCCGAAGCGGTCACGCAGCTCGCGGTAGAGCAGCTCGTCGCCCTCGAGGTCCTGGACCTTGAGGTTCTTGAACCGGTTCCACACCTCGTCGAGACGGTCGATCTCGCGCTGCGCACGGTCACGCAGCTGCTTCATCTCACGCTCGGCACCCTCGCGCACCTTGCGGCGCACGTCGGCCTTGGCACCCTCGGCCTCCAGCTCGGCCAGGTCGGTCTCGAGCTTCTTGGCGCGGGCCTCCAGGTCGGCGTCGCGGCGCTGCTCGATCTGCTGGCGCTCGACGGAGACGTGGGCCTCCAGCGAGGGCAGGTCGCGCGTACGGCGCTCCTCGTCGACGTACGTGATCATGTACGCCGCGAAGTAGATGACCTTCTCGAGGTCCTTGGGAGCCAGGTCGAGCAGGTAGCCCAGACGGCTCGGGACACCCTTGAAGTACCAGATGTGCGTGACGGGCGCGGCCAGCTCGATGTGGCCCATCCGCTCACGGCGCACCTTGGCGCGGGTGACCTCGACGCCACACCGCTCACAGATGATGCCCTTGAAGCGGACGCGCTTGTACTTGCCGCAGTAGCACTCCCAGTCCCGGGTCGGACCGAAGATCTTCTCGCAGAAGAGTCCGTCCTTTTCGGGCTTGAGCGTGCGGTAGTTGATCGTCTCGGGCTTCTTGACCTCGCCGTGGCTCCACTGACGGATGTCGTCAGCGGTGGCCAGACCGATCCGGAGCTCGTCGAAGAAGTTGACGTCGAGCACTATGCGTCAATCCCTCTCAGGGTTGTAAGTCATGGGGTCTGATACGGGGGTCCTGGGGCCGGCGGCCTTCGTCATGAAGGCCGCCGGACTCCCGTCAGACCTCTTCGACGCTGCTCGGCTCACGCCGGGACAGGTCGATGCCAAGCTCCTCCGCAGCGCGGAAGACGTCCTCATCGGTGTCGCGCATCTCGATGGACATGCCGTCCGAGGACAGCACCTCCACGTTGAGGCACAGGGACTGCATCTCCTTGATGAGCACCTTGAAGGACTCGGGGATGCCGGGCTCGGGGATGTTCTCGCCCTTGACGATGGCCTCGTAGACCTTCACGCGGCCGGTGACGTCGTCGGACTTGATGGTCAGCAGTTCCTGGAGGGCGTACGCGGCGCCGTAAGCCTCCAGCGCCCACACCTCCATCTCGCCGAACCGCTGGCCACCGAACTGGGCCTTACCACCCAGCGGCTGCTGGGTGATCATCGAGTACGGACCGGTCGAGCGCGCGTGCAGCTTGTCGTCGACCAGGTGGTGCAGCTTGAGGATGTACATGTACCCGACCGAGATCGGGTCCGGGAACGGCTCGCCGGAGCGGCCGTCGAACAGCCGGGCCTTGCCGGACGGGAGCACCATGCGCTCGCCGTCGCGGTTCGGGATGGTGTGGTTGAGCAGACCGGCCAGCTCGTCCTCGCGGGCACCGTCGAAGACCGGCGTCGCGACGTTGGTCCGCGGCGGGACCTGGTCGGCGTCGATGGCCTGCAGACGCTGGGCCCACTCGTCGGCGAGACCGGAGACGTCCCAGCCCTGGCTGGCGAGCCAGCCGAGGTGGATCTCCAGAACCTGTCCCGGGTTCATTCGGGACGGCACACCGAGCGGGTTGAGGATGATGTCGACCGGGGTGCCGTCCTCCAGGAACGGCATGTCCTCGATCGGCAGGATCTTCGAGATGACGCCCTTGTTGCCGTGACGGCCGGCGAGCTTGTCACCGTCGGTGATCTTGCGCTTCTGCGCGACGTAGACGCGCACCAGCTGGTTCACACCGGGGGGAAGCTCGTCGCCCTCCTCGCGGTCGAAGACGCGGACGCCGATGACCTTGCCGGTCTCGCCGTGCGGCACCTTCAGCGAGGTGTCACGGACCTCACGGGCCTTCTCACCGAAGATCGCGCGCAGCAGGCGCTCCTCGGGCGTCAGCTCGGTCTCACCCTTGGGCGTGACCTTGCCGACGAGGATGTCACCGGCGATGACCTCGGCGCCGATGCGGATGATGCCGCGCTCGTCGAGGTCGGCGAGGACCTCCTCGGAGACGTTCGGGATGTCCCGGGTGATCTCCTCGGGGCCGAGCTTGGTGTCACGGGCGTCGACCTCGTGCTCCTCGATGTGGATCGAGGAGAGGACGTCGTCCTGCACGAGGCGCTGCGACAGGATGATCGCGTCCTCGTAGTTGTGACCCTCCCACGGCATGAACGCCACGAGCAGGTTCTTGCCGAGCGCCATCTCGCCGTTCTGGGTGGCCGGACCGTCGGCGAGGACCTGGCCCTCGATGATCCGGTCGCCCTCGCTGACGATGACCTTCTGGTTGACCGAGGTGCCCTGGTTGGAGCGGGCGAACTTGGCCAGGCGGTACGTGATGTACGTGCCGTCGTCGTTGGCGGTGGTGATGTAGTCCGCGGAGACCTCCTGGACCACACCGGGCTTCTCGGCCTTGACCACGTCGCCGGCGTCGACCGCGGAGCGGTACTCCATGCCGGTGCCGACGAGCGGGGACTCGGACTTAATCAGCGGCACGGCCTGACGCATCATGTTCGCGCCCATGAGGGCACGGTTGGCGTCGTCGTGCTCGAGGAAGGGGATCATGGCGGTCGCGACCGACACCATCTGGCGCGGCGAGACGTCCATGTAGTCCACGTCCTCGCCGCCGACGTAGTCGACCTCGCCGCCCTTACGGCGGACCAGCACGCGGGCCTCGGCGAAGCGGAGGTCGTTCGTCAGCGGCGCGTTGGCCTGCGCGATGACGAAGCGGTCCTCCTCGTCGGCCGTGAGGTAGTCGACCTGGTCGGTGACCTGGCCCTCGAACACCTTGCGGTACGGGGTCTCGACGAAACCGAACGCGTTCACACGGCCGTAGGTGGCGAGCGAGCCGATCAGACCGATGTTCGGGCCTTCAGGGGTCTCGATCGGGCACATGCGGCCGTAGTGCGACGGGTGCACGTCACGGACCTCGAAGCCGGCCCGCTCACGGGACAGACCACCCGGGCCGAGCGCGGACAGACGCCGCTTGTGCGTCAGACCCGACAGCGGGTTGTTCTGGTCCATGAACTGGGACAGCTGGCTGGTGCCGAAGAACTCCTTGATGGAGGCGACGACCGGCCGGATGTTGATCAGGGTCTGCGGCGTGATCGCCTCGACGTCCTGGGTCGTCATCCGCTCGCGGACGACACGCTCCATACGCGCCAGACCCGTGCGGACCTGGTTCTGGATGAGCTCGCCGACGCTGCGCAGGCGGCGGTTGCCGAAGTGGTCGATGTCGTCGGTCTCGACGACGACGGAGGTGCCGTTGTCACCGACCGTCTCGGTCTCGCCGGCGTGCAGCTTCACCAGGTACTTGATCGTCGCGATGATGTCCTCGACGGTCAGGATCCCGGCGTCCAGCGGGGTGTCCGTACCCAGCTTCTTGTTGACCTTGTAGCGGCCGACCTTGGCCAGGTCGTAGCGCTTGGGGTTGAAGTAGAGGTTCTCGAGCAGCGTCTGCGCGGCCTCACGCGTGGGGGGCTCGCCCGGGCGCAGCTTGCGGTAGATGTCGAGCAGCGCGTCGTCCTGGCCCTGGGTGTGGTCCTTCTCCAGGGTGGCGCGCATGGACTCGTACTCGCCGAACTCCTCGAGGATCTGCTCGGTGGTCCAGCCGAGCGCCTTGAGCAGGACGGTGACGGACTGCTTGCGCTTGCGGTCGATGCGGACACCGACCATGTCGCGCTTGTCGATCTCCATCTCCAGCCAGGCACCCCGGGACGGGATGATCTTGGCGGAGAAGATGTCCTTGTCGGACGTCTTGTCGATCGAGGAGTCGAAGTAGACACCGGGCGAACGGACCAGCTGCGACACCACGACACGCTCGGTGCCGTTGATGACGAAGGTGCCCTTGTTCGTCATGAGCGGGAAGTCGCCCATGAAGACGGTCTGGGACTTGATCTCGCCGGTCTCGTTGTTGGTGAACTCGGCGGTGACGAAGAGCGGGGCCGCGTACGTGAAGTCGCGCTCCTTGCACTCGTCGATCGAGTTCTTCGGCGGCTCGAAGCGGTGGTCGCGGAAGGTCAGCGACATCGACCCGCTGAAGTCCTCGATCGGGGAGATCTCCTCGAAGATCTCCTCGAGCCCGGACTTGGTGGGGACGTCCTGACCGTTGTCCAGAGCCTCCTCGACCCGACTCTGCCAGGCGGTGTTACCGAGCAGCCAGTCGAAGCTCTCGGTCTGCAGCGCGAGCAGGTTCGGAACCTCGAGAGGCTCCTTGATCTTTGCAAAAGAGATGCGCAGCGGGGCAGTGCTGGCGGCGTTGTTCGTATTCGCGGTCGAGGCGTTGCGCGAGGCGGCCAAGAGGGGGTCCTTCCGAGGGCTCGGACTCACTACGCGCGTACCGGCCCCTCTCCCGTACACGGAGACAAGCTGTGTCCATCCGGCGATAAGGCCAGGTCGGGCGGATCTTGTCGTCGATGCTCGGGCGAGGGCAGACCCCTGGTGACGGGCAGGGGACAGCTAACAGGCAGCGCAAAGGGTCAGTGTAGCCACTCGGCACACTGATGTCCAGTGCGGGTTTCGATACCCGTGTTGACCTCGTTGTTCCACTCCTGCGACAAGGCCCTGCCCTCAACGCACGTTGATACTGCCCTCTTCGTCGCCGATCCATGCCTCGGATTCGGATCCTTGTGACGACGCGTCCTGAGAATTGCGCGCTGCGTGCGGTTCGTCAAGGCCCCCCTGCCCGAACCGGGGGCCGCCCAGAGACACGACGAAGATCACCATACCCCCCGCCTCCGAGGGTGCAAGCAACCGTGGCCGGACCCCGGGAACGCCGAAGAGCGACCACCCGGATGGATGATCGCTCCCCAGCGCTTACGCGTTACACGCCCAGGTGGACGTGGGGTGGATCCTGGCGGATCCGGGAGGTCTTACTTGACCTCGACGGAGGCACCGGCGCCCTCGAGGGACTCCTTCGCCTTGTCGGCGGCCTCCTTGTTGACCTTCTCCAGAACCGGCTTCGGCGCACCGTCGACCAGGTCCTTGGCCTCCTTCAGGCCGAGGGAGGTCAGCTCGCGCACGACCTTGATGACCTGGATCTTCTTGTCGCCGGCACCGGTGAGGATGACGTCGAACTCGTCCTTCTCCTCAGCGGCCTCGGCAGCGGCGCCACCAGCGGCACCACCGGCGACGACGACCGGCGCGGCAGCGGCGGCGGTGACGTCGAACTTCTCCTCGAAGGCCTTCACGAACTCGGAGAGCTCGATGAGGGTCATCTCCTCGAACTGCGCGAGCAGGTCGTCCTGGCTGAGCTTCGCCATGATGGCGGTCCTTCCACTAAATCGGCAGGTGCCGGATGTACATGTGAGGCGGGCGTACTACTGGCCCGCGACGGCCTCCGCGTTCAGGCAGCGGGGGCCGGGATGCGAGCCGAGTTACTCGGCACCGCCCTGCTCGTCCTGCTTGGCACGGAGCGCGTCCACGGTGCGGACGAGCTTCGACGGCAGCGCCTGGAAGACGGAGGCAGCCTGGGACTGCTTCGCCTTGAAGGCACCGGCCAGCTTGGAGAGCAGAACCTCGCGGGACTCGAGGTCCGCAAGCTTCTTGATTTCGTCTGCGGACAACGCCTTGCCGTCAAGGACGCCGCCCTTGATGACCAGGTTGGGGTTGTCCTTGGCGAAGTCACGGAGACCCTTTGCCGCCTCGACCGGGTCACCGGTCACGAAGGCGACGGCCGACGAACCCGTGAAGAGATCGTCGATCGTGTTGATCCCGGCCTCGTTGGCCGCAATCTTGGTCAGCGTGTTCTTCGCCACACGGTACTGAGCGTTCTCACCGAGTGAACGACGCAGCTGCTGAAGCTGCGCCACGGTGAGACCGGTGTACGCGGTGATGACGGCGCCGTTGGAGTTACGGAACTTGTCCCGCATCTCCACGACGGCATCGACCTTGTCAGGCCTCGCCATGAGCCTCGGCCTCCTTCCGGGTGATTCGGACCGCGCGGACCCGAAGGAGGACTGGGGAAAACGAAACGCCCCGGCGCAAGCGCACGGGGCGTAGCTCGACCGGTTTCACACCCGCACGGGGCGCGGAATCCGGGAGCTTCTCCTGTGTCACCTGCGCGGGCCGTCCGCCGTTCAGCGGATCCTTCGGCCACCGCGCCCTCGTACGAGCGCGCGGTAACGACCAGCGGTCTTTGGCTTCTGTAGGAGGGTACGGGAACGGATCGCTGTCAAGCAAATCCGCCCGTACGACGGATCAGCTCTCGTCCAGTCCCTTGAACATGTCGGCCAGGTCCGCGACGTCCTTGGCCGGGGGCGCCTCGATGGTCACCGGCTTGTTGTAGTCGACGAAGGTGATGGTCATGTCGAGCGGCCCCTTGTCGGTGTCGCCCTTCATGCGGAACCGCTTGGTGTGGTCCTCGCCGTCGACCCACATGTCCATCGTGAGCTTGTCCGCGCCGAGCTTCTCGTACTGCTCGATGCTCTTCTCGCGCTGTTCGCGGGTGGCCGCCTTCTCGTCCTTGAGGGACGCGCGGAGGTCCTTGAGCGTGACCGTGCCCGTGTAGTGGGTCGTCTCGACGCCGTCGACCTTCTCGGAGCCGACCTTCTTCACGTCCTTCGCGCCGGTCAGGAAGGTGGACTCCGCCGCCGGGTTCTTCTCGGCCTGGCTCGTGGAGCCCATCCGGCCCAGGTCCTTTCCGGCCTCGGAGCCGGAGAGGTCGAACTTCATCCAGGACTTGCCGTCCATCTCCTTGGCCATATCGGCTCCCCCACCGATGTACATGGCCTTGTCGACGAGGCGGATCTCCGATTCGCCGGCGGTTGCCGCCTGGCCGGACGCCTTGACCTTCATGCTCATGGCGATCGTGGGCTTCAGGCGCATCGACGCCTCGGCCTCGACCTTGCCCGACTCCGGCACGGTGCCGTTCATGCGGTAGCGGATGGACGTGATGTCCTCCGTGTTCTTCGCCGCCTTGGCGACGGCGGCGGCCGGTGTCATCTCCGGCGACTGCTCGGACCCGCAGGAGACCGCGCCGGCGGCGAGCAGCAGAGCGCCCAGACCGGCGACAGGTATGGATGTCCTCATGGATTCCCCCCAAGGAATACAAGATTGCGTCACAGCAAGGCCGTGAGCCTATCCCAGAGGGGCACAAGTGATCTATCCGGATTCACGGGCGCCTTGCCGGGGCGGTCGGAGGTCTCCGGGGAGGAGCAGGCGGAGCAGGCGGCCAGTCCAGGCAACGCCGTCGCCACCGCGTGTGCCAGACCCGCACGGCGCACGGTCGTGCCCCGCATGCGTCCCCGTTCGCCTGCGGTGCCTGCAGGCTGACCCAGGCCACCGGCGCACGTACCGGAACAGGGAACGGGCCCCGCACCTGTGAGAGGTGCGGGGCCCGTGACCGGTTGGGTGAGCCGTCAGGCTCAGACCGCGGCCGGGTCCTCCTCGACGAGGAGGTTGCGGGTGCGGTTCGGGTCGACCGGGATGCCGGGGCCCATCGTGGTGGTGATGGCGGCCTTCTTGATGTAACGACCCTTGGCGGCGGACGGCTTCAGACGGAGGATCTCCTCCAGCGCGGCGCCGTAGTTCTCCACCAGCTTGCTGTCGTCGAACGACGTCTTGCCGATGATGAAGTGCAGGTTCGAGTGCTTGTCGACGCGGAACTCGATCTTGCCGCCCTTGATCTCGGTGACGGCCTTGGCGGTGTCGGGGGTGACGGTGCCGGTCTTCGGGTTCGGCATCAGACCACGCGGACCGAGCACGCGGCCGAGGCGGCCGACCTTGCCCATGAGGTCCGGGGTGGCGACGACGGCGTCGAAGTCCAGACGGCCCTTCGACACCTCGTCGATCAGCTCGTCGGCGCCGACGATGTCGGCGCCCGCGGCACGCGCGGCCTCGGCACGGTCACCGGTCGCGAAGACCAGGACCCGGGCGGTCTTACCGGTGCCGTGCGGGAGGTTCACGGTGCCACGGACCATCTGGTCGGCCTTGCGCGGGTCGACACCCAGGCGGAAGGCGACCTCGACGGTGCCGTCGAACTTGGTCGTGGAGGTCTCCTTGGCGAGACGGACGGCCTCGAGCGGGGCGTAGAGCTTCTCCCGGTCGACCTTGGCGTCCGCAGCGCGAAGGGACTTGCTGCGCTTGCTCACTACTGCTCCTGTGGGTTCTTAGGAGTCGTGGTCCGGGCCGAGCAGGCCCTGCCACTTCTGCTGATGGAGGTTGGGGCTCAGCCCTCGACCGTGACGCCCATGGAACGGGCGGTGCCGGCGATGATCTTCTCGGCGGCGTCCAGGTCGTTGGCGTTGAGGTCGGGCATCTTCGTGGTGGCGATCTCGCGGACCTGGTCACGCGTGATCTTCGCGACCTTGGTCTTGTGCGGCTCGCCGGAGCCCTTCTCGATGCCCGCGGCCTTCAGGATCATCTTGGCGGCCGGCGGGGTCTTGGTGATGAAGGTGAAGGAACGGTCCTCGTAGACCGTGATCTCCACCGGGATGACCCAGCCACGCTGCGACTCGGTCGCGGCGTTGTAGGCCTTGCAGAACTCCATGATGTTGACGCCGTGCTGACCCAGCGCGGGGCCGACCGGCGGGGCCGGGTTGGCGGCACCGGCCTGGATCTGGAGCTTGATGAGCCCCGTGACCTTCTTCTTCTTGGGAGGCATGGCTCTCCGGGTCCTTTCGGTTCGGGTCCTGCCCGCATACGGGGACCACCCGGATGCAGGCATACCGCACAACGATAACGGGTATAGATGCGCGGCCAAAAACCGCGCAGGTCAGGCGGACGCTCGAGCGATCGCCTGACCTGCGCGGAAGCGGTGGGTCCGGAAGAAACTAGTTCTTCTGGATCTGGTCGAAGGAGAGCTCGACCGGGGTCTCGCGGCCGAAGATCTCGACGAGGCCCTTGACCTTCTTCGAGTCCGGGTTGATCTCGTTGATGGTCGCCTGCAGCGTGGCGAACGGGCCGTCGGTGACGGTGACCGAGTCGCCGACCTCGAAGTCCAGCACCTGGACCTCGACCTTGCGCTGCGGAGCCGGCTTGCCCTCGGACTCCGCGGCCTCGCGGGCGGCCTTCTCCTCGGCCTCGGGGGCGAGCATCTTGACGATCTCGTCGAGCGTCAGCGGGTACGGGTCGTACGCGTTCCCCACGAAGCCGGTGACACCGGGGGTGTTGCGGACGACGCCCCAGGACTCGTTCGTCAGGTCCATGCGGACCAGGACGTAGCCCGGGAGCTTGTTCTGCTTGACGTTCTTCCGCTCGCCGTTCTTGATCTGGACGATCTCTTCCTCGGGCACTTCGGCCTGGTAGATGAAGTCCTCGACGTTCAGCGAGACGGCACGCTGCTCCAGGTTGGCCTTCACGCGCTTCTCGTAGCCCGCGTAGGTGTGGATGACGTACCACTCGCCCGGCAGACCGCGCAGTTCCTCGCGGAGCTTCTCGATCGGGTCGCGGTCGTCCTCGACCTCTTCCGCAGGCTCCTCAGCGGCCTCTTCGTCGGCCTCGGTCTCCGCCTCGGCGGCGTCGTCAGCGGCGGCGTCGGCAGCCTCGGCCTCGGCGGAGGCGTCGGTGTCCTCGCTGTCCGCGCCCTCGACGATGTCGAGCTCGTCCTCGACGGACTCGACAGGCTCGATGGCGTCGTTCACGTTCGGGTCAGACACGGTGGCTGCTTCTTCCTGGATACATAGGGGTGGAACATGCGAAAGGAGCGCCGGGTACCTCGGCGCTCTTCGCTGACGGCTCAGCCGAACACGTACTTGGCGGCGTTGCTGAGTCCATAGTCAATCACGGTGACCAGGCCGATCATGATGACGACGAAGATGATCACCACGGTCGTGTACGTCGTCAGCTGGTTGCGGGAAGGCCAGACGACCTTGCGCAGCTCCGCGACGATCTGGCGGTAGAAGAGGGCAAGGCGCTTCAGCGGGCCCTTCTTGCCGCGCTTGCCGCCCTTGCGGGTCTTCTTGGACTCCGGCGCCTCGTCCTGGGCATCAGGCATGTCGATGGAGCCCACGGCGTCCGTCACTCGTCCTCACCTGATTCCGGGTCGTGGCCGTGCCGCGCCCGGTCTGAGCCGCACGGCGGTGCATTGCTGTACGTACATGCGCACACATCCTGGCGAAGGTGTGTGTAGCAGGGCCGGAGGGACTTGAACCCCCAACCGCTGGTTTTGGAGACCAGTGCTCTACCAATTGAGCTACGACCCTTTGTGTGCCCCCCAACGTACCGCATTCATCCGGATGCTTGGTGTGCACCGAATGGGCGCGGGCCGCTGAAGGCCGACGAGGTGAGAGTGTACGTGCTCTGCGGCCGGTCGTCGAACAGATACGGCTCGCGGGAGGGCTCGTTGGCCGAAGACCGCCGGGCGGGAAGGGGACGGAGCTCCGGGATCCGCCTGAAGATCGTCCAGGTCGTGGGCCGATCCGGACTGTTGTTCTGGGATTTGCCCGACGTTGTTCAGTCTGTGAAACCCCCGTGCCACGTGTGTTTCCGGTCTGAAACGATGGGGCCCATGAGCGCTGCAACCCCTCCCACCGAGCGCCGGGTCTCCGCCCGAGTCGGCGCGATCTCCGAGTCCGCCACCCTCGCCGTGGACGCCAAGGCCAAGGCCCTCAAGGCCGCCGGGCGGCCGGTGATCGGCTTCGGCGCCGGTGAGCCCGACTTCCCGACGCCGGACTACATCGTCGAGGCCGCCATCGAGGCCTGCAAGAACCCGAAGTTCCACCGCTACACGCCGGCCGGCGGCCTCCCCGAGCTGAAGGCCGCGATCGCCGCGAAGACGCTGCGTGACTCGGGCTACGAGGTCGACGTCTCGCAGATCCTCGTCACCAACGGCGGCAAGCAGGCCATCTACGAGGCCTTCGCCGCGATCCTCGACCCGGGCGACGAGGTCATCGTGCCCGCGCCGTACTGGACGACGTACCCGGAGTCGATCCGGCTGGCCGGGGGTGTCCCGGTGGAGGTCGTCGCCGACGAGACGACCGGCTACCGGGTGACCGTCGAGCAGCTGGAAGCGGCCCGTACGGAGAAGACGAAGGTCGTCCTGTTCGTCTCTCCCTCGAACCCGACCGGCGCGGTCTACAGCGAGCAGGAGACCGAGGCGATCGGCCGCTGGGCCGTCGAGCACGGCCTGTGGGTCATGACCGACGAGATCTACGAGCACCTGGTCTACGGCGACGCCTCCGCCGTGTCGCTGCCGGCGGTGCTCCCCGAACTGCGCGACAAGTGCGTCGTGGTGAACGGTGTCGCGAAGACGTACGCGATGACCGGCTGGCGGGTCGGGTGGATCATCGGCCCGAAGGACGTGATCAAGGCCGCGACGAACCTGCAGTCGCACGCCACCTCGAACGTGTCCAACGTCGCGCAGATGGCTGCGCTGACCGCGGTTTCCGGCGACCTGGACGCCGTCGCGAAGATGCGCGAGGCGTTCGACCGGCGCCGCAAGACGATCGTGCGGATGCTGAACGAGATCGACGGCGTGGTGTGCCCGGAGCCGGAGGGCGCGTTCTACGCGTACCCGTCGGTGAAGGAGCTGGTCGGCAAGGAGATCCGAGGGCGCCGGCCTCAGAACACGGTCGAGTTGGCCGCATTGATCCTGGAGGAGGCCGAGGTCGCGGTGGTGCCGGGTGAGGCGTTCGGTACGCCCGGGTATCTGCGGCTGTCGTACGCGCTGGGTGACGAGGATCTCGTCGAGGGCGTGAGCCGGATCCAGAAGCTGCTGGCGGAGGCCAGGGACTGACTACTCACGTGAGTAGTTCGGAGCGGGCCGTTCCCCTTCGGGGAGCGGCCCGCTTTCTCGTGTGCGCGTGCGAGCAAGACCACGTTCGGGCAAACAGCTACCGGGACGGCTGAGGCGTACGGCAGGATCTTGGGATGGAGCGTGTACGTGATGTCTCTGAGCTGCCGAAAGCCCATCTGCACCTGCACTTCACCGGGTCGATGCGGCCCACGACCGTGCTGGAGCTGGCCGACAAGCACGGGGTGGGACTGCCCGAGTCGCTGACCGAGGCGCTGGTCGGTGGGGAGCCGCCGAGACTGCGGGCGACGGACGAGCGGGGCTGGTTCCGCTTTCAGCGGCTGTACGACGCGGCGCGCTCATGTCTGCGGGAGCCGGAGGACATCCAGCGGCTGGTGCGGGAAGCTGCGGAGGAGGACGTCCGGGACGGCTCGGGGTGGCTGGAGATCCAGGTCGACCCGACGTCGTACGCGCCGCGGCTGGGCGGGCTGATCCCCGCGCTGGAGATCATCCTGGACGCGGTGGAGACGACGTCGCGGGAGACGGGGCTCGGGATGCGGGTGCTGGTGGCGGCGAACCGGATGAAGCATCCGCTGGACGCGCGCACGCTGGCCCGGCTGGCGGTGCGGTTCGCGGACCGGGGGGTCGTCGGCTTCGGACTGTCCAACGACGAGCGGCGGGGCATGGCGCGGGACTTCGACCGGGCGTTCGCGATCGCGCGGGAGGCCGGGCTGCTGTCGGCGCCGCACGGGGGTGAGCTGGCCGGGCCGTCGTCGGTGCGGGACTGTCTGGACGACCTGGGGGCGCACCGGGTGGGGCACGGGGTGCGGGCGGCGGAGGATCCGCGACTGCTGCGGCGGTTGGCTGAGCGGGGTGTGACGTGTGAGGTGTGCCCGGCGTCGAACGTGGCGCTGGGGGTGTATGAGAAGCCGGAGGACGTGCCGCTGCGGACGCTGTTCGAGGCGGGGGTGCCGATGGCGCTGGGCGCGGACGATCCGCTGCTGTTCGGCTCTCGGCTTGCCGCGCAGTACGAGATCGCGCGGCAGCATCACGGGTTCACGGACGAGGAGCTGGCGGAGCTGGCGCGGCAGTCGGTGCGGGGGTCGGCGGCGCCGGAGGATGTGAAGGCGAAGCTGCTGGCGGGCGTGGACGACTGGTTGCTGTCGTAGCGCCTGCGGTTTCGTGGTGGGTCGGGGCCGTGCCGGGGGGTGTCCGTCCTCGGAACGGCGCGATGGGGTCGGAGACCAATTGACTGTCCGTTGACGCGCCAACCAGCTGCGGGCGGACACCCCCCGACACGAACTTGGGGGAGGCACCCCGCCACGCCGGGCTGCGCACCCGACCGTCACCGGCTCGTTGACCAGCGTGATCCCGAAGGCCTCGCGGACTCCGGCCACGACCTCGCGGGCCAGGGCGAGCAGGTCCTCCGTGGTCGCGGTGCCCCGGTTGGTGAGGGCCAGGGTGTGCTTGGTGGAGATGCGGGCGGGGCCGTCGCCGTAGCCCTTGGTGAAGCCCGCCTTGTCGATCAGCCAGGCGGCGGAGGTCTTGGTGTGGCCCTCCCCCGCCGGGTACGCGGGGGGCTCGGCCTCGGCGCCGAGGCGCTGCTTCACGCGCGTGCGGAACGTGTCGAAGTCGGTGTCCGTGAGGATCGGGTTGGTGAAGAAGGAGCCGGCCGACCAGGTGTCGTGGTCCTCGGAGTCGAGCACCATGCCCTTGCCCGCGCGCAGCTTGAGCACGGTGTCGCGGGCGGACGCGAGCGGGACGCGGTCGCCGGGTTCGACACCCAGGGCGCGGGCCGTCTCGGCGTACTTGAGGGGGCCTGAGAGGCCGTCGGCGTCCTCCAGCCGGAAACGGACGCGCAGGACCACGTATCGCTCGGGGTCGGACTTGAAGCGGCTGTGGCGGTAGGAGAAGGCGCAGTCCTCATTGGCGAGGGTGACCGTCTCGCCGGTGCGGCGGTCGTAGGCGACGACTTCGGTGATCGTCGAGGAGACCTCCTGGCCGTACGCCCCGACGTTCTGGATGGGGGTGGCGCCCGCTGAGCCGGGGATGCCGGCCAGGCACTCGATGCCGGCCAGGCCCGCCTCCACCGTGCGGGTGACGGCGTCGGTCCACACCTCGCCGGCCGCCAGCTCCAGGCTCGTGCCGTCGAGGGAGTAGCCCTTGGTGGCGATGACGAGGGCGGTGCCCTCGAAGCCCTTGTCGCCGATGACCAGGTTCGAACCGCCGCCGATGAGCAGCAGTGGGGTGCCCGCCTCGTCGGCTTCACGGACGACGGCGATCACCTCGTCGTCCGTCGTCGCGGTGACCAGCCGGGTGGCGGGGCCGCCCAGCCGGAAGGTGGTCAGTGGGGCGAGGGGGGCGTCGTGGAGTTCCTGCACGGGCTCAAGAGTACGAGACGGCACTGACGCTCCTCGGCACGCGTGTGTGCGGCCCCGTTCGTGAAGAACGGGGCCGCACGGGGGCGGGCTGTCAGGGCAGGCGCCGGAACGCCTCGGACCAGGAGAGCGGGAGATCGTCGCTCTTCGCCTGCCATGTGGTGAAGGTCGCGTCCTTCATCTGGGGAGCGAGGCCCCGGGCGACCGGCTTGTGGGCGCCCGAGTGGACGAAGGTGGCGAGCGCGGCCTTCGACTCCCAGGCGGACAGCGTCCAGAAGGTCCGTCGCAACGGCTTCGCCTTCAGGGTCGCTCCGTAGGCGCCCGGGCTGTTGCGCACCTGCCGCCAGACGGCGGGGGTACCGGCGAGGAATTTCAGCGCTCCCCACAGGGTGCGGGTCTCGAAGCGAGAGGCGAAGACGTGCACCTCGGTGTCGCGGGGCGGGGGGTTGGGGACGGTCCAGGGAAGGGTGGGCACGGCCGTTCCTCCTGCGGGTCGTCGGTCTGGTTGCCGGTTCGTCGGGGTCAGTGGGCGGCGGTCTCGAGTACAGGCGTCGGTTCGGTGGGGGCGGTCCGCCGCTCGGTGCGTCGCCGGGTCGGGATGGCCAGGGCCGCGACTCCCGCCAGGGCCACCACGGCGGAGCCCGTCATCAGCGCGGGCCGCATGCCGTCGACGAAGGTCTGGCCGGTCTCGTATCCGCCCTGGGCCGCGAAGATCGACGCCATGACGGCGATGCCGAGCGCTCCGCCCACCTCGCGCAGGGCGTTGTTGGCTCCGGAGGCGATTCCCTGCTCCTGGGTTCGGACGCTGGACATCACCAGGTGCGAGGCAGGGGCGAAGAACAGGGCCATGCCGACACCACTGACGATCAGGGCGGGCAGTTGGGCGGCGTAGGAGGCGTCGGCCGTGGCGACGGCCGACATGTAGCCGAGGCCGAGTGCCTGGAGGAACAGGCCCGCGGCGACGACGGGGCGGCCGCCGATGCGGTCGGCGAGGATGCCGGCGATCGGGGCGACCAGCATCGGCATGCCGGTCCAGGGCAGCATCCTCAGGCCCGCCTCGGTGGGCGAGTAGCCGAGGACGCCCTGCATGTACTGGCTGAGCAGGAAGATCGAGCCGAACATGCCGAGGAACATCAGCAGGCTGGCCGCGTTGATGCCGGCGAAGGCCCGGGAGCGGAAGAGCCGCATCGGGAGCATGGGGTTCTTGGCACGGATGCTGTAGAGGACGAAGGCGACGAGCAGCGCGGAGCCGGTGAACAGGGCCAGCAGGACCAGGGTGCCGGTCCAGCCGTCGACGGGGCCGCGGACCAGGCCGTAGACGATGCCGAAGAGGCCGCCGCTGGCGAGCAGGGTACCGGGGATGTCGAGCGGTGCTCCGGTGCCGTGCGACTCGGCGAGGCGGAGGCGGGCCAGCGGGAGCAGGGCCAGGCCCAGCGGGACGTTCAGCCAGAAGATCCACTGCCAGGAGATGTGTTCGGTGAGGGTGCCGCCGACCAGGGGTCCGGAGGCGACGGCGAGTCCGTTGACGGCTCCCCATATGCCGTACGCCATGCCTCGCTTGGCGGCGGGCACGGCCGCGGTCAGCAGGGTGAGCGTCAGCGGCATCATCACGGCGGCGCCGGCGCCCTGGACGGCGCGGGCGGCGATGAGGGAGTCGATGCCGGGCGCCATGGCCGCCGCCGCGGAGGCGCCGGTGAAGACGGTGAGTCCGGCGATGAAGAGCCGGCGGCGGCCGAAGCGGTCACCGAGGGCCGCGCCGGACATCAGCAGGACGGCGAAGGTGAGCGTGTAGGCGCTCACGGTCCATTCCAGGTCGTGCAGGCCTCCGCCGAGGTCCTCACGGATGGAGGGCAGGGCGGTGGTGACGACGAGGTTGTCGAGAGCCGCCATGAATCCGGCGACGCTGGTGATGACGAGGGCCCAGGCGGCTCCTCCGCGACGTGCGGTCTGCTCTGACATCGCTCCCCCAGGAGTGAGTGATTCGCTTGATCGATTAGTTATTGATTACTAACTTTCGCGGTCATAAAAGGGCGCAAGCCCTCGCCTCGTCTTCTCAGTGCTCCAGCCGGCCCTTGAGCCGCGCCGACGGGTACAGCCCCTCCCAGACCCGGTGCTCGGGCGGGAAGCCCATGGCCGCCAGGCAGTTGATGAGCATCCCGTACGCCATGAAGGTCGTCGTCTCGCCGATGTCGGCCCCCAGCGGCAGATGGACGGTGTCCCACAGTCGCATCCAGCCGGCGCGCACCGACTCGCCGAACTCGTGGTCGCCCTCTTCCTCGGCGGCCCTCACGGCGACGTACATCTGCATCTGCATCAGGAGCCGCTCGGGCCGCTCTTCGATGACCTTGGTGTACGCGTTCCCCATGGCGTGCAGGGCTTCCTCACCCTCGAGCCCTTCGGAGGCCTCCGCGAAGGTGCGGATGGTCTCCTCCACACACCGCTGGGCCGCCGCCAGGAAGATCGCCTTCTTGCCCGGGAAGAGCCGGAAGAGGTACGGCTGCGAGACACCGACGCGCCGGGCGATCGCCTCGGTCGACGTGCCGTGGTAGCCGCCGCGGGCGAACTCGGTCATCGCCGCGTGGATGACACTCTCGCGCCTCTCCTCCGCACTCATCCTGACCATGCAAGTAAGTTAGTACTCAATCACTAACTGCGTCAAGCGGGTGCCGGAAATTCCTACGGTCAGGGGCCGCCCCTGATACGGGTGAGGGAGCGCCCCGTAATGAAGAGCGCCCCCTCACCTCGCATCGCTGTTCTCAGGCCAGCCGTACGACCGCCCGCGACATGCCCAGCACCTTCTGCCCGGCGCTCGTCGCCGTCAGGTCCACGCGGACCGTGTTGTCGTCGAGCTTGGCCGCGACCTTGCCGGCGACCTCGATCACGGCTCCCTGGTCGTCGTTCGGGACGACGACGGGCTTCGTGAACCGGACGCCGTACTCGACGACCGCGCCCGGGTCGCCGACCCAGTCGGTGACGACGCGGATCGCCTCCGCCATGGTGAACATGCCGTGCGCGATGACGTCCGGCAGGCCGACCTCCTTGGCGAACTTCTCGTTCCAGTGGATCGGGTTGAAGTCGCCGGAGGCACCCGCGTACTGCACGAGGGTCGCGCGGGTCACGGGGAAGGTCTGGGCGGGCAGTTCGGTGCCGACCTCGACGTCGGAGTAGGAGATCTTCGCCGTCATCGGATCGCTCACGCCTCCTCGGCCGCGCGGGCCACGAGCTTGGTCCAGGCGGTCACGACGTGCTCGCCGGCCTCGTCGTGCACCTCACCACGGATGTCCAGGATGTCGTTGCCCGCGAGGGACTTGACGGCCTCGATGGTCGAGGTGACCGTGAGCCGGTCGCCGGCGCGGACGGGGCGGCGGTAGGCGAACTTCTGGTCGCCGTGCACCACCCGGCTGTAGTCCAGACCGAGCTGCGGGTCCTGGACGACCTGCCCGGCGGCCTTGAATGTGATCGAGAAGACAAAGGTCGGCGGAGCGATCACGTCGGGGTGGCCGAGCGCCTTGGCGGCCTCCGCGTCCGTGTACGCCGGGTTGGTGTCCCCGACCGCTTCGGCGAACTCACGGATCTTCTCCCGGCCCACCTCGTAGGGCTCGGTGGGCGGATACGTCCGCCCCACGAAGGACTGGTCGAGCGCCATGGCCCGGCACCTCCTGATTGCGCTACTGAACGGTACGGGTGACTCAACGACGCGAGGCCGCCCCCGACACTCGGGGACGGCCTCGCGTACGAGCCTGATTTATCGCGTCTCGCGGTGCGCGGTGTGCGCATTGCAACGCGGGCAGTGCTTCTTCATCTCAAGACGGTCCGGGTTGTTACGCCGGTTCTTCTTGGTGATGTAGTTCCGCTCCTTGCACTCCACGCAGGCCAGCGTGATCTTCGGGCGGACGTCGGTGGCAGCCACGTGAGTGCTCCTTGACGAACGGATGGAATGGTTTAACGCAAGAAAGAGTAGCCGATCGAAGGACCGACCCCGCAATCGGCTACTGTCAGTAGCGGTGACCGGACTTGAACCGGTGACACAGCGATTATGAGCCGCTTGCTCTACCGACTGAGCTACACCGCTGCGATGCGATCGGACCCCGTCTCGCGACGGGAACCGTTCACACCAGAGCCCCAAAACGGAATCGAACCGTTGACCTTCTCCTTACCATGGAGACGCTCTGCCGACTGAGCTATTGGGGCGAGCGATGAAGACATTACACGCTCCGCCGCCGTTCGCCCAAATCCGTTTCGAGGCACCCGCCCCGGACGCATGGACCGTCCTCCCAGCCGCCTCGTCCGTGTCACGTTCAACGCGGCGGACCACACCGGTACGACTATTGCGCTCCTCCCCGACACCGGCGTACGGCCGTCCTAGGCTCGACTCACTCTGAGTGATCATGCGTCCTCGCATGCGCAGCCCGAGCCTCTGGAGCGCGATGCCCGACAGCCAGCCGCAGCCACCGCCACCCCCCTCGCCCGCCCCGGGTCCGGCCGACCCGTCGTCGCTGCTGCTGTGCGGGGCGCGGCTCACCGACGGCCGGACCGTGGACGTCCGGTTGAGCGGCGGACGTATCGAGGCGGTCGGCACGGCCGGCAGCCTGGCCACGGGCGGCACACGCTCGGGCGGGGCGCGGCTGGATCTCGGCGGCTATCTGCTGCTGCCGGCCCCGGCCGAGCCGCACTCCCACGCCGACACGGCCCTGTCGGCCGACCTGGAGGGGCCGGTTTCCCACGAGCCCCGGGACGTCCAGCGCCGGGCGACCGAGGCAGCGCTGCTCCAGCTCGGGCACGGCGCGACGGCGGTGCGGGCCCACGTGCGTGTGGGGGACGTCCAGGGACTGAGCGCGCTGGAGGCCGTGCTGCAGGCCCGGCGGGCGCTGCGGGGGCTGGCCGAGCTGACCACGGCGGCGATGCCCCGGGTGCTGACCGGGGTGGCCGGGGCGGACGGGCTGGCGATGCTGCGGGACGCGGTGAAGATGGGCGCCTCGGTCGTGGGCGGCCGGCCGGATCTCGACCCGGATCCGACGGGATACGTGGAGGCGGTCCTGGAGGTGGCCTCCGAGCACGGCTGTCCGGTCGACCTGCACACGGACGCCGGGGATCCGGCACGGCTGGCCCGGCTCGCGGCGATGGCGGGCGGGCTGCGTTCCGGAGTGACCCTCAGCCCGTGCGGTGATCTCGGCCGGCTGCCTTCCGAGGTGGCCTCGCGCATCGCGGACCAGCTCGCGGCGGCCGGGGTGGCGGTGGTGTGCCTGCCGCAGGGGGGCTGCGGTGGTGTGGACCGGCGGGGTGCGGCTCCCGTGCGGCTGCTGCGCGCGGCCGGGGTCCGGGTGGCCGCCGGAAGCGGGGCGCTGCGGGACGTGTCGAACCCGGTGGGGCGCGGCGACCCGCTGGAGGCGGCGTTCCTGCTGGCCTCGCGCAACGGGCTGTCCCCGGAGGAGGCGTACGACGCGGTCAGCGGGTCGGCGCGGGCGGTGCTGGGGCTGCCCGAGGTACGGGTGGAGGCGGGCTTCCCGGCTGAGCTGCTCGCGGTGCGCGGGGACCGGCTGGCCGGGGCGCTGTCGCTGGGGTACAGCCGGGTGGTGGTGCACCAGGGGCGCGTGGTGGCGCGGACCAGCGCGGTGCGGGAGTACTGCAGTTCGGCCACCTCGGTGGAGCTGGGGCTGCCGCGACAGGGGCGGGGGGAAATGTCATGACGCCGTCGGACGGTGGGGCTTCGGGGGCGGGGCCGGCGTCGTGCGGCGGATGGGGGCGTCCGGGCGTACGGTCGAAAGCATGCGCATTGTCATCGCTGGTGGTCATGGTCAGATCGCGTTGCGGCTGGAGCGGCTGCTCGCCGCGCGCGGAGACGAGGTAGCGGGGATCATCCGTAAGGCCGAACAGGCCGACGATCTGCGGGAGGCCGGTGCCGAACCGGTCGTGCTCGACCTGGAGTCGGCGTCCGTGGACGAGGTCGCGGAACGGCTGCGGGGTGCCGACGCGGCGGTGTTCGCGGCCGGCGCGGGTCCGGGCAGCGGGGTGGCCCGCAAGGAGACGGTGGACAAGGCCGCGGCGATCCTCTTCGCGGACGCGGCGGTGGAGGCGGGCGTACAGCGCTTCGTGGTCGTGTCGTCCATGGGCGCCGACCCGCGGCACGAGGGCGACGAGGTCTTCGACGCGTACCTGCGCGCCAAGGGCGAGGCGGACGCTTACGTGCGTGGCCTGAACGCCCTCGACTGGACGATCCTGCGCCCCGGCCAGCTCACCGACGACGCAGGCACCGGCCTCGTACGCCTGGAGGCGCACACGGGCCGCGGCCCGATCCCGCGCGACGACGTGGCCGCCGTACTGGCGGAGCTGGTGGACACCCCCGCGACGGCCGGGCTCACTCTCGAGCTGATCAGCGGACCCGCGCCGGTGCCCGTGGCCGTGAAGTCGGTGGCGGGCAACTGAGCATGCCGGAGGCGGGCGCACGCCGGGCATCCCCTCGTGCGACTGGAGACCGCCGGCATGTGCAGCGGTTCAGCGCCCGGGCTGGTGGCATGGATGGATGTCCGGGCGCCGGGAGCGGCCTAGAACAAGGGCAGTTGGCCCGGGAAGTCCGGTACCGCGTAGCCGTCGAGGGACGGCTGCTCCGGGCCGGGCCTGGCCTGGCGGCGCGAGCCCGGGCATGAGGTGAGTTCGCCGTGCTCCCGTGCGCCGGGCGGGTCGTGGCGCGCGTACCGCCCGGCGACGACGGCGATCTCGCGGCGGCACTCGGGGCAGGTTCTGCGGCGGGAGGACATGGAGCCAGTGTGCCGCGCGAGCGGCCCGGGCATGCCGCCCCTGTCCTCCTCCTGCCGCTCACGAGGTCCCCATCGGTACTCACGAGGTCCCCATCGGTACGTCGACGGCCAGTGCGGTGGCCGGTGAGTCCTGGCGCAGATGACGACCGCCCACTGTGACGTGACGTCAGTTGCCGAAGCTCGACGGCCTGATGAATTCCCGCCCCCCCTCGCGACGTCCCGGCCTCCAGGCCGGGGGACCACACCGGGCTCAGCCGGTTGCCGTGCCGAACCACCTCGGCAGGCGGCTGAGCAACTCCTGCTGGTTCTCGCCGACCCAGGCCACATGGCCGTCGGGCCGCAGGAGCACCGCGGGCACGTCGAGTTCCTCGCTGACGTCGACGACGTGGTCGACCCGATCCGCCCAGCCGGCCACCGACAGCCGGCCGGTCTGGTCGAGCAGCACCCCGCGGCCGGTGCGCATCAGCTCGTAGAGGCGCCCCCGCTTCAGAGGCACGTCCCGCAGGCGCCGGCCGAGAAGTTCGTGGCCCTCACCGAAGTCGTAGCGGACCGCGATCGCGGTGATCTTCTCGATCAGGTACCGGTTCACCTCCTCGAAGTCCATCAGCTCCCCGACCAGTCGGCGCACGGCCCGCGGCCCTGGTTCGGAGCGCAGCAGTTCGGTCTGCGCACGGGTGTTGTCCAGCACGGCGGCGGCGACCGGGCGCCGTTCGGAGTGGTAGCTGTCCAGCAGGCCCTCCGGTGCCCAGCCGCGCACCTCGGCGGCGAGTTTCCAGCCGAGGTTGAACGCGTCCTGGATACCGAGGTTGAGGCCCTGTCCGCCGGTCGGCGGGTGGATGTGCGCCGCGTCGCCGGCCAGCAGGACGCGGCCGACGCGGTAGTGCTCGGCCAGCCGGGTGGCGTCGCCGAACCGGGACAGCCAGCGCGGCGAGTGCACACCGAAGTCCGTGCCGGCGAAGTGCCGCAGCCGCTCCTTGAACTCCTCGAGGGTCGGCGGGACCGAACGGTCCTCGGCCAGCCCCTCGGCGGGCACGATGACGCGGTACCGTCCCTCCCCGAGCGGCATGGAGCCGAACCGCCACTCGGTCTTGCGCACCTCGGCCGTGATGGCCGCCAGTTCCTCCGGCGGCGTGGCCAGCTCCATCTCGCCCAGCAGCGTCTCGATCCTGGCGGGCTCACCGGGGAAGTCCACGCCGATCAGCTTGCGCACGGTGCTGCGGCCGCCGTCGCAGCCGACGAGGTAGCGCGAGCGCAGCCGCGTGCCGTCGGCCAGCTCGGCGGTCACACCGTCTTCGTCCTGGCCCAGCCCGACCAGCTCGCAGCCGCGCCGGATCTCGGTGCCGAGCTCGGTGGCGTGCTCGGTCAGCAGCCGCTCGGTGGTGCTCTGCGGGATGCCGAGGACGTAGGAATGCGCGGTGTCCATCCGGCTGGGCCACGACGTGCCCAGGGCGGCGAAGAACCCGCCGGTCTCGTACTTCTTGCCGTGTGAGAGGAAACGCTCCAGCAGACCGCGCTGGTCCATCAGCTCGATGCTGCGCACATGGATGCCGAGCGCGCGGGACTGCCCGGTCGGCTCCGCCAGCCTCTCCAGCACGGCCACCCGCACACCGCGCAGCCGAAGCTCGCCGGCCAGCATCATGCCGGTGGGTCCCCCGCCGACCACGATCACGTCGAACATCTCATCCCCCAAATCCCCGCGAATTTCCGCTTCGGCCGGTGATTCTGCGGGACGAGGGGGGGGCTTGCCGCAAGGCCCCCCTCGTGCTATAAGTTGAGAGTGGCAAGGAGAGAGTTCCTTGCCTTTCTTTTTGCGTCAGGTCTTGGACGCTTATTTCCCTGGGGTTACGCGCATCCGCCGCGGAAGGATCCGCCGCCGTGGTCGACCTCAGATCAGGCCCCTGAGCTGCGATGACATCTGCTCGGAGTGGGCATGCGCGCCGAGCGGGATGGGGCCCGCAACCGGCCTGCGCGTGACATCCACCGGGGCGCCGCGTTATTGCATTGCGGTGCGGCATGCAGTGTTAACGTCCCGGCGGATTACCGCGCGGCTCGACCACGGCATGTGCCCACTTATGCAGAATGCAGTCGCTCTGTCGCTCTGTATCCCCAGGCCGCTCATCCGCGGAAAGGGATGAGTTCTTGTCAGCGGCGTCTCGACACCCCGGTCAGGTCAGGTGATGTGGATCACTTGCCAGGGCGGTGCCCGTCGACGACAAAGACGAAGACCTCCTTGCGTCTACGTCTCCGCAGATGCGAGGGGGTCTTCCCCAGGGTGGCGGCGCCGGGATTCGAACCTGGGAAGGCTGAGCCGGCAGATTTACAGTCCACTCAGGAACAGGCTTTCTGACCTGCTGTGACCAGCGCAGATGAGTTAGGCGAGAGCAGACTTAGCCTCAGCCGTCCACGTCTCGTCCAGACGCTACCGGCCAGGCCCTTCAGCGCCGGCTCGGAACGGCGATGTATAGCTGCCGGAGACCGTGCAGAGCGGCATGGAACGCAGCCGCGATCTCGCGCGCCCTCTGCTCAGTCTCGATCGCCCACATGGAGATGTAGTCAGGCGCAATGTTGGCCTGCGTCACCGTGTCGGTGAGTACCAAAGCCTCAGCTGCTGACCGCAAGACTGTCACTGCTTCGTCCGGGATGGTGGGCCCGCTGCTGGACATAGCGTCAAGCTCCACCTTCCACCGTCGGCCCTGACGAGCGATGCCTACGAAGATCGCGTCGTTGTTCTTGGCGCTTCTGTAGGCCGCGTGGTGAGCTTCCGGTTCGGTGCAGTCGGGGATGAGTGCAGCTGGTAGAGGCGTTCCGAGCGTCGGCATGGCCACATCATCGCAACTGCGCACACCTGCATTCAGGCGAACGCACATCCTCACAACCGAGCCCGCACTGCCTGTCCCGCTCTCTCTGGTTCAGAGAGGCCGAGTCGGCCCCCAGCGCAGGGCTTCGCACCTCAGTCAGCGCGCGACACTCAGACCGCGTTTGAGATCTGCCGCATCCCGGGGCTGGTGGGGTCATTGAGCCCCGCGTGAGTGGTTCTGGGGGCGGGTATCTGCCGGACGGCCTAAGAGTCAAATACGGCAAATTGATATACGCCTTGAACGGTCGACATGAGGAATCGCTCACGAAGCTCATCTCTATCCGTGAACTCTTCAAGCTCCCGTCTCGAATAGAACTTGACCGCTCCATCCCTGAGGAAGTCAATATAGTAGTGGCGCATGATTCGACTCCCCAAATGCTCGGCGGCTGGATCCGCAACTTCGATAATTATCGCCCGATGGGCAATTCTGACACACTCACCAATCAATTCCCTCACAGCCTCCGCTGAAGCCATGTGATGCAAAACATTCTTGCAGATGGCAACGGAGAATGTCTTGTCAGCAAAAGGGAGAACCGTGGCGTCGTGGTTCGTATAAAGCAGCGAGGATGCAGGGTGGGGCGAGCTGCGCGTTTTCCGAATCAATTCGATCTGACTCCACGCCACATCGTTTCCGACCACGATTGGAATATCTCCCCTCTCTGCCAGTGCATTACATAGCCTATTCTCGCCGCATGCTACATCAATTATCGAATGCGGATTAACTTCCCGTATGGCCTCGTCAGTCACTCTGGCCACATCACCAAGACTCTGCTCGCACACATATTTGGATGCAGCGCGCATGACTGGCTTGATGACCATGTCATGAAATTGATACCGGCCTCGATATAGCTCATTCTGGGATATTTCATTGTCATGGAATGGAATCTGGCCCCTCTCTTTACTTGCCAGGTGCTCTTGCGCCACACTCAAAACCTTCGCGTTCTGAGACGGAGTGACCGAACCGAGAGGGGTGTCGATATCGATGAGCTGAGCGCGAGTTCGCTTCACGCTTAGCAACTTCTGATCGGTGTCTCGACCCCGTATCCTACCCATGAAGGCAATGCCTTTATGGGTCCACTCACGCCCGTTGCACTGAAAGGCATGAGACAAGAAAGCAATAGGAACAATATCGGCCAACTGGATGCCCGACAATGCCTCCTGAGCTATCTCATTGGCCGCAACGATGAAGTCTTCTTGCGCATCCTGCCTTAGACCCTCACCCAAAAGAGTCCACAATATGCCTTCATTCAGAAATATCCTCTCGACCAGGATTCTATGGTCGATCGTATATGGAATGATCAGGGAGAAGTGCCTCACTCGGCGACAGTATTCGAACGCCGCACTATTCACCTGAAATGTATCGGAGAGTGACGGGGCCTCTCGATAAAGGTGCCTATAGGTATCCAATTGCCGCTGGGCCACATCGCTCGCACTTAGGGAATTTTCTCGAGTTGATGGATTCAACCTAGACATTTCCATCCCTCGCAGCCGATTCGACTCCAGCTGGATCTTCTTCCAGCTTGCACCCCAACGGCAGAGCATGCACCTGCGCCGGATCGGCACCTGGGCCTATTTGGGGCGAAGCGCCGACAACGGCTGCCGTCGGCGAGGGGCTGGCGGACTGTCTACAAAGGTTGCTGCACAAGCGGTCGTGGGCCGGGGCGCGTCGCAGCACCGCCCCGGGTGAGCCGGCGGACCATGATGCCGATCATGGCCCATCGGATCATCGTCTCGGAGTGGGCCGGGCTGATCTCGTAGTCCCGGGCGAGGCGCCGGTGGACGGAGAGCCACGAGAAGGTGCGCTCCATTGCCCACCGGCTGGGCTGGACCTGGAAGCCGCGCTGGTCGGGGTCCTTGCGGACGATCTCCAGGTCTCGGCCGAGAATCTGAGCGGCCCACTCGACTAGGCGGCCGGCGAAGCCCTGGTCGGCCCAGACCTTCTTGACGCCGGGGTGATCGAGCCTGGTCCACAGCAACGGGCTTCGCTCCGTCGTGACCCTGCATGCTCGCCGCGACGACGTGGACGGACAGGAGCAGGCCGAGGGTGTCGGTGACGGTGAACCGCTTGCGGCCCTTCAATTTCTTGCCCGCATCGAAGCCCTGGTGGCAGCGGGGACGGTGTCGGCAGTACGGACGGACTGCGAGTCGACACCCGATTCGCACCACGTAGAAGCAACGGCTCCACCAGCGCCCACGGCTCATCCGTCAGGTCCGACGGATACCCACCCCCAACACCGCTCACGGTGAGTTCAACCAGCGCCTCAGCGACGGGACACGGCAGATCTCAAACGCGGTCTCAGGCAATCAGCCATTTGTTCGATTCGCCTAAGACGACGTGGCTTTCTCTAGCTAACACACGGTCACGTGTGTCACCCTTTCGATCCGTACGCCATGCACCTGGGGGGCTCATGTCGACAGAAGATGTAACTGCTTGGAGTTTGGCTCCAAGCGAAGAAGAGGGACGCTTTGGGGCGATAAATGTAACCATCAAGAATGGTCGGGATGTATTCAAGAAGGCCACAATTTCCCGCTTCGGGAATCCACTGACTGGCGAGATCAGGAGCGAACAACTTAGCCTGGAGTCCTTCGGACGCATACCCGGCTCTAATGAATTCGACTTCGAGAACCCCAAGTCGCGCTGGTACTGCGAAAACGGGGAGATCGAAACGCTGGCAGCCTTCCTGTCCGGAGCATTCAGCACGGCAGGTAAATACCGCCTCATTGACGCAGCCTCTGCATCCGCCACAATACTCTCGCTCTTGGACAGCGGTGATCTCGACCCAGGAGCATTGGGTGCAGCTTTGGCAGGGCACGAGGATCTCGCCTCCGTCGTCAAGGCTCTTACCGCGTCCGCGTCCGGCCTCAGTGCCGTTGAGGCCGCCGTTATCGCTCGCAGGCGAGGAATCCTTGCAGACCTCAAACAAAGGGCCGTCGACCCAAGAACCACAGAAAGAGATATGCAGGGCGCCCTCGAAGGGCATACCTGGATCTTCGGTGGTCAATACGTTGGCATCGCCCATCGAAGAAATCTCACGATGCTCGACGAGTATGACATCCCTCTCGTTGAGGCGACCGGGGCTCTCCACGTCGTGGAACTAAAAGGTCCGAACATCAAGGACCTAGTCAAGAAGCACCGGAATCACCAGGTTGTTGGAAACGATGTACATCTGGCGGTCGGCCAATTGATGAACTACATCAAACAACTCGATCAGCAAGGCGCCGCCATGGAGCAGGCTTTCCGTAACGAGCATGGCGTCGAGTACGACATGAGTCGCCTCTGCGGAACGGTGGTGATCGGCCATTCGAAACACGTGCCGGACTACAGCAGGAAGCAAATAGATCAAATCATTCGCACGTTCAATTCTCATCTCAGTCGGATTCAGGTCCTGACCTATGAGGATTTATTGGACCGCGCGGAAATGGCGCTCCGATTCGAAGAGGACTCCTTGGACTCCGCGTGATAGTCGAATGACTCGTCGCGTTCGGAGGTTCTCACCAACCGGGGCGGTGCGACTCTTGCCCGCTACGCTGGTACGCACCACTGCAGAACGGAGAGTGTTCCGCGAATGGGACCGAAGACGACCAAGGTCTACGAGACGCTCCGCGAACGGCTCGCCTCGGGTCAGTACGCGCCCGGTGACAAGTTCCCCTCGGAACGCACCCTGACGGAAGAACTCGGCATCGGTCGAACGGCACTCCGGCAAGTCCTCGCCCGTCTCGTGACAGAGGGCGCTCTGGAGGTTCGGGGCCGTAGTTCGTACCGGGTACCTGGCGGGGTGAGCGTCAAGGCTCCTGACGGGTTGGAGCCCTGGCGCATCCACGGGGAACGCGATCTCTACGACAATCGGTGGGTCAAGCTTCAGCTCTGGGATGTCGAGCCGCCCGGCGTGGAGCGGTTCGAGCATCATGTGGTGAGGCTGCACCACGTGGCCATTACGGCGGTGCTGGACGACCAGGACCGCGTGTTGATGATGTGGCGGTACCGCTTCGTCCCGCAGCAGTTCGGCTGGGAACTCCCGGGCGGCATCGTCGACGAGGGCGAGGACCCGGCCGAGACGGCGCTTCGGGAAGTCGTGGAAGAGACGGGTTGGCGGCCGAAGTCACTTGAGCACGTCGTCACCTATCAGCCGATGGTCGGCATGGTCGACTCGCCTCACGAAATCTTCGTGGGTCACGGGGCTGAGCAGGTCGGTTCGCCGACTGACCTTGAAGAGGCCGGCCACATCGAGTGGGTCCCCTTGGTCGACATCCCGGGACTCATGGCCCGTGGTGAGCTGATGGGCTCCGGGACGCTTGTAGCTCTGCTCCACATCCTGGCGAATCGCGGCAAGAAGGGGCTCACAGCCGCGCACTGAGCAAGTCGACTCGACGGCGTTGCCGCACCGAGCCGGTGCGGCTCGCCAGCAACCGCGCCTGGCGCAGGTGAGTATGTGCGTCGTCATACTCGGCTCGCACCAAGTGAGCTTGGACCAGGTCTGCATGCAGGCCGGCTTGCGCACGCACGAACGTCGGGTCGACGACTTCCAGGGCGTCATAGAGGCTCGTCACCGCGCCCTCGTCGCCCAGCAGAGCCAAGACGTTGCCATGCCACCGAGTCAGGTGGGCACTGTTGAGGAAGATGCTCAGCATGTCCGGGTCACGGTCTTCGGGGCCTGGCGGAATGCTCGCCATCGCAGCATCGAGCGCACGTCGGCTGTCGTCCGCCATTCCCGGCACGTGAGCGCATATCTCCGCCTCTGCGGCATGTAGCCATGCCCGGAGACGGGGCGATCCCGCCTGCCCCAGGGTGCGTTGCGCGTCGCGAACCAGCTCGACGCCGAGTGCCGGCCGACCAGCCTCACACAGCACGTAGGCCTGCTCTGCCATGGCATGCGCCAGATACATCGGGGCCTCAGCGTCGTGTGCCGCCCGCTTCGCCGTCTCGTAGTGCCGCCAAGCACGTTCGACCGCACCGGAGTCGATCGCCTGCCACGCCGCCAGGGTCGAGGCCCCCGCAAGCGCAAGGGCCACAGGTCGACGCGTGCTGGGCAGCACCGCGAAGTTCAGCGCGTCTTCCAGACGGGCAAGGTGGCCCGTCATTTGGTCCACAAGGCCGGACGCTCCCATCTGACGGTCCATGGTGCGCAGCACCTCGGTCTGGTCGTTGAACGCCTTCACCATGGACCCACTGACGCTGCTGGCTGAATCGATCCTGCTCAACAGCTCGTCGTAGCCGTCGACCACGGGCAGCACGGCACCGGCATCCACACCTCCTCTCAGCTCGGAGTCCGTGACTCCGAGGAGGCGTCGCAGGATCTCGGCATAGCGGTCGGAGATGGTGCGCTTGCCGTTCTCCCACTCGGACACGTACACCCGCAAACTCGCGGTGGAGGCAACGTCAGTGACGTGCTGGCGGGCATACCGCTCGATCTCGCGAACCAGTCGCTCCTGAGACCAGCCGCGCGCAGTCCGCGCACTCCGAAGTCCTGAACTCACAGGCCACCGCCCGGCGTTAGTTCCGATCACTGCCTTTCCCATGGTGCCTCACATCGCCGCAGGTCAACAGGGGTTAACAGGCCGAGAGTTAAGCCCTGTTGGCTACCGACACCCCCACCTCGAACTGTCTCCTGGAGATGCACCGCAAGGGGCGTTCACCGATCGAATCGGCGAACCACCTTGACTCTGGTGCGCACCAGATGCCAATCTGCTGGTGCGCACCAGATGAAGGGTCACTCCCGATTTGCGGTGTGCAAACAGCGGCCCTTCGCGGCCGTGTCGGTTCGGGATGGCTCGCTTCCGGGTGGGCCCTGAGCTGGTCGTTCCTTGAGAACTGCATAGGTGGGCCCCGTCTCCCCGAGTCGAAAAGACGGATCGCGCGGTAACGGACTGCGCTCAATCCTCCGCAGCGCCCTCTACGCCTGCTGCGGCCGGTTGCCTCCGCTGCTCGTCTCGTACGAGCAGCGCTGAGGGGAGCCGGATGTTCCGACTTCAACGGCAAGTGCCCCCGGTGCTCGAACACCGGGGGCACGGTTCGGGCCGTTCACCTGTGAGAGGACAACACGACCCAATGAACCACATCGTCACTGTTCAGGACGCTGTTACCGCGTTCGCCGACTGGACCGAGCCGACGGACGCTGAGCTGGACGCGATCGAGCAGGAGATGCCCGTCATCCTGGCGGACGTTGACCTGTTGGACGCGCAGATCATCACCCTGGACCGCATCCCGACCGAGCTGGACAACCGGCGTCTCCGCCGGGCCCGCCGCCGGGCGCTGGCCGCGCGTCTCGCCGTGGCCAACCGCACTGACGCCGCGACCCTGTCCGGGGGTGCCGCATGAGCGCCACCACACGGAGCCTGACCGCAGCGCATGCGGAAGTGAAGGCGGAGATCACGCGGACCGACACCAAGACCGGTCTCTTGCTGGCGTTCGTCGGCGCGGTGCTCGCCGGCGCGTGGACGGTCGCCCGGGACCTGCCGCTGAACCTGCCCGCCTACCTCGCGGGTGGGGCCGGTATCGCGCTGCTGGTCGCGGCGGCCGGTCTGCTGCTGCACTCGACCCGGCCGAACGTGCGCGGCCGGCACGGGTTCCCGCTGTGGGCCACGCTCACGGCTGAGGAGATCACCGACGCCGTCGCGACCGACCTTGCTGCCGACATCGCCGGACTGTCCCGGCTGGCAGTCGCCAAGTTCACGTGCCTGCGCCGTGCGGTCGACCTGACCTGCGCCGGCGGGGCGCTGCTCATCCTTGCGGCCTTGATCACGGCGGGTGGCGCGCTGTGAACACGCTGACCGCGCATATGTCGAGCGATGGCGGGCCGTGGCGCCTGTCCGACGTCCTGTACAGCGAGACCGAGTGGCCGACTGTCCGGTGGGAGTCCGGCCAGGTGCCCACCGTGGCGGAGCGCCGGGAGGCACTGGCCTACCTCGGTTACGAGGTGGCGCCCGGTGCCGAGTGGTCCTGGATTGAGGACAGCCAGAAGCACGGCGACGCCGGCACGCCGGTCGTCCTGATCGCGGCCGTGGACGTGCGCGAGCAGGAAGGGGCCACCCCATGAGCGCCAAGACCGTTCTGCCGGCCGTCGCGATGACGGCCGTGTCCATGGTGCTCACCCTGGCCGTGGTCATGATGTGGCTCGGCACGTCGGTGCCGTGGCCGGTCGCCCTGGTCGTCGGCCTCGGGATCGATGGCGGATGGCTGACCACCCTCGCCTACGAACGGCGCCTTGCCGCGCAGGGCGACCACAACCCTGCCGTGACCGGCGTGGGCTGGTTCTTCGGCCTGGTCGCAACCGGTGTCCTGGTAGCCCACGCCCTCACCACCGAGGAATCGGCCGGCGCGTGGCTGGCCGTGGCGTGGCTGCCCGTCGCGGCAAAGGCGCTGTGGCTGGTGCACGGGCTGTGGGAGCGCACCGCGCTCACCCCCGGGGCGCTGGACGCCATCCGAGGTATCCAGCAGGAGGCCCGCGACGAGGCGGCCGTGGCCCGGGCCCGGCTGCGGGCCGAGGCGGTCACCGAGGAGACCCGGTTGACGGCCGTGACGGGTGCCGGCGCCCGCGTCGCACGCGTCCAGGCCAAGACCGCACGAACCCTCTCGCGGGCGTGGTCGACGCTGGAGACCACGCGGCAGGGTGAGGACACAGGCAGGGCGCTGACCAGCGTGACGAGCCGCGTCACGCCCGGCGTCACGCCCCGCTGGGAACTCCCCGTGTGGGGACCCACGGAGCCGGTTCCCGTGCTGGAGACGGCACCCGCCCTCACCGACGAGGCCCTTGACACCCTCGTCGACCAGATCCGTCACAGCGAGACGCCAGCCCTGTCCTACCGCGAGATGGCCGCCCGCTTCCGCGCTGCTGGCCACTCCGCCTCCGAGGTCCGCCTGCGGGCCGCCTGGAAGCGCGTGGCCTGATGGGGGCGCTGCCGGTGTACCGGTGGCGCGTGGCCCCGGACGGATACGCCACCCGCCGCCAACTCCGCGCACAAGGTCTGCGCCCCGGCGGCCAGGACGTGGCCGCCCAACTCGAACGGCCACGCCGACGGCGGGAGCCGCTGGTCGCCTACCTCTACCGCATCCAAGACGCCAAGCCCGTGCGGCCGATGACGCCGGCGAAGTGGGCGGCGCTGGAGAAGGCCAACACCGCCCGCCGCACCTGTCCCGAATGCGGTCGAGATGCGGGCTACGTCATCCCCACCTCGCTCGGCATGTGCGTGACCTGTGCCTATGCCGACGCGCAGCGCGCAGCTTGATCACGTAACGGGCCCGGCCGCTCACCTTCCACAGCGCCGACCGGGCCCGCTCATCCCTCCCACTGGAAGGACCTTCAGTGAAGCATCCCGACGACGACAACGAACTGTTCAACCGGATGGAAGCCGAGATGGCAGCCGACCGCGGGGCCGATGTGGTCGACCTGGACAAGGCCCGTGCTGCCCGCGAACCCGCTCCGACCGACGCCGAGTCCGGCGACCCGGCCACGCCCGTCATGGTCGACAAGCCCGGCACGGCCAAGGCGGGGCCCGGATACCTGGGTCGGCTCGCTGCGGCCAAGCGGCGCCCGGTCGTCCCGCTGTGGCTGCGGTCGGTGGCGGAACTCAAGACCGCGTCGGCGTGGGTGGCCCGCCACTACGCGCACACCATCGGCTACCACACCCTGCGCTCACCGGTCTACGCCGCCCGCCTGACCATGCAGGCCCCGACGGGGCTGGCCCGGTTCGTGGGCGGCACCATGCGGTGGATGGCCGACCGCGAGG
Source organism: Streptomyces sp. NRRL S-455 (assembly GCF_000717875.1). Lineage (GTDB taxonomy): Bacteria > Actinomycetota > Actinomycetes > Streptomycetales > Streptomycetaceae > Streptomyces. The sequence goes on from NZ_JOCT01000004.1 coordinate 625,908, forward strand.
GCGAACCGGTCCGCCTGGCGGCCGTGCGCCGCGAGGACGCGGCCGAGTACCTGAAGCTGTCCCGGCAGCGTGACGGCCGCGTGAGGCTGCGGACCCTGGTTGCGGTGCTGGGCATGTTCGTCGGTCTCGGCCTGGCCATCGCCCTGTATGTGCTGGCCCCGGACTGGCTGCAAGTGCTGTCCGTCGGCGCCCTGGTGCTGGCGTTGGGCGTCAACGGCCGCAAGGCCGACGCCCCGGTCATTCACCGGGCGGTGGAGGTCCCCAAGGCGTCCAAGCTCACCAGTGACATCGTGCTGCGGGCCCTCGGCTCGCTGGGTATCCCGGCGATCAATCAGGCGCAGGCCAAGGGTGGGGACGGGTTCGAGTTCACCGCCCCAATCACCCGCGACGGCCCCGGCTGGCGCGCGGAAGGAAATCTCCCCTTCGGCGTGACCGTCACCGACGTGATCGAACGCAGGGAGCGGCTCGCGTCGGGTCTGCGTCGGCCGCTGGGGTGTGTGTGGCCTGAGGCCGTCTCCGATGAGCACACCGGGCGCCTGGTGCTGTGGGTCGGTGACCAGGACCTGAAGTCCGCGCCGAAGCCCGCGTGGCCGCTGCTGAAGTCCGGCACCGTGGACCTGTTCAAGCCCGTCCCCTACGGCACGGATCAGCGCGGACGCTGGGTTGAAGTCACGCTCATGTTCATCGCCGGTGTCATCGGCGCCATCCCGCGCATGGGCAAGACGTTCCTGTTGCGGCTGCTGCTGCTCATCGCCGCACTTGACCCGCGTGCGGAGCTGCACAGCTACGACATGAAGGGCACCGGCGACCTCGACCCGGTCGGCGAGAAGGTCTCCCACCGGCACGGCGTCGGCGAGGAAAACGAGACGATCCAGTACGCGCTGAACGACTTCCGCGCCCTGCGCGAGGAACTCCGCCGCCGCACCAAAGTGATCCGCTCACTTCCCCGGGACATCTGCCCCGAGTCCAAGGTGACCAGCGCCCTTGCCGACAAGCGCTCCCTGGGCCTGCACCCGATCGTGATCGCCGTGGATGAGTGCCAAGTCCTCTTCGAGCACGCCGAACACGGCAAGGAGTTCGAGGAAATCGCCACCGACCTGGTCAAGCGCGGCCCGGCCACCGGGATCGTGCTGCTGCTGGCCACCCAGCGCCCGGACGCAAAGTCCCTACCCACCGGCATCTCTGCGAACGCCGGCGCCCGCTGGTGCCTGAAGGTCATGGGCCAGACCGAGAACGACATGGTCCTCGGCACCTCGAGCTACAAGCGCGGCGTGCGCGCGACCATGTTCGCCTGGGGCGACAAGGGCCTGCACTACTTCGTCGGCGAGGGCGCCGACGCCCGGATCGTCTCCGCCGCGTTCGTGGACGCACCGGGCGCCGAAGCCATCGCCGCCCGCGCCCGCACCGTGCGCGAAAAGGCCGGACTCCTGTCCGGCTACGCCCTCGGCGAGACACCTGAGCAGGCCACCGGGCCGGCCTACGACCTGCTCGCCGACGTCGCCGCGGTGGTGTCGGAGAAGGAGGAGCGGGTGTGGAACGAGCGGATCGCCGCCCGTCTCGCCGAACTCCGCCCCGAGATCTACGGCGGGTGGAAGGGCGAGAACGTCACCTCCGCCCTCAAGCCCCACGGCATCCGCACCCGCGACGTCGCCGGCACCACCGACGACGGAACCCGCACCACACGGCGCGGCATCGTCCGCGCCGACCTCCTCAAGGCGATTGCGGAGCGTGACGGAAAACCGGGCGCCGCATAGCGCCCACTCGCTGCTACCGGTAGCAGGTACGCCTGCTACCGGTAGCACCCCCGCTAGCACACCAAACCCGCTCCCACCAGCCCACTAGCGGATAGCACCCCACCTGCGGAAACCCCCGAAAACCCGCCCGGAGGGCCCCAGATGACCCCCACTCTCCTTACTATCGCCTGCCTGATAGCCATCACAGTCGGTTACGGCGGGCTGTGTGCGGCCTCGCCGTTCGGCGACTGCCGCAAGTGCCGTGGCATGGGCCACGCCCTCAAGCACGACCGCAAAGGGCGACTCAAGCGCGGCAAGGACTGCCGCCGCTGCAAGGCGACCGGCAAGCGCATCCGCGCCGGCCGCTGGCTCTACAACCGCTGGGCGCGCATCTACCGCGCCGGCACCGACACCCCCCGCCCGGGAGGCACCCGATGATGCTCAACATCTCCGCCGTGCTGCTGTTCGGCGCCGCGTCCTTCCTCGCCGTCAAGACCAAGTCCGCCGGCGGCGGCGCCGCCATCGTCCTGTTCCTGTTCGGCTTCTTCGCCGCTGGCACCGGCGCCTACGAGCCCATCCACAACCTCGTGCAGGCATCCGCCGACGCCCTGACCGCCCTCGGCAACTGAGGAGACCCGCCGTGAACGAACCCACCGCCTACAACCGCCCGGCCAGGCACGAGACAGCCGCCGTGGAAGTCCACCACCCCACCCCGATCGTGCCCGTGCAGCCAGGCACCATCCCCACCGTGGCGAGCGTCGTCCTGCCCGACGGCCGCATCGTCACCGGCTACTCCGTCGAGCCCGCGAAGCCCGAACGGGTCGCCGCCAAGCCGCCGGTTTCCCGCGCGGCGGTGAACGTCGCCCTCGGGGGCATCGGATTCCTCGCCGTGTGCGGCGGCCTGCTGCTGCTCACCACGTTCATCACCGCCCTGACCGCACTCGTCACCCAGCTCATCACCCTCGCCGCCGTCATCTTCGGCGGCTGGATCGCCGTGCAGGTGTTCACCGCGAGCAGCAACAAGGGCGACAACACCTTCAACATCCGCAAAGCCGTCTTCAAACGCAACCACTTCCATAGCTGAGGGAGACCGTGATGCGACTGCGTGTCCAGCTCACCCACTGGCCCCGCCGGGCCCTCGTCCTGACCGACACTCCCAACCCGAAGTGCCCGCGGTGCGACGGTGACGGCGGCATAGGTCACCACTACGGCGACCCCGAGACCGGCGAGTACGCCGGCACCAACTGGGAGCCCTGCACCTGCTGGGACGACGTCCGCCGCTGGGTCCTGCTGCCCCTGCCCTACTGGTTCCGCCGCACCCCGTCCCACTACAGCGACGAACCGCCCTTCTAGCTACGCCAAGGGCGGCCCCCTCATCTCGCCAAAGATCCGGGGCCGCCCTTGTCCAACCCGTCCTCATCAGACCTGTTGGAGGCCTACCAGCATGACGCAACCCACCGACATCCGGCGAGCGCTCGCCTTACTCACCCCGGCCCGGCCCTTCCGAGTGCTGGACGGGTGCTGCTGCATCGGCGGCGGCACCGAGGGATACCGGCGCGCGTTCGGCCCCTACTGCCATATCACCGGCGTGGACATCGAGCCCCAACCCGACTACCGGGGCGACGCCTTCCACCAGGGCGACGCCATCGAGTTCATCCGCGCCCACGGCCACGAGTTCGACTTCATCCACATCTCCCCGCCCTGCCAGGGCGAGGGCGCCCCGACCAAGGGCACGAACAAGGCCCGTAACGCAGCGATCGGTCGCACCTATCCCCGCCTCATCGGTCCCGCCCGCGAAGCGCTGGAGGCCACCGGCCGGCCGTACGTGATCGAGAACGTGGCCGGCTCGGAAGTCCGCAAGGATATACGCCTGTGCGGCGAACAGTTCGGACTTTCCGTGATCATGCACCGCTACTTCGAACTGGGCGGCTGGACAGCCTTACAGCCGTTCCACCCTCAGCACCGGGGCCGCGTGCGCGGCTACCGACACGGCCAGTACTTCGACGGCCCCTACGTCGCCGCGTACGGCAAGGGCGGCGGTAAGGCCACCGTGGACGAGATCCGCGCGGCCAAGGGCATCGACTGGTCCACCGACCACCTTCGGCTGCGGGAGGCACTCCCTCCCGCCTACACCGAGTGGATCGGCCGCGCCTACCTCGCCGCCCTCGCGCCCGCGTTGGAGGTGGCCGCGTGACCATGCTCCCCAGCACCGACCTGACCCGGCTGGGCCTGCTGGCCTGGGCATTGGAGGCCACCCGCCGGAACTGGGCGGTCATTCCGCTGCGCCCCATGGACAAGCGGCCCGCCGGCCACGCCGAACGGCTCTGCCCCGGCACCGGCCGCTGCGCCGACGGGCACAAGACCCCCGAGCAGCGCGCCACCACGGACACCGAGCTGCTCATCGCCGCATGGGCGCACCAGCCGTACAACGTCGGGATCGCTACCGGCCCGTCCGGGCTGCTCGTGGTCGACCTCGACACGCTCAAGCCCCAAGAGCCGAAAGGGACGCCTGACGGCGCCGCCAACTTCCAAGCGCTCTGCGAGCGCGCCAGGCAGACCGTCCCCGCCACCTACCGGGTGCGGACCGCACGCGGTGGCGAGCACCTGTACTTCACCCAACCGCCCGGCGCCCGGCTGCACAACACCGCCGGACGGCTGGCGAAGAAGATCGATACCCGGGGTTGGGGCGGGTACGTCGTCGCCCCCGGCAGCACCACCCCCGACGGCACGTACACCGTCCTGGACGACCGTAACCCCGCACCGCTGCCCGTTTGGCTGCACGAGGCCCTGAAACCCCCTCAGCGGCCCACACGGGCCCCCGCAGGGCCCATCGTGGCCCGTGCGGACGGGTACGCCGCCGCCGCGCTGCGCGGTGAAGTGCACAACGTCGCCACGGCTGCCGACGGCACCCGCAACGCCACACTCCTGCGGGCCGCACGCGCACTCGGACGGCTGGTCGCGTCCGGCGACCTCGACCGGGCGGAGGTTGAGCAGGCTCTTAGTAGGGCGGCAGCGGGCAACGCCACCCAGTCCCAGCGCTACTACGACGACGTCATCAGCCGGGGCCTGGACTGGTCCATCGCCCACAACCCCTCCGGCAGGCGAGCGGCATGACCAATCCCCCGCCCACTAAGAGCCTCACCGCCGCCACCTCCCAGCCGATCGCCGCTCCACAGCCTGCGGACGCGACGGCCGTGGGCGAGCCGAAAGGGGCCGCCCGCAAGGGCGTCCGAACTGCTCTTCGCCCTGACCCGCAGCGGGAGGACAACCGCCGCATCACGGGGTGGCTGCACATCAGGGCCCCGTACGGCGCACAGCCCAGCGCCCTGTCCACGTGCGAGTGCGGCCGGCACCTGCGTGCGTTCGGCCAACGCCGCGTGCTCGCCCTGACCGAAGACCACGCAGCACACCGCGACACCTGCCCGCTCCGCAACTCCCAGGAAGGGAGGCCCGCCGCATGACCGGCACGGAAGAACTGCCCCCACCCTCCAACCCGCTCGCCGTCGCCCGGCGACTCCTGCCCGCCTGGCAGGCCGATGGACGCTTGATCGTCCGGCGCTGGCGCGGGTCATGGATGCGCTGGAACGGCACCTGCTGGCGCGAGCTGGACGAAGCCCAGGTCCGCAAGACCTTGTACGAGCGGCTTGAGCACGCCGTCTACCAGGCACCCGGCAAGGACGGCGAGACCGAGGAACGCGACTGGGCACCCACGAAACCGAAGATCAGCAACCTGCTCGACGCCATGAGCGCCATCACCCTCCTGCCCACCGACACAGACGCCCCCGCCTGGATCGACGACCACGGAGACACCGGACAGGACCACGGCCCCATCGTGGCCTGCCAGAACGGGCTGCTACGCATCCGGGACCGCACGCTTCTGCCGCACACCCCGGAGTTCTTCAACCACGTCTCCGTGCCGTTCTCCTACGCCCCGGACGCCACCGCACCGACGTGGGAAGGGTTCCTGTCGCAGCTCTGGCCGGACGACCCCGACTCCCTAACCGCACTTCAGGAGTGGTTCGGCTACGTCATTTCCGGCCGGACCGACCAGCAGAAGATCCTGCTCATGGTCGGCCCCTCCCGCTCCGGCAAAGGCACCATCGCCCGCGTACTGAAAGCGCTGGTCGGCAAGGAGAACCTCGCCGGACCGACCCTCGCCGGACTCGGGACGAACTTCGGCCTGTCCACCCTGGTCGGCAAACCCCTCGCAGTGATCTCCGACGCTCGCCTGTCCGGCAACGACAACAGCCAAGTAGTCGAGCGGCTGTTGACGATTTCCGGTGAAGACACGATCGACGTGGACCGCAAGTACCGCGCGGTCTGGACGGGCAAGCTGCCCACCCGGCTGATGATCCTGTCCAACGAACTGCCGCACTTCGGCGACTCCTCCGGCGTCATCGCCAACCGGTTCATCCTGCTCAGCACCCGCCTGTCGTGGCTGGGCAAGGAAGACTCCACCCTCACCGACCGGCTCATCGCCGAAATGCCCGGCATCATCAACTGGGCCCTGGAAGGACTCGCCCGCCTGGAACGCGCCGGCCGCATCACCGAACCGGCAACCAGCCGCGAAGCGATCACCACCATGCGCGACACCGCCTCACCCACCAGCGCATTCATCCGCGAACGCTGCACCACCGGACCCGCGTGCACCGTGCCCGTAGACACCCTGTGGGCCGTCTGGCGGGAGTGGGCTGAGGACAACAACGTCAAGCCCGGAACCAAGCAGGTCTTCGGCCGCAACCTGCTCTCCGTCGTCCCCCAGCTCAACCGGACCCGCCCCCGGGCGCCCTCCGGCGAGCGGATCGCGACGTACCACGGGATCGCCGTCACCGGTTGACCCCAGAATCTCCCGGGTCGCGGCCCATCGCGGCCCACCACCCCTGACCTGCACCTTTCCGCACCGGTCACGGCTGCCCATCGCGGCCCGCCCGACGCACAGCATGGGCCGCGATGGGCCGCAAAACCCCCAAGCAAAACCGCAGGTCACAGGCTTGGGCCGCGATGGGTCGCGACCCACAGCATTGTGACGCCAACCACACCCGAGCCCTGCTCTCCTCACCCCAAGGAGATCTCCGCATGAGCACCCCTACCCGTCGGCGCCGTCCGCCGAAGGACGAACTGGTGCCCCTGAGTGAGGCACTGGAAGAACTCCGCATCAGCCGCGCCACTTGGTACCGGTGGCGCAACCAGGGCTACGCACCGGAGGCACGGCGCACGCCGTCCGGCCGCATCTGCGTACGCCGAAGTGTCCTGGACGCCTTCAAGGACGAATTGGAAGCCGCGTGACCGACTGGAGCTACACCGTCAAGATCTGGGCTATCCGGAAGCGCGATTACCGGAAGCCCTACCAACTCCGCTGGAAGGTGGGCACCCGCCCTCACTCGGAGTCGTTCCTGACCATGGGCCTGGCGGAGAGTCGCCGGGCCCAGCTCATTACCGCCGCTCGCGAGGGTGAGCCGTTCGATGTGGACAGCGGCCTGCCGAAGTCCATGGTCGACAAGGAGCGCGATATCTCGTGGTACGAACACGCGCGCAACTACATCGAGATGAAGTGGGACGACTCCCCCGGCAACACGCGTCGCACGCTGTCTGAGGCCATGGCCACCGTGACGCCCGCATTCGTGAAGGACACCAAGGGGATGCCGGACGCCAGGACCGTCCGGCGCGCCCTCTATAGCTGGGCGTTCAACAAGAACCGCTGGAACGCGGAAGTACCTCCCGACGTGGCCAAGGTGTTGGACTGGTTCCAGCGCAAGTCACTTCCCGTGTCCGCACTGTCTGACCGCCTGGTTGTTCGGGCCGCCCTCAACGCTCTCTCCAAGAAGTTGGACGGCAAGCCCGCAGCAGCGGGAACGATCAGCCGAAAGCGTGCGATCTTCTACAACTCGCTCGAATACGCGGTGGACGCCGAGCTGCTCTCCGACAACCCACTTGACCGCATCAAGTGGAAGGCACCGGAGCAGGTCGTAGAGGAGGTGGACCCGGCGTGTGTGCCGAACCCTGCGCAAGCTGCAAAGCTTCTGGACGCCGTTCGAGACCAGAGCAAGCGCGGTCGCCGGCTCGTAGCCTTCTTCGGCTGCATGTACTACGCAGCCGCACGTCCGGCGGAAGTCATCGGGTTGCGACTTCAAGACTGTGACCTGCCGCGCCGCGGATGGGGCCTGCTCCGGCTCCGGGAGACTCGCCCCCGCTCCGGCACTGCCTGGACAGACAGTGGAGAAGCGCACGAGAAGCGGGGACTGAAGCACCGCCCGCGCAAGGCAGTGCGACGCGTACCGATCCCACCCGAACTGGTCGCCCTGCTGCGATGGCATCTCATGGCATACGGCACGGCACCCGACGGCCGCGTGTTCCAGACAATGCGCGGCGGGCTGATCCAGGACACCGGTTACGGCGAGGTCTGGGCCGAAGCTCGCACACGAGCCTTAACCGCCGCCGAGTTCGACTCGGTGCTGGCCAAGCGCCCTTATGATCTTCGCCACGCTGCGGTGTCCACCTGGCTCAGTTCCGGCGTCGAGCCTCAGCTTGTCGCCGAGAGGGCCGGCCACAGCGTGGCCGTGCTGTTCCGCGTATACGCCAAGTTCCTGAAGGACGGGGATGAGGCAGCGAACGCCAAGATCTCAGCGCGCCTGAACGGGCACGGCTGATCGCCGTGGACGCCGTCCACGCCCCGTCCACACAGCCCGAGAAAGGGCGGTCGATCACGAGACACAGTGAGACAGTGGGCTGATCTCGCGACCGCATGACGAAGGGCCCGTGGCCTGCGATAATCGCAGGCCACGGGCCCTTCGTTTCCCGTGTGGCGGCGCCAGGATTCGAACCTGGGAAGGCTGAGCCGGCAGATTTACAGCGGGCTGGTGACGGTCGGCCTGAGAGGCATTCTTCTCATTCCTGGCCGTGCTGGGGGACGTCTGGGACCCGGTGCCCCGCCCCGAGCGACGAAGGGCAGCCGCTACTACGTCGCGTGCCGTCTGTGCTGTACGGGATCACTTGCAGCTCGTACTCCGTTTGGGTGACAGGTGGAACTGATGCGGTGGGATGGTGGTCCCTCTAAGTGGGCAATGCCCTACGGGGCGCGATGCGACGGTGTGGCCGGTGGCGCCGTGCCGCTTGGACCGGAGGGCAGGCGTATGGAGATTGAGCTGGCGGATGCGGTCGCAGCGTTGCGGGATGAGCTGTTGGAGGCTGCGGCGCGGGGTGCGGGGCAGGATCTAGCTTTCCAAGTCGGGCCGGTGGAGATGGAGTTCGCAGTGGAGTTGCGGGCTGACGCCAAGGTGAAGGCTGGGTTCAAGGCCTGGGTGGTGTCGGCGGATACGGAGGCCGGAATGGCGCGGGGGCGAACGCACCGGGTGAAGATCGCCTTGACTCCGAAGAAGCTGGAGGGTGGGGATCTGCTCATTCATGGCCGTCCGGATCGGCAGCAGGGCCCGGGAAGCGTCGAAGACAGGATCGAAGACTGACTTCATCCTGGGCCTGACCATGGCATGGGACATATCGGGGCGGGGATGGATCGCGAACGCGTGGTGGCTGTCGACGGTGCCGACGGGCCGGGTTCGGGCTATCTGATCAGTGATCATTTGGTGTTGACCTCGGCTCATGTCGCACCGGCTCTGGGTGAGTCAGCCGAGTTCTTCCAGCCTGGCCGCACGCTGCAGTACTCGGCCAGAGTGGTGTGGCGCGGCACTCCGGGCGGCCGGGATGATGCCGCCTTACTCCTCATAGACGACCCGGCCTGGCAACCCGTCCAGAGTCCTGCCGTCCGGTGGGGCCGGCTCGTTACCAGCAGGCCCGGAATCGCCTGCCAGACCGTTGGTGTGCCGAACATGGTCCAGCGATCCGAGAAGCCGGCGGAGTTGTGGCAGGCCACCGGCACGATCAATCCCGTCACCGGCCGTGTCGACAACCGGCATGTCGTCACCCTTGGCGAGCACCCGCCTCGGTCCACGGACGTGAGTCCCTGGGGTGGCCTGTCCGGCGCGGCTGTCTTCTGCGGGAACCTGCTCACCGGGGTGATCGCTGCCGACCTGGCAGGACTGGCTCATGCCGGCTTGCATGCCGTTCCTTTGTACGTGCTGCTTCACGACCAGGCCTTCCGCGACACGCTGGCCCTGCACGCCCCGGAGACAGGCACGGGCATGGAGCCGGTCGAGTTGCAAGGGCTGGCGGACCACACCGACACGCTCAACGCCACCAGCTCTCGAACGGTTTCAACGCCCGCAGCACTGCTGAGGGCCCGGCGGTCGGTCGTCCCCTTCCGCGGACGCGAGGACCTGCTCACCCAACTGTGTTCATGGGCTGGTCAGCCGGGCTTCGGAGCGTGGCTGGTCCACGGCCCTGGCGGGCAGGGCAAAACCCGCCTCGCCCACCACTTCGCCACCATGCTCGCAAGCCAGAAATCGTGGGCCGTCCTGTGGCTGCGCGCCGACGTCTCCGACGGCTCCCTGGACGTGGTGGCCGCCACGACGGGGCCTGCACTGATCGTCGTGGACTACGCCGAGACCCGCACCAGCCAGCTCACCGCCCTCTGCCAGGCCCTGGCCCGGCACGACATCGGCATGGGCACTGGCACGGCGGTGAAAGTCCTACTGCTGGCCCGTAACGCGGGCGACTGGTGGCAGACCTTGCAGGCCAAGACGCCCGCAGCCGAAGAACTGCTGGACGGCACACCCGTCACCCATCTGGATGCCCTGGAGCCGAGGTCTGAGAACCGGCTGGACGGCTACCGGGAGGCGGCCGACAGCTTCGCCGGGCAACTCCCCTTCGTCCAAGGCTGGCAACACCACGACTGGCCGGCACTGGCCCACCGGCTCTCCCGGACTATCTCAGCAGCGGCGATCGACAGGGAGGGCATGGGCACGGCTCTGACCCTGCACATGACCGCCTTGGCCGACCTTCTCGACGCAGCCCAACCAGCCGATGTCGCGACAAGTGGCAGACCGGCTTCGGGTGTGGAAGACCGACTGCTGCGCCACGAAAGGCGGTACTGGGAGAACTCCGCCGTCGCGCGGGCCCTTCATCCTGCGCTCACCATGGACACTCTCACTGATGCTTTGGTTGCCGCATTCCTGCTCGGAGCGCGCGACCGGCAACAAGCTGACAGGCTGCTCGCCAAGGTTCCTGGGCTTACTGATCAGAGCGAGGACCGTCGCAACAGCGTGCACCGCTGGATCACCGCGCTGTATCCCCCGGCCGATGGCGGCGTGTGGGACAGTCTTCGTCCGGACCGGCTCGCTGAGCGCTTCACCGGCCGCCACTTGCTGGCCCACCCCGACCTGCCCGATCGCCTCCTGCCCGGTGCTACCGAGGCCCAGGCCCGACAACTGCTGACCGTGTCCACGCGGGCCGTAGCCCACCCACCCCTGCGCGGCTCGCTTGCCCCTCTGCTCACCGAGCTGTGCCTTCGCAACCCTGACACCCTGGTGCCAGCAGCGATCGAGGTCGCTACCCAGACCGAAACCCCCACCCCACTCCTGCACGCCCTGGCCCGGATTGCCGATGCTCCCGACACGGCTCTCGACACCCTGCGGCAACTCTCCAACCGGCTCCCATACTCGAGCCACAACCTCGCCGAGACAGCCGCCCACCTCGCTCAGCGACTCGCAGACCACCACCGCGCCCTGGCCGCTACCGCTCCTGACACCTTCCTGCCCGACCTCGCCACGAGCCTGAACAACCTCTCCGTCCGGCTCGGGGAGCTGGGGCGGCATGAGGATGCACTGGCCGCCATCGAGGAAGCCGTCACCCTCCGCCGCGAGCTAGCCGCCACACGACCCGACGCCTTCCTGCCCGACCTCGCCGGCAGCCTGAACAACCTCTCCGTCGATCTGGGGAAGCTGGGGCGGCGTGAGGATGCACTGGTCGCCATTGAGGAAGCCGTCACCCTCTACCGCGAGCTGGCCGCCACGCGACCCGACGCCTTCCTGCCCGACCTCGCCACGAGCCTGAACAACCTCTCCGTCCGGCTCGGGGGGCTGGGGCGACGTGAGGATGCACTGGCCGCCATCGAGGAAGCCGTCACCCTCTACCGCGAGCTGGCCGCCACGCGACCGGACGCCTTCCTGCCCGACCTCGCCATGAGCCTGAACAACCTCTCCGTCCGGCTCGGGGAGCTGGGGCGGCGTGAGGATGCACTGGCCGCCATCGAGGAAGCCGTCACCCTCCGCCGCGAACTGGCCGCGGCACGTCCCGACGCCTTCATGCCCGACCTCGCCGGCAGCCTGAACAACCTCTCCGCCGATCTGGGAGAGCTGGGGCGGCATGACTCTACCGCGAACTGGCCGCGGCACGTCCCGACGCCTTCATGCCCGACCTCGCCGGCAGCCTGAACAACCTCTCCGCCGATCTGGGAGAGCTGGGGCGGCATGAACAACCTCTCCGCCGATCTGTGGCAGCTGGGACGGCGTGAGGATGCACTGACTGCCATCGAGGAAGCCGTCACCCTCTACCGCGAGCTGGCCGCGGCACGTCCCGACGCCTTCCTGCCCGACCTCGCCAGCAGCCTGAACAACCTCTCCGTCTGGCTCGGGGAGCTGGGGCGGCGTGAGGATGCACTGACCGCCATCGAGGAAGCCGTCACCCTCCGCCGCGAGCTGGCCGCGAAACACCCCGAGATACATCGGGCGGCCCTCGTACAGTCCCTGCGAGTTCTGTCCTGGATGCAGGACGGCCAGCGGTAGGCATCCCAATCGACACAACCAGCCATGCTCTCCGAGCTGCTGAGCCACTGCCCCAACGCCGGGCGGAAACATGCCCAGGTGGACCGGTACCGGACCGCCCCGGCTTCCAACGCCGGGGTCGGTGACCTCCTCACTCTCAGCGAGACCTTCCGTCGAAGTGCCTTGGCAGACTTACTGAGGGACGGGTTCGGCAACTTTGAGCTGCGCTTTCCTTCCTTAAGGCCACTCTCGGGGGCACATGGGGGATCAAGGGCGCTCAGGCTGCGTCTCTCGCCTTTGAACCGGTAACCCGGCGCGTGAGGCCGCGTCTCCGTGCTCCCCCTCGCCGGGAAGAACCAGCAACGGATCGTCTGGCATGACGAGCTTGTCCACCGGCCGTTGGGCAAGCCATCCCGAGCGCCTGTGTGACGGCGTCTCAGTTCGCACGTGCCGGAAGCCGAGACGCTCGTAGTAGCGCAAGCTCCGTGACCGGCTCGCCACGTGGGCAGAGCAGGCACGCGGGTTCGTCTTGGGGGCGTGGCCCTATATGCCGGACGGGGTGAGCGACCGGCCGGCAGACGTGTGGGAACCGCTGCTCGCCGTCGCCGACGCTGTCGGTGGGGACTGGCCCGAGCGGGCACGCGCGGCCTGCGTGACGCTGGTGACCGCCTCCAAGGCCAACGACAAGGGGCAGTCTGGGCGTTCGGCTGCTGACCGACCGACCTGCGCGACCACGTCATGGTCGGTATCGACCGGCTGCCCACCGTCGCCATCCTCGACCGGCTCAACGCGCTCGACGACGCCCCGTTGGCGGACCTGTATGGCAAGCCGCTCGGCACCCGGCGCCTGTCGCGGATGCTCGCCGAGTACATGACGGCCGACAACGAGCCCATCACCTCCCGCAACATCAAGGCCGCAGGGAGCGTGCTCAAGGGCTATTACGCCGCCGATCTCCGGGATGCATGGTCCCGCTACTGCCCCCCTCCCCCGGAAAGTCCGCTACCTCCGCTACCCGGCACCGAAAAGGCAGCCTGACCAGCACAAACGCGCTACCCATCCGCTACCGCTACCCCTTCCCGCTACCTCGCACAGGCCTCTGACCTGCGCGGTAGCGGCGGGTAGCGGAAGTAGCGGCCCTTAGAAGGCCCCTGGACGCCTCACCCGAGAAGGAGTCATCACCTTGGCTGGCACCAAGATACTCAAGCTCCCCGAAGTCCTCGAAGAGATCGAGGAGCCGCGCGGCCTTCTACCGCATGCGCGCCCGTGGCCAGGCCCCCAAGCTCATCAAGCTCCCGAACGGTCAACTCCGCTGCCGCCGCGCCGACCTCGACGCGTGGTGGTCGTCCATGGAAGACGCCGCCTGACCGCCTCCCGCATACGAGACACGAGGGCCCGCTTCCGGCGGGCCCTCCTGGAGTTCATATGGCACTGACCTACGACGTTCGGCTCTACTCCATCGAGGTCCGCAAGGACCGCCCCAAGCCCTACCGTGTGCGCTGGCTGGTCGGGGAACGCAAGCACTCCAAGAGCTACAAACTCAAAGTGCAGGCCGAGGGACGCCGCTCTGAACTTATGTCCGCCGTGCGACGTGGCGACCAGTTCGACGAAGAGACCGGCCTGCCCGTATCCGAGCTGCGAGCTAAGCAGGGCTCCATCACGTGGTACGAGCACAGCCGCGCGTACATCGACCGCAAGTGGGCACTGGCGCCGGCGAAGTCGCGGAAGAACTATGCCGATGCTCTGGCGACAATCACCCCTGCGCTCGTGAAGACGAAGACAGGGATGCCCGACCCCGCGCTGATGCGGCGCGCGCTGTACGGGTGGGCGTACAACCGGAACCGCTGGGAGGCGACCCCGCCGGACGATGTGGCTCGCGCCCTCGCCTGGATCTCCAAGCACTCCATGCCGGTGTCCGCCTTGGAGGACCCGGCGACCGTACGTCTCGCCCTTGACGCGCTGTCCCTACGGATGGACGGCAAGGAGGCATCGCCGCGCACCGCGAAGCGCAAGCGAGCCTGCCTGAGTGACGTTCTCGGGCTCGCCGTGGAAGAGCAGTACTTCGCTGCTGGCCGGGGTGCGTGAGCAGGGCCCGCGTGGGCGGCATCTGGAAGCGTTCTTCGGGTGCCTGTACTACGCGGCCATGCGTCCCGCTGAGGCTGCCGGACTGCGGGTGAGCCAGTGCCACCTTCCTGAGACGGGGTGGGGGATGCTTACCCTGCGGCAAGGGGTCGTCCGGGCCGGTCGGAGCTGGACTGATGACGGGACGGCGCATGAGACGCGCCATCTCAAAGCCCGTGCCAAGAACGACTCCCGTCCGGTGCCGATCCCGCCGCACTTCGTCCGCCTGCTCGGCAGCACATCGCCACGCACGGCACGGCATCCGACGGCCGGCTCTTCCGAACGAACCGCGATGGCCTGCTACAGGAGACCGGCTATGGGGAGGTGTGGGCGAAGGCCCGAAAGGACGCGCTGAGTGAGGCGGAAACGGCCTCACTGCTGGCCCGCCGCCCCTACGACCTCCGGCATGCAGGGGTGTCCTTCTGGATCAGTTCCGGGGTTGATGCGATGGAGTGCGCCCGCCGTGCCGGGCACAGCATCGCGGTGCTGCACAAGGTGTACGCCAAGGTGCTCGACCAGACGCGGGAGCGGGCGAACGACCGGATCGACGCAGCCCTACGGGAGTGGAACGAGCCCGAGTGATCATGCTCACCGCCGGGGGACGCCTGGGGGACACGCACTGATCAACGGTGGGATGTGGGCGGTACGAGGTGAGACACGTCCACGCCCCGTCCACAGCAAGTCGAACAGAGGTGATCAACGAGAAACCCCCTCCGACCAGGTTATATCCCTGGTCAGAGGGGGTCTCGAATCAACTTACCCAGTGTGGCGGCGCCAGGATTCGAACCTGGGAAGGCTGAGCCGGCAGATTTACAGTCTGCTCCCTTTGGCCGCTCGGGCACACCGCCTGGGTTGCTGCCTGACGCACCGCCTTGCGGTGGTGCTCCGTGGCAACGACGTAAACAATACCTGATGCGGAGGGGTGCTTCGCCACCCGATTGATCGGCGCCCGGACGGCGGGGGGTGGCTAGGCTTGTCCGGATGCGGCCAGGGACCTGAACGGGCCCGGCGGCCGCCACGTACGCCGGTACGCACGATACGCACCCTGATACAAGGAGCCACAGGACATGGCCGACTCCAGTTTCGACATCGTCTCGAAGGTCGAGCGGCAGGAGGTCGACAACGCACTCAACCAGGCCGCCAAGGAGATCTCGCAGCGCTACGACTTCAAGGGCGTGGGTGCCTCGATCTCGTGGTCCGGCGAGCAGATCCTCATGGAGGCGAACTCCGAGGACCGGGTGAAGGCTGTCCTCGACGTCTTCCAGTCCAAGCTGATCAAGCGCGGCATCTCGCTGAAGGCTCTGGACGCGGGCGAGCCCCAGCTCTCCGGCAAGGAGTACAAGATCTTCGCGTCGATCAAGGAGGGCATCTCCCAGGAGAACGCGAAGAAGGTGGCGAAGACCATCCGCGACGAGGGCCCCAAGGGCGTGAAGGCCCAGGTGCAGGGCGAGGAGCTGCGGGTCAGCTCGAAGAGCCGTGACGATCTGCAGGCCGTCATCACGCTGCTGAAGGGCAAGGACTACGACTTCGCGATGCAGTTCGTGAACTACCGGTAGGCCCATCGGCCTCCGCGCTCCCGATCCGCACGCGGTACGAAGGGCGGGCACCTGCTGGTGCCCGCCCTTCTCGGCTGTCGGCTGCGGTCGGTGGGTCCTGACGCACGCGGTCGGTGGCGCGGTCAGTCGCGCGAGTGGCCGAACAGGAGGCGGTAGGCGATCAGGAGGACGAGCGACCCGCCGATCGCCGCGGCCCAGGTCGTGCCGTCGTAGAAGTCCTTGGTGATCGGGTGGTCCATCCAACGGGCCGATATCCAGCCGCCGATGAACGCGCCCGCGATGCCTATCAGGGTCGTGCCGATGAGGCCGCCCGGGTCGCGCCCCGGCAGCAGGAACTTCGCGATGGCTCCGGCCAACAGTCCCAGGATGATCCAGCTGATGATGGTCATGCCGTGAACCTGCCCTTTCACGCTGTGCCCGCACTGTCCGGCCGTGTGATCTTGCTTGCGGCGGGTCGTGCTCGTGCGTCGTACGTCGGGCGCCCGCGTGCGTCGCCCTGACCGCGCGCGTTCACGCCGTGTTGGTGGGGAGGACGTCCTGGCTGCGCCCGGCGGTTGCACTGATCAGTAGGGTGCGAGGCATGTCAGCCTCCAGTTCAGGACTGCGCCGCACCCTCGGAGTGGGGGATGCCGTCGTCATCGGACTCGGCTCGATGGTGGGAGCCGGGATCTTCGCCGCCCTCGGGCCCGCGGCCCATGCGGCCGGGTCCGGATTGCTGCTCGGGCTCGCCGTCGCCGCCGTGGTCGCCTACTGCAACGCCATGTCGTCGGCTCGCCTCGCCGCCCTGTATCCGGCCTCGGGCGGGACATACGTGTACGGGCGCGAGCGGCTCGGGGAGTTCTGGGGATATCTCGCGGGCTGGTCGTTCGTGGTCGGCAAGACGGCCTCCTGTGCGGCGATGGCGCTCACCGTGGGCACGTACGTCTGGCCGGAGCAGGCGCACGCGGTGGCGGTCGCGGCCGTGGTGGGGCTGACCGCGGTGAACTACGGCGGTATCCAGAAGTCCGCGTGGCTGACGCGGGTGATCGTGGCTGTGGTTCTGGCTGTCCTCGCTTCCGTGGTGGTCGCGTGTCTGGTGTCCGGTGAGGCCGACGCCGGCCGGCTGGACATCGGGGTCTCGGACGGTGCGGGCGGGGTGCTTCAGGCGGCCGGTCTGCTGTTCTTCGCGTTCGCGGGGTACGCCCGGATCGCGACGCTCGGCGAGGAGGTGAAGGATCCGGCGCGCACGATTCCGCGCGCCATCCCGCTCGCACTGGGCATCACGCTGGTGGTGTACGCGTGCGTGGCGGTGGCCGTCCTCTCGGTTCTCGGTCCCGAGGGGCTCGGGGACGCTTCGGCGCCGCTGGCCGACGCGGTGGGAGAGGCCGGGGCGCCCTGGCTCGTGCCGGTGGTGCGGGTCGGTGCTGCCGTGGCCGCGCTGGGGTCACTTCTCGCCCTGATCCTGGGTGTCTCGCGGACCACGCTGGCCATGGCCCGGGACCGGCATCTTCCGGGCGCCCTGGCGGCCGTGCATCCGCGGTTCCAGGTGCCGCACCGGGCGGAGCTGGCCGTGGGTGCGGTGGTCGCGGTCCTGGCCGCCACGGTGGACGTCCGGGGCGCGATCGGGTTCTCCTCCTTCGGTGTGCTGGCGTACTACGCCGTGGCCAACGCTTCGGCCTGGACGCTGGATTCGGCGCCGGCGGCGCGAGTGGTGCCGGTGGTGGGGCTGGTCGGGTGCGTGACCCTGGCGTTCTCGCTGCCGGTGGTTCCGGTGGTCGTGGGCGCGGGTGTGCTGGTGCTGGGGGCGGTGGCGTACGGGGTACGGCGGCGGTG
Organism: Streptomyces sp. NRRL S-455; assembly: GCF_000717875.1. Lineage (GTDB taxonomy): Bacteria > Actinomycetota > Actinomycetes > Streptomycetales > Streptomycetaceae > Streptomyces. Next base: position 643,782 of record NZ_JOCT01000004.1, read on the forward strand.
GGCACCGACCGGGGGTGGGAGGGCGTAGCACCTTCCGGGCTTTCTGCCCGGTCCTCGCCGTAGGTGGGAAACCCTCCCACGAGCGCGGGTGTTGAGGGTCTCGGGCGCTACTCGTGTCGGCAACTGCTCGGTCGCGGTCATGGGTTCATCATGCAGGCCACCGCTGACAGCCGTGCCGGCCTGTGGATAAACCCCGGCCTGTGGAGAACCAGGGGTGCCTGCCCTCTGGAAGCAGGCAGCGTCGCCCCGCCGTCAGCGCACGGCGAACGGCTCGTCCGTCCGTACGATGTCGCGGCCCAGCGGGAGCAGCGAGACCGGGATGAGCTTGAAGTTGGCGATGCCGAGCGGGATGCCGATGATCGTGATGCAGAGGGCGAGGCCGGTGGCGATGTGGCCGAGGGCCAGCCACCAGCCCGCGAGCACCAGCCACAGGACGTTGCCCACGCAGGACGGCGCACCCGCGTCACGCCGCTCGACCGTGGTGTACCCGAAGGGCCACAGGGCGTAGACACCGATACGGAACGCCGCGACGCCGAACGGGATGCCGATGATGGTGATACAGAGGAGCAGCCCCGCGGCCATGTAGGCGAGGAACAGCCAGAAGCCGCTGAGGACGAGCCATATGACGTTCAGGACAGTCTTCACTGGTTCCCACCTGCCATCTTCTCGAGCCGGGCGATGCGGTCCGCCATCGGCGGGTGCGTGGAGAACATCTTCGAGAGGCCCTGGCCGGGCCGGAACGGGTTCGCGATCATCATGTGGCTGGCCGTCTCGATGCGCGGCTCCGGCGGCAGCGGCAGCTGCTTGGTGCCGAGTTCGAGCTTGCGCAGGGCGCTGGCCAGGGCAAGTGGGTCGCCGGTGAGGTGGGCGCCCGACGCGTCCGCCTGGTACTCCCGGGAGCGGCTGATGGCCAGTTGGATGAGCGAGGCGGCGAGCGGGCCCAGGATCATGATCAGCAGCATGCCGAGCAGGCCGGGGCCGTCATCGTCGTCGGATCGTCCGATCGGGATCAGCCAGGCGAAGTTGACCAGGAACATGATCACGGACGCGAGCGCGCCGGCGACCGACGAGATGAGGATGTCGCGGTTGTAGACGTGACTGAGTTCGTGTCCGATGACCCCGCGCAGCTCGCGTTCGTCCAGGAGTCGCAGGATGCCTTCTGTGCAGCACACGGCGGCGTTGCGCGGGTTGCGGCCCGTGGCGAACGCGTTGGGTGCCTCGGTCGGCGAGATGTACAGGCGGGGCATGGGCTGGCGGGCCTGGGTGGAGAGCTCACGGACCATGCGGTACAGCGCCGGGGCCTCGAACTCGCTCACCGGGCGGGCACGCATCGCGCGGAGTGCCAGCTTGTCGCTGTTCCAGTACGCGTACGCGTTGGTGGCCAGTGCTACCAGTACGGCGATGACGAGCCCCATGCGGCCGAAAAAGCTGCCGATGACGATGATGACGGCGGACAGTCCCCCGAGGAGGACTGCGGTCCTGAGCCCGTTGTGCCGGCGGTGCACGGTACGCCCTCCAAGTGGTGCGGCAGGGGACCCTCGCTTGCTGATCTGCGGTGCCACCGGTGCCGTGGTGTCACGTCCGGTGGACCCTCCCGTACTGGTCAACGCCAGGCGGGAGGCTCTAGTTCCCTTGTGCGCGCGGCGCGGAGTGTGGGCCCTTACGGGTGACGGCGCCGGGAAGCGGCACGCGCGCGTGGGAGGCGAGTGCCCCACGCGCGCGTGGTGAAAGCGGCCGGTGTGCCGTGGCGCCGGCTCGCCAGAAGCGTGTGTGGTTGTTCAGAAGAGCCCGGTGTCGGTGAAGCGCAGGACCAGCTGGGGTGCGCCCGAGAGGGCGATGCCGAGGACGCCGGTCAGGGCGATCGCGGCGGTGAGGGGGGCGGGGACGGGGTGTTTCTCCGGTTCGCCTTCGGGGGCGGCGCGGAAGAGCAGCGCCGTCCACTGGAGGTAGTAGAACAGCGCGATCACGACGTTGACGGCCATGATCACGGCCAGCCAGCCGAGGCCGGCGTCGACGGCGGCCGAGAAGACGGTGACCTTGGCGAAGAGGCCGATGATGCCCGGCGGCAGTCCGGCGAGGCAGAGCAGGAAGAACGCCAGGAGCAGTGCGGTCACAGGGCTCGACGCGTACAGGCCCCGGTAGTCGGCGACGCGGTTGAGGGGCTTCGTCCGGCCGACGAGGGCGGCCACGGCGAAGGCGCCCAGATTCACGGCACCGTACATGAGGGCGTAGGCGACGGTGGAGCCGATCGACTTCTCGGCGTCCCCGGAGTACCCGGCGGCCGCGATGGGGACCAGGAGGTAGCCGGCCTGGCCGACGGAGGACCAGGCGAGCAGGCGGACCGCGCTGTAGGCGCGCGTGGCCTGCTGGCGCAGCGCTCCGGCGTTGCCGACGGTCATGGTCAGCGCGGCCAGGACCGCGAGGGCGGGTCCCCAGACGTCGGCGTACGAGGGGAGGGCGACGACCGTGACGAGGATCAGACCGCTGAAGCCGACCGCCTTGCCGATGACCGACAGGTAGGCGGCGATCGGGAGGGGCGCGCCCACGTAGGTGTCGGGCACCCAGAAGTGGAAGGGCACGGCGGCCGTCTTGAAGGCGAAGCCGACGAGGGTGAGGACGACGCCGGTCTGGGCGAGGGTGTCGAGCTGCCCGTCGACGGTCTGGATGCGGTCGGCGACCTGGGTGAGGTAGAGGGTGCCGGTGGAGGCGTACACGAAGCTGATGCCCATGAGGCTGACCGCCGTGGCGGTGACCGAGGACAGGAAGAACTTCAGGGCCGCTTCGGAGGACTTCCGGTCGCCGTACCTGAGGCCGACCAGGGCGAAGGCCGGAAGGGACGCCACTTCGAGGGCGACGATCAGGGTCGCGAGGTCGCGGGATGCGGGCAGCAGGGCGGCGCCGGCCGCGGAGGACAGCAGCAGGAACCAGTACTCCCCTTCGGGGAGCTCCTTGCGAGCGTCCTTCAGGGCGGTGACCGAGAGGAGGGCGGCGAGGAGGGCGCCGCCGAGGACCAGGAACTGGATGACCAGGGTGAAGCGGTCGGCCGTGTAGCTGCAGACGGCGGCGTCGCCGGTCAGGCAGAAGGTGCTGCGGTCGCCGTCCAGGAGGGGCAGCAGCAGCGCTGTGGCGACGGCGAGCCCCGCCACCGACGTCCAGCCGAGCAGCGGCTTCCGGTGCTCGGCGACGAACAGGTCGGCCACCAGGACGACGAGTCCGACGACCGCCGCGAGGGTGGGCGGCGCGATCGCGAGCCAGTCGACGGACTGGACCAGTGACGCGGCCAGGGGCTGAGCCGGGGAGCTCATCGGGTGCCTCCTGCGAGGAGCTGCTGGACGGCCGGGTCGCTCAGGCCGAGCAGGGCCTTGGGCCATAGACCCCCGACGACGGTGAGGGCGACGAGCGGGGTCCAGGCCGCGAACTCGTACGAGCGGACGTCCGGGAGTGCCGGGGCGTCTGGGGGAAGGGCTCCCATGCAGACGCGGCGGACCACGATCAGCAGGTACGCGGCCGTCAGCAGCGTCCCGAACGCGCCGATCGCCATGAAGGTGAGGAAGGCCGGGCGGCTGAGGCCCTCTGCGGGCTGGAACGCGCCGAACAGGGCCAGCATCTCGCCCCAGAACCCGGCCAGGCCCGGCAGACCGAGCGAGGCCACCGCGGCGAAGGCGAGCAGGCCGCCGAGACGCGGGGCCTTGCCGTAGAGGGCGGCGCCCGTCTCCCCGGCGAGGGTCTCCAGGTCGGTGGTGCCGGTGCGGTCCTTCAGCGCGCCGACCAGGAAGAAGAGGAGGCCGGTGATCAGGCCGTGGGCGATGTTGGCGAAGAGGGCGCCGTTCACACCGGTCGGGGTCATGGTGGCGATGCCGAGCAGGACGAAGCCCATGTGGCCGACGGAGGAGTAGGCGATGAGGCGCTTGAGGTCGCCCTTCGCGCCCTGCTTGGCGAGGGCCAGGCAGGCGAGGGATCCGTAGATGATGCCGACGACGGCGAGAGCCGCGAGGTAGGGGGCGAAGGTGCGGAAGCCGTCCGGCGCGATGGGGAGCAGGATCCGGACGAATCCGTACGTACCCATCTTCAGCAGGACACCGGCCAGGAGGACCGAGCCGACGGTCGGCGCGGCGGTGTGGGCGTCGGGCAGCCAGCTGTGCAGGGGCCACATCGGCGTCTTGACCGCGAGCCCGAGGCCGATCGCCAGAACGGCGATGACCTGCACCGATGCGGTCAGCGACCGGCCGTTGTCAGTGGCGAGTGCCATCATGTCGAACGTGCCCGCCTTGATTCCGATCAGGAGCAGGCCGAGCAGCATGACCACGGAGCCGAGCAGCGTGTAGAGGATGAACCGCCACGAGGCCTGGCCTCGTCCCTCGCCGCCCCAGCGGGCGATGAGGAAGTACATCGGGATGAGGACCATCTCGAAGGCGAGGAAGAACAGCAGCAGGTCGAGGACGGCGAAGGTTGCCAGCGTGCCGGACTCGAGGACGAGCAGCAGGGCGACGAAGGCCTTGGGGCCCGGCCCCGCAGGCATCTTGAAGTACGAGTAGAGCGCGCAGAGGAAGGTCAGCAGCGCGGTCAGGACCAGAAGGGGGAGGGAGATGCCGTCGATGCCGAGGTGGATGCGCACGTCGAGTGCGGGGATCCAGCTGATGTCCGTGCTGGCCTGCATCTTCGACGGCTGGTCGTGGTCGAAGCCGAGTGCCAGGACGATCGCCGCGATGAGGACGGCGCCGGTGACGGTGACGCCGTGCCGGAGCACGGCCTGCTCGGGTGACTTCCCCTTCAGCCCGGGCGGGGCCGGCAGAAGAGCCGCGACGGCGCCGAGGAGCGGGCCGACGACGATGAATGCCAGAAGGAACTGCATCACGGACTCGCTGATATCGATCACGCCTGCTCACGCTCCCGTGGCGACGAGGACGGCGGCGACCACGAGGACGACGGTGCCGGCGAGCAGCGCGCTCACATAGGTCTGGACGTTGCCGGTCTGGGCGCTGCGTACGGCGGCGCCGAGCCAGCGGGGCAGCGCACCCGCACCGCGTACGTAGGTCTCGACGACCTCGCGGTCGAGGAACCGGACGAGGCTCGCTCCGGCCTGGACCGGGCGGACGAAGAGGGCCGTGTACACGGCGTCGACGTGGAAGCCGGCGGCCGCGTGGCGGTGCAGTGGGCCGAGCAGGAGCCGTCCGGGGTCGGCGGGATCGGGGGCGTAGGCGATGTCGCCGTAGGCCGGCTCGTGGGTGGCGATGGCCTCCGCCTCAACCTGGGCGGCGTCGCCCTCGGGGTGGGCGGCGACCGCGCCCAGCGGGACACGGGCGGCGAGCGCGGTGGTGTGCCGCCAGGCGCCGTAGGTGACGAGGCCGCCGACCAGGGCCACGCCCGTGCCGAGCACGGAGGTGGTGAGGGTCGGGCCGAGGTCGCGGCCGTCGAACCAGTCGGGCAGCAGGCGGAACGCGAATGCGCCGAAGGCCAGGGAGGGGGCGGCCAGCACCCAGAGCACGACGGTCATGGTCAGCGGCTGCCTGCCGTGGTCGGGGGCTTCGGCGCCCCGGCCGCGGAAGGCGAGCAGCCACAGGCGCGTCGCGTAGGCGGCGGTGAGCAGGGCCGTGACGAGACCGGCGACGAGGACGATCCAGCCCGCGGCGGCGGGGGCGTGCTCGGTGTGCCCGGTGACGACGTGCTCGGCGGCACCGAGGACGGCCTCCTTGGAGAAGAAGCCGCTGAAGGGCGGGATGGCGGCGAGCGCGAGCAGTGCCACGGTCATCGTCCAGTACGCGTCCGGGATGCGGTCGCGCAGGTTCCGCATGCGGGACATGGCGGCGAGCGAGTTGGTGCCGGCGGCGTGGATGATCACGCCGGCCGCGAGGAACAGCAGCGCCTTGAAGGCGCCGTGGGACAGGAGGTGGAAGACGGCGGCTCCGCGGTCACCGACGGCGAGGGCTCCGGTCATGTAGCCGAGCTGGCCGATCGTCGAGTAGGCGAGGACGCGCTTGATGTCGTCCTGGGCGAGCGCGGCGAGGGCAGAGCCGGCCATCGTGACGGCGGCCATGACGGCGAGGACCACCATCGCGGCCTGGGAGGCCTCGAACACCGGGAGGAGGCGGGCGATGAAGTAGACACCGGCGGCGACCATCGTCGCGGCGTGGATCAGCGCGGAGACCGGGGTCGGGCCCGCCATCGCGTCGGGAAGCCAGGTGTGCAGCGGGAACTGCGCCGACTTGCCGGCCACGCCCGCGAGGAGCAGCAGGGCGATCAGCGTCGGGTGGTCGAGTGCGCCGCTGGCGACGGCGCCGAGGACCTTCGTGATGCGGAAGGAGCCGGCGTCGGTGGCGAGGGCGAACAAGCCGATCAGGAAGGGCACGTCGCCGAGCTTGGTGACCAGGAAGGCCTTGAGGGAGGCGGCGCGGGCCTCCGGGGTCTCCCAGTAGTGGCCGACCAGGAAGTAGGAGCAGATGCCCATGACTTCCCAGCCGACCAGCAGCACGATCAGGTCGCCGGAGTAGACGACCAGGAACATCGCGGAGGTGAACAGGGAGACGAGGGCGGCGTATGAGGGGTAGCGCGGGTCGTCGCGCAGGTAGCCCGTCGAGTAGATCTGCACGCAGGTGGCGACGAGGCCGACCAGGACGGCCACGAGGGCGGCGAAGCCGTCGATGTGCAGGACGAGTTCGATCGGGACGGAGCCGGTGGGGGTGAGTTCCGTGGCCGCGTTGACGGCCGCGTCACCGCCCTGGCGCGCGGCGACCAGCGCGGCGAGCACCAGGGAGGTGAGTGTCGGCAGGACGGCGAGGGGGCGGACGAAGCCGGGGGCCGTGCGGCCCAGGAGCAGGCCTGCGACGGCGCCGAGGAACGGCAGGAGGGGGACGAGGACGGCGAGGGTGGTCGTGGTCACGCGGTGGCCTCAGCCTTCTCGGTCTCTTCGGCCGTGAGGGCGTCGTGGTGGGGGCCGTCGGTGTCGTCACCGTCGGGGTCGTGCCGTTCGGCGGTGTCGCGGAGCTTGTCGACGTCCGAGGTGCCGCGGTTGCGGTGGACGGCGAGGACGATCGCCAGGCCGATGCCGATCTCGGCGGCGGCGATGGCGATGGTGAACAGGGTCAGGGCCTGTCCGGAGTGCAGGGTTTCCTCGGCGGTCTTGCTCAGCCAGACGTCGAAGGCGACCAGGTTGAGGTTGACGGCGTTGAGCATCAGCTCGACCGACATCAGGACCAGGATCGCGTTGCGGCGGGCGAGGACCCCGTACAGGCCCGTGCAGAAGAGGAGGGCGGAGAGCACGGCGGGATAGGCGAGGTGCATCAGCGGGTCCCTTCCTTCTCGCTCCGGGTGGCCGGGCTGCTCTCGGCCGCGGTCGCGGCCTCGGCCTTCGCCTTGCGGGACAGGACGATCGCGCCGACCAGAGCGGCGAGGAGGAGGACGGAGAGGGCCTCGAAGGGGAGGACCCAGTTCTGGAAGAGGCTCGCGCCGGTGGCCTCGGTGGAACCGGCGGCGGGGCCGTCCAGGTCGATCCAGGTCGTGCGGAAGGCGTCGACGACGACCCAGACCAGGGCGGCGGCCGCGGCGACGGCCACGGTGAGGGCGGCCCAGCGGTTGCCGGAGTCGGCGTCCGGCGAGCGGCCGATGGGGGCCCTGGTGAGCATCAGACCGAACAGGAGGAGGACGACGACGGAGCCGACGTAGATGAGGACCTGCACCCAGGCGATGAACTCGGCGGTGAGCAGGAGGTACTCGACGGCCAGACCACCGAGGGCCACCACCAGCCACAGGGCCGCGTGCACCAGCTGCCGGGTGGTGACGGTGACGATCGCGGCGCCGAAGGTGACCAGGCCGACGAGGAGGAAGGCGATCTCGACGCCGGTCGGGGAGAGGAAGCCGCGGGTCTCGGCGGCGGCCCCGGTGACCGGGCCTGCCGCGAGGAGGCCGGCGGTTGCGGCGAGGGTCATCCCCGGCCCTCCTGACCCGGCTCCGGCTGGTCAGTCTGCTGCTTGGAGTCGCCCTGGGGGCGGGTGGGCTCTTCCGACGCCCGGGCCTGCTCGTCGGCATGCGGCTCGGTGGCCGGCGGGGTCTGCTGGGCGGCGAGCTTGTCGGCGGTCTTGCGGGCCGCGGCGAGTTCCTTCGGTTCCTCCGCGCCGGGGTCGAGGGCCGGCGGGGCCGGGACGGTCCACATCCACTCGCGGAGCTTGTCGCGCTCGTGGGTGAGGTCGCGGATGTCGGTCTCGGCGTACTCGAACTCCGGGGACCAGAACAGGGCGTCGAAAGGACAGACCTCGATGCAGATACCGCAGTACATGCACAGGGCGAAGTCGATGGCGAAGCGGTCGAGGACGTTGCGGCTGCGTTCGCGTCCGCCGGGGGTCGCCGCCGGGACCGTCTCCTTGTGGGAGTCGATGTAGATGCACCAGTCCGGGCATTCGCGGGCGCAGAGCATGCAGACCGTGCAGTTCTCCTCGAACAGGCCGATCACGCCGCGGGTGCGGGGCGGGAGGTCGGGCTGGGCGTCGGGGTACTGCGCGGTGACGGACTTCTTCGTCATCGTGCGGAGGGTGACGGCCAGGCCCTTGGCCAGGCCCGAGCCGGGGATGGGGGCCATGGTTACTGGATCACCACCTTGACGATGCCGGTGAGGGCGATCTGGGCGAGGGAGAGGGGGACGAGGAGAGTCCAGGACAGTTTCTGGAGCTGGTCCTCGCGGAGGCGGGGGTACGTGACGCGCAGCCAGATCACGAGGAAGGCGAGGACGGCGGTCTTCAGCAGGGTCCAGACCCAGCCGAGGCCGTCGGCGCCCCAGGGGCCGTGCCAGCCGCCCAGGAAGAGGACGGTGGTCAGACCGCACAGGACGACGATCCCGGCGTACTCGGCGAGGAGGAACAGGGCGAAGCGGAGACCGGTGTACTCGGTGTACGCGCCGAAGATGATCTCCGAGTCGGCGACGGGCATGTCGAAGGGCGGGCGCTGGAGTTCGGCGAGTCCGGCCACGAAGAAGACGATCGCGCCGACGATCTGCCAGGGCAGCCACCACCACTCGAAGGCCTCGAGGATGCCGGGGAGGGAGACGGTACCGGCCGCCATCGCCACCGAGGCGGCGGTCAGCAGCATCGGCAGTTCGTAGGCGAGGAGCTGGGCGGCGGTGCGGAGGCCGCCGAGGAGGGAGAACTTGTTCGCGGACGCCCAGCCGGCCATGAGTGAGCCGAGGACGCCGACGCCCATGACGGCCAGGACGAAGAAGACGCCCGCGTCGATGACCTGGCCGACGGCTCCCTCGTCCGGGCCGATGGGGATGGCCAGCAGGACGAGGAGGTAGGGCAGGAGGGCGACGGCGGGGGCCAGTTGGAAGATGCGGCGGTCGGCGCCCGCGGGGACGACGTCCTCCTTCTGCGCGAACTTCACGCCGTCGGCGATCAGCTGGGCCCAGCCGTGGAAGCCGCCTGCGTACATGGGGCCGAGGCGGCCCTGCATGTGGGCCATGACCTTGTGCTCGGTCTGGCCGATGACCAGGGGGAAGGTGAGGAAGACGACGAAGACGACCAGGAGTCGCAGGGTGACGTCGAGCGCGTCGTTCACCGCGGGCCTCCTGCGGGGTCTTCGGGGGTGTCAGCTGCCCCGGTGTCGGGTGCCTGAGTGTGGGGAGTGTCCTGAGACTGGGGGTTGTCGCGGGGCCCAGGGGTCTCCTCGGCTCCCGAGTCAGCTGCGGGTGCGGGGGGAGGGACCGGTCCGGCCCCGGGCGACGGTTCGGGCTCCGGCTCTTCGAAGGCCGGGCGAGCGTGGTGCCAGGGGGCGTCCGAGCTGCGCGGGGTTCGCGAAGGCCTGCCGGGACCGCTCGGCGGCGACTCGGCCCCGGTCGCTGCCGAGTCGGAACCGTTCGCCGTGGACTCGGCGTCACCCGACGGGGACTTGGCGTCACCCGACGGGGACTCGTCGTCGGTGGCACGCTGGCTAGCCGAGCCATCCGCCGCTGTGCGGGCACGCCGTGGGGTGGTCGGCTTCGAGGTCGTCGTGTCGTCGGTCGCGGCCTGGCTGGCCGACCCCTGTGCTGCCGATCGGTTGCGACGCGGAGCCGCCGGAGCCTCAGCAGCCGACTCACCGGACGCGGACTGGCTCGCCGACCCTTCCGCGGCCGTCCGGGTACGGCGCGGAGCCGCCGGAGCCTCAGCAGCCGGCTCACCGGACGCGGACTGGCTCGCCGACCCTTCCGCGGCCGTCCGGGTACGGCGCGGGGCTGCTGGGGCGGGAGTGGGCTCGTCGCCGGTGGTGGTCTGGCTGGCTGAGCCTTCCGCCGCTGAGCGAGTGCGCCGCACGGGGCGCTCCCCCGCCGGGCGGGCCGGGCGTTCGCCCGCCGCGCGTCCCGCGCCTCGGGCCGGGCGGGCCGGGGCCGGAGGGAGCTGGCCCTTGAGGGGGCCCCACTCGTTGGGGTCGGGGACGCCGGGCGGGAGCATCTGGCGGCGCTTGGGGCCGCCGTGTTCCGGCTCGCCGGGTTCCTTCGCGCCGGGCCAGGCCTTGGCGACGCGGGCAGCCAGGACGAAGTCCTTGCGCAGGGGGTGGCCTTCGAAGTTCTCGGGCAGGAGGAGGTGGTCCAGCGCCGGGTGGCCTTCGAAGGTGATGCCGAACATCTCGTAGGTCTCGCGCTCGTGCCAGGCGGCGCCCGCGTAGACACCGACCGCCGAGGGCAGCGCGGCGGCCTCGTGCGGGACCGTCGTGCGCAGGAGGAGACGGCGTAGGGGCGACAGTGCGGCGACGTGTGCCGTGACGCGGAAGCCCGTGCCCGGCTCGTCGACCGCGCTCAGCCAGTCGAAGTAGGTGCAGCCGAGCCGGTCGCGGGCGGTTTCGAGGGCGGAGATCCAGGTCGCCGGCGGTACGTCGACCGTCAGGACCTCGTACGACTGCTCGGCCGCGGCGTCCGTGCCGAAGAGTTCCTCGACATCGGCGGGCAGCCAGCCGACGGCGGTCATCGCCCCTCCCCCGGCGAGTGGGTGCCGGGCGCCTGAGAGGGGGCCGGGGCCGGCGGCTGCACCAGGCCGCTCTGCAACGCCGCGGCGGACGGGCGGGTCGTGCCCGTGCCGTACCGCTCCCCCAGCGACTCGCGGGCGATCTTCTCCTGGAGCTTGAGGATGCCCTGCAGGAGCGCCTCCGGGCGCGGCGGGCAGCCCGGCACGTACACGTCCACCGGGATGATCTGGTCGACGCCCTTGGTGACGGAGTACGAGTCCCAGTAAGGGCCGCCGCAGTTGCTGCACGCGCCGAAGGAGATGACGTACTTCGGCTCCGGCATCTGCTCGTAGAGGCGTTTCACCGCCGGCGCCATCTTGTCCGTGACCGTGCCGGACACCACCATCAGGTCGGCTTGGCGGGGGCCCGGCGCGAACGGGATGACGCCGAGGCGGATGAAGTCGTGGCGGGCCATCGACGCGGCGATGAACTCGATCGCGCAGCAGGCGAGGCCGAAGTTGAAGACCCAGAGCGAGTAGCGGCGGCCCCAGTTGAGGATCACCTTCATCGGCTCGGGCGCGAGGCGCGCGAGGGCGCCGAGCCGCTTCGGCTCGGGCAGCAGAACGGGCTCGGACACCGAGGGGTTCACGTCCATGCCAGGACGCCCTTCTTGTATGCGTAGAGCAGGCCCACGGCCAGGAAGCCGAGGAAGATGAACATCTCCACCAGGGTGGCCGCGCCGTAGCCGGGTGCGGCGAAGACGGTCGCCCAGGGGAACAGGAAGATCGAGTCGACGGCGAAGATCACGTACAGGAAGGCGTAGACGTAGTAGCGGACCTGGGTGTGGGCCCAGCCCTCGCCGACGGGGTCGACGCCGCACTCGTACGTCAGGAGCTTCTCGGGGGTGGGGACCACGGGCCGCAGCAGGCGGCCTGCCCCGAAGGCGACGGCGACGAACAGCACGCCGACGACGGCGAGCAGTCCGACGACCGAGTAGGACTGGAAGTAGTCCGCCGCGACGACGGTCGTGGTGACGACGGTCGGTTCCGGCACGTCCGTCCCTCGCTCCCTGAAACTCGGACTGGCCCTTGCGGCGATCCAGCGGGGCTCCCTGGTCCGGTCGGGTACCACGGACGCCGCTGTTCGACGATCTGTACGCACGGGAGTCTAGGCCCTGATAAAGGCAGGGTAAGCAGCCCGTCCTGTGCGGGCGTGCGGGGGTGGGGTTTTCCTCAGTCGATCCTGGCCGGTCCGCCTCATGGCGCGGCCGCCCGCCGCCGGGCACGCTGACGCGTATGACCGAACGTATCCCGTCGCCCGACACGAGCGCGGCCGCGCCGGCGGCCGGGCAGGACGACCGCCCGCCGCCGCCCCGTTTCGCCTACGACCGGCACACCTGGAAGGAGATCGCGCACCTGCTGGCGAACCTTCCGGCCTCGCTGCTCGGCTTCACCTACGTCGTGACGGTGCTGTTCACCAGCTTCGGGCTGACCGTCACGGTGGTCGGGTTCCCGCTGCTCGCGGGGGGGCTGATGGGCGCGCGGCAGCTGGGCAGGATGGAGCGGGCGCGGGCCAGGGCGCTGCTCGGGGTGCGGGTGGACGAGCCGAGCCGGCTGCCGCTGCGCGGCTCGGGCGGTTTCCTGCCGCGGTTGTGGATGTCGCTGAAGGACCCGGTGAGCTGGCGTGCGGTGCTCTATGAGTTCATACGGCTGCCGTGGGGCATTATCACCTTCACCGTGGCGCTGACCTCGCTGTTCGTGTTGTGGCCGGTGCTGCCGTTCATCGCGCGGGGCCTGGCCAACGCCGACCGGGCCATGGTGCGCGGGCTGCTGTCGCCCTCCGACGAGTTGGAGCGGCGCATCGCCGAGCTGGAGACGGACCGCGGGGTCGTGGTCGACACGGCCGCGGCCGATCTGCGGCGCATCGAGCGGGATCTGCACGACGGGGCGCAGGCCCGGCTCGTCAATCTGGCGATGGGGCTGGGCCTGGCCAAGGAGAAGGTGCTGGAGGACCCCGACGCGGCGGCGGCGATGGTCGCGGAGGCACACGGCGAGGTGAAGCTGGCGCTGCAGGAGCTGCGGGACCTGGCGCGCGGTATCCATCCGGCGGTGCTGACGGACCGGGGGCTGGACGCGGCCCTGTCCTCGGTCGCCACGCGCTGCACGGTCCCGGTCAAGGTGACGGTCGACCTGCCTACGCGGCCGGCCGCGGCCATCGAGGGGATCGCCTACTTCACCGTCTCGGAGCTGCTGCAGAACGTCAGCAAGCACAGTGGGGCGAGGTCGGCGTCGGTGGACGTGTGGCGCACGGCCGACCGGCTGCTCATCCAGGTGTGGGACGACGGCCGCGGGGGCGCGAGTCTCGACGGCGGTACGGGGATGAAGGGCCTGGCCGAGCGGCTGGACGCCGTCGACGGGGTGTTCGTCCTCGAGTCGCCCGAGGGCGGCCCGACGACGGTCACGGCGGAGCTGCCCTGGCGCGACCGGTCCGAGGTCCCCGGGTAGGGAAAACCCCCCGTTCAGGACACCGACGGACTCCATGGTCCGCCGACCTGCGGCGGAGCAGGGTGGGGGTACGAGAGCACAGCCGCGGGACGAGGAGAGGGACGACGCCGATGGCCACGGAGTACGGACAGGGGTACGGGTTCGACGGCGGGCCCGGGTTCGCCGGGGGCGACGAGCGGCGGCACCGGCTGCCCGCCGTCCTGCGGGCGCCGGTCGAGGGTCGCACGTGGCGCGAGTTGGGTCACGTGCTGATCGGCCTGCCGGTCAGCATCCTGCTGTTCACCTACGCGGTGACGATGGTGTCGCTGGGGGCGGGGCTGCTGGTGACGTTCCTCGGTGTGCCGGTGCTGGCGGCGGCGCTGGCCGGGTGCCGTGGCTTCGGGGCACTGGAGCGGATGCGGGCGCGGGCGCTGCTGGGCCTGGAGGTGGCCGATCCCGAGCCGCTGCGGATGAGGAAGCCGGGCGCCATGGCGTGGATGGGTGCCGTCCTCAAGAGCGGCGCCTCGTGGCGTGCCCTGCTGTATTCGGTGCTGCATCTGCCCTGGGCGGTGTTCTCGTTCGTCGTCGCCGTGAACGTGTGGGCGCTGGGCTGGGGGCTGCTGACGTACCCGCTGTGGTTCTGGGTGTTCCCGATGTACGCCGGGCAGGACGGGATCCAGCTCTACGGCGACGAGACACACCGCGTCTATCTCGACAACCCCTTCGAGATCACGGTGACGGCGCTGGTGGGTCTGCTGTTCACGATGGCCACGCCGTGGATCGTGCGGGCGCTGACGATGGTGGACCGGCTGCTGGTGCACGGGCTGCTCGGGCCGTCGCGGCTGGCCTCGCGGGTGGTGGAGCTGGAGTCGGACCGTGGAGTCGTCGTCGACACGGCAGCGGCCGACCTGCGGCGTATCGAGCGGGATCTCCACGACGGGGCGCAGGCGCGGCTGGTGGCGCTGGCCATGGATCTGGGGCTGGCGAAGGAGAAGCTCCAGGAGGATCCCGAGGCTGCGGTGCGGATGGTGGACGAGGCTCACGGTGAGGTGAAGACGGCGCTTCAGGAGCTGCGGGACCTGGCCCGGGGGATCCATCCGGCGGTGCTGACGGACCGGGGGCTGGACGCGGCGCTGTCGGCGGTGGCGTCGCGGTGCACGGTGCCGGTGCGGGTCGAGGTCGACCTGGCGGAGCGGCCGGCGCCGGCGATCGAGGGGATCGCGTACTTCACGGTGTCGGAGCTCCTGCAGAACATCAGCAAGCACGCGCGGGCGACCTGGGCGGGCGTGGAGGTGTGGCGGACGGAGAACCGGCTGATGCTGCAGGTCGTGGACAACGGTGTGGGTGGGGCCGAGGTGTCCCAGGGGTCCGGGCTGGCGGGGCTCGCTGAGCGGCTCGACGCGGTGGACGGGATCCTGGTGGTGGACTCTCCGGCCGGGGGGCCTACCCGGGTGACCGCGGAGTTGCCTTGGCGTGGGGCTCATGTGCGGTGACCTCCGGTCGGGGGCTGGTGCGGGGTCTCTGGCCCTGTGACCCCGCCGGGGCTCCCCCTGGGCCCCGGCCTTCGCCCGTCCACCACCCGACACGGTCGAACAAGAAGCCGGTCCCTCCCCCATCCACCCCCCGATCCTGAAATGCTGGACCCGTCGCACGGGTGGGCGCGGAGCCGTTGTGGCCTGCGGACGGGCGGCGTGGGGCTGTGGGGGTCCGGAACATCGTGGAGGACAGGGTGCGGGTGGTCATCGCCGAGGACTCAGTGCTGCTCAGGGAGGGCCTGACCCGGCTGCTGACCGACCGGGGGCACGAGGTCGTCGCCGGGGTCGGGGACGGCGAGGCGCTGATCAAGACCATCGCGGAGCTGGACGCACAGGCTCTGCTGCCGGATGTCGTGGTCGCCGACGTGCGGATGCCGCCGACTCACACCGACGAGGGCGTGCGGGCGGCGGTGCGGCTGCGCAAGGCGCACCCGGATCTGGGTGTGCTGGTGCTGTCGCAGTATGTGGAGGAGCGCTACGCCACGGAGCTGCTCGCGGGGTCCAGCCGGGGCGTCGGCTATCTGCTGAAGGACCGGGTGGCCGAGGTGCGGGAGTTCGTGGACGCGATGGTGCGGGTGGCCGGGGGCGGTACGGCCCTGGACCCGGAGGTGGTGGCGCAGCTGCTGGGCCGCAGCCGTAAGCAGGACGTGCTCGCGGGGCTCACTCCACGCGAGCGGGAGGTGCTGGGGCTGATGGCCGAGGGGCGGACGAACTCGGCGATCGCCCGGCAGCTCGTGGTCAGCGACGGAGCGGTCGAGAAGCACGTCAGCAACATCTTCCTGAAGCTCGGGCTGTCCCAGAGCGAGGGGGACCACCGCAGGGTCCTGGCCGTGCTGACCTACCTCAATTCCTGAAATTCCCGGCATACGAGTCGGGGTGCTCGATCGTCCCAAAGTCGTGTCCAACATGCGAATGACCCGCAGAAGGCGACCCTCGCGGTCGTAGGGTTGATCTGGGAGGGCCTGTGGGAAGGCCTGTCCCGGACAGCCGCCTCTAGGGAGGTCCAGTTCAGTGACCAGCCAGGTCAGTAGCCCAGCGGAGCACGCCGACGGAGCAGTCGCAGGAGAGCAGCGCGAAGCGGGGGACGCGAAGGGCGTCCGCCGTCTGGACCGGGTGATCATCAGGTTCGCGGGGGACTCGGGTGACGGTATGCAGCTCACCGGCGACCGTTTCACCTCGGAGACCGCGTCGTTCGGCAACGACCTGTCGACGCTGCCGAACTTCCCGGCCGAGATCAGGGCACCCGCCGGAACCCTGCCGGGTGTGTCGTCCTTCCAGCTGCACTTCGCCGACCACGACATCCTGACGCCCGGTGACGCGCCGAACGTGCTGGTGGCGATGAACCCGGCGGCGCTGAAGGCGAACATCGGCGACCTGCCGCGCGGCGCCGAGGTGATCGTCAACACGGACGAGTTCACCAGACGGGCGATGCAGAAGGTGGGCTACGGGACCTCCCCGCTGGAGGACGGGTCGCTGGACGGCTACCAGGTCCACCCCGTGCCGCTGACCACGCTGACCGTGGAGGCGCTGAAGGAGTTCGACCTCACCCGCAAGGAGGCCGAGCGCAGCAAGAACATGTTCGCGCTGGGTCTGCTGAGCTGGATGTACAACCGGCCCACGGAGGGCACGGAGAAATTCCTGAAGTCGAAGTTCGCGAAGAAGCCCGACATCGCGGCGGCCAACATCGCCGCGTTCCGGGCCGGCTGGAACTTCGGCGAGACCACGGAGGACTTCGCCGTCTCCTACGAGGTCGCCCCGGCGGCGACGGCGTTCCCGCCGGGTGTCTACCGCAACATCTCCGGCAACCTCGCCCTGTCGTACGGGCTGGTCGCCGCGAGCCGGCAGGCGGATCTGCCGCTGTATCTGGGCTCGTACCCGATCACTCCGGCGTCGGACATCCTGCACGAGCTGAGCAAGCACAAGAACTTCGGCGTGCGGACCTTCCAGGCGGAGGACGAGATCGCCGGTATCGGGGCGGCGCTGGGCGCGGCCTTCGGCGGTTCGCTGGCCGTGACCACGACGAGCGGCCCCGGTGTGGCGCTGAAGTCGGAGACGATCGGCCTGGCGGTCTCCCTGGAGCTGCCGCTGCTGATCGTGGACATCCAGCGCGGTGGCCCGTCGACCGGTCTGCCGACCAAGACGGAGCAGGCGGACCTGCTGCAGGCGATGTACGGGCGCAACGGTGAGGCGCCGGTGCCGGTGGTGGCGCCCCGCACGCCGGCGGACTGCTTCGACGCCGCGCTGGAGGCGGCCCGGATCGCGCTGACGTACCGCACGCCGGTGTTCCTGCTCTCCGACGGGTACCTGGCCAACGGCTCCGAGCCCTGGCGGATCCCGGACCTGGAGGAGCTGCCGGATCTCAGGGTGCGGTTCGCGCAGGGCCCGAACCACACGCTCGACGACGGCACCGAGGTGTTCTGGCCGTACAAGCGCGACCCGCAGACCCTGGCCCGTCCGTGGGCGATCCCGGGCACGCCGGGTCTGGAGCACCGGATCGGCGGCATCGAGAAGGAGGACGGCACGGGCAACATCTCCTACGCCCCGGCCAACCACGACTTCATGGTGCGCACCCGGCAGGCCAAGGTCGACGGCATCGACGTCCCGGACATCGAGGTGGACGACCCGGGCAGTGCCAGGACCCTGGTCCTCGGCTGGGGTTCGACGTACGGGCCGATCACGGCGGCAGTGCGGCGGCTGCGCAGGGCCGGGGAGTCGATCGCGCAGGCGCACCTGCGCCACCTCAACCCCTTCCCGCGGAATCTGGGTTCCGTGCTGGAGCGTTACGACAAGGTGGTGATCCCCGAGATGAACCTCGGGCAGCTCGCCACGCTCATCCGGGCGAAGTACCTGGTCGACGCCCACTCGTACAACCAGGTCAACGGCATGCCGTTCAAGGCGGAGCAGCTCGCCGCGGCTCTGAAGGAGGCCATCGATGGCTGAGACGTCCACGCAAGGCACCGGCACCGTCGAGGCGCTTTCCCTGGTCCCCAAGGCCGAGGGCAGGCAGTCGATGAAGGACTTCAAGTCCGACCAGGAAGTGCGCTGGTGCCCGGGCTGCGGCGACTACGCCATCCTCGCCGCGGTGCAGGGCTTCATGCCCGAGCTGGGGCTGGCGAAGGAGAACATCGTCTTCGTCTCGGGCATCGGCTGCTCGTCCCGTTTCCCGTACTACATGAACACGTACGGGATGCACTCCATCCACGGCCGTGCCCCGGCCATCGCCACCGGTCTGGCCAGCTCGCGCCGGGATCTGTCGGTGTGGGTCGTCACCGGTGACGGCGACGCGCTGTCCATCGGGGGCAACCACCTGATCCACGCGCTGCGCCGCAACGTGAACCTCAAGATCCTGCTGTTCAACAACCGGATCTACGGCCTGACCAAGGGCCAGTACTCGCCGACCTCCGAGGTCGGGAAGATCACCAAGTCGACGCCGATGGGTTCGCTGGACGCGCCGTTCAACCCGGTGTCGCTGGCGATCGGCGCGGAGGCGTCGTTCGTGGCCCGGACGGTGGACTCCGACCGCAAGCACCTGACGGAGGTGCTGCGCCAGGCCGCCGCCCACGAGGGCACGGCGCTGATCGAGATCTACCAGAACTGCAACATCTTCAACGACGGCGCCTTCGACGCCCTCAAGGACAAGCAGCAGGCCGAGGAGGCCGTGATCCGGCTGGAGCACGGCAAGCCGATCCGCTTCGGCAGCGACCTGGCCAAGGGTGTCGTACGGGACCAGGTGACCGGTGACCTGAAGGTGGTCGCGGTGACGCCGGAGAACGAGGACCAGGTGCTCGTCCACGACGCGCACGCCGAGTCCCCGACCACGGCGTTCGCGCTGTCCCGCCTCGCCGACCCGGACACCCTGCACCACACCCCCATCGGCGTCCTCCGCTCCGTCGGCCGGCCCGTCTACGACACCCAGATGGCCGAGCAGCTGGACCAGGCGATCGAGCAGGGCGGCAAGGGCGATCTGGCCGCGCTGCTGGCGGGCGGCGACACCTGGACGGTCGTCGGCTGACCTTCCGGACGGCACACCCCGAGGCCCGGGTCCGCTAGGAGGCGGCGGCCCGGGTCTCGTCGTACGTGCGGCGGGCCTTCTCCACGTCGTCCATGCGGTCGTGCGTCCACTGCGACAGGGCCCGTACCTGCTCGGCGGCCTCGCGGCCCAGGTCGGTGAGGGAGTAGTCGACGCGGGGCGGGATCACGGGCTTGGCGTCGCGGTGGACGAGGCCGTCGCGCTCCAGGGTCTGGAGCGTCTGGGTGAGCATCTTCTCGCTGACACCCCGGCCGCCCCACCGGCCGATCGCCCGGCGCAGCTCGCTGAACCGGTACGGGCGGTCCAGCAGCTCGATCAGGACCAGAACACCCCAGCGGCTGGTGACGTGCTCCAGCACCAGCCGGTACGGGCAGAGGGCCTCAGCATCACTTACTCCCATGCCAGTACCTTACTTCAAAGTGGGTACTTTCCAAGAGTTAGCGCCTCCCTTAGGGTTAGTGACATCGAACCCCACAAGGAGAGCCAATCCCATGAGCATCATCGTCACCGGAGCCACCGGACAGCTCGGCCGCCACGTCGTGGAGCAGCTGCTGGACAAGGTCCCCGCCGAGCAGATCACCGCGGTCGTCCGCAACGCGGAGAAGGCGGCGGACTTCGCGGACCGCGGCGTGAAGATCGCGACGGCCGACTACAACACTCCCGCGTCCTTCGACGGCCTCTTCTCCGCCGGTGACAAGGTGCTGCTGATCTCCGGCAACGAGTTCGACAAGGGCCGCGTGCAGCAGCACAAGGTCGTCATCGACGCCGCCAAGGCGGCCGGGGTCGCCCTGCTCGCCTACACCAGCGCCCCGGGCAGCCTGACCGCCGCGCTCGCCGACGACCACCGCGGCACCGAGGAGATCCTGCTGGACTCCGGCGTGCCCTACGCGCTGCTGCGCAACGGCTGGTACCACGAGAACTACACCGAGAACCTCGCCCCGGTGCTGGAGCACAACGCGGTCGTCGCCGCCGCCGGTGAGGGCAAGGTCTCCTCCGCCTCCCGCGCCGACTACGCCGCCGCCGCCGTCGCCGTGCTGACCGGCGAGGGGCACGAGAACAAGACGTACGAGCTGGGTGGCGACACGGCGTGGAGCTTCGCCGAGTACGCGGCCGAGCTGAGCCGGCAGACGGGCAAGGAGATCGCGTACAGCCCCGTCTCCCCCGACGCCCTCGTCGGCATCCTGACCGGCGCGGGCCTGCCCGAGCCGTTCGCCCAGATCCTGGCCGGCGTGGACGCCTCCATCGAGAAGGGCGAGCTGGTCGTCTCCACCGGCGACCTCTCCCGGCTGGCCGGCCGCCCGACCACTCCGCTCTCCGAGGCCATCGCCGCCGCCCTCAAGGGCTGAACTCCCCCGGCGGGCCCTTGAGCCACCCCACCCCCGGCTGTCATGACCGTATGCCGATACGGGCATGACAGCCGGGGGTGCCCGGCGTTACCGTCGAGGCCGCGGAACGACATATGCGGAGGAGGGGCGCCCGTGACCGGCAAGCCGAGGGGTGAGCGGCACATAGGACTGCTGAACGGCTTCGCGGCCTACGGGATGTGGGGGCTCGTCCCGCTGTTCTGGCCCCTGCTGAAGCCCGCCGGGGCGGTGGAGATCCTCGCTCACCGGATGGTGTGGTCGCTGGTCTTCGTCGGCGCCGCCCTGCTCCTGCTGCGCCGCTGGGCCTGGGCCGGTGAGCTGCTGCGGCAGCCGCGCAAACTGGGCCTCATCACGATCGCGGCGACGGTCATCACCATCAACTGGGGCCTGTACATCTGGGCCGTGAACTCCGGGCACGTCGTCGAGGCCTCACTCGGGTACTTCATCAACCCGCTGGTCACCATCGCGATGGGCGTACTGCTGCTCAAGGAGCGGCTGCGGCCGGTGCAGTGGGCGGCGGTCGGGACCGGCTGCGCGGCGGTCGTCGTGCTGACGGTCGGCTACGGCCGGCCCCCGTGGATCTCGCTCGCCCTCGCCTTCTCCTTCGCCACGTACGGGCTGGTGAAGAAGAAGGTGAACCTCGGCGGTGTGGAGTCGCTGGCCGCCGAGACCGCGGTCCAGTTCCTGCCCGCGCTCGCCTACCTGGCGTGGCTGACCGCGCAGGGGGGCTCCACCTTCACCACCGAGGGCGCCGGGCACGCGGCGCTGCTCGCCTCGGCCGGGATCGTCACCGCACTGCCGCTGGTCTGCTTCGGGGCCGCCGCCATCCGCGTGCCGCTGTCCACGATCGGCCTGCTCCAGTACCTGACGCCGGTCTTCCAGTTCCTGCTCGGCGTCCTCTACTTCCACGAGGCGATGCCGCCCGAGCGCTGGGCCGGATTCGCGCTGGTGTGGCTGGCGCTGGCACTGCTCACCTGGGACGCCCTGCGCACCGCCCGCCGGGCCTCCCGTGCGCTCACCGACGAGATCAGCGTGCCCGGCACCACCAGGGCGACCGGTACGCCCGGCGCCGGCCGGGACGCCGAGAACGTCGCCCCGGGGCCGGACCCGGTGGACGCCAGGCCGTAGACCGCGGCCACCGCCGAGATGCCGGTCGCGGCGCCGAACTGCGTGGCGGTGTGCGGCAGCCCTCCGGCCAGGGCTCCAGCCCCTGGCGACCTGCCCGGAGGTGCGCCAGGGCGAGATCGCGGCGGTCCGTACCGCGTAGACGCCCGCGGGGCGCCGACCGCGAAGGCTACGGCTTCCTAGAGCTCCTGCCGTGCCCGGTGCGCCCGGGCCTTCTCGCGGTTCCCGCAGTGCCCCATCGAGCACCAGCGGCGGCGGCCCGGGCGGGAGGTGTCGACGAAGAGCAGGTAGCAGTTGTGGGCACCGCACTCGCGGACGCGGTGGGCGTAGGGCCCGGTGAAGAGGTCGATCGCGTCGCGGGCGACCGTGGCGAGCAGGTGGGTGCCGGTGGCGCCCGGGGCCCAGGCACGAGTGCCGTCCGGTGCGATGCGGGCGACGAGCGGGGGCCCTGCCGCGGCGGCGTTGAGGACGTCCAGGTGGGCCGCCCGCAGGGGGCGGTCGTGGGCGCGGTCGGCGGCGAGCGGGAACAGGGCGTCGCGCAGGGTGCGGACCTGCTCCAGCTCCTTGACGGAGACGGCGAGATCCAGCCCGTCCGGCAGACGGCTGCGTCCGGCCCAGGCGATCAGGTCGGCGGGCTCGTGCAGTATCTCCCAGCGCGCGAAGGCGCCCGGGCCGCCGGTCGTCAGCAACTCCAGGCACAGGGCGCCGGGATCGAAGCGGAACGACTTCCCCTGGGACGAGACCAGCGTCAGCCCGGGTGTTCGGTCCGGCGTTTCTCCTGCGCGTCCACTCACCTAACCAGTATAAGTGGTTACATGACACAGACGCCGGCGCAACCCGCCCCGCTGCACTGGAAGATCGTCATCGACGCGAACGACCCGCACGCGCAGGCCGACTTCTGGGCCGCCGCCCTCCGGTACGAGGTCGAGGACAACAGCGCGCTCGTCGAGAAGCTGCTCGGCTTCGGCGCCGTGCCGGAGGAGCTCACCGTCGAGTTCCACGGGCGTCGCGCCTTCCGGGACCTGATCGCCGTACGGCACCCGGAGGACCCGTTCGAGGAGGAGAGCGGAACGGGGCTGGGGCGGCGGCTGCTGTTCCAGCGGGTACCGGAGGCGAAGTCGGGGAAGAACCGGCTCCATCTCGATGTGCACGCGGGCGAGGGACGTCGCGAGGAGGAGGTCGCCCGGCTGGAGGGGCTCGGGGCGAGTGTGCTGCGGCGGGTGGCGGAGCAGGGCGGCGAGTGGGTCGTGATGGCGGACCCGGAGGGGAACGAGTTCTGCGTGCAATGACACGGGGCGGCCCCTCACAACGCCCTGGCCGATTAAGAGGCTTGACGGAGAGTCAGTAGCAGCTTCACCATCCAGGCACCCCATTCACTGTGGGCTGCCCGTGGCCACCCCCACGGGCCACCCGAAGGAATCCGGAGCCCCCACATGAAGCTCCCCGTTTCCGCGCGAGCCCTGGCGGCAGCCGGCATGGCGACCACCATGCTGCTGGCCGGCGGTGCCGTGGCCGACGCCGCGTCGACTCCCCGGAGAGCCGCCGCCGCGCCCGACATACCCCTGGCGGGCGTCAAGGCCCACCTCTCCCAACTCCAGTCCATAGCCACCGCCAACGGCGGCAACCGCGCGCACGGCCGGGCCGGATACAAGGCCTCCCTCGACTACGTGAAGGCCAAGCTGGACGCGGCCGGATACACCACCACCGTCCAGCAGTTCACCGCCTCCGGCCGCACCGGCTACAACCTGATCGCCGACTGGCCCGGCGGCGACGCGAACCAGGTCGTGATGGCCGGCTCGCACCTCGACAGCGTCTCCTCCGGGCCCGGCATCAACGACAACGCGTCCGGCTCGGCCGCCGTCCTCGAGGCGGCCCTCGCGGTGTCCCGGGCGCAGTACAAGCCCACCAAGCACCTGCGGTTCGCCTGGTGGGGCGCGGAGGAACTCGGTCTGGTCGGCTCCCGCTACTACGTCAACCGGCTGGCCACCGGCGACCGTTCGCGGATCAGCGCCTACCTGAACTTCGACATGATCGGCTCCCCGAACGCCGGCTACTTCGTCTATGACGACGACCCGGCGATCGAGAAGACCTTCAAGGAGTACTTCAGCGGCATCGGCGTCCCGACGGAGATCGAGACCGAGGGCGACGGCCGGTCCGACCACGCGCCCTTCAAGAGCGCGGGTGTGCCGGTGGGCGGCCTGTTCACGGGGGCCAGCCGCGCCAAGACGGCGGCCCAGGTGGCCAAGTGGGGCGGTACGGCGGGGCAGGCCTTCGACCGCTGCTACCACTCCTCCTGCGACACCACCGCCAACATCAACGACACGGCCCTCGACCGCAACAGCGACGCCCTCGCGTACGCGGTGTGGGAGCTGTCGGACTAGGACCTACCGGGTGCGGGCGCGTTCGGTGAGGCGGCCCATGCGAGCGCGGGCCGCCTCCAGCCGCTCGATCTCCTCGGCGGCGGGGCCGTCCCCGGCGGCGAGGTCCGTCCACAGGCCGATCAGCTCGTGGCCCAGCTCCAGTCCCAGCGCCGGGTCACGGACCGCACGCCAGGCGGTGGCCGCGCTCTGCACGTTGCCGTAGGCGGCCTCCGCGTCGCCCGCGCGGTGGTGGGCACCGGCCAGGTCGAGCGACAGGCGGAAGGCACGGACCGGATCGGCGGCCAGGTAGGCGACGTAGGCGGTCAGTTCACCGACCCGGAGCACCTCCGGGTGCTCCGGCCCCAGCGTCCCCGACGCCTGGGCGAGGGTCTGGTCGGCCAGTCCGGCGGCCGCGTCGATCCTGCCCTCCTTGACGGCCTCGCCGATCCGGGCGACCGGCTCCGCGAGGAGAGGCGGTGCGGTGGAGTCGCCCGGGGCGCCGAACGGTTCGTCGCCCAGCACGGCCTCCGCGACGGCGTCGAAGCCGCGGACCGGAGCCGGCTTGGGGTCGGGGTCGGCGGTGAGCAGCTCCGCTTCGGACAGCGGCTCGGGAGCCGGGCGGCCCTTCGGCGCCGGGCGGGTTTCGGGGACGGGCAGCGGCTGCGCGTCCATGGGCGGAGGCGGGCCGAACTGGCCGGTCGGCGGCGCGACGGTGCCGGGTGGCGTGGGCGGGCCGGGTGGCGTGGGCCGGCCGGATGACGAGGACGGGCCTGGGGATGTGGCCGGGCCGGATGGTGTGGCCGGGTCCGGGGACGCGGTCGTACCCGCCGACGCACCTGTCCCCGCCGATGCACCCGTACCGGGAGGCGAACCCGCGCCCGGCGGCATGTCCGCGCCGGTGGGCGCGACCGGGGCCCAGGGTGCGCCCCGGGTCGGGGGCGTGGCTTCGGGTGCGGGTTCCGACGGCTCCTGTACGGCTCGCGGCTCGGACGTCGGTACGGGCCCGTCGACCGGCTCCGGCTCGGACTCGGACACCGCACGCAGCGGGAAGGTAGACGACGCCCCACGGCCCGACTCCGTTACGGGACGCAGGATGTGCGTGGCCCTGTCGCTCTGCGGGTGCTGTTGCTCCGAGGCGGGCGGCATGGGCCCCGGCGCCGGAGCGGGCGGCTCCGGCACCGGATCCGCCGCGGGCGGACGTGCGGCGGCGACAGCGTCCTCCGGCGGTGCCGTACGGACCGGCTCGGCCGTGAAGCGGCTGGAGCCGTCCGGGTCGACCTGGAGCGGGACGACGTAGCCGATGCGCTCGTCGTGGACCGTGGCGAGGACGGGGTGGCCGGTGGCGAGGGCGATGTGGTGAAGGCGGTTCAGGACGGCCTGCTGGATCTCCTCGCCGGGAGCCGCGAAGACCGGGACACCGCCGACCGACGCCCCGTCGGACGCGCCCCCTACCTGGACGTCGATCGGCGCCGCCGGGGTCGCCGCGTGGGCGGCCTGCTTCTGTTCCCGCTTCTTCTCGCGGCTGAGTCGAGACATCGTCCCCTCACTCGGCGTCGTACACCTACGGTCGAGTGTGTCCGCTCGCTTCCGTTTCTCACGTCACCGCGGTGTCACAGGCTCGTCCCAAGGGCCGTATGCCCCGTGCCATCGTTCCGTACTGCATGAAGATCGGGAACACGAGGGAGGAGAGGTGCATGCGCACAGGCATGCGACACGGACCGGAGATCTGGCTCCGCGGACCGGTGACCGGCCCGGAGCCGGGGCCACCGCCGTCACCCGCCCCTGCCCACGCCGCTGCACGGCGCTTCTCCTGGGTCGGCACGCACGGCGGCGCGGGCGTTTCCACCCTCGCCGCGGTGTACGGCGGCCATGACAGCGGTCGCGCCTGGCCCGGGGCGGGCGGTCCCCCGTCGGTGCTGCTGGTCGCGCGGACGCACGCGGCCGGACTGGACGCGGTGGCCGGCGCGGTGGAGATCTTCCGGCGTGGTCAGGCTCCGCCGGGGCTCGACCTCGGTGGCGTCGTCCTCGTGGCGGACGCTCCGGGCCGCCTGCCGCGTCCGCTCGCCCAGCGGGTCAAGTCCCTGGAGTCGGTGGTCGACGTGTACCGGGTGCCGTGGGTGCCGTCCTGGCGGCTCGGTGAGCTGGGCCGTCCGCCGCGCGAGACCGCGGACTTGGCCCGCCTGACGGGAGCGTCGCGCTGACGGCCGCGGCTCCGTCGGCCGGGGAGATCGCGGCGGGAGTACGGGCCCGGGAGCTGCGCGCGGTCGACGTCGTCGCGGCGGCGCTGGAGCGGATCGAGCGGGCCGACCGGGAGCTGTGCGCGTTCGTCGAGGTGTGGCGCGAGGAGGCGTTGCGGCGGGCGGGTGAGGTGGACGCGCGACTGGATCGGCGTTCCGGGGCCGTCCCTCACGAGCGTGGCGCCGAGAGCTTCGGCGGGCGCGGGGTGGTGCCCCGGGATATCACTCGTACGAGGGAGGCCGCGCGTCCCGTGGGAAGCGGGTCGCTGCCGCTGGCCGGCGTTCCCGTCGCCGTGAAGGGGCGGCACGGGCTACGCGCGGCGGGGCCGCTGCTCGCGGCCGGCTGTGTCGCCGTGGGAGCGACTTCCGTGCCCGGGCCTGGAACGCCCTGGCAGACCTGGGGGCTCGGTGCCCATGGCCGGACGGTCAACCCGTGGCGGGCCGACCGTACGCCGGGCGGCTCGTCGGCCGGGGCCGCGGTGGCGGTGGCGGCCGGGCTGGTGCCGCTGGCGACGGGCAGCGACGGCGCCGGGTCGGTGCGGATCCCGGCGGCGTGGTGCGGGGTGGTCGGTCTGAAGACGACGCGCGGACGACTGCCCTCCGCCGACCGTACGGGCCTTGCCGTCCCCGGCGTGCTCGCCCGCTCGGCGTCGGACGCGACGAGCTGGTGGCAGGTGGTGTCGCGGGAGGCGGTGGCGCCCCGCACGCCCCTTCCCGTCACCGCCCTGTGGTCCCCCGACCTCGGTTTCGCCGAGCCCGACCCGGAGCCCGTGGCTCTCGCCCGGGCGGCGGTGGAACGGCTCGAGGCGGCGGGTGTCGTGCGCCTCGTACGGCCGGAGGTGCCGTTGCGGCTCATCGACGCCGGGCCCGCCTGGCTCGCCCTGCGCACACCCGGTGCCGATCCGGCCGGCGCCCACCGCGTCCGGGAGGAGAACGACCGGCGACTGGCCGGGCTGTTCGCCGGTGCCGAGCTGCTGCTGACGCCGACGGCACCCACCGCGCCGCACGGCCACGAGGGGCCCGGCGACCGCTACTCCACCTCACTCACCTGGGCGTTCAACCTCAGCGGGCATCCGGCGCTGAGCCTCCCCGCGGGCTTCGGCGGTGATGGCTGCCCGGCCGGGCTGCAGTTGGTGGCGCCACCCGGGCGGGAGGCGTTGTTGCTGGCCGTGGCCCGGGAGGCGGAGGCGCACGTCGAGAACTGAACGGACCCCTGGCGAAGATGCATGCGTACGCATATGATGCAAGCGCGTGTAATTGATGTGCGCCTATCTTCTGGGGGATCCCATGGCCCGCCGTTTCCTCTTCGTCCTGGGCAGCGCCCGCTCCGACGGCAACACCGAACTCCTCGCCCGCCGGGCCGCCGAGCAACTGCCGCCGGACGTCGAACAGCAGTGGATCGACCTCGCCGAGCACCCGATTCCCGATTTCGAGGACCTGCGGCACGACAGCGACCACGTCCGGCCCACCGAGGGCAACCTGGCACTCCTGCTCGACGCCACCCTCGCGGCCACGGACATCGTGATCGCCTCGCCGCTGTACTGGTACTCGGTCTCCGCGCACACCAAGCGCTACCTGGACCACTGGTCCGGCTGGCTGCGCACCCCCGGCCTCGACTTCAAGGCGACCCTGGCCGGGCGCACCCTGTGGGGCGTCACCGCGCTCGCGCACACGGAGCAGGTGGTGGCCGACCCGCTGGTCGGGACCCTCAACAACTCGGCCGCGTATATGGGGATGCGCTTCGGCGGCGTGCTGCTCGGCAACGGCAGCAAGCCCGGTGACGTGCTGAACGACACCGAGGCGCTGGCCCGTGCGAAGACGTTCTTCGAGCAGGAGGCTCCGCTCGCCCGCTTCCTGTACGAGGAGTGAGCCCGAGGATTTTCTAGGCGGTGATGTCCCTCGCCGTGAAGCGCGCCCACGCCGCCGAGCCGAACACCGCCGCGTACAGGGCCTGCAGGCCGAGGTTCTTCGTCAGGTCGTCCCAGTACACCGGCTCGCGCATCAGGTCGGCGAAGGACAGCCAGTAGTGCGAGAAGAAGTACGGCTGGAGGGCGTGCAGTTGCGGGATCTGGTCGAGGATCTGGACCGTGATCAGCAGGCCGACCGTGGTCGCCATGGCCGCGATGCCGCTGCTGGTGAGGGTCGAGACGAACAGGCCGAGGGCCGCGACGCCGATCAGTGACGCGGCGACGACCAGGGCGATCAGCAGGGCTCTGCCCAGGCCCTCGGCGAAGCCGATCCGGGTGCCGGAGATGGTCGTCAGATCGCCCAGGGGGAACAGCAACGCGCCCACCGTCAGCGCCGAGACGGCGACGACCAGGGTGGCGGCCAGGCAGAACAGCACGACCGTCGCGTACTTGGTGAGCAGCAGACGGCTGCGGCCGGCCGGGGCGACCAGCAGGTAGCGGAGGGTGCCGGCGTTCGCCTCCCCGGCGATGGCGTCGCCCGCGACGACGCCGACCGCCATGGGCAGGAAGAACGGGAGGGTGGCGGCCAGGGCGGTGAAGACGAGGAACAGGCCGTTGTTGGTGATCTGCGAGACGAAGGCCGGTCCTCCGCCGCCACCGCCGGGTGACGAGCCGTCGCCCGTCTCCATCTTGACGGCGATACCGACCAGGACCGGCACGCCCGCCAGCACGGCCAGCAGTGCGAGGGTGCGCCAGCGGCGGAAGGTGGTGACGAGCTCGTTGCGCAGCAGCCCGAAGGTCCACAGCGGATTCGACGGGCGTGCGCTCCGCACGACTTCAGCCCGCGACATCGAAGCCCTCCCCCGTGAGCGCCACGAACGCGTCCTCCAGCGAGGCCCGTTCGACCGTGAGGCCGCGGACCCGGACTCCCGCCGTGACCAGCGCGGCGTTCACGTCGGCGAGGTCGCGGTCCGGTGGTTCACCGGTCACCCCGTCGTCGGTGACGACGACATCGGCGACGCCCTGCTCCTTGAGCACCCGGGCCGCCTCCGCCGGATCCGGCGTGGTCACCACCAGCCGGCCGCGTGCTCCGGCGGCCAGCTCGGCGACCGCGCCCTGGGTGATGAGGCGGCCCTGCGCCATCACGGCCGCGTGCGTGCAGACCTGCTCGATCTCGTCGAGCAGGTGGGAGGAGAGGAACACGGTCGTGCCGTCCGAGGCCAGTTCGCGGATCAGGGTGCGGATCTCGCGCATGCCCTGCGGGTCGAGGCCGTTGGTCGGCTCGTCGAGGACCAGCAGCCTGCGTGGGTGGAGCAGCGCGGCAGCGAGGCCCAGGCGCTGTTTCATGCCCAGTGAGTACGCCTTGGCCTTCTTGCCGGCGGCGGCCGTCAGGCCCACCCGGTCCAAGGCGGCGGCGACCCGGGTCCGCCGGGTGCGCGGGTCGGCGGCCGGGTCGGCGGAGTCGTAGCGGATCAGGTTGTCGCGGCCGGAGAGGAAGCCGTAGAGGGCCGGACCCTCGATGAGGGCGCCGACGTGCGGCAACACGGCGCGGGTGGCCCGGGGCATGGGCTGCCCGAGCACCCGCGCCGTGCCGGAGGTGGGCTCGATGAGGCCCATCAACATGCGGATGGTGGTGGTCTTGCCGGAACCGTTGGGTCCGAGGAAGCCGAAGACGCTGCCGGCCGGGACGGTCAGGTCCAGACCGTCGACGGCGAGCTGTCCGCCGCGGTAGCGCTTGGTGAGCCCACGGGTGGCGATGACCGGCTCCCCGGTTTGCTCGCCCCGCTGCTCCGGCTCCGCGGCGGACGGTTCACCCATCGGCTTCCTCGTTCTTCCGAGGTCTCGTACGGATACGGGACCTAGTTCGCGGCGTTGGCCGCCTTCACCAGCGCGTCCTTGGTGACCATGCCGACGTAGACCTTGCCGTCGTCCGTCATCAGGGCGTTGACCAGGCGGGTCGAGAAGACCGTGCCCGAGCCGAACTTGCCGGTGACCTTGTCGCCGAGGGAGTTCACGAAACCGCCGAGGTCGCCGCCGGCCTCGCCCGAGGGCATGCCCTCGCCGCCGGTGTCGAAGGTGGCTATGGTGCTCCAGCCCTCGCCGATGGTCTTCATGCCGTCGGGGCCCTCGTGGCCGTCGTGGTCCTTGCCGAGGTCCTTCCCCGACTTGGGAGCCCGCTCCGGCGCCCGGTCCGCCTTGCCGGGGACGTCGGCGGGGACGTCGGCGGGGACGTCCTTCTCCTCGGTGACCTTCGCCCCCTTCGGCGGGGTGAAGTCGAAGGTCGACGCGGCCGGCTTGGCGAAGCTGACCTGCGTGAAGCCCGCGTCGACGACGGCGGCGCCGCCGGCGGCCGGGGTGAGCGTGAACTTCAGCGGCATGCCGGTCTTCGCGTCCACGGCGACGGTGACCGCACCGACCGTCGAGCCGGACTGCTTCGGCTTGATGAGCAGCTTGTAGGCGTCCCGGCCGGCGACCTGGGCGGTGCCGTCCACGGTCACGGAGGTCGTGTCGTCGACGGCCTTCAGGGCCTCCTCGGCGAAGTCCTTCGGCGTGGCCGGCGGCTGCCGCTTCTCGTGCTCCGGGCTCTCCGGGGCGGTGCCGTGGTAGACCTCGTTCGACTTGCTGTCGTAGCCCCAGACGTCCTTGCCGTTGTGGACGATGCTGTACTCGGCGGCGTTCTCCAGCAGCGACAGCTTCTGCCTGTCCGGGCCGTCGGCCGCGACGCGCAGGGTGTGCGTGCCGGAGGCGAGTTGGGTGAGCTTGGCCGTCGGGTCGGCGGAGGAACCGTCCTCGTCCGGGCTCGCGGCACCGGACATCAGGCTGCTCTCCAGCCCGCCGAGGTCCGGCAGTCCGAGATCCGTGCTGATCTTCACGGTGCCGGACAGCTGCTGGACGTCCGACTTCCCGATCTTCTCGATGAGCTGCTGCGCGGTGATCTTCGGGAGGTCGGGGTCACCGGAGTCGGCGAGCGCGGGGACCAGGCCGATCGTCGCGGCCGCCACCCCCATCACCGTGACCGGGACGACGTACCGCGCGGCTTTGCGCCGCCCGGAGCCCTGCTCGTCGGCCTCCCCGGCGGTCGTGTTGTCGTCGGATGCGTACGGTGCCATGTGTGCCCTACCTCCGTGGTCGGCGGCGGCTGTCCGTGTCGTCCACGCACTCGTCCCTGAGCCGCCATTCTCACCCGAACAGGTGAGGAGTGGTGTTTTTCCGTGGTCTCTATCTGACCAAATCGGCCACGGAGATACGTCAGACCTCGGGCTCAACTCCGCGTACTGCTGCGGTATGACATGGGAGGACGGCTCCTCCCCCGACCCGTAGGGGTCGCGGGAGGAGGCAAGCGGTCAGCCGGCCCGGTGCACCACGGCGTCGGACAGTTCCACGAGGGCCGCCTTGGCGGCGCACTCCGGCAGGGGTGCCAGGGCCGAGCGGGCGTCCTGGGCGTAGCGGACGGTGTCCCGGCGGGCGTGTTCCAGCGCCGGGTGGGCTCGCAGCAGGCGCAGGGCCTCGGCGTGCCGGGCGTCGTCGGTGAGGTCGGAGTCCAGCAGCTCGCACAGGGCGACGTCGTCCGCGAGCCCGAGCCGGGCCGCCCGCTCGCGCAGCCGCAGCACCGGCAGGGTGGCGATGCCCTCGCGCAGGTCGGTTCCGGGGGTCTTGCCGGACTCGTGGGAGTCGGAGGCGATGTCCAGGACGTCGTCCGCGAGCTGGAAGGCGACGCCGAGCCGCTCGCCGTACTGGGTCAGGACGTCCACGACCGACTCGTCGGCGCCGGACATCATCGCGCCGAACCGGCACGACACCGCCACCAGCGAGCCCGTCTTGCCGCCCAGCACGTCCAGGTAGTGCTCGACGGGGTCCCGGCCGTCCTGCGGTCCGGCGGTCTCCAGGATCTGCCCGGTGACCAGCCGCTCGAACGCCTCGGCCTGCACCCGGACCGCCTCCGGGCCGAGGTCGGCCAGGATGTGCGAGGCGCGGGCGAAGAGGAAGTCGCCGGTGAGGACCGCGACGGAGTTGCCCCAGCGGGTGTTGGCGCTGGCCACCCCGCGGCGCACGGAGGCCTCGTCCATCACGTCGTCGTGGTAGAGCGTGGCGAGGTGGGTGAGCTCCACGACCACGGCCGACGGCACGATCCCGGGTGCGTGCCGGTCACCGAACTGGGCGGACAGCATCACGAGCAGCGGGCGGAACCGCTTGCCGCCGGCCCGCACCAGGTGCTGGGCGGCCTCCGTGATGAAGGGCACCTCGCTCTTGGTGGCCTCGAACAAGCCTTCCTCGACAGCCGCCAACCCGGCCTGGACATCGGCTTCCAGAGCCTGGTCCCGCACGCTCAGCCCGAACGGCCCGACGTCGGTCACGAGGGGTCTCCTGTCTGCTGTGTCTGCCGGTGATTACGCGGTTTGTCGATAGGTCGCTGCCATCACTCGAGTCAGCGTATCCGGTCACGTTTCGATCACCGCCAGCGCCCATGATTACAGGCCGGGTGGTATCCGATCACGACCTCCATGTTTTCGATCAGCCCATAAGAACAGACATATATCGACTAACCGGGAGGTAGCTAGATATACACGATTTGCCATATTTGATAAGCAAATTCCCCTTGGTGCATATTGCCCCACAGGCTCTTGATCAGTGAGTTCAGTCACGTTAACCCCTTTGGCGCCCCCTCGCGGCACCGGCCCGTACCCCCTTCCGCCGAAAGACAGTTGAGCCTTGGCTCCCGCGAAGGATCAAGCGGTCCATAACGCCCAGACCAAGGTCAACCGGCGCGATATGTGACTCCGGTGCTTGTTCCCGGCATGTGCTCTCGCATACGTTCCCGGCCTGTCCGGCGGACGCCGAATCCTGCCACCGCCCGGACTCCCCACACACCGACTCATCCACGCAGGGCAGGAGCGGGGGACCCAGGTACGTCGCCGGTCCGCACAGCGGAACGGCTCGGGGTGAAGCCGCGTACGGCAGCACAGCGCCGCCGTACGCGGCCGGGCACCTCCCGGCCCGAACCCGACAGCTCACCTCGCAGGCGCCGGAGAGGACATCACCATGCCCGGACGAGGCAAGCACCGTCGCCCCAGAACCAACCCGCTGATCCGGAGTGCCGTAGCCGTCGGCACCGGCGGAGCGGCCCTCACCCTTCCGCTCCTCGGGGCCACCCACGCGAGCGCCGCCGCGGAGGCCGTACCGCAGGCGAACCCGCCCGCCAAGTCCGTCACGTACACGGTGGCCAAGGGCGACACGCTCTACGGCATCGCGGAGAAGTACGACGTCTCGGGCGGCTGGAAGCAGCTCTACAAGGACAACCGCGCCGCCGTCGGCGACGACCCGAAGCTGATCCACCCGGGTCTGAAGCTGAAGGTGAAGACCACCGAGGCCGCCACCGCGCAGAAGAAGGCGACCAAGTCGTCCGCGCCCGCGAAGCCGGCCGCGAAGCCCGCCGGCGTCGCCCAGGCCACCCAGGCCTCCGCGAAGACCTATGCGAACAACCTCGACGGGTGGATCCGCGAGGCGCTGGACATCATGGCGCAGAAGGGCATTCCGGGGTCGTACGACGGCATCTACCGCAACATCATGCGTGAGTCGTCCGGCAACCCCCAGGCGATCAACAACTGGGACTCGAACGCCGCCAAGGGCACCCCGTCCAAGGGCCTGCTCCAGGTGATCGACCCGACGTTCGCCGCCTACCACGTGCCCGGCACCCCCTACGACCCGTTCGACCCGGTCGCCAACATCACGGCGGCCTGCAACTACGCGGCCGACCGTTACGGCTCGATCGACAACGTCAACGGCCCGTACTGAGCCGACTGGCCCAGCAGTCGCTCGAGGACGACGGCGATGCCGTCGTCCTCGTTCGACAGCGTGATCTCGTCGGCCACCGCCTTGAGTTCGGGATGGGCGTTGGCCATGGCGACACCGTGGGCGGCCCAGTCGAACATCGGGATGTCGTTGGGCATGTCGCCGAAGGCGATGGTGTCCGCCGGCCGGAGCCCCAGGTGCTCGGCGGCCAGCGCCAGGCCCGTCGCCTTGGTGACGCCGCACGGCTGGAGCTCGACCGTGCCCGGCCCCGACATCGTCACGGTCGCCAGTGAGCCGACCACCGAGCGGGCCGTCGCCGCCAGCTCGTCGTCCGTCAGGCTGGGGTGGCGCAGCAGCACCTTGCTGATCGGCTCGCCCCACAGGTCGTCACGCCGGTCGACCCGTACCGCGGGCAGGGTCGGGTGCGGCATGAGATAGCCCGGCTCGATGAGCGTGAGCCCGTCCACCCCGTCCTGGTCGACCGCCGCGTACACCTCACCCACCTCGGCCTCGATCTTGCCGAGGGCGGTCTCCGCCAGTTCCCGGTCCAGGGTGATGGACCACAGCAGCCGGTCCGCGCCGGCGTCGTACACCTGTGCGCCCTGCCCGCACACCGCGAGCCCCGTGGTTCCGAGGTCGTCCAGGAGCGGCCGCACCCTCGGCGCCGGCCGGCCCGTCACCACGAGGTGCTGGGCACCGGCGTCAGCCACCCGCCCGAGCGCGGCGAGGGACCGGTCGGAGAGGGTGTCGTCGCCGCGCAGCAGCGTCCCGTCCAGGTCGGTGGCGATGAGTGCATATGCGAGGGGTGCGGCCATGATCAGAGAATACGGACACCACGCCGGTTCGTTTCACCTCCCGGCGGGCGCCGATTGCCCGGTTGAGGGCCGCCGCACGGCCTCTGCACCGGTTGGCAACAACATGGTCCGCTACCTACCCGAGGGGCCGTCTCGGGCGGTACCTTCCAAGTGTCCAGGGGGGACTTGATCGGGGGGTCAGGTTGAGCAGTGGGCGCATTCGTGTGGCCGGGGCCGGGGAGCTCGGCGAGGTTGAAAGGGAGCGCTGGCGCGCGCTGCGCGCGGCCTCGGTGGCACCGCGCAACCCTTTCATGGAACCGGAGTTCACCGATGCCGTGGGCCTGGTGAGGCCGCAGGCACGTGTCGCGGTGGTGTACGAGGGGCTGGAACCGGCCGGTTTCCTGCCCTACGAGCGCGGCCGGTGGGGGCAGGGCCGGGCGATCGGACTCGGCGTCTCGGACGCGCAGGGCGCGATCCTGCGGCCGGGCCTTGACCTGACCACGGACGAACTGCTGAGGGCCTGCGCGGCGTCCAGCTTCGCCTTCGACAACCTGGAGGACGGGCAACGGCTCTTCGTCCGGTACGCGGCGGAGAAGCACGCCACCTTCGTCATCGACGTGGAGAAGGGCTACGAGACGTACGAGTCGGTGCTGCGCGGCCGGTCACCGAAGTTCCTGAAGACCACCCTGGCCAAGGAGCGCAGGCTGGGCAGGCAGGTCGGCGAGCTGCGGTTCGTGTTCGACGAACGCGAACCGGCCGCCCTGCGCACGCTCATGGAGTGGAAGTCGGCGCAGTACCGCAGGACGGGCCGCCGGGACCGGTTCGCGCAGGAGTGGATCAGCCGGCTCGTCGGGCACCTGTCGCGGACCCGGGCGCCGGAGTGCAGCGGCACGCTGTCCGTGCTGTACGCCGGGGAGCGTCCGGTCGCCGCCCACTTCGGGCTGCGTTCGGCATCGGTCCTGGCCTGCTGGTTCCCGGCCTACGACCCGGAGTTCTCGAAGTACTCGCCGGGTCTGGTGCTGCACCTGCGCATGGCCGAGGCGGCGGCCGCCGAGGGCATCGGCATGCTCGACCTGGGGCGGGGCGCGGCCGAGTACAAGGACGCGCTGAAGACGGGCGAACTGCCCGTGTACGAGGGTGCGGTGACGCGTCCGGGGGCGGGCGCGGCGCTGCACTGGCTGAGCCGCGAGCCGGCCCGCCGCGCGCACAGCTTCGTGCGGGGCAGGCCGCGGCTCGCGTCGCTGGCCGCGCGGACGCTGAAGGGCGCGGCTCGGCTGCGCCGTGGCTGACACACGAGTGGGGGGAGGGCGCATGGTTCGTCATGCACGTGCGCGGGAGGAGCTACGGCGGTTCCTGGACATCGGGGCGGTGCAGGTCGCCGAGCTGGACCTGGACGGTGAGGAGGCGGTGCTCAGACCGGGCCCGGGGAGTCCGCCGGTGACGCACGGCGAGGTGTTCGTGCTGGTGCGGTGGGGCGGCCGGCCCGTGGGCACGCTGCTCGGACAGGTGCCGGAGGGGGCGGACGCCAGGGCCGTGCTCGTGGCGCGGGCGCGGGCGGAGTGTGCGCCGGCCGTCGCGGAGGAGCCCGGGGAGCCGCCGTTCACGAGTGTCGTCGTGGCCACCCGGGAGCGGGCCGGGCAGCTGGCCCGCGCGCTGGATTCGCTGCTGGCGCAGGACCATCCGCGGTTCGAGATCGTGGTCGTCGACAACGCGCCCGTGACGAGCGAGACGCGGGAGCTGGTCGAGCGGAAGTACGCCGAGCGCGTGCGGTACGTGTGTGAGCCTGTTCCGGGGCTCGCAGGCGCGCACAACGCGGGGCTGGACGCCGTGCGCGGTGAGGTCGTCGCCTTCACCGACGACGACGTGGTCGCCGACCCGCGCTGGCTGACCGAGCTGACCGCGCCCTTCGCCGCCGACGCCCGACTCGGCTGCAGCACCGGGCTGATCCTGCCCGCGCGGCTGACCACCCCGGCCCAGGTGCTGCTGGAGAGCCACGGCGGCTTCGCGAAGGGCTTCACTCCAAGGACGTACGACCCGGCGCACCCGCCGGGCGACGAGCCGCTGTTCCCGTTCACGGCGGGGCGGTTCGGCTCGGGCGCCAACATGGCGTTCCGTACGGCCGTGCTGCGTGAGGTCGGCGGCTTCGACCCGGCCACCGGTGCCGGGACGGCCGCCAGGGGCGGTGACGATCTGTACGGATTCGTCCGTGTCCTGGCGCAGGGCCACCGGCTGCGCTACACGCCGTCCGCGCTGGTGTGGCATCACCACCGGGAGACCTGGCGGGACCTGGAGACGCAGGCCTACGGCTACGGGGCCGGGCTCACCGCGTATCTCACGGCGGTGCTGGTGAACCGGCCGGCGCTGCTGCCGGCGTTCCTCGCGCGGCTGCCGCGAGGACTCGCTCATGCCCGGGCGCTGACCGCCGTACGCGCGACGGACGGGGCGGATGTCGGCGGTACGCCGGGGGATCACGACGTGCGGACGCATCCCTGGCCGCGGCGGCTGTCGCGGTTGCAGCGCAGGGGCATGGTGTACGGGCCGGTCGGCTATCTGAAGGCGCGGCGGGCGCTGCGCGCGACGGTGCGGGGGGCGAGATGAGGACGGCCGGCAGAGGCGGGGCGGAGCGGGGCGCGCGGGACGGGCGGGACGGGGAGGGGCCGATAGCCGCGGCGGATCCTGTCGCCGGTTCCGTCGCCGCTCCGGCGATTCCCGTCTTCCTGTACCACGCCGTGATGGACGACCCGCCCGGCTGGATCGCCGAGTTCACGGTCACGCCGAAGCAGTTCGCCGCCCATCTCGACGCGGTGGTCCGCAGCGGGCGTACGCCCGTCACGATCAGCACGGTCGCCGACCACCTGGCCGGCCGGGCGCCGCTGCCGCCGCGGCCCGTGCTGCTCACCTTCGACGACGGTTTCGCCGATCTGCCCGGGCCCACCGCCGAGGCGCTGGCCGACCGCGCCCTGCCGGCCACCGCCTACCTCACCACCGGCGCCATCGCCCCGGGCGGCCGCAGCCTCCTGCCGCCCGCCCCGATGATGACGCTGGCGGGGGCGGCGGAGCTGGAACGTTCCGGCATGGAGATCGGCAGCCACACGGTGACGCACGCACAGCTCGACACCCTGTCCGGCAGGGACCTGGCGTACGAGCTGCGCACCTCGAAGGCCGTGCTGGAGGACGCCCTCGGGCACGAGATCCGGCATCTCGCCTATCCGCACGGCTACAACAGCCCGCGGGTGCGGGCCATGTCGGCCCGGGCCGGCTACGAGACGGCGACCGCCGTGCGCCACGCCCTGAGCTCCGACCGCGACGAGCGGTACCGCATCGCCCGGCTCATCGTCCGGCGCGCACACACCGTCGCCGACGTCGAGGGGTGGCTGGCGGGCGCGGGCGCCCGGGTCGCGCCGTACCGGGACGGGCCGAAGACGATCGCCTGGCGGTGGTACCGGCGGGCCCGCGCGGTGCTGCACGGGCCCGAGTTCGCGGGCTGACCCCGCCGCCGCGTGAGCGGCCGGCCGTCGGGCTACTTCAGCGGCTGGTTGAGGTACGGGTCGGCGGCCGCCTCGCGCAGGCTGTCCCAGGCCTCGTCGTTCGCGAGGGCCAGGTCGCAGTGCGGTCCGGGGTCGCGGTAGTTCCACTGGAGGGCGGCCTTGACGCCCTCCAGGCCCTTCAGCACCCGGGGCACCTGCGCGTACCACTCGGCCTGCCGCCGCGGGCGGTCGGGGTCCGCGGCGGTGCCGAACTCGGAGAGCATCAGCGGCTTGTCGTCGGAGATGTTCTTCCGGATCCACTCGTGCGTGGTGTCCTGGGTCTGCGCGAAGGTCAGCCAGCCGGTGTCGTGGCAGCGGTAGTAGTTGTACTGGTTGTAGGCGACCCAGTCGACGTAGTCGTCGCCGGGGTACATCGCCTTGATCACGTCGGCGTGGTCGAGATAGCCGGTGGTGATCCACGTCCACACCACGTTGTCGACGCCCAGTTCGCGGAACCGGTCGTGGATGTGCCGGTACGCCTTCACGTACTCGGCGGGCGTGCCGTTGGCCGGGGTGCGGGTGTCCATCTCCAGGTCGAAGGAGAGGAACACCTTCCTGCCGTAGTCCTTGATGCGCTGGGCCTGGACGTCGATGACGGTGCTGTCCAGCTCACCCGCCGCGATCTGCTTCCAGGTCGGCTGCTGCTTCTTCGTGCCGCCCCACCACTTGCTCTCCCAGGACAGCAGCAGCAGGTGGTCCTCGCCGACGCGCCGCTCCTCCGGGGTGAGGAGCTGCCCCTCCCGGCGGGTGCCCTCGGGCAGGGACATGTCGTGGTACGTGTACACGATGTCGAGCTTGCGGCCCACGCGTTCCTCGTAGGCGCGCACCTTCTGCGGCAGGTCGTCCCGCTCGTGCGGCACGAACGCGCCGAACCAGGCGCCGCAGGGCGGTTCCAGGAGGGCCGTGGGGCGGCAGTCCGCGTCGGAACCGGTGGCCCCCGGTTCCGGTCCGGAGGCGTTGCGGAGGGCGAGTACGGCGACCAGGACCGCGCTGACCACCGTGGCGGACGTGATCAGCAGGCGGCGCCGGCTCGACGCGAACGGGCCGGCGGCCGGCCGTTCCCCGCCCGGCTCGGCGTTGCGGTGCTGTCCGGTCGGGGCCGGGTCGCGGCGAAGGGGACGGTGCGGACGATTGAACCTCACTGAGTGGAACCCTTCGGTGTCCTCGGCGTCGTCCCCGGCGGCGGCGATGCGCGCAGCGGCGGACAGAACGCGGCGAGCGTGGTCAGCAGGGTCAGCGTCAGCAGCACGCGCTGCGCGCTGAAGGTGTGCGTGGCGATCAGTACGGTCGCGACGAGCGTCAGGGCGCCGATGCTCAGGAACAGTGCCAGCATCAGCCGCTCCAGCAGGTCGGAGTGGCGGGCGAAGTCCGGGTCGCGGCGCTCGACGGGCCCTTCGGCGGGCCGCGCCCCCAGCGCGGGGGCGCAGATCCTGACGGCGGCCGCGCCGGGGCCCGCGGCCAGGAAGAGGACGACGGCGGCGCCCCGCAGCGGCGATCCGCCGGGCAGGGCGAGCGCGGCGAGCGCGAGCCAGCCGCCGAACGGCGGCAGCATCCGGACCACGAGTTGCTGCGGTGTCATCGCTCGGCTCCCCCGGCCTGCTTCAGTTCGTAGAGCCATCCGGCGCTGTTCTCGGCCACCAGCCGGAACCGTGGTGAGGCGGCGACGGACTTCTGGACGCGGTCCAGCTGGGCTTCGGTGAGCTGCCCGTTCATCTCGGAGTTGGCCAGCTGGCCCTGGGTGAGCAGGAAGTAGGCCCGGGCCGGCCGCTCCACCCCGGCCATGTCGCTGGCGAGGGTGGCGGCCGGGTTCCTGACGATCCGGTCGACGTGACCGCGCGCGTCGTCGAGGAACCAGTAGTGGTCGACGCTCCAGTAGGAGTCGTACGCCAGGGGGTAGTTGCGGTTGGCGGCCACCACGAGCGAACCGTCGGGCGCCTGGTCGAAGAGCTGCCGTACCAGGCTCACTTCCTGCGGCGGGAAGTAGTTGATCCGGTCCTTGCCCGAGTAGGCCGGGACGAACGCCAGGGTTCCGAGGAGCAGGGCGGTCAGCGGCACCCAGGTGCCGGTCCCCCGCCGGCGGCTCGTGGCCGGGCTGCCGGCCTCCTTGGCGGCGGCGTCGGCGGCCAGCGTACGGACCTTGGGCAGCAGCGCGGCGGCGGCGAAGAACGCGGCGCCGGGCAGCATGAACAGCAGCACCCGGAAGATCATCTCGCTGCCGTAGCTGCTCGCCGCGAACATCGGCAGCGGGGCCGCACCGACCAGCAGCAGGGGCAGCGCGCGGTGCCGCAGCACCCGCTGCCGCAGGACCCCGACCGCCGCGAGGAGCAGGACGGAACCGGACAGCAGCCGGGCCGCCCAGGAGGTCGCGATCGCTCCGCTGCCCGTCGGGGTGGCGCCGTAACCGGTCTCGACGTTGGCACCCACGTCCCCGATGGAGCGGATCATGTCCGGCATCGCCGCGGACAGGAAGGGCAGCGCGGCCGTGAGGCACCAGGCCAGGAAGATCACGAGGGTCGTGAGCAGCGGGACCCCGTCGCGGTGGCGCTGGCTGAGGCACAGGGCGAGCAGGCAGACGACGAGCATGCCCGGGGTCAGCTGGTGGGAGATGACGATCGTCACGATCATGACGGTGATCGCCACCGTCCACACGGCCTGCCGCGGCTGCCCGCGCCGCACCGCGGACCGGCCGAAGCGGCGCAGAACCACGGCCAGTACGCCCACGTGCAGCGCGTAGGCCACGGACTGGGGGGAGAAGTAGTCCTGCCCGACCCAGTTGGCGACGTAGAAGAGCCAGACCGCCGTCCAGATCAGCCGCCGGTCCTCGGTGAAGGTGCGGAAGATCAGCAGCAGCGGGAGCAGCAGCATCAGGCTGGAGACCAGGGGCCACCAGGCCATGAACATCGCCGACGACTCCACGCCCAGCAGCCGCACCAGGGCGGCCTGGGCCGCGAAGAAGCCCGGCCACTGGTCGTAGACCGCCATGTCGCCGACCTGGTCGGCGGTCTGGAGCCCGCCTGCCGTCAGCAGGTGGTCGATGACCGCGTCGTGCTTCCACGCCCAGGCGTACAGCGGCGTCGGATAGACCACGGCCTGGGTGGCCCGCTCCATCACCAGCAGGCCGAGGACGTACGCCGCCGCCCAGCCGCCCGGCCGGCGCGGGTCGCGCACCGTGAAGAAGAAGCCGGCGGTGAGCACCACCAGACCGGCCCAGAAGGTGGGGTGCAGCGCGGTGACCAGCCCGTAGTCGTCGAGCCGCGAGACGTCGGTGTGCCGCACGGCGTACGCCCAGAGCGCGAGCGCGGCGAGCAGCGGAGCAGCGGGCCGGGCGAGCGCGAGCCGTCCCGTCCGGGCGGGGGGCAGGTCGGACAGGTCCGTCACGGGCTCATGGGCGGGGTTCGACGACTCCGAGGAGGAGGGGCTGGAGGACTGGCTGGAGGTCTCGGGGGTGGTGCCGGGCGTGTCCGTGCCGTCCTGGGCGGGCGTGGGTTCTGGCGTGGATCTCTCCCGTGGAGTGGCTGGCGGACGCACGGTGGTTCCCCCCTGGCGGTTCGGCTCTGTGTGGCTCTGTTCGGCTCGGGCGATCGGTCAGTCGGCGGCTGGGCCGTTCGGATTTCTGTGGTGCGGCAGCCACCGGGCCGACGCGGCACGACGGCAGAGCGGCAGAACCAGGACGAGTACGACGAGTACGAGAAGCAGGGCCGGCGCGACCGGAGCGAGCGCCTCGCGCCACACCCAGCCGCCGACCGCGACGAGATACAGAACCCCCCAGCGCCCCTGCCACGGCAGCCGTCCGCCCGCGCTCGCGAGCAGCAGCCACAGCGGGAGAAGGCACAGCAGCTGGCAGACCGGCGGCACCCAGCGCAGCAGCGGGTCGGGCCCGTCGAGGCCCAGCACGTCCGCGAGGAAGCCGGCCGTCCTCACATACAACGCCCCGTCCAGCGGCCGTGGTTCCCGCCCGAGGGCGACCGGGGCGGCGTACAGGGCGAACAGGGCGGCGCACAACGCCGTGCCGGGCAACCACGGTTCGCGCCGGGCGCACAGCGTGACCGCGGCGGCGAACACCACGAGCAGCAGGCCTCCGGCGGTGAGCGACGGCAAGGGCAGGCCTTCCAGCAGCTGCCGCCCCGTCAGCTCGTTCACGGGGGTGCCGCCGAGCCAGGGCAGCTCGTGCAGCGGCGCCCAGAAGAAGACCGCGGCGACACCGAGCAGGCTCCAGAGGGCACCGCGCAGCCGCCGTTCCCGTGGCTCCTGGACCGTGAGCTCGCGGGGTGGTGGTTCGCGGGTCGGGCCCTCCGGCCGCACGATCAGCGCCAGCGTGTCCGCCTGCAACGCCTCACGCTCGTAGCCGGGGCGCCCGATGAACAACGTGACGGTGTCCTCGTCGCCGTCCTTGGGCTGGTACGCGGCCCGGCGGGCCCAGGTCGTGCCGTATCCGGCCGTGGCGTTCAGTTTCGCCCAGCGGGTGCCGTAGGAGGGGGCGGCGGGCGGGCGGGCGGCGGGTGCGCTGCCGTTGTGGCGCAGGGCCGCGCGCAGTCCGGCCGCGGAGACG
This sequence comes from Streptomyces sp. NRRL S-455, assembly GCF_000717875.1. Lineage (GTDB taxonomy): Bacteria > Actinomycetota > Actinomycetes > Streptomycetales > Streptomycetaceae > Streptomyces. Next base: position 686,385 of record NZ_JOCT01000004.1, read on the forward strand.
ACGGCGATCACCGTCATGCTCAGCAGCACCGCCCAGCCGGCGCCCGCGATGCCGGCCGGGGTGAACAGCACGGCCGCGCTGCCCAGGACCAGGGCGCACATGGCCCCCTGGAGCGCGGCCAGTACCCCCGTACGCCCCTGAACGCGCAGCACGCCGATGTACAGCTCCACCACGACCCGCGGCAGCGCGCCGAGGGCGAGCAGCCGCAGCACCGTCGAGCCGTGCTCGGCGTAGTCCGGACTGAAGGGCGTGAGGATGTACGGGGCGAACAGGACGAGCACCAGGACGACCGGGACCAGCAGCAGCGTCATGCGGCGCAGTGCGCCCCGGACGCCGTCGGCGAGCCCGCGCGGGTCGTGCGAGGCGTGCGCGGTGAGGGACGAGGCCATGTTGATGGCCATGAACTCCATCGTGCCGCCGACGGTGTACGCCACGTAGAAGTAGCCGTTCTCGGCGGCGCTGAAGCGGACCGCGACCATCACCGGCAGCAGGTTGATCATCGCCAGGCTGAACACGGCGCCCAGCGAGTCCCCGGCGAGGAAGCGGCCCATGTCCTTGAGCCTCGGGGGCTCCTTGTCGCGGTCGGCGGCCGCCTGGCGCGGGATGAGCCTGCGGAAGATCAGCCAGCCCAGCGGCAGCGTGGAGAAGGCGATCGCCACCGCCCAGGACACGAAGATGCCGAGGACGGGCAGCGTGCCGGCGAAGACGGCCAGGAGGGCCAGTTTCCCGACCGAGAACACCGCGTTCCCGGCCGGCACCCACTCCGCCTTGCGCAGGCCGGTGAGCACCCCGTCCTGGAGGGTGAGCAGCGCCCAGGCGACACACGCCGCGACGAACACCGCCCCGGCCATGGGCGTGCCCAGCGGGGCGTACGACGCCCCCCAGGTGTCGAGCGTGAGCAGGAACACGGCGGCGGCGAGCGCCACGACCAGCGAACTGACCGCGTACGTGCCCCACACCAGGCGCCCGGTCTCCCGTCCCGCCCGGGGCACGAAGCGGACGACGGCGCCGATCATCGTCGTGGCCGTGATGCTGGCGAGCAGCCGCATCGCGGCGATGGCGGCGGAGCCCTGCCCGACGGCCTCCTCGGAGTAGTAGCGCGCGGCCACCAGCCAGAATCCCAGGCCCAGCACGGCGGACACGCCGGTGCTGAGCATGAGGAAGTAGGCGTTCTTGAACAGCGAGTCGTGGGTGTGTCCGCTGTCGGCGGGCTTCGGTCCACCGTCGGCGGCGCGCGTGGGGGCGGGCTCGTGCACCTGGATCTCAGCCACGGGACTGACCCGGCCCTCCCGGTGTCGGCCCGCTCCGGGGCAGCTCTCCCGGCGCGTCGACGGGCCGTGCGCCGGAGCGCTCCAGCGCCTCGATCACCGGCCGGGCCCGCAGCGGGTCCACGGGCAGCGCGTGCCGTGCGAACCAGCGGGCCGCCTCGGGTGCCGGCGAGGGGTCGGTGAACTCCGCACCGGCGTAGTCGTCCAGGGGCGGGTCGTAGAGGTAGCCGACGACGACGCCGTGACGTGCCAGGGCCGCGATCGCCGCGTCCCGGTCCGCCACGAACAGCGGGACACGGAAGAGCGGCTGGGTGCCGTACGCGTCGCGCGGCTTGGCCCAGGGCGTGGACAGCAGCAGCTCCGTACCCGCGCGGCAGGAGTCCAGCACGTCGTCCAGCCGGTCGAGCTCGCGTCCGATGCGCCGCAGACGCAGCCGGCCGGACTCCTGGCGGTAGTCGTGCATGTCGACGCGTACCCACGGGTCGTGGGCGTCGAAGCCGGGCGCCCGGGGGGCGGCCCGCGCGAGTTCGTCCGGGCGCAGCGGCATGCGGATCTCGTCGCGGTCCGCCAGGCCCAGCAGCCGGATCGCGGCCCAGGCGGCGCGCCGCAGCCGCAGTCCGCGCACCGCCGCCTCCGCGTACGGCCGGACGGCGTAGGCGAGTTCGGACGTCAGTCGATTCGGCGTGAGCAATCCGGCGCAGGTCTTCTCCACCGCGTCCCGCAGGCCCGGGTCCGCCAGGGAGAGCATGCCTCCTGCCTTGGCCCCGACGTGCTTGGACAGACTGAACGCCGAGGCCTCGCCCCAGGCGCCGACCGGCCGGTCCCCCACCCGGCTGCCGATGGCGTGCGCCCCGTCCTCGAACAGCGGGATCCCCAACGCGTCGCATCTCTGACGCAGTCGCGGCGCCGGGTCCGGGTTCCCGTACAGATTCGTGGTCAGCACGGCCGACACCGAACTCCACGTCTCGTCGGGCACGGCATCGACGTCGATGGACGCGTCGAGCGGGTTCAACGGCGCCTGCACCGGGCGAAGTCCGGCCGCGAGCACGACGAAGAAGATCACGTCGTCGTTGACCGGCGACATCAGTACCCGGCCGCCCGGCGGGCACCAGTGGCGCAGCGCCACGTACAGCCCGAAACGGCACGACGGTACGTACACACATTCCCGGCCGAGCCGCGCCCGCATGGTCTCTTCCAGCCGTTTCAGCTGAGAACCACGCCGCGTCGCGCCCGGACCGGCCTCCCCAATGGCCATCCGCCCCCCAGATGTGCCGTGGGAACGCCCCCTCCCCGAGGCCTTCCGGCACCCGCCCAGAGTCGCCCCGTTCGCACCGCTCCGTCAAGATTGCGTCGCGTCCTGTGGACGCGGCGGAGGGCACTTCCGTAACAGGCCCCTAGTTCCTCGGTCCCGCGATGGCGTAGGCCGTGACGCCGACGATCGCGAGGCCCGCTGATGTCCAGGTGGCCGCCGCCGTGCCGGCCGGCAGCAGCATCCAGGCCGCCACCTGCGTGGGCACGCTGGTCGGGGGCGGCGCGAAGAACGCGAAGGCGAGCCAGGCGAACGGCAATGCCCATGCGTACCGGCCGTCCGAGAGGGCCGCGCCCAGGGCGGCCAGTCCCGCCAGCCCCGCGCTGTCCCGGGCGATGAACGCGGTGGTGGCCAGGTCGTGGCCCATCGTCTGCAGGGTGAGCAGGACGGCGCAGACGAACGCGCCGGCGAGCAGCACGTGCGCCGCTCTGCGCGGGGCCCATCCGATCGCCGCGGTACGGTCCAGCGCGAGGTCCTGCCCGCTGAATCCGATCGAGACCGCCATGGCCCCCGCGGCGAGGACGAGCACGGCCGGCCGCGGATCGCCCTGTCCGGCTCCGCCGTCCCGGGCGAGTCCCCACACCGCTGCCGCGCTGACCACCACCGCGGCGAGCGACGCGGGCACCTGACGCGAGCGCGCGTACAGCACCAGCCATCTCACCGGGACTTACCGCCTTTCAGCGTCTCGAAGGGGTCGCCCTCGCAGGAGAGCGCGGCGGCGCGCATCGCGTGGATCCGCGAGAGCTGCTCGGCTCGCGGCAGCGCCTTGAGTTTCTTCCACACCGGGCGGGCCTGGACATCGACCTCGCGAAGCAGACGTGCCGGCCAGGAACCGGGCAGCGGCTCGAGGTCCCCGAGGACCCAGCCCACCGCGACGGCCTGCGCGAACTCGTCGTTGCCCAGGCCGCTCCAGCCGACCGGGGTGCACCCCGGCACCATGCCTTTGGCGATCAGGGCCCGGGTCAGTTGTTCCCGGCCCTTCGCGGCGGCGATGACGTCGTCGTCGAAGTCGAAGAGCACGCTCTTGCGGGACCACCGCGGCGTGGCTCCGTCCGGCAGTACGGCGGAGTTCTCCCGGACCGAGACCGGTGCCTGGCCGCCCAGGGAGCCGCGCAGCAGACGCAGTGCCTCCTTGCCGGGGCCCGCCAGTTCGGCGAGTCGCGCCTGCTGCGTCCTGGTCACGCACACCGGGCCGTCGCACACCGGCTCCGCGGCGGCCTCGTCGACAACGTACATCCGACGCGGGTCGGAGGGCAGGACGAGCAGGGCGAGCAGCGCGCCCGCCAGGACCGGCGTCAGTGCCAGCAGCCGGGTACGCGGAGTCGCGGCGACCAGGAGCGCGAAGCCGGTCGCGGCCATGCCCAGCAGCCAGATCGTCTGCCCGGCGTGCACGGCGGCGGAGAGTGTGAGCAGCGCGTCGCGCACCTCTCCCACCGCTGGTGACAGCAGGGAGATCCGATTCGGCTCCGAGCTCGTGAGGCCCTCCGCCGTGGTCGTTTCCGTCCGGCCGAGCGACATGTGCATGAGAGCGGTGAACACGAACGCGCCCATGGCCAGGGCCGGAGGGGTGAGCGCGGAGGGCAGGGCGCGCCCGGCCCCCATGCCCAGCGCGGCTCCCGCGACGAGGGCGAGTGCCCCCATCAGGGAGATCGGCAGCCATCCGACGTGCGTGTAGCCGGTGTTGGCGAGAACGTGGACCGCGCCCACGAGGATGAGCACCGCGAAGGCCGAGACCAGGGTGATGGCCGTCGCGCCCACCAGGGTGGCCGCGCGGTGCCAGGCGGGACGCGAGGTGGTCGTCAGCAGTTCGGTCATCTTCGAGCGGTGGTCGCGCAGGCCCTGGAGCGCCCCGAGGCCCACGGCCAGTGGCCACAGGTAGAACAGCAGGGAGCGGGTCCACAGCGCCAGGGGCGTCCACTGGGCGGTCCACGCCGTGGTGCCCCTCCACCACATCCCGTCCAGCACATACAGGAACGCCAGCGCGATCGTCAGGACCAGGGCGCCGGCCCACGGCGCGACGGAGCGTCTCAGCTCGGTGCGCAGGACACGGAGGTTCACCAGGCGCCCCTTCCCTGCTCGGGGCCCTGGAGCAGCGCCGAGTAGCCGCGCTCCAAGGGGCTGTCGCCCACGTGCTCGGGCCCGCCCGCCGCGGCCAGGTCGCCCGGAGTGCCCTGGAAGACCAGCCGGCCCTCGTCGAAGAGCACCACGTCGGTGCAGGCGGCGGCGACGTCCTCCACCAGGTGGGTCGAGACGACCACGCAGGTGTCGGTTCCCAGCTCCTGCAACAGCTGGCGCAGGCGCAACCGTTGGGCCGGGTCGAGGCCGACGGTCGGTTCGTCCAGGAGCAGGATCGCCGGGTCGTTGACGATGGCCTGGGCGATCCCCACGCGCCGCACCATGCCGCCCGACAAGGCCTTCAGCCGCTCGTCGGCGCGGTCGGCCAGGCCGACGCGCTCCACCGCCCGCTGCACCGCGGCCGGGACATCCGCCTTGGGGACCTCCTTCAGCCACGCCATGTACTCGACGAACTCGCGCACCGTGAAGCGCTTGTAGTAGCCGAACTCCTGCGGCAGATAGCCGATCCGGCGGCGCAGCGCCCGGTGTTCGCCCCCGTCCGTCACGGGCTTGCCGAGCAGTTCCAGGCTGCCTCCGGCCGGGCGCAGCACCGTGGCCAGCGCCCGGATCAGGGTGGTCTTTCCGGCCCCGTTGGGTCCCAGCAGGCCGGTCACGCCGGTACCCAGCGACAGGTCGAGCCCGTCGACGGCCATCCGTTTGCGGCCTGCTCTCACCTTCAGCCCCGTGGCCCGGATCTGCCAGGCGTAGGACGTCGGCGCGAGGTCGGCCGCGCTGATCGCGGACATCGAGTGGTGTTCCTTCCGGTCGGTCATCGAAGTGCTCCGGGGACGGCGTACGCGCCCTTGCGGGCGATGACGACACCGGTGCCGAGGGCGAGGATCAGCCCCCACACGGGCAGGCCGTCCGTGTGCAGGACAAGGGGGGTGCGGCTGGTGGCCAGGGCCGGCGCCACAACCACCGCGGCCCACACCGTGATCAGCACGACGGCGGCGCGGGTCACACCGACGACTCCGCCCAGCGCCAGGGCCGAGGAGGTGAACGCCAGGCTGGGAAGCAGCCATTGCCCGGCTGCCACGCCGGTCGCCCATCCGCACGTCAGCAGGGCGGGGACGACCACGGCGAGCACCGACGCGGTACGCCGCAGCACCAGGGGAAGCCCGGCCCGGGGTGTGGAGGCGGTCAGTTCGCAGGCCGGATCCAGGCCGCGCGACCACGACGCCGCGACGCCGAGCACGGGCAGGACGGGGGCGACCAGCAGCACCAGCGGCACCCGGCCGGCGCCGGGGCCGTGACCCGTGCCGCTGCCGGTCAGGTCGAACAGCAGGGCGAACAGGGTGACGCTCATGACCGTGGCCAGCCAGGGCACCATCGTGGGGGTCAGCCACCTCGCCCACCGTGCCGGCCTGATCCGCCGGCGGGGTGCGGCGGCGGCCAGCCGGGGCTCCAGGTCCGACCACACGGCGTCGACCACCGCCGTCACGGCCGGTGCTCCCGCCGTGGTGGCGGCCGACAGCCGGTCCCGGCAGATCCGGCACAGCTCCAGATGGGCCTCCAGGGCCCACACCTCGTCGGCGGCGATGTGCGTGTCGCCGCGCGCGTACGCGTCGATGAGCCGCGCCGCCGCGTGTTCCGCGCTCATGTCAGGGCCCTCCGCATCTCGGTCCGTGCCCGGCGGGCACGGGTCTTGACGGTGCCCTCGGGCACGCCGAGCAGGACCGAGGTCTCCCGGACGGACAGTCCGTCGAGCACCATGGCCTGCAGTACCTGTCTGAGTTCGGGTGCCAGACGCCGCAGCGCGTCCCCGATGTCGCCGTCGACGGTCGCCGCGAGGGCCTCCTCCTCGGCGGCGGGCGCCACGGGGTGCGCGGCCGCCGCGGGCGGCGGCTGGGCGTGGTGGGCCCTGCGCCGGAAGGCGTCGACGAGACGGCGTGCCGCGATCGTCCACAGCCAGCCGACGGCGGTCCCTCCGACCGCGGCCCCCGCGAACGCGCCCGCCGCACGCCACACCGCCAGATACGTCTCCTGCATGACCTCGGCGACGATCTGCTCGTCGGCACAGCGGCGCCGCAGTCGCACCGCCAGCCACGGCGCGGTGCGCCGGTACAGCTCCTCGAACGCCGCGCGGTCGCCCGTGGCCACCAGCCGGACAAGGCGTTCCTCATCCGGCTCGCCGGGTGCTTTCCTGACTGCTCTCACACCCGCTAGACGCCGGGTGCGGACGGCGGGTTTTCCCCTGACCGTGATCCCCGTCACAGGCGAACCCGCGGGAGGCCGCACCGTCGGACCCGAGGGAGGCCGCACCGTCGGACCCGAGGGAGGCCGCGTCCGGCGGGAACTCCCAGGGAAGGGCGCACGGTGCGGCCGTTCCCGGGCTCACCTGCCCCGTTCGTCCGTGTCGGCCTCCTCGGACTCTGCCCAGGAGCGGTGTGCCACCCGTAACGTGTGGCATGACCACGAACACGTGGCGACGACACGGCACACCCGAAAGCGAGGCAGCACCCGATGCCCCCCTTCGATGTCCCCGAGGGCGATCCCTTCGGTCCGCACAACCTGCCGTACGGCGTGTTCTCCCTCCCCGGCTCCTCGCACCGGGCCGTGGGTGTCCGGCTCGGCGACCACGTGCTGGACGCCGGCGCGGCGGCCCACGCCCTCGGCTCCCCGTACGCCTCCCTGCTCGCGCAGCCGACCCTCGGCCCGCTGCTGGCCGCCGGCCGCACGGCCTGGTCGGACGTGCGCCGGGCGCTGACGGCCTGGGTGACCGTGCCGTCCCACCGCGAGACCGTCGAACCGCTCTTCCACCCCCTGTCCCAGGTGACCCTGCACCTGCCCTTCGAGGTCGCGGACTACGTCGACTTCTACGCCTCCGAGAACCACGCCCGGAACGTCGGCCGGATCTTCCGCCCCGACGCCGAGGACTCCGTGACCCCCAACTGGAAGCACCTGCCGATCGGTTACCACGGCCGCTCCGGCACGGTCGTCGTCTCGGGCACGGACGTCGCACGCCCCTCGGGCCAGCGCAAGGCGCCGACGGACCCAGCTCCCGTCTTCGGCCCGTCGGTCCGCCTGGACATCGAGGCGGAGGTCGGCTTCGTCGTCGGCGTGCCGTCGCGGCTCGGCGCGCCCGTGTCCCTGGGCGACTTCCGCGAGCACGTCTTCGGTCTCTGCCTCCTCAACGACTGGTCCGCACGCGACATCCAGGCCTGGGAGTACGTCCCGCTCGGCCCGTTCCTCGGCAAGTCCTTCGCCACGTCGGTGTCGGCGTGGATCACTCCGCTGGACGCCCTGGAGGAAGCCCGGGTGGCCCCGCCGGCCCGGACCCACGCGCTGCTGCCGTACCTGGACGACAGCGACGAGGAACCCGGCGGCTACGACCTGCGGATCACCGTCGCCCTCAACGGCCACGTCGTCTCCGAGCCGCCCTTCTCCACCATGTACTGGACGGCCGCCCAGCAGCTGGCCCACATGACCGTGAACGGCGCCTCGCTGCGCACCGGCGACCTGTACGGCTCGGGCACGGTCAGCGGCCCGTCGGACCGGGAGCGCGGCTCGCTCCTGGAGCTGACCTGGAACGGCCGCGACCCGCTCGAACTCCCGGACGGCAAGCGGACGTTCCTGGAGGACGGCGACGTGGTGACCCTCTCGGCCTGGGCGCCCGGGCCCGACGGCGTGCGGGTGGGGCTGGGCGAGGTGACGGGGCGGGTCGTGCCGGGAGGCGCGTGAGCCCTCCCGGAGGCCCGGGTCCGGCGGGCCGTCGCCCCTTCCCGGCTGTTCCGACCTGCCCCGGCTGTTCTGATCCGCGCGACCCCTGACTCACACCGCCCGGCACCGTCATACTGGCGTCGGGCGGTGTGCCCGCACGCGCGCGGCAACACGGCACGTCAGCCGTGCTCGTCGCGGTGTCCGGTGCGCACAGCAGCCGCAACATCGCCGCGCCCCGCGGCCGCGTCACCGGTGCGCACGGCAGTCGCGTCACCGGTGCGCACTGCGACCGCCCTCCCCAGCACGACCCGTAGCCGCCCCTCTTCCGACCAGGACCGGAGCCCGTGGCCATGACCGTCTGCCTGCTCCTGCTGAGCGTTGTCGCCGTGACGGCCGCCGTACCCGTTCCCCGTGCGCTGACCCGGGCCGCTTGGCCCGAGCGGGAACCGGTGGTCGGGCTGTGGGTGTGGCAGTGCCTGGTCGCCACCGTCCTGCTGTGCTGCGTGACGGCGCTCGCCCTGGGCGCCGCCGCCGTCTTCGGCACGGTCCGCGCCCAGCTCTTCGCCCCGGCGCCGCCCGCGGTGACAGCGGCGTACGACCTGTCCACCGCACCGCCGTGGGCCGCCGCCCTCACCCTGCTGCTGGCCTGCGGTGCCGCCTGGACGACCGCGATGCTCGCGCGTGAACTGGTCGAGGCGCGGCGCCGCCGCGCCCTGTCCCGCGCCCATCTGCGCGAGCGCGCCCCCGATCTGCCGGCGGGTCTGGGAGCCGCGCGTGGCCCCCTGCTCGTGCTGGAGGACGAGTACCCGGACGCCTGGTGGATGCCCGGGAACCCGCCCCAGCTGATCGTCACCACGGGCGCCCTGCACCGCCTCACCCGGCACCAGCTGGACGCCGTCCTCACCCACGAGCGCGGCCACGCCCGCGCCCGCCACGACTGGCTGCTGCACCTGTCCACCGCCCTGGCCACCGGCTTCCCGCGCGTCCCGCTGTTCGCCCACTTCTGCGACCAGACCCACCGCCTGGTCGAACTCGCCGCCGACGACACGGCCTCCCGCCGCTGCGGCCACCTGACCACGGCCCTGGCCCTGATCGAGCTCAACCAGCACCGCGGCGTGCTGTCCTGCGCCTCCAGCCACCGGCTGCTGGGCGAGCGGGTCGACCGGCTCCTGGAGCCGCCGCCCCGGCTGGGCCGCCGGCACCGGGCCCTGACCACCACCACGGCCGCACTGGTACCGCTGCTGCCCCTGCTGATCGTGTTCGCGCCCGGGCTGACGGCCCTGTCGTAGCCATAGCGGCCCGCCTCCGGGTGGTGGCAGATCTTCCCGCACCGCGGACGAAACCCCAGTTCAATCGTCGAGCCGGTCACATTCCCAGTGGCGCAACACTCCCGCAACACTACTTTCCCTATCGGATAGGTATGGTCCGATCCATGCCTACCGACCGCATCCGGGACCACGCAGGCCAGGGAGCCGCGACCACCGTCGCCGCCCACCGCGCGCGGCGCCGGCTGCGCGCCGACCGGGCGAGGCAACTGGCCGACCTGCTCCGCCGCCAGTTGCTGGCCGGCGCCTTTCCCGACGGCACCCTGCCCCACGAGTCGGCCCTCGCGACCGACTACGGCGCCAGCCGCAACACGGTCCGCGAGGCGCTCGACCTGCTGCGGGCCGAGGGCCTCGTGGAACGCCAGCCGGGGGTCGGCACCGTGGTCGTGGCCCAGAAGTACCCGCACGGCCTCGACCGTCTGATGGGGCTCGCGGAAACCCTCCGCGAACACGGCCGGGTCACCAACGAGGTCCGCACCATGGGCCCCGCCCCGGCACCCGCGCCGGTCGCCGAACGCCTCCACCTGGCGCCCGGCACCGACGTCCTCTACATCGAACGCCTGCGCCGCCTGGGCGGTCTGCCCCTGTCCCTCGACCTCACCTACATCCCGCTCGACATCGGCACCGAACTGCTCGGCGCCGACCTCGAGAACACCGACGTCTTCCGCCTCCTGGAGGCCGTCACCGGCCAACGTCTCGGCCACGCCGAGATCACCCTGGAAGCGGTCAGCGCGGACACCCACTCGGCCGCCGTGCTCGAAGCCCCGCGCGGGGCCGCCGTCCTCATGCTGGAACGCCTCACCCACCTCGCCGACGGCCGCCCCGTCGACCTCGAGTTCATCCGCTTCCGCGGCGACCGCATCACCATGAGCGGTCTGCTGCACCGCAACCGGTAACCACCCCGCTCGCGCACTCTCCCGGAGACATCCATGCCCTTGGCGCCCCAGCGGGCCGACGTGCCCGTGACCATCGACGAGTCGAAGTGCATCGACGGCTGCACGCTCTGCGTGGACATGTGCCCGCTGGACTCCCTCGCCATCGACGAGCGCAACGGCAAGGCCTACATGCATGTCGACGAGTGCTGGTACTGCGGCCCGTGCGCGGCCCGCTGCCCCACCGGAGCCGTCACGGTCAACATGCCCTATCTGCTCCGGTGAGAGGCCCGAACCCCATGTCCCGAACCAGCTTTTCCCGAACCACCGTTTCCCGAACCACCATGAAACGCACAGCGGTCGCGATGTCCGCCGTCGTCCTCCTGCTCCCGCTCAGCGCCTGCGGCGGTGACGCCGAGGCCGGCGGCGGCTCCACGGTCACCGTCACCGTCGGCTACCAGTCCCGGACGATCAACACCGTCACGGCGGGCACCCTGCTCCGCTCCCTCGGCTCCTTCGAGAAGCAGCTGAACTCCCTCCACGACGGCGTCCGTTACAAGGTCGACTGGCAGGACTACGCCACCGGCGCGCCCATCACCGCCCAGATGACCGCCGGAAAGATCGACATCGGCTCGATGGGTGACTTCCCGCTGCTCATCAACGCGGCCCGCGGCAAACAGCTGAACAGGCCCACCCGTCTGGTGTCGGTCACCGGCTACAACCTGCGCGGCGGCCTCAACACCATCGTCGCCGCGCCCGGTTCCAAGCTGACCTCCCTGAAGGACCTGAAGGGCAGGAAGGTCTCCACGAGCGTCGGATCGGCCGCCGACGGCACGCTCGTCCGGGCTCTGCAGCGCGCCGGTATCGACCCGGACAGCGGTATCGAGAAGCTCAACCAGCAGCCCTCCGTCGGCGCCTCCGCCCTCGCGGCGGGCAGTACGGACGCGCTGTCCCAGTTCGTCGCGTGGCCGGGCCTGCTCGCCTACCAGGGCAAGGCGAAAGCCGTGTACGACGGCGCCCGGCTGAACCTGCCCACCTTCCACGGTGTCACCGCCCGGGAGGACTTCGCCAAGGAGCGGCCGGCCGTGCTGGAGGCGTTCCTGAAGGCCCAGGCGGAGGCGACGGACTACCTGAACGAGCACCCGGTGGCCGCCGCCGAGAAGGTCGCGAAGGCCACCGGCCTGCCCGCCGAGGTCGTCTACCTCTACAACGGCGCGCACGGCATCGCCACCTTCGACCCCGCGATCAAGCCCCAGCTCGTCTCCGCCCTGAAAGAGGACGTGTCGGTCCTCAAGTCGGCGAAGCTCACCGGCGACGTGGACGTCGACTCCTTCGTCGACGACCAGTACGTGAAGAAGGCCCTCGGACCGGCGGCGTACGCGAAGCGTCTCGCCACGAAGCCCGCGCCCGCCGCGAGCGAGGCCTGGCCCGAGGGCGCCTCGAAGACCGTCACCTTCGACTCTCCTTCCGCGCTGCTGCGTTATGCCGCCGGACACCGCGACGGTCTCCGCGCCGCCTACGTCCCCGACACCACCACCGGCACGCTGTGGTTCGCCGACAAGGCCGTGTGGGTGGCCGACGGCGACCAGCTGCTGCCGTTCGTCGCGCCCGACACCGCGCAGGCGTACGTCGCCGGGCACGGCGGGGCGCGTGTCGTCCCGTACGCCGACGCTCTGGAGCGGGCCTCGTGAAGCGGTATGTGATCCGGGTGTTCTCGCTGGTCGCCGCGCTCGGCCTGTGGCAGGCGCTGACCAGCCTGAACGTCGACCTGTGGCTGCGTTTCTCGCAGTTCCCGACGGTCACCGACGTGGCCCGGGCCTTCGCCGCCCGGCTGTCCGGGCCGGACTACTGGACGGACCTCACCGACAGCCTCGCCCGTATCCTCACCGGCTTTCTGCTGGCCGCCCTCCTGGGCGTGGCCACGGGCGTGCTCGTGGCCCGCTCGCGGCTCGCCGAGGACCTGCTCGGCCCGGTGCTGGAGGTGATCCGCCCGATCCCGGCGATCGCCCTGGTCCCCGTCGCGATCCTGCTGTTCCCCTCCAACGAACAGGGCATCGTCTTCATCACCTTCACCGCCGCCTTCTTCCCGGTCCTGGTCTCCACCCGGCACGCGGTGCGTGCCCTGACCCCCGTGTGGGAGGAGGCGGTGCGCACGATGGGCGGCGGCCGGTGGCGGATCCTCGGCTCCGTCGTCCTGCCGGGCGCGCTGCCCGGGGTGTTCGGCGGCCTGTCGGTCGGCATCGGCGTGTCCTGGATCTGTGTGATCTCCGCCGAGATGATCTCCGGCCAGTACGGGGTCGGTTACCGCACCTGGCAGGACTACACCGTCGTCGACTACCCGGGCGTGTTCGTCGGCATGGTCACCATCGGCGTGCTCGGCTGGCTCACCTCCACGGCCGTGGAGCTGCTGGGCCGCCGCCTGACCCGCTGGCTGCCGCGCACCGCGTACGTCCCCGGCGCCCGGCCGCCCCGGCCCGCCCGGTCCGTGAAGCCCGGGCCGTCCGTCCCAACCGCCCCCGCCGCCGGGAAGAGCGGTTCCGCACCCGAGGAGGCCCGCTATGAGCACCTCGTCTGAGACCGTCAGCACCTCGTCCGGGTCCGCCCCGAGCGCCTCGCCCGGGACCGCCGTCGCCGCACCGCCGGTCAGCGGCACCCGGCTCACCCTCACGGGCGCCTCCCTCGGCCGCCCCGGCGCACCCGCCCTGGACGGCGTCGACCTGGACATCGCCCCCGGCGAGATCCTCACCGTCGTCGGCCCCTCCGGCTGCGGCAAGTCGACCCTCCTGCGCACCCTCGCCGGACTGCTGTCCCCGCTGGCCGGAGACATCACCGAGGACGGGCACCCGCTGACCGGCCCCTCGGCCGACCGCGCCCTGGTCTTCCAGGAGGACGCCCTGCTCCCCTGGCGCACCCTGCGCGCCAACGTCGAACTCCCCCTCGCCATCCGCGGCGTGCCCCGCGCCGAGCGCCGGGAGCAGGCCGAGGCCTGGCTGGAGCGGGTCGGACTCGGCACGCAGGCACGGCAGTTGCCGCACCGGGTCTCCGGCGGGCAGCGCCAGCGCGTCCAGCTGGCCCGGGCCCTCGCCGGCCGCCCCCGCGCCGTCCTGATGGACGAGCCGTTCGGCGCCCTCGACGCCCAGACCCGCGCGGGCATGCAGGACCTGCTCGTGGACGTGCTCCGGGGCACGGGCGCGACCGTCGTCTTCGTCACCCACGACGTGGACGAGGCCCTGTTCCTCGGCGACCGCGTGGCCCTGCTCGGCGCGGGCGGCATCGTCGCCGTACGGGACGTGCCCCGCCCCCGCGACCGCGGCGCGCACGACGCCCCGGCGCGCCTGGCCCTGCGGCGCGACGTCCTCACCTCGCTCGGTACGTGAAAGGCACTCCGGTGACCACCTCCGTGAACCCCCCTGCGGACACCCCTGCGGACACCCCGCTGGCCGTCCCGTCCCTCGCCGATGCCGAGGAACTGACCTGCGACGTCCTGGTCATCGGCGGCGGCACCGCCGGCACCATGGCGGCCCTGACCGCCGCCGAGCACGGCAAGGACGTGCTGCTGCTGGAGAAGGCCCACGTCCGCCACTCCGGGGCGCTCGCCATGGGCATGGACGGCGTGAACAACGCGGTCATCCCGGGCCGTGCCGAGCCGGACGACTACGTCGCCGAGATCACCCGCGCCAACGACGGCATCGTCGACCAGTCCACCGTCCGCCAGACCGCCACCCGCGGCTTCGCCATGGTGCAGCGGCTGGAGTCGTACGGCGTGAAGTTCGAGAAGGACGAGCACGGTGACTACGCGGTCCGCCAGGTCCACCGCTCCGGCTCCTACGTCCTGCCGATGCCGGAGGGCAAGGACGTCAAGAAGGTGCTGTACCGGCAGCTGCGGCGCCGCGAGATGCGGGAGCGGATCCGCATCGAGAACCGGGTGATGCCGGTGCGCGTGCTCACGGCCGGCGGGCAGGCCGTGGGGGCGGCCGGCTTCAACACCCGCACCGGGCGGTTCGTCCAGGTCCGCGCGGGCGCGGTGATCCTCGCGACCGGCGCCTGCGGCCGCCTCGGCCTGCCCGCCTCCGGCTACCTCTACGGCACCTACGAGAACCCCACCAACGCGGGCGACGGCTACGCCATGGCCTACCACGCCGGCGCCGAGCTGACCGGCATCGAGTGCTTCCAGATCAACCCGCTGATCAAGGACTACAACGGCCCGGCCTGCGCCTACGTCGCCAACCCGTTCGGCGGCTACCAGGTCAACCGGCACGGCGAGCGCTTCGTCGACTCCGACTACTGGTCCGGCCAGATGATGGCCGAGTTCGCCGCGGAGGTGGCGTCCGACCGGGGCCCCGTCTACCTGAAGCTGAGCCACCTCCCCGAGGAGTCGGTCTCGGCCCTGGAGTCGATCCTGCACTCCACCGAACGCCCGACCCGCGGCACCTTCCACTCCGGCCGGGGCCACGACTACCGCACCCATGACGTCGAGATGCACATCTCCGAGATCGGCCTGTGCGGCGGCCACTCCGCCTCCGGCGTCCGCGTGGACGACCACGCCCGTACGACCGTGCCCCGCCTGTACGCGGCCGGTGACCTGGCGTGCGTGCCGCACAACTACATGATCGGCGCGTTCGTGTTCGGCGACCTGGCCGGCGCGGACGCCTCGCGGTACTCGGTGTACGAGGGTGAACTGCCGCTCGAGCAGCTCCGGGAGGCGCACGAGCTGATCTACCGCCCGCTGCGCAACCCCGACGGCCCGCCGCAGCCCCAGGTCGAGTACAAACTGCGCCGCTTCGTGAACGACTACGTGGCACCGCCGAAGTCCGGCGCCCGGCTGTCGCTGGCCCTGGAGGCGTTCGAGCGGATGCGCGACGACATCGCCGCGATGGGCGCCCGCACGGCGCACGAACTGATGCGCTGCGCGGAGGTCACCTTCATCCGCGACTGCGCGGAGATGGCCGCGCGCTCCTCCCTGGCCCGCACGGAGTCCCGCTGGGGCCTCTACCACGACCGCCTCGACCACCCCGCCCGCGACGACGCGTCCTGGTTCCACCATCTCGATCTGCGCAAGTCCCCCTCCGGTGCGATGGAGTTCACGGCCCGCCCCGTGGCTCCCTACCTCGTTCCGGTCGACGGCTTCGCCCCCGTCGGCGGCACCTCCCGTCACCTCGGCGAGGTCCACGCCGAGGACGTGGCGACGGCGGGATCACGGGAACTGGCACCGGTGGCGGCCCTGGCGGAGGCTGAGCCGGAGCGGGCTCCGGGTACGCGGGACCTGCCCTCCGCCGCCCCTGCCGAACAGTCCTCCGCCCGTCTCCTCGAACTGGTCGCGCTCGCCGACGAGGAGCCCGAACTCGCCGCCCTCCACCCCTACCTGACCGACCCCGAGCCCGCCGTCCGGCGCGAGGCGGTCGGCGTGCTCACCGAGACGCTGCCGCCGGGCACCGGCCCCGCCCTCGCCGCCGCGTTGCGTGACCCCGCCGCCGAGGTACGTGCCGCCGCGGCCGCGTCCCTGCGCGAACTCGTCGAGACGCTCCCGCCCGGGCCCGACCTGCGCGACGGCCTGGCCGCCGCCCTGGCCGAGCCCGACCCGGTGGTCCGTGCCGCCGCGCTGGACGTCCTGCGTGCCCTGCGCCTCGGAGACGCCGCCCTGTTCGCGGGCGCCCTGGCCGACTCCGACACCGCCGTCCGGATCGAGGCCGTGCGGGCGCTGGTGTCGGTCGACGCCGCCGACGAACTGGCCGGTGCGGCGCCGGCCGACCCGTCCCGCGAGGTCCGGGTGGCGATCGCCAAGGGGCTGGCCACGGTGGGCGCCGGACGGCCGGCGGGCGACGCCCCGGCCGACTCCCCCGCCACCCCTGTCGAAGCGGCCCTCACCGGCCTCCTCGACGACCCCGACGCCCTGGTGCGTGCGGCGGCCTACGGGGCACTGGGCACCACCGGCTGCCCGGCGCCCCTCACCACGCGAGCCGTGGCCGCCCTCTCCGAGACGACCTGGCAGGTACGGGCGGGTGCCGCCACGGCCCTGTCCGTCGCCGACCCCGACGTCGCCGTCCCCGCCCTCGCGAAGGCCCTCGCGGACGCCAACGCCGACGTCCGCAAGGCCGCCGTCCTGGCACTGACCAGGCACAGCACCACCGAGGAGGCCCGCGCGGCACTGTCCACGGCGACGACGGACTCCGACGCGGACGTCAGGGCGTACGCGGCCCGGGCCCTGTGACCGTGTCGTGGGGCGTTTCGCTGATGCCGCCCTGAGGTGGCGGCACAGCGGCACGGGCGTCCGACTCGGTCGGCTGGTACCCGACTTGGGCCGGACGGACCGCGGCGAAGGTCGTGGTGAGCTGGTCCAGCAGGGGCACTGCGCGGGGGTGGGGGTCGCGGCGCGGTGTGATCGCGTAGATCCCACGGGTCGGGGGATCTACGAGGGGCATGGTGGTGACGTCGGCCCGCAGCGCGCACCTCAGCACACCGGGGATCAGGGCGATGGCGTGACCGGTAGCGACCAGGGCCAGTTTGCCGGGCAGATCGGCTGCGGCGAGGTCGATGCGGGCGCTGACTCCGGCGCGGGCGGCGTGCTGGCGCAGGAGTGCCGCCGAGCCGTCGTTGTCCTCGGCCCAGGTCTCGTCGGCCAGCGCCTCGATGCGCACCGGCCCCCGCCCGGCCCGCGGATGGCCGACGGGCACTACGACGACCATCTCGTCCAGCCCGAGGAACCGGCGTTCGACCCGCGGGTCGACGACCAGCCCCGGCGGAGCGTCGGTGACCACGGCGACATCGAGATCGCCGGCGATCACGCGGCCGTGCAGCTGTGCGCTCAGACCCGGGAGCAGGCTCCACCGGACGGGTCCGGTCCGCCCCAGCAGGCCCCGGACGGCCTCAGGGACGATCCCCGCGGCGAGAGACGGTGTCGCCCCGATGGCCAGGGGCCGATCACACACCCCGTCACGCACGTCTCGCATCGCCCGAACGGCACGGTCGGCCTCGTTGAGCGTGGCCAGGGCGTGGCGCCGGAACACCTCACCGGCCGGCGTCGGACGCACCCCACGCGCATGGCGCTCCACCAGAGGCACACCGAGCTGCCGCTCCAGCCCGGCGATCTGCCGGGAGACGGCCGACTGCGTGTGATTCAGCTCGGCTGCCGCCGCCGACAGCGATCCGACCCGGCACACCGTCACGAAAGCCCGCCACACCGTCAGATCCATGGCGGCAGTATGCCCAGCCGGTATGCGAGTCCCGCAGAGCGGGCCTGCGAAATCTGCGCTTGTCGCAACCATCGGCGTGCACCACTGTGGCGCGCATGACCACACCGCACAGAATCGCCGTCCTCGGTCTGGGGCGCATGGGCGGCGCGATCGCGACACGCCTGGCCGGCCAGGGCTGGGACGTCGTCGGCTGGACCCGCTCAGGACGCCATTCAGACACCGTCAAGACGACCTGCGACGCGAACGAGGCTGTGGCGCGGGCAGACCTCGTACTCCTGGCACTGTTCGACGGCCCGGCCTGCCAACAGGTCCTCGATGACGTCCGTGACTCACTGCGAACGGACGCGATCGTGCTCAACACCAGCACCATCGCCCCCGCCGAAGCAGCGAGGCTGTCCCGGCGACTCGGCCCGTCCTACGTCCACGCGCCCCTGCTCGGCTCAGTGCCGGCTGCCGCCGCCGGCACCCTTCGGATCCTCGCCGCCGCCGACCAGGACGCTCTCGACCGAGTCCGACCGGTTCTGGAAACGCTGGGCACCATCCGGCACGCGGACGACGCCTCCACCGCCGCCGCGCTCAAGCTGATCGCCAACAACAGCCTCGCCGGAGCCGTCCTCGCTCTGCGCGACTCACTGCGGCTAGCCGACGCCCTCGGCCTGCCCCGCCCCCAGACACTGGACGTCCTCGAACTCGGCCAACTAGGCGCCCTCGTGGCCCGCAAGCGACACTTCCTCCTCGGCGAACCGACCGCTGCCGCCGCCGAATTCACCATCGGCGCGCTGGCCAAGGACATGGCTCTGCTGGCCGCCGCGTCGGACACCCCCTTGCGCAGCGCAACGGGCCTGGCCGACGCCCCTGCTGCCCCCGAGGCCGACATCGCTGTCGCCGCCACGGCCCCCGCCGTGAAGGACGCCGTGCTCGAACCGCTCCGCGCCTACATACGCGGACACGCCAGCGGCGACCCCACCCACTTCCACGACGCGTTCCTGCCCACCGCCCACATCGAAGGGATCCGGGACGGTGCCTTCGTGTCCTGGCGCCTGGACGAGTACTGTGCCCTCTTCCAGGGCCGGCCGGCACCGGACGAACCGACCCGCACGCGCCGTATCGACACCATCGACGTCCACGGCACCGTCGCCACCGCCACCATGACGCTCTGCCACGGCGCGGACACGTTCACCGACGTATTCCTGCTGGTCCGCACCGACGACGGCTGGCGCATCGCCAACAAGGCCTATCACCGGCACCCTTGAGAACGCGCCCACTCCACAGTCAGCGTCGGTCTCGTGAACACCCCCTATGTCCAGTCGGGCTCCGGCTCCTCGTCGAGCTCCGGCCAGTCGTCCGGCCCGGCCGCGTCCGGGCCGGGCGCCGGAGCCGGAGTGGAGTCGGGCGCCGGAGCCGGGCCGGGGGCTCCGTCCATCGACGCCAGCACCTCCAGCACACCCTCGCCGTACGTCGCGAGCTTCTTCTCGCCCACCCCGCTGATCCCGCCGAGCTCCGCCACCGACGTCGGCCACACCGTGGCGATCTCCCTCAGCGTCGCGTCGTGGAAGATGACGTACGCCGGGACGCCCTGCTCACGAGCCTGCTCGGCCCGCCAGGCGCGCAGTGCCTCGAAGGCCGGCAGCAGCGCCTCGGGAAGCTCGGGCGCGGCCGCCCTGCCCTTGCGCTCGCCCCGCCCGGAGCCCGACGACCCGGAGCCCCCCGACCGGGAGGTCACCGGTTTCTTCGGCTCCTTGCGCAGCGGCACGTCCCGCTCCCGCCGCAGTACCGTCCCGCTGGCCTCGGTCAGCACCAGCGTGCCGTACTCGCCCTCCACCGCGAGCAGCCCCTGGGCGAGCAACTGCCGGATGACACCCCGCCATTCACCCTCGGTCAGGTCGTCGCCGATACCGAACACCGACAGCTGGTCGTGATCGAACTGGATGACCTTGGCTGTCCGCTTCCCCAGCAGGATGTCGACGATCTGCACCGCGCCGAACTTCTGCCCGCGCTCCCGCTGCAGCCGCACCACCGTCGACAGCACCTTCTGCGCCGCGATCGTGCCGTCCCAGGTCTCCGGCGGGGTCAGGCAGGTGTCGCAGTTGCCGCAGCCGGCCGGGTCCGGGTCCTGGCCGAAGTAGGCGAGGAGCTGGCCACGGCGGCACTGGACGGTCTCGCACAGCGCCAGCATCGAGTCCAGGTGGGCCTGGGCCCGCCGCCGGAAGGCCTCCTCGCCCTCGCCGGACTGGATCAGCTTGCGCTGCTGTATGACGTCGTTCAGCCCGTAGGCCATCCAGGCCGTCGACGGCAGCCCGTCCCGCCCGGCCCGCCCCGTCTCCTGGTAGTAGCCCTCGACCGACTTGGGCAGGTCGAGGTGGGCGACGAAGCGGACGTCCGGCTTGTCGATGCCCATGCCGAAGGCGATGGTCGCCACCACGACCAGGCCGTCCTCCCGCAGGAAGCGGGACTGGTGGGCGGCTCGCGTGCCCGCGTCCAGGCCCGCGTGGTACGGCACCGCCTCGATGCCGTTGCGGCTCAGGAACTCGGCGGTCTTCTCGACCGAGTTGCGCGACAGGCAGTAGACGATGCCCGCGTCGCCCGCGTGCTCCTCGCGCAGGAAGCTCAGCAGCTGTTTCTTCGGGTCGGCCTTCGGCACGATCCGGTACTGGATGTTGGGCCGGTCGAAGCTCGCCACGAAGTGCCGGGCCGACGGCATGTTCAGCCGCTCGGTGATCTCCTGGTGCGTAGCGCGCGTGGCCGTCGCCGTGAGCGCGATCCGCGGCACGTCCGGCCAGCGCTCGCCGAGCAGGGACAGGGCCAGGTAGTCGGGCCGGAAGTCGTGTCCCCACTGGGAGACGCAGTGCGCCTCGTCGATCGCGAAGACGGAGATCTTCCCGCGGGAGAGCAGATCGAGCGTGCTCTGCAGCCGCAGCCGCTCCGGCGCCAGATACAGCAGGTCCAGCTCCCCCGCCATGAACTCGGCCTCGACCATCCGCCGCTCGTCGAAGTCCTGCGTGGAGTTCATGAACCCGGCCCGCACGCCCAGCGCCCGCAGGGCGTCCACCTGGTCCTGCATGAGCGCGATGAGCGGCGAGACCACGACGCCCGTCCCCGGCCTGACCAGGGAGGGAATCTGGTAGCACAGCGACTTCCCGGCCCCGGTCGGCATGAGCACGACGGCGTCCCCACCGGCCACCACATGCTCGACGACCGCCTCCTGCTCACCCCGGAAGGCCTCGTACCCGAAGACCCGGTGCAGCGCGGCCAGCGCCTCGCTCTGCGTCACTGCCATCTCGGCGATACCGCCCGTCCCACCCATCGTCGTGCCCCCCGTACGTCGTCCTTCGACCACTGCGTCCACGATAGGGGGCGGCGCCGACAGCCCCCGGAGTTATCCACAGGCTGCCGGCGTCCTCGGCTGAACGGGGCTCGCGGCACCGCGTCACGGACAGCGGCCGCGGCCCGGCCCCCGAACGGGGAACCGGGCCGCAGCCGCTCGGCGAGCGCGGGGTCAGCGGACGAACACCCCCGCCTGCCCCGCGAGATCCAGGAAGTACTGCGGCGCCACACCGAGCACCAGCGTGACCGCCACGCCCACCCCGATCGCCGTCATCGTCAGCGGCGACGGCACGGCCACCGTCGGGCCCTCCGGCCGCGGCTCGCTGAAGAACATCAGCACGATGACGCGGATGTAGAAGAACGCCGCGATCGCCGACGAGATCACACCGATGACGACGAGCGGGGCCGCCCCGCCCTCCGCCGCCGCCTTGAACACGGCGAACTTCCCGGCGAAGCCGGAGGTCAGCGGAATGCCCGCGAAGGCCAGCAGGAACACCGCGAACACGGCCGCCACCAGCGGCGACCTGCGCCCGAGTCCCGCCCACTTGGACAGGTGCGTCGCCTCACCGCCCGCGTCGCGCACGAGCGTGACCACCGCGAAGGCGCCGATCGTCACGAACGAGTACGCCGCCAGGTAGAACAGGACGGACGACACCCCGTCCGGCGTGGTCGCGATGACGCCCGCCAGGATGAACCCGGCGTGCGCGATCGACGAGTACGCCAGCAGCCGCTTGATGTCGGTCTGCGTGATCGCGACGATCGCACCGCCCAGCATGGTCACGATCGCGACGGCCCACATCACCGGCCGCCAGTCCCACCGCAGGCCCGGCAGGACCACGTACAGCACCCGCAGCAGCGCACCGAAGGCCGCCACCTTGGTCGCCGCCGCCATGAAACCCGTCACCGGCGTCGGAGCGCCCTGGTACACGTCCGGTGTCCACATGTGGAACGGCACCGCGCCCACCTTGAACAGCAGACCCATCACCAGCAGCGCGGCGCCGATCAGCAGCAGCGTGTCGTTGCCCATGGTGCCGGCGAGCGCCGGGTTGACGTCCTGCACGGTGCCGTCGACGACCTGCGCGATCGTCGCGTACGACATCGAGCCGGCGTAGCCGTACAGCAGCGCGATGCCGAACAGCGTGAACGCGGAGGCGAACGCGCCGAGCAGGAAGTACTTGACCGCCGCCTCCTGCGACATCAGCCGCTTGCGGCGGGCCAGTGCGCACAGCAGGTACAGCGGGAGGGAGAAGACCTCCAGGGCGACGAACAGCGTCAGCAGGTCGTTGGCCGCCGGGAAGATCAGCATGCCGGCCACGGCGAACAGCAGCAGCGGGAACACCTCGGTGGTGGTGAACCCGGCCTTCACCGCGGCCTTCTCGCTCTCGCTGCCCGGCACGGACGCGGCCTGCGCGGCGAAGGAGTCGACCCGGTTGCCGTGCACCACGGGGTCGAGGCGCCGCTCGGCGAAGGTGAACAGGCCGACCAGGGCCGCCAGCAGGATCGTGCCCTGGAGGAAGAGGGCCGGGCCGTCGACGGCGATCGCGCCCATCGCCGCGATACGTGCCTTGGTCGTGCCGTATCCGTCGGCCGCGAGCGCCACGACCGCTGCGAAGGCGGCGGCGAGCGCGACGACGGACACGAACATCTGGGCGTAGTAGCGCGATTTACGCGGGACGAACGCCTCGACCAGGATCCCGACGATCGCCGCGCCGACGATGATCAGGGTGGGGGCGAGCTGCCCGTACTCGATCTTCGGCGCGTCGATCTTCGCGATCGGATCGGCCGCCGTTGTCCACAGGCTGTGGACGGCTGATGCGCTCACTTGGCCGCCTCCACCTCGGGCTTGGGGTCCTTCTGCTGTACGTCGGACATGGTCTGCTTGACCGCCGGATCGATGATCTGCGTGACGGGCTTCGGGTAGACGCCCAGGAAGATCAGCAGCACGACCAGCGGGGCGACGACCACGAGTTCCCGGACCCTGAGGTCCGGCATCGCACTGACCTCCGGTTTCACCGGGCCCGTCATCGTCCGCTGGTAGAGGACGAGGGTGTAGAGCGCGGCGAGGACGATGCCCAGGGTGGCGATGATGCCGATCACCGGGTAGCGCGTGAACGTGCCGACCAGGACCAGGAACTCACTGACGAACGGCGCGAGACCCGGCAGGGAGAGGGTGGCGAGGCTGCCGATCAGGAACGTGCCGGCGAGTACCGGCGCGACCTTCTGGACTCCGCCGTAGTCGGCGATGAGCCGCGAGCCGCGCCGGGAGATCAGGAAACCGGCGACCAGCATCAGCGCGGCCGTCGAGATGCCGTGGTTGACCATGTAGAGCGTCGCGCCGGACTGGCCCTGGCTGGTCATCGCGAAGATGCCCATGATGATGAAGCCGAAGTGGGAGATCGACGCGTAGGCGATCAGCCTCTTCATGTCGCGCTGGCCGACCGCGAGCAGCGCCCCGTAGATGATGCTGATCAGCGCCAGGACGACGATCACGGGCGTCGCCCACTTGCTGGCCTCCGGGAAGAGCTGGAGGCAGAAGCGGAGCATCGCGAAGGTGCCGACCTTGTCGACGACCGCCGTGATGAGCACCGCGACGGGAGCCGTCGACTCCTGCATCGCGTTGGGCAGCCAGGTGTGCAGCGGCCACAGCGGCGCCTTCACCGCGAAGGCGAAGAAGAAGCCGAGGAACAGCCAGCGTTCGGTGCTGGTCGCCATGTCGAGCGAGCCGCCCGCGCGAGCCTCGGCGATCTCCGTGAGGGAGAAGGTCCCGGCGACCACGTACAGGCCGATCACCGCGGCCAGCATGATCAGACCGCCGGCCAGGTTGTAGAGGAGGAACTTCACGGCCGCGTACGAGCGTTGCGTCGCCGCCGCCTCCTCGCCGTGCTCGTGGGCACGGTCCCCGAAGCCGCCGATGAGGAAGTACATCGGGATCAGCATGGCTTCGAAGAAGATGTAGAAGAGGAAGACGTCGGTGGCCTCGAAGGAGAGGATCACCATCGCCTCGACGGCGAGGATCAGGGCGAAGAAGCCCTGCGTCGGCCGCCACCGGCTGCTGCCGGTCTCCAGGGGGTCGGCGTCGTGCCAGCCCGCGAGGATGATGAACGGGATCAGCAGGGCCGTGAGCGCGATCAGCGCCACGCCGATGCCGTCCACGCCCAGTTCGTAGCGGACGCCGAAGTCCGCGATCCAGGCGTGGGACTCGGTGAGCTGGTAACGGTCGCCGCCCGGGTCGAAGCGGACCAGGACGGTGATCGCGAGGACGAGCGTGGCGAGCGAGAAGAGCAGCGCCAGCCACTTGGCGGCGGTGCGCCGCGCGGCCGGTACGGCGGCCGTGGCGATCGCCCCGACAGCCGGGAGGACCGCTGTCGCTGTCAGCAGAGGAAAGGACATCGGTATCAGACCGCCCTCATCAGCAGGGTCGCGGCGACGATGAGCGCCGCGCCGCCGAACATCGAGACCGCGTAGGAGCGGGCGAAGCCGTTCTGCAGCCTGCGCATCCGCCCGGAGAGGCCGCCGACCGAGGCCGCCGTGCCGTTGACGACGCCGTCGACCAGGGTGTGGTCGACGTAGACCAGGGACCGCGTGAGGTGCTCGCCGCCGCGGACCAGGACGACGTGGTTGAAGTCGTCCTGGAGCAGGTCGCGCCGGGCCGCCCGGGTGAGCAGCGAGCCGCGCGGGGCGACGGCCGGGACCGGGCGGCGGCCGTACTGGGCCCAGGCGACGGCGACGCCGATGACCATGCACGCGACCGTCGCGCTCGTGACCGTGGCGGCGCTGAGCGGCGAGTCGCCGTGGCTGTGTCCGGTGATCGGCTCCAGCCAGTGCACGAAGCGGTCGCCGATGCTGAAGACCGCACCGCCGAAGACCGACCCGACGGCCAGCACGATCATCGGGATCGTCATGACCTTGGGCGACTCGTGGGGATGCGGCGGGGTGTACTCGCCGCGGGTCTCGGCGGCGGGCTCCGCGCTCGGCTCGGCCGGGGACGGCGTCGGGGCGTTGCGCCAGCGCTCCTCGCCGAAGAACGTCATCAGCATCACGCGCGTCATGTAGTAGGCGGTGATGGCCGCGCCGAGCAGGGCGCAGGCGCCGAGGATCCAGCCCTCGGTCCCGCCCTTGGCGAACGCCGACTCGATGATCTTGTCCTTGGAGAAGAAGCCGGACAGGCCCGGGAAGCCGATGATGGCCAGGTAACCGAGGCCGAAGGTGACGAACGTGATCGGCATGTACTTCCGGAGGCCGCCGTACCTCCTCATGTCCACCTCGTCGTTCATGCCGTGCATGACCGAACCGGCGCCGAGGAACAGCCCGGCCTTGAAGAAGCCGTGCGTCACCAGGTGCATGATCGCGAAGACGTAGCCGATCGGGCCGAGGCCCGCGGCCAGCACCATGTAGCCGATCTGCGACATGGTCGAGCCGGCCAGGGCCTTCTTGATGTCGTCCTTCGCGCAACCGACGATCGCACCGAAGAGGAGCGTGACGGCGCCGACGATGGTGACGACGAGCTGCGCGTCCGGTGCGCCGTTGAAGATGGCGCCGGAGCGGACGATCAGGTAGACGCCCGCGGTCACCATCGTCGCGGCGTGGATGAGGGCCGAGACCGGGGTCGGGCCCTCCATCGCGTCCCCGAGCCAGGACTGCAGCGGCACCTGGGCGGACTTGCCGCAGGCGGCGAGCAGCAGCATCAGGGCGATGGCGGTCAGCTTGTCCTCACCGGCGGCACCGGCGAGCCCGGCCTCCTCGTGGCTGCCGAGCACCGGCCCGAAGGCGAAGGTGCCGAACCACAGGAACATCAGCATGATCGCGATGGACAGGCCCATGTCGCCGACGCGGTTGACCAGGAAGGCCTTCTTCGCGGCCGTGGCGGCACTGGGCTTGTGCTGCCAGAAGCCGATCAGCAGGTAGGAGGCGAGACCGACGCCCTCCCAGCCGAGGTACAGCAGCAGGTAGTTGTCGGCGAGGACGAGGATCAGCATCGCCGCGAGGAACAGGTTCAGGTAGCCGAAGAAGCGGCGGCGCCGCTCGTCGTGCTCCATGTACCCGACCGAGTACAGGTGGATCAGCGATCCGACGCCCGTGATCAGCAGGACGAACGTCATGGACAGCTGGTCGAGCTGGAAGGCGACATCCGCCTGGAAGCCCTGGACCGGGACCCAGCTGAACAGGTGCTGGTTCATCTGACGGTCATCGGCGCCCTTGCCCAGCATGTCGGTGAAGAGCACGACACCGAGGACGAAGGAGACGGCCGCGAGCAGTGTGCCGATCCAGTGGCCGACGGCGTCCAGCCGGCGTCCGCCGCACAGCAGGACCGCCGCTCCGAGCAGGGGCGCCGCCACCAGCAGCGCAATCAGGTTCTCCACGATTCTCCCGACCCCTTACAGCTTCATCAGGCTGGCGTCGTCGACCGAGGCCGAGTGGCGGGCACGGAACAGGGACACGATGATCGCGAGCCCGACCACGACCTCCGCGGCGGCGACGACCATCGTGAAGAAGGCGATGATCTGGCCGTCGAGGTTGCCGTGCATCCGGGAGAAGGCGACGAACGCGAGGTTGCAGGCGTTGAGCATGAGCTCGATGCACATGAACACCACGATCGCGTTGCGCCTGATCAGCACGCCGATGGCGCCGATCGTGAACAACAGGGCCGCGAGATAGAGGTAGTTGACCGGGTTCATTTCGACGCCTCCTCGGGCCTCTTGAACGTGGCCGGCTCGACGGCCTTCCGCTCCAGGCGCTCCTCGGCACGCTGCTCCAGGGCCCGCAGGTCGTTGAGCGCCTCCTGCGACACGTCCCGGATCTGGCCCCGCTCGCGCAGGGTCTTGCTGACGGTGAGGTCGGAGGGGGTGCCGTCGGGCAGCAGGCCCGCGATGTCGACCGCGTTGTGCCGGGCGTAGACACCGGGGGCTGGGAGCGGCGGCAGGTACTTGCCTTCGCGCACGCGCTCCTCGGCGAGTTCGCGCTGCGTCTTGGCGCGCTCGGTGCGCTCGCGGTGGGTGAGCACCATGGCGCCGACGGCGGCCGTGATGAGCAGGGCGCCGGTGATCTCGAACGCGAACACGTACTTGGTGAAGATGAGGGCGGCGATGCCCTCCACGTTCCCGCCGGCGTTCGCCTGGCCGAGGCCGTTGAACTCTCTCAGGGAGGCGTTGCCGATCCCGGCGGTCAGCAGGATGCCGAAGCCGAGGCCGCACAGCGCGGCCAGCCATCGCTGGCCCTTGATGGTCTCCTTCAGGGAGTCCGCCGCGGTGACGCCGACGAGCATCACCACGAACAGGAACAGCATCATGATCGCGCCGGTGTAGACGACGATCTGCACGACGCCCAGGAAGTAGGCGCCGTTGGCGAGGTAGAACACCGCCAGGACGATCATGGTCCCGGCGAGGCAGAGGGCGCTGTGCACGGCCCTCTTCATGAGGATGGTGCCCAGGGCGCCGATCACCGCGACGGTGCCGAGGATCCAGAACTGGACGGCCTCTCCGGTGGAGGTGGAGTAGGCGGCGAGCTGGGTGGTCATCGGCCGATCACCTTCCCCGATGCCGGTTCGGTCCCGCCGAAGGTCGAGTCGGCCTCCTGCACGACCTCGCCCTTGGAGTGGGCGACCTGCCGCTCGGTACCGGGCGCGGCCTCCGTGACCAGGCCCCGGTAGTAGTCCTGCTCGTCCATGCCCGGGTAGATGGCGTGGGGCGAGTCGACCATGCCCTCTTCCAGACCCGCGAGCAGTTGCTCCTTGGTGTAGATGAGGTTGGCCCGGCTGGAGTCGGCCAGCTCGAACTCGTTCGTCATCGTGAGCGCTCGCGTGGGGCAGGCCTCGATGCACAGGCCGCACAGGATGCAGCGGGCGTAGTTGATCTGGTAGACGCGGCCGTAACGCTCGCCCGGCGAGTAGCGCTCCTCGTCGGTGTTGTCCGCGCCCTCCACGTAGATGGCGTCGGCCGGGCAGGCCCATGCGCACAGTTCGCAGCCGACGCACTTCTCCAGGCCGTCCGGATGGCGGTTGAGCTGGTGCCGTCCGTGGAAGCGCGGAGCCGTGGTCTTCTGCTGCTCCGGGTACTGCTCGGTCAGCCGCTTCTTGAACATGGCCTTGAAGGTCACGCCGAAGCCGGCCACGGGGTTCATGAAACCGGGCTTGGTGTCCTTCGGTTCCTCGGCCTGCGAACGCTCGAGTTCCTCAGCCATCGGACGCCTCCTTTCCATCCGTAGATCCGCCCAGGGGTCCGTCACTCTGAGTATCGGGGCCGCCACTGACAATCAGCTCCTTCTCGCCGCGCGAACGGCGTCGCGGAACCGGTGGGAGCTCCTGTCCGGGCAGCGGCGGTACGGGGAATCCGCCCGCCATCGGGTCGAAGGCCGGGGTCTCGGCCGGCGGTTCGGCCCGCTTCGACTTCTCGCGGAACATGTCGGCGACGAAGGAGAGCAGCAGCAGGGCGAGCACGCCGCCGCCGACGTAGAGGGCGATGTCGGCGAAGTCGTAGCCCTCGTTCCGGAAGGCCCGGACGGTGGCGACGAGCATCAGCCACACCAGCGAGACCGGGATGAGGACCTTCCAGCCGAGCTTCATCAGCTGGTCGTAGCGGACGCGCGGGAGGGTGCCGCGGATCCAGATGAACATGAACAGCAGCAGCTGGACCTTGACCGTGAACCAGAGCATCGGCCACCAGCCGTGGTTCGCGCCCTCCCAGAAGGTGCTGACCGGCCACGGGGCCCGCCAGCCGCCGAGGAACAGGGTGGTGGCGACGGCCGAGACGGTCACCATGTTGACGTACTCGGCGAGCATGAACATCGCGAACTTGATCGACGAGTACTCGGTGTTGAAGCCGCCGACCAGGTCGCCCTCGGACTCCGGCATGTCGAAGGGGGCGCGGTTGGTCTCGCCGACCATCGTCACGATGTAGAGGATGAAGGAGAGCGGCAACAGGACGATGTACCAGCGGTCGGTCTGCCCCTCGACGATGGTCGACGTCGACATCGACCCCGAGTACAGGAACACGGAGGCGAACGCGGCGCCCATCGCGATCTCGTAGGAGATCATCTGTGCGCACGACCGCAGACCGCCCAGCAGCGGGTACGTCGATCCGGAGCTCCAGCCCGCCAGCACGATGCCGTAGATGCCGACCGAGGCGACCGCGAGGAGATAGAGCACGGCGATCGGCAGGTCGGTGAGCTGCATCGTGGTGCGGTGACCGAAGATCGAGATCTCGTTTCCGGCCGGGCCGAAGGGGATCACCGCGATCGCCATGAAGGCCGGGATGGCCGCGACGATCGGCGCGAGGACGTACACCACCTTGTCCGCGCGCTTGACGACGACGTCCTCCTTGAGCATCAGCTTGATGCCGTCGGCGAGCGACTGCAGCATGCCCCAGGGGCCGTGCCGGTTGGGGCCGATGCGCAGCTGCATCCAGGCGACGACCTTGCGCTCCATGACGATGGAGACCAGCACGGTCACCATCAGGAAGGCGAAGCAGAACACCGCCTTGATGACGACCAGCCACCACGGGTCGTGGCCGAACATCGAGAGGTCTTCAGCGGCGAGGTACGGGCTCATGCCTCCACCTCCTTGGGGGCCTCGCCGGCGAGGGTCGCCGGGCCGATGCGGACGAGGGAGCCGGGCCGCGCCCCGGTGTCGGAGGCGACGCCGCCACCGGTGGAGTTGAGCGGGAGCCACACCACCCGGTCGGGCATGTCACTGATCTGCAGCGGGAGTTCGACGACCCCCGCGGGGCCGGTGACGGCGAGGAGGTCGCCGTCCTTGACGCCCGCCTCGGCGGCGGTCGCGGGCGACACGCGGGCGCGAGCGGCGTGCCGTGTCCCGGCGAGTGCTTCGTCGCCCTGCTGGAGGACACCCTGGTCGAGCAGAAGCCGGTGCCCGGCGAGCACGGCCTCCCCGGCGGCCGGGCGGGGCAGCGCCGCCGCGGTCTCCAGGGGTTCGGTCGCCCTCGGGCCGTCCCAGGCGCCGAGCCGGTCGATCTCCGCCCGGACGGTGCGCAGGTCCGGGAGTCCGAGGTGGACGTCCATGGCGTCGGCCAGCATCTGCAGTACGCGCGCGTCGGTGGGCGCGAGGTGGCGGGTCATCTGGTCCGGTTTGAGCGCGGCCTCGAAGAAGCGGACCCGGCCTTCCCAGTTGAGGAAGGTGCCGGCCTTCTCGGCGACCGCGGCGACGGGCAGGACCACATCGGCCTTGCGGGTGATCTCGCTGGGCCGCAGTTCGAGCGAGACCAGGAAGCCGACCTCGTCGAGGGCCGCACGCGCGCGTGCCGGGTCGGGCAGGTCGGCGATCTCCACGCCCGCCACCAGCAGGGCCTGGAGCTCACCGGTCGCGGCGGCGTCCACGATCTGGCCGGTGTCGCGGCCGTAGCGGTGCGGCAGTCCCGCGACGCCCCAGACGGTGGCGACCTCGTCACGCGCGCGGGGGTCGGTGGCGGGACGTCCGCCCGGCAGCAGCGACGGCAGAGCGCCGGCCTCGATGGCGCCGCGCTCCCCGGCCCGGCGCGGGATCCACACCAGCCGGGCCCCGGTCGCCGAGGCGGTGCGGACGGCGGCGGTGAGTCCGCCGGCCACGGCGGCCACCCGCTCGCCGACGACGATCACCGAGCCCTCGGCGCGCAGCGCCTCGGCGGCCAGCGCGCCCTCGTCCTCCAGGCCGACACCGCTCGCGAGCGCGTCCAGCCACTCGGTCTCGGTGCCGGGAGCCGCCGGCAGCAGCGTCCCGCCGGCCTTCTCCAGACCGCGCGTGGCATGCGTGGCCAGGGAGAACACCTTCTGTCCGTGTTTGCGCCAGGCCTTGCGCAGCCGCAGGAAGACGCCGGGCGCCTCCTCCTCCGCCTCGAACCCGACCAGCAGGACGGCGGGTGCCTTCTCCAGCGCGGTGTACGTGACACCCGTGCCGTCGAGGTCCCGGCCGCGGCCGGCGATCTGGGCGGCGAGGAAGTCGGTCTCCTCGCCGCTGTGCACGCGCGCCCGGAAGTCGATGTCGTTGGTGTCGAGCGCCACCCGCGCGAACTTGCTGTACGCGTAGGCGTCCTCGACGGTGAGGCGACCGCCGGTGAGGACACCGGTGCGGCCCCGGGAGGCCAGCAGCCCCTGGGCCGCGATCTGCAGCGCCTCGGGCCAGGAGGCCGGTTCGAGTTCGCCCTCGGCGTTGCGCACCAGGGGCGTCTGAAGCCGGTCGCGCTGCTGGGCGTACCGGAACGCGAACCGCCCCTTGTCGCAGATCCACTCCTCGTTGACCTCGGGGTCGTCGGCGGCGAGCCGCCGCATGACCTTGCCGCGCCGGTGGTCGGTGCGGGTGGCACAGCCGCCGGAGCAGTGCTCGCACACCGACGGGGAGGAGACGAGGTCGAAGGGCCGGGAGCGGAATCGGTACGCCGCCGAGGTCAGCGCGCCGACCGGGCAGATCTGGATGGTGTTGCCGGAGAAGTACGACTCGAACGGGTCGCCCTCGCCGGTGCCGACCTGCTGGAGCGCGCCCCGCTCGATCAGCTCGATCATCGGGTCGCCCGCGACCTGGTTGGAGAACCGGGTGCAGCGGGCGCACAGCACGCACCGCTCACGGTCGAGCAGCACCTGCGTGGAGATCGGGACGGGCTTCTCGTAGGTCCGCTTGCGGCCGTCGAAGCGGGAGTCGGCGTCGCCGTGCGACATGGCCTGGTTCTGCAGCGGGCACTCGCCGCCCTTGTCGCAGACCGGGCAGTCCAGCGGGTGGTTGATGAGCAGGAGCTCCATCACACCCTTCTGGGCCTTCTCGGCGACCGGCGAGGTGAGGTGGGTCTTCACCACCATCCCGTCGGTGCAGGTGATGGTGCAGGAGGCCATGGGCTTGCGCTGGCCCTCGACCTCGACGATGCACTGGCGGCAGGCGCCGGCCGGGTCGAGGCTGGGGTGGTCGCAGAACCGGGGGATCTCGATGCCGAGCTGCTCGGCGGCCCGGATGACCAGGGTGCCCTTGGGCACGCTGATCTCGGCGCCGTCGATCGTCAGCGTCACGAGGTCCTCCGGCGGGACCGCCGCCGCTCCCCCGCCGGAGGGAGAGCTGGTGGTCACGGTCATGCGTTCACCTCCGTGCGGTCGGCCCAGGCCGTCGACTTGGCCGGGTCGAAGGGACAGCCCCGGCCCGTGATGTGCTGCTCGTACTCCTCGCGGAAGTACTTGAGCGAGGAGAAGATCGGCGAGGCGGCGCCGTCGCCGAGGGCGCAGAAGGACTTGCCGTTGATGTTGTCGGCGATGTCGTTCAGCTTGTCGAGGTCGGACATCTGTCCCTTGCCGGCCTCGATGTCGCGCAGCAGCTGCACGAGCCAGTAGGTGCCCTCGCGGCAGGGCGTGCACTTGCCGCAGGACTCGTGGGCGTAGAACTCGGTCCAGCGCGTGACGGCACGGACCACACAGGTCGTCTCGTCGAAGCACTGGAGTGCTTTGGTGCCGAGCATGGAACCCGCGGCGCCCACTCCTTCGTAATCAAGGGGGACGTCGAGGTGCTCGTCGGTGAACATCGGGGTCGAGGAGCCGCCCGGCGTCCAGAACTTGAGGCGGTGCCCGGGGCGCATCCCGCCGCTCATCTCCAGGAGCTGGCGGAGCGTGATCCCGAGCGGCGCCTCGTACTGGCCGGGGCTCGCGACATGGCCGGACAGGGAGTAGAGCGTGAAGCCGGGCGACTTCTCGCTCCCCATCGACCGGAACCATTCCTTGCCCCGGTGCAGGATCGCGGGAACCGACGCGATCGATTCGACGTTGTTCACCACAGTCGGGCACGCGTAGAGGCCCGCGACAGCGGGGAAGGGGGGACGGAGCCGTGGTTGACCCCGGCGGCCTTCGAGCGAGTCCAGCAGTGCGGTCTCCTCACCGCAGATGTACGCGCCCGCGCCCGTGTGCACGGTGATGTCGAGGTCGAGCCCGCTGCCCAGGATGTTCTCGCCGAGGAAGCCGGCCGCGTAGGCCTCGCGTACGGCCGAGTGCAACCGCCGCAGTACCGGGACGACTTCACCACGCAGGTAGATGAAGGCATGCGACGACCTGATGGCGTAGCACGCGATGATCATGCCCTCGATGAGGCTGTGCGGGTTCGCGAAGAGGAGCGGGATGTCCTTGCACGTCCCGGGCTCCGACTCGTCGGCGTTGACCACCAGATAGTGCGGCTTGCCGTCCCCCTGGGGAATGAACTGCCACTTCATCCCGGTGGGGAATCCCGCGCCGCCGCGCCCGCGCAGACCGGAGTCCTTGACGTAGGCGATCACGTCGTCCGGCGTCATGGCGAGCGCCTTGCGCAGCCCCTCGTAGCCGTCGTGCCTGCGGTACACGTCCAGCGTCCAGGACCTGTCCTCGTCCCAGAAGGCCGACAGCACCGGTGCGAGCAGCTTCTCGGGGCTCATGTCTTTCAGCTCGGCTGCCAAGGTCATCACTCCCCCTCCTCGGCGGTGGGCCCGGCCGGGTGGGACGGATCGGAGGCCGATGTGTCCTGCGGCGCGTCGTGCGAGCTCAAGTGCTCCGTCGGCGACGGGTCGTGCGGCGCCTCGGTGCGGGCCGGCTCACCGCGCGGATGCACCACGCGGGCGGGAGCGGACTCCCCCTTGGCGAGCTTCAGGCCGACCAGGGAAGCGGGTCCCGCGCTTCCGCCGGACTCGACGGCCCCGTCCCGCTCGTCGGGGAAACCGGCCAGGACGCGGGCGGTCTCCTTGAAGGTGCACATCGGCGCCCCGCGCGTGGGCGTGACCGGCCGGCCCGCGCGCAGGTCGTCGACGAGGCGTTTGGCGCCGGCCGGGGTCTGGTTGTCGAAGAACTCCCAGTTGACCATCACGACCGGCGCGAAGTCGCAGGCCGCGTTGCACTCGATGTGCTCCAGGGTGACCTTGCCGTCGTCGGTGGTCTCACCGTTGCCGATGCCCAGGTGCTCCTGGAGCTCCTCGAAGATCGCGTCTCCGCCCATCACCGCGCACAGGGTGTTGGTGCACACCCCGACCTGGTAGTCACCGCTCGGCCGGCGCCGGTACATGGTGTAGAAGGTGGCGACGGCGGTGACCTCGGCCGTGGTCAGACCGAGCATCTCCGCGCAGAACCGCATGCCGGTGCGCGTGACGTGCCCTTCCTCCGCCTGCACGAGGTGCAGCAGCGGCAGGAGGGCGGACCGGGAGTCCGGGTAGCGGGCGATGACCTCGCGCGCGTCGGTCTCCAGACGGGCCCGGACGTCGTCCGGGTAGGCGGGTGCGGGCAGTTCGGGCATGCCGAGGCTGACGCCCCGCTCGGAAGACGATGTGGTCACCGGTCGACGCCTCCCATCACGGGGTCGATGGACGCGACGGCGACGATGACGTCGGCGACCTGGCCGCCCTCGCACATCGCCGCCATGGCCTGCAGGTTGGTGAAGGACGGGTCGCGGAAGTGGACCCGGTAGGGGCGGGTGCCGCCGTCGGACACGACGTGCACACCGAGTTCGCCCTTGGGCGACTCGACCGCCGCGTACGCCTGTCCCGGCGGGACGCGGAAGCCCTCGGTGACCAGCTTGAAGTGGTGGATCAGGGCCTCCATGGAGGTGCCCATGATCTTCTTGATGTGGTCCAGGGAGTTGCCGAGCCCGTCGGGCCCGAGGGCGAGCTGGGCGGGCCAGGCGATCTTCTTGTCGGCGACCATGACCGGGCCGGGCTGCAGCCGGTCCAGGCACTGCTCGATGATCCTCAGCGACTGGCGCATCTCCTCCAGCCGGATGAGGAAGCGGCCGTAGGAGTCGCAGGTGTCGGCGGTCGGGACGTCGAAGTCGTACGTCTCGTAGCCGCAGTACGGCTGCGTCTTGCGCAGGTCGTGCGGCAGGCCGGTGGAGCGCAGGATCGGGCCGGTGGCGCCGAGGGCCATGCAGCCGGCCAGGTCGAGGTAGCCGACGTCCTGCATGCGGGCCTTGAAGATCGGGTTCCCGGTGGCGAGCTTGTCGTACTCCGGGAGGTTCTTCTTCATCTTCTTCACGAACTCGCGGATCTGGTCCACCGCGCCGGGCGGCAGGTCCTGGGCGAGTCCGCCGGGCCGGATGTACGCGTGGTTCATCCGCAGGCCGGTGATCAGCTCGTAGATATCGAGAATGAGTTCACGATCACGAAAGCCGTAGATCATGATCGTGGTGGCGCCGAGTTCCATGCCGCCGGTGGCGATGCACACCAGGTGCGACGACAGCCGGTTCAGCTCCATCAGGAGCACGCGGATGATCGTGGCGCGGTCCGGGATCTGGTCCTCGATGCCGAGGAGCTTCTCGACGCCCAGGCAGTACGCCGTCTCGTTGAAGAACGGCGTCAGGTAGTCCATGCGCGTCACGAACGTGGTGCCCTGCGTCCACGTCCGGTACTCGAGGTTCTTCTCGATGCCGGTGTGCAGATAACCGATTCCGCAGCGGGCCTCGGTGACGGTCTCGCCCTCGATCTCCAGGATCAGGCGGAGCACGCCGTGCGTGGACGGGTGCTGCGGCCCCATGTTGACGACGATGCGCTCGTCGTCGGCGCGGGCCGCGGACTCGACGACCTCGTCCCAGTCCCCGCCGGTGACGGTGTAGACGGTGCCCTCGGTGGTCTCGCGAGGGGAGGCGTGCGAAGTGCTCATGAGTACGACCTCCGCTGGTCCGGAGCCGGGATCTGGGCGCCCTTGTACTCGACGGGGATGCCGCCGAGGGGGTAGTCCTTGCGCTGCGGGAAGCCCTGCCAGTCGTCCGGCATCATGATCCGCGTCAGGGCCGGGTGACCGTCGAAGACGATGCCGAAGAAGTCGTACGTCTCGCGCTCGTGCCAGTCGTTCGTCGGGTACACCGAGAACAGCGACGGGATGTGCGGGTCGCTGTCCGGGGCGCTGACCTCCAGGCGGATCAGCCGGTTGTGGGTGATCGAGCGCAGGTGGTACACGGCGTGCAGCTCGCGGCCCTTGTCGTTCGGGTAGTGGACGCCGCTGACGCCGGTGCACAGCTCGAAGCGCAGGGCCGGGTCGTCGCGCAGGGTGCGGGCGACGCGGACCAGGTGCTCGCGCTCGATGTGGAAGGTCAGTTCGTCGCGGTCGACGACCGTCTTCTCGATGGCGTTCTCGGGGAACAGGCCCTGCTCCTCCAGGGCGCCCTCCAGCTCGTCGGCGACCTCGTCGAACCAGCCGCCGTAGGGGCGGGTCGCCGGTCCCGGGAGCCGGACCGAGCGGACCAGGCCGCCGTAGCCGGAGGTGTCGCCGCCGTTGTTCGCGCCGAACATGCCGCGCTGGACGCGGATCTCCTCGCCGCCCTGGCCGCGATGGCCGGGGAGGTTGGAGGCCGACAGGTCCTTCTCGGGGTTCGGCCCGTTGGTGCCGTTCGCGTCGCTCACCGCAGCAGCCCCTTCATCTCGATCGTGGGCAGGGCCTTGAGCGCCGCCTCCTCCGCCTCGCGGGCCGCTTCCTCGGCGTTCACGCCGAGCTTGGAGGACTGGATCTTCTGGTGGAGCTTGAGGATCGCGTCCATCAGCATCTCCGGCCGTGGCGGGCAGCCGGGCAGATAGATGTCGACCGGCACGACGTGGTCGACGCCCTGGACGATCGCGTAGTTGTTGAACATGCCGCCCGAGGAGGCACAGACCCCCATGGAGATCACCCACTTGGGGTTCGGCATCTGGTCGTAGACCTGCCGGAGCACCGGCGCCATCTTCTGGCTGACCCGGCCGGCGACGATCATCAGGTCCGCCTGGCGCGGCGAGCCCCGGAAGACCTCCATGCCGAAGCGCGCCAGGTCGTAGCGGCCGGCGCCGGTGGTCATCATCTCGATGGCACAGCAGGCGAGGCCGAACGTGGCCGGGAAGACGGACGACTTGCGCACCCAGCCCGCGGCCTGCTCGACGGTGGTCAGCAGGAAGCCGCTCGGCAGCTTTTCTTCGAGTCCCATGACGTGTGGCCCCTCAGTCCCATTCCAGGCCGCCGCGCCGCCATACGTACGCGTACGCGACGAAGACGGTGAGCACGAAGAGCAGCATCTCCACGAGCCCGAAAATCCCCAGGGCGTCGAAGGTGACGGCCCAGGGGTAGAGGAAGACGATCTCGATATCGAAAATGATGAAGAGCATCGCCGTCAGGTAGTACTTGATGGGGAAGCGCCCGCCACCGGCCGGCGTGGGGGTCGGCTCGATACCGCACTCGTAGGCCTCGAGCTTGGCCCGGTTGTACCGCTTGGGCCCGATCAACGTGGCCATGACCACGGAGAAGATCGCAAAGCCTGCCCCGAGGGCTCCCAGTACGAGGATGGGCGCATAAGCGTTCACCGCTCCTCGCTCCTCTCAGTCGGCACTGACTGCTGGCGGTTTGCATCGGGCTCACATCCGCCCCGTCAGTCCCTCGAACCCCGCCCGCCCCGGCGAAGATCGGGAACATGTGAAGCAGGTCACAAGCCCAACCGCGTGCATCTTATGCCCGACCCTCTGTGATCTGCGACACGGGGTATTGCACAAGCTTTGTGATCTCTACCACCTGACGATCGATCATGAAGTCGGATGAGCGGTGATCTTCATACGCGAAGCGTCCGAGTGATCACCAGAGGTGACATTTTGGCTCGTCACCGCAGGCGGGAGGGGGCGTCTCAATATCAAGAGAGTTCGCGTGCATGCAAATTGGTGATGGAGTCGATCTCTTGGTAGAGGCGCGTTCACACGTCAGGGGTCACGCGGGGCGGGGTGTGGACGCGTGCATCCGTTCACGATCTTCGCGCGGTCGTGATCCGGTCGTGATCTACGGCGCTGGACGCGACCGGCCCGGCAGCCGTTCCGTGACCTCCATCACATGCGTGAGAGGTTCATGAGAACGGGGCTTGGCCAATCAAGCCAACCGATGGTAGGTGCGGGGCAATTCGGGCGTATTGATCAAAGGCCGTGATCACAGGCTGGTTACAAGGCGCCCGCAATGTCCGTTACGGCGTCAATAAAGGCCCTCGCGAGGGGTTTTTGGGGCCCCCATTGAGTAACTGTGGCACAGCCCACGTTTCTTGAAGATATGAAGGAGCCCCTGGTACCGGTTGTTCCCATGTCCCACACCGCTCACATACGCAGCCACCGGAAACCCCGCCGCAGCGCGACCTCCACGATCGCCCTGCGTGCCGGAGTTGCCGGTGGCGTTCTCAGCATGGCAGCGGCGGGTGCGTCGGCTTCGGCGAACGCCGCCGAGCCGGTGACGCAGACCATCGAACTGCCCACCCTGACGGCCGACCTGTCCGCTCAGGTCGCCCAGTCCGCGGCCGTCACGCAGCAGGCGGCAGCGAACTACGAACTGCGCGCCGAGCGTGACGCCGCCGCCGCCAAGGCCGCCGCGGAGGCCAAGAAGGACCTCGCCGAGGCGAAGAAGAAGGCGGAAGCCAAGAAGAAGGCCGCCGAGGCCGCCCGCAAGGCCGCTGCCGAGCGCGCCACGCGCAGCGCCGAGCGCGCCACCCTGTCCGCGTCCTCGTCCGCGTCCGCGTCCACCTCGGTGTCGGCGCCCGCCAGCGGCAGCGTCGCGACCGTCATCTCCTTCCTCAAGGCCCAGGTGGGCGACGCCTACGTCATGGGCGCCACCGGTCCGAACGCCTGGGACTGCTCTTCCCTGGTGCAGGCCGCGTTCAAGCAGGTTGGTGTGGACCTGCCGCGTGTCTCGCAGGACCAGTCGATGGCCGGCACGGAGGTCTCGCTGTCCAACCTCCAGGTCGGCGACATCCTCTACTGGGGCGGCAAGGGCTCCGCCTACCACACGGGTGTCTACATCGGGAACGGCCAGTACCTGGACGCGGCCAACCCGTCCAAGGGCGTCGTCATCCAGGAACTGTCGGGATACCCGGCGTCGGGCGCGGTGCGCGTCCTCTGATCTCACGCGTACGGGCTTGAGGGCCGCTGCCTCTGCGGGCAGCGGCCCTCAACCGCTGTGCGCGCCTCTCCCGCCGCCCTCGCGGCGTTCTCCCGGCCTGTCCCGGGCCGGAGGCTCCCGGACCGGCCGAGCCGGCTGCCGGGCCCCCTGAGCCGCTTCTGAGGCTTTGCGGCGTCACGAAAGGGCTCGCCCGACGGAACGAGGTGCTCGCCCGCCGGGCCGCCGACGCCGAGGCGCTCGGCGCCGGATCAGGCCTTGGGCGCCACCTTGCTCAGGCCGTTGATGATGCGGTCCATCGCGTCGCCGCCGGTCGGGTCGGTGAGGTTCGCGAGGAGCTTCAGCGTGAACTTCATCAGCAGCGGGTGCGTGAGGCCGCGCTGGGTGGCGACCTGCATGACCTTCGGGTTGCCGATGAGCTTCACGAAGGCGCGGCCGA
This sequence comes from Streptomyces sp. NRRL S-455, assembly GCF_000717875.1. GTDB lineage: Bacteria > Actinomycetota > Actinomycetes > Streptomycetales > Streptomycetaceae > Streptomyces. Next base: position 725,677 of record NZ_JOCT01000004.1, read on the forward strand.
GCGTGTAGTAGCCGCCGTAGGTGTCCTTGAGGACACGCGGGTAGCGCTGCAGGGCCGTCTCGCGGCCGGCCGGCGTCGATCGCGCGTGCGCCTGGACGATGACGTCGGCGGCGATCTGGCCGGATTCCATGGCGTAGGCGATGCCTTCGCCGTTGAAGGGGTTCACCAGTCCGCCGGCGTCGCCCACCAGCAACAGCCCCTTGGTGTAGTGCGGCTGGCGGTTGAAGGCCATGGGCAGGGCGGCGCCGCGGATCGGGCCGGTCATGTTGTCCGGGGTGTAGCCCCAGTCCTCCGGCATGGACGCGCACCAGGCCTTCAGGACCTCGCGCCAGTCCAGCTCCTTGAAGGAGTCGGACGTGTTCAGCACGCCGAGACCGACGTTCGAGGTGCCGTCGCCCATGCCGAAGATCCAGCCGTAGCCGGGCAGCAGGCGGTCCTCGGCGCCGCGGCGGTCCCACAGTTCCAGCCAGGACTCCAGGTAGTCGTCCTCGTGCCGCGGGCTGGTGAAGTACGTCCGCACCGCCACGCCCATCGGGCGGTCCTCACGGCGGTGCAGGCCCATGGCGAGTGACAGGCGGGTGGAGTTGCCGTCGGCGGCCACCACGAGCGGCGCGTGGAAGGTGACCTCGCGCTTGTCCTCGCCGAGCTTGGCGCGCACGCCGGTGATGCGGCCCGTACGGTCGTCGATGACCGGACCGCCCACGTTGCAGCGCTCGAACAGGCGGGCACCGGCCTTCTGCGCCTGACGGGCGAGCTGCTCGTCGAAGTCGTCGCGCTTGCGGACGAGACCGTAGTCGGGGAAGGAGGCGAGATCCGGCCAGTCGAGCTGGAGCCGCACCCCTCCGCCGATGATCCGCAGGCCCTTGTTGCGCAGCCAGCCGGCCTCTTCCGAGATGTCGATGCCCATCGCCACGAGCTGCTTCACGGCGCGCGGGGTGAGGCCGTCGCCGCAGACCTTCTCGCGCGGGAACGCGGTCTTCTCCAGAAGGAGGACGTCGAGGCCCGCCTTGGCGAGGTGGTAGGCGGTCGTGGAGCCGGCCGGCCCCGCGCCCACGACGATCACGTCGGCGGTGTTCTCGGAGAGGGGCTCGGTCACGTCGGTCACGGCGGGATCTCCCCAAGGTTCGGAATCTGGTGCCGACCGGCACTGGTCATGCGCAGTCTATGCAGCGGCGTTCGCCGCCCGGCCGAAGGGCCGCCCCGCGAACGGAACCACCTGTGCACACTGCGTAGTCGACGTCACAGTAAGACACCTGCTGCTTCCGGCCCTCATCGGGGGAGAGTTACCCTTCCCGTACCGCTGGGGGTGACATCTGTGCACATGTCCCATAAAGCGCCCGAAGTGCGTGTACCTCATCTGGTCGGCCTGATGGCCGTGGACGCCCGCGAGACGGCCCGGACGCAGGGCCTGTTCCTCAGCGCTCCGGACCGGCCCGACTTCCATCTCGCCGTCGTCGACTACGTCGTACGCCAGTACCCGCGGCCCGGAGCCCAGGTGCCGCGCGACTCGATGGTCTACGTCTGGTTCGACTTCGGCCCCGGCGAGGGCGGCGGAGGGGTGCACGAGCCGCGGATCCCGCGTCCGCCCCGGGGCGGACTGCAACGGGAGCTGGACGAGCCGGGCGACCCGTACCTGGTCCCCAGCTCCCCGTGAGCCTCAGCTCTCCTTGAAGCCCCGGTGCAGGGCGACGATCCCGCCGCTCAGGTTGCGCCAGGCCACCCGTGACCAGCCGGCCTCGCCCAGCCGCTCCGCGAGCGCCGGCTGGTCGGGCCAGGCGCGGATGGACTCGGCGAGGTAGACGTAGGCGTCGGGGCTGGAGGACACGGCCCGGGCGATCGGCGGCAGGGCACGCATCAGGTACTCCGTGTAGACGGTGCGGAAGGGCGCCAACGTCGGGTGCGAGAACTCGCAGATCACGATCCGCCCGCCGGGCCGGGTCACCCGGTGCATCTCGCGCAGGGCGGCGTCCGTGTCCTGCACGTTGCGCAGCCCGAAGGAGATGGTGACGGCGTCGAAGGTGCCGTCCTTGAAGGGGAGCCGCGTCGCGTCCCCGGCGGTGTAGGGGAGCCAGGGCTGCCGCTGCTTGCCGACCTGGAGCATGCCCTGGGAGAAGTCGCAGGGGACGACGTAGGCGCCGGTCCGGGCGAAGGGGAGCGAGGAGGTGCCCGTGCCCGCCGCCAGGTCGAGCACCTTCTGCGCGGGGCGCGCGTCGACCGCCTTGGCGACCTCCTTGCGCCATCGCCGGTCCTGGCCGAGGGACAGCACGTCGTTGGTCAGGTCGTACCGTTCCGCCACGTCGTCGAACATCGAGGCGACTTCGTGCGGCTGCTTGTCCAGGGATGCGCGGGTCACGGGGCCATTCTTGCAGTACGCCCTCCGGGCTGAGGCCTCGGCTCGAACGCTTGGCCTGGACACTAGAATTCCTTTATGCCCTGAAATCAGCACTCGTGCGAGAAATCCACCGTGAAACGTTCGCTGCCGGGAAACGTACTGGGGGTCTGTACCCATTGCCTGGAGTGACCTCACGAGAACGGGAGCGTGCGCGATGCGGAGTCACCGGAAGCCCGCGGCGATCGGGCTGGGCTGTCTGATCGCCCTCGCCGCCACGGCGTGCTCCGAACAGGGCGAGGCGGCACGCCCCGCGCCCTCGGCGCCGGCCCCGCCGAGCACCGCGCGCCCCGACGGGTCCGGCACCTCGTACGCCCCGTACGTCAGCGCCACGGAGGCCGCCGGCACCGACACCGCCGGTTCCCCCACGACGTACAACCTGGCCTTCGTCCTGGCCGGCGGTGACGCGTGCACCCCGCGCTGGGACGGCACCGGTGACATCGGTGACCCGGCGGTGAAGTCACGTATCGCCGAGCTCAAGGAGGACGGCGCACGGGTCCGGGTCTCCTTCGGCGGGGCCTCCGGCAAGGAGCTCGCGGCGGCCTGCGACAGCGCCCCGGAGCTTGCGGCTGCCTACGGCAAGGCCCTCGACGCGGCCGGTGCCAGCCTCGCCGACTTCGATGTCGAAGGTGACGAACTCGCCGACTCCGCCTCCATCGACGTACGTTCGAAGGCGATCGCACTGCTCCAGAAGGAACGCACGGACCTGGAGGTCTCCTTCACGCTCCCGGTGATGCCCCACGGCCTGGGCAAGGACAGCCTGGCGCTGCTCAACTCCGCCAACGACAACGCCGTACGGGTCGCCACGGTCAACCTGATGACGATGAACTACGGCGCGTCCTACGACGGCGACATGGGCGGCTACGCCCTCGCGGCCGCCGAGGCCGCGCACGGGCAACTGAAGAAGGTCTTCGACACGACGGACGCGGAAGCCTGGCGGGGCATGGCGCTCACCTCGATGATCGGCGTCAACGACGTCGCCGGCGAGACCTTCACCCTCGCCGACGCCGCCGAGGTCCGTGCGTTCGCCGAGGAGAAGGGCATCGGGTGGGTGTCGATGTGGGCGACGGCGCGGGACCGGCAGTGCCCGGACGGCACGGCCACCGACCGGGCGGCGACCGACTGCAGCGGGGTGAGGCAGAGTTCCGGGGCGTTCGCGGAGGAGTTCGCCGGCTGACCCGGCACCCGGGGGCGGCTCAGCGCCGCCGGTGCACGAGCCGTCCCGCGCACACCGTCGCGACGCACTCCCCCGCCGCGTCGTACACGGCGAGGTCGGCGCGCCCGGTCGGGACGATCGCGGTGTGCCGCGCACGGGGCAGGACGACGACGTCGTTGCGGTCGGCGGCGGACCGGAGTTCCGCCGAGTCGACGTACTCCTCCAGGACCGCCACCGCGCCGAGTTTCAGCACCGCGTGGACGCGTTCGCGCGGGCTCGGGGCGTCGGGGAGCGGGCCCTCGTGGACGCGGGCGGGGCCGAGCGTGCCGGGCCAGCGACGCACCCGGGCGTTCGGGAACGCCTCGCGCACGTCGTCGAGTTTCCCGACGGCGCCGATCCGGTCCCGCCCGACGACCACGGCACCGCCCTTGACGGGCTCGGAGTCCCAGGTGACGCGGACCGCGTCGGCCGTGTGGATGGTCTCCAACTCTGCTGCGCTGCCGATCGGTTGAGGGCTGATCAGGAGGGGAATCGGCTCGTGGCTCAGTTGGGGGCGAGCAGCTTCAGCTCGGGGTGAGCCGTGCCGCCCTCGATGGCCGTGGACGAGATGTGCGAGACCACGCGGTCGTCGACGGGGTCGTTCGCCGGGTCGTCGTGGACGACGAGGTGCTCGTACGTGGTGGACCGCTGCGCGGGCACGCGGCCGGCCTTCCGGATCAGGTCGATGATCTCCAGCCGGTTGGACCGGTGCTTGGCTCCGGCGGAGGAGACGACGTTCTCCTCGAGCATGATCGAGCCGAGGTCGTCGGCGCCGTAGTGCAGGGAGAGCTGCCCGATCTCCTTGCCCGTGGTCAGCCACGAGCCCTGGATGTGGGCGATGTTGTCCATGAACAGCCGCGCGATGGCGATCATGCGCAGGTACTCGAAGATCGTCGCCTGCGTCCGGCCCTTCAGGTGGTTGTTCTCGGGCTGGTAGGTGTACGGGATGAAGGCGCGGAAGCCGCCCGTGCGGTCCTGGACGTCCCGGATCATCCGCAGGTGCTCGATGCGCTCGGCGTTGGTCTCGCCGGTGCCCATCAGCATGGTCGACGTCGACTCCACACCCAGGTTGTGCGCGATCTCCATGATCTCCAGCCAGCGCTCGCCGGACTCCTTCAGCGGGGCGATGGCCTTGCGGGGCCGCTCGGGGAGCAGCTCGGCGCCGGCGCCGGCGAAGGAGTCGAGCCCGGCGGCGTGGATGCGCTGGATGGCCTCCTCCACGCTCACCTTGGAGATCCGGGCCATGTGCTCGACCTCGGACGCCCCCAGGCTGTGGATGACCAGCTCCGGGAACTCCTTCTTGATCGCGGCGAAGTGCTTCTCGTAGTACTCGACGCCGTAGTCCGGGTGGTGCCCGCCCTGGAACATGATCTGGGTGCCGCCCAGCTCGACGGTCTCGGCGCACCGGCGCAGGATGTCGTCCAGGTCGCGCGTCCAGCCCTTGGCGGTGTCCTTGGGGGCGGCGTAGAAGGCGCAGAACCGGCAGGCCGTGACGCACACGTTCGTGTAGTTGATGTTGCGCTCGATGATGTACGTCGCGATGTGCTCGGTGCCCGCGTACCTGCGGCGGCGTACGGCGTCGGCGGCGGCGCCCAGCGCGTGCAGCGGGGCGTCCCGGTACAGCACGAGCGCCTCTTCGGGGGTGATCCGTCCACCGGCTGCGGCACGGTCGAGGATGGGCTGAAGGTCGGCCTTCTCGGTCACCGGGCGTCCCTTTCGTAAGGGTTGTGGACGGACCAGGCCAGCGTACGCCAGCCCTGCGGACCACTGGACGTCAGGCCGTCGCGGCCCCGACCAGCAGCCCCAGGAAGGCACCCGCGATCAGGAACGGCCCGAACGCGATCGCCGTCTTGCGGTCGGCCCGCCGGGCGACGACGAGGGCCCCGCCGTACAGCGCGCCCAACAGAAACCCGGCGAAGGTGCCCAGCATCACGGTCGGCCAGCCGTACCAGCCGAGTACCGCTCCCGCGCCCAGGGCGAGCTTGACGTCGCCGAAGCCCATCCCCGCGGGGTTGATGAGGAACAGCACGAAGTAGCCGCCGCCCAGCGCGAGCGAGCCGAGCAGGGCGGTCGTCCACTCCCCCGCGTGCTCCGGCACGAGCGCGGTCAGGCCGAGCAGGACGAGTGCGGCCACGGCGAACGGGAGCGTGAGCGGGTCGGGCAGTCGCCGCACCCGAAGGTCGACGACCGTCAGCAGCACTCCGACGGGCGCGAGCAGCAGCCACACGCCCAGCTCGGGCCGGGTACCGGTGGCGGCGGCGAGGACGGCGCAGACGAGGGCCGTGGCGATCACCAGTGGTGTCGTACGCGGCCCGTACGCGGCCCCCTCGCACTGCGGGCAGGAGGCCCGTCCCAGCCAGCCCTTGAGAGCGTGGCCGCCGGGGCACTCACGGCGCCACGGCTCCCCGGACGGTGCCGAGAACCGATAGGCCGCGCGCGGCAGGAACATCCCCGCCGCCGCGCCCCACAGCGCGGCGGCCGTGGCGAGGAGCCCGGTGTTCATCCCACCGCGGGGATCGCGTCGCGCCGCGTCGGGAGCGACTCCTCGAGCGGCGCCCGCTGGGTCGTGGTTCCCGCGGCTCCTGCACTTCCCGTCGAGCTTCCCATCGAGCTTCCCGTCGAACGGGACGAGCTTGAGATGCGGCGTCGTGGCATGGCGGTGTCCCGGGGTCGTGTGTGGAGCGCCGTGAGGCGAACTGCGCGCGGAGAGGTGTGCAGAGCCTACAGAGATCCTATGAACCCAAGAAAGTTGATGAAGCGGCAGCATGAAAAGGCCCCGGATCCGGAGATCCGGGGCCTTTCGTTCGCGTCGTCAGTGAGCGACGGCGGCGTTGAGGTGGAGGTCCGCCGCGACGCCTTCCGGCGACACGGCGAGGCCCACGCCGCCGCCCAGGCCGGCGGTGACGCTTGCGGCCGTCGTCTCGACGTAGAGGCCGGCCGCGGCACCGGCACCCGCGGCGCCGCCCGCCTGGCCGCCGGCGATGGTGTCCAGGTCGGCGTCGGACATCTGGGCGGTCTCGATCTGCGGGGTGAGGGCCATGGGGGGCGGTTCCCTTCGTATAAACAATTCGATCGTGCTCGAGCGCGACCGATCAAAGCACGTCGGGAGAACAGACGGCCAGTCACTGGTATTACTGCGCGCGGATTTCGGCGACCGCATTCATCTATGTGAATTTCCGGTCACCGAAATACCCACCACCTTCACACGTTCCGCCGTTGCGCGGTACAGGAGTGCAATGTGCGGCGCGGTTGGTGTGTGGCGCACAGTCCTTGCCCCGGTTTCTCGCGCCTTCACGGTGAACGGTGTGCAGATCCATCGAATGTTCCGACCAGCGGTTCACCGACTGGGCACTCGCGAAGCCCCAGGTAGAGTGCCGCGCGGACAGTGATCGGACCGCGGGGGAGCGACACCGGTGAGAGCAATAACGGCGAACGAGTCCTGCGCAGCGCGGACTTGGGCGAGCATCGGTGACCGTTCCCGCATACTCCGGCTGCTCCTTGCCCTCTGCACCATGACCGCCGTCTTCGCAACCGCGACCCCGGCCCGGGCGGCAGAGAGGCCCCCCGTCACCCAGGCCGCCTACCTCGCCGACCGCCTCCGCGAGAACCCCGTCCACATCACCGACCAACTCCCCCGCGAGATCCCGCGGTCCACCGCCCCCGACTTCGCCAGGCTCGCGAAGAGGACCGGCGTTCCGACCTACGTCCTGATCCTGCCCATGCATTCCGGCCCGGACGCCAAGCGGCTGCTCGGAGAGGTGCACGACCGGCTCGGGCGCGACGGGCTGTACGTCCTGTTCGAAGGGACGGACCTCGCGGAGGCCGCGGCCTACGGCGTCCGCGCCCCCACTGACGCCGCCGTCACCGTCGCGCTGTACGAACTCCCCTACGACGCAGGACCGTTGCGGCGCTTCGAGCGGTTCATCGACGTCATCGCGCAGGGCGGGGAGAAGGCCACCGCCCGAGCCGAGGCCGCTCGCGACAAGTACCAGGACCGTGAGCCCGCCGACATGTACATCGGCCCGTCCGACCGCCGCAACCAGTCGCTCCTCACGGGGACCCTGCTGAGCGGTGTACCGCTGCTGATCATGCTCCTGGCCGGGTACGTGGGGCGCCGGCGCCGGCGGTCCGGGGCCGAGCGGCGCGTCCCCCGGTGGGTTGTGCCCGGCGTGGCCGCCCTCACCGCCACGGCCATCGCCGTCACCGCATCGGTCGTGTTCGACGAGACCAAGTCGAGCGCGGCGAAGCCGCCGACCCCCGCCGAGCTGGTCGCCCGCGTCGAACGCGTCGCGGCGGGTCTGAAGCAGGACCCCGTCTACGCCGACCCGGAGAGCCCTCGCGTGCTCGACTCCCCCCGGCTGAACCGGCTGCACGACCGGATCCGGGACTTCCGGCGCTCCGACGGCGGCGGCCCGGTGTACGTCTCCCTCGTGCCGCAGCCCTTCGAAAGCGAGGCGGCCGGCGACTCGGGGCTGTTCGCCGCCGCGGTGCACGCCAAGGTGGGCGAGGACGGGATATACGTCGTCGCCGATCCGGACGACGGCACGATCGACGTCTTCAACCACGGGCTGCGCCTGGACTCCAACCACCTGTCCTTCGGCCTGCCGGACTCCGTCACGGTGGGCGACAGCAGCGGGGACGAGGCCGACCCCCACCTCCTCGGCAAGCGCCTCGACACGCTGATGACCTTCCTCGACAAGACCCCGCGCACCGACCGGCCGCAGTTCGAGCCCGCCCCGGCCGACGCTCCGGAGGCCGACGAGAACACCCTCCCGCCCCTGTTCGCCACCGACTTCTGGCCCGGCCTGTTCACGGGCGCCGTCCTGGCACTCCTGTTGTGGGGTGTGGTGGCCGGGCTGACGCGGGCTTTCGGCCGCCTGCTGCGGTGGCGCTCCCCCGCGCCCGAGTAGGCACCGCCTGCCCCGTGGCCCGTTGATCAGCCGACCTGCCGGTCCTCCCGCAAGGCCGCGAACAGGGCACGGGCCCGCCGGTCGTCCCACTTCACCGCGCTGCCCTTGGAAGTCCGCAGATCCGGGTCGGCGACCGGCACGTTGAGCTGCCGGCCCGCGCCCGACGCCGCCTTCCGCAGCGCCTCGAACAACGACATGAGGTCGGGCAGCTCCGTACCCTCGTCCACGATGAGCGTGTCGAGGCCGGCGCGCACGGTCGGGAGGGACTTGGACGGGTCGGCGAGGGTGGACGGGGTGGCCGCCTTGCGGGCCAGGGCGGCGAGGAATCTCTGCTGGTTGCGGGTGCGTCCCAGGTCGCCCTGGGCTTCCTGCTTGCGCTGCCGCACGAAGGCCAGGGCCTCGGCGCCGTCGAGGGTCTGGCAGCCGGCCGGCAGGTTCGCGCCGGAGTCCTTGTCCCGTACGGGCTTGTCCAGGCACATGTCGACGCCGCCGACGGCGTCCACGACGTCCACGAACCCGGCGAAGCCGATCTCCGCGTAGTGGTCGACGCGCACACCGGTGTTGCGCTCGACGGTCCGCACGAGCAGGTCGGGGCCGCCCAGCGAGTACGCCGCGTTCAGTTTGTCCGGCGCGGCCCGGTAGCTCCGGCCGGTGTCGGGATCGACGTAGGGCGGGAGGGTGACCCAGGAGTCGCGCGGCAGGCTGAGCATGGTGGTGCCGTTCGCACCGGTGTGCAGCAGGATCACCGAGTCGGTACGGCGGCCGTCGGTGGAGCCGGTGTTCAGGTCCTTCCGGTCCTGCTCCGACAGTCCCTCGCGGCTGTCGGAGCCGACGACCAGGTAGGTGGTGCCCTCCCCCGCCCGCGCCCGGCCACTGAGCGTGCCGAGGTCGACCTCCTGGTTGAGCCGGGTGTCGGCCCAGACGTACGTACCGGTGCCGGCGAGCAGGAGGGCGGCCGACAGCACGGCACCCGTCCGCACGAACCGGCGGCCCTTGCCGGCTCGGCGCCGCGGGTTCCTGCTGCCGCCCGGTCTGCCGCCGCCCCGCCGACCGCGCTCGTGGACGCCGCTGTCGTAGTAGCGGCCGGGCGCGGCGGGCGAGGACATGCCGGGCAGGGGGGCGGTGCGGGTCGAGGGCGGGGGTGCGGTACGGGGGGTCGGCGGGGACGCGAGAGAGGGCGCGGGCGGCTCCCGCCGTGGGGTCCACTCCGCAGGGGGTTGTCCCGGACGGTCGGTCCAGTCGCTCATCGACGCCTCGAAGGTGCTGTGGGGGGCTCTCGGGTCAGCGCATCGGCACACTCCTATACGGGACGGGCCCACCGATCTGTTCAGCGGCCGTCCCGGACCGCTTCATCCGCTGCCACCTGAGCCGGCTCCCGAGCAGCAGCGCGACCAGCGACTGGATCACGACGAGATACATCAACTGCCGGTAGACGACGATCTGGAACGGCATCGACCACAGCGCCCGCACCGGTTCCCCGTCGAGTCTCAGCGCGTAACCGGAGCAGACGATCTGCACACCGAGGAACGCGAACCACACCGCGGCCGACTCCCACGGGTCCCGGAACAGCACCCCGTACAGGGCGTAGACGTCGATGACCGGAGCGAGCAGCGGCAGGGCGACCTGGAAGAGCGCGAGATACGTCAGCCCGCGCCGCCCGAACCGCCCGGCGGGCCCGGTGCTGAGGACGGCCCCGCGGTGCTTCCACATCGCCTGGAGGGTGCCGTAGCACCACCGGTACCGCTGCCGCCACAACTGCCTGATGCTGCTGGGCACTTCGGTCCAGGCGACGGCGGACTCCTCGTACAGCACCCGCCAGCCGGCCCGCCACAGGGCCATCGTCAGGTCGGTGTCCTCGGCGAGGGTGTCCTCGCTGACCCCGCCGACCCCGATCACCGCGTCCCGGCGGAACGCCCCGATGGCCCCCGGCACGGTCGGCATGCACTCCAGCACCTCGAACATGCGCCGGTCGAGGTTGAACCCGAAGACGTACTCGAGGTGCTGCCAACGGCCCAGCAGACTGCGCCGGTTACCGACCTTGGTGTTGCCGCTGACGGCCCCGACGGCCGGATGCGCGAGCGGCTCGACGATCCGCTCGATGGCGTCGGCCTCGAAGACGGTGTCGGCGTCGACCATCACGACGATGTCGTGACGGGCATGGGCGAGACCGCGGTTGAGGGCGGCGGCCTTGCCGGAGTTGGGCTGCCGTACGACTTCCACCCGGGGATCACCCATGTTCCCGGCGATATCGGCGGTCCGGTCGGTCGACCCGTCATCGATGACGACGACCTGCAACTCGCGATGACTGGAGTCGAGCAGCGACCGCAGGGTCGACCCGATCCCGGCCTCCTCGTTGTACGCCGGGACCAGCACGGTCACCGGCCCGGAAGTGTCCCGCATCCAGGGCGCTCCGGTCCGGAACCGCTCCAGCCGGCGCACATGGGCCCGGGCGAACATCGCGAGCAGCAACAGCCGCAGCACGCCCAGCCCGCCGGCCACCCCCAGAATCCAGATCATGGCGGTGGAGAAGACCTGCCCGACACCGGTGGCCCAGATCAGCCCGCGCCCCAGCCACCGCTCCACGAGCGACGGCGACGCGTACGGGACGAGCCCGAGCCCTTCGGAGACGGTGGTGAACCGCTCGACGCTCCGGTTCCTCAGCAGCCCGCGCGCCTCCTGGTACGCGCTCTCCGTCTGGCTGAGCTGCCGGACGATGCCCCGCGCCGGCTTCCGCGCCCCCTTGTCGGCGGCCACGAGCACGTACCCGTAGCCGGTGGCCTGCCGCGCCGCCCGCCACTCGCGGCCGCACAGGGTGTCGGGGGTGGTGGTGCGCGGCATCCGCAGCAGATTGGTCCGCTGCCCGGTGGTCCCGGCGAGGGCGCTCTGGGTCAGCTCGAGCTCGGCCTGGAAGCGGGGCGCGGACGACTCCCCCAGCACAGCCCCGGTGTACGTGTTGGACCCGATCTCATGCCCCTCGGCACGGATGCGCCGCATCAGCTCCGGGTGGCGGGCGGCCTGAGCCCCGTGCACGAAGAACGTGGCCCGCGCCCGGTTGGCCTTCAGCAGGTCCAGCAGCCGCGGGGTCCACACGGGGTCGGGACCGCCGTCGAAGGTGAGCGCGACGGTCCGGGCGGGCATCGAGCCGGTCCGTATCCCGTCCTGGTTGATCCCGATGACGGGCCCGCCCTTGGCGACGGCCTCCGGCACGGGCGAGGTACAGGGTGTCCGCGTCTTCGCGGCGTCGACCTCGTGCTGGGTCCAGCCCTCGAAGATCAGGAAGGCGAAGACGAGGGGGAGGGTGAGGGCGAGCAGCAGCCAGTGGGCGCGGGGGTCTCGGGACTGCTTGTGACGCCCTTTGCTGCGGCGGGGCGGGGTGTGGGGGGAGGTGACGGAAGTCAGGGGGCGCCACCTCCCCCGGCCACTTCTTCACGGCCTCCTCGGGAGGCACCGCCTCGTCTCGGCTTCCGGCGCTTGGCAGTGTGGGGGGTGCGCATGGGCCGCGAGTGTAGTTACGGGCCGCCGGTCGCATGGCCGTAACGGCAAACCTCACCGAACGCGGCGCCCCTCCGCTGCCGGTAGCCCGCCGTGCCCTTGCCGGCCCCGGGGGGCGCGCCCGCGCCGGCACTCCCCGCCCGGGTGGTGCCGGCGCCTCCGCTCACGGCTGCAGCAGCTCCACCTTCACGTCCGCCGGGAAACCGGTCGTCGGGCCGACCCGTCGCGCGAACTCTGCGACCGCCTCCAGCTGCGGGCCACCGAAACGGAAGTCGAGCGTCGTGAAGTACTGGGCGAGGGTCTCCTCGTCGAAGTCCTCCCAGCGGGCGGCCTGCTCGGCGACCTTGGCGACCTCTTCGAGGGAGAGGTTGCGGGAGGCGAGGAAGGCCTCGTGCACCTTGCGCGTGAGGACCGGCTCGCGCTCGAGGTAGTCGCGGCGCGCCGCCCAGACCGCGAAGACGAACGGCAGCCCCGTCCACTCCTTCCACAGCCGGCCCAGGTCGTGCACGGCCAGGCCGAAGCGGGGCCCGTCGAGCATGTTCGCGCGCAGCGCCGCGTCCCCGATGAGGACGGCCGCCTCGGCTTCCTGCATCATCAGGCTGAGGTCCGGCGGGCACGTGTAGTAGTCGGGCCGCACGCCGTAGCGCTCGGCGAGGAGCAGCTGGGCGAGGCGGACGGAGGTGCGGGAGGTCGACCCGAGGGCGACCCGGGCGCCGTCCAGCCGGTCCAGCGGGACCTGCGAGACGATCACGCAGGACATCACCGGGCCGTCGCAGCCGACGGCGATGTCGGGAAAGGCGACCAGTCGGTCGGCGTGCTTGAGGAACTCGACCAGGGTGATCGGCGCGATGTCGAGTTCGCCCTGCACCAGCTTCTCGCTGAGCTTCTCGGGGGTGTCCTTCGTCAGCTCGAAGTCGAGGAGCGTGCCCGTTCTGGCGAGCCCCCAGTACAGGGGCAGGCAGTTCAGGAACTGGATGTGGCCGACGCGCGGCCGGGTGCGAGGATTGTCCACATCGTGAGGCTAGCCCTCATGGCCTAGCGGCCCGCGTCCGGCCCCGCCGTCGGCCTGTGGGGCACGGCGGGCGCCTTCACCGCCACTCGGCGGAGGATGTTCAAACATTCGGGTGACGTGATCTTGACCCCTATTGCTTTCCGGTGCCCGCGTGCTAGGCTCATCGCAAGTTGCAGTTTGGTTTCCCTTGCAGTACAGAGCCTGCGGAGCATGTGACCGCGGGCTCTCGTCATTCTCAGACGTATGCAGTTGTGCAGAATTCATCTTCACACTTGCTGGTTCTGGAGCAGGGCAACCCTTTTGGGCCCAAGGAGGGCTTATGGCTACCGGAACCGTGAAGTGGTTCAACGCCGAAAAGGGCTTTGGTTTCATCGCCCAGGAGGGCGGCGGCCCCGACGTCTTCGTCCACTACTCCGCGATCAACGCGAGCGGCTTCCGTTCGCTCGAGGAGAACCAGCAGGTGTCTTTCGACGTCACGCAGGGCCCGAAGGGTCCGCAGGCTGAGAACGTCACGCCGGTCTGATCAGTAGTACCCAAGGAGCCCCCCGCCGTCAGGCGGCGGGGCTCCTGCCTTTTCCCGGCCCAGCCGTCAAATGAATTCTCGCCGAATTCTGTCCGTGGGACGATGAGCGGATGCGGAAAGACGCGGAGAACGGCAGGGAAGACGGCGGGAGACCCGTCGACAGGCGTCTGGCGGCGGGCATGTCAGCCGGGCTGTCACTCGGCACGGCCATGGGGATCGTGCTCGGAATGACCGTCTTCGACAACATCGGTTTGGGCCTGGCTCTGGGAGTGGGGTTCGGGACGGCGATCGGGACCGGGCTCGGGGTCGGAATGGGAGCCGGGAAGGGCCGCGAAGGCGAGGGGGAGGAGCGGTCACAGGACGGCCGGGGGGACGGAACCCTCCAGTAGGGTCTCGGGCCATGACCGACGCCGACTTCCTGACCGAGACCCGCACCTTCTACGACGCCGTGGCCGAGGACTACGACGCCCACTTCGGCGACCACCTCGCGGCCAGGCCACTGGACCGGGGGCTGATGGACGGTTTCGCGGGGCTCGTGGGCGAGGGAGGCGAGGTCGCCGACCTGGGGTGCGGGACCGGGAGAGTCACGGCGTACCTGGCGTCCAGGGGACTGTCGGTGTTCGGCCTCGATCTGTCGGAGTCGATGCTCGCGATCGCCCGGCGCGAGAACCCGGGCCTGCGGTTCGAGCAGGGCTCGATGCTGGACCTGGACGTGCCCGACGGCTCGCTCGACGGGGTCGTGTCCTGGTACTCCACGATCCACACCCCGGAGGACCGGCTGCCGGCGGTCTTCGCCGAGCTCGCCCGCGTCCTGCGCTCCGGAGGCCACCTGCTCCTCGCCTTCCAGACCGGCGACGAGCCCCGCCGCTACGAGGAGGCCTTCGGCCACCAGGTCGCACTGGACTTCCGGCGACACCGGCCGGAGCGGATCACCCCCCTGCTGGCAGCCGCCGGCTTCGCGCTGCGGGCACGAACCGTCCGGGAGCCGGACGAGGCACTCGGCGAACCGACCGCCCAGGCGTTCCTGGTGGCCCGCAAGCGGCTGGAGGCGGCCTCCTAGCCGCGTTTCCCCGGAGCGGTCCTCCCCGGCACGCCGGGGGACGGGCGCGTCGAGCCGGGTACCGGCGTCCTCCTACAGCGTCCCCGCGATGTCCTTCGCCGCTACGTACCCGAACGTCATCGCCGGGCCGATGGTCGAACCCGCGCCGGCGTAGCTGTGGCCCATGACGGCGGCGCTCGCGTTGCCGGCGGCGTACAGGCCCGGGATCACCGAGCCGTCGTCCCGCAGCACCCGGGCCCGGGCGTCGGTGCGCATGCCGCCCTTCGTGCCGAGGTCGCCGGGGACGACGCGGAAGGCGTAGTACGGGGGCAGCCGGAGCGGGGCGAGGCAGGAGTTCGGGTGCACGGACGGGTCCGTGTAGTAGTGGTCGTAGGCGCTGTCGCCCCGGTGGAAGTCGGGGTCGTCGCCCTGTCGGGCCTGGGAATTGAAGCGGTCGACCGTCGTGCGCAGGGCCGCCGGGGGGACCCCGATCGACGTGGCCAGCGCGTCCAGGGTCCAGGCCTGGTGCGCGGCGCCCGAGTCGTACCAGGCGTCGGGGAAGGGAAGGACCGGCAGGACGTCCTTGAAGAGGTACCGGTTGCGGTAGTTCTGGTCGACGATCAGCCAGGACGGGATGGCCGGTTCCGTGCCGTGGACGTCGTACATGGTGTGGACGACGTCGCTGTAGGGGGCCGCCTCGTTGACGAAGCGTCTGCCCGAGCGGTTCACCAGCAGGCCGCCCGGGAGGGTGCGTTCCGCGAGGCAGAAGTACGGCTCGCCCGGGAGCGGGATCGCCGGCCCCCACCAGGCGTCGTCCATCAGGTCGAGGGCCGCGCCGAGCCGCTCCCCGGCCCGGATGCCGTCGCCGGTGTTCTCCTTCGCGCCGACCGTCCAGTCCGTGCCGATCGGCTGCCGCTGGAAGCGGTCCCGCATCGCCGCGTTGTGCTCGAAGCCGCCGGAGCCGACGATCACGCCCCGGCGGGCCCGGACCAGGCCCGGCGTGCCGTCCCGGGTGACGACGGCTCCGGTGACCCTGCCGTTCTCGACGTGCAGGTCGGTCAGGGGGGTGTTCAGCCATACCGGAACGCCTGCGGACCGCAGTCCCGCGCGCAGGCCGGCGGCCAGTGCCTGGCCCATGGTGAGTGGCTTCTCGCCGCGCAGGGCCGCGGCCGTGCCCCGGGCCAGACACTGCGCGGCCACGGCCGCCCCCTTGGCGTTGACCGCGGCCAGGGCGATCCACTTGTAGTCGGCGCTGAAGACGACCATGCCGGCGGGCACGTCCATGTACGGCGGGTTCAGACGGGCCAGCTCGGGGCCCAGAACACGGCCGTCGAGCTGGTCGGGCTCGATGGAGCGGCCGTTCGGGAGGCCGCCGGGCAGCTCGGGGTAGTAGTCGCTGTAGCCCTCCATCCAGCGGAAGCGCAGGGGGCTGTGGGCCATGACGTAGGAGATCGTCGCCGGGCCGTGGGCGAGGAAGGCGCGCTGCCGGTCGGCGGGGACGTCCGGGCCGACGACGGCGGCGAGGTAGGCGGCGGCCCTGGCGGGGGTGTCCGGGACGCCGGCCGCGAGGATCACCGGGTTGTTCGGGATCCAGATCCCGGCGCCGGAGCGGGCGGTGGAGCCGCCGAAGGTCGGTGCCTTCTCCACGACCACACAGCTCAGCCCCTGCCCGGCGGCGGTCAGCGCGGCCGTCATCCCGGCCGCCCCGGACCCGATGACCACGACGTCGTACGTGCCCAGCGGGGGTAAGTCGGCGGCGTGGGCGCCCTGTTGGACTCCGGCGGCGACCGCGAGGCCGGCACCCGCGGCACCGGTCAGCACTCGTCTTCGGGACGGGGTCGCGGGAGTCGCCGCGGAGTGGGTGCTCGTGGTCATGGCCGCTCCAGCCCGAGAGGAACGCGAAGGGGTGGGGAATGTCGCGCGCGGGCCTTGCGAAGTCAAGAGCCGTGCGGATGCGGCGAGTTCGGATCCGGTCACGGGAGGTGGAAGCGGCGCGAGCCGGACGCCGAGCCGGGCGGGCCGGCTCGGCGGGTGTTCCCGGCCGTGGCCGTCACGGAGCCGGCCCGGGTCCGGCCCTCGCTTGAAACACCCCCTAGTCGAGCCCGATCGCCGCGCAGTCCGCCTTGTACTCCGGGGTGCAGATGTCCTTGACGGTGTAGACGCCGTCCGTGATCACCGTCTGCTTGATGTTGTCCTTGGTGAGGGCGACCACCGGCACCAGCATCGCCGGGATGTTCTTCTCCGTGGGGCTGTCGACGGTCTCCCGGGTCAGCGCGGCGAACTCGATCGTGCGGCCCTGCACCTTGGCCACCGCGATCTTCGCGGCGTTCGTCGCCTCGAGCAGGAAGGACTTGTACACGGTCATGTACTGCTTCCCCGCCACCACCCGCTGCACGGCGTCCAGGTTGGCGTCCTGCCCTGTCACCGGCGGCATCTTCGTGGCGCCGGCCTCCTCGAGCGCCTCGATGACGGCGCCCGCCATGCCGTCGTTGGCGGAGTAGACGGCGGCGATGTTGTCCAGCCCGACGGACTGGATCGCCTTCTTCATGTTCGCCTTGGCGACGGAGGGCTTCCACTCCTTGGTGTCGTACTGCTTGACGATGTCGACCTGGCCCTGGAGCTCGCTCAGCGCGCCCTCCTTGAACCGTGCCGTGTTGGGGTCGCCGGGGTCGCCGTTCATCATGACGACCTTGCTGTTCTCGGCCTTGTCGCCGAGTTCGCCCATGATGGCCCGGCCCTGCACCTGTCCGACGAGTTCGTTGTCGTGGGAGACGTACGCGTCGATGGGGCCTTCGGCGAGACGGTCGTAGGCGATGACCGGGATACCGGCGTCCTTGGCCTTCCGCACGTCCGTGGCGATCGTTTTGGAGTTGAGCGCGTCGACCAGGATGACGTCGACCTTCTCGTCGATCATCTTCTGGAACTGCTCGCTCTGTCTGGTCACGCTCGCCTCGGCGTTGGCGTAGCGGACCTTGCCCCGGTTGTCGGTGAGGGAGGCGACCTCCTTCTTGATCAGCGGGTAGTCGAACTTCTCGAAGCGTGCCGTGTCCCGGTCGGGCAGCAGCAGCCCCACCGTGATGTCTTTGTCCTTCTTCACACCGGCGGAGTCGTCACTTCCGCCGCCGCACGCGGCGAGGGACAGGGCCGACACGGAGAGCGCCAGGGCTATGGAGAGGGGACGCGGAGCGGTCCGGCGGGTGGTGCGGGCTTTCACTGGTGGTGCCTTCCGAGGGGGAGCATCGCGACGAGGAGGTGGCTGAAAGCCAACGGGGAGACACCGTGCGTCGTCAAGAAGCACGTGTGAAGAGATGGCAAAGGTGACTCATGGGGTGTACAGACCCTCCACTTCGGCCGCGAAGGCGCGCAGCACGGCCTCGCGGCGGAGTTTCATCGACGGGGTCAGGTGGCCTGCCTCCTCGGTGAAGTCCTCGGGGAGGATCGCGAAGCGGCGGATGGACTCGGGGCGGGAGACCAGTTTGTTGGCCTCGTCGACGGCGCGCTGGAGGACGGAGCGGAGTTCCTCGTCGTCGACCAGGAGTTTCGGCGGCACGGGGTGTTTGCCGTTCATCTGGCGCCAGTGGGTGATGCCGTCCGGGTCGAGGGTGATGAGGGCGGAGACGTACGGGCGGCCGTCGCCCAGGACGATGCACTGGGAGATCAGGGGGTGGGAGCGCAGCCAGTTCTCCAGGGGAGCCGGGGCGACGCTCTTGCCGCCGGCGGTGATCAGGAGCTCCTTCTTGCGCCCGGTGATCGTGAGGTAGCCCTCGTCGTCCAGTTCACCGATGTCACCCGTGGCGAGCCAGCCGTCCGGTGCGGCGGGGACGACGCCGCCGGCCTGGGGGTCCCAGTAGCCGCGCAGCACGTGGTCGCCGGCGACGAGGATCTCGCCGTCGGCGGCGATCCGGACACGGGTGCCGGGCAGCGGCCATCCGACCGTGCCGAGACGGGGTTTCAGGGGCGGGGTGACGGTCGACGCGGCAGTCGTCTCGGTCAGGCCGTAGCCCTCGAAGATCTCGATGCCGGCGCCGGCGTAGAACGCGGCCAGGCGCCGGCCGAGCGGTGAGCCGCCGCAGATGGCGTAGCGGACCCGGCCGCCCATGGCGTTGCGGATACGGCGGTAGACCAGCGGGTCGTAGAAGAGGCGGGCGGCCTTGAGGGCGTGGGAGGGGCCGGGGCCGGTGCGCGACTGCTGGGCCTCCATCGCCTCGCCGTAGCGCTGTGCGATCGACACCGCACGGTCGAACGACGACACCCGGCCGGCCGCCTCGGCCTTGGCGCGGGCCGAGTTGAACACCTTCTC
Source organism: Streptomyces sp. NRRL S-455 (assembly GCF_000717875.1). Classification (GTDB taxonomy): domain Bacteria; phylum Actinomycetota; class Actinomycetes; order Streptomycetales; family Streptomycetaceae; genus Streptomyces. The sequence continues at coordinate 744,537 of NZ_JOCT01000004.1, forward strand.
CAGCATGTACGGGATGGCCAGCAGACAGGTCGGCCGGAAGCTCGCCAGGTCCGGCAGCAGTTCGGTCGCCTTGATGCTCGGGGCGTGGCCCAGCCGTACGCGGGCGCGGACGCAGGCGATGGCGACCATACGGCCGAAGACGTGGGACATGGGCAGGAACAGCAGGACCGAGGCCTCTTCGCTGGTCTTCGCCCTGAAGACGGGGTAGAGCAGCTCGATCGCGTTGTCCACCTCGGCGAAGAAGTTGCCGTGGGTGAGGACGCAGCCCTTCGGGCGGCCCGTGGTGCCCGAGGTGTAGATGAGGGTGGCGAGCGTGTCGGGTCCCGACATCCCGCGCCGCACCTCCACCTCCTGGTCGGGCAGGTGCGCACCGGCTTCCACGAGCCGGTCCAGGTGTCCCTTCTCCACGATCCACAGGTGCTGGAGGTCGGGCAGGCGTTCGCGCTCCGGGCCGAGCGCGGCGGCCTGCCCGGCCGTCTCGGTGATCAGCGCGACCGCGCCGGAGTCCTGGAGGATCCAGCGGGTCTGGAAGACGGAGGAGGTGGGGTAGACCGGGACGGTGACCAGTCCGGCCGACCAGGCCGCGAAGTCCAGCACCGTCCACTCGTAGATCGTCCGGGCCATCACGGCGACCCGGTCGCCCGGCATCAGACCCTCGGCGATCAGCCCCTTCGCCACGGCCAGCACCTGACCCGCGAACTCGGCCGCCGTGACGTCGCTCCACCGGCCGTCGGCGTCCTTGCGGCTGAGCGCCACGGCGTCCGGGTCCGCGCTCGCGTTGTCGAAGGGCAGGTCGGCGAGCGACCCGTGGGTCCACGGCGCCGCCAGCGGCGGTACGGACGCCTCCCGCACGACCCCGTCCAGTCGCCGCGTCTCGGGCTCGACCAGGACCGGTCCGCCGTACAGCTCGCCGTAGGCGGAGGAGGGATGGGCAGGGGACACGGGCGGCTCCTGGGGCGTGCAGCGGAGAACTGCTTGCTGCCTGACGTACGTGCCTCGCACGCCGAGGCGCTCAACCGGCTGAACCCTCAGAAAGGGGTTACTGGCGGTAGGAACCGGATCGTACGGCCCTCACGTGAGGGGCCTGTGCGGGTTCGGGGATGGTCCGGAGCCGGGCCTGTGCAATATCGGCGGTTAAGTGAGGGACTTTCAGGTTCGGTATGGACCGAAGCGGCCGCGACATCGCATTACCTCCGGTAACCTGACTCCAGGGTAAGCAAGTGGCCCCCTTCACTGAGCCGTCGTCGGAAGCCGGGAGTTGCCATGGCCGACCGCTGTCCGGACGTCGCCCTGGACGCGAGCGAAGTGCGGGAGCCGTGATGACCGACGCCGCTCTCGTCCTCACCCAGCCCCCTCCCCTCGCCCCACTCCTCGCCCGCGGTGCCCTGCTGTCGCCCTTCAAACGGCCCTCCCCCGACGCCGGGTTCCCGCGCACCCGGCTGGTCCTGCCCGGTCTGCGCGTCGACCTCGCGCGGCTGTCGGCCTATGAGCGGGTCTGCGGATTCCCTGCCGGGGAGGACGTGCTGCCGCTGACCTACCCGCACGTGCTGGGATTCCCCCTGGCCATGCGGCTGATGAGCGGCCGGGACTTCCCGCTGCCGCTGCTGGGCCTCGTGCACACGTCGATCACGATCACCCGGCACCGGGGGATGCCGGCCACCGGCGCCTACGAACTCACCGCCCGTGTCGGAGGGTTGGCAGCGCACCGGCGTGGCACCGAGGCGACGGTCGTCACCGAGGTGCGCGAAGACGGGGACGTCGTATGGGAGTCGAGCAGCACGTACCTCGCCCGGCATCGCACCGGACGGTCCGCGGGGGCGGCCAGGGATGACGTACCGAAGCCGCTGCCCGCCGTCGCCGAGTGGCGGCTCGCGGAGGACGTCGGGCGGCGCTACGCGGCGGCGTCGGGCGACCGCAATCCGATCCACCTCCACCCGCTCACCGCGCGCCTGTTCGGCTTTCCCCGGGCCATCGCCCACGGCATGTGGACGGTCGCCCGCTGCCTCGCCGCGCACGGCACACCGGACTCCTGCCGCGTCCGGGCGGAATTCCGGGCACCGGTCCTGCTGCCGGGGACGGTGACCTACGGGGCGGACGACGGCCGGTTCGAAGTGCGGGGCGGTGGCCACCGGTTGCACGTGACCGGTGAGGTCCACCGAATCTGAGCGACGAGCGAAGAGCGACGAGCAACGAGGGAAGAGCGACGAGCGCCGGCGGTCCGGGACTGTGCGCCGAGGTCGCCGTGTGGCCGCCCCTCTGCCGGACGGCGGCCCCGATCCCGCCCGTTGCGCCGTCGACGGGCCGCCATCACCGGCCTCGCGGGATCGCGAACGGCTACGGACGCCGCGGGGAGGCCCTGGCGGCGCTCTCGTCCGCCCGGCCGGCGTGACGGCCTCCTGGGCGCCTACTCCCCGTGAGCGCCCGCCTGCTCCTCCGGCGGCGACCACGGCCGTCCCGCCATCAGGTCCCCCAGCCCCGCCCAGGCGAAGTTCATCAGGGTCGCCGCGGCCTGCCGGGCCGTGACGCCCGGGGTGGAGTTGGCCCACGCGGCGAGCGACTCCGCGGCGCCGACCAGGGCTTCTGCGAGCCCGGCGACCTCCCGCTCCGGCAGGTCGGGATCACGGTGAGCCTCGCGGGCGCCGGCCAGGATCAGCTGTGTCACGAACGCGACGATCTCCTCGCGCATCGCGGTGACCTCGGCGGCGAAGGGCTCGCCGTGCGTGCGGGCCTGGAGGTGCAGGACGGCCCAGGCGTCCGGGTTCCGCGCGGTGTGCGCGAAGAACGCCCCGAGCCCTTCCCATAGTTGCCGGTCGGCGGGCAGATCCGGGCGGACGCCGGCCCGCACCGCCTCGACGAGGGCCTTGGCCTCACGGCGGATGCAGGCGGTGAAGAGGTCTTCCTTGGAGTTCAGATACAGGTAGACCAACGGCTTGGACACGCCCGCGAGTTCGGCTATCTCGTCCATCGACGCGGCCATGTACCCCCGCTGGCCGAAGATCCGCACGGCGGCGTCCAGCATCTGCTGTTCACGGACCGCGCGCGGCATCCGTTTCGTCTTCACGGCACCCATACCGCTCAGCGTACGGTCCACCGGCCGGCCCACCGTCGGGAATCCGACGAGGACCGGCCGGGGCCGTCAGCGTGTCAGGGCTCCTCAGGCCGCGGCGGGCACCCGCTCGGGCTGCTCGTCGCGCGGCTCGTCCAGGGAGGAGCCGTCGGCCGTGGCGTAGGCGTCGCGGTCGAGCAGGTTCTCCCGGGCCGAGACCAGGACCGGGATGAGCGCCTGCCCGGCCACGTTGGTCGCGGTGCGCATCATGTCGAGGATCGGGTCGATCGCGAGCAGCAGGCCCACGCCCTCCATCGGCAGACCGAGGGTGGAGAGGGTGAGGGTCAGCATGACCGTCGCGCCGGTCAGACCGGCCGTGGCGGCGGAGCCGACCACCGAGACGAACGCGATCAGCAGGTAGTCGCCGGCGCCCAGCTGGATGCCGAAGATCTGGGCGACGAAGATCGCGGCGATCGCCGGGTAGATCGCGGCGCAGCCGTCCATCTTGGTCGTCGCGCCGAACGGCACCGCGAAGGACGCGTACTCCTTCGGCACGCCGAGCCGCTCGGTGACCTTCTGCGTCAGCGGCATGGTGCCCACGGACGAGCGGGAGACGAAGGCCAGCTGGATGGCGGGCCAGGCGCCCTTGAAGAACTGGATCGGGTTGGCCTTGGCGACGGTGGCGAGGAGGGCCGGGTAGACCACGAACAGGACGATCGCGCAGCCGACGTAGATGTCGACGGTGAACGTCGCGTACTTGCCGATGAGGTCCCAGCCGTAGGTGGCGATGGCGTTGCCGATGAGGCCGACGGTGCCGAGCGGGGCGAGCCGGATGACCCACCACAGCGCCTTCTGGAGCAGCTCCAGGACGGACTCGCTCAGGTTGAGGATCGGCTGGGCCCGCTCGCCCAGCTGGAGGGCGGCGATACCGGCGACGGCGGCCATGAAGACGATCTGCAGGACGTTCAGCTCGGTGAACGGCGTGATCACGTCGGTCGGCACGATGCCGGTCAGGAAGTCGATCCAGGAGCCGGTGTCCTCGGGCTTGGCGCCGTCCTTGGGCGTGAGGCCGGTGCCGGCGCCCGGGTTGGTGAGCAGGCCGATGACGAGGCCGATGCTCACCGCGATCAGCGACGTGATCATGAACCAGAGGAGGGTGCGCGACGCGAGCCGGGCCGCGTTGTTGACCTTACGCAGGTTGGTGATCGAGACCAGGATCGCGAAGAAGACGAGCGGGGCGACGGCGAGCTTCAGCAGGCCGATGAAGGTGTCGCCGACCTTCTCCAGGGTCGTGACCAGCCAGGACAGGTCCTGGCTGCGGGCGAGCCAGCCGAGCAGCACGCCCAGGACGAGACCGGCGAGTATCTGGGCCCAGAAGGGCACCTTGAAGGACTTCGTGTGTGAGGACACGGACTGACTCCGTTGGGGACGCGTTGGGGGGACTGACGTGGGAGACGACGGGGGGTTGCGTGACGTCAGGGACGACAGGCAGCGGACGCGCACCGACAGAGATCCACGTGCAGGCGCGCCACGAGCAGAACGCTCAGGGGCGGATGGGACGCGACTGCCGACTTCATGACAAGTACCTTAACACTTGAACTTTGAGGACCCCAAAGCCTGGCTTTGACAGGCAGAAATGCGCAGACACCCATACAAGGCAAAGCGCCCCGTTTCGGAGCATGTCCGGAAACGGGGCGCTGAACGCCTGTGACGAGCCTTACGAGGCCTGGCCCTGCGCCCGGGACGTGTCGCCGGCCGTGTTCTCCACGTCCTCCTGGCTGCGGCTGGCCTCCATGCCGGCCTTCAACCGGTCGACCCGGCGCACGATCTGCTCGGACGCCCGATCCCGTTCCTTGCGCAGCACGACGAAGCTGATCGGCGCGGAGAGCAGCAGGGCGAGCAGCACGATCCACAGGCCGTTGCTGTCGCCGAGGCCGCGGGGGGCGAGGCCGGAGTAGACGGCGCCCCAGACCACCACGAGGCAGCCCACGAAGATCCCGAGGCGCATCAGCGTGTAGCGGAGCATCTCAATCCACTCTTCCGATTCCAAAAGGGGCCAGCGTTCAGTGAAGCACGCCGGGCGGCCGATCTTGCACGGGGGTCAGTCCAGCGGCACAGGGATCAGTCCAGCGGGAGCAGCATGATCACGTCTTCCCGGTCGTCGCCCGGCGCGACCCGGATGGCGCCCGGGATCCGGCCGACCTCCTTGTAGCCGCACGACTCGTAGAACCGTTCCAGCCCGACCCCGCCCCGGCAGGTCAGCCGGATCGCCTCGATGCCCTCCAGCCCCCGGGCCGCGTCCGCCGCCGCGGCCAGCAGATCACGGCCGTAGCCCTTCCCCTGGTGACGGGGGTGCACCATCACCGTGTACAGCCAGATCCAGTGCGTCATCAGGCGATGCGTGTTGAGGGTCAGGAACGCGGTCGCCGCCACCCGCCCCTCCTCGTCGTGCCCGACCAGCAGCCTGGCCTTCTCCTCCGACATCGCGGCGAAGTGTTGCAGCAGCGCGGGCCGGATGTCCTCCCGCGTCACCGGCGGCACGAAGCCGACGGCTCCGTCGGCATTGGAGACGTCGGCCCAGAGATCGAGCAAGCCGTCACGAAGCTCGGGGGTGACGGCGGGATCGAGCGTGAACGTAAGGGGCATGGGCGGATTGTAGCTATTACCCCAGCACCCGTGCCGCCACTTCCAGATCCGACAGCAGCCCTCGGTACGCCGCCTCCCGGTCGTCCGCCCGCAGCACCGACGACGGGTGCACGGTCGGCACCAGCCGCTCGGCCCGCCCGTGGATCTCCTCCTCCAGCACCGTGCCGCGCACCTGCGTCACCCGGAAGGACGAGCCGAGCAGGGCCTTCCCCGCGGTGGCACCGAGCACCACGATCAGCTCCGGCTCCACGATCGCGAGCTCCGCGGCCAGCCAGGGCCCGCACGCGGTCATCTCCCGCAGGTTCGGCGCCTTGTGGATCCGCCGCTTGCGCGGCTCGGCCTGGGTGAACTTGAAGTGCTTCACGGCGTTGGTGACATACGTCTCGGACGGGTCGATGCCCGCTTCCTCCAACGCCCGGTCCAGCAACCTCCCGGCCGGCCCGACGAACGGCTTCCCCTGCCGGTCCTCCTGATCGCCGGGCTGCTCCCCGACGAGCATGACGCGGGCGTCCTCGTTCCCGGCACCGAAGACGGTCTGGGTGGCGTCCCGGTGCAGGGGGCATCCCCGGCAGTCGGCGGCGGCCCGCTGCAGCGCGCTCAACCCACCGCGACCAGGAACAAACGGTTCAGCGGTATAGGCGTCCTCAGGCGCCTCGGTCCTGACCATGCCCTCCGGGTACCCCACCCAGGGGCGCGGGGAACTGCGCGACCAGCCCCCACGCACCCGCACCCAAAATCGGTCAGACCCGCATCGGCTGAGGCGACTCCCGACGCTCCGGGTCCGGACCGTCGTACTCCCGAATGATCTCGTACCGAGTGTTCCGCTCCACCGGCCGGAACCCCGCGTCGCGGATCAGGTCGAGCAAGTCCTCACGCGTCAGCTTGTTCGGCGTGCCGAAGTTGTCCGCGTCATGCGTGATCTTGTACTCGACGACGGACCCGTCCATGTCGTCCGCACCGTGCTGAAGCGCCAACTGCGCGGTCTGCACACCGTGCATGACCCAGAACACCTTCACATGCGGCACGTTGTCGAACAGCAGCCGCGACACCGCGAAGGTCTTCAGCGCCTCCGCCCCCGTCGCCATCTGCGTCCGCGCCTGCAGGCGATTACGCACCTTGCCGTCCTGCATGTCGACGAAGTCGTGCTGGTAGCGCAGCGGGATGAAGACCTGGAACCCCCCGGTCTCGTCCTGCAGCTCACGCAGCCGCAGCACGTGATCCACCCGGTGCCGGGGCTCCTCGATGTGCCCGTACAGCATCGTGGACGGCGTCTTCAGACCCTTCTCGTGGGCGAGCCGGTGGATCCGGGACCAGTCCTCCCAGTGGGTCCGGTGGTCCACGATGTGCTGCCGGACCTCCCAGTCGAAGATCTCCGCACCACCGCCGGTGAGGGACTCCAGACCGGCGTCGATCAGCTCGTCCAGGATCTCGGACGCGCTCATCCCGGAGATCGTCTCGAAGTGATGGATCTCGGTCGCCGTGAACGCCTTCAGCGAGACGTTCGGCAGCGCGGCCTTCAGCTCCCGCAGCGAGCGCGGGTAGTACCGCCACGGCAGGTTCGGGTGCAGGCCGTTGACGATGTGCAGCTCGGTGAGGTTCTCCGACTCCATCGCCTTGGCGAGCTTGACGGCCTCCTCGATGCGCATCGTGTACGCGTCCTTCTCCCCCGGCTTGCGCTGGAAGGAGCAGTACGCGCAGGAGGCCGTGCACACATTGGTCATGTTGAGGTGACGGTTGACGTTGAAGTGCACGACGTCGCCGTTCTTGCGCGTGCGCACCTCGTGCGCCAGGCCGCCGAGCCAGGCCAGGTCGTCCGACTCGTACAGCGCGATGCCGTCCTCACGGGTCAGGCGGACACCCGCCCTGACCTTCTCCTCCAGCTCGCGCTTGAGCCCGAGATCCATGCCCACACCTTTCTACGACGACGTCCCAACCGTACGACTAGGCCTCTTCCGGCAGTTCCCCGACCCGGTTCTCCCACTTCGTGGAGAGCACGATGGTCGTACGCGTCCGGGAGACGCCCTTCGTCCCGCTGAGCCGTCGGATGATCTTCTCCAGGCCGTCCACGTCCGTCGCCCGCACCTTGAGCATGTACGAGTCGTCGCCCGCGATGAACCAGCAGTCCTCGATCTCCGAGAGGTCCCTGAGCCGCTGCGCCACGTCCTCGTGGTCGGCGGCGTCGGAGAGCGAGATGCCGATCAGGGCGATCACGCCGAGGCCGAGCGAGGCGGCGTCGACGGTGGCCCGGTAACCGGTGATGACCCCGGCCGCCTCCAGCCGGTTGATGCGGTCGGTGACACTGGGTCCCGACAGGCCGACGAGGCGCCCCAGCTCCGCGTAGGAGGCCCGGCCGTTCTCCCTCAGGGCCTGGATGAGCTGCCTGTCCACCGCGTCCATTGCGATCGAAGCCTTCCGCTGAAGTAGGTCTGTGGTTGTGGTGAGGTCCGGAGGGTGTGGTTCAGCCGGCGCGGTCCTGCCCGCCGCCGAGCTCCCCCTGCCAACGGCGGTAGAGCCCGTGCGGCACGCCCGCCGCGTCGAGTACGCGTCCGGCGACGAAGTCCACCAGGTCCTGGATGTGCGTCGCGCCCGCGTAGAAGGCGGGTGAGGCCGGTACGACGATCGCGCCCGCGTCGTCGAGGGTGACCAGGTGCCGGAGGGTCTGGCCGTTCAGCGGGGTCTCGCGTACGGCCACGACCAGCTTGCGGCCCTCCTTCAGGGTCACGCTCGCCGCGCGCTGCAACAGGTCCTTCGACAGCCCGAGCGCGACTCCGGCCACGCTCGCCGTCGAAGCGGGCACGATCAGCATGCCCCGGGTGGGGTACGACCCCGAGGACGGCCCGGCGGCCAGGTCGCCGGCGCTCCAGTGCCGTACGGCGTCGACGTCCACGGAGAAGGCGCCCGGCTTCCCGTCCGCGCCCCGGGACAGCCATTCCCGCAGGTCATCGCGCCAGTGGGCGTCCCGGAAGGAGATCCCGGTCTCGTCGAGCAGGGTGAGCCGGGAGGCCCGGGACACCACCAGGTCGACGCTCTCGCCGGCGGCGAGGAGGGCCCGCAGCACAGCGGCGGCATACGGGGTGCCGGAGGCGCCGGACACCCCTACGATCCAAGGCGTACGCGGCGTCTCGCCTGGCTTGACTGGGTTCACGACACTGAGCCTATCGGGCGTCGCAGGGTGGGAACCGGTCCAGGGGTGCGGGCCGTTGCACGGACAGGACGAGCGAACACTGGGGGCCGTCATGCCGGGTCCGGAAGCCAGGTGGTCGAAGAGCGACCGTGCGCTGGCCGCGGGCAAGCTGATGCTGGTGTGGGTCGCGCTGCTGTGGCTGCTCGAAGTGGTGGATGTCCTGACCGGCCACGCACTGGACGGCTTCGGCATCACCCCGCGCGCCCCGTCCGAGCTGGCCGACATCGTCCCGTCGGCGTTCATCCATTTCGGCTTCGCCCATCTGGCCGCGAACACGGTGCCGTTGCTGGTCCTCGGCTTCCTGGCCGCGCTCGCGGGGCTGCGCAGGTTCCTGCTGGTGTGCGCGCTGATCATCGTCGTGGACGGCCTGGGCGTCTGGCTCATATCCCCGGCGCAGACGAACACCGCGGGCGCCTCCGGCCTGATCTTCGGCCTCTTCGGCTTCCTGGTGGTGACCGGCTTCGTCGAGCGCCGCCCCCTGGGCATCCTGGCCGGCGTGCTCGTGGCCGCGATCTGGGGCGGCTCGATACTGGCCGGCCTCGCCCCCACCCAGTCGGGCGTCAGCTGGCAGGGCCACCTGCTGGGGCTGGTGGCGGGCGTGACGGCGGCGTTCGTGTTCCGCCGCCGGGCGGGCAGGCCCGCCCCGTCCTGGCGTGACACCGCCTGAGCGGACCGGCACCGTACTCACACGCTGAGGCCCCGCACCAGGAGATCCAGCAGCGCGCACACGAACAGGGCGATCCCGATGAAGCCGTTGACGCTGAAGAACGCCCTGTTCACGCGGGACAGGTCATGCGGGCGGACGATCGAGTGCTCGTACAGGAACGCGCCCGCGACGATCAGCAGGCCCAGCCAGAAGAAGGCGCCCGCGTCGGTGGCCAGGGCGTACCAGACGAACAGGGCCGTCGTCACCGCGTGACAGACCCGCGCTCCCCAGACGGCCGCCGGGACACCGAAGCGCGCCGGGACGGACCTGACGCCGATCTCCCGGTCGGTCTCGACGTCCTGGCAGGCGTAGATCAGGTCGAAGCCGCCGATCCAGACGCCCACCGCGAGGCCGAGGAGCACCGCGTCCCAGGACCAGGAGCCGGAGATCGCCAGCCAGCCGCCCACCGGGCCCATCGCCTGGGCCAGGCCCAGGATGGCCTGCGGGAAGTTCGTGAACCGCTTGCCGTACGGGTACACCACCATCGGGATCACCGCGATGGGCGCCAGCGCCAGGCACAGCGGGTTGAGGAGGGCCGCCGCACCCAGAAACACGGCCAGGGCGATCAGCGCGCCCGTCCAGGCGTGCTTCACCGACATCGCGCCGGTCACCAGTTCACGGTGCGCCGTCCGCGGGTTCCGCGCGTCGATCTCCCGGTCGATGATCCGGTTGACCGCCATCGCGAAGGTCCGCAGGCCCACCATGCAGACGGTGACCAGCAGCAGCCGTCCCCAGTGGACGTTCTTGTCCCACTGGTACATCGCCGTGAGCGAGGCGATGTAGGCGAAGGGCAGCGCGAAGACCGAGTGCTCGATCATCACCAGCCGCAGGAAGGCCTTGGCGCGTCCCGGCTGCGGGATCGCCGCGGAAGCGGAGGTCACAGGCCGTACTCCTTCCAGCGGCGGTCCACCTTCGCCGCCGTCTCCGGATCGGACTCCACCATGTCGGGCCAGCCGCCGTCGCGCGTGTAGCCCTCCTCGGGCCACTTCTTCGTCGCGTCGATACCGGCCTTGCCGCCCCAGAACTGCTGGTAGGAGGCGTGGTCGAGGTGGTCCACGGGCCCTTCGACGATGCTGAGGTCGCGGGCGTAGTCCGTGTTGCCCAGCGCCCGCCAGGCGACCTCGTGCAGATCGTGCACGTCGCAGTCGGAGTCGACGACCACGATCAGCTTGGTCAGCGACATCATGTGGGCGCCCCAGATGGCGTGCATGACCTTCTGCGCGTGCTTCGGGTACTTCTTGTCGATCGAGACGATCGCGCAGTTGTGGAAGCCGCCCGCCTCCGGCAGGTGGTAGTCCACGATGTCCGGCACGATGATCTTCAGCAGGGGGAGGAAGAAGCGTTCCGTCGCCCGGCCCAGGGGGCCGTCCTCCGTCGGGGGGCGGCCGACGACGATCGACTGGAGCAGCGGGCGCTTCCGCATCGTCACGCAGTCGATCTTCAGCGCCGGGAACGGCTCCTGCGGTGTGTAGAAGCCGGTGTGGTCGCCGAACGGCCCCTCCGGCAGCATCTCGCCCGGCTCCAGCCAGCCCTCGATCACGACTTCCGCCTGCGCCGGCACCTGGAGCGGCACGGTCTTGCAGTCGACCATCTCGATCCGCTTGCCGGCGAGGAACCCGGCGAAGAGGTACTCGTCGATGTCGCCGGGCAGCGGCGCGGTGGAGGCGTACGTGACGGCGGGCGGGCACCCGAAGGCGATGGCGACGGGCAGCCGCTCCCCACGCCGGGCCGCCACCTGGTAGTGGTTCCGGCTGTCCTTGTGGATCTGCCAGTGCATGCCGATGGTGCGCTTGTCGTGCCGCTGGAGCCGGTACAGCCCGAGGTTGCGGATACCCGTCTCGGGGTCCTTGGTGTGCGTGAGCCCCAGGTTGAAGAAGGAGCCGCCGTCCTTCGGCCAGGTGAACAGGGCGGGCAGTTGCTCCAGATCGACGTCGTCGCCGGTGAGCACGACCTCCTGGACGGGGCCGTCCTTCACCTTCTTCGGCGGTACGTGGGTCATCGAGCCGAGCTTCCCGAAGGCCTCGCGCACGCCGACGAACCCGTGCGGCAGTTCGGGCTTCAGCAGCCCGCCGATCTTCTCCGAGATCTCGCCGTACGACTTCAGCCCGAGCGCCTTCAGCAGGCGCCGGTCGGTTCCGTACACGTTCATCGCGAGCGGCATGCCGGACCCGCGTACGTTCTCGAAGAGCAGGGCGGGACCGCCGGCCTTCTGGACCCGGTCGACGATCTCCCCGACCTCCAGATACGGGTCGACCTCGGCCTTGATGCGCTTGAGGTCGCCCTCGCGCTCCAGCGCCCTGAGCAGGGAGCGAAGATCGTCGTAAGCCATGCGGTCCAGTATCCCCGAGCGGCTACCCTGGCCTGGAACCGCCCACCGCTTTCGCTGAGAGGCCGCATGCTCCGGGTACTGATGTTCCTCGTGCCGCTGGCGTTGAGCGTGTACGCGTTCATCGACTGCATCAGCACCAAGGATGACGACATCCGTCACATGCCCAAGCCGCTCTGGGCGCTGCTCGTCCTGGTGTTCCCGCTGGTCGGCTCGATCTCGTGGCTCCTCGCCGGCAAGAAGCGCAGGCCCGCCGCCGACGGCTGGTCCGGCGTCAGGGGCAGCCGCTCGCGGCAGTGGGTCGCGCCCGACGACAACCCCGACTTCCTGAAGTCCCTCGACGAGGACAAGAAGAAGGGCGACGACCCGGACCGGGACGAGCCCTGAGGTAGCACTACGGCTCCTCGGTTACGGCTTCTCGGTGCGCTCTGACGTCGGTTCGGGTTTGGTGTAGAGGATGTCGCGGGCCTGTTCCACGGCGCGGGAGATGCTCTCGGAGACGAAGTCGAGGAACCTGGCGATGTTTTCGAGTCGGTGGGCGGCCGGTGTGTCGGGGCCGAGAATGCCGACGCCCTGCCGGGCGACTTCGCCGAGGTGTGCGGTGGAGCGGGCGGCGGCCACCGCGGACTGGTACATGACGTCGTCGTCGACGGTGTAGCGCTCGCGGCGGCCCTCGCCGCGTTCCCGGCGGACGAGGCCCTGGCTCTCCAGGAACGCGATCGCCTTGGACACGGACGCCGGGCTGACCTGGAGGCGCTGGACGAGTTCGGACGCGGTCACGCTGCCCTCGTCGGTCGTGTACAGGCAGGTCAGCACCCGGGCTGTCATCTTGGGCAGGCCCTGCCCCATGAAGACGGTGGTGAACAACTCCTCGTACTCGCGCACGGCTTCGGGGTCGCGTCCGTGTGACTGCGCAGGCGTCCCGGCGGAGGCCCGGGGCGCGGCCTGCTTGCGTCGGTGTGCGCGGCGTTCGGTGGCGCGGTGGGCGAGGTCGGCGCGGTAGGAGACAGGGCCGCCGTTGCGCATGACCTCGCGTGTGATCGTCGAGGTGGGGCGGTCCAGGCGCCTGGCGATCTCCGCGTAGGCCAGGCCGTCGGCCAGCCCCAGTGCGATCTGCTGGCGTTCCTGCTGGGTGAGCCTGCCTCCCGGCATCGCGGCCTCCTTCGTGGTCCGTGTGTCCGCAGCATAGCTTTCACCCCTCCTCCATTGCAACGAACATCCTGACCTGCATTGCATTAGATCCCAATCCATTGCAATGATTTAACGGCACTGACCTGCATCTATGGCATCAGTACGCAACGAAGTTGTTGCCACATGCTCGAACGCAACGTAGCTTTTCCGTTGTCAGAAACAAGCAGCGAAGGAGCACACGATGCAGAAGTTCGACACCCCCGCCCAGGTGACCGCCATCCTCGACATCCCCGCCGGACGCATCCAGGTCATCGCCGCCGACCGCACCGACAGCACGGTCGAGGTCCGGCCCGCGGACGCCTCCAAGAACCGCGACGTGAAGACGGCGGAGCAGATCGAGGTCACCTACGGCGACGGCGTCCTGCGGATCAAGGCGCCGGAGCCGAAGAACCGGCTCCTCGGAAACGTCGGATCCGTCGAGGTGACGGTCCAACTGCCGGCCGGTTCCCACATCGAGGCGAAGACGGCCGCCGCCGAACTGCGCGGCGTGGGACGGCTCGGCGAGGTCGCCTTCGAGGGCGGCTACCGCTCGGTCAAGCTCGACGAGGCCGCGAGCGCCCGCCTCACCGGCCACGACTGCGACATCTCGGTCGGCCGCCTCACCGGCCCCGCGGAGATCAGCACCCAGCGGGGCGCCATCACGGTCACCGAAGCCGTACGCGGCACGGTCACCTTGCGCGTCGAGCAGGGCGACATCACGATCGGCGCCGCCCACGGCGTCTCCGCCTCCCTGGACGCCGGCACCAGCTACGGCCGCATCAGCAACTCCCTCAAGAACTCGGACGGCGCCGACGCCGCCCTGACCATCCACGCGACCGCCGCGCAGGGCGACATCACGGCCCGCAGCCTCTGACGCTCGAACTTCCCAAGGAGCCCTCCTCATGACCGGCTTGGCCATCGCGGCGAACGGGCTGCGCAAGTCCTACGGCGACAAGACCGTCCTCGACGGTGTCGACCTGGCCGTCCCGGAAGGGACGATCTTCTCCCTCCTCGGCCCGAACGGCGCCGGCAAGACCACCGCCGTCAAGATCCTCTCCACCCTCGTCTCCCCCGGCGCCGGCTCCGGTGCGATCCGCGTCGGCGGCCACGACCTCGCCGGCGACCCGCAGGCGGTACGCGCCGCCATCGGGGTCACCGGCCAGTTCTCCGCGGTCGACGGCCTGATCACGGGCGAGGAGAACATGCTCCTGATGGCGGACCTGCACCACCTGTCCAAGCGTGAAGGTCGGCGCGTGGCCGCCGAGTTACTGGAACGGTTCGACCTCACCGACGCCGCGAAGAAGCCCGCCTCCACCTACTCCGGCGGCATGAAACGCCGCCTCGACATCGCCATGACCCTGGTCGGCGACCCGCGGATCATCTTCCTCGACGAACCGACCACCGGCCTCGACCCCCGCTCCCGCCACAACATGTGGCAGATCATCAGGGAGCTCGTCACGGGCGGCGTCACCGTCTTCCTCACCACGCAGTACCCGACCTCGACGACGTGTTCTTCGCCCTCACCGGCAGCGCCAAGGTCCCCCACCAGCCCGAGGAGGCTGCCCGATGAGCACCCTGTCCCTGGCCGCACGCGACTCCGCCACCATGCTGCGCCGCAACCTCCTGCACGCCCGGCGCTACCCCTCCCTCACGCTGAACCTGCTGCTCACCCCGATCATGTTGTTACTGCTCTTCGTCTACGTCTTCGGCGACACCATGAGCGCGGGCATCGGCAGCGGCGGTCCGGACCGCTCCGCGTACATCGCCTATCTCGTGCCGGGCCTGCTGCTGATGACCATCGGCAGCACCACGATCGGCACCGCCGTCTCCGTCGCCAACGACATGAGCGAGGGCATCATCGCCCGCTTCCGCACCATGGCGATCCACCGCGGATCCGTGCTGGTCGGGCACGTCGTCGGCAGCGTCCTGCAGTCCGTCATCAGCGTGGTCCTCGTCGGCGCCGTCGGCGTGGCCATCGGCTTCCGCTCGACCGACGCCACCGTGCTGGAGTGGCTCGCGGCGTTCGGGCTGCTCGTGCTCTTCGCCCTGGCGCTCACCTGGATCGCCGTGGGCATGGGCCTGGTCAGCCCGAACGCCGAGGCGGCCAGCAACAACGCCATGCCGCTGATCTTCCTGCCGCTCATCTCCAGCGCCTTCGTCCCGGTCGACGCGATGCCGGGCTGGTTCCAGCCGATCGCCGAGTACCAGCCGTTCACCCCGGCCATCGAGACCCTGCGCGGCCTGCTGCTCGGCACCGAGATCGGCCACAACGGGTGGATCGCCGTGGCCTGGTGCCTGGGCCTCGCGGTACTCGGCTACGTCTGGTCGACGTCCAGGTTCAACGACGACCCGAAGTGACCACCGTGGTCGCGCGGGCCGTCTCCCGCACCTCGCCACACCCAGGGCGGCGCACACCGGCATCTCGCCGGCGTGCGCCGCCCGTTCGTCTGCCCACGGCCGGGGGCGGTGGATCAGCGCAGAGCGGTCAGGAACGCGGACCAGGCGGACCGGGTGACGACCAGGACCGGTCCGTCAGGGGTCTTGCTGTCGCGGATGGGGACGGCGGCGGGGAAATCGGGGGCGATTTCGATGCAGTCCCCGCCGTTGGCGCCGCTGTGGCTGCTCTTGATCCAAGTCGCCGCGCGCAGCTGCTCGCTGGTCATGGGCCTCGTAGCCTTCCCTCACGTCGCTGATCAGAGCGGCGGACTGAGGTGCTGACAGGGCGTCCGCTCTGAGCACATCATAGGTGCGCATGTGCTGCGTGAAGATGGCCGGATCATCGCTGAAGTGGCCCCGGTCGAGCGATTCCGAGTAGACCCAGCGTTCGCCGCCCGGAAGCTCGATCAACGACAGGGACGTGTCAGGGCGGTCGATCTCCGGGCGGTTCGACGGGGCGATCTGGACGCGGATGTTGGGCAGGCGCCCCACGGCCAGCAGGTGCTCGCACTGTTCCCTCATGACCTCCAGCCCACCCACCATGTGCCGCAGGCAGCTCTCGTCGAGCACGACGAGGTAGAACGGGCCGCCATCGACGAGGAATCGCTGCTGGCGACTCATTCGTGCCCGGACCCGTTCCGCCACGTCCTGGGCGTCTGTGAGTCGGCGACCGAACAGTGCGGTCGCGTACCCGGGCGTCTGCAACAGACCCGGGATGACCTGCGTCTGATACGCGCGGATGGCCACCGCCTCCGCGTCCATACGCGCCCTGCGCTCGAACCAATCCGGATGCTCCACCGCCGGATACCAGTCGATCCGCCCCCACAACCGCGCCAACACCCCACCCGTGCCCAGAAGCTCATCGCACGCCTTCGCGAAGGAGTCCTGCGGTACGCGCGTGCCCGCCTCCACCCGCGCCACGTGCGAACGGTCGCACGGGATCTGTCGTGCGAGAGCCTCCTGCGTCAGCAGCGCGGCCTCGCGGAAGTGCCGCAGCACCTCGCCGAACACGGCCGCCGTGCTCGCCCCCGTCTCCGCCCCGCCGTTCCGTCGGCTCACGGCCTCCCCCTCCGTGACAGTGCACCGGTGTCACACGCCAAGCATTGAACCGTGCTGTTCCCGTGCGCGACGCTCGATGCACACAGAGTTACGGAGGTGCGCGAAATGGAACCGGGAACGCTCGTCTACGACCCTCAGACGAACAGGGTCGGCGAGTATCGGGACAGAACCGGCCCGCATGTGATGCTGCGCCCGGTCGGCGGTGGCCGGGAGTGGCCGGCGGACCCGGAGAGGATCCGGCCGGCGACCCTGGACGAGCGGCTCAGTGCGGGCGTACGGGCCGTCAACGACCGGTCCAGGGAGGGGCTGTCGGCCGATCCTGCCCGGCCCCCGCTGCCGGTGCGGGGGTGCGCGGCGTGCGAGGAGCTGTCGGTCCGGCGGGACAGGGCGCGGGCGGCGTTCGACGCGAGTGCCGTGACGGACGCGAACGTTCTGCTGCGCAAGCACCAACGCGAGGAGCACGGCGGGGAGTCGGCGGGACGCCGGGTCTTCCGGTACGTGCCGTACTCGATCGTGCAGGACGCGTCCGCACTGCCCGAGTACCAGGCGTACTGCGTCTCGGGCGAGGACGCGGACTGCGGGGCGACATCGGGGCCGTGCCGGGCGCCCGGCGAGGTCGAGGAGTGGCAGCGCAGGCACACCCAGGAAACCCGGCACCTGCGCTACCGCCGGAGTTTCGCCGACTATGCGGTGCTGGAGCGGCACCACTGACGAGGAAACCGTCGGGGCCGCCCGCTTCTTCGCCCCCTTCGGTCGGCTGCGTGGCCGCTCGGCGAGGCGGAGCGCGGTCGCGCCTCGCCAGCACGCCGGGCGGGCCCGGCGGCGAACCGTGGGTGGGAGGTTCGGTGACCGCTAGGTCATGACCGTAGTGAACGGCAAGGTCCATGCCCGTCAGCTCCTGGCAGTTGCGGGTCAGCCAGCCCAGCGATGGCATGCACCGTCAGTGGGTCACCGCGCTGCAAGGCACCGTCACCTTCCACGTCAATGGCGTGCACGGCGGCATTCAACCGTTGCGGACGCTGTTCGGCCAGCGCCTTTCTCAGCCTCCGCTCACCAATTGCGATGAGCTGTTAACACCCCGGCCATGCCAGGGAGATGCCCAGCTCAGAGCCTTGTGCAGCACCCTTTAGGGCCATGTGGCCGATCTCGTCTTGCGTGGCGGCTCCGAATCCCAGAGCATCCATTACATAATCGCAGCGTCCCCACCTTCGACTGCCCGGGAGATCGGCATGCCCAGAACAGGCGACTCACATTCCAAGATTCCAGTCAACCCATTGGTAGCCACGCTCATCGAGAAAGACGTGGGGAACAATGTAAGGATTATTCGGGGATTCGTTGGCCCGTCAGACGATGACGCCACCGTCGTGATCTACCAGCGGCTTGACCGCCTGTCTGACAAGGTGGAGATCCCGAAGGCTGACATCCTGCACCACGCCGAGGCACCGTCTTCCCTTTTCGGAGGCGTGATTCTCTGGGTCAAGAAGGATGCCGAGGTCCTCATCAATCGAGTCGAGGAATCAGAACCCTCGAACGGCCCCCTAAAGGGAGAGATGCGGGAATCCAGAAAGGGAAGACTCCGCATGCACGTTCGAGAACGCGAGGTATGCACCTCGAATTGCGAGCCCTGCTATTCACCGTACTGCGAGGTGTGCACGTCGTCCTGCTGGGTTCCTCTGCGATGAGATTCGACGATTTGTGTACAGCATTGCAGGCACTCGAGTTCCCCTCTGACGGCGAGCGGGAGCACCCGGAACTCCGAGCCGTTCTCGCTGCGAGATCGAGTATCCAGGATGCCGTCCTCGATGACGACTTCCTCGCGAGCTGCCTTCATTTGGAGTTGCAACTGCTCGAGAGAAATGACTTGCGGCCGGGATTGGTGCCGTTCTTCACAATGCCGGGGCTCGGGATTCGATTCGCTTTTGGGTACTGGTCCCCGGGAGGCTCGCCAGGGCCACACGAGCACACAGCTTGGACGATTACTGCAGTCTGCCGCAATGAACTCGAGGTAGTGACCTACGACCGAGAGGAATCGTATTCTCGTCGCGAGTTGGTTCCCAAGAATCACTTTCCCGCCTCCGCCGGGAAAGTCGGCTACATCTACAAACCAAGCATCCATGCGCCGATTAATAATTCGTCGCGCTGGTCGCTGTCTTTCCATATGACCAGCCCGAGGGACGGTGAGGACCCAGGCGATGGATGCGGCGATCCCCTACCCGGCCTCTCGGGGAGGGCAAAACTCGACCGGACGAACAGCGACCACGTCTACCGAAAGGTCATTGAAACGCGGCGACGGGTAAGGCGCATTCGCGCCATCAGCAATATGCTTCCCTCCCTGAACAGCGCGAAAGCCTCGTCCCTTTTGGATAAATGTAACGCTCTCGGTGGCTTCATGACCGATAGGCCTGAGTCTGGCAAGCCGACCCGGCACGGGTTTGCCCTAGAGCGTGTGCACAGGGACCTTGAGCTGAGTTACCGCCTCGATGCCGGGATGGCAGTCCTCTATGCGGAGACTCGGTCTGGCTCATTGAAGGAACTAGCTGTCGACAGCCTCGGGCGCGAGGCGATCGCCTTTGTTTCCAAGGAGCGAAGTTTCACAATCGGGGATATCCCAGGAAATCTATCTCCGGAAGAGCGTCTGCACATTGCAGACGCTCTGGTAGAGACTGGCCTGTACGTGAAAATTGGTGATGATTATGCATGCACGTCAGATTGAGGTCGCATCGGACTCACGGCAGGTTTTCGGCGCCCTGTCTTACGAGGCTCCATTTGTTATCGAGAAGCTAGTAAAAGACCATATCGTAGACACACCGGAGGAAGGTCAAGCGCTTTTTGAAGAAGTCAAACGATACCTCGTACTCGTAAGCGTGAGCGGTGGGACGGCGTGGCCCATGTACTCCCTGCGCATCGACGAAGCGTGGCATCAATTCATCCTCTTCACTCGGCAGTACATGGAATTTTGTCATAAATATTTCGGTAGGTACATGCCTCACAGTCCGAGCAATTCTCCGACGGACGGCCAGGAGAAGCCTGCAGCCGCACCATCATTCATGCTCTTCGCGGATTGCTATAAGGAGCTCTACGGTGTGCAGTTGCCGAACATCTGGCTTGACGCGGAGACTGTCACAATCCGTCGGCGGGTAATCAATGACAGTGTTGGGTCAGTCAGAGTCCGGGCAGACTTGGACGCGGTAGACCTGCTGACTCCGAGCGGTGAAACTCTGTTTTCCGTTAACAGGCTTGCCGAGGATGCGCTGAAATTCATCGCCCGTACCGGCGCCTTCTACGTCAGAGAGCTGCCCGGTGACCTGAGCGACGATGAGAAGACGGCTCTTATTTCGACCCTGATGGAAATCAGGATCCTCCGTTCAGCCCCATGATATGTCCTCGCGCTCTCGACCAGGGGCCGATCGCCGCTAAACCCTCCCGGCGTGCTGGCGAGGGGCGACCGCGCCACCCCCTCGCCGAGCGGCAACACAGCCGACTGGAGAGGGCGACGGCCCTGGCCACCCGTTCCTCCCCCGGCCGCCCGCTCGCTTCTTCCTCGTGCTGGAACTGCCTGGGTCAAGGGTGGCCCGCAGGGCCATCGCCGAAGGCGACGCGAAGCGCCCTTGAGGCAGGCCGTGGAAGCACGACACTGGCCAAGAAGCGGGCGGCCCCAAGAGCACCGCTCAAGTCACCCGGTCAGGAACCCACCCGTCCGGAACCCACCGTCCGAGACACCCGCACGGCCGCCACGTCCTCCGGCGTCCCCTCCGCCACGACCCGGCCGCCTCCGGACCCGCCGACCGGCCCCAGGTCGATCAGCCAGTCCGAGGCCCGGACGGCATCCGTGTTGTGCTCGATGGTGACGACCGAGTGCCCGGCGTCGACCAGGCGCTGGAGGACGTCGAGGAGGCGGGCGGTGTCGGCGGAGTGCAGACCCGTCGTCGGTTCGTCGAGGAGGTACAGGGCACGGCCGGTCGTCCGCCGTCCCAGTTCCTTCGCGAGCTTCAGACGCTGGGCCTCGCCCCCGGAGAGGGTGGTGGCGGGCTGGCCGAGCGGGAGGTAGCCGAGGCCGACGTCCGCCAGGCGGCGCAGCCGGGTGGCGACCGCAGGGACGTCCTTGAACACGGTCAGGGCCTCGTCCACCGTCGCCTGCAGCACCTCGGCGATGTCGTGGCCCTCGTGCCGGACCGACAGGACTTCCGGGCGGAAGCGGCGGCCCCTGCACGTCGGGCAGCGCACCTCGACCGCCGGGAGGAAGTGCATGCGGACGGTGAGGACGCCCGCGCCCTCGCAGCGTTCGCAGCGTCCGCCGGGCACGTTGAAGGAGAAGTGGCCGGGGGTGAGGGCGCCGCGGCTGCGGGCGGCGAAGACCTCGCGGATGGGTGTGAAGACGTCCGAGTAGGTGGCCGCGTTGGAGCGCGGGACGCGGCTGACCGGCTCCTGGTCGATGAGGACGGCCTTGGACAGGTGCTCCCAGCCGTCGACGCCGTCGTGCTCGGCGGGCGGGTCCCCGGCCCGGTGGAAGTGGCGGCGGGCGGCCCGGCCGAGGATGTCCAGCAGCAGCGTCGACTTGCCCGAGCCGGACGGGCCGGTGACCGTCACCAGACGCCCGAGCGGGATCCGCACGGTCAGGTCCTTGAGGTTGTGGGCCCTGGCCCCTCGGATCACCACCGCCCGGTCACCGTCGCCGCGTCGGCGTGAACTCGGCACGGACAGGCGGCCGGAGAGGTACGCGCCGGTGACCGAGCCCTCGGTGCGGGCGACCTCCTCGGGAGTGCCGGCGGCGACGATCCGGCCGCCGTCCCGGCCCGCGCCCGGGCCGACGTCGACGACGTGGTCGGCGGCGCGCAGCACTTCGAGGTCGTGTTCGATGACCAGCACTGTGTTGCCGAGGTCGCGTAGTCGGCGCAGGACGTCGACGAGGCGGGCGGTGTCGGAGGGGTGCAGGCCGATGGTCGGCTCGTCCAGGACGTAGAGCACGCCGGTCAGCCCGGAGCCGAGCAGGGCGGCCAGCCGCAGCCGCTGCGTCTCGCCGGCGGAGAGGCTGGGGGTGGCCTGCCCGAGGGTGAGGTAGCCGACCCCGACGTCCGTCAGGCGCCGTACCCGTTCCTCCAGGTCGGCGGCGACCGGTTCCACGAGCAGCCATTCGTCCCCGTCGGACCGCTCGCGCAGACCGGCGATCCAGGTGCCGAGGTCGGTCAGCGGAAGCCGCGCGGCCTCGACGATGGTGAGGCCGTGCACGGTCACGGCCCGGCTCTCCGGCCGCAGCCGGGTCCCGCCGCACTCCTCGCAGGGCTGCTTCACCAGGCCCTGCTGTTCGGCGCGTTCGCGGTACTCGGGGTCGTCGGCGCGGTCCTCGTAGCGGCGCAGCAGTGCTGTCGCGACCCCTTCGAAGCGGCCCGCCGCCACGGTCTTCGGCGGCTCGATGCCGGGGAAGTGCCGCCGGAACTCGGGGCTTTCGACGCCGTGCAGCAGCAGGTCCCGCTCCTGCTCGCTCAGGTCGCCGACCGGCCGGCCGGTGTCGAAGGTGAAGCCGTAGTGCTCTGCGGCGGCGCGCAGTTGAGGAAGGCTCCACTCGGTGAACTTCGCGTTCCAGCCGCGCACCGCGCCCTCGGCGACCGACTTCGCGCCGTCGACCAGCCGTCGTACGTCGGGGCGGATGACCTCGCCGAGGCCGGTGCAGGCGGGGCAAGCGCCCACGGGCTTGTTGAAGGAGAAGCAGCCCATCACCAGTTCGGGTACGAGGGTGCCGCAGTGCGGGCAGGGCCGCTGCTCGCCCTCGGCGTCCTCGTCGGCCTCGGCACCGGCCTCGGCGGCGTTCGCGTACGACGGCGGGATGCTCTTCCCGCAGTCCGGGCACGGGCGTTCCCCGATGCGTGACCACAGCAGCCGCAGGTAGGTGAAGACCTCGGTGACGGTGCCGACCGTGGAGCGCGGGCTGCGGTTGGTGAGGTGCTGGTCGACGCTGATGGACGGGGAGAGGCCGGTGATCGAGTCGACGGCGGGCTTGCTGGTCCAGCCGGTGACCATGCCCAGCGACTCCAGGTACTGCCGCTGGCCCTCCCGGTGGAGGGTGTCGAAGGCGAGGGTGGACTTGCCGGAGCCGGACAGGCCGGTCAGCACGACCAGCTTGTTCTTCGGGAGGGTGAGGGAGACGTTCCGGAGGTTGTGGAGGCGGGCGCCGGTGACCCGGATGCAGTTGTCCATTCCTTCAAGTCTTCCATTTAAGTGCGGTGTTGAGACTTTTGAGGAGCCTCAGGCCATTTCCCTGCCGTAACCTTCAAATCGATGTCCGACGCTCGCCGCCTCCGCCCCGTCGACCTGGCCCGCCTGGCCGGGGTCTCGACGCAGCAGATCCGCAACTACGAGGACGCCGGCGTGCTGCCGCCGGCGGCGCGGACCCCGTCCGGCTACCGCGCCTTCACCGACCTGCACCGCGGGGCGCTGCTGGCGTACCGGACGCTGCTGCGGGGGTACGGGCCGGTCACGGCGGCGCCGGTCATGCAGGCGCTGCACCGCGGTGACGTGCCGGGCGCGCTCGCGCTGGTCGACGCCGCGCACGCCGCCCTGCACGAGGAGCGGGTGTCCCTGCGGGCGGCGAGCGAGGCCCTGGAGCTCCTGGCGGCCGAGCCGCCCGCTCCGCTGCCCCGCTCCGGCGGACTGCGCATCGGGGAGGTGGCGGCGCTGCTGGGCGTACGGACGTCGGCGCTGCGGGTGTGGGAGGGGGCCGGGCTGCTCACGCCGGGGCGCGAGCGGGGCACGGGCTACCGGGTCTACGAGCCCGCCGACGTGCGCGACGCCCGGCTGGTGCAGACCCTGCGCCGCAGTCACTACCTGTTCGACCAGATCAGGCCGGTCCTGGAGGGGCTGCGCCGGGAGGGCGGCAGCGCTGCCCTGCGGGCGGCGATCGCGGCGCGCGGTGCGGCCCTGACAGCTCGCAGCAGAGCCATGATCGAGGGCGCGGGCGCCCTCCACGCCTACCTGGACCGGCTCGACGCCGCACGCGCGGCAGGGGCCGGCTCAGGTACCGGCTCGGGTTACGGAGAGCCCGGGCCGGGTCATGCATGAGGTCATGGACCGGGCACAGGCACGCGCATGGCTCACCACCGCCGTCGAGGAGGCCCGAGCGGGTCTCGCCGAGGGCGGTATCCCGATCGGTGCCGCCCTCTACGGCGCCGACGGCACCCTGCTGGGCCGTGGCCGCAACCGGCGCGTTCAGGACGGCGACCCCAGCCTGCACGCGGAGACGGCGGCCTTCCGGGCGGCGGGACGGCAGCGCTCGTACCGGGGCACGACGATGGTGACGACCCTGTCCCCCTGCTGGTACTGCTCGGGTCTGGTCCGGCAGTTCGGCATCTCACGTGTGGTGATCGGCGAGGCGGTCACCTTCCACGGCGGCCACGACTGGCTCGCCGAACACGGTGTGGAGCTGGTGCTGCTGGACGACGGCGAGTGCGTCGGCCTGATGCGGGACTTCATCGCGAGCCGGCCGGAGCTGTGGAACGAGGACATCGGCGTCGACTGAGCACTCCGCCAGGCCCGTATTTCCGTTCGAGATGCCATCCGTTCCATTGAATTGCGGCGACACCTGGCGTCGCCGGTGGCGGGGTTCCGCATTCGTTTGGTCGGGTCTATCCCACCTGCGA
The DNA here is from genome assembly GCF_000717875.1 of Streptomyces sp. NRRL S-455. GTDB lineage: Bacteria > Actinomycetota > Actinomycetes > Streptomycetales > Streptomycetaceae > Streptomyces. The sequence continues at coordinate 768,741 of NZ_JOCT01000004.1, forward strand.
ACGGAGACGTCCTGTGCGAATGACTGATATCCAGCGCTGCGAGGTCCGACCTGGGCGCCTCTTCGAATGGACACTCAGTCCGGCGACCGTCGCGACGGCGAAGGCCCTGCCGGAAGACTCCAGACCACCGGCGTACATCCAGGAGTCACACATCCGGACGGCTCGGTCCGTGCGCGAGGACGGTCTGTTCGTGCCGACCTGGCTCGGGGCGGCGTTCGACATCCCGGGACGGGCCGACCTGGACGCGCTGGGCGAGGCGCTGCGCGGCTGGACGCTGCGGCACGAGACCCTGCGCAGCGGCTTCCGCTGGGCGGGCGGGCCCGGCGACTCGATCCGCCGCTTCACGCTCGACCCGGACGCCGTCTCCCTGCACCGCGAGGACGTCGGCGACTTCACCGACGCGGCGGCCCTGGCCCAGCACCTGCAGGACCGTTTCGACACGACGGCGGACGCCCTGCGCTGGCCCAACCTCATCTACACGGCGGTCGTCCGGGACGACTGCACCAGCGTGTACATGGCCTTCGACCACAGCAACGTCGACGCCTACTCCATCCACCGCATCCCCGCGGAGATCCACGAGCTGTACCGGGCCGCCGTCGCGGGCGGCGACGTGGGACCGGAGCCGGTGAGCAGCTACGTCGACTTCTGCGAGGCCGAGCGCGCGGACGCGGACCGCATCGACGCGGACCACGAGATCGTCGCCCGCTGGCGGGAGTTCATCCACCGCTGCGACGGACGACTGCCGTCGTTCCCCGTCGACCTCGGCCTGGAACCCGGGGGCGCGCTGCCCACCCAGAAGTTCATGCGCGAGATGATGGTGGACGCGGAGGCAGCCGCCGCGTTCGAGTCGTACTGCCGCCCCTACGGCGGGAGCCTGGTCGGTGTTCTCGCGGCCACCGCCCTGATCCTCCACGAGATCGGCGGCGAGCCCGTCTACCGCACGGTCGTGCCGTTCCACACCCGGGTGAAGTCCCAGTGGTCGCAGTCGGTCGGCTGGTACGTGGGCGGCGCCCCGATCGAGGTTCCCATGTCCGAGGCCGGCGACTTCCCGAGCGCCCTGCGCACCGTACGCGCCGCCCTTCAGGCCAACCGCAAGCTGGCCCGCATTCCCCTCGCCCGCGTCCTCCACCTGCTCGGCGCCGACTTCCGCCCCACCTCCCCCGACCTGTACTCGATCGTGTCGTTCGTCGACACCCGCGCCATTCCCGGCTCCCAGGACTGGACGGACCGGACGGCGTACGGGCTGCTCAGGGTGTCCTACGGCGACCAGGTCTGCGCCTGGATCACCCGCCTCCACGAGGGGCTGTGGTTCGCCGCCCGCTACCCGGACACCGACATCGCCCAGAAGAACATGCGGCTGTACGCCGAGCGGCTGCGCGACATCGTCATGGGCACGGCTCGTCAGCCCTGAGCGGCACGGCACGACGACGCCCCACCCGGACAGGCCGAGTGGGGCGTCGAACCGGCCGCGCCGCGCGGTACCTCGCCCGCGCTACTCGCCGAGGTCCTCCAGGTACTCCTTGACCACGTCGGGGTTCCGCCGCATGGCCGCGAGCAGTTGGCTGCGCCGGTAGCGGTTGCGTCCCTCCTCGACGCGCTTCTCCCAGCCTTCCCGGCCGTCGGCCAGCCGTTCGGTGATGAGGAACTCGATGACGTCCTCGATGCAGGGCCTGAAGCGTTTGCCCCCCACGGGGATGTGCAGCTTGTCCAGCGAACGCTTCTGATCGTTGGTCCTGTTGAGCGCCTCCAGCGCCGGCGACGTGCCGTACACCTGCACATGCGCGCTCGTGTACTTGTCCTTCTCCCGTTCGTAGTCCCAGTGGAGCAGACAGGTCTCCAGGGCTTCATCGGTGAAGAGCCCGCAGTACGACGAATGCACCGTCAGGAAGCCGTCCTCGTCGTCCAGGCGCACCTGGAACGACAGGTTCATCCAGGCGCGGGGCTTCTTGTGGTCGATGCGGAGCGGGAACGCTGTCGGTTGGGTGGGATTGGCGGCAGACAGACCGTGGCCGAGAGTGAAGACAGGCCCCGCCGCGGAACGCGGGCGCAGCACGGCGGCGATGCGCACATGCTGGCACACGGTCCCGTTCAGGGTCTCCTGTAACTCCTTGGCGAACTTGTAGGCCTGCTTGGGCAGGTCAGAGGTCAACCGTGCCGCCGATCGACACCCACAGGGCATGGGCCTGCGACGAGGTGAAGTCCCCCTCCCGGGCCTGCTCCTGCAACTCGGCGTACGTGAGCCCGAGGTCGTCCAGGGCCCGCTGTGCGGCTTCCCGGTAATCGGCGTCGGACACGACGATCACGATGTCGTCCTCGTGATCAGTCATCGCCCGCTCGTCAAACGTCACACTCATCGTCTACCCCCCAGACGGTCGTGGCGCGCTGCGTGACATCCATAGCATCACGTATTCGACCGCTCGCCGACAGTCACATACCCCTAATGGCTGATCCTTTACCAGCCTGCCGGGTACCGACCGCAAGCATGTCCGTACCTGAACACGTATCAGGCCGAGACGGCGTTCATGTGAGCCGGGCCCGTACTGGCCGTGCCCCGGTCACACGCCCGCGTACGAGTGCTTGCCGGAGACGAAGATGTTCACGCCGTAGTAGTTGAACAGCCAGCAGCCGAAGGCGAGGAGGGCCAGGTAGGCGGCCTTGCGGCCCTTCCAGCCGGCGGTGGCGCGGGCGTGCAGGTAGCCGGCGTAGGCGACCCAGGTGATGAAGGACCAGGTCTCCTTGGGGTCCCAGCCCCAGTAGCGGCCCCAGGCGTCACCGGCCCAGATGGCGCCGGCGATGATCGTGAACGTCCACAGCGGGAAGACGGCGGCGTTGACCCGGTAGGCGAACTTGTCGAGGGAGGCGGAGGAGGGGAGCCGCTCCAGGACGGAGGTCGCGAAGGTGCCGGGGGTGCCGCCGCCCGCGAGCTTGGTCTCGTAGGAGTCCTTGAAGAGGTACAGGATCGTGGAGACCGCGGCGACGTAGAAGACCGCGCCGCAGATGATCGCCGTCGAGACGTGGATGTAGAGCCAGTACGAGTGCAGGGCGGGAACGAGCTGGTCACTGGCGGTGTAGAGGACGGTGACCGCGAGGCCCAGGTCGAGCAGGACCGTGGTGGTCAGGAACAGTCCGAGCCAGCGCACGTTCTTCTTCAGCGCCAGCAGCAGGAGGTACACGCCGACGGCGACCGTGGAGAACGTGATGTTGAACTCGTACATGTTGCCCCACGGCGCCCGTTCCACCGACAGGGCACGGGCCAGCACGCCGGCGGCCTCGACCAGGAAGGCGAGCACGGTGAGGGAGATGGCGATCCGGCCGTACAGGTCGCCCTGCTCGTCCCCGCCGTGCGCCCCGGGCCCGTCCGGCACGTCCCGCTGACCGGCCGACGCCCGCACGGTGACCTTGGGCCGCTCCAGGACGGCGGTGCCGCCGGCCTGGTTCACGGTGACGGCGGGCCCCTTCTTCGCCTCGGCCGGCTTGGCGGTGAGCGCGGCGGCGGTCCTGGCGACCTTGCTGCGGCTGCCGAAGATCCATTCGGCGATGTACGCGAAGAAGGCCAGGGTGTAGACGGCCATCGCGGAGTAGATCAGCACATTGCTGATGTTCGCGAGGTTTTCGTTGGTGGCGGCGGCGAGAGTCATCGCTTCTCAGCCCCTTCGGCGGGTACGGGGGTGTCGTGGCCCGGCTCCCGGTCGGGGTCGGGGTCGGGGTCGGGCGAATCTGCGGGGTCGTCGGTGTCGGAGGCGGCCGGTGTCTCGTCGTAGAGGATCCCGGCGAGGTCGCCGAGCTCCTCGGGGACCTTGGCCGACTCGCTGCGGCCGAGGCCCGCCATCTCGACGACGGTGACGCCGTCGGCGCCCTTGACCGCCCGCACCCAGACGCGGCGGCGCTGGATGAACAGGGAGGCGGCGAGGCCGCCGATGGCGGCGATGGCCCCGGCGAGGGCCCAGCCGCCGCCGGGCTCCTGGACGACCTGGAAGCCGGCCCACTCCTTGATGTCCTTGCCGAAGGTGACCGAACCGGCGCCGTTCGGGAGCTTCATGGTCTCGCCGGGCCGCAGCAGCTTCTTGAACAGCTTGCCGTCGGAGTCCTTGAACTCCTTCATGTTGGTCTTGTCCATCTGGTACACGCTCTGCGGGATGCCGGAGTCGGCCCCCAGGTCGCCGTGGTAGGCGGACAGCGCGAGCACCGGGGAGTCCAGCGCCGGGAACTGCGACAGCATCGTGCCGCTGGCGGAGCCGCCGAAGGTGGGCACGAAGAACGCGTTGAAGCCGAGCTGTTCCTTCTTGCCCTGGGGGTTGCGGTAGCCGTCGAGGACCTTGACGGCGCCGGAGGAGGTGACGTTGGCGTCGAGCGGCAGCAGCGGTACGGCGCTGTCGTAGACGACCTTGCCCTTGCCGTCGCGGACCGTGATGACGGGCGCGTAGCCGTGGCTGACGAGGTAGACCTTGGCGTCGCCGATCTCCAGCGGGTGGTTGACCTTGACGGTGGTCTTCTCGTCCTTGCCGTAGGGGCCGGTGCTGTAGTCGAGCGCGGCCTGGTAGGTGCGCGGGGTGCCCTTGTTGGGGCCGGTGCGCTCGTAGGTGCCGGTGAACTCGTCCAGGTTGAAGCTGAACGGCACCAGGTCGTCGGCCGTGAAGAGGTTGCCGGACTTGAAGTCGTCGTACTGGGTGAGGGTGTTGGAGAAGCCGTCGCCCTCGACGATCAGCTTGTTGCCCTCGGACTTGTAGAGCTGCCCCCAGGCGAAGGCGATGAGCATCACGATGAGGGCGATGTGGAAGACGAGGTTGCCGAGTTCACGCAGGTAGCCCTTCTCGGCGGCGACGGAGTCTCCGGCGAGGTGGGCGCGGAAGCGGCGCTTCTTCAGCAGGGCCAGGGCGGCACTGTGGACCTGCTCGGGTTCGGCGGCGGTGCGCCAGGTGGTGTGGGCGGGCAGCCGGGTCAGCCGCTTGGGCGCGCCCGGCGGCAGGCCGCGCAGCTGGCCCACGAACTGCCAGGTGCGGGGCACGATGCAGCCGATGAGGGAGACGAACAGCAGGATGTAGATCGCGGAGAACCACACCGAGCTGTAGACGTGGAAGAGGCCGAGCTTGTCGTAGATGTCCCCGAGGGTGGGATTGCCCTTGCGGAAGTCGGCGACCTTCGTCGCGTCCTGGCCGGACTGCGGGATGAGCGAGCCGGGGATCGCGCCGAGGGAGAGCAGCAGGAGCAGCAGCAGCGCGACCCGCATGGAGGTCAGCTGCCGCCAGAACCAGCGGGCCCAGCCGATGACGCCGAGGGAGGGCAGGTTGGGGGGTTCCTCCGTGGGGGCGGTGGACAGCTGGGAGCCGGCGGCGCCCAGGTCCTGGTCCTCGGCTGCGGCGGGGGCCGGGTCGGAGGCGGTGGTCTTGCTCATCGATCAGATCCCTACGGCGAATCCGGCGGACCAGGACTGCATCTGCTGCACGAGGCTGTTCCAGACGCCCGTCAGCAGCAGCAGACCGGTGATGATCATCATGGTGCCGCCGATCCGCATCACCCAGACGTAGTGACGCTTGACCCAGCCGAAGGCGCCGAGCGCCTTGCGGAGGGCGACCGCGGCGAGCACGAACGGCACGCCGAGGCCCAGGCAGTACGCGACGGTCAGTATGGCACCGCGGCCCGCGCTCGACTGCTGCGAGGACAGGGCGAGCACGGAGGCGAGGGTCGGGCCGATGCAGGGGGTCCAGCCGATGCCGAAGAGCGCGCCGAGCACGGGGGCACCGACCAGTCCGGTCACCGGCTTCCGGTGGAAGCGGAATTCCCGCTGGCTCATCCAGGGCATCAGCCCCATGAAGAACACACCCATGAGGATCATGAGAACGCCGAGCACCTTGGACAGGACGCCCTGCTGCTCCTGGAGCGTCGACCCGAAGTAGCCGAACAGGGCTCCGCCGGACACGAACACGACAGTGAAGCCCGCGACGAAGAGCGAGGCGCCCGCGGCCATCCGGCCGCGCCGCGCCTCGGCCAGGTCGGTGCCGGTGACGCCGGTCACATAGGACAGGTAGCCGGGGACCAGCGGCAGGACGCACGGCGAGAAGAAGGAGACCAGTCCGGCGAGCAGGGCGAGGGGCAGTGCCGCCAGCAGCGCGCCGTTGAGGACGGTCGTGTTGGGGTCGGTGGCCGCGGCGAGTACCGCGGTGCCGGTGACTGCGCTCACGTCGCTGCTCCGCTCACTTCTCCGCGACGACCGGCTTGAGCATCTTCAGCAGCCGTTCCTCGCTGAGCGCGGACAGCGAGCGGGCCGCGATCTTCCCGTTCCGGTCGAGGATGAGGGTGGAGGGGATCGCCTGCGGGTTGAGGGTGCCCTTGTCGAAGCGCAGCAGCAGCTTGCCGGTGGGGTCGTAGAGGCTGGGGTAGGTGATGCCCCAGTCCTTCTCGAAGGCGAGGGCGGCGCCGGTGGAGGTGTCGCGGGTGTTGATGCCGACGAACTGCACGCCCTTGTCGGCGTACGCCTTGGAGACCTTCGCGAAGTACTTGGCCTCGGCGCGGCAGGGGTTGCACCAGGAGCCCCACACGTTGAGGACGACGACCTTGCCCTTGTAGTCGGCGACGTCGAGGGTCTTGCCCGCGATGGTCTTGCCGGACAGGTCGGGTGCCGGGGTGCGCTCGCCCTCGGCGACGGTGGCGATGCCGTCGGTGCCGGTGACGAAGTTGGTGTTGCCGCCCCCGCCGGAGGTGCCGCCGGAGCCGCACGCGGAGACGAGCAGCGCGACCACGGCGGCGCCGGCGGTCAGGGCGGCGCGGCGGACGCGGCGGGTGCGGGTCGAGCGCAGGGGGGCGCGGCTGGCGGCACTCATGTGAAAAGTTTCGCATGTCCGTTCCGGGGCTCTCGCCCGCCCCCCTTGCGGGCGGAAAACCGCATTTCAGGCGGCGTTTCGCGAGGGCGTACCGGCCCTCTGCGGGTTCTTCTCGACGAACCCCTTCCAGCCCCCTGCCGGTTGCTGCCCGACCTCGAGCGTCCGGAGCTTCGCGAGCACCTCGGGCCGCTGCGCGTCCAGCCAGTCGGTGAACTGCCGGAAGGAGACGAGGCGCACATCCGCGCCCTTCTCCTTCTCCCGGGCGATGTGCTTGAAGGCCTCCTCGACGGCGTCCATGTAGATGCCGCCGTTCCACTGCTCGAAGTGGTTGCCGATGAAGAGGGGCGCCCTGTTTGTCTCGTATGCCCGCTTGAATCCCTGGATGTACGCCTGGGCCGACTGCTCCCGCCAGCCCGGGTAGTTGTGCGCGGGTGCCTTTGTGGTGCTTATGGACTGGTTTGCCAGCATGTTGTAGTCCATGGCGAGCACCTCGAAGCCGCGACCGGGGAAAGGTATCTGCTGCAAGGGCAGGTCCCAGATCCCCTGCCGCTTCACGGGCCACACCTGACGGCCGCCGGGCGAGGAGGCGTCGTAGCGCCAGCCGAGCTCACGGGCGGTGGGCAGCAGGTTGTCCTGGCCGAGCAGACAGGGCGTACGGCCGCCGACCAGCTCCTTGTCGTAGTCGAACGGCAGCGACGGCAGGTCGGTCCAGCCGGTGTTGGTGCGCCACTCCTTCACGAAGGACTTCGCCTGGTCGATCTCGCTGCGCCACTGCCGGGGCGTCCAGTTCTTGACCGAGCCGCGGGACTCGCCGCAGAAGTGCCCGTTGAAGTGGGTGCCGATCTCGTGGCCCTCCAGCCACGCCCGGCGGACGTTCTTCAGCGTGTCCTTGATGTGCTCGTCGGTGAGGTAGCCGATGTCGGAGGCGCCGCGCGGGTTGTTCGGCGGGTCGTAGCGGCGCTTCTTCGACTCGGGCAGCAGGTACAGCCCGGACAGGAAGAAGGTCATGCTCGCGCCGTGCTCCTTGGCCAGGTCCAGGAAGCGCGGGAACAGGCCGTTGCCGACCTCGCCGGCGCCGTCCCAGGAGAACACCACGAACTGCGGCGGGGTCTGACCGGGCTCCAGCGGCTCGGGCTTCTTGGGCTGGTGGGGCTGCTTGCCGGTGTAGGCGGTGGAGCCGTCGCCGATGGGCCGGGCGGCCGGCTTGGGCTGGGGCTTGGAGCCGCCCTGCGCGGAGCTGCCGGAACCATCGGCGGGACGGGAGTCATCTGACCCGGTGAGGCCGCCGCAGCCGGCGAGCGAGACGGCGGCCGCGGCCCCCGCGCCGAGTCCGAGCATTCCCCTGCGGGAGTAAGGGCGCATGGCATCCCCGTTCGTCACGTTCTCTGGTGGTCACCCAGTCAGAGGACGTGACGAACGGGGAGGTTCCGCCGAAACTTGCAGATTCCGTAACGGAAGGATCAGAAGCGAACAGAAAGGGCTTACGCGCCGAATGCCTTGTCCTGCCCCTTCACCGGCTTGGCCCCGGCGAGGAGATGGGCCGGGACGAGATCGCGGGCCGGCTCGCTGTAGCCGACGGAGACGATCCGGTCGCCCTGGTACGTGAAGGTCGTCAGCGACGCGAGCGTGCACTGCCGCTTGCGCGGGTCGTGCCACAGCCGCCGCCGCTCGACGTACGACCGCACGATCCAGATCGGCAGCTGGTGGCTGACCACGACCGCCTCGTGCCCCCGGGCCTTGTCCTTCGCCGCGCTCAGCGCGTTCATCATCCGTACGACCTGGTCGACGTACGGCTCGCCCCAGGACGGCCGGAACGGGTTCACCAGGTGCTTCCAGTTGCCGGGCTTGCGCAGCGCGCCGTCCCCGACCCCGAACGTCTTCCCCTGGAAGATGTTGGCGGCCTCGATCAGCCGCTCGTCGGTGGCGAGGTCCAGCCCGTGCGCCTTGGCGATCGGCTCCGCCGTCTCCTGCGCCCGCTCCAGCGGGGAGGCGACGACATGCGTCACATCTCGGCTCGACAGGTGCTCGGCGACCCGGTCGGCCATCCGGCGGCCCAGCTCGGAGAGGTGGTAGCCGGGCAGCCGCCCGTAGAGGATCCCGTCCGGATTGGCGACCTCGCCGTGCCGCATGAGGTGGACGACGGTGATGTCGCCGTTGCCGCCGCCGCTGTTCTCGCTGCTCATGCCGTGGCCTCCGCGGCCGCTCGGGCCGCCGCCGGGAGGGCGTCGGCGATGCGCTGCACGGCCCGCTCGTCGTGCGCGGTGGACACGAACCAGGACTCGAACGACGACGGCGGCAGGTAGACGCCGTCCGCGAGAAGCGAGTGGAAGAAGGCGGTGAAGCGGAACGACTCCTGCGCCTTGGCGTCCTCGTAGTTCCGCACCGGACGGTCGGTGAAGAACACGGAGAACATGTTGGAGGCGGTCTGCAGCCGGTGCGCGACGCCCTCCTTGGTCAGCGCGTCGGTGACGAGGCCCTGGATCTCCTTCGACACGGCGTTGACCTTGTCGTAGGCGGCGTCGTCGAGGAGGCGCAGCTGGGCGAGCCCGGCAGCGGTGGCGACGGGGTTCCCGGAGAGGGTGCCGGCCTGGTAGACGGGCCCGGCCGGAGCGAGGTGCGCCATCACGTCCGCACGCCCGCCGAAGGCCGCGGCCGGGAAGCCGCCGCCCATGACCTTGCCGAAGGTCATGAGGTCGGGGACCACGCCGTCGACGCCGTACCACCCGGCGCGGCTGGTCCGGAAGCCGGTCATGACCTCGTCGGAGATGTAGAGGGCGCCGTTCTCGGCGCAGAGGTCCTTGAGCCCCTGGTTGAAGCCGTCCGCGGGCGGCACCACGCCCATGTTGCCCGGGGAAGCCTCGGTGATCACGCAGGCGATCTCGCCCGGGTGGGCGGCGAACGCGGCCCGCACGGCGTCGAGGTCGTTGTACGGCAGGACGACGGTGTCACCGGCCTGGGCGCCGGTGACGCCCGGGGTGTCGGGCAGCGCGAAGGTCGCGACGCCGCTGCCGGCGGCGGCGAGCAGCGAGTCGACGTGCCCGTGGTAACACCCGGCGAACTTGATCACCTTGGTGCGCTGCGTGAACCCGCGGGCGAGCCGGATCGCGGACATGGTCGCCTCGGTCCCGCTGGAGACGAGCCGCACCTGCTCCAGCGGCGCGACCCGCGCGACCATCTCCTCCGCGAGGGCGACCTCGCCCTCACCGGGCGTACCGAAGGACGTACCGCGGGAGACGGCGTCCTGCACGGCGGCGATCACCTCGGGGTGCGAGTGCCCGAGGATCATGGGCCCCCAGGAGCACACGAGATCCACGTACTCCCGCCCGTCGGCGTCCGTCAGGTACGGCCCGGTGCCGGACACCATGAACCGCGGCGTGCCGCCGACCGCGCGGAAGGCCCGCACCGGCGAGTTCACGCCACCCGGTGTGACGGCCGCCGCACGGTCGAACAGAGCCTGCGAGGCCGGTGCTTCATACGGATATGCCAGTTCGCTCATGACCTGCGACTTCTCCGACCTTCTCCGACGTCGTCGGAATCCGGGGGTGAGGGGTCCTTTCACTATGAGCGTCCGATCAGGTCGCGTGGTCCGGTGCGTGGGCGTTGCGGCAACGCGGCGAGGTGCGGTGCCAGGCCGCGCGACCCGGACGGGCATGGTGAAAGGGCCCCTGAGGGACCTGTTCAGGGTAGGACAGGGAGAAGAATGAAGGGACGGCCGAGGCGACCGGCCCGCGATCGCCGGTCGTCTGCGAGACTGGACCTGATACACGCAGCTCAAACGGCCCACGGTGGTCGGAGGCTGCGAAGATCCTGCGGACAGTTGTTTCAGCGCACGTTTCGGCGGGCGGCCGCGGGGGAGGTCACTGACACGATGATCGGGTTGCGCGGCGGGGGCGACGCGTCCTAGAAAAGCAGTCGGGTGGAGATATGCATCGCGGTGGCGGACTGGGCGAGGGGACTGATGACCTGGGTCCTCGACGTGCCCGGCGGGGAAGGCACCGGCGCGAGGCGGAGGACACGCAGGAAACACGTCGGCCCCAGGGACTACCGAGTGAACCGGAGCGGCTCGACGGACGTACTGAACGTCGTGTGGACGATCTTCGGGCCGGAAGCAGGAATGGTGGTCGGGTGGGGGTGACGTACAAGTACTTCGGCGCGCCGGACGGCGCGACCGCGGCCCGCGTCCCGATCTCGATGCGTCCGGAGGAGCTCGGCGGCGACGAGCTCGGCATGAACGGCATGTTCACGAAGATAAAGCCGGAGACCATGGCCGCGATGGTCCTGACGGGCATCGAAGGCGTCCCCCTGCACAAGGTGCCGCCGCTGGAACTCGTCGTCCTGCACCCCGACTACGCGGTGGTCAAGCTCCCGATGACCGTCGTCGACCCCCTGCGGGGCATCGGCGAGGAGGCGGTGGGCGCGGCGGCCTTCATCTGGTCGACGGTCCCGGACCGGGGTGGGCCCCGGGACGCGTTCAACGTGTACCAACTGCTGCATGAGTGGCAGGACTTCAGCCACCGGCTGCATGAGGCGGGGCATCAGCCGTATTGCCTTGTGTGGCCCTGAGCTGGGGTTTCGTAGGGTGCGGGCGGGGTCTTCGGGCCTCGCCCTTTTCCGTGCCGGAGAGGGGCCGTCACGCGGCCAGGGCGCATTGATTTTGCTGGGGGGTGCTGATGTGCCCTGGGTGGCGGGCGGGTCGCCACTGCCTTCCGCCTCGACTTCCCCTGCTTCAGCCTCGATGAAGGCATCGTCGATCGCTTTGCGGGTGCGAGTCTCGTTTGACGGCAGAAGATGCGTGTACGTCCGGAGCGTGAAGCCAGGATCCGAGTGGCCGAGGTACTCGGAGAGCACCTTGATGCTCCCCCCCGTTACCTTCTTCGTGGCTCCGCAATGGGGCCTCCGGCCTTCGGGTCCGGCATGACTTCCCCCCCCTTGTTGTTCATGATCCGGGGGGTGGTGTCACCGGGCCCGGAGGCATCGACAGACCGCTGATGAGGGGCTTGAGCACCGGCTTCACCCGAGCCGGAAGAGCTCTCCGTAACGTGGATGTGGCAGCTCGGTGCCCAGGCAAGGCCGGACGAAAGCGTGATGGAGGGGCCTGCACGTGATCGACACCGGCGACATCGACGTCTTCCTCGGCCTGGACGTCGGCAAGGGCGAACACCACGCCACCGCCGTCACCCCAGCCGGGAAGAAGGCGTTCGACAAGCGCCTGCCCAACACCGAGCCCAAGCTCCGCGAGCTGTTCGCGAAACTCCAGGCCAAGCACGGGACCTTGCTGGTCGTGGTCGACCAGCCAGCCTCGATTGGGGCCCTGCCGCTGGCCGTTGCGCGAGACATGGGCTGCCCGGTCGCCTACCTGCCCGGGCTGACGATGCGGAGGATCGCCGACCTCTACCCGGGTGAGGCGAAGACGGATGCGAGGGACGCGTTCATCATCGCGGACGCGGCCCGGGCGATGCCGCACACGCTGCGGGCGATCGACGGAGAGGACGAGACGATCGCCGAGCTTGAGATGATCGCCGGGTTCGACGACGACCTGGCCGGCGAGGCCACCCGGGTCGCGAACCGGCTGCACGGCCTGCTGACCCAGATCCATCCGTCGCTGGAGCGAGTGCTGGGGCCGCGGTTGCAGCATCCGGCCGTCCTCACGCTTCTGGAACGGTTCGGGTCTCCGGCCCAGATACGCAAGGCCGGACGGCGGCGGCTGGTCGCCTTGCTGCGGCCCAAGGCGCCGAGGATGGCCGAGCGGCTGGTCGAGGAGATCTTCGCCGCCCTGGACGAACAGACCGTGGTGGTGCCCGGCACCGAGGCGGCCGCACTGATCGTCCCGAGCCTGGCCGGATCCTTGGCCACCGTCCTTGACCAGCGGAAACTGCTGGCCGGGCGGATCGAGGAACTCCTGGAGGCCCACCCTCTTTCCAAAGTCCTGACCTCGATGCCGGGCATCGGTGTCAGGACCGGAGCCCGCATCCTGATCGAGGTCGGCGACGGCAGCACCTTTCCGACCGCCGGCCACCTCGCCGCATACGCGGGACTCGCCCCGGCAACCCGGAGTTCGGGCTCCTCGATCCGCGGCGAACAACCGCCCAGGAGAGGGAACAAGCAGCTCAAACGGGCCTTCTCCCTCTCCGCACTCGCTGCTCTGGGCGACCCGGCATCGCGGGCCTACTACGACAAGAAGATCGCCCAGGGCAAGCACCACACCCAGGCCCTGCTCTGCCTCGCCAGACGCCGGGCCGATGTCCTCTTCGCGATGCTCCGCGACGGAACCTTCTACGAGCCCGAACCCGCAGCGGCCAGGTGAGGAGTTCGGACCGCTCGATCAGTCCTCGGGGCGAAGCCTCTGGCGAGCGGCCTCAAGCCGCTGGTCATAGTCAGGCGCGAAAAGCTCAGGAAGCGCCTTGTCCAGCGTTCCGGCGATCCGATGGATCGGCACCCACACCGCCGGATCGTCGACAACACGGCTGAGGTCCGTCATCTGGAGCTTCTCCAGCCAGTGCGACAGCACCAGTGCCTCGTCACTCGTGAGCTTGATCGTGACCTGGCTATCACTCATGCACACCCCTATGGCTCAGCCCGCACTCGACCGCACGAACCTACTGGCCTTTGACCTTGACCTAACGCATAGGGGCACCCCCCCCGCGTCCAGGAGCACGGAGGCGAGACGCCCGCCAGGGGGTGTTCACGGCGAACAAAGGGGGAAATGAGGCGCCCCTTTTAAAAGGGGCGCGGGACGTACGGACCGGGACGTACGGACTCAGACGAGCCGCTTACGTCCCCAGAGGAAGAGGAACGCCACGACACCGGCCGTCAGGGCGAACAGAATCGACGCCCCGAGCCACTGCATACCGTTCATCTGCGACATCGGGAGGTACTCCACCGACCAGCCCACGACATCGGCCTTGTCCAGGCACACCTGCCGTGCCGCGTCGGTCTGCGACCCCGAACAGGTGCCGAACCCCACCAGATCCCCGCTGCCGGTGACAAACGAGTAGTCGATCTCGTAGGCGCCGTGGGGGAGCGACGGGGACCCGTTCTCGCCCATGACGCCCTTGTTCGTCGTGATGGTGACAGTGTTGCCGAGCGACACGATGGAGTAGGACCAGACGAGCTGGACGGCCACGGTGAACCCGAAGGTGACGACCATGGCCATCAGCGTGCGGCGCAGCACCAGACCGATCGCGACCCCGCTGAACACGGAGAAGATGGTGAGGGCGACGGGCACCGGGCCCGTGTTGTTGAAGGCCTCGCTGGAGATCCAGTCCATGACCGTGACATCGGACTTTTTGACGGGGTTCCACCACCAGCCGAACACCGCCGACAGCACGCCCGTACTCACCACGACCACCAGCCCGGCCAGCGCCAGCTTCGTGGCGAGCCAGCGGGCCCGGCTCATGGACTGGGCAGCGACCAGCTTGGCCGTGCCGTTCTCCAGGTCACCCGCGAGCAGCGGGGCGCCGAGGAAGACACCGAGCAGGATGGGGATCGCCCCGAGACCGAAGGAAACGAAGGAGAACGCGTCGACGTACCGCTGGAAGTCGTTGCCCGTCTCGTCCAGGCTCTTGGCGGGGTAGCCGTAGCCGTCGAGGAAGTCCGTCATCTGGCCGCGCTGGTAGACCATCCAGGCCACGGAGAGCGCGGTGGCGGCGAGTATCGACCAGAACGCGGCCCGGTGCTGACGCCAGACCAGCCAGGTCATACCGCTGAGGCGGGGGCGACGGGTGGCCTCCGTGGTGGTCGCGTTCATGGTCCCGTTCTTGCCGTCGGTCGAGGTGCCGGTCGTGCTGCCGGTCGGGTTCGAGGCGCTGGTGAAGGTGCTCATGCCGCCACCGTCCCGGTGCCGAACGCGTACCCCTGGCCCTGGACCTGGGCGGTGGGGGTGATCAGCGGTGGTGCGTCGGGTGAGCGGAGGTAGGCGAGCAGGAGTTCCTCCATGTTCGGGGTGTCCGTCTCCCAGGCGCCGGTGATCGGGCCCTCGGGGCGGACGAGGGCGGTGAACTGCCGTCCGCTGATCCGGGACTCGACGAGGGTGTGGTGCCCGAGGGCGGCGGGCAGACCGTCGCCCTCCCTCGCCCCGGTGACCAGGGTGTGCACAGACCTCAGCTCGTCCTCGTCACCGGCGAGGCGCACTCCGCCGCCGGAGACGACGACGAGGTAGTCGCACACGTTCTCCAGTTCGGCGAGGACGTGGGTGGACATCAGCACGGTGGTGCCGTGCTCGGCGGCCTCGGCGAGGAGGATGCCCATGATCTCGTGGCGCACGACCGGGTCGAGATCCGACATCGGCTCGTCGAGCAGCAGCAGGTCGGGGCGCTTGCCGAAGGCGAGGGCGATGGCGACACGGGTGCGCTGACCGCCGGAGAGGGTGCCGATCTTCGCCTCGAAGGGCACGTTGCCCGCGCGGATGATGTCCACGGCGGCGCGCTGATCCCAGCCGGGGTTCAGTTCCCGGCCCAGTCGCAGGGTCTCCGCCACGGTGAAGCGGCGGAACAGTGGCTTCTCCTGGGCGAGGAACGCGGTGCGCCGGCCGGACTCCGCCGAGCCCGGCGTCTCGCCGAACAGGCTGATCGAGCCGTTCGTCGGCTCCAGGACATGGGCCGCGATGTTCAGCAGCGTGGTCTTGCCCGCCCCGTTGGGTCCCACCAGCCCGCAGATCCGGCCCGCCGGGAGCCGGAAGGAGCAGTCCCGCAGCGCCCAGCCCCGCCGGTAGCGCATCCCCAGTCCGTACGCCTCAAGCGCCGGCTCCCCCGCGTACATACCGTCACTCACCTGTGCTCCTAGTTGTCGTGGACCCCGTTGTCGCGGCCGACGCTGTCGTGGACCCCGTTGCCGGCGCGTTCCCGGCGGCGTACTGCTTCTCCATCGCCGACGTGACCAGTGCGGCCACGTCCTCCTGCTCCAGACCGGCCCCGGCCGCCTTCGACATCCACGCCACCAGATCGGCGTACAGCGGTGAGTCGGTGCCTGCCGAGGGGCGGGCCAGCGTGCGGCGTACGAAGGTGCCCTGGCCCGGTCGCGGTTCGACGAGGCCCTCGCGCTCCAGCTCGCGGTACGCCTTGAGGGTGGTGTTCGGGTTGACCGTGCTGGTCTCGGCGACCTCCTTGGCGGTGGGCAGCCGGTCACCCGGCACCAGGACGCCCAGTCGGAGGGCCTGCTTGGTCTGCTGCACGATCTGCTGGAAGGCGGGGACCCCGCTCCGCCTGTCGATGCGGTACTCCAAGATCACCACCATCATTCCACTACTTGATTAGTGGAATGATGGTGGAGGGATGCGAGGGCGGTTGTCAACCCCGACCGGGCAGCGAGGAGGACGGGGACTGGGTTGTCCGAAGTGACCGGAGGGGCTTCTTGGACAACGTTTCGGTGGTCAGCCTGGGTCCAGGCCTTCATCCGGGGGCCGGGGGGCGGTGTTGAAGGTTCGCCAGATGGCCGAGGCACACAGGAGTAAAGGGACGTGAGCGATGGAGCGTCGTGGTACCACCGGTACTTCGACCAGGATGCGTGAAGCGGCGGAAGTCGAGCGTGCGCACCAAGCCCAGAAGGTCTGCGAGGCCGAACATGGCCATGCCCAGCACACTTACGAGCGGCGCAAGGAGAGCTGATGAACCACAGCACATGGAGGACGCGCCGGGCCCGGCAGCTCGCGGGTGAGGCAGTGGAGTACGACCAGGAATACGTCGATGCACGACTGGCCGGCGATCTCGGGCAGGCGGTCTACAACCGCCGGATCGAGCTCGGCCTGTCACAGGTGGAACTGGCAGAGCGGGCTGGGATGACTCAGCCCCAGGCCTCCCGGATGGAGGGCGGCGACACCGTGCCGGCTCTCCCGCTGCTGCGGCGCTTGGCCAAGGCCCTGGAGGGCACGCTGAACCTGACTATCGACGAAGGTGACTCGCACGTCACCTTCACCCCGCGCGCCGCCTGAGCCGCCGGCTGGGAGACCGGGCGGATCAGCAGCAACCGCCCGCTCCGGCCGGTTCCTTGGCGTTGCTCTCGGCGGAGTTGTCGCAACACGTGCTGCCCTGCTGCTTGGCCAGGGAGTCCGCGTCGGCCTTGACGACGTAGACCTCCCAGGGTTCCTGGCCGGGGCCGCTGACCCAGACCTTGTCCTGGAGGGCGTAGCAGCAGGTCGTGTCGTTCTCCACGTCGGTGGTCAGTCCGGCGTCGGTCAGGCGGGTTGTCGCGGCCTGGACGGCTTCGGTGTTCTCCACCTCGACGCCGAGATGGTCCATGCGGGTCGCCTCCCCCGCCGTGCCTTCGATCAGGACGAGCTTGAGCGGGGGCTCGGCGATGGCGAAGTTGGCGTAGCCGTCGCGGAGCTTCGCGGGCTCGGTACCGAACAGCTTGCTGTAGAAGGCCACGGACGCGGCAAGGTCCGGGACGCGGAGGGCGAGTTGTACACGGGACATGGCGGTCCTCCTCTTGAGGTGTGGTGTCAGCAGCCGCCGGTCGAGGCCGGGGCGCCGGTGCCGATCCGCAGGGTGGCCGGGGCGGCGCAGCACCCGCCGCCCTCGCTGTTCCGGGCGGTGTCGGGCTCGTCGAACAGGCCGGCACCACCGCACACGCCGGTCTCCGGGAGGGTGAGTTCGACGCGCTCGGCGGCCTCGTGGTCGCCGGCGAGGGCGGCGGTGATGGAGCGGACCTGCTCGTAGCCGGTCAGGGCGAGGAAGGTGGGGGCGCGACCGTAGGACTTCATGCCGGCCAGGTGGATGCCCGGTTCGGGGTGGGACAGTTCGTTGACGCCGTGCGGGTAGACGGTGCCGCAGGAGTGGACGTTGGGGTCGATCAGCGGGGCGAGTGCGGTCGGGGCCTGGAGGCGTTCGTCGAGGCCGAGGCGGAGCTCGGAGAGGAAGGACAGGTCCGGGCGGAAGCCGGTCAGGACGATGACCTCGTCGACCGGGTCGATGCGGCGGCCGTGCTCGTCCACGAGGACGAGCCGGTCGCCGTCGCGTTCCACGGCCTGTGTACGGAATCCGGTCGCCGTGCTCGCGTGCCCGGCCTCGACAGCGGCCTTGGCACGCAGGCCCAGGGCGCCGCGAGCGGGCAGCTGGTCGGCCTCGCCGCCGCCGAAGGTGGAGCCGGTGATGCCGCGCCGGAGGATCCACACCGCGTGGGTGCCCGGCTCGTCCTCGGCAAGGTCCGCGAGGGAGGCGAGGGCGGTGAAGGCGGAGGCGCCGGAGCCGACCACGGCGGTGCGCTTGCCCGCGTACCGGGCGCGTACGGCCGGGTCACGCAGGTCGGGGACGCGGTAGGAGATGCGGTCGGCGGCGGACTTCTCGCCGAGGGCGGGCAGACCGTCGGCGCCCATCGGGCCGGGTGTGGACCAGGTGCCGGAGGCGTCGATGACCGCGCGGGCGCTGATCCGTTCCTCACGGCCATCGGCCCGCGCGACGTGCACGGTGAAGGGCTGCTCGTCACGGCCTGAGTCGACGACACGGTCGCGACCGGCCCGGGCGACGCCGGTCACGGTCGCCCCGTAGCGGACCTTGCCGCCGAGGGCGTCGGCGAGAGGCTGCAGGTACTGCTCGGCCCAGTCACCGCCGGTCGGGTACGCGGAGCCGTCGGGGCGGGTCCAGCCGGTCGGGGACAGGAGCTTCTCCGCGGCCGGGTCGGTGACCTCCGACCAGGGGGAGAACAGCCGCACGTGTGCCCAACCGCGCACGGCGGTGCCGGCCGACGGCCCGGCTTCCAGGACCAGCGGTTCGAGGCCGCGCTCCACGAGATGGGCCGCCGCGGCCAGGCCGACCGGGCCGGCTCCGATGACCACGACGGGCAGCTCGTCAGTGGTGGGCACGCTGTTGGTGGAGACGGCCACGAGATTCCCCTTTGATTCGACATTCGTCGATTACTTCTTCCGCTTCAGCATGACACCTGCTTCGACGACCGTCAACATAGACATCTATCGAATTAATGGCCGCAGGTCCCCCTTCGTGATTCGGCGTATGTCAACATAGATGCATGTCGAATACGAGGGTGCTTCCGCTGCTGGAACCCGGGCTTCCCGAGGCCGTGGCACCGTGCTGCCCACCCCTCACCGAGCGCCCGTTCACGGCCGAGGAGGCCGAGACGGCCGCGCGGATGTTCAAGGCCCTGGGAGACCCGGTGCGGCTTCGGCTGTTCTCGGCAGTGGCCTCGCACGAGGGCGGCGAGGCGTGCGTGTGCGACATCTCCGATGTCGGCGTCTCCCAGCCGACGGTGAGCCACCACCTGAAGAAGCTGAAGGAGGCCGGGCTGCTGACCTCCGAGCGGCGCGGCACCTGGGTCTACTACCGCGTCGAGCCGTCCGTGCTGGCCGCGATGGGCAAGCTGCTGACCATCGCGCCGGCCGCGGTCTGACCCGCCTTCGGCACCGACGGCCCCCCGGGCGAGGCCGTCTGCCGTCGCTCTCGGCAGGACGGACACGCCCGGGCGGACGTTGCCGCGGTCGCGAGGAGTCAGCTCTCCTGCGGTGCCGCCGTCAGCCGCCGACCGGCGGTGAACTTCCGCCGCCAGGCCAGGGACACGTAGACCAGCGCGACCAGGACCGGCACCTCGATCAGCGGGCCGACCACACCGGACAGCGCCTGGCCGGAGGTGACGCCGAAGGTGGCGATGGCGACCGCGATGGCCAGCTCGAAGTTGTTGCCGGCCGCCGTGAAGGCGAGGGTCGCGGTGCGGTCGTAGGCGAGGCCGATGACCTTGCCGAGGGCGAACGTGCCGAACCACATCACGGCGAAGTACACCAGCAGCGGAAGCGCGATGCGGGCGACGTCCAGCGGCTGCGAGGTGATGGTCCTCCCCTGCAGGGCGAAGAGGATGACGATCGTGAAGAGCAGGCCGTACAGCGCCCACGGGCCGATCTTGGGCAGGAAGCCCGACTCGTACTGCTCGCGGCCCAGCTTCTGTTCGCCGACGCGGCGGGTGAGGAAGCCGGCCAGCAGCGGGATGCCGAGGAAGATGACGACGTTCAGGGCGATCTTCCACATGGAGATGTCGAGGTGCTCGCCGTTGCCCAGGCCGAGCCAGGCGGGCAGCAGGTCGAGGTAGAACCACCCCAGGACTCCGAAGGCCAGGACCTGGAAGACCGAGTTGAGGGCCACCAGGACGGCAGCCGCCTCACGGTCGCCGCAGGCCAGGTCGTTCCAGATGATGACCATGGCGATGCAGCGGGCGAGGCCGACGATGATCAGGCCGGTGCGGTACTCGGGCAGGTCCGGCAGGAAGATCCAGGCCAGCGCGAACATGACCGCCGGGCCGACGATCCAGTTGATGACCAGCGACGAGACCATGAGCCGCCGGTCGCCGGTGACGGCGTCGAGCCTGTCGTAACGGACCTTGGCGAGGACCGGGTACATCATGACCAGCAGGCCGATGGCGATCGGCAGGGAGATGCCGCCGATCTCGACCTTGGCCAGAGCGTCGTTCAGGCCGGGGATCACACGGCCCAGGCCGAGCCCGAGGGCCATCGCGGCGAGGATCCACACGGCGAGGAAACGGTCGAGCGTCGACAGCTTCGCGACGACCGAGGGCTCCTCGGCGGTGGTCGCGGATGCTTCGGTGCGGGTCACGGGCAGGCCCTCTTGTTGTCGGCGGCATTGCGAGCGGACTCGGCCAGGTCGGCGAACCGGCCGGCGAGCCCGGCGATGACGTCCGGGCGCAGCCGGTAGTACGTGTACCGGCCGCACGGCTCCGTCTCGACGACCCCGGCCTCGCGCAGCACTCTCAGGTGGTTGGAGAGGTTCGTCTGCCGGGCGCCGGTCTCCTCCACCAGGTGGGTGGTGCACAGCGTCTCTTTGGCCAGCAAGGTCACGATGTGGAGCCTGAGCGGGTCGGCCAGAACCCGGATCAGATCAGTGTCGACTGATGTCAGCATGGACTGATACTGTCACATCACTCCGAGCCGTCGAAGGAAGTACCGATGCCCTCCAGCCCGCTCGCCTCCGTGCTGTTCGTCTGCGTTCACAACGCCGGGCGCTCGCAGATGGCTGCCGGATTCCTCTCCCACCTCGCGGGCGACCGGATCGAGGTCCGCTCCGCAGGCTCCGTCCCGGGCGACCAGGTCAACCCCTCCGCCGTAGAGGCCATGAAGGAGGTCGGCGTCGACATCGCCGGCGCCGAGCCGAAGATCCTCACCACCGAGGCCGTCCAGGCCTCCGACTACGTCATCACCATGGGGTGCGGCGACGCCTGCCCGATCTTCCCGGGCAAGAAGTACCTCGACTGGGCGCTGGAAGACCCGGCCGGCAAGGGCGTCGAGGCTGTCCGCCCCATCCGTGACGAGATCAAGACCCGCATCGAGGCCCTGATCGCCGAGATCGACGCCGCTCAGGAGGCGTGACCTCAGGACCGGCTCCGGGATACGCGAGGTCGTCTTCATCGAGAACCGCGCTTGAGCAAGGGGTGCGGTACCGCCCTCAGCCGTCGACGCACTTGGGGTACTTCGAGCCCCGGTTGCAGTCGTGGTAGTCGTACTTACTGACCCGGAACTCCGTCTCGTCGCCGGCCTTGGCGGGATCGACGACCAGGTAGAACTTCTTACCGTCCTTGATCTTGTCGGTGACCTTGCCCTCCGGGCCCTTGTCGAAGTCCTGCGCGCATCCGGCGAGCGCGAGGACACTCACTGCCACGAAAGCGGTGGCGTGGCGACGCATGTCATGCTCCGATCCTTCTGACGACCGGCACAGTCTAGGGGCGCCGATCTGGCTGACCGTCAGATCAGGTCCATCCGCTCTGACTTCGCACTTCACGGGCGCAGAAGATCAACTTCCTGCACGGGTCGGCCATAAACAGCGCCCGGGCTTCCGGGTGTCAGGCTCCATCCCCTTCCGCTTCCCAACTCCCGGCCACCGGCGCCGTCGTGGCCCGCGGGATCACATACGTCGGCAGGACGACGTGCCGCTCATGGTCCTGTCCCGTGTCCCCCGAGTCGTTGATGAGCTTCAGGGCGAGTTCCCCGGCCTCCCGCCCCATGTCCGACGGTGACTGCGCGACCGTGGACAGGTCGAACCAGTCGGCCAGCGGCTGGTCGTCGAAGCCGAGCACGGAGATGCGTTCGGGTACGGGGATCTGGGTCTTGCGCAGGTTCCAGATGAGGGCGACCGCGACCTCGTCCTGTTCGGCGAAGACGGCGGTCGGGGGCTCGCGCAGGCTCAGCAGGGCGCCGAGCGACTCGGCGGCGGCGCGCTTGCTGCCGGGCCAGGTGGACACCACCAGGTCGTCGTCGAGCGGAACACCCGCTTCGGTGAGCGCCTGCTGGTAGCCGAGCAGCCGCTCGTTGGAGCTGAAGGAGAAGCCGCTCACGCCCACCGTCTGGACGAAGGCGATACGGCGGTGGCCGAGGTTGAGCAGGTGCCGGGTGCCGCGCAGGGCGCCGGCCACGTCGTCGACGTAGACGCTCGGGCGCCCGTCGACGTGCTGGCTGACGTAGATCACCGGCATGCCGAGGTCGTCCAGCCGGGCGGTCTCCTCGTCGGTCAGGTCGAAGCAGAACACCAGCAGCGCGTCGGCGTTGCGGCGAGCCGGAAGGTGCTCGAAGAACGAGGTGCGCTCGGCCATGGCGGGGATCTCGTAGACGTTGAGCTGCATGCCAGCCGCCCGGAGCAGCGGGGCCAGGCTGGACAGGGCGGATCCCATGAACCACGAGTTGAGCGTCGGGACCAGCACCGCCACCGTCCCGGTCCGGCCCGTGACCAGGCTCGCGGCCTGCCGTGACACGGCGAAGTTCAGCTCGCGAGCGGCCTTCTCGACGCGGGCGCGGACCTCCGGGGAGACCGTGGACAGGCCGCGCAGAGTGCGGGAGACGGTGGAGGTGGAGACCCCGGCCCGTTCGGCCACGTCGGCCATGGTGGGGTGCCGCTGAGCTGGAGGCATGAGCGGACGGTAGCACAGGAATTCGCCTATTTCCCCACTGTCGTGACAGCGCTTTCACGTGGATGCGACCCCAGCTTTTACCTGATTACTCCGACGTAACGCATTGACTTCAGCAAACCGCACCCCTAGCTTGCAAGCGTTGTCCCGACGGCCTTGAACGCCTCGCGGTCAGGTTCGCAATCACTGCTTCTACCTGCATGTTTTCTTGCCGTATCTCGTGACAACGCAGTCTCACAAGCCGTGAACCCGGCTCCGCACGACCAGGAGAGACAGTGACGAACAAGACCACGACGAGAGCGGCCGCGCTCGCCGCCACCGGGCTTCTCCTCAGCGCCTGCGGCTCGTCCGGCGGCGGATCCGGGCAGGCCGGTACACCGTCGTTCGAAGGGCGCGGGCCCATCACCTACGTGGCCGGCAAGGACACCACCGGCACCGTCCAGCCGATGCTGGACCGCTGGAACAAGGCGCACCCGAAGGAGAAGGTCACCTTCATCCAGCTGCCGACGGACGCGGACGCGCAGCGCCAGCAGATGATCCAGAACGCGGAGACGAAGTCCGACGCCTACACGGTGCTGTCCCTCGACGTCGTGTGGACCTCGGAGTTCGCCGCCCACCAGTGGATCGACAAGCTGCCCGAGAAGCGGTTCCCGATGGGGAAGATGCTGAAGCCGGTGGTGGAGACCTCGAAGTACCGCGGCGGCCTGTACGCGGTGCCCAGCAGCTCGGACGGCGGCATGCTCTACTACCGCTCCGACCTGCTGAAGAAGGCCGGAGTCGCCCAACCCCCCGCCACCTGGGGCGAGATGACCGACGCCTGCGCCAAGGTGAAGAAGCTTCCCGAGGCGAAGGGCATGTCCTGCTACGCCGGACAGTTCCAGAAGTACGAGGGACTGACGGTGAACTTCGCCGAGGCCGTGCACTCCGCGGGCGGCCGGGTCACCGACGCGAACGGCCGGCCGGACGTCGACACCCCGGAGGCGAAGAAGGGCCTGGACTTCCTCGTCAAGTCCTTCAAGGACCGGACGATCCCCAAGGAGGCCATCACCTACCAGGAGGAGGACGGCCGCCAGGCCTTCCAGTCCGGCAAGCTCGTCTTCCTGCGCAACTGGCCGTACATGTACTCCCTGGCCCAGAAGAGCGGCATCAAGGGCAAGTTCGCGGTCGCGCCCCTGCCCGGTATGAACGGGCCCGGTTCCTCCAGTCTCGGCGGCCACAACATGGCCGTGTCCTCGTCGGCGAAGAACAAGGCGACGGCCCTGGACTTCATCGAGTTCATGACCAGCGAGGAGAACACCGCGACCTTCCTGAGGGACGCCTCCCTCGCGCCGCCGTACGCCGCGCTGTACGACGACAAGTCACTCATCAAGCAGTACCCGTACCTGCCGGTGCTCAAGGAGTCCGTCCTGCGGGCCGTGCCGCGGCCCAGGGTGGTGCAGTACGGGGACGTGACCTCGGCGGTCCAGCAGGAGGCGTACGCCGCCCTGACCGGTGAGAAGAGCAGCGCGCAGGCACTGAAGGACCTGCAGAAGGCGCTGCGGAAGACCGCGGCGGAGTGACGGCGCCATGACTCAGACGGATGCTTCGCCGGAGGCGACCGGCGCGGGCCGCCCCCGTACGAACGGCAGTCCTGTCGGCGTACGGACACGGCGGCCGGGCCGGGCCACCGCCGGGGCGGGGCGGCTGGCCGCGCTGCTGGTCTCCCCGACGCTGCTGGTGCTGACGGTCGTCGTGCTCTACCCGACGCTCATGGCGCTGAAGGAGTCGCTGTACGGGCCGAAAGGGCTGGATCCGGCGACCGGTTTCATCAGCGACACCGAGCCGTTCGTCGGGCTCCAGAACTACGCCGAGATCTTCGGCGAGGCCGGGGCGCGGTTCTGGAACGCCTTCTGGAACACCACGTTCTTCACCGTCGTCACGGTCGGACTGGAGACCGTGATCGGCGTGGCCATGGCCCTCATCATGCACAAGGCGTTCCGGGGCCGGGCCCTGGTGCGGGCCGGGATCCTGGTGCCCTGGGCGGTGCCGACGGCCATCTCCGGGCTGCTGTGGCGGTGGATCTTCAACAGCGACGGTGTCGCCAACGCGCTGATCGGGCAGCAGATCCTGTGGACCACCGAGGGCTTGCACGCCAAGGTCGCCGTCATCGTCGCCGAGGTGTGGAAGACGGCGCCCTTCATCGGGCTGCTGGTGCTGGCCGGACTGCAGGTCATCCCGAAGGAGGTCTACGAGGCGGCCCGCATGGACGGGGCCCGCCCGGTACGCCAGTTCTGGCACATCACCCTGCCGCTGGTGAAGCCCGCGCTGCTGGTGGCGGTGCTGTTCCGGTGCATGGACGCGCTGCGGATGTTCGACCTGCCCTACATCCTCGTCGGCGCGCAGAAACACTCCGTGGAGACGCTGTCGATGCTCGCGCAGAACGAGGCGTCCAACGTCCGCTTCGGTCCCGCCTCCGCGTACGCGGTGATCCTCTTCCTCTACGTCTTCCTGATCGCGCTCGCCTTCGTCCGGCTGCTGGGTACGGATCTGGTCGGGGGTGGCGGCGGCCGCGGGCGCCGGGGCTTCCTCCGCCGCGGGGAGGTGACGGCATGACGACGAGCACGGCGAAATGGCGGGGCGCGCTCGTGTACGCGGGCGTCGTCGCGGTGGTGGCGTACTGCCTGGCCCCGTTCTACTGGATGCTGGTCTCCAGCCTGCGCCGCACCGGCGACATCTTCGACACCACGCTCGTCCCGTCGCCGCTGTCCTTCGAGAACTACCGGGCGGTGTTCGACCCCGAGCAGGGCTTCGGACGCGCGCTGCTCAACAGCCTGGTCGTCGCGGGCATCACGACCGTACTGGCGCTGCTGCTCGCGACGTTCACCGCGTACGCGATGGCCCGCCTCGAGTTCCGCTTCAAGCGGCTGATCCTCACGCTGATCATCGCCACGTCGATGTTCCCGGTGGTGTCGATCGTCGTGCCGCTGCTGAAGCTGTTCACCGACATCGGCTGGATCAACACCTACCGGGCGATGATCGTGCCCAGCATGTCCTTCGCCCTGCCGCTGGCCGTGTGGAACCTGACCACGTTCTTCCGGCAGATGCCCGACGAACTGGAACACGCCGCCATGGTCGACGGCTGCACCCGCGGCCAGGCCTTCCGCAAGGTCATCGTGCCGCTCGCGGCGCCGGGCATCTTCACCACCGCGATCATCACCTTCATCGCCGCCTGGAACGAGTTCCTCATCGCCCTGTCGATGACCAACAAGCCCGGCATGCAGACCGCCACGGTCGCCATCTCCAAGTTCACCGGCGCGACGACGTACGAGACCCCCTTCGGCAGTCAGATGGCCGCGGGTGTGCTCGTCACCGTCCCGCTGGTGGTCATGGTGCTGTTCTTCCAGCGCCGCATCGTCGCCGGACTCACCGCCGGCGCAGCGAAGTAGTCACGCCCCGCCTCAGAAGGAGCCACGTGTCCCCGACCGCCCCCTGGTGGCGCAGTGCCGTCATCTACCAGGTCTACATCCGCAGTTTCGCCGACGGCAACGGCGACGGCGTCGGCGACATCGCCGGCATCCGCTCCCGGCTGCCCTATCTGAAGTCCCTCGGCGTGGACGCCATCTGGATCAACCCCTGGTACAAGTCGCCGATGGCCGACCACGGTTACGACGTCGCCGACTTCCGGGACATCGACCCGCGCTTCGGCACCCTGGCCGAGGCCGAGCAGCTCATCGAGGAGGCGCACGCGCACGGGATCCGCGTGATTCCCGACATCGTGCCCAATCACACCTCCGACCAGCACGCCTGGTTCCGGGCCGCCCTCGCCGCCGGCCCCGGCAGTCCCGAGCGCGAGCGGTACGTCTTCCGCCCCGGCCGCGGACCCGACGGTTCGCAGCCCCCGAACGACTGGGTCTCCTGTTTCGGCGGCCCGGCCTGGACCCGGCTGCCCGACGGGCAGTGGTACCTGCACCTGTTCGCACCCCAGCAGCCCGACCTGAACTGGCAACACCCGGAGGTGCGGGCCGAGTTCGAGTCGGTCCTGCGGTTCTGGTTCAGCCGGGGCGTGGACGGCTTCCGCATCGACGTCGCCCACGGCCTGATCAAACACCCGGAGCTGCCCGACCTGCCGCCGCGCCGGGACCCGGACGCCGGACAGCCCCTGCGGCACGTCGACCACCCGCACTGGGACCGGGACGAGGTGCACGAGATCTACCGGAGCTGGCGCAGGGTGGCCGACGAGTTCCCCGGCGACCGCGCCTTCGTCGCCGAGGCCTGGGCGGACACACCCGAACGACTGGCGGCGTACGTCCGCCCGGACGGACTGCACACCGCCTTCAACTTCGACTTCCTCATGTCGAGCTGGGCCCCGAAGGACCTGCGCGCCGTCATCGACGACTCCCTCGCCATGCTGGGCGCCGTGGGCGCACCGGCCACCTGGGTCCTGTCCAACCACGACGTCATGCGCCACCCCAGCCGCTACGGCCGCCGGACCACCAAGCGCTGGGTGGCCAACGAGACCTACCGCCCGGAGGGCCCCCTCGACCTGGAACTCGGCACCCGCCGTGCCCGGGCCGCCGCCCTGCTGATGCTCGCCCTGCCCGGCGGCGCCTACGTCTACCAGGGCGAGGAACTGGGCCTGCCCGAGGTCGAGGACCTGCCCGAGTCCGTCCTCCAGGACCCGACCTGGGAGCGTTCCGGCCACACCGACCGGGGCCGTGACGGCTGCCGCGTCCCGATCCCCTGGTCCGGCCGGATCGCCCCCTACGGCTTCAGCCCCGACGGCAGCACGGCCGAGCCGTGGCTGCCGCAGCCCGCCGACTGGGCCGCACTGAGCGTGGAAGCCCAGACCGGCGACCCGGACTCCATGCTGGAGCTCTACCGCACGGCCCTGCGCCTCCGCCGCGACAACCCCGCCCTCGGCGACGGCACCATGACCTGGCTGGACGCCCCCGAGGGCGTCCTGGCCTTCAGCCGCGAGCCGGGCTTCGTCTGCGTGGTCAACCTGTCGGCCGATCCGTACGAACCGCCCGCCCACTCCGCACTGCTGCTGGCCAGCGGCCCGCTCGAGAACGGCCGTGTGGGCCCGGACCAGGCGGTGTGGCTGACGGTCTGACATCGGTGAGGGGGAGGAGCCGCTCCGGCGGAGACCGACGAGGTGGCCCGCGCGGTACCCGGCTTCGTCCCGGGGCCGCCCGCGCGGAGCCGGCGCTCAGCGGTCGTCGCCGGCGATGCCCCCGCCCACCGTGAAACCGATGACCGTCCCGCCCCCGTCCCGGCGGAACGCGAACGGTGCTCCCCCGTGCGCCAGTGCCACCTCGCGGACGATGGACAGGCCGAGCCCGGAGCCCGGCAGGGAGCGGGCGTCGGCGGCTCGGTAGAAGCGGTCGAAGACGCGGGCGAGGTCGTTGTCGGTGATGCCGGGGCCGCGGTCGAGGACCTCGACGCGGATCGTGCCGGGGCGGGCGGGCCCCGCGACGACCAGCTCGATGGGGGCCGTGCCGCCCTGGTCGAACTTCACCGCGTTCTCGACGAGGTTGGACAGCGCCCGGGTCAGCATCCCGGGCCGCCCGTCGGTCGTGGTGTCGCCGCTCGCGCGGAGCACGATCCGCCGCCCGCTGCGACGCCGGGCATGACCCGCCACCTCCTCCGCGAGGTCGGCGACGTCCACCCGGCGCGGCGGCTCGGTGTCGGACTGCCCGGCCGCGAGATCGACGAGCTCGTTGACCAGGTCGGTCAGCTCACGGGCCTCCTGCCCCAGGTCGGCGACCAGTTCCTCGCGGGTCTTCGGCGGCAGCTCGTCGATCCGGCGGAGCAGGGAGATGTTCGTACGCAGCGACGTCAGCGGCGTACGAAGCTCGTGGCCCGCGTCCTGGACCAGACGGCGCTGGTCCTCCTCGGACTGCGCGAGCCGGCCCAGCATGCGGTCGAAGGCGCGGCCCAGCCGGCCCACCTCGTCGTGCCCCGCGACGGGCACCTGGATGCCGAGCCGGCGGGTGCGGGCGACATCCTCGGCGGCGTCGGTGAGAACGACCAGCCGGCGCGTGATCCGCCGGGCCAGCCACCAGCCGAACAGTCCGGCGGCGACCACGACCGCCGCCATCAGCACCAGCGTCCGCTGCTGCAGCGCCCGCAGCAGGTCCTCCACGTCGCTGAACTCCTGCGCGACCTGCACCGCGCCCCGGCCGCCGCCCAGGGAGACGGTCGCGACCCGGTAGACGTCGTCGCCCACGTCGACGTCCTTGTGCTCGGCCACCCGTCCGGACACCGTCGCGGCCGCGATCCGCACGTCGACGCCGACGACCGGCAGCCCCGGACTGCCCGGATCGACGATGCGGCCGTCCGGGCCGAGCACCTGCACATCGGTCCGGGCGGGCCGCACCAGGTCGTGACCGGGCGCGGCGGAGGAGAAGTCGCCGGGCGTCATGCGGTTCTCCCGCACCTCGTCCCGCAGGTCCTGCACGACCTCGTCGAACACGGTCTGCTGGTCCACCCGCACCAGCCGGGCCGCCGCGCTGTAGGACAGGATGCCGACCAGGATCGTCACGGCCGCCGTCACCGCCGCGAACGACACGGCGAACGTCGTACGCAGCGAGACCAGCTTGGGCCGCCGTCCGCTCAGGCGCCGGCGGAGGCGGCCCACTCAGTCCTCCCGCAGCACGTAACCCACGCCGCGCACCGTGTGGATCAGCGGGGGCGCGCCCGGCTCGTCCAGCTTGCGGCGCAGGTAGCCGACGTAGACGGCGAGGTTCTTCGACCCGGGGCCGAAGTCGTAGCCCCAGATGCGGTCGTAGATCGTGGAGTGGTCGAGGACGATGCCGGCGTTGCGGAGCAGCAGCTCCAGCAGCTCGAACTCGGTGCGGGTCAGTTCCAGCTCGCGGGGGCCGCGCCAGGCCCGGCGCGCCTGCGGGTCCATGCGGATCCCGGCGGCGTCGAGAAACCGCTCGGGGACCGGCTTGGGTGCCTCGGCCGCCGGGGTGGTCCCGACGCCCACGGGGCTGGTGCGGCGCAGCAGGGCACGCAGCCGGGCGAAGACCTCCTCGACGTCGAAGGGCTTCACGACGTAGTCGTCGGCGCCCGCGTCCAGGCCGGCGATCCGGTCGGCGGTCTCCACGAGGGCCGTGAGCATCAGGACCGGTGTCCGGTCGCCCTCGGCGCGCAGCACCCGGCACACCTGGAGCCCGTCGATGCCGGGCATCATCACGTCCAGGACGAGGACGTCCGGACGGTTGCGGTGGGCCTGCGCCAGTGCCTCGACACCGTCGGCGACCGCCATGACCTGGTAGCCCTCCAGGGTCAGGGCGCGCTCCAGGGCGTTGCGGATGGCGCGGTCGTCTTCGGCGAGCAGCACGGTGTGGGGCACGCGTCCAGTGTGCCAAGCCGCCGGGTCCCCCGACCCTGGCGAGCTGCGCCGGGGCGTCCTTCTTACTGGTCTCTCACCAGGGGGTCGGTCACTGCCGGGCGAGCCGGGCCGCGTGGGTCGGCGCGTCCGGCACCTCCGCCGGGCGGCCGACGGCGAACTCCTTGCGCAGCACCGGTACGACCTCCTCACCGAGGATGTCGATCTGCTCCAGCACGGTCTTCAGGGGCAGCCCGGCGTGGTCGACCAGGAACAGCTGGCGCTGGTAGTCACCGGCGTACTCGCGGAAGGCCAGCGTCTTCTCGATGACCTGCTGCGGGGAGCCGACGGTCAGCGGGGTCTGGTCCATGAAGTCCTCCAGCGACGGTCCGTGCCCGTACACCGGGGCGACGTCGAAGTAGGGCCGGAACTCGCGCACGGCGTCCTGCGAGTTCCGGCGCATGAACACATGGCCGCCCAGCCCGACGATCGCCTGCTCGGGGGTGCCGTGTCCGTAGTGCGCGTACCGCGTCCGGTACAGCTCGACCATGCGCTTGGTGTGGTCGGCCGGCCAGAAGATGTTGTTGTGGAAGAAGCCGTCGCCGTAGTACGCGGCCTGCTCGGCGATCTCCGGCGAGCGGATCGACCCGTGCCAGACGAACGGCGGCACGCCGTCCAGCGGGCGGGGGGTCGCGGTGAAGCCCTGCAGGGGCGTACGGAACTTCCCCTCCCAGTCGACGCCCTCCTCGCGCCACAGGCGGTGCAGGAGGGCGTAGTTCTCGATCGCGAGCGGGATGCCCTGCCGGATGTCCTGCCCGAACCAGGGGTAGACGGGGGCGGTGTTGCCGCGGCCCAGCATGAGATCCACCCGGCCGTCGGCCAGGTGCTGGAGCATCGCGAAGTCCTCGGCGATCTTCACGGGGTCGTTGGTGGTGATGAGGGTGGTGGCCGTGGAGAGGATCAGCCGTTCGGTGCGGGCGGCGACGTAGCCGAGCATCGTGGTCGGGGACGACGGCACGAACGGCGGGTTGTGGTGCTCACCGGTGGCGAAGACGTCGAGCCCGGCCTCCTCGGCCCTCAGCGCGATGGCGACCATGGCCTTGATCCGCTCGCGCTCGGTAGGTGTCCGGCCGGTGGTCGGGTCGGGCGTGACGTCGCCGACGCTGAAGATCCCGAACTGCATGCTGACTCACCCTCCAGTTTGTTTACACTTCAACCATACATCCGGGTGTGCGAGTCTGCCCGCATGCAGATCTTCCGCTCCGCCGCCCTCTTCGTCCTCGCCGCCCTGCTCGAGATCGGCGGCGCGTGGCTCGTCTGGCAGGGAGTACGGGAGAACAAGGGCTGGCTCTGGGCCACCGGCGGCGTCCTCGCCCTCGGCGCGTACGGCTTCGTCGCGACCTTCCAGCCCGACGCCCACTTCGGACGCGTGCTCGCCGCGTACGGCGGGATCTTCGTCGCCGGCTCGATCCTGTGGGGCGTGATCGCGGACGGCTACCGCCCGGACCGCTGGGACATCACGGGCGCACTGGTCTGTCTCGCGGGCATGGCGGTCATCATGTACGCCCCGCGAGGAGACTGAGCCGGGCCCGAGGCAGATCTCAGAACGGCTCGTCAGGCGACAGCAGCCCCAACTGCCCCAGGAAGTCCATCTCGTCGAAGTACAGCCGGTAGTCGACGATCCGCCCGTCCTTCACGGTGGCGATGTCCACCCCGCGGATCGCGACCTCCTTCTGCGTCGGGGGAAGCGTCTCACCGTTGGGCAGCTCCAGCGGCCCGGTGTTCCGCCCGCTGAAGATCCCCTCGTCGATGGCCGTGTCACCGACCTCGTACGAGTGCAACGCCCGGAACGTCGCCTCGGGAACCGCCTCCGTCATCGTCCGCCAGTACTCGACGATGGCGTCACGCCCGTGCAGCTCGCCCTCGTCAGCGGTGAAGGCGACCGCGTCCTCGGCGTACAGCTCGCCGATGACCTTCAGATCGGCGTGTGTGGTGACCGCGTCCGTGAGCCGGTCCATGACCTCACGTGCCTCGCCCATGATCCACCTCCGCAGGAAACAGGGGATCACCCGCCCCCATTCTCCCACCGCGGGGCCCGCCTATCCTGGCCGGAAGCCCTGCACCGGAAGCCCCGTACCGGAAGCCGTACCCGAAGCCGGCCCCGCAGACCACGCCCGAGGAGCTCCCATGGCCACCGCCGCCCCGTCCGCAGCCTCCCGCATCGCCGTCGTCACCGGTGCGAGCAGCGGGATCGGCGCCGCCACGGCCCGGCAACTCGCCGCCGCGGGCTACCGCGTCGTCCTCACCGCCCGCCGCAAGGACCGTATCGAGGCACTCGCGGAGGAGATCAACGCGGCGGGCCACCAGGCCACGGCCTACGCCCTCGACGTCACGGACCGCACGGCGGTCGACGAGTTCGCCACGGCGTTCCGGACCATAGGCGTCCTCGTCAACAACGCGGGCGGCGCACTCGGCGCCGACCCCGTCGCCACCGGCGACCCGGCCGACTGGCGGCAGATGTACGAGACGAACGTCATCGGCACGCTCAACCTCACCCAGGCACTCCTGCCCAAGCTGATCGCCGGCGGCGACGGCACCGTCGTGGTCGTCTCCTCCACGGCCGGCCACGGCACCTACGAGGGCGGCGCCGGCTATGTCGCCGCCAAGCACGGCGCCCACGTCCTGGCCGAGACCCTGCGCCTGGAGATCGTCGGCCAGCCGGTCCGCGTCATCGAGATCGCCCCCGGCATGGTCAAGACGGACGAGTTCGCCCTGACCCGCTTCTCCGGCGACAGGGAGAAGGCGGAGAAGGTCTACGAGGGCGTCGCCGAGCCCCTCACGGCGGACGACGTGGCCGAGACGATCACCTGGGCGGTGACCCGCCCCAGCCACGTCAACGTCGACCTGCTGATGCTCCGGCCCCGCGCCCAGGCCTCCAACACCAAGGTCCACAGGGACCTGTGACGGGTCAGCCCTTCACGCACACGACCTGCTTGAGCTTCGCCACGACCTCCACCAGGTCCCGCTGCTGGTCGATGACCTGCTCGATCGGCTTGTAGGCGCCCGGGATCTCGTCCACGACACCGGAGTCCTTGCGGCACTCCACGCCCCGGGTCTGCTCCTCCAGGTCCTTCGTCGAGAACCGGCGCTTGGCCGCGTTGCGGCTCATGCGCCGGCCCGCGCCGTGCGAGGCCGAGTTGAAGGACTTGTCGTTGCCGAGGCCCTTCACGATGTACGAACCCGTGCCCATGGAACCCGGGATGATCCCGTACTCGCCGGAGCCGGCCCGGATCGCGCCCTTGCGGGTCACGAGCAGGTCCATCCCGTCGTAGCGCTCCTCGGCCACGTAGTTGTGGTGCGCGCTGATCTCCGGCTCGAAGGTGGGCTTCGCCTTCTTGAACTCCTTGCGGATCACGTCCTTCAGGAGCGCCATCATGATCGTGCGGTTGTACTTCGCGTACTCCTGCGCCCAGAACAGGTCGTTCCGGTAGGCCGCCATCTGCGGGGTGTCCGCGACGAAGACGGCCAGGTCGCGGTCGACCAGGCCCTGGTTGTGCGGGAGTTTCTGGGCGATGCCGATGTGGTGCTCGGCCAGCTCCTTACCGATGTTCCGAGAGCCGGAGTGGAGCATCAGCCAGACAGAATCAGTCGAATCAGTACAGACCTCGACAAAATGATTTCCTCCGCCTAGCGTTCCCATCTGCTTTGTGGCGCGTTCCGCGCGGAATTTGACCGCCTCCGCGACCCCGTCGAACCGCCCCCAGAAGTCGTCCCACCCGGCCGTACCGAACCCGTGCAGCCGCCCCGGGTCGACGGGATCGTCATGCATCCCCCGCCCCACCGGAATCACCTGCTCGATCCTCGACCGCAGCCGGGACAGATCCCCGGGCAGGTCGTTCGCCGTCAGGGACGTCTTCACCGCCGACATGCCGCAGCCGATGTCGACCCCCACCGCCGCCGGGCACACCGCGCCCTGCATGGCGATGACCGAGCCGACCGTCGCGCCCTTGCCGTAGTGCACGTCGGGCATGACGGCCAGGCCCTTGATCCAGGGCAGGGTGGCGACGTTCCGGAGCTGCTGCAGTGCGGAGTCCTCGACCGTGGCCGGGTCGGTCCACATCCGGATCGGCACCTTGGCACCGGGCATCTCTACATACGACATAGCGTCCTCAATCCCCCGTAAGTCGAACAGAAGTCTTCAAGAGCAAATACCGGAGCCAAGGTCGACGAAAGGGAATCCGGACCGGCGTCCACGGCAGTGCGTGCGATACACATTGTGTTCATCGGCCGCCCCGCGGCGGCAAGCCAATATCCGTGCCGAGAGGAGCCTCCACGTGCAACGGAAGGCGTACGCACCCGGTATCGCCGCGCTCCTCGCCGTCCTGCTGGCCGGCTGCACCAGCAGTTCGGACGACGGCGGCCCGACGGACGACTCCAACCCGGGCGACACGGGCACGGCTTCGGCCGCCGCCGAGCCCGGCCGCTACCGCACGCTCCCCGAGCCCTGCACCGCGGTCGGCCACGGCACGCTCGACGAACTCCTGCCCGGCATCCGGCAGATCAGCGACGCGGAACAGCGCGAGAAGGCGTACGAGGGCGAGGCGACGGTCACGTTCGACACCGACCGCAAGGTCGGCTGCCAGTGGAAGGTCGACGGACAGCAGGCCACCGACCATCTGCTCGTCGACTTCGAACGGGTCGTCTCCTACGACGGCACGGCCGGCGACGACCGCCAGGCCGAGCAGCTCTTCGCGGAGAAGGAGGCGGCAGCCCACCTCCCCGAGCCGACCGCCACCGAGTCCGCCGCCACCGAGTCCGCCGTCTCCGAGTCCCCCGCGGCCGGCAGCACCCCGGCCGGCGGTTCCTCCGCCGCCCCGAGCGGCTCCCCCGCGGCGGTCTCCTCCGGCACCGGGTCACCCTCACCGTCCACGTCCGCCACGCCGACCGAACTCCAGCCCCGTGTCCTGGAGGAGCTCGGTGACGAGGCCTTCCTCGACGACGAGCTGAGCAGCTCCGGTTCGACCGCCAAGCAGCGGACGGTGACTGTGGCGTTCCGCACGTCCAACGTCATCGTGACGATCGAGTACGCGGAGCAGCCGACGACCGTCGGTGTCATCCCGGACAGCAAGGAATTGCAGGACAGGGCCCAGAAACTGGCCTCCCTGCTGGCGGATTCGCTGGGCGACTGAGCCCCCTTCACGCCCCCTTCACCCAACCCCGCAAAGCACCCGAAGGAAGAACACACCGCTGCCTCACCGCGTACGGTGACCACTCGGACCCCGTTCCGACCGCAGGAACCACGAGCGTCATGAGTGAAGGAACCATGCAGCGACGAGCACAGCGAGAAGAGCGAGACCAGCGAGCGAAGCGCCTCAACCGCGTCCTTGTCTGCGCGGCCGCCGTCCCCGTGATGCTGGTCGCCGCCGGCTGCTCCTCGGACTCCGGCTCCGGGGAGAGCACGGACAAGGCGGCCAACGCGGCGGCCTCGGCGTCCGCGAGCCCGTCGCCGACCGTGCAGGCGGCGGCGTACGGCAAGCTTCCGGAGCCCTGCAAGGCGCTCTCGAAGAAGACGCTCGAGGACTTGGTCCCGGAGAGCAAGTCCGGCAAGGAGGGCAAGTCGGACGACATCTCGACTCGCGCCGGCTGCTCCTGGAACAGCCTCGACAACAACGGCGTCAAGGGCTCGCAGTTCCGCTGGCTGAACGTGTCGATGCTGCGCTTCGAGTCGGACGTGACGCGCGGCCCGGCCGACAAGCAGGCCCAGGAGTTCTACGCGAAGCAGGTCCAGGAAGCCCAGGCCGTGGAGGGCGCCAAGAGCTCCAAGTCGGAGCCGGTGTCCGGGACGGGCGACCAGGCGACGGCCGTGCGCTACGACCTGAAGAAGAAGGAAGGCACCTTCAAGCAGCAGACGGTCGTGGCGCGCGTGGAGAACGTCGTCGTCACGCTCGACTACAACGGCGCGGGTCTGGCCGGCGACAAGACCCCGAGCGCCGACGACCTGATGAAGGACGCGAAGAAGGCCGCCAAGGAGGCGGTGGCTGCGGTGTCCGAGGCGAACGGCGCGGGCGGCAAGGCCGGCGGCGAACCGTCCAAGGCCCCGTCGGGGTCCCCGTCCAAGTCCGCGTCGAAGGCTCCGTCCAAGGACGCGTCGGGCGATCCCTCGGAGGGCGCCTCGCAGTCGGCGTCCAAGGAGCCCGCGGCGAAGAGCTGAACGTTCCCGCCCGGATCCGGCCACCTGCCCTCCGCACATATGTGCCACCCTGTTGCGCGCAACAGCACGCAAGAGGAGGGGAGTGACGGGTGGCCGCGCCACTGCAGCTGACTCGGATGCACCGCGTTCTCATCGGCGTGGTCGTGGCCGGAGCCGTGATCATCGCCGGTATCGGCTTCGCCGGTTCGTACGCGGCGGTCCGCGAGTTGGCCCTGAAGAAGGGCTTCGGGAACTTCTCCTACGTCTTCCCGATCGGCATCGACGCGGGCATCTGCGTCCTGCTGGCCCTGGATCTGCTCCTCACCTGGATCAGGATCCCCTTCCCCCTCCTCCGGCAAACCGCCTGGCTCCTGACGGCGGCGACGATCGCCTTCAACGGCGCGGCGGCCTGGCCGGATCCGCTCGGTGTCGGCATGCACGGGGTCATCCCCATCCTGTTCGTGGTCGCGGTGGAGGCGGCCCGCCACGCCATCGGCCGGATCGCGGACATCACGGCGGACAAGCACATGGAGGGCGTCCGCCTCACCCGCTGGCTGCTCTCCCCGGTTCCGACGTTCCTCCTCTGGCGCCGCATGAAGCTCTGGGAACTCCGCTCCTACGACCAGGTCATCAAGCTGGAGCAGGAACGTCTCGTCTACCAGGCGCGGCTACGCAGCCGCTTCGGCCGGGCGTGGCGCAGGAAGGCGCCGGTGGAGTCGCTGATGCCGCTGCGGCTGGCCAAGTACGGCGTCCCCTTGGCGCAGACGGCCCCGGCCGGCCTGGCGGCGGCGGGCATAGAGCCCGCGCTGATTCCCCCACCGCCGCAAGCGGACCCCGCCGCGGACAGTCGCGCCGCTGGGGCGGCACGGGTCGGCGCGGCGGCACCTCCCAGCGAGCAGCGCCCGCAGCTCGAGAGCAACCACAACGCCGAGCGACCAGACCACGAGCCGGAACCAGACCAGAGCCCTTGGTTCAACACCCAGCGCGAGGTGGAGTACCAGGGCGGCTACGACCCGGCCTACGACCCCGAGCGGTACGCCCAGTGGATTGCCGAGGAGCAGCAGGCCGAGCAGTACCTCGACCAGCCACAGGAGTCCCCCTCCCCGGAGGACACCGGCAGCTTCCCCATCCCGGTCGGCCCCAACCGCACCCGTGAACTGGGCGACGGCGGCGGCATTCCGCCGGCCCCCGAGCCGGACGAGGAGGCGTACTACCAAGTCTTCCGTGAGTCGATAAAGAGCGGGAACGGGGCGCCCACCCCACGCGGCTTCATCGCCGACGTCGAGGCGACGTACGGCGTCGCCCTGGACGAGGCCGAGTCCAAGCGCATGGTGAATCGCTTCTCCAACCGCCTCAACGCAGAGCTGGCGGAAGAGCACATCGCCTGACCCGCACCAGGAAAAGGGGGCCCTCGAACGAGGGCCCCCTTTTCCTGCCGACGGCGACTACTCCCCGAGCAGCGCCCGCACCCGCTCCTGCCCCACCGCGAGCAGCAGCGTGGGCAGCCGCGGCCCGGTGTCCCGCCCCACCAGCAGGTGGTACAGCAGAGCGAAGAAGGACCGCTGGGCCGTCTTGATCTCCGGCGGCAGCTCCTTCGGCGTCGCGTCGGCGGAGAACCCGGCCTGCACCTTCGGCACGCCGTACACCAGGTGCGTCAGCCCGTCCAGCGACCAGTGCTCGGCGAGCCCGTCCAGCAGCAGCCGGAGCGACTGGAGCCCCTGCTCGTCGAGCGACTTCAGCAGCTCGGCGTCGGGCTCGTCCCGCACGATGGTCCGCTGGTCGGCGGGTACGTGCGTGTTGATCCAGGCCTCGGCCTTGTCGTAGCGCGGCCGGGCCTCGTCGAGCGAGGTGAGCGGCTGCTCGGGGTCCAGTTCGCTGAGGATACGCAGCGCCTGGTCCTCGTGCCCGGCGGTGATGTCCGCGACGGACGCCAGCGTCCGGTACGGCAGCGGCCGGGCCGTCCGCGGCAGCTCGCCCGCGGCCGTACGCACGGCGCGGGAGTACGCGGCCACGTCGGCCGGCAGCGCGCTGCCGTCGGCGACCTTGGCGTCCAGCCGGTCCCACTCGTCGTAGAGCCGCTGGATCTCCTGGTCGAAGGCGACCTTGAAGGACTGGTTGGGCCTGCGCCGGGCGTACAGCCAGCGCAGCAGCTGCGGCTCCATGATCTTCAGGGCGTCGGCGGGCGTGGGCACCCCGCCACGGGACGAGGACATCTTCGCCATGCCGGAGATGCCGACGAACGCGTACATCGGGCCGATCGGCTGCTTCCCGCCGAAGATCCCGACGATCTGCCCGCCGACCTGGAACGACGACCCGGGGGACGAGTGGTCGACACCGCTCGGCTCGAACACGACACCCTCGTACGCCCACCGCATCGGCCAGTCGACCTTCCAGACCAGCTTGCCGCGGTTGAACTCGTTCAGCCGGACCGTCTCCGAGAAGCCGCACGCGGTGCAGGCGTACGTCAGCTCGGTGGAGTCGTCGTCGTAGGACGTGACGGTGGTGAGGTCCTTCTCGCAGTTGCCGCAGTACGGCTTGTACGGGAAGTACCCGGCGGAGCCGGAGCTGCCGTCGTCCTCGCCGGCCGCGCCGGAGCCCTCGGCGGCTTCCAGCTCGGCCTCGTCGACCGGCTTCTGGCCCTGCTGCTTCTTGGCGGGGGCCTTCTTCGTGCGGTACTGGGCGAGGATCGCGTCGATGTCGCCGCGGTGCTTCATGGCGTGCAGGATCTGCTCGCGGTACACGCCGGAGGTGTACTGCGCGGTCTGGCTGATCCCGTCGAACTCCACGCCCAGCTCGGCCAGCGACTCGATCATCGCGGCCTTGAAGTGCTCGGCCCAGTTCGGGTGCGAGGAGCCCTTCGGCGCCGGGACGGAGGTGAGCGGCTTGCCGATGTGCTCGGCCCAGGACTCGTCGACGCCCGCGATACCGGCGGGCACCTTGCGGTAGCGGTCGTAGTCGTCCCAGGAGATCAGGTGCCGCACCTGGTACCCCCGGCGGCGGATCTCGTCGGCGACGAGGTGCGGGGTCATGACCTCGCGGAGGTTCCCGAGGTGGATGGGCCCGGACGGTGAGAGCCCGGACGCGACGACGACGGGTTTGCCCGGGGCCCGACGCTCCGACTCCTCGATGACCTCATCCGCGAAACGGGAGACCCAGTCGGTGGTCTCGGTGCTCTGAGCCACGATCGGCACGTCCTTCTTTCTCCATCGGGCAGCCGGTACGGTCGCACGGCTGACCGCAACATTGTCCCAGACCCGGTTGCGCCCGGAAAAACGGCTTTACCCGCATGGAATACTGGCCGTGTCTATCGATTCCCTCGAGGAGAACGGCACCCTTACCTATGGCCTCGGTCACGTCCCTCAGCGACTCCGTCCACCAGCGCCTCGCGGCGGCCCTGTCGGCGGCTGTGCCGCAGGCCGGCTCCGCGGACCCGCTGCTGCGACGAAGCGACCGGGCGGACTTCCAGGCCAACGGGATCCTGGCCCTCGCGAAGAAGGAGAAGGCGAACCCGCGGGAGCTGGCGACGCAGGTCGTCTCCCAGGTCGAGTCGGGTGAGGTGATCAAGGAGGTCGAGGTCTCCGGCCCCGGCTTCCTGAACATCACGGTCACCGACCGTGCGATCACCCAGAACCTCGCCGCGCGCTACGCGGACGACACCGGCCGCCTCGGTGTGCCGCACGCCGAGCGGCCGGGCACCACGGTCATCGACTACGCCCAGCCGAACGTGGCGAAGGAGATGCACGTGGGTCACCTGCGCTCCGCGGTGATCGGCGACTCGGTGGCGCAGCTGCTGGAGTTCACCGGCGAGAACGTGGTCCGGCGGCACCACATCGGCGACTGGGGCACCCAGTTCGGCATGCTCATCCAGTACCTGGAGGAGCACCCGCACGAGCTGGACCACAAGGCCGACGAGACCTCCGGCGAAGAGGCGATGTCGAATCTCGACCGCCTCTACAAGGCCGCCCGCAAGCTCTTCGACGCCGACGAGGAGTTCAAGACGCGCGCCCGGCGCCGGGTGGTCGACCTCCAGGCGGGCGACCCGCAGACCCTCGCCATGTGGCAGAAGTTCGTCGACGAGTCGAAGATCTACTTCTTCTCCGTCTTCGAGAAGCTGGACATGGAGATCCGCGACCCCGACATCGTCGGCGAGTCCGGCTACAACGACATGCTCGCGGAGACCTGCCGCCTGCTGGAGGAGTCGGGCGTCGCGGTCCGCTCCGAGGGCGCGCTGTGCGTCTTCTTCGACGACATCAAGGGCCCGGACGGCAACCCGGTCCCGCTGATCGTGCAGAAGTCGGACGGCGGCTACGGCTACGCGGCGACCGACCTGTCGGCGATCCGCGACCGCGTCTTCAACCTGAAGGCGAACACGCTCCTCTACGTCGTCGACGCCCGCCAGTCGCTGCACTTCAAGATGGTCTTCGAGACGGCCCGCCGCGCCGGCTGGCTGAACGAGGACGTGCACGCGGTCCAGCTCGCCTTCGGGACGGTCCTCGGCAAGGACGGCAAGCCGTTCAAGACCCGTGAGGGCGAGACGGTCCGCCTGGTCGACCTCCTCGACGAGGCGATCGACCGCGCGTCGGCGGTGGTCCGGGAGAAGGCCCAGGACCTCTCCGAGGAGGAGATCGCCGAGCGGGGCACCCAGGTGGGTGTCGGCGCGGTGAAGTACGCGGACCTGTCGACGTCGGCGAACCGCGACTACAAGTTCGACCTGGACCAGATGGTCTCGCTGAACGGCGACACCTCCGTCTACCTCCAGTACGCCTACGCCCGTATCCAGTCCATCCTGCGCAAGGCCGGCGAGGCCCGCCCGGCCGCGCACCCGGAGCTGGAGCTGCACGAGGCGGAGCGCGCGCTGGGGCTGCACGTGGACTCGTTCGCGGCGACGGTCGCCGAGGCGGCGGCGGAGTACGCCCCGCACAAGCTGGCGGCGTACCTGTACCAGCTGGCGTCGCTCTACACGACGTTCTACGACAAGTGCCCGGTGCTGAAGGCCGAGACGCCCGAGCAGATCGAGAACCGCCTGTTCCTCTGCGACATCACGGCCCGCACGCTCCACCGGGGCATGGGCCTGCTGGGGATTCGGACGCCTGAGCGACTCTGAGCCCGGCATGCGCTGACAGGCCGAGGGCGGCACCTCCCCCGTGGAGTGCCGCCCTCGGCCGGGTTCAGCGGCGGGCCGTGGTGTTCGCCCCGTCCAGCGCCTCCCGGATGATGTCCGCGTGCCCGGCGTGCTGGGCCGTCTCCCTGATCATGTGCAGCAGGATCTGCCGTGCCGACCAGTACTCGGGCTCCGGCGGAGACCACGGAGTCCTCGGCAGGGGCACCCTGACGTCCAGGTCCGGGAGTGCCGCCACGGCCTCCTCGGTCGCCCGCGCGGCCTGCGCGTACCGCTCCAGCAGCCCGGCGAGGGTGTCGCCCTCGCCCATGCGGTACTGCTCCATGTCGAGCATGCCGTCGGGCAGCTCACCGTCGCCCCTGACCATGATCTGTGTCCACGTCCGCTCCCCCTGGGCGAGATGCCTCACGATCCCGCCCAGGGTCAGCTCGCTCACCGTCGTACGCCGCGCGGCCTGTGTGTCGTCGAGCCCTTGCACGGTGATCAGCAGCAGTTCCCGCTGCTCCGCGAGTGCCCGTGACAGTTCCCTCTTCTCCGTGGAAGTAGTCGTGGAAGGAGTCGTGGAAGGAGTCATGGCACGACCGTAGGGAGCATGTAGGTCAGATGCTGTCCGCGATCAGCGTCATCCCTTCCGGTGCGCTGATCCCGAACTCCTCGTCCAGCAGCCGCCGTACCTCCGCCTCACCGGTCACCTCCCGCTCCGTGACCGTGCCGTCGGCTCGCGTCTCGATGAGGAGCCGGCCGTCGAGCAGCAGATGCCGGTCGGCGTCGACGTGCTGGACGTAGAGGCGCTGGGTGAACGGTGAGCGTGGATTCGTGCCGACGTGCCAGTTGATGACGTCGAAGTCGGGCTTCTCGAAGGGCTCCAGGGTGAAGGCGTACTGCGGGGTCCAGTCGTCCTTGTGCTGGTCGTGGGCCTCGAGCACCCACATCCGAAGCGGACCGTCGTGCGGCGCGTGCACCAGGCGGTGCCGCCGCCCGGCGCCGTCGAACACGACGTCGGCCACCAGCGGCACCGGCTGAAGCAGCGCCCCGACGGCCCCGAAGCCGACGTCCGCCAGGTACGGCCGGGGGTCGCCGGGGACCTCGACCTGCAGTGCCATGTGGGTGCGCGGCCGGCTCGCGAAGCTGTCCGCGCCCAGGACGACCCGCGCGTTCAGCCGCGTCACCCGGAAGCCCAGCGCCTCCAGGGCGCAGGCGAACAGCGTGTTGTGCTCGTAGCAGTAGCCGCCGCGCCGGCTCTGCACCAGCTTGGCACCGATGTCGGCGGGGTCGAGGGAGGGGGCCGTACGGCGCAGCGCGTCCAGGTTCTCGAACGGGATGGCCCGCATGTGCGCCAGGTGCACACCGCGCAGGGTCGCCGGGACCGCCCGGCGCTCCCCCTCCCATCCGATCCGGTGAAGGTACGCGTCGAGGTCGAATCGCGAGGAGTCGGACATGCCGTCACCGTAGCCACCCACGGCCGACCCGTCGGCGGTCCACAGCACGAACTGCCGCTCCGTCTCTGGGCTTAGGCCCGCAGCCCCTCCCCCAGCCTCCGTAGCCCGTCCCCGATCTCCTGCGGCGTCTGCGTCACGAAGCACAGCCGCAGGGTCGTGCGGTCGGGTGGGCCGGCGTGGAAGGGGGCGCCGGGAACGTATGCCACGTTCTGCCGCAGGACCCGCGGCAGCAGGGCCGTCGTGTCGTACGGCTCCGGCAGGCGGGCCCAGAGGAACATGCCGCCCTCGGGCCGGTTCCAGACCGATCCCTCGGGCAGCGCCCCGGGCAGTCCGGCAAGCATGGCGTCCCGACGCTCGCGGTACACGCCGGCGACGCGTGCGACATGGGCGTCCAGGTCGTTGTCGGCCAGGTACCGGGCCGCGGCGAGCTGGTTGACGGTCGGGGTGTGCAGGTCGGCGGCCTGCTTGGCGACGGCACAGGCGTGCCGCAGGTCCCCGGGCGCGCGCAGCCAGCCCAGGCGCAGTCCGGGCGCCATGACCTTGGAGAAGCTGCCGAGCAGCACCGTCCGGTCCTCGGCTCCGGGGTGGGCGGCGATCCAGGGCACGCGTTCTCCCTCGTAGCGGAGTTCCCCGTAGGGGTCGTCCTCGACGATCCACAGCCCGCGCCGGGCGGCGATCGCGGCCACGGCGGCGCGCCGCCCGGCGGGCAGTGTGCGGCCGGTGGGGTTCTGGAAGGTGGGCACGGTGTAGAGCAGCTTGGGCCGCTCGCGCACCACGAGTTCCTCCAGCGCCTCGGGGTCGACGCCGTGGTCGTCGCCGGGCACGGCCAGGACCCTGGCTCCGGCGAAGCCGAAGGCCTGAAGCGCCGCCAGATAGCAGGGGTTCTCCACGAGGACGGTGTCCCCGGGTTCGAGCAGGGCGGTGGCCAGGAGGGAGAGGGCCTGCTGGGAGCCGGTGGTGACGAGCAGATCGTCGGGGCCGGTCGGCAGGCCACGCGCGGTGGTGCGGGCGGCGAGCGCGGCCCGCAGCGGGGGCTCGCCCTCGGTCATGGAGTACTGCAGCGCCCGCGCGGGTGAGGCGGCGAGCACGGCGTGGTACGCGGCCGTGATGCCTTCCGTGTCGAACAGCTCCGGCGCCGGCAGCCCGCCCGCGAAGTTGATCACCTCGGGGCGGGCGGTGACGGCGAGGATGTCCCGCACGGGGGAGCCGCCGACGCCCAGGGCCCGCGCGGCCAGGGGTGGTACGGGGGAACGGACGGACGCGGACTCGGCGACGGTCATGACACGGCTCCTTCGGCTGCGGTGAGGCTGGTGACCCGCACCCTAGAGAAATACGTGCCATCTACAAGAAGATTTCCGGGATCCGGACGAGCAGGGGTGTTCAGCCCTTCGCGCCGATCGCGGCGTAGACGTTGATGTCCGCGTCCGTCACGTCGTTGATGTCGCGGTAGCGCACCTTCTCGATGTCGTCGAGCCCGGCGAGGAAGGACGCGTCCGGCTGCTCGGGGACGGGCGCGGCGTGGTCGGGCCGCCAGCGGTGCGCGGGGACGACGCCCGGGTCGGCGAGCTCCAGCCGGTTCTCCGTGAAGAACCGCTCGACATCGGCCCGGGACCGCAGCACGAAGGTGAACCCCCGCTCCGTGTAGGTCCGCTGGACGGCCCGGATGTTCTCCGGGTTGAGGTCCTCGGTGAGGTGACTGAGCACCAGCCGGCTGCCGACGGGCAGCGCGTCGAGCAGCTCGCGCACCAGCGGATACGCCTCGTCGTCCGCCACGAAGTGCAGGACGGCGACCATGCACAGCGCGACCGGCTGGTCGAAGTCCAGTGTCTTCGCGGCCTGTTCGAGGATGCGGCCAGGTTCCCGCAGATCGGCGTCGATGTAGTCCGTGCGCCCCTCGGGCCCGCTGGTCAGCAGGGCCCGCGCGTGCGCCAGCACGACCGGGTCGTTGTCGACGTACACGACCCGTGACGTGGGCGCGATCCGCTGGGCGAT
The DNA here is from genome assembly GCF_000717875.1 of Streptomyces sp. NRRL S-455. GTDB lineage: Bacteria > Actinomycetota > Actinomycetes > Streptomycetales > Streptomycetaceae > Streptomyces. The sequence goes on from NZ_JOCT01000004.1 coordinate 813,460, forward strand.
CTGGTGCACGTTCTCGGCGGTCGGCAGCCCGGTCCCGATGTCGAGGAACTGCCGGATCCCGTCCTGTTCCACGAGTCCGGTGACCGCGCGCCGCAGGAAGTCGCGGTTGTGCCGTACGTCGAGGTACCCGCGCGGGTTGGCGGCGAGCGCTGCGGCGGCCGCTTCCCGGTCGGCGGGGTAGTGGTCCTTGCCGCCGAGGAAGACGTCGTAGACCCGGGCCGGGTGCGCCTTGCTGCTGTCGATCCTCCTCTGCAGCTCGGAAGGATCCTGGCTGAGGGCGTCAGCGGTCATGGACGTCTCCTGAGAGGTAGGTGGTTCAATTGGCAACCACACGTCGGTCAACAACCTAACGCCTCAGGTGATTTGATGGTGCCCATGCGCACCGACCGGCCGGCGACGACGACCCTCTGGCGCCCGACCGGCCCCAAGGAACTGGACCTGGTGCGGCAACTCGACTGGCGCGCCTGGCCGCCCCGGCTCCCCGAGCAGCCGATCTTCTACCCGGTTCTCAACGAGGACTACGCCGTGAGAATCGCGCGCGACTGGAACGTCAAGCACGACGGCGCCGGCTTCGTCACCCGCTTCGAGGTCGCGTCCGACTTCCTCCGCCGGTACCCGGTCCAGCAGGCCGGCGGAGAGACGATCCTCGAACTGTGGGTCCCGGCCGAGGAGCTCGACGAGTTCAACGCCCACATCATCGGCAGGATCGAGCTGGTGCGCGAGTTCCGCTGAGTCAGTCGGTGGTCCCGGCCTCGACCCACTTCTCGCCGCCCAGCGGGAACTCGTACGCCGGGCGCCCGTTGTTCCCGCTGGTACGGAAGGGCCGGCCCCGGTCGTCCACGGTCAGCGTGCCCTCGCGGCTGCCGCTGGACCAGCTCAGCTCCAGGTACCAGCTGACGTCGTACGCGGACGCGTCGGCCCGGATGTAGTACACCTCCGGGTCGGACTCACTCACCTTGAACGGGAAGTCGCGATGCCCGGCCTCGGGGACGACGGCGGGCCGCGCGGCATCGAGGGCGACCGTGAAGGAGCGCTCGGGGACGTCGCCGCCGCAGCCGACACCCGGGTAGCCCATGGCGTAGTCGTTCCATGCGAGGGGCGCCCGCTTGCCGGCCATACGGACCGTCAGCCGGTCGATCACCACCGTCTCCTTGCCGGTGCCCTGCACGGTGAGCTTCAGGTACTGCTCCCCGGACGGAACGGCCCCCATCGCCGCCACCCAGGCGGGCGCGTCCTGCTCCAGCGGCGGCGGCCCGACCTGACCCGGCGGCCGGTTCACCAGGTAGTGCTGGGAGCAGGGGCCTTCCCAGGCGTGCGGGCTGGTGTTCACGGTGAGGGGGGCGGGTCCGGAGGCCTCGGTCGTGTCCCGGCGGGGGCGATCGGTGCCGGTGCCGGTGTCAGTGCCGGCGGCAGGGGCGGACGATGCGGGGGCTTTGGAGGGGGCGTCCTTCCCCTCGCTCTCGCTCTCGTCCTTGTCCTTGTCGCTGTCCTTGTTCTCGCCCTTGCCGGTGCGGGAGGAGGGGCTGCCCGACGGCAACACGGAGGCGGCCGTTCCGCCGTCCGGCAGACGCCCTTCGTCGGACACCGCCGCCGAACCGCCACGCCCGGCCTCGTCGCCCCCGCCCGAGGGCACGGCCACGGCGAGGCCGACCCCGCCCAGGACCACGGCGACGGCGACACCGGCGAGCAGCGTACGCCGCGGCCGGCGCGGACGGTGGCCCGAGGCCCCCTCCGGAACACCCACCTCAAGTTCTTCCGAACGACCCTCCTCCGAAGCCGCCTCCACCTCGGGCACGACCTCGCGCACCACCTCCGGCACCGGAGCGACAGCGCCCTTGCGCCCCCTCTCGGCATCCGCGAGCACCCACCGCCGATGCAACTCGACGAGCTCCTCGGGCGACGCCTTGCACAGCCGGGCGAGCCTCTCCACCGGCGCGTAATCGGTCGGTACGGCGTCCCCGTTGCAGTACCGGTGCAGCGTCGACGTACTCATGTGGAGCCGCTTGGCGAGCACCCCGTAGCTCAGCCCGGAGCGCTCCTTCAACTCCCCCAGCAGCGCGGCGAAGTCAGCCGCGGCCGTGCCTTCCGACACCCGTTCCTCCATCCCCCGTGCGCCCCACCGTCCCATTCCCCCGTTCCAGGGGAGGGGCGTTTCCCCTGGTCACGTCCTGTGCGGGCGTTCCAGCGTCCCTGATCGTCCGCCGGCCGTGGCGGCCGGGACGGATCACCGCACAAGCTCAGGTCATCCAAGCACGCCGCTCCCGGCACGCCGGTGGCGCGGCTCGCTGGGGCCCGTATGCCAACGACGTTTGTCCGAAAGGAAACCCACTCATGCGCAAGCTCCACGCCCTCCCCGTCGCCCTGCTGGCCACCCTCGCCCTCACGGCGTGCCAGGACGGCACGAGCACGAAGGACGAGGGTGCCGCGAAGCCCCAGCTGACGTCATCGGCGAAGGCGACCCCCACGGCCACCGCGACCACCGCGACCACCGCGGCCACCGGCGCCAAGGACAAGAGCTCGGGGACGGCCGCCAACGCGAAGAACGGAACCTCAGTGGCCGCCACCAACGCGAAGGGCCAGAAGTCCAAAGCCGCCAAGCCCACCGGCCCCGCCGACCCGGCCAACCGCGTCTCCTGCAACGGCTCCAACACCACCGTCACGGCCCAGCCGGTCCCCCGGCCCCTCAACCACATGCTGATCACGGTCAGGAACACCGGCTCGAAGTACTGCGACCTGACGTACTTCCCGGTGCTCCGTTTCGACGAGATGCAGTGGGTCCCGCAGCCGATCGAGGACTCGAAGCCGCAGGCCGTGACGACCCTGGCGCCGGGCGAGTCCGGCTACGCGGGCGTGGTGCTGTCGGCGGCCGACGGCAGCGGCGAGCACGGCAGGACCAGCCACCAGCTCACGGTCGGCTTCCAGGGCCGCACGCCGAACAGCAGCGGCGGCCCCTCGGCGACCCCGAAGCTGCCCGCCGCGGGCGTGTACTACGACAGCTCGCTGGCGGTCACCTACTGGCTGCGGGACATGGACCAGGCCCTCTCCTACTGAGGTCCTGCTGATGTCCTGCTGAGGTCCTACTGACGGTTCAGCTTCTGGGCCACCTCGGTGGCCCAGTAGGTGAGGATGTTCCGGGCCCCGGCCCGCCGGATGCCGGTCAGGGCCTCCATGATCGCGCGGTCCCGGTCGATCCAGCCCTTCTCGGCGGCGGCCTCGATCATCGAGTACTCACCGGAGATCTGATAGGCGGCGACGGGCACGTCCACGGCGTCGGCGACCCGGGCGAGGATGTCCAGGTAGGGGCCGGCGGGCTTGACCATCACCATGTCGGCGCCCTCCTCGAGATCGAGGGCGAGCTCCCGCAGGGACTCCCGCACGTTCGCCGGATCCTGCTGGTACGTCTTACGGTCCCCCTGCAGGGACGAGGCGACGGCCTCCCGGAAGGGGCCGTAGAAGGCCGAGGCGTACTTCGCGGTGTAGGCGAGGATGGCGACATCCTCCCGCCCGATCTGGTCGAGGGCGTCCCGGATGACCCCGACCTGCCCGTCCATCATCCCGCTGGGGCCCACCACATGGGCCCCGGCATCGGCCTGCACCTGGGCCATCTCGGCGTACCGCTCCAGGGTCGCGTCGTTGTCGACCCGCCCCTGGTCGTCCAGCACGCCGCAGTGCCCGTGGTCGGTGGTCTCGTCGAGGCACAGATCGGACATGACGAGGAGTTCGTCACCGACCTCGGCCCGCACGTCCCGCAGGGCGACCTGCAGGATCCCGTCCGGATCGGTCCCCGGCGTCCCGAGCGCGTCCTTCTTCGACTCCTCCGGCACGCCGAACAGCATGATCCCGGAGACACCGGCCGCGACCGCCTCCGCGGCGGCCTTCTTCAAGCTGTCCCGGGTGTGCTGCACGACCCCCGGCATGGCGGCGATCGGCACGGGTTCGTCGACGCCCTCACGCACGAAGGCCGGAAGGATGAGGTCGGCGGGGTGCAGCCTGGTCTCGGCGACCATCCGACGCATGACGGGGTTACTCCGCAAACGCCGCGGCCGCGTACCGGGAAAAGATCCGTACGTCGTCATGCCCCCTACGCTACGCCCGCCCAAAACCCCCCGATGCCGACGCGATGTCGGACGCCGGGAGAAGCCGAGAGCTCGGGGAGGGTGGGCGCGGCGGCACCCCGCCGCGCCGGGCTGCGCAACGCCCCGCCCCGGCCCCGACGCCGAGCACCACGCAGCCACAGCCCCACAGTGCGCCCCCGCCCACCCAGGGTCCATCCTGAAGGTCCAAGGACAAGGACCCCGACGGCCGAACGACACCGCCGCCGTCCCTCCGTACCCACCCCCCCACACGGAGGACGCGATGACCACCCACCCCCATACCCCCGACCTCTTCGCCCTCTCGGAGATCAACGGTCCGGTCCTCCGCCCCGGGGACCCCGCCTACGCCGACGAGGTCACGGGCTTCAACCTCGCCGCCCTCCACACACCGGACATCGTCATAGGGGCGACCGGCCCGGACGACATCGTCACCGCCATGCGCTGGGCGAATGCCACCGGCACCCCCGTGGCCGTCCAGGCCACCGGCCACGGCGCCAACTTCCCCATCGAGCACGGTCTCCTGATCACCACGTCCCGTATGACGGACGTACGGACGGACCCCACCACCCGCACCGCCACCGTCGCCGCGGGCGCGAAGTGGAGCGACGTCCTGGCCGCAGCCGCCCCCCACGGCCTCTCCGGCCTCTGCGGCACCTCCACCGACGCCGGCGTCGTCGGCTACATCCTCGGCGGCGGACTCCCCGTCCTGGGCCGTGCCTACGGCTACGCCGCCGACCTGGTCCGCTCCTTCCAGGTCGTCACCCCGGACGGTCACCTGCGCGAAACGGACTCCCAGCAGGAACCGGAACTGTTCTGGGCCCTGCGCGGCGGCAAGGGCAACGTAGGCGTCGTCACGTCCCTCGTCACCGAACTGCTCCCCGTCCCCCGCCTCTACGGCGGCGGAATCCACTGCCATGGCGAACACGCGGAGGCCCTGCTGCGGGCCTGGACGGACTGGACCCGCACCGTCCCCGACGAGATGTGCAGCATGTTCTCGATGCTCCGCCTGCCGCCCATCCCCCAGATCCCGGAACCCCTGCGCGGCGGCTTCTGGGCCCGTGTCGCGATCGCCTGGCCCGGCGGCCCGGCCGAGGGCGAGGCGCTGATCGCCCCGCTCCGCCAGGCCGCCCCCGTAGCCGTGGACCTGGTCGAGGAGATGGACTACACGGCCCTGGACCGCATCCACATGGAACCCCAGGACCCGCTTCCGGCCCGCGAGTGCTGCCTGCTCCTGCGCGAACTGCCCTCCGACGCCATCAGCGCGTTCCTGGAACAGGTCGGCCCCACAGCCGGTGCCGACTACCCGCTGCTGGTGGCCTCGTTGCGCCACATGGGCGGCACGTTGGCCCGCCCGGCCCCGGTCGAGGACGCCGTCTGCGCACGCGACGCCCGCTACTTCATGGAGTCGGTCGGCGTCCTGTCCGCACCCCCGGTGGCCGAAGCCGTCGAACAGGCGACGACCCGCCTCTACACCGCGATGGCCCCTTACGGCACCGGCCACACCATGGTCAACATTCACGGCACCCCGGGCGACGAACAGGACCGAGCCCGCGCCTGGACCCCGGAGGTCTACGCCCGACTGCGCCACGACAAGGCCACCTACGACCCGGCCAACCTCCTCCGCTACGGCCACGCGGTGACTCCTGCGTAGTGGGCCGGCCCGGTGGGTCTTGCTAGGGTGCGCGGGTCGCACCGCTCGGGGAGCGGTGGCAGCGCTCAGGGGGAGGGGGCCGGGCGACGGTGCAGGCGTCAGAGGTCCGGCGTGCGGTGGCCGTGGCCATGTCGACCGCGTCATCACTCGGCCTGACCGTCGACGACGCGATCGTTCTTCAGAACTCGAACAAGCTCACTCTGCGCCTGCTGCCCTGTGACGTCCTGGCCCGGGTGGCACCCGTAGCGGACCAGGTCGCGCGGTTCGAGGTCGAGCTCGCCCAGCGGCTCGCCGGATCCGGGTGCCCGGTGGCTGCTCTCGATCCCCGAGTGGAGCCGCGCGTCCATGAGCGTGACGGCTTCGTGGTCACGCTGTGGACCTACCACGAGCCCGTGACACCTCAAGAGGTCTCACCGGCCGACTACGCCCGTGCGCTCGAGCGGCTGCATGCCGGCATGCGCACGCTCGATGTCCCGGCACCGCACTTCACGGACCGCATCGAGCAGGCACAGCACCTCGTGGCCGACCGCGACCGCACCCCGGCACTCGCCGACGCGGACCGGGAGCTGCTCGGCGACACGCTGCGGAGCATGAGGCGACTGATCGGCGAACGCGGCGGTGCCGAGCAGTTGCTGCACGGCGAGCCGCACCCGGGCAACGTGCTCTCCACGAAGAACGGGCCGCTGTTCATAGACCTCGAGACGTGCTGCCGCGGACCCGTCGAGTTCGACCTCGCCCACGCGCCCGAGGAAGTCGGCGAGCACTACCCGGGCGTCGATCAAGGCCTGCTGCGCGAGTGCCGGATCCTCGTGCTGGCGGTGATCACCACCTGGCGCTGGGATCGATACGACCAGTTCCCGGACGGGCGTCGGCTGGGCACGGAGTGGCTCAGCCGGATCCGGGCAGCACTCGGTCCCGAAGGGCGCCCCTGACGGGGCGGGACCGCGCGCGGCCCCCGCGGTCGCTTGCGCGAGTACGAGGGCCGCACGGCACTGTCAGTCGGTGACCTTCACCGGGCACACGTCACGTGGTGGAACGCCGCCGCCGAGCCCCCGGCCGCCTCTCACTCGGACGGGTCACAGGATCCCCGGCCTCCACAGCGGCGGCTCTCCGCTTCGCGCCGAAGTCGGCCAGCGCCTCCGCGAGCTTCAGCACGGACGGCTCCGGAGCCATGACGTCCACCCGGAGCCCGTGCTCCTCGGCGGTCTTCGCCGTGGCCGGGCCGATACACGCGATCACGGTGACGTTGTGCGGCTTGCCGGCGATACCCACCAGGTTCCGCACGGTCGACGACGAGGTGAAGAGAACGGCGTCGAAACCGCCGCCCTTGATCGCCTCCCGGGTCTCCGCCGGCGGCGGCGAGGCCCGCACGGTCCGGTAGGCGGTGACGTCGTCGACCTCCCAGCCGAGCTCGATCAGCCCGGCGACCAGCGTCTCCGTGGCGATGTCGGCACGCGGCAGGAACACCCGGTCGATCGGGTCGAACACCGGGTCGTAGGGAGGCCAGTCCTCCAGCAGTCCGGCCGCGCTCTGCTCCCCGCTCGGCACCAGGTCCGGCTTCACGCCGAAGGCGATCAGCGCGTTGGCCGTCTGCTCGCCGACCGCCGCGACCTTGATCCCGGCGAAGGCGCGGGCGTCGAGCCCGTACTCCTCGAACTTCTCCCGCACGGCCTTGACCGCGTTCACCGAGGTGAAGGCGATCCACTCGTAGCGGCCCGTGACGAGCCCCTTGACCGCCCGCTCCATCTGCTGGGGCGTGCGCGGCGGTTCCACGGCGATCGTCGGCACCTCGTGCGGCACGGCCCCGTACGACCGCAGCTGGTCGGAGAGCGACACCGCCTGCTCCTTGGTCCGCGGCACGAGCACCTTCCAGCCGAACAGCGGCTTGGACTCGAACCACGCGAGCTGGTCGCGCTGGGCGGCGGCGGAACGCTCACCGACCACGGCTATCACCGGCCGGCCGCCCTCGGGCGACGGCAGCACCTTGGCCTGCTTCAGCGTCTGCGCGATCGTGCCGAGCGTGGCGGTCCAGGTGCGCTGCCGGGTGGTCGTACCGGCGACGGTGACCGTCATCGGGGTGTCCGGCTTGCGGCCCGCGGAGACGAGCTCGCCGGCCGCCGCGGCGACGGAGTCCAGCGTCGTGGAGACGACGACCGTGCCGTCCGAGGCGCCGACCTCCGTCCAGCACCGGTCCGAGGCCGTCCGCGCGTCGACGAACCGCACGTCCGCGCCCTGCGCGTCCCGCAGCGGCACACCGGCGTACGCGGGCACACCGACGGCGCTCGCGATACCGGGGACGACCTCGAAGGGCACCCCGGCGGCGGCGCACGCCAGCATCTCCTCGGCGGCGTACGTGTCGAGGCCCGGGTCGCCGGACACCGCACGCACGACCCGCCTGCCGCCCCGCGCGGCCTCCATGACAAGATGTGCGGCATCCCGCACCGCGGGGACGGCGACGGTGGTTGACGTGCCGTCAACTACCGTCAGCTGGGGCGTTCCTGTGCCCGGCGCCGGATCCTGGGAAGGATTCGTGTCCGTGTGCACTTCGGATACGCCCTGCCTGGCGTGCTGACGTACGACGTCGAGCACCTCGTGCTCGGCGACGAGGACGTCCGCGTGCGCCAGCGCCTCCACGGCGCGCAGAGTCAGCAGTCCCGGATCTCCGGGTCCGGCACCCAGGAAGGTGACGTGCCCGTGTTCAGGACCGGCGGAAAGGGTGGTGGGGCTCAATGTGCTCGCTCCCCCATCAGACCGGCCGCGCCCTGGGCGAGCATCTCGGCCGCGAGTTCGCGACCGAGCGCCGTTGCCCGGTCGTGCGTCTCGGGCACGGGACCGGTGGTGGACAGCTGCACCATGCGCGTGCCGTCGGTGGTGCCGACGACGCCGCGCAGGCGCATTTCCTTGACAGTCTGCCCGTCGGCCAGAAGGTCGGCCAGCGCGCCCACAGGGGCGCTGCAGCCGGCCTCCAGGGCGGCGAGCAGTGACCGCTCGGCCGTCACGGCGACCCGTGTGAACGGGTCGTCGAGTTCGGCGAGCGCGGCGACGAGGGCAGCGTCTTGGGCGGTGCGCCCCGCCCTGCACTCGATCGCCAGGGCCCCCTGGCCGGGGGCGGGCAAAACCGTATCGACCGACAGGAAATCGGTCACTTCGTCACCCCGGCCGATCCGGTTCAGTCCGGCGGCGGCGAGCACGACGGCGTCGAGCTCACCGGCCCGTACGAACCCGATGCGGGTGTCGACGTTTCCGCGTATCGGCACCGTCTCTATGTCCAGGCGGTGGCTGCGCGCATACGCGTTGAGCTGCGCCATGCGGCGCGGCGAGCCGGTACCGATGCGGGCCCCGTGGGGCAGGTCGGTGAGCTTCAGGGCGTCCCGGGCGACGATGACGTCCCGTGGGTCCTCCCGTACGGGCACGGCGGCGACGACCAGTTCGTCGGGCTGCGTGGTGGGCAGGTCCTTCAGCGAGTGCACCGCGAAGTCGACCTCGCCCTTGAGCAGCGCGTCGCGCAGGGCGGTCACGAACACGCCGGTGCCGCCGATCTGGGCGAGCTGCTCGCGTGAGACGTCGCCGTACGTGGTGATCTCGACGAGTTCGACGGGCCGCCCGGTCACCCGGCTCACGGCCTCGGCCACCTGCCCGGACTGGGCCATGGCGAGCTTGCTCCGCCGGGTACCGAGCCTCAGCGCCTTGTCCTTCATGCCGGGCCTCGGTCCTTCTCTGTGCTGTCCTCGGCCCGGGAGACGGCTGCCACCGTCTCGGGGTCGAGGTCGAACAGGGTTCGCAGCGCGTCCGCGTATCCGGCGCCGCCGGGTTCGGCCGCGAGTTGCTTGACCCTCACGGTCGGCGCGTGCAGCAGCTTGTCGACCACGCGCTTCACGGTCTGGGTGATCTCCGCTCGGTGCTTGTCGTCGAGGCCGGGCAGCCGCCCGTCCAGGCGGGCGATCTCGCTGGCCACGACGTCGGCGGCCATGGTGCGCAGGGCGACCACGGTCGGCGTGATGTGCGCGGCCCGCAGTGCTGCCCCGAAGGCCGCGACCTCGTCGGAGACGATACGCCGCACCTGGTCCACATCGGCAGCCATCGGGGCGTCCGCGGAGGCCTCGGCGAGCGATTCGATGTCCACCAGCCGCACCCCGGCGAGCCGGTGCACGGCCGCGTCGATGTCGCGCGGCATCGCCAGGTCGAGAAGGAAGAGCACGGGCTCGGGCCGCTGCGGCTCCGCGGCCGGCTCGGGCCGGCGCCGCTCGGGGATGCGCCCGACGGTGGCGGCGGTCGCGGCGAGCGCGCCGATCAGCTCGGCGTCGGCCTCGGGGCCGCGGCGGGCGGCGTCGCGGCGGTCGACGGTGCCGCCCGCGACCCACGCGGCGTGCTGCTCCAGCGTGGCGGCGTCCATGCCGGCCACGGCGGCCTCCCCCATGACGGAGAAGCCGGGCTGCACGGCCGCCAGGTCGAGCGGGCAGTTCTCGTCGTTGCCGACGGAGGCGGATTGCGGTGGCGCCTGGCGGGACTCCGCGGGGCGGTCGTCCGCGATCTCGGCGGCCGGCTGCCCGGTACGGCCTTCCACCGCGGCGGCGACCGCCTCGGCCGTCAGGACCAGGCCCGTCGCGCCGGTGCAGGAGACGGCGACGTCGGCACGTGTCAGCTCGGCCGGCACCGATTCCATCGGTACCGCGCGGGCCAGCACGTCCGTGTCGTCGCCCTCGCCGAGTATCTGGGCGAGCCGCTCGGCGCGGTCGAAGGTGCGGTTGGCGACGACGACCTCGGCGACCCCGGCGCGGGCGAGCGTGGCGGCGGCCAGGGAGGACATCGAACCGGCCCCGATGACCAGCGCCTTCTTGCCCCGGGCCCAGGTCTCCACGTCACCACCCGCGGCCAGCTGCTCCAGGCCGAAGGTGACCAGGGACTGGCCGGCGCGGTCGATGCCGGTCTCGGAGTGGGCGCGCTTGCCGACCCTGAGGGCCTGCTGGAACAGGTCGTTCAGCAGGCGGCCCGCGGAGTGCAGCTCCTGCGCCCGGGCCAGGGAGTCCTTGATCTGGCCGAGGACCTGCCCCTCGCCGACGACCATCGAGTCCAGCCCGCAGGCCACCGAGAACAGGTGGTGGACGGCCCGGTCCTCGTAGTGCACGTAGAGGTAGGGAGTGAGCTCCTCGAGGCCGACGCCGCTGTGCTGGGCGAGCAGCGTGGACAGCTCGGCGACACCGGCGTGGAACTTGTCCACGTCGGCGTAGAGCTCGATGCGGTTGCAGGTGGCGAGCACCGCGGCCTCGGCGGCCGGTTCGGCGGCGACCGTGTCCTGGAGCAGCTTGACCTGCGCGTCCGTGCTGAGCGAGGCCCGCTCCAGCACGCTGACCGGGGCGCTGCGGTGACTGAGTCCGACGACGAGGAGGCTCATGCGGGCATCACGGCGGGCATGTCCCCGTCAGGCCCCTGGTCGGCGGACTCGCTGCGTGCGGCGGTGGCCCGGACGCCACCGTCGGAGGCGGCCTCCTCCCCGGCCTTGCGCTGCTCGTGGAAGGCGAGGATCTGCAGCTCGATGGAGAGGTCGACCTTGCGCACGTCGACGCCGTCCGGGACGGACAGCACGGTCGGCGCGAAGTTCAGGATGGAGGTGACGCCGGCGGCCACGAGCCGGTCGCAGACGGCCTGGGCGGCACCGGCGGGGGTGGCGATGACACCGATCGACACGCCGTTGTCCTGGATGATCTTCTCCAGGTCGTCGGAGTGCTGCACGGGGATGCCGGCGACGGGCTTGCCCGCCATGGCCGGGTCGGCGTCGATCAGCGCGGCGACCCGGAACCCGCGGGAGGCGAAACCGCCGTAGTTGGCGAGGGCGGCGCCGAGGTTACCGATACCGACGATCACGACCGGCCAGTCCTGGGTGAGGCCCAGTTCGCGGGAGATCTGGTAGACGAGATACTCGACGTCGTAGCCGACGCCCCGGGTCCCGTAGGAGCCGAGGTAGGAGAAGTCCTTGCGCAGCTTCGCGGAGTTGACCCCCGCCGCGGCCGCGAGCTCCTCGGAGGAGACCGTGGGCACCGAGCGCTCCGACAGCGCGGTCAGGGCGCGGAGGTACAGCGGAAGCCGGGCGACGGTGGCCTCGGGAATCCCTCGGCTGCGGGTCGCCGGTCGGTGAGTTCGGCCAGTTGCCACGGTGCTCCTGCGGGTAGAGCGGGGCTGTAGGCGGTCATACGTCCCTACATGACCGCCCCGTCGAATGCAGGCTATGTCTTTGTGAACGCGTGCACAAAGATGGTGTCCGATTTGCCCGGCCAACGTGACCGGGCTCACGCACCCCCGGCGCGTTCGCGGGGAACCGGCGCGCGAGCGCCGTCGCTCCTCTGCTTCCGGGGGCAAAACCGCACACTCCTCTGTGTATCCCGCCCCCGAGACCAGCCACGGACGATCCTAAGCGACCTGCCGACCGGTTTGGACTGCTCGGTCAGTCAGGTCACCGGCCGGTCTCAGTCGGTCAGCGCCTTGCGTAGCCGGCCCTCGTCGACACGCCAGAACGTGTGCTGCCTGCCGTCCACCAGCACGACCGGGATCTGCTCCCAGTACTGGTCGTGCAGTTCCTGATCCTCGGTGATGTCCTTCCGCTCCCAGGGGACGCCGAGATCACCGCACACCTTCTCCACGACGACCTGTGCGTCATCACACAGATGACAGCCGGGTTTGCGGATGAGCGTGACGAGCCGGTCCCGAGGGGGCTTGCGACGAAAGAGGGAACCCATGCCGGCCATTGTCGCGCGCCCGTGAACGAGGGAAACCCCCGCGAAAGGCCAGGGGACACGCCGACCGGAATCGCCGCGCGCCGCGTCTTTAACGACACACTCGCCGAGAGTTCACACGCTCCAAACCTCTTGACTCCGGAACCACCGAACAGACTGGCTATGCTCACGCCATGGCCGCTCTTGGATGGCTCACTCCCCGTAGGCGCTCCGCCACGGCGCGGAGCGTTTTGGCAGGCGAGGCTTCGGCGGAGGCAGCACGCAAGACCTCGCTGGAGACCGCCGGCACGACCGAGGAACCGCAGTTCCCGGTGCACGGCGACGACCGGGCCGCCGCCTTCTTCGACCTGGACAACACCGTCATGCAGGGCGCCGCGCTCTTCCACTTCGGCCGTGGCCTGTACAAACGGAAGTTCTTCGAGACGCGCGAACTCGCCCGGTTCGCCTGGCAGCAGGCCTGGTTCCGGCTGGCCGGGGTCGAGGACCCCGAGCACATGCAGGAGGCCCGCGACTCGGCGCTGTCGATCGTCAAGGGCCACCGCGTCGCCGAGCTGCAGTCGATCGGCGAGGAGATCTACGACGAGTACATGGCCGAGCGCATCTGGCCCGGCACCCGGGCCCTCGCCCAGGCCCATCTGGACGCAGGCCAGAAGGTGTGGCTCGTGACGGCCGCCCCGGTCGAGATCGCGCAGGTCATCGCCCGCCGCCTGGGCCTCACCGGCGCCCTCGGCACGGTCGCCGAGTCCGTGGACGGCGTCTACACGGGCAAGCTGGTCGGCGAGCCGCTGCACGGCCCCGCGAAGGCCGAGGCGGTCCGCGCCCTGGCCGCGGCGGAGGGCCTGGACCTGGGCCGCTGCGCCGCCTACAGCGACTCGCACAACGACATCCCGATGCTGTCCCTGGTCGGCCACCCCTACGCCATCAACCCGGACTCCAAGCTGCGCAGGCACGCCCGCGAGCTCGACTGGCGCCTGCGCGACTACCGCACCGGCCGCAAGGCGGCCAAGGTCGGCATCCCCGCCGCGGCCGGCGTCGGCGCGGTGGCCGGCGGCACGGCGGCGGCGATCGCCCTGCACCGCCGCCGCCGCTGACGATCCGGTCAATCCGCGACACCCTTGTTTACGGGATGACAGGCCCCGTAAATCCAACTGGCGTACCCCCACAACCTCGCGTCCAGTCCTCTTGGCTGCACACGGCCACAACATGCCCTGGACCCATCAGCAATTCGAACCTTTTCGATCAACAATCGTTCAGCCGTCGACACCTGATCCGGCGTCAATCGGTTACGGAAGCGACGCAATCGGTGATTTGAGCAACTCGGTGTAGCAGGGCCTGCACGAAGCGTTATTCTCCTCAGACGCAATCCGGTACCCCTCCGTCGCTACGACGGGTGAAAGGTCCCGCACTGCACGTGATGGAAGCTCTGCCTCTGGGAGTCCCGTGTACCCACACGTCGGGGTTGACGCCTCGGGCCTGGCTACGCTGCGCGCAACGGTCCTCGACCTGTTGCGCGGCTTCGTCCCCACCGCGTACGCCGTCCCCGCATTCGCCACCGCCGCACCCGTCGGCCCGTGCTACGCACTGGCCGAGGGCAGCGCCGCGGTCGGCAGACGAGGGCGCCCGTCCGGCGCGGCCACCGCCCGCCGGCCCGCCGCGGACAGCGACAGCGCGCGGATGATGGACCTCGTGGAGCGCGCCCAGGCCGGCGAGGCCGAAGCCTTCGGCCGCCTCTACGACCAGTACAGCGACACCGTCTACCGGTACATCTACTACCGGGTCGGAGGAAAGGCGACCGCCGAGGACCTCACCAGCGAGACCTTCCTGCGGGCCCTGCGCCGGATCGGCACCTTCACCTGGCAGGGCCGCGACTTCGGCGCCTGGCTCGTCACCATCGCCCGCAACCTGGTCGCGGACCACTTCAAGTCCAGCCGCTTCCGCCTCGAGGTCACCACCGGCGAGATGCTCGACGCCAACGAGGTCGAGCGCTCCCCCGAGGACTCCGTCCTGGAGTCCCTCTCCAACGCCGCCCTGCTCGACGCCGTGCGGCGGCTCAACCCCCAGCAGCAGGAGTGCGTGACGCTCCGCTTCCTCCAGGGCCTCTCCGTCGCCGAGACCGCCCGGGTCATGGGCAAGAACGAGGGCGCCATCAAGACCCTCCAGTACCGGGCCGTCCGCACCCTCGCCCGACTCCTCCCGGAAGACGCCCGCTGACCGGTATGCACGCTCAGCGATGGTCAACTCACTTTCCGTGAAAGTCCGTTGGCTCCGGCTTCCGCTCATCCGGCGTCCGTAACCCAAGTGCCGCGCCGCTCGTTGTGCGGGATGCAGACTCCCTGTGGTCACCCCTGACCGACACCGGTCACTCGATCGTGTAGTCGTACTCAGGGTGTGCAACCCTCAGGACCCCCTGGGGAGTCGACCGTCATGACGAGAGGAGGTGCCGCCAGTGATCGCGAACGTATCGGCGCACCGGCGGGCGAGCGCCTTCGCCCAGGCCCTTCAGGAGCAGTCCGAGCAGGGCACGGCGGCCGAGCAGCCCGAAGGACCGGCCCCGGCCGCCGCGGAAGAGACCGAACAGGGACGCCTGATGGCGCTCGCCTCCGGTCTCGACGCGCTGCCCAAACCGAAGCTCGACCCGGAGGTCAAGGTCGTCCAGCGGGCCCAGCTGGTGGCAGCCTTCGAGGCCATGCTCCAGGAGGGCACCGCCGGAGGCGGGGCGACGGACCGCGCGGTCCCCGGGCAGCGCTCCCCTCGGGCCCGCGGCGCCCATCGCGCGAGCCCGCTGAAGAAGTTCCGGCCGCGCTCCCGGCTCGCCAAGGGCCTCACCGCGGGCGGCCTCAGTGTCGGCGTGGCCGCGAGCGCCCTCGGCGGAGTCTCCGCCGCCAGCTCCGACGCCCTGCCCGGCGACTCGCTCTACGGCCTCAAGCGCGGCATCGAGGACGTCAAACTCGGCCTCGCCGACGGCTCCGACGAGCGCGGCCGGGTCTACCTCGACCACGCCTCCACCCGGCTCAGCGAAGCCCGCCGCCTGATGGAGCGCGGCCGCAGCGGCCCCCTGGACCACGAGTCGCTCAGCGAGGTCCGCCGCGCCCTCTCCGGCATGCGGCACGACGCGTCGGAAGGCCACCGGCTGCTGAGCGAGGCGTACCAGCGCGACCCCGACTCCCTGGGCCCCATCCAGGCACTGTCAGCGTTCTCCCGCTCCCACCGCGAGGCCTGGGGCGAACTGCGCGAGAAGCTCCCCGTCCAGCTCGGGGACGTCAGTGAGCAGGTGTCGTCGGTGTTCGACGCCATAGAGGAGGACGTCGCCCCGCTGCGCTCCCTGCTCCCCGACCCCCCGGCGAAAAACGGCGGCCAAGGCAAGCACCGGGGCGCCTCCGAGTCGGCCTCCACCGGCTCCTCCGCCACCGAGGGGTCGGCCCGTCCCAGCGAGAGCGGCGACGGAGAGCACACCGACAAGGGCGCCACCGGCAGCGGCAGCCCCAGCCGCTCGGCCGGCTCCGGCGGCGAAAGCGACGGCCTGCTCGGCGGCAACACCGGCGACCTGCTCGACCCGCCGAAGAACAGCGAGGCGAGCAGCTCCCCGTCGGCGGACGGCAGCAACACCCCCGTCCCCAAGCCGGACGTGACACTCCCGCCGCTCCTGCCCGGCCTGCTGCCCGGGCTGGGCATCGAAGGCGAGGACGGGAACTAGCGACCAGCAGCCTGGCGGCTCAGACGGCGATGGGCGCCTCCGACAACCGGAGGCGCCCATCGCCGTACGGCATCAGAAGAACACCGACCGCCGCTGCACCAGCAGCTTGTACAGCGTGTGCTGGATCTGCTCCCTGACCTGGTCGGTCAGGTTGAACATCAGCATCGGGTCCTCGGCCGCCTCCGGCGGATAGCCGTCCGTGGGGATCGGCTCGCCGAACTGGATCGTCCACTTGGTCGGCAGCGGAATCGCCCCGAGCGGCCCGAGCCACGGGAAGGTCGGCGTGAGCGGGAAGTACGGGAAGCCGAGCAGCCGGGCCACCGTCTTGGCGTTGCCGATCATCGGGTAGATCTCCTCGGCCCCGACGATCGAGCAGGGCACGATCGGCGTCCCGGCGCGCAGCGCCGTCGAGACGAAACCGCCCCGGCCGAAGCGCTGCAGCTTGTAGCGGTCCGCGAAGGGCTTGCCGAGGCCCTTGAAGCCCTCCGGCATGACCCCGACCAGTTCGCCCTGCTCCAGCAGCCGCGCCGCGTCCTCGGCACACGCCAGGGTGTGACCGAGCTTGCGGGCGAGTTCGTTGACCACCGGCAGCATGAACACCAGATCGGCGGCGAGGAGCCGCAGATGCCGGCCCGCCGGATGGTTGTCGTGCACGGCGACCTGCATCATCAGGCCGTCCATCGGGAGCGTCCCGGAGTGGTTGGCGACGATCAGGGCGCCGCCCTCGGACGGAATGTTCTCGATGCCCTTCACCTCGACCCGGAAGTACGTCTCGTACAGCGGGCGCAGCAGGGACATCAGGACCTGGTCGGTGAGTTCCTCGTCGTAGCCGAAGTCGTCGACCTCGTAGTCCCCGGTGAGACGGCGGCGCAGGAAGGCCAGGCCGCCCGCGATACGCCGCTCCAGACCCCCGTCGCCGCCCCGGGACCGCTCCGACGCCTCTTGCTCAGCTGTCACAGGAACATCATCCTGCGGAACGGCCCTGGTGGGCAGGGCCTGCACCTCACCTACCGGCGCGCTCTCCCGGCGCCGGTTCCCCGAGCTCCGGCGACGCTGCGGGCGCTGTGCGGCGCTCCCGCGGTTCCGGTCGTCGTCGAAGGGAATGACCTTGGCATCCGCCATCGTTGATGCGCTCCTCAGTTGGCGCTCTGCGTCGGGGTGTGACCGCCGCCCGCGAGGGGCAGCGCGGCGATCCGGTCGACGGCCCCCGCGAGGGCCTCCGGCGGAAGAAGTCCGGGTCCTTGGCTGCGTGCGAAGTCCGCGAACGTCTCCGCGGTCGTGTACTTGGGCTGGAATCCCAGCGTCTCGCGCATCTGGCCCGTGGCCACGACCCGGCCGTGGGTGAGCAGCCGGATCTGCTCGGGCGAGAAGTCCGACATACCCAGCGTACGCACCAGCGAGCCCGCCCAGGTGACGGCCGGGAGCAGCAGGGGCACGGTGGGGCGGCCCAGGCGCCGGGAGCACTGGGAGAGCAGCAGGACGCCGTCGCCGGCGATGTTGAAGGTGCCGCTGTTGAGGGTGCCCCGCCGCGGCTCGTGCGAGGCGATCCGCAGCACCTCGATCACGTCGTCCTCGTGCACGAACTGCAGCCGCGGGTCGTAGCCGAACACCGTCGGCAGCACCGGCAGCGAGAAGTACGAGGCGAGCGGGGTGTCCGCGGTCGGGCCGAGGATGTTGGCGAACCGCAGCACGGCCACCGCCACGTCGGGCCGGCGGCGCGCGAAGCCGCGGACGTAGCCCTCGACCTCCACCGTGTCCTTGGCGAAGCCGCCGCTGGGCAGGGACTTGGGCGGGGTCGTCTCCGTGAAGACGGCCGGGTCGCGGGGCGCGGAGCCGTAGACGTTCGTGCTGGACTTCACGACCAGCCGCTGCACGCTGGGGGACTTCTGGCAGGCACCGAGCAGCTGCATGGTGCCGATGACGTTGGTCTCCTTCAGGGAGGCCCGGTTACCGCTGCCCAGCGGCGTCCCTGTCACGTCCAGATGGACGACCGTGTCCGCGCCCGTCTCGGCGAGCACCCGCGCGATTCCGGGCTGCCGGATGTCGGCCCGAACGAAGTCGGCCCCGCCCAGATGGTGCTCCGGCGGCACCGCGTCCACGGCGACGACCCGGTCCACCTCGGGGTCACGCTGGATCCGCCGGACGAACCGGCCTCCCAGCGGGCGGGCCACTCCGGTCACGAGCACGACCTTGCCCAAGATCAGCGCCTTCCTTCCAGAAAACCTCTTGCCCCCGCCGCGTTCCCCATTGGGGCCAACTTAGCGGGTCGGTGTTGCGCTGTGATGACCGCCTGATGCGCCAAGTGACGGATGCAGCCGGACGCAGCAGCCGATACGCGTGTGGCCCCCCACCTGACGGTGGGGGGCCACAGCAACGCCTTCGCGGCGTCCGCGTCGCGAACTTACTTCTTGTTGCGACGCTGAACGCGCGTGCGCTTGAGCAGCTTGCGGTGCTTCTTCTTGGCCATCCGCTTGCGCCGCTTCTTGATAACAGAGCCCACGACTACCCTCGCTCACTTCTCATCACTCGGTGTTTGGGCGCCATGGGCCCATACGACCTACGAGGGGCCAGCCTACCCAACCGAGCGCTGAGGTCGTAATCGAGGAGGTCGGGGAGATCCGAAGTGCCCTGTGAGGAATCTCCCCGACCCAGCCGTCAGGCGGTTTCCACCCCCACGTAACTCTCGCGGAGGTACTCGTGAACCGCTTGCTCCGGGACGCGGAAGGACCGCCCCACACGGATCGCGGGCAGATGACCGCTGTGCACCAGCCGGTACACGGTCATCTTCGACACTCGCATCACCGAGGCGACTTCCGCCACGGTAAGGAACTGAACCTCGTTCAGAGGCCTCTCGCCAGCTGCAGCCATGACACACCTGAACCTTCCGCACTCGACGGCCACCGGCTTCCCCTTCCGGTGACTCTTCGTCGCTGCGTGCTCACTCCCCAATGTAGGGGCGGGTGATGCGAGTGGGGAAGAGGTGCACCCATCGGCGGCCTACTGTGACAGACACGCCCGATTGAGTACGTAGCGGGTAAGCGGCAGGTAGTAATCAGACCGCACGCCGTCATCAAGTGGAACGACGACGGACACGCACCCCTCGGCCTGCCCCACGAACGGGGCGGGGTCGTCCGTATCGGCCGGCCCGATGGCCTCGAACCCCAGCTGACCTGCTCCGCAGACCCACCCGTGGTCCCCGATGACCAGCTCGGGAAGCGGCCCGCCGGCCTCCGCGGCGGCGGCCAGCGCGGTACGAACCGGGAGTGGTGAGTGCGTGTGTGCGCCGGGCTCACAACCGGGGCGTTCCGCGTCGGGGGGCCGCACCAGCGCGACTCCCCGTACGTAGCCGAGGTTGTACGTACGTAGGCCGAACCGGGTCGTTATGTCGACACAGCGACCCTGCGCGGGGGTGAGGACGGCACATCCCGCTGCCGACAGCGCGTCTGCCAGCGCGGCGTAGAAGCCGAGCAGCCGGTGAGGGTGCCCGGTGCCGAGGAGCACGGGCGCGCGGCGCCGGGCGGCATCCCCGAGCCGCTCCGCGAAGGCGTCCAGCGCGGCCAGCGTCCTCTCCGGATCGATCACGTCCTGGCCGGAGGTCCGGCGAGAATCGGCCGAAACCCCGCACCTGTCCGCCATCAGCTCGATCAGATCCTGCTGCTTCCAGGAACCTTCCGGATCGATACCGAGCAGCAGTCGGGGGTCCCGGGCGGCGAAGAGCCGGTAGCTCCGCAGGCTCTTCTCCCGCGACGTGGCCACGGTCCCGGCGAGACGCGCACCCACCAGGTGCGCACGGAGAACTTCACGGGTCAGCACCAGGAGATCGTCCGCGACGAGGACCTCGGCTGTCCCGGGAACCGGCGAACACCGCACGGTCGGCCTACCGAGGGCACTCCCCTCCGGTCAGGCCAGCAACCCCCGCAACGGGAACACCGCCCGCCTGGCCGCCAGCACCGCCTGGTCCAGCCGGTCCGCCGGGTCGTAGCCGTCCTCCCAGCCGGAGAAGTCGAGGGGCCAGCGTCCGTCCGTCATCCGCGCCGGGGCCAACTGCCGCGTCCTGGCGAACACTTCCTGCCGCCACCCCTCGGGGATCATCGCCTCGGGCGCCACGGCCCGGCCGGCCGCGATCCCCACGAGATGCGTCCACGACCGCGGCACGACGTCCACCACGGCGTAGCCACCCCCGCCCAGGGCCACCCACCGCCCGTCGGCGTGCTCGTGCGCCAGGTCGTGACAGGCCACCTGCACCGCCCGCTGCGCGTCCAGCGACACCGCCAGATGCGCCAGCGGGTCCTCGAAATGCGTGTCGGCCCCGTGCTGCGTCACCAGCACCTGCGGCCGGAAGTCCGCGATCAGCTCCGGCACCACCGCGTGGAACGCCCGCAGCCATCCGGCGTCCCCCGTCCCGGCCGGCAGCGCCACGTTCACCGCCGAGCCCTCCGCCGAGTCCGCCCCGGTCTCCTCCGGCCATCCCGTCTGCGGGAACAGCGTCCGGGGATGCTCGTGCAGCGAGATAGTGAGCACCCGCGGGTCCTCCCAGAAGGCTGCCTGCACCCCGTCCCCGTGATGAACGTCCACGTCGATGTACGCCACCCGCTCGGCCCCCAGCTCGAGCAGCCGGGCGATCGCCAGCGACGCGTCGTTGTAGATGCAGAACCCGGACGCACCGCCCGGCATCGCGTGGTGCAGACCGCCCGCGAAGTTCACCGCGTGCACCGCCTCACCCCGCCACACCGCCTCCGCCGCCCCCACCGACTGCCCGGCGATCAGCGACGACACCTCGTGCATCCCCGCGAAGGCCGGATCGTCCATCGTCCCCAGCCCGTACGACTGGTCCGCCGCCCCCGGATCCACCGAGGCGGCCTTCACCGCCTGGATGTAGTCCTCCCGGTGGACGAGCCGCAGCGTCGACTCCCCGGCCGCCTTCGCGGCGACGACCTCCACCTCACGGTCCAGCCCGAAGGCACCGACCAGTTTCCGGGTCAGGGCGAGCCGGACCGGGTCCATCGGATGGCCCGGACCGAAGTCATAGCCCGTTACTGCCTCGTCCCACATCAGCTGTGCGCGGCCGCTCATGCCCGCCACCGTATCGGTCCGGTTGAGTCGCGAACGACCGGGCGTACACGAGCGTCACCAGCACCAACACCATCGGCACAAGCATGGCCCCGCGGTAGCTCCACGCATCCCCGAGCGCACCGACCAACGGCGAACCGATCAGGAACCCCACATAGTTGAAGACATTGAGCCGCGCCACAGCCGCATCCGAAGCCCCCGGGAACAGCCTCCCGGCCGCCGCGAAGGTCTGCGGAACCAGCACACACAGCCCCAGACCCAGCAGCGTGAACCCCAGCATCCCCACCCAAGCCCCGGGCGCCCCCGCCACCACGGCGAACCCACCCGCGGCCACCAGCGCGCCGCCCCTTACGACCGCCACCGCCCCGAACCGCCGCACGCCGAAGTCCCCGATGGTCCGCCCCAGCAGCGTCGTGACCATGTACACGTTGTACGGCACGGTCGCCAGCTGCTCCGAGCTTCCCAGCACGTCCTGCAGATACTTCGCACTCCAGTTGGAGACCGTCGAGTCCCCGATGTACGCGACGGTCATCACCAGACACAGCGGCAGCAGCCACCGGAACGCGACGGCCTGCCCCTCACCGGCCTTCTCCTCCTCCACCGGCGTCGCGTCCCCGTCGACGTACCACCGGCTCCCCACCAGCACGGCCGGCAGCAGCACCAGCACGACCGGCAGATACGACACCCACAACGCCAGATCCCAGCGCGCCCCCACCCACGCCAGCGAGGCCCCGACGATCCCGCCCAGGCTGTAGGCCGCGTGAAAGCTGAGCATGATGCTGCGCCCGTACGACCGCTGCAGGCTCACCCCGAGCATGTTCATCGACGCGTCCAGCACTCCGACGGCGAGCCCGAACGCCGCGAGCGCGACCCCCAGTTCCACCATCCGCTCCCCGACCCCGACCCCGAGCAGCGCCAGCAGCACCACGGGCTGGGACCACCGCAGCAGCCGGCTCGCCGGCACCCGCTTCACCAGCCGCTCGGTGCTCACACTTCCCACGCCGGCGAGGATCGGCACAGCGGCCAGGAAGGCGGGCAGCAGCGCGTCGGAGACTCCGTACCGGTCCTGGATGGCCGGAATCCGCGTCACCAGCAGAGCGAAGGCGACCCCCTGCACGCAGAAGCTGAACGCCAGCGAGGCCCTGCCGCGCCGCAGCACATCAGTCATGGCGGCGAGCGTAAGGCCCCTGCGTACTCGTGGGTAGATCCAGCCAAAGATGAATTCCGCTCACCTTCACCGGCGAACGGTCACACCAGCAGGCCGGCCAACTCCCCCATGCTGCCGAAGAGTCCGGTGGCTCCGGCGAGCTTGACGGCGGGTGTCATGGCCGTGAAGCCGTAGACGTCCATCCCGGCCGCGAGCGCCGCCCGCACGCCGAGCGGGCTGTCCTCGACCACCACGCACCGGTCCGGCGGGACCCCCATCCGTTCCGCCGCGTGCAGGAACAGGTCCGGTGCCGGCTTTCCCCGCCCCACGTCCTCCGAGCTGAAGATCCGCCCCTCATCGAACCACCGGTCGAGCCCTGTCGTCCGATGCCCCACGCGGATCCGCTCATGACTCCCCGAGGATGCCACGCAGTACGGCACCTCGTCCGCCGCAAGCTTCTCGAGCACTCCGACGATCCCGTCCACCGGCTTCAACTCCCGCTCGAACGCCGCGAACACCCGCCCATGAAAGACGTCGTCGAAGTCCAGTGGCAACTTGCGCCCGGTCCGCTCCGCGATCAGGTCGTGTACGCGGTGCATCGCGGCACCCATGTAGTCACGCAGGGAGTCCTCGTAGGAGGTCGGGTGCCCGAGTTCGGTCAGGTAGGCGGCCAGGAGCCGGTTGGAGATGGGCTCACTGTCGACGAGGACACCGTCGTTGTCGAAGATCACCAGGTCATAGCGCATGAGTCGACCCTAAACGCAGAAAACCCCGCACCGGTATGGTGCGGGGTTTTCCCAATAATTGTTCGGCGGCGTCCTACTCTCCCACAGGGTCCCCCCTGCAGTACCATCGGCGCTGTAAGGCTTAGCTTCCGGGTTCGGAAT
>NZ_JOCT01000005.1 GCF_000717875.1 Streptomyces sp. NRRL S-455
AAACTCGACCGCAAAGCCCTCCCCGCCCCCGACTACACCGCAAAATCAGCAGGCCGGGCCCCACGCAACCCCCGCGAGGAAATCCTCTGCGCCCTCTACTCGGAGATCCTCGCGGTGAGCGATGTCGGGATCGACGACAGCTTCTTCGAGCTGGGCGGGCACTCCCTGCTCGCCACCCGCCTCGTCAGCCGCGTCCGCACCACCCTGGGCATGGAGCTGTCCATCCGGCAGCTCTTCGAGACGCCCACCATCGCCGGACTCTCCTCCGCCCTCGACGCGTCCGGCGCGGTCCGTACGGCCCTGACCGCGCGCCCCCGGCCCGCACGCGTCCCCCTCTCCTACGCCCAGCAGCGCCTGTGGTTCCTCCACCAGCTCGAAGGACCCACCCCTACCTACAACATCCCCACCGCCCTCCGCCTGACCGGCACCCTCGACCAGGACGCCCTGCACCACGCCCTGCGCGACCTCGTCGCCCGCCACGAAAGCCTGCGGACCGTCTTCGCCGAGGAGGCGGAGGGCGACCTCGGGCCGCGGCAGATCGTGTTGCCGGTCGAGCGGGCCGAGGTGCCGTTCGCGGTCGTCGACGTGGCCGAGGAGGAGGTCGGTGACCGGCTGGCCGAGGCGAGCGGGCACGCCTTCGACCTGACGGCCGAGATCCCCATCCGCGTAAAGCTGTTCAGGGTCTCCGAGTCCGAGCACGTGCTGCTGCTGCTCATCCACCACATCGCCAGCGACGCCTGGTCCCGCACGCCTCTGGCTCGGGACCTGACGGGTGCGTACGCGGCGCGGTGCGCGGGCGACGCGCCCGGCTGGAAGCCGCTGCCGGTGCAGTACGCCGACTACGCCCTGTGGCAGCAGGAGGTCCTCGGCGACGACAGCGACCCGGAGAGCATCGCGGGCAAGCAGCTCGCCTACTGGAAAGAGCAGTTGGCCGGGCTTCCCGAGCAGCTCGACCTGCCCACCGACCGGCCCCGCCCCGCCACCGCGGGCTACTCGGGCGACCGCATCCCGTTCACTGTGCCGGCGGAGCTGCACGGGCGGCTGACGGAACTGGCCCGGTCCAGCAACACCACCACGTTCATGGTGATACAGGCTGCCCTCGCGGCTCTCCTCACCCGGCTCGGCGCGGGCGAGGACATCCCGCTGGGCTCTCCCGTCGCCGGACGCACCGACGACGCCACCGACGACCTCGTCGGCTTCTTCATCAACACGCTGGTGCTGCGCACGGACACCAGCGGCAACCCCACCTTCCAGCAGCTCCTGGGCCGTGTGCGCGACACCGACCTGGCCGCCTACGCCCACCAGGACCTGCCCTTCGAGCGGCTCGTCGAGGCGCTCAACCCGACCCGCTCCCTCGCCCACCACCCCCTGTTCCAGACGATGCTCACCCTGCACAACACGCAGGGGACGGAGGCGGAGGAGTTCGCCGGTCTGTCGGCCGAGGTCATGGCGTCGGAGTCGGTGTCGGCCCGTTTCGACCTGTCGTTCGCGCTGGCCGAGCGGTTCGGGGACGGCCATGTCTGCGAGGGCATGAGCGGCAGCGTCACGTACAGCACGGACCTCTTCGACCGTGCCACCGTCCAGGACATCGCCGACCGCCTGGTCCGGCTGCTGGCCGCGGCCGTGGCCCATCCCAACCGGCCCCTGGGGCAGTTGGAGATCATGGACGCGGCCGAACGGCGGCTGGTGCTTCAGGAGTGGAACGACACCGCCGCCGAGGTGCCCGCCGAGTCGGTGACGCGTCTCTTCGAGCGGCAGGTGCTCCGGTCGCCGGACGCGACGGCCGTCGAGTTCGCGGACGGGTGGCTGTCGTACGCGGAGCTCAACGCGCGCGCCAACCGGCTGGCCAGGTACCTGGTCGCCCAGGGCGCGGCGCCGGGCCGGTTCGTGGCCGTCGCGATGCCGCGCTCGCTCGACCTGGTCGTCACGCTGCTCGCGGTCCTCAAGTCCGGCGCGGCCTATCTGCCGATCGACCCCGGTTACCCGGCCGACCGCGTCGGCCACATGCTCGACGACGCCGCGCCGGCCCTCACCCTGACCGAGCCGGTCAGGGAGGAGAAACTGACCGGGTACGCGGCCACGGACCTCGGTGACGCGGAGCTGCGGGCGCCGCTCTCTCCCGTGCATCCGGCGTACACGATCTACACCTCGGGGTCGACCGGACGTCCCAAGGGCGTGGTCGTGCCGCGCAGGGCGCTGGGCAACTTCCTCGCGGCCATGGGCCGGCGGTTCGCGCCGGGCGCCGACGACCGGCTCCTCGCGGTCACCACGGTCGGCTTCGACATCGCGGGCCTGGAGCTCTTCCTTCCGCTGCTGCACGGAGCGGTGCTGGTGCTCGCCGACGAGGAGACGGCGAAGGATCCGCACG
The DNA here is from genome assembly GCF_000717875.1 of Streptomyces sp. NRRL S-455. Lineage (GTDB taxonomy): Bacteria > Actinomycetota > Actinomycetes > Streptomycetales > Streptomycetaceae > Streptomyces. Next base: position 2,369 of record NZ_JOCT01000005.1, read on the forward strand.
CGCTGCTGCGGACCGTCTCGGCGGCGCGGATCACCATGGTGCAGGCGACGCCGAGCCTGTGGCAGGGCGTCGCCGCCGCGGCGACGGGTGAACTGGCCGGTGTCCACGTCCTGGTGGGCGGCGAGGCGCTGCCCACCGAGCTGGCACGGGCGCTCACCGCCCAGGCCCGTTCCGTGACCAATCTGTACGGCCCGACGGAGGTGACGATCTGGGCCACGGCCGCCGACGTGGCCGAGGCCGGTCCCGTCATCGGCCGGCCCGTCGCCAACACGTCGGCGTACGTACTGGATGCGTCGCTGCGTCCGGTCCCCGTGGGGGTGCCGGGTGAGCTGTACCTGTCCGGCGAGCAGCTGGCGGAGGGCTATCACCTGCGTCCGGGGCTGACGTCGGAGCGCTTCTGCGCCGATCCGTACGGCCCGTCCGGTGCCCGGATGTACCGTACGGGCGACCTCGTGGTCCGTCGTCGCGACGGTGCGCTGCGCTATCTGAGCCGGGTCGACCAGCAGGTCAAGCTGCGTGGTTTCCGCATCGAGCTCGGTGAGATCGAGGCGGAGCTGGTACGCCATCCGGCGGTCGCGGAGGCGGCCGTGGCGGTGCGCGAGGACCGGCCGGGCGACCAGCGTCTGGTGGCGTACGTCGTCGCGGTGGACGCGGCACCGGGCACGGGCGCGCTGCGGGACCATCTGCGGCAGCGGCTGCCGGAGTTCATGGTGCCCACGGCTTTCCTCACGCTCGACGCGCTGCCGTTGACACCGAACAAGAAGCTGGACCGCAAGGCGCTGCCCGCGCCGGACTACGCCGCCGAGTCGGCGGGCCGGGCCCCGCGCGGCCCCCGTGAGGAGATCCTCTGCACGCTGTTCGCCGAGGTGCTGGGTGCCGCGCGGATCGGGATCGACGACAGCTTCTTCGACCTGGGCGGGCACTCGCTGCTCGCGAGCCGGCTGGTCAGCCGTATCCGCACGGCGCTGGGGGTCGAGCTGTCCGTGCGGCAGTTCTTCGAGACGCCCACGATCGCCGGGCTGTCCGGGGTCCTCGACCGGGCGGCGGGTGCGCGGGCGCCGCTCGTGGCCCGGCCGCGTCCGGAGCGCGTCCCGCTCTCGCCGGCCCAGCAACGGCTTTGGTTCCTCTACCAGTTCGAGGGTCCCTCGGCGACGTACAACGTGCCCACGGCGCTGCGGCTGACCGGCCCGGTGGACCGCACCGCGCTCGACCGGGCGATCGGTGACGTGCTGGAGCGGCACGAGAGTCTGCGGACCGTCTTCGCCGAGGACCCGGAGGGCTCGCGCCAGATCGTGCTGCCCGCCGACCGGGTGGGCCACCGCCTCGACGTCGTCGACGCCTCCGAGGAGGACGTCGAGGAGCGGGTGGCGCGGGCGGCCCGGCACGTCTTCGACCTGACGGCCGGCATCCCGTTCCTGGCACGGCTGTTCAGGATCTCCGACACCGAGCACGTGTTGCTGCTGCTGATCCACCACATCGCCAGCGACGGATGGTCGATGGCCCCGCTCGCCCGCGACCTCGTCACCGCGTACGCGGCGCGCTGCGCGGGCGAGGCGCCGGGCTGGGAGCCGCTGCCGGTCCAGTACGCCGACTACGCCCTGTGGCAGCACGACGTGCTGGGCGACGAGTCCGATCCGCGGAGTGTGGCGGGGCGGCAGCTCGCCTACTGGAAGGAGGCCCTGGCCGGGCTGCCCGAGCAGCTCGAACTGCCCACGGACCGGCCCCGGCCGGCGACCGCCGGCTACACCGGCGACCGCATCCCCTTCACCGTCCCCGCGGCGCTGCACGCGCGGCTGACGGATCTGGCCCGCGCCACGCACACCAGCCTGTTCATGGTGACCCAGGCGGCGTTCGCCGCGCTTCTGACGCGGCTGGGTGCGGGCGAGGACATTCCGATCGGTACGGCGGTCGCGGGGCGTACCGACGACGCCACCGAGGACCTCGTCGGGTTCTTCGTCAACACGCTGGTGCTGCGCACCGACACCAGCGGCAACCCCACCTTCCGCGATCTCCTTGGCCGGGTGCGGGAGAGCGATCTCGCCGCGTACGCCCACCAGGAGGTGCCGTTCGAGCGGCTGGTGGAGGCGATCAACCCCACCCGTTCCCTCGCCCATCACCCGCTGTACCAGGTGATGATCACGTTCAACAACACGGCGGGGGCGGTGCGCGACGAGGAGCGGGCGGCTGTCGCCGGGGGCGGCACGCTGCTGAACGCGACCCGGATGGCGGCCGCCACCGGGGTGGCGAAGTTCGATCTGTCGCTCACCCTCGGCGAGGGGCACGACGAGTCCGGTGCGCCGACGGGCATGCGGGGTTCGCTGGAGTACCGCACGGAGCTGTTCGACCGGGAGACCGCCGAGTCGATCATCTCGCGGCTGCTCGGCGTGCTCGGCTCGGTCACGGCGGACCCGGACCGGCCGATCGGCGGGATCGGTCTGCTGGACCCGGCCGAGCGTCATGAGTTGCTGGTGGGGTGGAACGACACCGCGCGCCCGCAGCGGCAGGCGACGCTGCCCGAACTGTTCGAGGAGCAGGTGGCGAGGACGCCTCGGCGGCCCGCGTTCGCCGCGGATGGGACGACGCTGTCGTACGGCGAACTCAACTTCCGCGCCAACCGGCTCGCCCATCTCCTCGCGGAGTGCGGGGCGGGTCCCGAGCAGGTGGTGGCGATCTCGTTGCCGCCGTCGGTGGAGCTGGGGGTGGCGGTCCTCGCGGTGCTGAAGACCGGTGCCGCGTATCTGCCGGTCGACCCGAGCAGTCCGCGGGAGCGGATCGCGACGATGATCGAGGACGCGGACCCGATCTGCGCGCTGACCACCTTGTCGGTCCCCGACGAGGCCTTCCCCGCCGAGCTGGCCCGGCTGGTCCTCGACAGCCCGGACGTGACCGGGCGGCTCGCCGGGCAGCCCGCGCACGACCTGACGGACGAGGACCGGACGCAGCCGCTGTCCCCGTGGAACGCGGCCTACATCATCTACACGTCGGGCTCGACGGGCCGCCCCAAGGGGGTGCTGGTCGAGCACCAGCCGGTGGTCAACTACCTGGCGGTGTCAGCGGACTTGTATCCGGGGGTGGCGGGCAACGCCCTGCTGCACTCGCCGCTGTCCTTCGACCTGACGGTCACGGGCCTGTTCGCGCCGCTGCTGAACGGCGGCTGCGTGCACCTCGCCGACCTGGAGGAGCTGCACGAGCGGTCCCTGGCCGGTGACGTGCCCGCCGACCTGCCGCAGATGACGTTCCTGAAGGCGACGCCGAGCCATCTGCCCCTGATCACCGAGTTGCCCGCGGTCTGTGTGCCGCGCGGGGAGCTGGTCCTCGGCGGCGAGTCGCTGACCGGTCGCGCGGTGCGGACGCTGCTCGCGGCGCACCCGGGGGCCACCGTGCTCAACGAGTACGGCCCGACCGAGACCATCGTCGGCTGCACCACCTGGCGCGTCGATTCCCCGGACGACCTCGCGGACGGTGTGCTGACCATCGGCCGCCCGTTCCCCAACACCCGGATGCTGGTCCTCGACCCGTATCTGCAGCCCGTTCCGGCCGGTGTGCCGGGCGAGTTGTACGTGTCCGGTGTGCAGTTGGCGCGTGGGTATCTCAACCGGCCCGGGCAGAGCGCCTCCCGGTTCGTCGCCAACCCCTTCGAGGGGCCGGGCGAGCGGATGTACCGCACCGGTGACATCGTGCGCTGGAACCGCCGCGGCGACCTGGAGTTCATCAGCCGGGTCGACGACCAGGTGAAGATCCGGGGCTTCCGGGTGGAGCTGGGCGAGGTCGAGTCCGCCCTGTCGCGGCACCCCGGGGTGCCGGAGGCGGTGGCGGTCGTACGCGAGGACCGGCCGGGCGACCGGCGTCTGGTCGCGTACCTGGTGGCGGGGGCCGGCCCGGTGCCGACGGACGCGGAGCTGCGGGGGCATCTGCAGGACTCGCTGCCCGACTACATGGTGCCGTCGGCGTTCGTCCGCCTGGACGAGCTGCCGCTGACGGCCAACGGCAAGCTGGACCGGGGGCGGCTGCCCGCGCCGGACTACGCGACGATCAGTACGGGCCGGGCGCCGAGCACGCCGCGTGAGGAGCTGCTGTGCGAGCTGTTCGCCGACGCGCTGGGGCTGGAGTCGGTCGGCGTCGACGACGGCTTCTTCGACCTCGGCGGCGACAGCATCCTGTCCATCCAGCTCGTCAGCCGGGCCCGTGCGCAGGGCCTCACCCTGTCCGTGCGGGATGTCTTCGAGCACCAGAGCGTCGCCCACATCGCCGAGGCGCTGGGCGAGGCGGAGCCCGAGACGGGTCCCGCGAACGCCGAGGAACAGGGGGCGAGCGGGCCGGTGCCGGCCACCCCGATCATGCGGTGGTTCGCCGAACTGGGCGGCCCCGTCGCGCCGTTCAACCAGTCCGTGGTGGTGTCCGTTCCCGCGGACCTCGACGAGGAACGGCTGGTGGCGGCCCTGCAGGCCGTCGTCGACCGGCACGACACGCTGCGCCTGCGGGTCGCCGACGACTGGACCATGTCCATCCTCGAACCGGGGTCCGTGGACGCCGCCGGTCTCCTCACGCACCACGGCGCATCCGACCTCGACGACACCGAACTGCACGCCACCGTCGCCGCGTCGGCCGCGGCCGCACGCGACCTGCTCGACCCGGCCGAGGGCCGGGTGCTGCGGGCCTGCCGGATCGACCGCGGGCCGGAGCGGCACGGCCTGCTGGTCCTGGTCGCCCACCACCTGGCGGTGGACGCCGTCAGCTGGCGCCTGCTCGTGCCCGACCTGGCCGCCGCCTACGAGGGCCGCCCGCTCAGCCCGGCCGGAACCACCTGGCGCCAGTGGGCCGCTACGCTCCAGGACCTCGCCGCCCGTCCCGCCACCGAGGCCGAGACGGACCACTGGCTGGACGCGGTCCGCCCCGCCGCCGAACTGTCCCTCGACCCCGCGCGCGACACCCACGCCCGGTCCGGGCAGGTCGTCCTCGACCTCGACGCGGACACCACCGACGCCCTCCTCACCTGGGTCCCGGGGGTGTTCCGCGCGGAGATCAACGACCTGCTGCTCACCGCGTTCGGCCTGGCGGTCGCCGACTGGCGGCGCGGCCGGGGCCGCAGCGCCGAGACGCCCGTCACGGTGGACCTGGAGAGCCACGGCCGCCACGAGCACCTCGCTCCCGGTGCCGATCTCACCCGCACCACCGGCTGGTTCACGGCGATGCACCCGGTCCTGCTGAGCCCGGGGGTCAGCGACTGGGCCGGCGTGTGGGACGGCGGGGCCGCGGCGGGGCGTGCCCTGAAGCGGGTGAAGGAACAGCTGCGCGCGGTGCCGGGCGACGGGCTCGGCTACGGCCTGCTCCGCTACCTCAACCCCAGCACCCGGGACCGGTTCGCCGGACTCCCGGCGCCCGCATACGGGTTCAACTACCTGGGGCGGTACACGGGCGGGCGCGGCACGGCCGGCGCCTCGGAGCCCGAGCCGTTCAGCGTGCTCGGCCGGGGCGTCGCGGGCCAGCATCCGGACACCGTGCTCGCGCATCCGGTCGAGCTCGTCGCGGGTGCCCACGACACGGAGCAGGGGCCGAGGCTGCACAGCGTCTGGACGTACGCGAGCGCCGTGCTCTCCGAGGACGAGGTACGGCGCCTGGGCGAAAGCTGGTTCAGGGCCCTGAAGGCGCTGGTCGAGCACGCGGGCCGGCCCGAGGCGAGCGGTCTCACCCCCTCGGACGTCTCCCTCACCTCGCTCAGCGAGGACGACATCACACGACTCGAAAGCGAATGGGGTTCCCTCTGATGGCCAAGTCCGGCTTGGAAGACATCCTGCCGCTGTCCCCGCTGCAGGAGGGGATGCTGTTCCACAACCTCTTCGACGACGAGGAGCTGGACGCCTACAACGTCCAGGTCTTCATCGAGCTCGACGGCAACGTCGACCCGGCCCGGCTGCGCCGGGCCGGCGAGGCGCTCCTGGAGCGGCACGCGAATCTGCGCGCCGCCTTCCGCCACGAGGGGCTGAAGCGCCCGGTGCAGCTCATCCCCCGCAGGGTCGAGCTGCCCTGGCGCGAGGAGGACCTGCGGGGCGTGGCGGAGGCCGAGCGGGAGGAGGCGGCCGAGCGGATCGCCGCGCAGGACCGCTGGACCCGGTTCGACCTGGGCCGGCCGCCCCTGATCCGCTTCACCCTGATCCGGCTCGGCGCGAGCCGCTACCGCGTGGTGATGACCAACCACCACATCCTGCTCGACGGCTGGTCCATGCCGGTGCTGCTGCGCGAGCTGCTGACGCTGTACACGGTCCACGGGGACGTGACGGCGCTGCCCCGGGTGCGTCCGTACCGCGACTACCTCAACTGGCTCGGCGCCCGCGGCCGGGACGCGGCGCAGGAAGCCTGGACGGAGGCGTTCGCCGGGTTCGACACGCCGAGCATCGTGGCGCCGGACCGGGGGGCGCTCACCGCGGCGCCGGAGCGGATCGACTTCGTCGAGGACGAGGCGGCGAGCGCCGCGCTGACCCGGTTCGCCAGGTCGAACGGGCTGACCGTCAACACCGTGATCCAGGGGGCCTGGGCCCTGGTCCTGTCCCATCTGACGGGCCGTGACGACGTGGTGTTCGGTGTGACGGTCAGTGGCCGCCCGCCGGAGCTGACCGGCGTCGACACGATGGTCGGTCTGTTCATGAACACCCTGCCGTTGCGGGTCCGGCTGCGGCCCGCGGAGTCGCTGACGGACTTCATGCGCCGGGTGCAGAGCGAGCAGGCGCGGCTGATCGACCACCAGTGGGTATCGCTCGCGGACATCCAGCGCTGGGCGGGCTCGGGTGAACTCTTCGACACGGCCATGGTGTTCGAGAACTATCCGCTGAACTCCAGCCGCGGCCGTCCCCCCGGCGCCGGGCCCGACGCGGACCTCCCCACGGTCCTGAAGGTCCATTCGCGGGACCAGATGCACTATCCGCTGGGCCTGCTCGCCCTGCCGCGCGAGACCCTGCGGTTCTCGCTGGGCTATCTTCCGCAGGTCTTCGACGCCGAGCAGGTCAGGTCGGTGATCGCCGCGTTCCGCCGGGCGCTCAGGACGATCCTGGACAGCCCGGGGACCGCGGTGGGCGCGGTCGCGCTCCTGGACCCGGAGGTGCGCAGCACCGTCCTGGAGAAGTGGAGCGGCTCGGACGACGTGCGGCCCGCCGAGCGGTTCACGGACCTGTTCGAGGAGCAGGTGGCGCGCACCCCCGGCAAGACGGCGCTGATCGCCCCCGACGCGACTTACTCCTACGCCGAACTCAACGCGTCCGCCAACCGTCTGGCGCGCCGCCTGGTCGAGCTGGGCGTCGGCCCCGAGCGCCCCGTGGCGATCGCGGTGCCGCGCCGCACCGAGCTCGTGGTCGGCATGCTCGCGGTGCTCAAGGCGGGCGGCATGTATGTGCCGATCGACCCGGAGTACCCGGCCGACCGCATCCGGCACATGATCGAGGACTCCGACCCCGCGCTGGTCCTCACCACGTCCGACGTGGACGCCCAGGTGCGGGAGGAGTGCTGCGGCCCGCTGACGTTCGTCATGGACGACCCGCAGACGGGGAGGTCGCTGCGCCAGCACTCCGGGATCAACCTCGTCGACGCGGACCGCAGCGGCCCGCTGCTGCCGCGCCACCCGGCGTACATCATCTACACGTCGGGCTCGACGGGCCGCCCCAAGGGCGTCGTCATCGAGCACCAGGCGCTGTCGGCGTTCGTCAGACACTGCCGTTCCTCGCAGGCGCCGGACATCTCGGGGCTGTCCGTGATGCAGGCCTCGGCGTCGTTCGACCAGAGCGTCGGCTCCCTGCACGCCCCGCTGATCAGCGGCGGCTGTGTGCGCGTGACGGATCTGCGGGATCTCGCCGAGACGGCCGTGGACGAACCCGGGTTCCGCCGGGCGACGTTCATGAAGGGCACCCCGTCGCACCTGGCTCTGCTCGCGACGATGCCCGAGACCGTCTCGCCCTCCGGAATCCTCACGCTGGGCGGCGAGGAACTGCGCGGCGAGGTCCTCGCGCCGTGGCGCGAGAACATGCCGGAGGTGACCGTGGTGAACGTCTACGGTCCGACCGAGGCCACGGGCCACTGCCTGGAACACTGGATCAGACCGGACACCGCGCTGCCGCCGGGGCCGGTGCCGATCGGCACCCCGCACGAGGGGGTGCGGCTGTACGTCCTCGACTCGGCGCTGCGGCCGGTCGCCCCCGGCCTGGACGGCGAGGTGTATCTGGCGGGTGTTCAGCTGGCACGCGGGTATCTGGGCCGCAGTCGGCTGACCGCCGAGCGGTTCACCGCCGACCCGTTCGGCGCGGCGGGCAGCCGTATGTACCGCACGGGCGATGTCGCCCGCTGGAACGACTCGGGCGAGCTGACGTTCGTCGGCCGCGCGGACCGCCAGATCAAGCTGCGCGGGTACCGCATCGAACTCGGCGAGATCGAGGCCGCCGTCGCGGCCCTGCCGGGCGCCGCCCAGGCCGCGATCGTGCTCCGCGAGGACCAGCCCGGCGACCAGCGCCTCGTCGCGTACGTCGTGGCGGACCGCGGCGTGTGGGACGAGGCGGCGGCGTACACCGCGCTGGGCCGCGAACTCCCCGACTTCATGATGCCGTCGGCGTTCGTCACCCTGGACGCCCTGCCGCTCAGCCCGAACGGCAAGCTGGACCGCGAGGCGCTGCCCGCCCCCACCTATACCGGCCGGGTCTCGGGGCGGGCGCCCCGCACCCCGCGTGAGGAGATCCTCTGCGGCCTCTACGCGGAGGTCCTCTCGCTGCCGCAGGTCACGATCGACGACAACTTCTTCGAGCTGGGCGGGCACTCCCTGCTCGCCACCCGTCTCGTCAGCCGCATCCGTACGACGCTGGGCGCCGAGCTCTCCATCCGGCAGTTCTTCGAGACGCCGACGATCGCCGCACTCGCGGGGGTACTCGACCGGGCCGGCCGGGCGCGCACCGCCCTCACGGCGCGGCCCCGGCCCGAGCGCATCCCCCTGTCCTACGCCCAGCGACGCCTGTGGTTCCTCCACCGGCTCGAGGGTCCCAGCCCCACGTACAACATCCCGACGGCACTTCGCCTCACCGGGCCTCTGGACCAGGAGGCCCTGCGCCGGGCGCTGCTCGACGTGATCGCCCGTCACGAGAGCCTGCGGACGACGTTCACCGAGGACGAGCACGGGCCCCGGCAGGTGGTGCTGGGCCCCGAGGAGGTCCGGCTCTGCTTCGAGACGGCCGACACCACCGAAGCCGAGTACGAGGCCGATCTCGCGCTGGCGGCCCGTCACTGCTTCGACCTGAGTGCCGAGATACCCGTGCGCGCCCGTCTGCTCCGGCTCTCCGCGCAGGAGCACGTCCTGCTGCTGCTCATCCACCACATCGCCAGTGACGCCTGGTCCCGTGCCCCGCTCGCGCACGACCTGACGAGCGCGTACACGGCCCGGTGCGCGGGCCGGGCGCCCGCGTGGAAGCCGCTGCCGGTCCAGTACGCCGACTACGCCCTGTGGCAGCAGGAGGTCCTCGGCGACGACTCCGACGCCGACAGCATCGCCGGCCGGCAACTCACGTACTGGAAGGAGCGGTTGGCCGGTCTTCCGGAGCAGCTCGACCTGCCCGCCGACCGGCCCCGCCCCGCCACCGCCGACCACACCGGCGACCGGGTGTCCTTCGCCGTCCCCGCGCAGCTGCACGCCCGGCTCACCGAGCTGGCGCGCGCCACCGACACGACCCTCTACATGGTCCTGCAGGCCGCGCTCGCCACGCTGCTCGCCCGGCACGGCGCGGGCGAGGACATTCCCATCGGCACCCCCATCGCCGGACGCACCGACGACGCCACCGACGACCTCATCGGCTTCTTCGTCAACACCCTCGTCCTGCGCACCGACACCAGCGGCAACCCCACCTTCCGGCAGCTCCTGGGCCGCGTCCGGGACAGCGACCTGGCCGCCTACGCCCACCAGGAGCTCCCGTTCGAGCGGCTCGTCGAAGCCCTCAACCCCACCCGCTCGCTCTCCCACCACCCCCTGTTCCAGGTGGTACTCGCGCTGCAGAGCGCGGGCCCGCAGCGGGCGGGCGGGGAGGCCGCCGCCCAGGGCGGCCCGTCGCTGCCGGGCGGTCTGGTCGTCTCCGGCGTGGGCGGTGCGGCTGCGACCGCCGCCAAGGTCGACCTCGGGTTCTCGGTGTCGGAGCGCCGGGCCGCGGACAACGCCCCCGCCGGGATCGCGGGCGTGCTCGACTTCCGGACCGACCTGTTCGACCGCGGCACCGCCCAGGCGCTGGTCGACCGGTTCGTGCGGGTGCTCGCCGAGGCGGCCGGCCGCCCCGACCTGCCGCTGAGCCGGATCGACGTCCTCGGTCCCGAGGAGCGGCACCGGGTCGTCGAGGAGTGGAACGCCACGGCCAAGAGCCTGGCTCCGGCCACGCTGCCGGACCTCTTCGAGCGGCACGTACGGCAGCGGCCCGACGCCGAGGCCCTCGTCTGCGGTGACCAGTCGCTGAGTTACGGGGAGCTCAACGCGCGCGCCAACCGGCTGGCCCGGCTGCTGGTCGCGCGGGGTGCCGGGCCCGAGCACCTGGTCGCGCTGGCGCTGCCCCGCTCCCCGGAGCTGGCCGTCGCCGTCCTCGCGGTGGCCAAGTCCGGTGCCGCCTATCTGCCGCTCGACCCGGGGCATCCGGCCGAGCGGATCGCCGGCACGTTCCAGGACGCGGCGCCGGTGGCGCTCCTCACCACGAGCGGCGTGGCCGCAGCCCTCCCGGACACGGCCGTGCCCCGGATCCTGCTGGACGAGGAGCCGGCGGCCGGCGAGGCGGCGGGCGACCTGACCGACAGCGACCGGCTCGCGCCGCTCCTGCCGTCGCACCCCGCCTACGTCATCTACACGTCCGGCACGACCGGCCGCCCCAAGGGCGTGACCGTGACGCACGCGGGGCTGCCGGGCCTGGTGGACATTTTCACCTCGCACTGCGGGGTCGTCCCCGGCAGCCGCGTCCTGCACCACCTGTCCCCCTCCTTCGACGGCGGGTTCTGGGAACTGTCGATGGGGCTGCTGACCGGGTCGACCCTGGTCGTCGCCGAGCCCGGCATCACCCCGGGCCCGGCCCTCGCGGACCTCGCGGTGCGGCACGCGGTCACGCACGCGGCGATCCCGCCGGCGGTGCTCCAGCTGATCCCCGAGGGGGCGCTGCCCGCCGGCATGACGCTGGTCGTCGCCGCCGAGAGCTGCCCGCCGGAGCTGGTCGAGCGCTGGTCCTCGGGGCGTCTGATGCTCAACTCGTACGGCCCGACGGAGGCGACGGTCTGCGCGACCATGAGCGGCCCCCTGACGGGTTCGGTCGTCCCGCCGATCGGCGGCCCGATCGCCGACACCGCCGTGTACGTCCTGGACGGAGCGCTCCAGCCGGTGCCCCCGGGGGTGCCCGGCGAGCTGTACGTACGTGGTCCCGGGCTCGCCCGCGGCTACCTCGGCAGGCCGTCGCTCACCTCAAGCCGATTCGTGGCGAGTCCGTACGGGTCGGCGGGCGGCGTGATGTACCGCACCGGCGACCTCGTCCGCTGGAACGCCGATGGCGTCCTGGAGTACCTGGGTCGTACCGACACACAGATCAAGCTGCGCGGTATGCGCATCGAACCGTCGGAGATCGAGACGGTGGTGACCCGCCAGTCGGGGATCCGGCGGGCGGCGGTCCTGGTCCGCGAGGACGCGCCGGGCGACCGCCGCCTGGTCGGCTACGTCGTGCCGGACGCCGGTACGGCCGTGGACACCGCCGCGCTGCGCCGGCGGCTGCGCGAACTGCTGCCCGAGTACATGGTGCCCGCCGCCTTCGTCGTCCTGGACGCGCTGCCGCTCACCGCCAACGGCAAGCTGGACCACCGCGCGCTGCCCGCGCCCGAGTACCGCGCCACCAACGGGCGGGCCCCGCGCACCCCGCGCGAGGAGGCCCTGTGCCGGCTCTTCGCCGAGGTCCTCGAACTGGACCTGGTCGGCCCCGACGACGGGTTCTTCGACCTGGGGGGCCACTCGCTCCTGGCGATCCGGCTCGTGGAGCGGGCCCGCGGCGAGCTGGGCGTGGAGATGGCCGTGCGCGACCTGTTCGCCGCGCCGTCGGTCGCGGACCTCTCGGCGCGGCTCGCCGCCCGCGGCGACCACGAGCCGATGGAGCGCCTCCTGCCGCTGCGCGCGTCCGGCTCGCGACGTCCGGTGTTCTGCGTCCACCCCGGGTCCGGCATGAGCTGGTGCTACTCGGGTCTCGTCCGCCATCTGCCCGCCGACATCCCGGTGTACGGCATCCAGGCCGCGGGCCTCGACGGCGACGGGCGGCTGCCCGCCACGCTGGAGGAGATGGCCGCCGAGTACGCCGATCTGGTCCAGGAGGCGCAGCCGCAGGGACCGTACCGGCTGCTCGGCTGGTCGCTCGGCGGCAACGTGGCCTTCGCCATGGCGGGCGAACTGCGCGCACGGGGCCAGGAGGTGGAGCTGGTGGCGTTCCTGGACGCCTACCCGCGACGCGCGGCACAGGGCGAGGAGACCCCGCTGGCCGAGGTGTTCGCGCACAATCTGCGCGACGCCGGGTTCGACATCGGCACCGAGGAGCTCGCCGACGGCGCTTTCCCCGCGGCCCGCTACCGGGCGTTCCTGAACGCCACCCGCGACCCGATGGGCCGACTGGACGAGGCCGAACTGGCGGCGGTCCTCAAGGTGTTCATGAACAACGCCGGGCTGATGCGCGGCCACACGCCGGGCTCTTTCGACGGCGACGTGCTGGTCCTGTCGGCCGAGCGGGTGCCCGGCGAGAAGCTGGCGCGCCGCGGCGCCGAATCGTGGCGCCCGTACGTGACGGGCCGTATCGAGCGGGTCGGTGTCGACGCCGACCACCTCGGGCTCGTCCAGTCCGACGCCGCGCTCGCGGTCGTCGGGCGTGCCCTGACCGAACGACTGGACTGAGCGAGGTCGACTCCCACCATGCCCGTGATCACCGTCAATGACATCAAGCTCAACTACTACGACAACAAGCCGCCCGGCGGCGGCCCCTCCGCGCCCACCGTGCTGCTCGTCATGGGCTCGGGCGGCAGCGGCCGGGCCTGGCATCTGCACCAGGTGCCCGCCCTGGTGGCCGCCGGGTTCCGGGTGGTCAGCTTCGACAACCGCGGCATCGCCCCGAGCGACGAGTGCCCATCCGGCTTCGGCATCGACGACCTGGTCGCCGACACCGCGGCGCTCATCGAGGAACTGCGCCTGGGCCCCTGCCTGGTGGCGGGCATCTCGATGGGGGCGCACATCGCGCAGGAGCTCGCCCTGGCCCGGCCCGAACTCGTCAGCCGTATGGTCCTGATGGCCACCCGGGCCCGTCCCGACGTGCTGCGCGACGCGCTGTCCCGCGCGGAGATCGAGCTGTACGACCGGGGCGTGGAGCTGCCCGCCGCCTACGCGGCGGTCGTGCAGGCCATGCAGAACCTCTCGCCCCGCACGCTCGACAAGGACCAGCAGGCACGCGACTGGCTCGACATGCTGGAACTGACCCGGTTCTCCGGGCCCGGGCACCGGTCACAGCTCGGGGTGGGCCTCATGCCGGACCGGCGGGAGGCCTACCGCGGCATCCGGGCCGCCACCCGGGTCATCGCCTTCCAGGACGACCTGATCGCCCCGCCGGGCCTGGGCCGGGAGGTCGCCGACGCGATCCCCGGTGCCGAGTTCGAGGTCGTGCCCGACTGCGGGCACTACGGCTATCTGGAGTCACCCGACGCGGTGAACAAGAGCATCGTCGAATTCCTGCGCGGATGAAGCAGGCACAGCACATGAAGCCGCTGAAGCCATGAGAGGGGTCAAGTTGATCAAGAGGAGGAAGGGGATGGGGCGATGAAGGGGAGCACGGTGAAGGCCGGGCTCGACGAGGATCTCCGGGCCGGCGACGCAGAGCTGCTCGCTCTGGCACTAGAGGTGTGCCCCGGGTTCGAGCCGTCGGAGGTCGTCTACCGCAGCCGCACATCGCTGGTGGTCGGCGGCTCCCTGGACGGCACCGAGGCCCTCGCCAAGGTCCGTACGCCCGACTGGCGCCGGCAGTGCCTGCGCGAGATCGAGGCGTACGACCTCTTCGACACGGCGCCCCCGCCGGTGCCGGTGCCGCGCCGCTTCGGCTCCGACAAGGAGCGCGCAGTGCTCGTGATGGAGCGGCTGGCGGGGGAGGTGGTGGCGCCGGACCGGTTCCCCGCCGACCCCGTCTCCGATGCGGATCTGACCGGCGTGCTCGATGCCGTGGAGCGTCTGCGGCACTGGCACCCCGGCACGTCACGCGCGTGGTGGGTCGACTACCGGCCCATGCTGGAAGGCATGCGCGCCCAGGGCGTGTTCGACGAAAAGGGCTGGACGGAGATGCTCGCGCTCCTCGAACTGTCCGGGCGGCCGCGGGAGTTCGGCCATGGCGACCTGGTGCTCGCCAACGTGGTCCGCACCGGCGGCGGACATGCCCTGATCGACTGGGCGAGCAGCGCGGTCTATCTGCCCGGCCTCGATCTGGCCCAGCTCTGGATGCTCCTGTGGAAGGTTCCGGGTGCCCGGGAGCGGATCGAGGTGGAGGTGGCCGGGCGCGGTGACGTACGAGACGGGCTGGCGCCCTTCCTGCTGAACCTGACGCTGCTGCTGTATCGGGAGCGGCGCGCCCACCAGCGGTTCACGGACGACGCGTCTCGGGCGCGCGCGGTACGGCTCGACGCCGACTGGGAGCTGACCCGGGAACGGGTCGGGCGCTGCCTGGCGACGGCGGCCTGACGCGGGCGCGCCCGCAGGGCACGGCGAAGGGGCCTCCCGGTCATCGACCGGGAGGCCCCTTCGTGGTGGTGTCGCTCCTGTCACTCGATGAGCAGTTGGTGGCTGGCGAGTTCGCGGTAGAGCGGGCTGCTGCCGGTCAGTTCGTCGTGCCGGCCCGCGGCGACGACCTCGCCGTGTTCGAGGACCACGATCTGGTCGCTGTCCACGACGGTGGAGAGCCGGTGGGCGACCACGAGCAGGGTCCGGTCGGCGGTGACCGTGCTGATCGCGTTCCGCATGAGGGCCTCGTTGCGGGCGTCGAGGTTGCTGGTCGCCTCGTCGAGCAGCATGATCGGCGGCGCGGCCAGGAACGTCCGTGCCAGGGCGAGGCGTTGGCGTTCCCCGCCGGACAGCAGGACGCCGCCCTCTCCGACCTGGGTGTCGAGGCCGAGCGGCGCACGCTTGATCACGTCCTCGAGGTTGACCGAGCGCAGCACCTCCCGCATGTCCTCGTCGGTGGCGTCGGGCGAGGCCAGGGAGAGGTTGTCGCGGACGGTTCCGGCGAGGACCGGCGCCGACTGCTCGACATAGCCGAGGCTGTGACGCAGTTCGCGGCGCGGCAGGTCGCGTACGTCGATCCCGCCGACCCGCACGGCGCCCGCGGTGACGTCGTAGAACCGCTCCACCAGCGACAGCAGGGTGGACTTGCCCGCTCCGGACGGGCCGACCAGCGCGGTGCGGGTGCCTCGGGGAACCGTGAGGGAGACGTCCCGCAGGACTCTCTCGCCGCCGGAATAGCCGAAGCTGACCCGGTCGAACTCGATGGCGGGCGGCCGTCCCGCGCCGGCGTCCGCCTCGGGCCGGGTCCGTTCGCGTACCGAGAGCGCGCCGCCGGGCGGCGTCCGGAGGATGCCGGGGGCGTCGGCGCCGCCGGCGGTGTCGGTCTCCTGCGGCAGGTCCACCATCTCCTCGATGCGCTGAAGGGCGCCGAGCCCCGACTGGAGCCGGGAGTAGGCGGTCAGCGCGCGGCCGAGCGGGAACCAGAGCATGAACAGGAAGAGCACGAAGGCGACCATGTCACCGACCTGGATCGCGCCGCTGGCCACCCGGGCGCCGCCGAGGCCGAGGACGACGAGGAACGCCACCTGGATGGTGGTCGAGGTGATCGGGTTGATCATCGCCTGGAGCTTGGCGATGCGCATTCCGGCGGTATAGGCGTCCTTGGCGTACCCGTCGACGGCGCGCGCCTCCCGCTCTTCGGCACCGCTGGCGCGGATCGTGCGGACGGCGGAGATCGCCCGCTCCACGGCGGACGTCATCTCACCGATGCGGTCCTGGGCGTCCCGGGACGCCCCGCGCACCCGGCGGGAGAGCCCGACGACCGCGACGACGCCCAGGCCGAGGCCGAGGGCGGTGGCCGCGAACAGGGTGGGGTCGATCAGGCACATCATGACCGCGGAGCCGCCGACCATGACGACGTTGGTCACGGTGTCGAACAGGCCCGAGGTGACCACCGCGCGCAGCAGCGTGGTGTCGGCGCCGACGCGGGAGAGCAGGTCCCCGGTGCGGCGCTGGTCGTACTCCGTGATGGGCAGCCTGAGCAGCCGGGCCACCAGGCGTCGGCGGGCGGTGAGGACGAGGCCCTCGGCGGCGCGCTGCAGCATGTAGTCGCGCACCCCGCTGAGCACGGCCACCACGATGAGGACGCCGATGAGCAGCGCCACCAGCCGGCCCACCGGCTTGTCCGCCTCGATGTCGGCGAGCACGTCCCGGGTCAGTACCGGCTGGCTGAGGGTGAGGAGGGTCACGACCAGGGAGAGCACCGCCACGATCCCCAGGGTCGGCCAGTGGCCCTGGAGATACGGGAACAGCGAGCGCAATCCGACCTTCCGGGCCGGCAGGGCGGGCGACTCCGGCTTCGGCGAGATCGCCGCCCCGGCGGGCGGAGCGGGCGGCCGCTCCCTGGTCTGCGTGCTCGTCATCGGACTCCAACTCCTGTTTCACTGCGGGGGATTCGCCGGTCAGGCGGGCTGCGCCACGTCTCCGAGCACATAGCCGTCGGCCGGGCGCATCGCGCGCGAGCGACGCAGATCGGTCATCACGAAGGTGCGCTGCAGCCAGCGGTCAGTGCCGTCGTAGCGGGGGGTGAACTCGGTACGGCCGTGGACGGTGACGCGGTTGTCGACGATCGCCAGCTCACCCGGCGCGAGGCGGTGGGTCGCCGCGGTCGCGTCGAAGTGGTCCCGCAGTTCGCGCAGCGCCTCGGCGGCACGTCGGGTGACCGGCTTGGTGGCCGCCAGGTCGACCCGGATGTCGGGGTCCGACGGGTCGCCGGTGAGGACCGGGGCGGGCGGCTCCTCGACCTCGCCCATGTTGAAGGAGGGCGGCGGCGCGGTGATGAACTCCGGGGCCCCCAGGGTCCGCAGAGCGCCGTCGGAGAGCAGCGGGAGTACCTGCCGGATGGAGGCCGTCCGCAGGCCCGCGCGGCCCGTGGGGTCGGCCCGCAGGCACAGCAGCATCACGAAGTCGGGTCGGTGCTCGTGGAAGGCGTTCTCGTTGTGGAAGGTCAGCAGCGTCGAGCCGGCGTTGCCCTGGAACTCCTCCATGCCCGGGACGGGCACGACGTCCTGGACGAGGGCACCGCCCTTCTCGGGCCGGAACGCGCCGGGGTCGCCGAGACCGCAGGCGATCATCAGCAGGACGGCGGCGCCCAGTGCGGGCTCACGCTGTACGGAGCCGTTGACGCACGGGGTCGGCGGCAGGCCCAGGGCGTCGACGGGCAGTCCCCGCAGCAGCAGCCCGCCGCCGGGACCGGAATCCCGACGGAAATCGGCGAGGGTTCTGCGCAGCGCGACCGGCAATTCATGCCATGAATTCCTGGCGGCCTCCACCCATTCGACGTCGTCGGGGCGTCCGGTCGCCTGAGTGGCGAGTTTCCAGGCTATTTCCTCGACGAGTTCCGCATCCGACGGGTCCAGTGTCACGTCGTAGCGCGGAGCCGATCGTTCGGCACTCGCAGCCATTTTCAGAGCCTCCGTCCACGGTATTTTGCGTGTACTCCGGACGCTATGGCGGCGCGTTATCGGCCGCGTATCGACCGAGCATGAGCGGATATTCCGGTTCCGGTCTCCGCAGGCAGGATGCGGCTGCCGTTGGGGCCGGGGTGCATGCGGGAGGGCCACGAGGTACGGGTCCACGAGCAGGCCCCGGAACTCAAAGAGGCGGGCGTGGGCGTCAGGGCGAGCACGGCGGCGAGCCCGCCGATGCCCGCCCCGACGACCGCGATCCGCACCTTCGGCGCCATCAGCCCCTCAGGTCCCGGACGGGTTCCGCGCCCGACCAGACGACGGCGGCGGAGCCCCAGGTGAGGCCGCCGCCGAAGGCGGTCAGGACCAGACGGTCCCCGGTGCCGATACGTCCTTCGGCGGCCGCGTCGGCCAGGGCGAGGGGGATGGAGGCGGCGGCCGTGTTGCCCACGTCCGCGATGTTCGAGATCACCCGCTCCGGTGGCAGGCCGAGGCGTTTGGCCACCGACTTGAGGATGCGGATGTTCGCCTGGTGGCCGACGAACGCGTCGACGTCCGCCATGTCCCACCCCACCTTCCCGGCGACGGAGCGGGCGGATTCCGTCATGGTGGTGACGGCCCGGCTGTAGACCTCGCTGCCCTGCATGGTGAGGTACTCGCCGTGCGGCGGGATGGTGATCAGGTCGTCCCCGGTGCCGTCGCTGCCGAGTTCGGTGTGCAGCACCGCGCCGGGCTCGCTCGTGCGGCCACGCTCCAGGAGGACCGCGCCCGCTCCGTCGCCGAACACGACGGCCGTCGTACGGTCGTCGGGATCCACGATCGAGGAGTAGACGTCCGCGCCGATGACCAGGGCCCGATCGCAGCTGCCCGCGGTGATCATCGAGGAGGCCACGGTGAGCCCGTAGACGAACCCGGAGCAGACGGCGGACAGGTCGAACGCCGCTGCCGCCAGGCCCAGTCGGGACGCCACCCAGGGGGCGGTCGCGGGGCAGCGCCGGTCCGGCGTGGTGGTCGCGAGCAGGACGAGGTCGCAGCCGTCCCGCCCGGCCGACTTCAGCGCCGCGGCTCCGGCCCCGACGGCGAGGTCTCCCGTGCCGGTCCCCCAGGAGACCCGGCGACGCCGTTCGATGCCCGTACGGCTGTGGATCCAGGCGTGGTCCGTGTCGAGGTGCCGCGACACCTCGTCGTTGGTGACGACGTCCTCCGGCAGGCAGGTGCCCAGGCCGGTGATGACGGCACCGACCCGGTCATTCGCCGCGGTCATGGAGGCCCCCTCCTTCCGGGGATGCGGACGACGCCGACACCGGGGCGGGCCCGGCGAGGGCGAGGGCCGTATGGAGTTCCGCGAAGTCCTGGCGGGCGATGGGTGCTGTGATCAGCTCCTCGGGCACGCCGAGTTCCGTCATCAGTTCCGCTGCGTCCAGGGGTGCGCCGGCCGCCTCACGGCGGACCTCTTCGAGGCGCAGGACCGCGCCCTGGTCCAGGATTCCGGCCCTCAGTGCGGCGAGCGCGTGCTCCAGTGCACAGGCCGCCGCGTACTGTCCGAGGAGGCGCTCGGACAGGGGCGTCCCGGCGTGGGCCGCCCAGTGGCCGATCGCCAGCGTCTGGTGGACGGCGCGGGTCCACTGCGCGCTGGCCTCGCCCGGACCGTGCCGCTCGACGTGGTCGAGCAGGACGTCGCACACGGACCGCAGCAGGCGGGCGGCGTCCGGACCGCCGGCCCCGGCGACCGCCTCGTCGAGTACCGTGTCGAACTCCTTGCGGTGGCGCAGGGCGAAGCGGGAGGCCTGGTAGCCGAGGACGGTGTTGTCCCCGCCGAAGGTGACGGCGATCTCGTAGTCGTGGAGCAGGGGCGTGATCTGGTTCGCGTCGTGGTACCCGAGTCCGCCGCACAGCTCCCGCGTCTCGGCGAGGGTGTGTCGGGCGTCGCCGGTGCTTCCGGACTTCCCGCAGGAGATCAGCGCGTGCAGCACCTGGTCACGGGCCGGTGCGCCCTGAGCGGAACGGGCGACCGCGATCTCGGACAGCGCGTCCATGGCGTGCCGGGCGGCGAGGGACCGGCCCACGGCGGCCGACAGCCGCATGCGGTAGTGCTCGTGGCCGATCAGCGGTCTGCCGAAGGTCTGCTTGACGGCCGCGAAACGGGTGGTGATCGCACAGGCGAGGAGCTGCGCGTAGGCCGCCCCCACCGACGGGAAGAGCCGCTCGTGGGTGAAGGTCGCCAGGCACTCCTCGAACCGCCGGTGGCGCGGCAGCGGGGAACGGTAGGTGCCGTCCGCGTCGATCGACGCCCAGCGGTTCATCAGGGCGGACACCGGCAGGCGGTAGTCCGTGAAGGAGAGGACGCCGGTCTGGTTGGCGGTGACGCCGCCCTTCGGCTCGGCCCGCCCGATGCGCACCCCGGGCAGCACCCTGCCGTCTTCCCGCAGCGGCACCCGGATCCAGTGGTGGCCCTCGTCCCGCCCGCCGACCTGCAGCCGGCTCAGCACCATGGCCACGTCACCCGTGTGCAGGCTGTTGCCGATCCACACCTTGCTGTCGGCGGGCCGGGGCGTGTTCAGGACCAGCGTGCCGCTCTGCGGGTCGTAGGTGGCGGTGGTCCGCACCTGCTTCAGGTCCGATCCGGCGTGCAGTTCGGAGCCCGCGAAGCAGTACACCTTGGCCATGCGGTCGATCTCCGGGCCGTAGGAGCGCAGTTGCTGCTGTCCGCCGTGGCTGAGCAGCGCGTCACCCGCGATCTGGTGGGAGACCAGGACGTTGAGCAGGGACAGGTCGTACGCACCGATCCAGCCCATGGTGCGCAGGAAGTCGGGGAAGCGGGCGCTGTCGCCGCGGCCCAGCCAGAGGGAATTCGCCGTGAAGCCGGCACCGTTGAGGAGTTTCGCCCGGCGAAGCGTCAGCAGGCTGTAGTCGAGAACGCTTCCGTCGTCCGGTCTGATGGTGGCGAACTCGGGCCCGGACAGGACACGGGCCAGCTCTTCTTCGCGTTGCGTCATGGACTCTCCTGGGATGGGTCGCACGGGTCTGTGGCTGCGCGGCTGCGCCGGTCAGGCGTCCAGCACCAGCGCGCAGTTGCTGCCCCCGAATCCGAAGGAGGTGCTCACGGAGACGGTCCCGCCGTGGCTGCGCGCGCTGCCGAGGACCAGGTCCAGTTCGGGCAGGTCGGGGTCGGCACGCTCCGTGTGCGCGATCGGCGGCAGGGTGCCGCTGCGCAGGCTGCGCAGGGTCAGCACGGCCTCGATGGCACCGGCCGCGCCGAGGGTGTGGCCGAGCAGCCCCTTGTTCGAGGTGACGGACGGTCCGTGGGGGAAGAGGCGGGCGAGGAGCCGGGCCTCCGTCTGGTCGTTCTGCGGTGTCGAGGTGCCGTGCGCGTTCACGGTCGTGACGTCCCGCGCGGTCATACGGGCCGCGGCCAGCGCCTGTTCCACGGCGGCCGCGGCGCTCGCCCCGTCGGGGCGGGGGGACGTCGGGTGGTGCGCGTCGGACGTGCTGCCGTAGCCGAGGAGCCGGCCGAGTACGTCGGCGCCCCGGGCGCGGGCCTTCGCCGGCTTCTCCATGACGACGGCCGCCGCGCCCTCGGAGATGACGAAGCCGTCGCGGTCCGCGGCGAACGGCCGTGACGCGTCGGGCCCCTTGTGCTCGGAGAGCGCGCCCATGCGGGCGAATCCGGCGACCACGAGGGGGGTGACGGCCGCGTCCGTGCCGCAGGCGATGACCGTGTCGCAGACCCCGGCGTCCAGCAGGGTCTTGCCGAGGCCGAGCGCCGAGGCACCCGACGCACAGGCGGCCGCCACCGTGTGACTGGGCCCGGTGATCCCGTACCGCGCGCTGAGAGTGCCCGCCGCCATGTTGATCAGTGACCGGGGGTGCAGATACGGCGAGACCATCTCCGGGCCCTGGCGGTCGAGCCGCCGGTGCTGCTCCTCCAGCGTGGTCACTCCGCCGAAGGCGCACCCCACCACGATGCCGACCCGGCTGCCGTCCCACCTCCGCGGGTCGAGCCCCGCCTGGACCAACGCCTCGTCCACCGCCGCCAGGGCGAACCGGATGAAGGGGTCGGTACGGGCGGTGCCGCGCCCGGTGAGCTGCCCCGGCCGCAGGGGCGGCACGCGCAGGCTGTGCCACGCCCCGGTGCCGGCCAGCGGCTCCGGGTCACCGGACTCCAGGGACCTGGCCGCGCACAGCGCCTCCCAGGTCGTGTCGGAGTCGGTGCCCGCCGGGGTCACCAGGCCGGCACCCGTTATGGCGACGGGTCCTTCGGTCACGCCGCTTCCAGCCCCGAGCCGGCCAGCGAGACGACGTCCCCGACCGTGAGGTCCGCTATCCGGGTCTCCTCGCCGCCGAGGTCCACGCCCGTCTCTTCCTTGATCCTGACGATGAGCTCGGCGATGGCGAGAGAATCCAGTTCGAGGGTGCGCAACAGGGCGCCGTCCGTGATCTCCGCGGGGTCCACTTCCAGGTCTTCGGCCAGGATCCCGTGCACGACAGTCTTCGGGTCCATGCTCATGTCTTTCACCTCTGTGGGGGCTAAGGATTGATTCGGCACCTCGAAACGAGATCAACTCCACTTTGCTGACGCCGGATATGGAGCACGTATCGCGCCGTTATCAAGAGAAAGAGGCGGAAAGAGCCAGAACACCGAAACCCGCCGGCTGAACCGGCGGGCCTCAAAAGGGAATTCAGGCCTCCGGCACCGACCGATGGGATGGTCGTGCGGGTTGTAGCGGGCGCCGTACCACAGGTGCAGGCCGGGCTGGTCGGCCACGAAGTCGCGGACCGTGCGGGCGTGGTGGATCGGGTCGTTGTCACAGATCAGCACCGTCGCCGGGGCGTCGGGGAAGGACGAGCTCGGTCTGCGGGCACAGGACTCGGCGCCCGCAGTCCATGTGGTCATCGTGGGGCACCGCCACGTGCCCGCAGCCCTCGCCGTGCACGTGGGCATGATCGGCGTGCTGACGGTGCACGCCGACCTCGCTCTCATCCGCGTGACAGTCGTGCGGGCAGGTCACGGTGATCCGCATCGACAACCGCACCGGTCCCGGCCGGAGCCGGCGGTCCGCCGCGGTCACCCGTCTCCGTCGGTCCCGGCGGCGTGCGGTGGCACGGTGGTGTGGGTCCCGTCCGGGGCGACCATCACCGCGTGCCCCACGCTGTGCAGCATGGGCAGGTCGGAGGGATGGTCGCCGTAGGCCCAGCAGTCGGCCGGGTCGATGTCGGGGTGGCGGGCGAGGAGCCGGCGCACCAGGGTGCGCTTGCCCTCGCCGATGGCCGGGGGGCCGATCAGTTCGCCGGTGAGCAGCGGCCCGCAGTGTTCGAGTCTCGCGCCGAGGGCGAACCGCGCCCCGACCGCCTCGGCGATGACGGCCAGCAGCGGCGGGAAGGTGCCGGAGACCAGGGCGACGGACGCGCCCTCGGCCCGGTGCCGGCGCAGCGCGGCCAGTGTGGTGGGGAGATAGAAGCCGTCGGCCCGGCTGTGTTCCCCGTACCACCGGCGGGCCGCGGCCTCGGCCTCCGCGGCCGGGCAGCCCCGGAAGGCCCGGTGGAAACGGCGGTTGGCCTCCTCGCGGGGCAGACCGGCCAGTGCGCCGAGCAGTTCGCCGGCCCGGCGCACTCCGTCCGCGCCGTGCGTCCGCGCGAAGTGGTCGCGGAGGAAGTCCGGGCCGCTCTTGCGGCCGATCAGCGTCTCGTCCACGTCGAAGAACACCAGCCGGCGGGGGCCCTCGGGGCGTACCCGCGCCGCGGGCCGGGAGGGTGTGGGGCGGGGCGTCGCGGGTCGCGGGGACCGGTTGCGCCCGCTGCGGGTGTCAGTGGACACCGGCGACCACCTCCGCCGACGCGGAGTACGCCATGAACCGGGGCGCTGCCGCCGGCCCGGCCGCCTGCTCGGGACGGTCCTCGAAGTCGGCGAACACCGAGTCCGCGTACAGGGCCGCCGCGGTCTCCCGGCGCACGGCCTGGTGCGCGGCCAGCACGTGGACGTCGCGCCAGGTGCGCTCCAGCGGCCCGGGGCCGCCGCATGCGTGGGTTCCGGCCGCGCGGAACAGCCGCTCAACGGCGGTCACCAGGTGCTGTGCGGCGGCCGCCGCGACCCGGCGGTTGCGGGCCACGTCCCGCTCGGCGCGGGTGCCCGAGTCGGCCCGCAGCGCCGCGTCCCCGAGCAGCAGTTCGGCGGCCTCGATGTCATCGGCCGACTGCGCCAGCGTCAGCTGGAGCGTGGCACGCTCCGAGGGCCGGCCGGCTCCCCTGCGCGCGGCCCACGCGGTCCACTCCCGCAGGGCGTGGCGGGCCGCCCCCAGGGCGGGCGCGCACAGCAGCAGTCCCGTGCCCAGGTGCGCCGGGGCGGTGTGGCAGCGGGACCGCCCGGGCCCGGGAGAGCCCGCCAGCACGTCCGACAGCGAGCAGGTGCGGTGGTCGGGGACGACCACCGGGCCGTCGAGGACCGCGGTGTGGCTGCCGGTGCCGCGCATTCCGGTGCTGCGCCACGTCTCCCGTACGTGGATCTCGGCGGCGGGGACGGCGAAGAGCCGGCACCGGCCGCCGGGTAACCGCGGTTCGTCCGGTTCCGGGGCCGCGAGCAGCAGCCAGTCCGCGTCCGCGATCCCGCTGACGCACTCCCAGGTGCCGCTGAGCAGCCAGCCTCCGGAGCAGCGGGCGGCCGAGCCGGAGGGCCGCAGTCCGGCGGCGATCCGCACATCGGGCGTTCGGCCCCACAGGTCGAGCTGCCCTTCGAGGGGCAGGTGGGCGGCGTATCTGCCGTGGGTCGCCCACAGGGCGGCGCACCACGCGGCGGACGCACACCCCTCGCCGACGGCCGCCACCTCGGCGAGGAGGTCGCTGAAGGTTCCCTCGGTACCGTGCCAGACCCCGGGCACGAAGTGACGGGCGAAGCCGGCGCGGGTCAGCCGCGCGAGGGTCTCCGCGGACAGCCGGCCGGTGGCGTCCGCCGTCGACGCGTGTGCCGCGGCGGAAGCCACGGCGCCCTCCAGCTGTACGCGCGCCCGCGGCGCGCCACCCTGTGCCCCCTGGCCTGTGCAGATTTGACGCCGGTTCACCTATCGCTCTCCTTTACTCCACGACTAGAATTCGTTCGGGAACGAATCTTTCTCGGCCGGTCCTTCACCACCGGGCCGGGGTGAAGGAGGTGATCAGCGTGGTCAAGCAGGCGCGTGCCCTTCGGACGCACGATCGCGTCCTCGACGCCGCCGCGTACGAGTTCGCACGCTACGGCTACGTGAACGCGAACCTGCAGCGCATCGCCGACCGGATCGGGTTGACCAAGGGCGCCCTGTACGGGCATTTCTCCAGCAAGGAGAAGCTGGCCGCCGCGCTGACGGAACACCTGTCCCGGGGCGTGCGGACGCTGCTGGACGAGGCCAGGACCTCGCCCGAGCCGGCCACGAGCCGGCTGGAGGCCCTGGTGCTCGGACTCGGCAAGCTCTTCGAGACCGACCACAGGGCGCAGGCGGCCCTGCGGCTGGAGGTGGAGGCGGCTCGGGCGGCCGACACGGTGGCTCCTCTCCTGAGCGACACCCATGGCGTCGCGCTCGAACTCGTGGGCGAGGTGCAGCGGGGACGGCACTGGGACGAGACGCCGCCGGCCGACGCCCTGGCCGATCTCATCGTCGCGGCGTTCTGCACCGCGCTGTGGACCGGCGCCTGCGCGGGCCCGGACCGGCCCGGGCCCAGCGTCGCCGCGATGTGGGGCGTGCTGACGCGCGTGATGGGAACACGCGCCTCCGCCTGAGCCCCGACGACCGCGCGGCCCCGGGGCCCGGGCCCGGTGGGCCGCCGCTACCAGGAGGCCGGGACGGCCGCCGCCGGGCGGGTGCCCACGCAGGCCCAGGCGGTCCGCGCGCGGGCCAGTACGGTGTCACCCTGGACAGCCGAGACGGACAGCTGAAACGTTTCCTGTGGACGGGCGCCCGACGCGCACTCATCGACCACCAGCCGGGTGGGCCGGTCGAACTCGCCGAAGGCCAGGCACTGCACCGTGGTCCGGGCCAGCGCGAAGGACAGGTCGGCGAACGGGCCGTCGCACGCCTCGTGCACCTTGAGGTGGCCGAGCTGGCGGAAGCCCTCCAGCATCACCATCATCGGGATGTGGTCGGTGGGGTGGTCGAAGAGCACCGCGTGGTCGCGGTCCACGCGCAACCGCCACTCTTCGGGCCTCGCGGCCTCTTCCAGGACGCAGTCCCGCCAGCGCAGCCGCCCCACCCGGTGCGGGGGCGTGCGCGGCGCCCCGGAGGCGGCCGTCCGCGCCGGTACGGTGGACGGCACGTCCGCGGCACCGCCGCCGAGCCGGCGCAGCAGGCGGTAGCGCCGTTCGTCCACCATCAGCATGCTGATGGCGCCCCAGCCGCACGTGCGGCCACCGACGACGAGCCGGAAGTCCATCCGGGCCCCGCTCCTGCCCCGCGCATCGTCGCCGTCCCAGGCCCACTCGCCCACCAGGAACACCGAGAGCGGTACGCCCTCGACCCGCAGGGCGGCGGGGTCGGTGATCTCGAAGTCGATGTCGCGGCCGACGAAGCGCCGGCCGAGCGGCACACCGCAGTGCCGGTGGGCGACGTAGACCATCCCCTGACGCAGGGTCTCCGCGAACAGCAGGGGATCGCTCAGACCGTTCTCGTCCGGGTGGTAGAGCGCGTGGTCGCGCGGCCACTGGGCGGCGACGACGAACTCGCGGTCACCGACACGGGCACCGTCGGTGACGAAGACCTCCGCGACGGAGCTGCGGTGCACCAGCTCACGCGTCACGGGACGTGCAAAGCTCAACGAATCGCAGGCGTGGGCCATTGCTGACGCCTGAGGGATGCTGGGATGATTGAGCACGACTGACATCTGGGATTCGCCTCCCCCGTACTGGAAGAACCAGGACCATGCGAACTAACAGACGTGCGGCGCCCTTCGGCACAAAATTAATATACCTTCGGGAAGGTATCTTGCAAGGCTCGGGCGGAACACGGCGGATGATCGGTCATCCCTGCTGGTCAGAGAGGCGAAACCCGCGAAGCGTCCGCACGTGCCCCGACCCGGCCCTCCCCCCACGAACCGGCCACCGAAAGCGGCGGACGGCACGGCACGAATGGACGTCATGAGCGAACACGGCAACGCGATACAGACCTCGCACATCTCCGGCGGCACCTCGGTCGACGACACCTCGCACCTCAAGCAGGACCGCGCCATCCGCACCCGGCGCACCATCCTCGACGCGGCCGCGGAGGTCTTCGCCCGGCGCGGCTACCCGAACGTCACCATCAAGGACATCGCCGACGGCGCGGAGATGACCAAGGGCGCGGTGTACTTCCACTTCTCCAACAAGGAGGCCCTCGCGGTCGCCGTGACGGAGGAGTTCTACCGCAGGCTCAACGAGATCGTCTCCCCCGCGCTCGAGGGCGACCACTCCTCGCCCTCGACGGTGGTGGACGTGCTGCTGCGCACCGCGGGCGGGTTCCGCGACGACGTCTACGTCAAGGCGGGGGCGCGTTTGCAGATCGAACGCCCCTACATCAAGGCGGAGATGCCGGTCCCGTACGTCGGTTTCACGTCACTGATCGTCGAACTCCTCCAGGAGTGCCGGGCCGCGGGCCGGCTGCCGGAGAGCACGGTGCCCGAGGCCCTGGCCAGGGTCCTGGTCTCCGCCCTGTTCGGCGCCCAGCACATCTCCTGGGTGCAGAACGACCGGGCCGACATCGTGGAGCGGGTCGAGGAGATCGTCGACGCCTTCGCCCTGCTGTCGGTGCCGGCGCGGTAGGACCGTGTGGCCGGGAAGGTGCGGCGGGAGCCGGTGAACCGCTCCGGTCGCCGCACCGCCGCG
Source organism: Streptomyces sp. NRRL S-455 (assembly GCF_000717875.1). Lineage (GTDB taxonomy): Bacteria > Actinomycetota > Actinomycetes > Streptomycetales > Streptomycetaceae > Streptomyces. The sequence continues at coordinate 29,919 of NZ_JOCT01000005.1, forward strand.
CCGTCCGGCGGCGGGCCGGACGGTTCAGTCCAGGAAGGCGGCCTCTATCCAGCGACGCAGGGCGCCCGGACGCATGCGGTGCAGCCGGTCCACGCTGTCGGACACCTCGTGCGGGCCGCCGACCGACAGGAACTTCTCCCGCACCAGGTCCGCGTGCCGGACCCGGGTCTCCGGGCCGGCCGCACCGACCGGAATCAGCCGGGTGCGCGACACCGTACGGCCGTCGGTCAGCCGGACGGTGACCCGGGCACCGGTGGCCTTCGCGGCGCGGGAGAAGTCCCGTTCGTCGGCGCTCAGCGGGCCCAGCAGGTCGACCAGCTCGTCCCCGCCGAAGCCGCGCAGCCACGGCACGGCACGCTCCCCCGCCTCCCGTACCGCCTCGCCGAACGGGGCGTCGGACAGGAACAGTTCGCGCGTCATCTCGGTGTCGTGCTCCAGGCGCACCCGCCGGGCCAGCGCCCAGCGGGCCGGGTCGTCCAGGTGCGGGGAGGAGAAGTCGTCCACGGTGAACTCGCCGGTGAGCAGGGTGGTCGCGACGGGGTAGGGCACGTCGAGGACCAGGGCGCCGAGCGGGGAGCCCGGACCGTTGACGTACCGGGCGGCGCGCTCGCCGGCGAAGAGGGTGTACAGGGACGCCTCGACGACCACCTCGGCCACTTCCTCGGGCCGCAGGCCGCCCAGTTCCCGGTGGATCTCGGCGGCGCAGTCCACGGCCGCGTCGATGCCCGGCCCGCCGGGGTGCATCTTGAAGGAAAGCGTGTCGGTGTGCCAGCGCCGGCCCAGTCCCTTGGCCACCGCCTGCGGCAGCGGCACGGTGGCGAACCGGGCGAGGAAGCCGTCCTCGTGCTCGACGATGTCGGGAGCGCCGCGCAGCCCCGCGTACGCCGCGTCGCAGGCGTCCATGGCGGTGCGTACCGGGGTGAAGGTGTTGAACAGACGGGCGTCGCTGGCCAGGAAGGCGCGCATCAGGGGCCAGTTGGGCATGGCGAAGGCCAGCCCTAAGGCGTTCTCCCAGAGCGAGGCCGGGGCCCGGTCGCAGTGCAGCCGGCCGGCCACCGCGCCCGCCAGGTGCGTGTGCACGGCGCTCTGGCCACGCAGCGGGCCGAGGGTGGCCGAGGCGGTGATGCGGGCCGCGCACTCGTTGGCCGCGACGACGGCGGTCAGCAGGGACAGCCCGTCGAGCCGGCGGGTGTAGGCGAAGGCGAGCGGTACCGCGACGGTGGAGTTCGACAGGTGTCCGGCGTAGGCGGTGTCGTCGAGGTTGAGCCAGGACCCGAGGGCGGCGAAGACGCCCGCGGCGGTGCGCGGGTCGCGCTGCATGGGGTGCCCGAAGGCCGCCACCAGCCGCCGTCCCAGCGGGTGCTGGAGCCCGGCCCTGATGGATGCGGCCTGCGAGAGCACCTGGCTGGCGGCGAGCTTCAGCACCCGGCACGGGATGTGCTCGGGGCGCAGCGTCGCCGCCCACTGGGACAGTTCACGCAGCGGGGTGTCGGTGGGTCGGCGAGGACGCCTGGGCGCCGTGCTTCCCCAGTCGTCGCACAGCGCCCTGGCCACGCTCTCACCGAGTACTGCCGTCATGGCGCGAGGCACCTCTCTTGCCGTACGCCGGCCGGGGCGTGCCGTGGCCGGCGGCTGGTCGCTCCGGGCGGGTGGAAGCGGCGGTGGGAGCACCGTCGGCCGGTGCTCCCACCGCCGCGGGAGGGGTTCAGGCGGCCGGCACCTTGTCCAGGAAGCCGTAGACGGCCTTGATGCGCCCCGCCTCGTCGGCGACCAGGACGTCGAAACCGATCGCGATGGGCTCGGCGCCGGGCTCGGTGACCAGGCCCCACTGGAACCGGGCCTGGTTGTGGTGGGCGTCGACGGTGCCGTGCAGTTCGAAGGTCAGGCCCTTGAACTGCTCACGGGCGCCCGCCACCACCGCGCCGAAGCCCTCGTGGCCCTCGACGGCGGCGAGCGGGTCGATGTACGGGGCGTCGGCGGTGAACAGCTCGGCGATGGCCGCCGCGCGCTTGTCGGCGTCCGCCTCGTTCCAGATGGCCAGGTAGCGGTCGACGGTGGTGGTCAGGTCGCTCATGTGTGTTCTCCTCGTTTTCCGATGGTGGGGCTGACCCGACGTGCCGTCGCCAGGCGTGCGGTACGACGGGGGTTCTGGATGTCTCAGGGGGTCTCGGGGCGGTCCGAGGCCGGGGCCCACACGGGGAGGGCGCCGGGGAGGACTTCGAAGGTGGCCGTGGAGCCGATGCCGTGCTGGTACTCGCCGTCGTGCTCCAGCGGCAGCCGACGGCCGTCGGTGCGCTCCACGGTGATGGTCCGGCCGCGCGCGTACCGCGTGGCGGGGTGGCCGATGTGGGCGGCGGTCAGGGTCAGCCGCGGCACGTCGGCCGCGGCGATCCCGTCGCCGATGACGCAGACGTCGAGCAGGCCGTCGTCGAGCAGCGAGTCGGGCAGGACGTTGAACCGGCCGCCGCGGTAGGGGCCGCCGCCGACGTTCGCGAGGACGGTCGGGCCCTCGTGCACGACCCGCCCGTCGACGGTGACCCGGCCCGGGTACGGCGCGTAGCCCGCGGCGGTGTCGGCGAAGGCGCGCGCGTACCGCTCGCGGCCGGTCAACGGCAGGTCGCGGGCGGTGATCAGCGCGTCGGCGATCACACCGGAGCAGGCTCCCAGGTAGACGTACTGACGGGTCTCGGCGAGACGGGCCAGGTCCAGGCGGCGCGGGCGGGCGCTGCCGCCGATGCCGGAGTCGGTGAGGATCGTCTTGAGGGACTCCGTCCACGGACGGTCGCCCCACAGCATCTTGTAGCCGGAGTTGCCGGTGCCGCCGGGCACCACCGCGAGCGTGGCGCGCCCGGAGGCGGGCACCAGGCCCTGGACGGCCTCCCGGACGGTGCCGTCGCCGCCGATGACGACGACCAGGTCGGGGGCGCCGGCGTGCCGTTCGAGGGCCCTCCGCACCGCGACGGTGGCGTCACCCGGTCCAGTGGTCGGGTGCACCTCGGTGCGCTCCAGGTACGAGTCGCACAACTGGCGTACCTGTTCCACCAGTTCCGGGCTGTGGCTGCCGGAGGCCGGGTTGGCCAGGACCAGTGCCCGGGTCGGGACCGGGGCTGCTGTATCTGCCATGAGGGCGTACTCCTTCGTCGGACGGCGCCGGCGGGTCCGGGGCCGCGCCTGCGGCTCCGGACCCACGACGCCAACTCTGCCGCCGACCGCTGCCACGGCGCTGACGTGCGGCTGACGCCGACGAGGCGCACGGGCACGGGGAGACAGGACAGGGACACACCGGGCACGGGGACGCGGGGCCGAGGGCACGCCCGGCCCGCCGCGGACGCCCGCGGTGCGCCGGGCCGGGCGCCGCGGGCACCCAAGGCACGTGTGCGAGGTGGGTCGGGAGTGGGAGCGAGGGGAGAGCGGGGCGCGGGCCGGCCGGCCGGGGCAGTGCCTCCAGTTCGTCCAGCAGCTCGTCCACCAGCCGCTGGACGGGTTCGCGCAGCCGCTTCACCCGGCGCGCGGTGACACTCGTGTGAGGCCGGTGCTGGGGGTGTGGTGCAGACCGGGAAGGCGCCGGAGCGGGGCGCCTTCCCGGTGCCGCGCCGGTGCTATGGCCGGGAAGGCCGGCCGGTCGACCTCTCCGGTCGCGGCGCTAGCGCGCGGGGTGGGCGGCGATCCGCTGCAGGCGGTGCGCGAAGTGGGCGGTGACGGCCTGGGCGTGGGTGTCGATGTAGAAGTGGCCGCCGGAGTACTCGTTGTGGCCGAGGTAGGCGGGGGTGCGTCCGGCCCAGTGGGTCATGGCGTCCGGCTCCTCCTGCAGGGGGTCGGAGCGCCCGCCGTAGGAGGCGAGCGGGCAGGCGACCCCCGCGCCGTCGTCGACGTACTGGGCGGCGACCCTGAGGTCGGCGCGGAGCGCGGGGACCACGAGGGCGAGCATCTCGGGGTTGTCGTAGATCTCGGCCGGGAAGGAGCCCAGCTTCTTGATCCACTCGACGAGCTCGGGCTCGGGCATCCGGCTCTGCTCCTCGGTGGGCTGGAAGAAGCCCACGGGCGACCAGCCGGACATGCCGACCATGACGGGCGCCGGGCCGCCCTCCTCCTCCATGCGGATGGCCAGCCGGAACGCCAGCTGGGCGCCGAGGCAGTGCCCGAAGAACGCGAACGGCCGGTCGTCCAGGTCGTCGAGCACGGCCTCGTGCAGCGCTTCGAGCAGCGGCCAGAACTCCTCGTACGTCGGCTCCTCCCGGCGGTTGTGACGGCCCGGCAGGGTCACCGCCTGCGGGGCGATGTCGGGCGGCAGCAGGCTCTCCCAGTCCCGGTAGATGATGGCGCCGCTGCCCGCGTGCGGGAGCAGGAACAACCGGATCGAGGCGTCGGGCGAGGGCTCCACCGGGTGGAACCACTGGCCCGCGCGGGACATCCGGCTGCCGGCGGTGACGGTGGCACCGGTGTCCGTTGCGTTGGTGGTACTGGTCACGACTGTGTACTCCCCACGGTGGTGGACGGGCCGAGGGCGCGTACCGCGGGCAGCAGCACCTCGGCGATCTCCTTCAACTGCGGTTCCGGGTCGAGCGATCCGATCCTCAGGACCAGGTGGCGGGCGCCGGCCCGGACGTAGCCGCCGAGCCATTCGGCGCACTTCTCGGCGCTGCCCCAGGCGTAGGCCTGGATGGTGCGCATCTGGTCGAGGGAACGGCCGTAGTAGTGGCTGATGTAGTGCTCCAGTTCGGCCTCGGCCGCCCGCTCGTCGCGGTTCACCGTGATCGTCGCGTACAGAGCGGGGGTGACGGCGCCGGCGGGGCGGCCGGCCTCCTCGGCGAGCTCGGCGATCCGGCGGCGGGCCCGGCCGTAGGCGTCGGGGTCGGGCAGGAACGGCAGCCAGCCGTCGTAGCGGGTGGCCGCGCGGGCGAGCACCTTGGGGGTGTCGCTGCCGGCCAGCCACAGCGGCGGGCCGCCGGCGGTGGCCGGGGAGGGCAGCCGGTCGAGGTGGTCGGCCTGCCAGTACCTGCCCCGGAAGTCGGCCGGTTCGCCCTCCTGTCCGGCGCGCCAGGCCGTGCGCCACAGGGCGGTGATCTCGTCGAGGCGTCCGACGCGGCCGCGGAAGCCGGCGCCGACCGAGGCGAACTCCTCCTCCGTCTCGGGCATGGGGAAGCCGGAGCCGAGCCCGAGGACCAGCCGGCCCGCTGCCACATGGCTGAGGCTCGCGACCATATTGGCGCCGATCAGCGGGTGGCGCAGGGCCGGGGTCAGGGCGGCGGTGCCGACGGTGATCCGCTCGGTGGCGGCAGCAGCGGCGGCCAGGACGACGAGCGGGTCCAGGCGGGGGCGGGCGGTGAGCGAGTCGCCCGCCCAGAGGGAGTCGAATCCCAGGGCCTCGGCCTGCCGGGCGAAGCCCAGCAGCGGGGCCGCCGCGTAGGTGCCGTTGATGGCCTGTTCCCGGGTGGGCAGCAGGATGCCGACGTGCAGGGGCCCGTTCATGGGCGACAACCTTTCTGTCCGCGCTGGCTGACGCGGTGTCATGCGACCGTGCCGGCCAGCGGGTCCCGGGCCGGTGCGGTCAGCCGCTCCCGCACCGCGCGGCGCAGGATCTTGCCGGAGGGGTTGCGGGGCAGGGAGTCGGTGAAGTGGTAGGCGGTGGGGATCTTGTAGTCGGCGAGCCGGCCGCGCAGGGAGAGCAGCAGTTCGCGCGGGTGCGCCTCGGCGCCGGGGCGCAGGACGACGACCGCGTGCACGCTCTCGCCCCAGTGCTCGTCGGGCAGGCCGACGACGGCGGCGTCCGCCACGGCCGGGTGCGCGGCGAGCGCCTTCTCGACCTCGGCCGGGTAGATGTTCTGCCCGGCGACGATGATCGTGTCGTTGATGCGGTCGCACAGGTGGAGGTAGCCGTCCTCGTCGAGGTAGCCGGCGTCCCCCATGTGCAGCCACTCCCCCACCAGGGTGCGCGCGGTGGCCTCGGGCAGGTTCCAGTAGCCGAGCATCCGGGACGGGGCGCGCACGCAGATCTGGCCGATCTCCCCGGGCGGGAGGGGGTCGCCGTCGGGGCCGATCACCTTGACCTCGTTGCCGGGGCACGGCCTGCCGACCGAGTCCAGCACCGGGCTGCCCGGGTGGTGCGCTTCGGGCGGCAGGCACACCGCCACACTGCCGGTCTCGGTACTGGCGTAGATCTGCGCGAACTCGCAGCCGTAGGTCTCCAGGCACTGCTTGAGCAGGGTCTCGGACATGGGCGCCGCGCCGTAGGCGATCTTGCGCAGGGAGGTGAACGCCTCCGGTCCCGCGCCGCGTTCCGCGGCCATCATCTGGAGCATGGCGGGGGCCGCGAAGGTGGTGGTGACCTTGTGGGTGCGGATCAGCCGGACCGCTTCCTGCGGGTCGAACTGCGGCATGATCACGTTGGTGCCGCCCGCGTTGAAGGTGTGCAGGAACCAGCCGATGCCCGCGACGCCGAAACCCGGCAGCGATATGAGGCTGACGTCGTCGGGCAGCCAGTCGATCCAGGCGACGCCGTGCTCGCGCATCGCGTGCGGCAGGGTGAAGAAGCTGCGGTGGGCGAGGACGGCACCCTTGGGCAGTCCGGTGGTGCCGCTGGTGTAGATCTGCACCACGGCGTCGTCGGGGCCGGTGCCCGGCACCGGCTCGGAGTCGGGCTGGTCGGCGGCCCAGGCGGGCAGGCCCGCGCCGCGGGCGGGTTCGCCGTCGGCGTCGGTGCCGTCGACGCGGATCACCCGCCGCAGACCGGGCAGTTGGTGGCGCACCGCGGCGACGGTGTCCCAGAACTCGTCGTCGACGAAGATCAGGGCGGCGCCGGAGTCGCGCAGGATGTGGTCCACCTCGGTCGGGGTGAGCCGCCAGTTGACAGGCACCAGGACCGCGCCCGCCTTGGCGCAGGCGAGCATCACCACGTAGTAGTTCTCCGACTCGCGCCCCAGGTAGGCGACCCGGTCGCCGCGCCGCACGCCGCCGGCGCGCATGGCGTGCGCGGCACGGCTGCTGTCGCGGTGCAGCTTGTCGTAGGTGGTGACGCGGTCCTCGCAGATGATGGCCGGGTGGTCCGGTCGGCTGCCGGCGTGGGCCCGTGAGGAGTGGGTGAGCGTCCAGCGCTCCGTCGGTATGCCGCTGGGTGTGTCAGTCATGATCCGTCCTTGTGTGCGTCAGGCGGCCGGCACCGGCTCGAGCTGCCCGCAGAGGAACTGGGCCAGCTGCCGCACGGTCGGGTGGTCGTGGGTGAGCGAGGCCGGCAGGGGCAGCCGGAACGCCTGTTCCAGGGCGGCCTTGACCTGCTGGGCCATCAGCGAGTCCAGGCCCAGGGAGACGAACTCGGTGTTCGGGTTCAGTTCGTCGCCCTCCTCCAGGTGCAGGACGGCGGCGACCTTCTCGCGGACGACCCCGGTCATGGCGGCGGTCCGCTCGGCCGGTGGGAGGGCGGCGAGCGCGGTGAGGTCGAGGCCGGTGTCGTCGTCGGAGGCGTTGCGGGCGAGCCGGTCGTAGAACAGGTCGCCGGTGACGCTGCCCGCGACGTAGCGGTCCCAGTCGAACTCGCCGACCACCCGCTGGGTGCGGGGGCGTCCCCAGAGCCTGGCCAGGGTGTCCAGGGCGCGGGTCGGGGAGAAGAAGCGCACGCCGCTGCGTTCGATCTCCTGGCTGAGGTGCTCCTCCAGGCGGGCCGACATGCCGACCCGTGCCCAGGCGCCCCAGTTCACCGACAGGCCGGGCACGCCCCGCCGGCCGCGCCACTCGGCGAGGGCGTCGAGGGCGGCGCTGGCCGCGGCGTAGTGGCCCTGGGTGGCGCCGCCGAGGACCGAGGCGATCGAGGAGTAGGTGACGAAGAAGTCCAGCTCCGGGAAGGAGGACTGCGCGGCCTCGTGCAGCAGCCAGCCGCCGTACGCCTTGGCCTCCAGCTGGGCGTCGATGGCCTCCCAGGTGAGCTCGGCGATGAGCTTCTTGTCGTAGGCGCCTGCGGCGTGCACGATCCCGCCCACCGGGTGCGGGCCGGCGGCGAGGTGCCGCACCAGCCGCCGCACGTCCTCGGCGCGGCCGATGTCGGCCCGGACCAGGTCGAGTTCGGCGTGCTCGGCGAGCTCGGCGAGGACGGGGGCCGCCTCCTCGGTGGGCCGTCCGCTGCGGCTGACCAGCGTCAGGTGGCGGGCGCCGAGGGCGATCAGCTTCCGGGCGGTGACCAGGCCGAGACCGCCCAGACCGCCGGTGACGAGGTAGGTGCGGTCCGGGCGCAGGGCGGCCGGGACCTCCTCGGCGGGGGCGGCGGGCTCCGCCTCGGGGGCGTGAGGGAGGGTCACCCAGGACTGTCCCGACGGGTCCGACAGGGCCGTCCGCAGCGCCTCGCCGGTCTCGTCGAGGCGGAAGTGCCGGGCGCCGTCGTCCGCTTCGGCGGGCGGGGCGTGCACCACGGCCGCCGCGGGGACGGTGAGCGTGGAGCGGAACGTGCCGTCGTGGCGTACGAGGACGTCGTCGCCCGGCGCGAACCCGGTGCCCTCGGCCGCGGCGAGGACCGTGCCGGTGGCCGCGGTGCCGAGCAGCGGCGGGGGCTCCTCCTCCTCGCCGAGCAGTTCCTCGCGCTCCGCGCGGCCGGTGTCCAGGGCGGTGCGGGCGTCGCCGGCGGTCAGGCCGACCGACCGGACGCGGATCTGGACCTCGTCGGCCCCCGGGGGCACGTCCGTGGCGGCGACCAGCGCGAGGTCGGACAGGTCGCCCGAGTCGGGGGCGCGCAGTTCGAAGCCGCCGGACCAGGTGAGCGGGGCGTCGCCGGAGAGGAGCCGGCGGACGTAGCGGCGGCCCGGACGGTGGGCGACCTGGTACTCGCCGGGCGGTTCGGCGTGCCACTCCTCCAGCAGCGGGGTCAGGCCGCTGCCGGGGGCGACGTCGACCAGGGTGGCCCGGTACTGGGGGTACTCGGTGAGCAGCACCCGGCCGAAGCCCCAGAGCGTGGCGGCGGCCAGGTGTCCGCCGTCGCCGGCCGGGTCGCCGGGCAGCCACTGGGCCCCCTCGGTCACCAGCCACAGGCGGGGCGGCCGGGGGGTGCCCGTGGCGTCCAGCGCGGTGACCAGGGCGAGCAGTTCGCGGTAGTTCTCCTCGCACTCGGCGCGCAGCCGGTCGGCGGACATGGCCTGCGGGAGCTGCCGCCAGACGCGGCAGACGTCGGTGACGGTGGGGTCCTCCAGGGCCGCCTTGAGTTCGGTGAGGTCGGCGCCCCGGGTGACCTTCAGGCCGGGCCGTCCGGCGAGGTCGGCGGCGCGGGCCGGCGACGGGTCGAGCAGCACGACGTGCCGGGCGGGGGCGGTGGCCTGAGGTGCGGGCAGGGCGCGGCGGACCCACTCGGGGCGGTGCAGGAACCGGCGGCGGCCGGTGCTGCCCTCGGGGCGGGCCAGCCGGACGCCGAGCAGTTCGGCGACCGGGTCGCCGTTCTCCAGGAGCAGCACGTCGGCGGTGCGGCGGTCCTGGTCGCCGTGCACCCGGGCGAGGACGCGCAGCTCCTCGCCGCGAGGCTTGCGGAAGTGGCGGACCGAGGCGACGCCGCGGGGCACGAACACCGGGCCCTCGGGGTCGAGGACGACGCACGCCTGGACGGCGGCCTCCACGAGCTCCGCCGGCACGTGTTCGACGGCGGAGGCGTTCCGGCCGGTCAGCTCCCCGGTGACCAGGCCGTCGGCGTGCCGGGCGGCGCGCAGCAGCAGCCGCATCCGGGGGCCGTGCGGGCGGCCGACGGAGGCGAGGTCGGTGTAGATGTCCTCGTCGTCGATCTGCGTTCCGGCGGGGGCGAGGCCCGCGTCCAATTCGGCCAGTTCGGAGACGGGGACCACCGGTTCGGGGTCGGCGGCGATCATCGCGGTGGCGTGCACGTCCTCCTCCCCGCCGACGACCGTGAACACCGCCACCTCGGCGCCCCCGCCCGGAAGCGGCCGCCAGCGGGTGGTCAGGGCGGTCCTGGTCTCGGCGGGAACGTCGAGCGGCGCGAGCAGCCGGAGGTCGCGCACGGCGGACCGGGCGTGGCCCCGGACCGCGTCCTGGACCGCGAACAGCAGGTCGACGTAGGCGCCGGCGGGCAGGGTGGTGTGTCCGGCGTCGGCGAGGTCGGCGAGCGGGCCGAGGTCCTCGGCGGTGAACTCCGCGGTGAACTCCCGTACCCCCGAGGCGAAGCGCTCCTCCGTGCCGAGCAACGGGTGGCGGGCGGTGCCGCCCGCGGCGGCGCGGCGGGGTCCGGCGGCCGGCAGCCAGTAGCGCTTGCGCTGGAAGGCGTAGGTGGGCAGGTCCGCCTTGGCCGGCACGGCGTGCCCGGCGTGGTAGCCGGGCCAGGAGACGGTGAGTCCGGCGGCGTAGTACTCGGCGAGTGCGGTCAGGGTGGTGGTGGCCGTCCGGTCCCGGCGGCGCAGGCTGGCCAGCCACAGGTGGTCCTCGGCGGCGACGCCGCGCCGGGCGAGCGCGGTCAGCGCGGCCTGCGGGCCGACCTCGATCATGGCGTGCCGGCCGCGCCGGGCCACCGCGCGGATGCCGTCCAGGAATCGCACGGGTTCGCCGATGTGCCGCACCCAGTAGTCGGGGGTGGCGATGTCGCGGAACCGGGCGAGCCGTCCGGTCACGTTGGAGATCAGGCTGATGGCCGGCTCGTGGAACTCGATGCCGTCGAGTGCGGCGCGGAAGTCGTCGTAGACCTCGGCCATCTGCGGGGAGTGGAAGGCGTGCGAGACCGCGAGCCGGTCGACGCGCACGCCGCGCTCCTTGAGGATGCCGCAGACCTCGTCCAGGGCGGGGAGGGCGCCGGAGACGACGCACTGGTCGGGGGCGTTGACGGCGGCCAGGGCGAGGTCGGGACGGCTCTCCAGGAGCGGCTCGACATCCTCGACGGGGGCGGCGACCGCGGCCATGCCGCCCTCGGCGCGCACCGCCTGCATCAGCCGGGCCCGCGCGGCGACCAGCCGCACGGCGTCGGGGAGGCTGAACAGGCCGGCGACCGCGGCGGCGACGACCTCGCCGATGCTGTGCCCGACGAGCACGTTGGGGCGCACGCCCCAGGCCATCCACTGCCGGGCGAGGGCGTACTCGAGGGTGAACAGGGCGGGCTGGGTGTACTCGGTGCGGTCGATCGCCCCGGGGTCTTCGGCGGTGCCGAGCAGCAGGTCGCGCACGGAGCGGTCCAGGTGCTCCGCGAACAGCCGGTCGCACGCGTCGACGTGGGAGCGGAACTCCGGGAGGGCCTCGTAGAGGGCGGCGCCCATGCCGGCGTACTGGGAGCCCTGGCCGGTGAACATGAAGGCCGTCTTGCGGATGCCGCTGGGGCCCTCGTGGTCCTGGCCGGCCGCCCGGTCCAGGAGCCGGGCCAGGGCGGCGCGGTCGGCGACCGGGGCGGCGACGCGGTAAGGGTGGTGGGTGCGGGCGACGTTGGCGGTGTGGCAGAGGGCGTCGAGGGGGAGGTCGGGCCGCTCGTCGAGCAGCCGCCGGTGGTTCGCGGCCTGCTCGCGCAGGGCGGCGGAGCTCTTGGCGGAGAGGGTGAACAGCGGGGCGGCGGGCGTGCCGGAGGACTGCGGCGCGGGGCTCGCCTCCGGTGCCTGCTCCAGGACCACCGCGCCGATGGTGCCGGCGAAGCCGAAGCTGTTCACGACCGCGCGGCGCACCTCGGCCCGCCACGGCTCGCAGGCGGTCGGCACGCGCAGCGGGTAGAGGTCCCAGGGGATGCGCCCGGACGGGGTGGTGAGGTTCAGGTGCGGGTAGATGGTGCCGGAGCGCAGCTGCAGCACCGTCTTGATGACGCCGACGATGCCGGAGGCCGGCTCCATGTGGCCCAGGTTGGTCTTCACCGACGCGGTGAGCACGGGGTTGTCGGCGGTGTGCGACTCGGCGAACACGTCCCCGATGGCGCCGAACTCGATCGGGTCGCCGAGCGGGGTGCCGGTGCCGTGCGCCTCCACGTACTGGATGTCCTCGGGGGCGAGGCGGGCCGTGGCCAGCGCGGCGCGGATCACCTTCTCCTGCGCGGGGCCGTTGGGCACGGTCAGTCCGGCGCTGTCGCCGTCCTGGCCGACGGCGGTGCCGCGCACCAGGGCGAGCACCCGGTCGCCGTCACGCTCGGCGTCGGAGAGCAGCTTGAGGACCAGGACGCCGCAGCCCTCGGCGCGCGCGTAACCGTCGGCCGACTCGTCGAAGGTCTTGCACTGCCCGTCCGGGGCGAGCATCTGCGCGTTGGAGAACATCACCGGGATGCGCGGGTGGTGCAGGGCGTTGACGCCGCCGCACAGCGCGATGTCGGTCTCGCCGGAGCGCAGGGCCTGCACCGCCAGGTGCAGTGCGACCAGGGAGGACGAGCAGGCGGTGTCGACGCTCATGCTGGGTCCGCGCCACCCCAGGAAGTACGACAGCCGGCCCGACAGCGGGAACATCGTGATGCCGGAGGCCAGGTGGCCGTCCATCTCCTCGTACGGCAGGGACTCCAGCTCCAGCGCGTAGTCGATGGAACTGGCGCCGACGTAGACGCCGCCGTTGCCGCGGCGCAGCGGTGCCGGGTCGATGTTGGCGTGCTCCAGGGCCTGCCAGGCGGTCTCCAGCAGCAGGCGCTGCTGGGGGTCCATGTACCGGGCCTCCTTCGGGGAGATGTTGAAGAAGGCGGCGTCGAAGAGGTCCACGCGGTCGAGGAAGCCCCCGGCGGTGGTGTGGATCTTCCCCTTGTCCTCGGGGGTCTCGGGGGTGAACGCGGCCACGTCCCACCGGTCCTGCGGGATCGGGCCGATCCCGCTGCGCCCCTCCCGCAGGAAGGCGTCGAACTCGTCGGGCGAGGTGCTGCCGCCGGGGAATCGCAGACCGATTCCGACGATCGCGACCGGCTCGGGCGGCTGCTGGGATTCCGCACGCGGCATGGAGGGACTCCTTAGCTTTCCTGAGAGGAACTGTCCTGGACGGCCTGGGTCAGGTGGTCCACCAGATGGGCGACCGTCGGCTCGTTGAAGAGCACGTTGACGTTGATGGAGAGATCAAGGAGCCGCTCCAGGCTCTGCCGTATCTCGGTCAGCCGCAGTGAGGTGAGTCCGAGATCGAAATAGCTGATGTCGAGCGGGAGGTCCTCGGATTCGTCCATGAGGAGAACCGCCCTGAATTTCTTCAGGACGATCGACTCGATTTCTTCGGCGAGTTCGGCGCGCGGCAGATCACGCAGGCGCTGAACAGTGCTGTCGACGGGTGGCATGCGGTCATGCAAGCAGCGCAGGCTGACGCCCCACTGACGGACGGCGGGGCCGGCTTGGCTGAATCAGCCCCCTGTCAGCGCCGGGTCAGATTCCGCTGTCACGCTCGCACTGCTTCGAAAAATCCGCTCGCCAAAGGTGAAAGGCTGAAGATGCTTCGCGAAGCCGCGCAGGAGGAGAGTGCCGAGGCACCTTCCGATATCAAGAGCTACGACCTCTACATCGCGGGCAAGGACGTCGCGGGTGACGGGTGGGTGTACACCGTCAGCGGCCGGTCCCTGCTGGAAGACGTGTTCACGAGCGTGAGCCTGAAGCGCGCCCTGGAGCAGGACCCGGAGTCGGAGGCGGCCAGGCACCCGTACGTCGTCGGGCGCTGCGCGGTCGCGGACGACGGGTCCATCGACCTGGCCACGCAGGCCGCTGCCGCCGCCGCACCCGACTGGGCGGCCGTGCCGCTGGAGCGGCGGATGCGGCTGGGCACCCGGTTCCGCGAGGAACTCATCAAGCACCAGGACGAGTTCCTGCGCATGCTGGTCGCCGAGTCCCACCCGGTCAAGCTGGCCCGCTGGGAGCTGAGCTGCCTGCTGCAGATCTACTCCCCGGGCTCCCTGCGCTGGTACACCAAGCAGATGCGGGTGGAGAAGGAGTACGCCGGCCGCACGCTGGTGCTGCACCGCCAGCCCGACGGGGTGGTGGCCTTCAACCCGCCGCAGAACGCACCCCTGCCGAGCGCCGCCCTGTGCGTGCTGGCGCTGATGGCCGGCAACGCGGTGGTGGTGCGGGCGCCGCGCAGCATCGCGCTGAGCACCATGTGGCTGCTGCGGGACGTGGTGGCGCCGCTGCTGGAGGAGATGGACGCGCCGGCCGGGGTGCTCAACGCGGTGTGCAGCAACCCCAAGCAGACCATGGACCGCTGGATCGCGGACCCGCTGATCAACGACATCTTCTACATCGGCGGCAGCCAGGAGGGCCTGCGCTTCGAGCAGCAGTGCGTGGCGCACGGCAAGAAGCCGATCCTCGAACTGGCGGGGAACGACGGCATCGTGGTGTGGAAGGACGCCGACGTCAAGTGGGCGGCCGAGGCCATCACCGAGGCCTTCTACGGCTCCGGCCAGATCTGCATGGTGCCCAACTACGTGCTGGTGCACCCGGACGTCGCGGACAGCCTGATCACCGAGGTGAAGGAGCAGGTCAAGGGCATCCGGCCGGGCCTGCCCGAGGAGGAGGACGTGCTGCTGTCGCCGGTGCGGCGCAGCGAGCGGTTCTTCCGGCTGCTGCGGCAGGCGCTGGACAACGGCGCCGAGCTGGTCACCGGCGGCCACCGCACCGAACTGGACGGCACGCCCTCGGAGACGGGGGTGTTCCTCCAGCCGACGGTGGTGCGCGTGGACGGCCTGGACCGGGCGCGCACCTACGACGTGGTGCGCGAGGAGACGTTCTTCCCGCTGGTGCCGATCGTGGTCCCCGAGCGGGAGGACGACGACGCCCTCCTGGAGGCGTTCCTGCGCTTCGTCAACAGCAACGACTACGGGCTGCGCAACTCCCTGTGGTCGCGTTCCGACCACGTCATCGAGACCTTCGTGCGGCGGGTCGTCAACGGCGGCCTGCTGAAGGTCAACGACTCCCACATCGGCTTCCTGCCCTACCTGCCCAGCCACGGCGGCACCGGCCGCACCGGCGGCGCCTTCGGCGAGGCCAACTACCCGATGCTCAAGACCTCCCACGTGCAGGGCGTCAGCATCGCCCGCGGCGTCAGCCCGTACGACGCGGTGTTCGGCGCCTGACCGCCCTCCGCCCCTGAACCCCGCCGTTTCCGCTGGAGGCTTCCGTTGCGTTCCCTCGACCTCGCCCGCTCCGTCTGCGAGCGCTTCCATCCCGGTCTGCTCAAGGAGCTGGACCAGATCCCGTACACCGACCGCGAGCGGCCCGGCAGCCCGGTGATCGACCTGTTCCGCATCCACGGCGGGGTCGGTCTGCTGATCCCCGAGGAGTACGGCGGCCACGGCGCCGACGCCCTGGACGCGCTGCGGGTCCAGCTGGCCCTGGGCGCCGTGTCCCCGTCGCTGGTGGCGGCCGTGTCGATGCACCACTTCACCACCGCGATGCTGTACTCGCTGGCCGTCAAGGCGGGCCGGCTGACCGACGAGCAGACGGCCCTGCTGCGCCGGATCGTGCCCGACCAGCAGGTGATGGCGTCCGGCTGGGCCGAGGGCCGAACGGCGCAGAACATCCTCAAGCCGGCCGTGACCGCCCGCCCGGTGCGCGACGGGTTCCTGCTCACCGGCGCCAAGAAGCCGTGCAGCCTGTCCCGTTCGATGAGCCTGCTCACGGCGAGCGTCGCCATCCACGGCGACCACGGCGAGCCGGAGCTGGCGCTCGCCCTGGTGCCGGCCGACGCGCCCGGCCTGACCGTGCACCCGTACTGGGGCAACGACCTGCTGGCGGGCGCGGAGAGCGACGAGGTGCGGCTGGAGGACGTGTTCGTGCCGGCCGGCATGGTCGTGCGGGCCGGCGCCGACGACCCGCACCGTCTCGACGACCTTCAGGCGGCCGGGTTCGTCTGGTTCGAGATGCTGATCTCCGCCGGGTACGCGGGCGGTGCGCTGGCGCTGGTGGAGCAGGTGCTGGAGCGCGAGCGCGGCAGCGTGGCGGAGCGGGCCTCCCTCGCCGTGGACATGGAGACCGCGGTCGCGCTGCTGGAGGGCGTCGCGCGGGCGACCGGCCCGGAGCCCGGTGACGAGGAGTCGGTGGCCCGCGTACTGGTGGCCCGGTACGCCGTGCAGAACGCCCTGCCCGACATCGCCTCCCGCGCCCTGGAGCTGCTGGGCGGCCTGGACTTCATCCGCGGCTCCGGTCCGGCACAGGCCGCGGCCGCGCTGCGGGCCCTCGCCTTCCACCCGCCGTCGCGCGCCGCCGCCGCCGAGCCGCTGCTGCGCTGGTTCGACGGCGGCGAGCTCGTCCTCGCCTAGGGCCTGTCGTTTGGATCATGCCGGCGTCGCGGGGCGTGGCACGCACTCCCCCAAGCTCTTCGAGCAGGGGGGGACCCCCAGCCGCGTTGTCGTCGGTTGTCAACGCTCCGCGTTGCCGCCCTCCTCCGCCTTGCATCTGCACGCACCACGCCCCGCTCGGGTCGGCAGGGCCCCGGCCGCGGCACGGTCCCGGTCCTGTCCGCACCACCCCACGACCCCTTGGAGTGAGCCACACGTGACCGTCATCCAGGAATCCCCGGCGGCTTCGTCCGCCGACGCCGAGGCGGAGGTCCTCGGCCTGTACCGCGCGCATCTGAGCAAGGGCCGGGCCACGCTCGCCGAGCTGTTCGGCAGCCACATGGAGGTGGCGTCCGAGGGCGCCTGGCTCACCACCAGCGACGGTGAGCGCTTCCTCAACGCCGGCGGCTACGGCGTGTTCGTGATGGGCGCCCGCCACCCGATCGTGATGGAGGAGGTGGAGCGCCAGCTGCGCACCCACCCCACCGCGACCCGCATCCTGCTGGAGCCCACCGTGGCCCGCGCGGCCGAGGCACTGGTCTCGGTGCTGCCACCCGGTCTGGACCGGGTGCACTTCGCGCTGTCGGGGGCGGAGGCGGTGGAGACCGGCCTGAAGCTGGCCCGCGCGGGCGGTTTCAAGCGGACGGTCTCCATGCGCGGCGGCTACCACGGCAAGACCCTCGGCGCGCTGTCGGCCACCGCCAAGGAGGTCTACCAGCGGCCGTTCCGCCCGCTGGTGCCCGACTTCCTGCACCTGCCCTTCGGTGACGCCGACGCCCTGGAGGCCGAACTCGCCGCCCACCCGGGCGAGGTGTGCGTCATCCTCGAACCGGTCCAGGGCGAGGGCGGTGTGATCATCCCGCCGAAGGGCTACCTCAAGCGCGTCGAGGAGCTGGTGCGCGAGTACGACGGCTTCCTGATCCTCGACGAGGTGCAGTCCGGCTTCGGCCGGCTCGGCGAGTGGTGGGGCGCCGACATCGAGGGCGTCGTCCCGGACGTCCTGCTCGCCGGCAAGGCGCTCGGCGGCGGGGTGATGCCGGTCTCGGCGGCCGTCGCCACCCGCAAGGCCTTCCGTCCCTTCGACAAGGACCCCTACGTCCACACCGCCACGTTCTCCGGCCAGCCGGTGCTGATGGCCGCGGTCCAGGGCGCCATCCGCGCCGTGCAGGAGGAGCGCCTGGTCACGAGGGCGCTGGACCTCGGCGCCCGGCTGCTGCCGGCGATCACCGAGATCGCGCGCCGCAACATCCCCGACCTCGTGGTGGACGTGCGCGGCCGGGGCCTGCTGATCGGCGTCGAGCTCGTCGAGGCCGGGCTGGCCGGCGAGCTGCTGATCGAACTGTTCAACCACGGCGTGGTCGCCAACCATTCGATGAACGGCAGCTCGGTGGTGCGGTTCACCCCGCCCGCCGTGCTCGGCGACACCGACGTGGACTTCCTCCTCAACTCCTTCGACCTGGCCACCCGCGATCTCGTACGGGGCGCGGCCAAGATGCCGGAAGGCGGTAACTGATCGTGAGGCACGTCGAACTCGATGCCCTGATACCCGCGGAGCAGGCTGAGACGGTCCTGCACGCCGTACGGCGCTGGGAGCGGTACCCGGACCTGGCGCCCCACGTCAACGCGACCACGGTGCACGCCGCCTACCCCGACCCCGCCGCCTCCTCCAGCTGGGAGCTGCACTTCCGCAGCGGCCTGCTGCGCTGGACCGAGGACGACACCGTGCTGCCGGAGCAGGGCGAGATCCGCTTCGAGCAGTCCGACGGGGACTTCGACTCCTTCTCCGGGACCTGGTCGGTGACGCAGGACGGCGACGACGTCGCGGTCCGCTTCGACGCCGACTTCGACTTCGGCATCCCGAGTCTGGAGGGCATCCTCGACCCGATCGCCGAGCGGGTCATCAAGGAGACCGTGGCCTGGGCGCTGACCGGTCTGTTCCCCGCCGTGCGCATCAGCGGCGGCATCGAACTCACCCCGCCCGCCGCGGTCGGCGCCTAGCGCATCGGGGAGCTGCTGACCATGGACCAGGCAAACCCCTTCGAGACACCGCGCACGTACTCGCTGCACCGCGCCGAGTACCTGGTGGGCTTCGCCGTCACCACCGGCCTGATGATCGCCCACTTCGACGAGATCCGCTGGCTGCCGGCGATCGCCCTCTTCCTCTACATCGACCTGATCGGCTACATCCCGGGCGCGATCGCGTTCCGGCGCAGTGGCGGGCGGCCGATCCACAAGGCGTACTACGTCCTGTACAACGTGATGCACAGCCTCATCACCCAGGCCGCCGTGGCCGCGTTGTGGTGCTGGCTGGTGAAGCCGGAGTGGGCGCTGCTGGTGCTGCCCTTCCACCTCTTCGGCGACCGCGGGCTGTTCGGCAACTTCATGAAGTCCTTCGCGCTGCCCTTCGAGCCGGTCCGCCAGCCCGGCTACCTGCGGCTCCTGGACGACCTGGGCCTGCCGCACCCCAAGCCGGTCGGGCATGTGACGGACCCGGTGCCGGTCGGGCACGTCCCGGTCCGCACGCCGGTGGCGGCGCCGCGGGCGGACGCCGCCGCGGCGCAGGAGGACCCGGCGCAGGCCGTCGTGGCCGGAGAGTCCGCGGCCAGGCAAGCGGAGGCGCTGCGATGAGCACCGCGACCGTGACCGGCCCGCGCACGCGCCGGCCCGTCCGCCAGGACCCGGCCGAACGGCGCCGGGCGCTCTACCACCTGGCGTCCCCGGTGTCGGTGCTGACCACCGGCCCTGAGAGCCGGATGCACGGCACCACCGCGAGCACGGTCACCCTGGTCTCGCGCGAGCCGCTGCTCGTCGGCGTCGTGCTGCGGGCCGGGTCGTCCTTCGCGCGGCGGGCCGCCGCCGAGGGCCGGTTCGCGATCAACGTGCTGGGCGGTGACCAGGCGGAGGTGGCCCGCCGGTTCGCCGACAGCGGGCGCCCCGACGGCAGCGCCCAGTTCGCGGGCCTGGCCTGGACGGCGGACCCGTACGCGCAGGCCCCGCTCATCGCGGGCGCGCTCGCCCACTACACCTGCCGCTTCCACTCCGCCCACGCCGCGGGCGACAGCGAGCTGCTGCTCGGCCACGTCGTGCGCGCCAGGGCGGACGAAGGGCTCCCCCTGCTGAGTTACGCCGGCCGCCTGCACGCCGGCACCCTGCACCCTGCGAAGGAGGCCGCCGCGTCATGACGCAGTCCAAGGTACTCGTGGCCCCCGAGGCCGACTGGGACAAGGCACCCGGTCTGCTGGACGGGGCGAAGGAACTCACCCTCGGTCCCGAGGAGTGCGACCTCGCCTACTGGATCACCTCGGTGGCCCAGGGCACGCTGCGCGACCGCGGCGTGACCGGCCACCACGACGACGCGATCGTCCCGGACTTCCTGAAGGAGCCGGGCCCGCTGCGCGAGGCGCTGGTGCTGGAGTTCGGTCTGCGCGGGCTGTCCGAGGAGCTGGCCACCCGGCTGCTCGGCCACTACGTGTCGATCGCGCCCGGCATACCCGAGATGGAGTTCTACGCCACCCAGCTGCTCGACGAGGCACGGCACGCCCGGGTGTTCCGCAACCACCTGGTGGAGCTGGGCATCCCGGCCGACACGCTCCTGAAGAGCATCGACGAGATGGCCCGGGACTACCGCGCCCGGGTGCTGGACCCGGTGGTCGACTTCACCCTCGACATCGTCCGGGACCAGGCCGACTTCCCCGGCGGTGTCGCCGTGTTCGCCATCGTCATCGAGGGCGTGCTGGCACCGGCCGCCGAGCTGAGCGAACGCAAGTGGACTCCCCTGTCCCCGGCCACCGGCGAGATCTCCCGCGGCACCGCGATCGACGAGATCCGCCATCTGACGGTGGCCAGCACCATCCTGCGCGACCACGTGGCCGCGCACCCCGAGTACCGTCCGCGCCTGCTGGAGATCCTGCGGGCCGGCGTGCGGCTGTGGGACGAGATCCCCGACCGGGAGTTCGTGATCCACCGCGAGGAGCTGTTCCAGGAGGGCATGCTCCGGCACGCCGACCGGATCGGCGACTACGAGATCTGGCCCGGCGTGCGGATGCTCGACACCACTCCCGAGCAGCGCTACGACATGGCCGAGCGGTGGACCGACGAGATGGCCGAGGCCCGGATGGCCTACATGGGCCTGCCCCTGGAGGTCCTCAGCAGTCCGGGGCCGGGCGCGTGAGCACCCGACGGGCCGCCGTGGTCTGCGGGATCGGGTCGTACGTCCCGCCCGACGTGGTCACCAACGAGGATCTGGCCCGGCGCCTGGACACCTCGGACGACTGGATCCGCTCGCGCACCGGGATCGCCCGGCGCTGTGTGGTCGCCCCGGGCACGGCGACCAGCGACCTGGCGGTCGAGGCGGGCCTGCGGGCGCTGAAGTCGGCGGGAGACGCGCGGGCGGGCGCGGTGGTGCTGGCCACCACCACCCCGGACCAGCCGTGTCCGGCCACCGCGCCGCAGGTCGCGGCGCGGCTCGGACTCGGCGAGGTGCCCGCCTTCGACGTGGCAGCCGTCTGCTCCGGCTTCCTGTACGGCCTGGCCAGCTCGGCGGGCTTGATCGCCGCCGGGGTGACGGACCGGGTGCTGCTGATCGCCGCGGACGCGTTCACGACGATCATCAACCCCGAGGACCGCACCACGGCGGTGATCTTCGCGGACGGCGCGGGCGCGGTGCTGCTGCGGGCCGGCTCCCCCGGGGAGCCGGGCGCGGTGGGCCCGCTCGTGCTGGGCAGCGACGGCGGGCTGAGCCATCTGATCGAGGTGCCGGCCGGAGGGTCGCGGCAGCGGTCGTCCGGCCGGGAGCCCGCACCGGAGGACCGTTTCTTCCGGATGGTGGGCCGCGACACCTACCGGCACGCGGTGGAGCGGATGACCGCCACCTCCACCGAGGCGGCAGAGCGGGCCGGCTGGCGGCCGTGCGACGTCGACCGGTTCGCCGCGCACCAGGCCAACGCCCGCATCCTGGAGGCGGTCTCGGAGCGGCTCGGCATCCCCGGCGAACGGCGGCTGAGCAACATCGCACAGGTCGGCAACACCGGCGCCGCCTCACTGCCGCTGCTGCTGGCCGAGAGCGCGGCGGACGGACGGCTCACCGCCGGACACCGGCTGCTGCTGACCGCGTTCGGCGGCGGGCTGTCCTGGGGCGCGACCACGCTGGTCTGGCCCGAGGTGCAGACCGTCTGACGTCCCGTCACAAGCGGGGCCCGGGCCGGCCCCTCCAACAAGCGCTGTCCGACACAGCGGAGAACGGGCGCTTGCGCCTTCGAGAGAACTGTCGAAAGGAACCGACATGCTGGAGCAGCTCAAGGAAATCCTGTCCAACAAGCTCAAGGTGTCGCCCGAGGCCATCACCCCGGAGGCCACCCGGGAGGACATCGAGCTGGACTCGCTGGCCGTGGTGGAGCTGTCGCTGCTGCTGAAGTCCGAGCTCGGCCTGGACGTCAGCGACGACGACCTGCTGGAGGCGGAAACCGTGGCCGACATGGTCCGGCTGATGGAGGAGCGGAGTGCGAAGGTCTGATGGCCGGCATGGACATCGCCGTCACCGGGCTCGGCCTGGTCACCCCGGGTGGTATCGGGGTCGGGCCGAGCTGGGCGGCGGTCTGCGACGGCAGGCCGGCCGCCGCCCTCGATCCGCTGCTGACGGATAACCCCGTACGTATCTCCTGCCGGGTGCCCGGCTTCGACCCCGAGCGCCTGCTGAGCGCGCGGCGGGCCCACCGCCTGGACCGGTTCGTCCAGTTCGCGCTGGTCGCCGCGCACGAGGCGGTGGCCGACGCGGGCCTCGATCCGCAGACGTGGGACGGGGCGCGGGTGGGTGTGGTGCTGGGCTGCGCGGACGGCGGCCCGGGCACCGTCGAGGAACAGCACCACGTGCTGCGCGAGCAGGGCGCCGACCGGGTCTCGCCGCTGTTGCTGCCCATGCAGCTGCCGAACATGCTGGCCGGGCAGACGGCCATCGAGTTCGGGGCGACCGGGCCCAACCTGGTGGTGGCCACCGCCTGCGCCTCGGGCGCGACCGCCATCGGCACGGCCCGGGACCTGCTCGCCCTGGGCCGCTGCGACATCGTCCTCGCGGGCGGCAGCGAGGCCATGGTCACCCCACTGGTCATGGCCGGCTTCGCCCAGATGGGGGCGCTGTCGAAGCGGCACGACGACCCGGCCTCCGCGTCCCGGCCGTTCGACGCCGACCGGGACGGCTTCGTCGCCGGGGAGGGCGCCGGCATCCTCGTCATGGAACGGGTGGCGGACGCCCGCGCCCGCGGCGCCCATGTGCACGGCCGGATCATCGGCTACGGCGCCACCGCCGACGCCCACCACATGACGTCGCCGCACCCCGACGGCGCGGGCATCGAGGCCGCCGTCCGCGCCGCGCTCGCCGACGCGGGCGCGGACCCGGACGACGTCCAGCACGTCAACGCCCACGGCACGTCGACACCGCTGAACGACCTGGCGGAAGCCCGCATGATCGGCCGGACGCTGCGCGGGGACCCGCTGGTCACGTCCACGAAGGGAGTCACCGGACACCTGCTCGGCGCGGCCGGGGCGGTCGAGGCCGCCTTCACCGTGCTGAGCGTCGAGCACGAACTCGTGCCCCCCACCGCCAACCTCGTCATGCCCGACTCGAGGATCGACATCAAACTCGCCCAGACCGCCACCTACATGCCCATCGACCTCGCCCTGAGCAACTCCCTGGGCTTCGGCGGCCAGAACACGGCCCTGGCCATCGCCCCGGCCTGAACGGCCCGGGCACGTACCGGCAGCCGCCCGCGGAGCACCTCCGCCGGGCGGCTGTTCCCGTGCGGCACCCGGCCGCACGGCGCCCGCCCCGCCGGTCCGCGGGCCACCCCACCCCGCCCCACGTCAGGAGTCCACCGTGCACGATCCCCAAGAACTGCTGAAGGACGGGCCGCAGGCCGTACGGCGGCTGGCCCGCCGCCGGCACGACCTCGACCCGGCCGCGCTGGCCGACGCCCTGCGCGAGCGCAACGGCGCGCAGGCGGAGGTGACCCGGCTGCGCACCGAGCTGAACCGCACGGCCAGGGCCCGCCGCTCCGGCCCGCCGACCGAGGAGGAGAAGGCGTCCGCCCGGGCGCTGCGGGCCGAGGTGCAGCGGGCCGAGGCCGCCGCCCGCACGGCCGCAGCACACCTGACCGAGCTGCTGCTCTCCGTCCCCAACATCCCCCTGGACGCGGTCCCGGACGGCGACTCGGAGAAGGAGGCCGTGGAGATACGCCGGGGCGGTCCCGCTCCTCGTCCGGCGGACGGCGCCCGCCACCACGCCGACATCGGGGAGTCCCTCGGCATCCTCGACGGCCCGGCCGCGGCCCGGCTGTCCGGTGCCCGCTTCACCGTCGCCCGCGGGGCCGGGGCACGACTGGAGCGGGCCCTGCGCGACTTCCTCCTCGACCTGCACACCCGCGAGCACGGCTACACCGAGCAGTCGGTGCCGTTCCTGGTCGGCCGCGACACCATGACCGGGACCGGGCAGCTGCCCAAATTCGAGGACGACCTGTTCCGCACCCAGGTCGGTGAGCGGGAGTTGTTCCTGATCCCCACCGCCGAGGTCCCGCTGACCAACCTGGTGGCCGGACGGCTCCTCGACTCCCGCTCGCTGCCGCTGGCCTTCACCGCCTGCACGCCGTGCTTCCGGGCGGAGGCCGGGGCGTACGGCCGGGACACCCGCGGCATCCTGCGGCTGCACCAGTTCGAGAAGGTGGAGCTGGTGCGCGTCTGCGCCCCCGAGGACGCCCCGGCGCAGCTCGAACTCATGGTGAACCACGCCGAGGAGTGCCTGAAGCGCCTGGAACTGGCGCACCGCGTGGTGCTGCTGCCGGCCGGCGACCTCGGGTTCTCCGCCCGGATGACCTACGACGTCGAGGTGTGGCTGCCGGGCAGCGGCTCCTACCGGGAGATCTCCTCGGTCTCCGACTGCGGCACCTTCCAGGCGCGTCGCGCGGACATCCGCGTCAAGCGGCCCGACGGGAGCAGGACGCCGGCGGTCACGCTGAACGGCTCGGCGCTGCCGATCGGCCGCACGGTCGCCGCGCTGCTGGAGCAGGGCGTGCGGGAGGACGGCTCGGTGGTGCTGCCCGAGGCCCTCGTCCCGTACACCGGCTTCCGCCGGATCCTGCCGGGCGGGGACACCGCGTAGGCGCCGGCGGGCGCCACCGCGAAGGGGCGGGAGCCGGGTCCGCGACCCGCTCCCGCCCCTTTCGCCGCGCCCGGCCCGGGGCTCAGGCGCCCATCATGTGCACCCCTCCGTCGACGTGCACGATCTCCCCCGTGGTGCGCGGGAAGAAGTCCGACAGCAGGGCGACGACCCCGCGGGCCGCCGGGTCCGGGTCGGTGGGGTCCCAGCCCGCCGGGGCCCGGTGCTCCCAGACCCCGGCGAGGTCGGCGAACCCGGGGATGGACTTGGCCGCCATGGAGCGCAGCGGTCCCGCCGCGACGAGGTTGCAGCGGACGCCGCGGCCGCCCAGGTCCCGGGCGAGGTAGCGGCTGGTCGACTCCAGGGCGGCCTTGGCGACGCCCATCCAGTCGTAGCGCGGCCAGGCGACCGCGGCGTCGAAGGTCAGCCCGACCACCGAGCCGCCGCGCCGCTCCATCAGCGGCAGGCAGGCCGTGGTCAGCGACTTCAGGGAGTACGCCGATACGTGCACGGCGGTCGACACGTCGTTCCAGTCGCCGTCCAGGAAGGAGAAGGCGCCCCGCGGCCCGTAGGCGATGGAGTGCACCAGTCCGTCCAGGGTGTCGGTGTGCTCGCGGATCCGGTCGCCGAGGCCGTCCAGTTGCCGCTGGTCGGTGACGTCGAGTTCGAGCACCGGGGCCGGCTTCGGCAGCCGTCCGGCGACGCGCTCGATCAGGGAGAGGCGCCCGAAGCCGGTGAGGACGACCTCGGCACCCTCCTCCTGGGCGATGCGGGCCGTGTGGAAGGCGATGGACGCGTCCGTGACGACCCCGGTCACCAGGATCCGCTTGCCGGCGAGGAGTCCGCTCATGTCCGGGTCACCGCCTCGGGCAGGGCCCGCACCAGCGGGGAGTCGTGGCCGAGGGCGCCGAGTGCGGCGGCGCCGCCGGGCGAGCCCACGGCGGCGAAGAAGTCGGCGTTGGAGGCGGTGTGGTCGCCCCACTCGGCGGGCACGTCGTCCTCGAAGCGGATCGCCTCGACGGGGCAGACGGGTTCGCAGGCGCCGCAGTCGACGCATTCGTCGGGGTGGATGTACAGGGCCCGGCGGCCCTCGTAGATGCAGTCCACGGGGCACTCGTCGACGCAGGAGCGGTCCTTGACGTCGACGCAGGGCAGCGCGATGACGTAGGCCATCGTCAGCTCCTCTTCGTCACGGGGGTGGTCGGGGGGCCGGGGACGCCGTCGACCGGAGCCCCGGTGGTGCGCTCGCCCAGCAGCAGGACGGTCGCCGCCAGGGCCGCCATCGCCGCGGCGATGACCCCGAACAGGGCACCGGGGCCGTGCGAGTCCAGGACCGGCAGCAGGACGAACGGCAGTGCGGCGGCGCTGAGTTTGGACAGCGAGTAGGCGGCGCCGGACGCGGTGGCGCGGATCGCGGTCGGATACTGCTCGGAGAGGTACACGTGCGAGACGCTGGAGAAGACGTTGCTGCACAGGGTGTAGATGAAGCCGAACGCCACGATGAGCGCGGGGGATCCGGCGTAGGCGAAGCCGAGGCCGGCCACCATCATCGCCGCCGCGGAGGCCGCGACCAGCGTCCGGCGCTCGAACCGGTCGACGATCGGCAGGGCCAGCGCGGAACCGACCGGGTAGCCCAGGAAGGACAGCGCGGTGAAGCCGATGCCCGCGACGATGCCGTAGCCCTTGGCCGCGACGATCTGGGGGGCCAGCGTGCCGAAACCGTAGTAGCCGACCACGGACAGCACGCAGAAGATCCACAGCACCACCGTGCGGCGCCGCATGCCGCGGCCGAACACGTCGCGCACACGGTGGCGCACCGCGGCCGGTTCCACCGGTCCGGCGGTGTCCGCGGCCACCGGGCGACCCGTCGCGGGACGGTCCGGGTAGGCCTGCTTCTCCATCTCGGCCACCAGCAGCTCGGCCTCCTCGGTGCGGCCCTGGGCGGCCAGCCACCTCGGCGACTCGATCAGCCGTCGGCGCAGCACCCACACCACGGCGGAGCCCAGCGACCCGATCACGAACAGCCAGCGCCAGCCGTCGATGCCCAGTGGGGACAGGGGCACCAGCCACAGCGCGGCGAAGCCGACGGCGGGCACCCCGCAGAAGGCGACGGTGTAGGCCCAGGCGATGTACCGGCCGCGCCGCTTGGCGGGCAGCACGTCGGCCAGGTAGCAGTCGGACAGCACCTGTTCGGCACCGATACCGATGCCGGCCATGAAGCGGGTGACGATCAGCCAGGCGGCGTTCGGCGAGAAGGCGCCCAGCAGGGAGAAGCCCGAGTAGATGGCGAGGTTGATCAGGAAGGCCCGGCGCCGGCCGAACCGGTCGGCGATCCGGCCGAGCACCAGCGAGCCGATGAACTGGCCGATGAACACCGAGGCCAGGACGAGTTTGAGCTCGGTCGCACCGAAGGCGAAGTCGCTCTGGAGCACCTTGGCGATGGTGCCCGAGAGGTTGTTCTCGAACGTGTCGAAGAGCAGGCCGATGCCGATGACCATGGTGAGTCTTCGGTGCATCGGGGTGATCGGCATGCGGTCCAGGCGGACCCCGATCGCGGCGGGAGCGGTGACACCGCCCGCCACCGTGGTGGTCTGGGACATGGGGAGGCTCTCCTTGGACTCCTGGTTCTCAGGGGCTCCGGTGAGGGAACCGCCCGGGCCGACGGCGGGCCCGGGCGTGCGGCCCTGGGGCCTGGCCGGGGCTGTGGACGCGTGGGGGTGCGGGGGGGGGCGTGCGGGACCGGTGCGTGGGAGGTCCCGGACCGGCGGCGACCGAGGGGCGCGGGCCGGGTCAGGCCGCCTGGGCTGCCCGGCGCCTGATCTCCTCCTCCACGGTCCCGGCCCGCACCGGCTCACTGACCTCGTGCAGGTAGGAGGCGACCTCCCGGTAGGACGCCCAGAAGCCGACCTCGTGGTACGGCACCCCGCGCTCGGCGCAGTAGGCGCGGGTCAGTTCCCGGGCGCGCGGCAGGTGCTTCTGCGGCATGGCCGGGAACAGATGGTGCTCGACCTGGTAGTTGAGGCCGCCGTAGAGGAAGTCGACAACCAGGTTCGGGCGGATGTTGCGGGAGGTGAGGACCTGGCGCTCCAGCCAGTCCAGGGTCTCCTCCTCGCCGTCGCGGACGTCCATGCCCTTGTGGTTCGGGGCGAAGATCATGCCGAAGTAGACGCCCAGGGCGGCGTGCTGCACGAGGATGAACGCGACGGCGAGGACCGGCGAGAGCACCGTGAAGACCAGGGCGCAGTAGACCGCGGCGCGCAGCACGATCAGGAACGACTCCAGCACGGGCCGCTTGGTCTTGCCCTGTGCGATGGACACCACGGCCGTCCGGAGCATCTTGAAGCCTTCCAGGACGAGCAGCACGAAGAACAGCACGCTCTGGTGACGCACGACGAACCTCTGTGTGCCCCGCCGGCTGGGGTACTGCTTGACGTCGAAGATGACGGTGCGCCGGCCGATGTCCGGGTCCTTGTCCAGGTGGTTGGGGTTGCTGTGGTGCCGGTTGTGGTGGTTGACCCACCAGCCGTAGCTGACCCCGTTGACGAGGTTGGCGTGGATGTAGCCGACGGCGGAGGCGGCCTTCTTGCTGCGGAACATGGCCTTGTGTCCGGCGTCGTGCCACATGAACGCCGACTGGCCGCCGCACAGCCCCATCCACAGGGCCGTCAGCAGCTGCCACCAGGAGTCGCCCAGGGCGAAGAACGCGGCGAATCCGATCAGCAGCAGGGTGGTGTTGAGCGCGAGACGGCCCACGTAGTAGCGCGGGTCGAGGTCGAGGAGACCTTCCGCCTTGACGCGTTTGTGGAGCTCGGCGAACGTCGCCGAGGCGCCGGTGCGCGGGTCGGCCGCGGAGGCGGCTGCCGCCCCGGCTTCTTGTGTGTGCGGACGCTGCATGCGTTGCTCTCCTTGGGAGAAGTGCCCGGTTCGGGCGGCGGCGCCGCTGCCCCGCGGACCTGCGGGCGCCGCGAGTCGACAGTGCTCCCGCGGGCGGTCGGGAACGCGCGGGCGTGCCCGCCCGGCGGTCCGGGAACGCCGGAGCACAGTGCGGTACTCCGCCGGGGGACCACCGGACGAACACGTGTCCAGCGTGCTGCGCCGTGCTGATGTGCCACTGATGCCGGTCTGATCGGCGGCCGCCGTCAGGCGGCGGACTCGGCGCGCAGTCGTTCGTCGAGCGCCAGGACGGCGGCGTCCGCGTCGCGCGCCACGTCCTCGTCGTCGGGCGCGCCGATGACGGCCATCAGCCGCTCGACCACGGTGTGCTGGAGGACTTCGGTGCTGGTGTCGGGTCCGTTGTCGCTCATCGCTGGTTCTCCTGTTCCGGAAGACGGGTGGTGCGGGAGGGCGGTGCGGGGAGGGTGACCCGCGGCGCGCCGCGACGCCGCGCCCCGCTGCGGGCACGGTCGGTCCGGAGTGCCACGCTGCGGGCATGGCAGGTGATGGATCGTCAGAAGGCCTTGCAGGCACGGAAGACATGGGCGAAGGACGCCAGCGAGGCCTGCGGGCCATCGAAGGCGACGTACTCCGGGATGACCACGTCCGGAGCCCACTTCTGCTTGTACGACAGCTGGGTCTGCGCCGGGTACAGCGCGGCCCCCTCGGCCCACAGGGCGTGCATCAGCCACTGGAACGCCGGGCTGTGGCCGTCGATCTCGTGGCCGGCGTCGAGGCCGGTGAACGGAGTGAAGCCGAAGTGCAGCCACTCGACGCCCTCCGAACGGAACACCTCGACGGCGGTGGCGTTGATGGCCTCCATCAGTCCCGGGGAGCCATCCGGGACGCGCCGGCTCAGGTCGTGCATCCAGCCGGCCCGGCCGCCGTACACCGGCGAGTAGGAGATGTACGCCACGGGGCTGCCGTCGATGGTGCCGGTGAACAGCCGGCGGTGCGCCTGGGCCGGTCCGCCGATCTGGCCGACCAGGAACTCCAGTTGCCGGGCGCCGCCCTTGGAGCCGAGCCAGGCCCGGTCGATGGCGGCGATCGCGTCCTGCCAGTCGTCGGCGGGGACCTCCTGGACGACCAGGCCGTTGCGGCGGGCGCGGGAGATCTTGTTGCGCAGTTGCATGAAGCGGGTGCCGCGCAGTGTGAAGTCCGGCAGGCCGACGGCCCAGGAGGCGCCGACCTGGTTGACGGTGAAGCCGCGGCGGGCGTAGTGCTCGGCGTCGGCACGCTGGAGCTGGATGCCGACCAGGGTGCGGCCCTCTTCGCGGACGTGCCGGCGGAAGGCCTCCAGGAGGGGGTCGTAGTCGTCGGCGGCGGCGAAGGGGCCGCCGAACTGGACGGCGAACCGGCCCGTGCGGCGGTACACGACGACGCCGTCGGCACCGGGCAGTGTGAAGACGTCATTTCCGCTGTTGAGGGCCAGGAACGCGCTGGGATTCTCGCTTGACGTATGGGTGCGTATCGCCTCGAGAACCGGGTTGTCCATGGCGGTCACGGTCATTGTTTTCCCCTTTCGGGAGCGTTTTCCGTCGTCCCGAGTAGAGCATCGAGGGCAGGTGCGGGAAAAGACCGGACGAGAATTCTCAGATCGAGTCAGAGAAACGTCAGCGCTTTGTCAGACCTCCCTGCCAATGTTGTTCTCGTGAACGGCACGGGAGACCGGAAGCCGGGAACAAGGAGAGGTGCCCGGAGCGGCTTATCGGGGACCAGGGAGCAATCCCACGGTCGGGCCCACAAAGCCCACGCAGGTTCGAATCCTGCCCTCTCCGCTCGTCGTATACGCCGCGGCACCCGGCTTCCGGCGCGGCCCCGCCCCACCGGCCGCGCGGCCCCGGTGCCGCACGCACCGTCGGCGACCCCCCGCGCCGGCGGACACACGCGCCCCGGCGCACCGCCCGGCATTGGGCGGTGCGCCGGGGCGCAGACACGTCCGCGTCCACCACCACCCCTTCCGGTTGACCTCTGTTGTCCGGCAAACGCACAGGTCAGCGCCCTTGTCGGCATAACTCGGACTCGTTCAGCAGAAAAATACCTTCCCAAAGGAATTATTCTGTGCCAGGATGGAGTCGGGAGGAAACCCCGGGACGGAAGCCGGCCGGGAGACCGCCACGCGGCCTCGGCCGCAGAGACGGACCGCCGCGACCGGCCCCCCGACCACTCTCTGCCGCTCTGATCGCCAAGGGGGAAACATGCTGAGGTTCTCGATCCTCGGGGCACTGCAGATCCGCACCGCGTCGGGACCGGCCGAGATCTCCGGCGATCTGCAACGGACCCTGGTCCAGACGCTGCTGGTCAGCGAGGGCCAGTCGGTCTCCGGTGAGGCGCTGGTCGAGGAGATGTGGGGCGAGGGCGCCCCGGACAACCAGGCCAACGCCCTGCAGGCCCACGTCAGCCGGCTGCGCCGCAAGCTGCGCGGCCTGGAGCCCGACCGCACCACCTCGCGCGTCACCATCCACCCCTCGGGCTACCGCCTGACGGTCAACGAGGGGGAGCTGGACGCCGCCGAGTTCGTCAGCACGGTCCGCCAGGCCGAGACCCTCGGCTCGGGCTCACCGGAGGAGGCGGCTCGGTTACTGAGAGAGGCTCTGGCCATGTGGCGGGGGCCGGTCTTCGGCGGTTTCACCGGCGGGACCCTGTGCCAGCTCGCCGGCGCCCGCTACGAGGAGTACCGCATGCGGGCCATGGAGCTCCGCTTCGACGCCGAGCTGCGGCTCGGCCGGCACGCCGCCGTCCTGGCCGAACTCGCCGAGACCCACACGAGCCACCCGCTCAGGGAACGCTTCTGCGAGCAGCTGATGATCGCCCTGTACTGCGCGGGGCGCCAGGCCGACGCCCTGGACGTGTTCCGCCGTATGCGCCGCCACCTCGCCGACGAACTCGGCATCGAGCCCTCCCCCGCGCTGCGGCAGGTCGAGAGCGCCATCCTGTCCCACGACCCGGCCCTGTCCGGTGACGTGCGCGCTCCCCTGCTCCAGCTCACCTGACGCCACCGGCCCCGACGCCGCGTAAGCGGCACGTCAGCCGCTGGTCAGCACTGCCTGGAACGATCCGGATCGGAAGTGGAAACCGCCCCCCGACCTTTGGAGAACCACATGACCACGAGCCAGTCGCCGGCCCGCGCCGTGACGCCCCAGGGGCGCACGGAGGCCGCGCGTCCGTTACGTCTCTTCCTCGGCCTCGACGCCGTCGTGACCGGCGGCAACGGCCTCATCTACCTGTTCGCCGCCGGCCCGGTGGGGGACCTGCTCGGCCTCGACACCGGCTTCCTCCGCGGCATCGGCGTGTTCCTCACCGTCTACGGCGCACTGGTCGCCGTGCTGGCCAGCCGTCCGGTGCCGTCCACCGCGGCCACCAAGGTGGTCATCGAGGCGAACCTGCTGTGGGCGGTCGCGAGCGTGGCCGCCGTGGTCTTCGGCTGGCTGGACCCGAACACCGTCGGCACGGTGTGGACCCCGCTCCAGGCGGCCGTCGTCGCGGCCTTCGCCGTGCTCCAGATGAACGGTCTGCGCCGACTCGGCAACTGACATCCCGTCCCATCAGGGGGAGACATGAGGTCCCACGTCGCGGAGCTGGCCGGGATACGCCGCCAGGTGCTGGCCGGCCCGAGTGAGAAGGCGACGCGGGCGCAGCACGCCAAGGGCAAGCTGACCGCGCGCGAGCGCATCGGCCTGCTGTTGGACGAGGGCTCGTTCCGTGAGGTCGAGCAGCTGCGCCGGCACCGGGCGACCGGATTCGGTCTGGAGGCCAGGAAGCCGTACACGGACGGTGTGATCACCGGCTGGGGCACGGTGGAGGGCCGCACGGTGTTCGTCTACGCCCACGACTTCCGGATCTTCGGCGGTGCGCTGGGCGAGGCCCACGCCACCAAGATCCACAAGGTCATGGACATGGCCATCGCGGCGGGCGCACCGCTGGTCTCCCTCAACGACGGCGCCGGCGCCCGCATCCAGGAGGGCGTCACCGCGCTCGCCGGCTACGGCGGCATTTTCCAGCGCAACACCCGGGCGTCCGGCGTCATCCCGCAGATCTCGGTGATGCTCGGCCCGTGCGCCGGAGGTGCCGCCTACTCCCCCGCACTCACCGACTTCGTGTTCATGGTCCGCGAGACGTCGCAGATGTTCATCACCGGACCGGACGTCGTCAAGGCCGTCACCGGTGAGGAGATCACCCAGAACGGCCTCGGCGGCGCGGACGTGCACGCCGAGACCAGCGGCGTCTGTCACTTCGCCTACGACGACGAGGAGACCTGCATCCAGGAGGTCCGCTACCTCCTGTCCATGCTCCCGCAGAACAACCGGGAGAACCCGCCCGCGGTGCCGTGCGACGACCCGCACGACCGTCGCTGCGACACCTTCGCCGACCTGGTCCCGGCGGACGGCAACCGGCCCTACGACATGGCGGAGGTCATCGAGGAGATCGTCGACGACGGCGAGTACCTGGAGGTCCACGAGCGCTGGGCGCGCAACATCATCTGCGCGCTGGCCCGTCTCGGCGGGCAGGTGGTGGGCGTCGTCGCCAACCAGCCCCGGGTGCTCGCCGGTGTCCTGGACATCGAGGCCAGCGAGAAGGCCGCCCGCTTCGTGCAGATGTGCGACGCCTTCAGCATCCCGATCGTCACCCTCCTGGACGTACCCGGGTTCCTGCCCGGCGTCGACCAGGAGCACGGCGGCATCATCCGCCACGGCGCCAAACTGCTGTACGCGTACTGCAACGCCACGGTGCCGCGGATCTCCCTGATCCTGCGCAAGGCCTACGGCGGTGCCTACATCGTCATGGACTCCCAGTCCATCGGCGCCGACCTCACCTACGCCTGGCCCACCAACGAGATCGCCGTCATGGGCGCCGAGGGCGCGGCCAATGTCATCTTCCGCCGCCGGATCGCCGAGGCCGAGGACCCCGAAGCCACGCGGGCCGAGCTGGTCAAGGAGTACAAGGCGGAGCTGATGCACCCCTACTACGCGGCCGAGCGGGGCCTGGTCGACGACGTCATCGACCCCGCCGACACCCGCGAGGTCCTCATCCGCTCCCTGGCGATGCTGCGCACCAAGCACGCCGACCGCCCCGCCCGGAAGCACGGCAACCCCCCTCAGTGACGGCACGGCCACCCCAGTGACGGAGGTCCCATGCTCACTCCCCCGCCCCCCATCCGCATCGAGAAGGGCCAAGCCACGGACGAGGAACTGGCCGCCCTCGCGGCCCTGTTGCTCAGCCGTGCCGCCCGGGCCGGCGTCGACGCGCAGGCGTCCACCCCCGGCACCACCTCCTGGCGCCCCCACCCCTTCCACGCCCCGCACAGCTGGCAGACGCCCTGAGCGGTGACGCGCCGAAGCGCCGGACCGGCCCCCTCCCTCCGAGGCGGCCGGTCCGGCGCTTCGGCGCACCCGACTCCCGCCGGGACACGGGCGTCCCCGTTCACCCGGTCCAGTGCCGCGGCAGGCAACGTTCGCCCGTTGAGGAGCGGCGTCCGGTGCGTACTCTCGGCGTGCCGGCCGGGCCCCGCTCTCCCAGCCCGCCCCGCCCGGCAGTGGCCAATGAGAGACGGAAGAACTCGCCGGTGTTCGTCGGCATGCCACCGATCAACCAACTCGCGGTTCGCGGCGAAGCGTTCCGCGAGCCCTCCTACGGGAACTGCTTCTCCTCGCGGCCGATGTCGTCGATCGGGCCGAGGATCGTCCAGCCGGGCCCGAGGGGGCGGGTGGAGCGGAAGCCGTGGGCGTCCGCGTACTCCTCGGCCTCCTCAGCGGTGTCCTCGGGGGCACGCATGATCGTGTAGCGCGGTGGGTCCTCGTGGTAGAAGCGGTAGAACGTGCGGCCCTCGTCCTTGGCCTGGTAGAGGATCACGCTGACGCCCCAGAGGGCGTCGTACACCTTCTGGTCGCGCGGGGGCGTCGTCGTGCACCTGTCGGAGGGGCGGCCGGGCTCGCGGACGCAGGTCCGGTACCCGCTCCAGTCGATTCGTTCGGCGCGGGGGTGTTCCGCGATCAGCTTCCGCATCCGGGCGTCGGCCCGGGCGAAGGCGTCCTCGCGGCGGTCGTACTCCTGCTGCAGCCGGTTGAAGCGCTGCTCGTCGAAGCCGCTGCCGAAGTGGGCCTCCAGACCCGCGAGGACGGCGACCCGCCAGGCCAGGTACCCGGCCGTCACGACGAGCAGCGTGACGACCAGGACCCGGCCCGGCGAGCGCCTGTGGGGCATCAGGTCGGCGAGGTCAGAACGTGCCGCTGATGGGGATCTCGATGTCCGCCTGCGCGATCGGCGGGGGGTACTTCCCGTCGAACCGGTCATAGTGCTGGAGCGTAAACCAGTCGATGAAGCCGTACTCCGTGATCTCGTCGTCCGGGTCGAGACCGAAGTGGTCGTAGGAGTGGAAGACGAGCTTGCCCGAGAAGGAGTTGCCCTCGACCTTGTAGTCCTTCAGCGCGATCGTGTGGCCGTGGAACTGGTGGATCGCGATGGAGAGAGCGCGCTGGTTGGCGTCCCAGAGCGAGAAGTCGTACACCGGGTACTTCACGTCCTGGCGGAGGAACTCCTGGAAGAGGAAGTTCTTGGAGAGGTCCTCCTGGACCTTGAGCTGATCGGTGCGGCCCTTGTTGTCGATGAGGGACTGCTTGATGATCTGGCCGGCCTTGTCGGTGTAGGTCTTCTCCTGTGGTGAGGCGCCGACGGCGCGGGAGAGGGCCGTGCCGGAGCCGCGGTAGAGGTAGCGGCCGGGGTCGAAGTTGTCGTCGACGGTGACCGTACCCGCGCTCTCGCCGCCGCGGCCGTAGCGGAAGGCGTTGCGGAGGTCGTCGACGGACTGGGCGTAGTCGGCGTCGGCGCCGAGCTTGCCGAAGTTCATGATGTCGTTGAACTCGGCCCACATAAAGGACTCGGGCGTGATGCGGGCGACCCAGAACTCCCAGCCGAGGTCGGTGAGTTCGTCGAAGTTGTAGTCGTTGAAGGTGAGGTCGTCGGCGACGCGCGGGTCGGCCGGGACGGGCGGGTGCTGGGGGTCGGGGGCCTTGCGGCGGCCCTCGCGGAAGGACGACTGGTGGATCAGCATGTCGGTCGGGGGCGGATCGCCCGGGTCACCCGGGTCTCCGCCGTCGCCGGGGCCGTCGGAGAGGATTCGCTTGCCAGGGGCCTTGGGGCCTGCCTGGTCGAAGGCATGGCTGTCGAGGACGACGTACTTGGCGGAACCTTCGGCCGTGGCGGTGGCCGTGATCGTGCTGCCGCTGCGCTGCTGGCCCGACTGCTTGACGAGGTGGCGGGCCTTCTCGTCGTAGCGGTAGAGGGCCGGTGCGGTGCCCTCCGTACGGTCGGGGTCGAGGCGGAAGGTGAGCCTTGCGGCGCCGTCCGCGGGGGCGGAGACCTGGAAGCCGTTGCCGAGGTAGCCCGGAGTGGACTCCGGGAACTCCCGCTGCTCGGCAGGGAGCCTGGTGACCTGGAAGCCGCCGACCTGCTTGGCGCGCAGGCCCTTGAGCGTGGCCTCGGCGGCGATGGCGCCGCCGTCCGCGCGGCGGGTCACGTCGAAGGCGGAGTTCTTGGCACGGGGTGAGGCGTTGAGCCTGGTCTCCTCGCCGTCCTGGACGCCGTCGCCGTCGGTGTCGGCCTTGGTGGGCTCCGTGCGGAGCTTCAGCTCGCGGGCGTCCGCGAGGCCGTCCCGGTCGGTGTCGGCGCGGGTGGGCGTGGTGCGGAGCTTGAGCTCGCGGGTGGCCGTGAGGCCGTCCTTGTCGGGGTCCTCGGCGCCGTCCTCGGTGCCGTCGCCGTCGGTGTCGGCCTTGAGCGGGGTGCTGAAGCGGTAGCCCAGCTCGGCGAAGTCGGAGAGGCCGTCGCCGTCGGTGTCCTCGGACTTGGGGTCGAGCTTGGCGCGCACCTCCAGGTCGTCGGGGAGGCGGTCGCCGTCGGTGTCCTCCGTCGGCGAGATGCCGTGCTTGGCGAAGGACGCCCAGGTCGGGGTATCGGCCTTGGCGCCGGGCTCGGCGCGGTACCAGACGGTCTCGGTCCTGCCCGGCTGGAGGGTGTTCGTGGGGCCGACGCCCTGGAGCGTCGTGCGCGCGTCCTGGGGGGCGGCGAGCTTCGCGGCGGAAGTGTCCGTGATGCGGTCGGAGAGCTCGAAGGTCAGCGACCATTTGGAGACGGGGTGATCGGAGACGTTCTCGAGCTGGAGCCGGGCGACGTACGAGCCCTCCGTCGCTCTGCCGCGGAGGGCGGCCGGGACCTGGCTCCACGCCGCGTCGCCGGGGGCGACCTGGCGGTAGGAGACGTCGACCGTGTTGTCGCGGTAGAGCGTCGCCCCGTCGGTGGCCGCGCCGTCGCCGGGGGGTCCCGCGGCGGCGGGCACGGCCGTGCCGAGGAGAAGGAGTAAGGCCGCGCCGAGCGGCACGGCGGCGCTTCTGTTCATGGGGCCTCCCATGTCTGAAGCCATGTCTGAAGACATGCCTGTTGTCTCGAAGCTGCCGTTGTGTCACGGCAGTTCGGAAGCGAACGGGGAAGCTAGCATGCGTGGGGGATGGTTCCCAAGGTGTGGTAGAGGCGCAATTGAGACGTTTGGGAGATTGGTGCGGCGGGCCCAGCTCCCGCCCTGCCCTCAGGCACCGGTGACCAGCTCGACCTGGTCCGGAGGGTCGACGTCCGCGGCGACCTCGCCGGCATCGCCGTGCCGACGCTCGTCGCCGTCACCACCGCCGACTCCCTGATCTCACCCGCCCTGCAACGACAGCTCGCCGCCGCCATCCCCACCGCCGAGACCGCAGAGCTCCCGACCGGACACCTGCCGTTCGCCGAACGCCCTCAGGAGTGGCTGAAGCTCATGACTGATTTCCTCGCACCGAGCTGAGGACAGGGTCCCCTCATCTTCTCCCGGCCACGGCTCTGGGGCACCGAAAAGGATTCACCCACCCGGAAATCCGCATCCAGGGGGAAATTTTCTTCCCCCTCACCACACGTGGACATCATCACGGCCTCGGCGAACCATGGTGCCAGGGCCTCCTACTGGCCGGTCGCGGACAACGAAAAGGGACAAGCGCCATGATCGAGACCGTGTCTTTCAGGAACAAGGCCGTGGATATAGCGGCACACCCGCACCTGCCGGACGACTCCTCAGAGAACACGAAATACCCGGCCCTCGTCGGGATTCACCCGGCCGACGGAGTGAAGGAACAGACCATCGGCCATTACGCGGAGCGACTGGCCGCGAACGGATTCGTCACCGTTGTCTACGATTCCTCCCACCAAGGAGAAAGCGGCGGCGAACCTCGTCTTCTGGAGGACCCGGCGACCCGAGTGGAGGACGCGGGACTCCCCGTGGCCAGCATCCCCGCTCAAAGGGCCGTTTCCTGCTGACCAGCATGGACTGGATGTACGCCTTTTCTGCATTCGACCAGATTCCGGAACTGCTGACCCAGCCGATGCTCCTCGTCGCGGGAAGCAAGGCGGACACCAAGATTTTCAGCGACCAGGCGCACGAGCTTTCCAACGGCCCGAAGGAGCTGTTCGTCGTCGAAGGCGCGACGCACATCGCCCTGTATGACGTGCCGGAGTACGTGGACCAAGCGATCAACAAGATCACCGACGGGCAGTGGGCCCGGCTGGACGCCGCTGACGCGATCATCTTCGGTTCCGCCACGTACATGGGCACCGCCTCGGCGCCACATCCTCCCCACCACGCACACCAGGAGTGAACCGTGTCCGAATCCCCGAGCCTGGCCCTCATCCGCCGGGTGTACGAATCCCGTATGGCCCCGGAGGTGACCAGTCAGGTCATGGCGCCGGACCTCGTCTGGGACATCACCCCCGGCTTCCCGAACAGCGGCGTTTACCACGGCTGGGACGACGTCGCGAAGAACTTCTTCGGCGCGACGATGCCGAACTACGAGTCCTTCGGCGCGGTGCCCGAGGAGTTCTACGCGGACGATGAGGGCCACGTCTTCGTGTTCGGGCACTACCACGCCGAGGCGAAGACCGGGAACAAGGCCGACGTCCGCTTCATCCACCTGTGGACCGTCCGCGACGGCAAGGCCGTCAGCATGCGGCAGGCCGCCGACAGCCACGTCCTCCAGGAAGCCCTCAAGGTCTGACACCACCACCGGGAGAAAGCCCCCCATGACGAAGATCCTCTTCGTGATCACCGCGTCCGACCACTGGACGCTGGCTGACGGAACCCGCCATCCGGCCGGCTTCTGGGCCGAGGAGGCGATCGGCCCGTACCAGGTCTTCAAGGAGGCCGGATACGAGATCGCCGCGGCCACCCCCGGCGGCGTGCCGCCCACCGTGGACGCCCTCAGCCTCACCCCCGACTTCAACGGCGGCGAGGAAGGCGCCGAACGCATGCGCTCCGCGCTGCGCGAGGCCACCGAGCTGGCGCACCCGATGCGCATCGAGGACGTGAACATCGACGACCACGACGCCGTCTTCTACCCGGGCGGCTGGGGCCCCATGGAGGACCTGCCCGACGACGCCGCCTCCGGCAGGCTGCTCACCGACTGGCTCGCCTCCGGCAAGCCCGTGTCCCTGGTCTGCCACGGCCCCGCCGCCCTGCTCGCCACCATCCGTCCCGACGGGACCTCCCCGTTCGCCGGCTACCGGCTGACCGGCCTCTCCAATGCCGAGGAGAAGCAGAACGGTCTCGCGGACCGCGCGAAGTGGCTGCTCCAGGACCGGCTCGTGACCGAGCTCAAGGCCGACTACCGCGAGGCCGACCCGTTCACTCCGCATGTCGAGGTCGACCGCACCCTCTACACCGGCCAGAACCCGTACTCGGCCGTCCCTCTGGCCCGGGAAGTGGTCACGGCGCTGAGCTGACACCACACAGCACAGCATGATCCCCCGGCGGCCCGGTACGCGCCCCAGCGCCTACCGGGCCGCATTTCGCCGTGTGATCACACGGGCGGGATACATGATTTCTCGTGCGCCGGCAGACAAAATTCGGGGCAGGATCTACCTCCCCACTCCTTGTAGTGCCGGGCTTTTGTGCGAGGCTGGAGGTCATGCACCGCGACCCGCACCTGAACGAGCTGGGCGAATTCCTCAAAGCCCGCCGAGCCGAACTCAGCCCCTCCGAGGTCGGGCTCCGCGGCGGGCAACGGCGCCGGGTCAGCGGTCTGCGCCGCGAGGAGGTGGCTCATCTCGCCTCGATCAGCACCGAGTACTACACGCGTATCGAGCAGGGCCGTCTCCAGGCATCAGCTGCTCTCCTGGACGGGATCGCCCAGGTGCTCCGGCTCAACGAGGCTCAGCGGACCTACCTCTTCGAACTCGCGGCCAGGCAGAAGGTACGCCCGCCGTCCTCGGGCGACCGCCAGCAGGTGGATCCGCAGTTGCAGCGCATGCTGGACGATCTCACCGCCACTCCCGCCTTCGTCATCGGCCGACGGACCGACATTCTCGGCTGGAACCAGCTCGCCGCCGGTCTGTGGACCGACTTCGGCCGCTACCCGGAGGAAGAGCGTGTGTTCATCCGGCTGCTGTTCACCGAGCCCTGGATGCGCGAGCTGT
Source organism: Streptomyces sp. NRRL S-455 (assembly GCF_000717875.1). Taxonomy (GTDB): domain Bacteria; phylum Actinomycetota; class Actinomycetes; order Streptomycetales; family Streptomycetaceae; genus Streptomyces. Next base: position 69,638 of record NZ_JOCT01000005.1, read on the forward strand.
ACGCGGACTGGGAGGAGGTCACCCGACTGGCCATCGCTCACCTGCGCATGGAGAGCGCACGGTATCCCGGCGAACCGCGCCTGGCCGCTCTGGTCGAGACCCTCTCCGCCCACGACGCGCAGTTCCGTCAGTGGTGGGCCGAACATGATGTCGCCATGCGGGACAAAGGCACGAAGAAACTCCGCCACCCGGTGGTGGGCGAGCTGACGCTCGACTGGAACACGCTCACGTGCGGGACGGACCCCGAGCAGCACATCATCGTCTGGAACGCCGAGCCCGGTTCCCCGTCCCACGACGCCCTGCGCCTTCTTGCCTCCTGGTCGGCGGACCAGAAGCGGACGGCGTCCGACAGCGTCGCGTGAGTTCTCCGGCCCCCTCCAGGGCCGAGAGGCTGAGGGGCCGAGGGGCCGGAGGACCGCAACGCGTCCACACCCGTCAGTTCCGCGGACAACTCCCACAGGCGCGCTGCTTGCTCCGGGGCCATCGCCCAGTCCCTCACACCGCGCATCTCTCCGTCCGCCGGAGCGGGCTCGGCGCCGTCGCAGTCCTCCAGAGCAGCGGCTGCGCCCAGTAGAGATCGGCGACCGCGGTGCCGCCACCGATCGCGCGATGCGGCGCGGCCCCCCTCACTGGCGCTGTCCGTCCCGCCCGAGCGGCACCGGCAGACGGTACCCCTGGTTGCTCCGCGCTCCACGACGCGAGGGGATGCGGGCCGTCAGCTCATGCCACGTCCCTGAACCGCGACAACGGCCAGTATCGCACCGCCGGGTCCGGCCAAGGGGGGGAAGGATTTCTCCCCTGGATATGTCCTCCCCCGAGTGGAACTCTCCCCTTTGCGAGTTCACGCGAAGAGGGCAGGGTCGATGCAAGAGAAGCAGGCGCCCCGTCACGCTCGGGCGGAATCGTTTCCCGACATCACCCGCATTCCGCACTCCGCGTGACCGGCGAAGTCGACGACAGGCACGTTCACGTCGCGCCAGGAAACCCCCGGCCGAGGGCCGGGCGACCGAACCGAAACACCCGCCAGGAGCACCAACCCATGACCGACCGGAAGAAGTTCGCGCCGCCGGCGATCCAGGAGTTCGCCCCGAAGCTCGCCGAGGTCACCGACACGGTCCTGTTCGGCGACATCTGGGAGCGGCCGGAACTGTCTCCGCGTGACCGCAGCCTGGTCACCGTCACCGCGCTCGCCGCCCTCCACCGCACCGACCAGCTCGGCTTCCACCTCGGCAAGGCGCTGGAGAACGGCGTGACCAAGGACGAACTCGTCGAGGCCATCACCCACCTGGCCTTCTACGCCGGGTGGCCGGGCGCCATGTCGGCGATGACCCAGCTCAAGGCGATCGTGGACAAGGCCGACGAGTCAGCCTGAGGTCCGCCCCACCGCCCGCCGTTCCCGAGGCGTGGGCCCCCCGCGTCAGCCCCGCTCCCACGCCTGGCCGCCGCAACCGACCCAAGGAAGACCAGAGGCACGTCATGCGAGCAACCGTCATTCACGCGCCCGGCGACATACGGGTGGAGGACCGTCCCGAGCCGGAGATCACCGCACCGACGGACGCCGTCATCCGCACCGTCGCCACCTGCGTGTGCGGCTCCGACCTGTGGAGCTACCGCGGCGTCATGCCGGTCGACGAGCCGCAGCCGATCGGCCACGAGTACGTCGGCGTCGTCGAGGAGGTCGGCAGCGAGGTGTCGGGCGTCAAGCCCGGCCAGTTCGTCATCGGCTCCTTCGCCGCATCCGACAACACCTGCCCGGTCTGCCGGGCCGGCTACCACACCTCCTGTCAGCACGCGGAGTGGGTCACCGGCTGCCAGGCCGAGTACGTCCGCGTACCCCTGGCCGACGGCACCCTGGTCGCCGTGCTGGAACAGCCGGCCGAGGAACTGATCCCGAGCCTGCTGACGCTGTCCGACGTGATGGGCACCGGCTGGTACGCCGCCAAGGCCGCCGAGGTCGGGCCCGGTGCGACGGCCGTGGTGGTCGGTGACGGCGCGGTCGGCCTGTCCGCCGTCATCGCCGCGAAGGAACTGGGCGCCGAGCGCGTCATCGCCATGAGCCGGCACGAGTCCCGCCAGAAGCTGGCCGTGGAGTTCGGCGCCACCGACATCGTCACCGAGCGCGGAGAGGAGGGCGTGGCCCGTGTCAAGGAGCTCACGGACGGCATCGGCGCCGACTCGGTCCTCGAATGCGTCGGCACCCAGCAGTCGATGGACCAGGCCCTGCGGTCCACCCGCCCCGGCGGCAACGTCGGCTTCGTCGGCATGCCGCACGGCGTGCAGATCGACGGCCAGGAGCTGTTCTTCTCCCACGTCGGTCTGCGCGGCGGCCCCGCGCCCGTGCGGGCCTATCTGCCCGACTTGATCGACCGCGTCCTGTCCGGCCGTATCAACCCCGGCAGGGTCTTCGACCTCACCCTCCCCCTGGACGAGGTCGCCGAGGGCTACAGGGCCATGGACGAGCGTCGCGCCGTCAAGACGCTGCTGCGTCCGTGACCTCGCGCCCGACGGAGAACCAACGATGACGACATGGACGAGCGACGAACTCCATCTCATCGCCGAGGCGGAGGAGTTGGAGATAGCCCCTCTGCGGCGTGACGGCACCCTGCGTACGCCGGTGCCGGTCTGGGTCGTCCGCGCCGGTGACGACCTGTACGTGCGCTCCTTCCGAGGCACGGACGGCGGCTGGTGGCGCACGGCCCGCGCCCGCCGTGCGGGGCACATCCGCGCCGGCGGCGTCGACAAGGACGTCACGCTCGTCGACGTACGCGACGACGACGTCAACGACCGTATCGACGCCGCCTACCGCACCAAGTACGGCCACTACGGCGGCGCGTACGTCGACCCCATGGTCGCCTCCCGCGCCACGACGCTGCGCCTGGTCCCGAGATGAGCCCGAGACGCTCCGGTGGGAGGCCGCCCAGCACCCGCCGACACCCGGCCTCTCACAGGAGTAAGTCCCATGCTCGGTCTCGAACTCGTCGTACTCCTCGGCGTGGCCGTGCTGGCGGGCAACGTCCTGGCGCAGCGCCTCGGCGTCGCACCACCCGTCGTCCTGCTCGCCCTGGGCGCGCTGCTCGGTCTGGTCCCGGCCGTCCGACAGACCCAACTTCCGCCCGAGGTCGTGCTGTTGCTCTTCCTTCCCGTACTCCTGTACTGGGAGAGCCTGACGACGTCGAGCCGGGAGATCCGCTCGAACCTGCGCGGCATCGTCCTGATGAGCACGGTGCTGGTCATCCTCACCGCGTGGGCCGTGGCGGCCGCCGGGCACGCGCTCGGGCTGCCGTGGGGGCCCGCGTGGGTGCTGGGCGCGGCGGTCGCACCCACCGACGCCACCGCGGTCGGCGCCCTGGCCCGGGCGCTGCCGCGTCGCCAGGTCACGGCGCTGCGCGCGGAGAGCCTCGTCAACGACGGCACCGCGCTGGTCATCTTCGGCCTCGCGGTCGGTCTGACCGTCGGCGAGGAGCACCTCACCGTCCCCCACGTGAGCGCGCTGTTCCTCCTCGCCTACGGCGGCGGGGCGGCGGTCGGCGTGGTGGTGGCGTGGGTCAACATGAACCTGCGGCGCCGTCTCCAGGACCCGCTGCTGGGCAATCTCGTCATGATCCTGGCGCCGTTCACGGCCTATCTGCTCGCCGAGCTGATCCATGCCTCGGGGGTGCTCGCTGTCGTGGTGAGCGGGCTGATCATGGCCCAGGTGGCTCCCCGTCTCATCCGCGCCGAGCACCGCCGGCAGGCCCTGGCGTTCTGGCCGCTGGCCACGTTCATCATCAACGCCGCACTGTTCGTCCTGGTCGGTGTGGAACTCCAGTACGCGCTGCGGCACATGAGCCGGGTGGACCTCAGGGACGCGCTGATCGCGGTCGGTGTGGTCAGCGTGGTGCTGGTCGCCGTACGCTTCGCGTTCCTGTTCGCCTCCGCCTACCTGATCCGCGCGCTCGACCGGCGACCGGAGCAGCGGCTGCGGCGGATGAGCAACCGGGCGCGCACCGTCAGCGGGTTCGCGGGCTTCCGGGGCGCGGTGTCCCTGGCCGTGGCCTTGTCGGTGCCGGAGGCACTGGACTCCGGTGCGCCCTTTCCGGATCGCGCCTTCATCGTCTTCGTCACCTCCGGCGTCATCGTGGTGACGCTCGTGGTGCAGGGTCTGCTGCTGCCAGGGGTGGTGCGCTGGGCGCGGCTGCCGCGGGACACCTCCACCGAGGAGGAAGAACTCCTGGCGGAGACCAAGGCCACCGAGGAGGCCCTTGAGGCACTGCCCCGGCTCGCCACCGATCTGGGCACGTCCCCGGAGGCCGCGGAGTGGCTGCGCCAGGAGTACGAGGCCCAACTGGCCGCCGTACGGGCGCGGGGCGCGGGCTCCGACGGCGATCCCGCCCTGCTGCACAACCGTCACTACACCGCGCTGCGGCTCGCCCTCATCACCCACAAACGCGCGACCGTCGTCCGGCTGCGCGACGAGCAACGGATCGACGACACGGTTCTGCGCCGGCTCCAGACCACCTTGGACTACGAGGAGGTCCGGCTGACCGGGACGGAGGTGGAGTGAGCCGGCGCCACCGGCCCGGACGAAACCCACGAGAGAGGGCCCCGAGTACACCGCCGAACCGACCCGCGAACACCCGGGAGGTTTCGGCAACACCTCTCTGCCGCACATCGCGGCGAACACAGGAATGTGAGGAAACTTCCGGATGAAAGTCATCGGACTGAGCGAGTACGGCGGCCCGGAAGTGCTGCGGCCGTTCGAACTCCCCGACCCGCACCCCGGGGCACAGGAGTTGCTGGTGCGGGTCCACGCCGCCGGTGTGAACCCCGTCGACGCGATGCTCCGCTCCGGGCAGCTGTGGCAGATGTACCAGGGGCAGACACCCCCGTTCGTTCCCGGGATGGAGGTCGCCGGCACGATCGAGGAGGTCGGCAGCGGGGTGGATCCCCGCTGGGGTCTGGTGGCCGGTGCCCACGTCGTCGCCTTCGTGGACAATGCGGGCAGCCACGGCGGTTACAGCGAATACCTCGCCCTTTCCGCACGGTCCGTGGTCCTGGCCCCCGCAGGCGCCTCCGCCTAAGCGACTGCCGGCTTCCTGAACAACGCGCTCACCGCCCGGAACGTGCTCGACGCCTTCCGACTGCCCCCGGGCGCCACCCTCCTGGTCACCGGCGCCGCCGGCTCGGTCGGCGGCTACCTGGTCGAACTAGGCGCCGCAGAGGGCCTGCACGTCACAGCCGTCGCCGCCGAGGACGACGCGGACCTGCTCCGCTCACTCGGGGCACAGACACTCGTGCCCCGCGGTCCCGACATCGCCGAGCGCGTACTGAAGGAACTGGGCGGCCCGGTGGACGCGGTGGCGGACGCGGCACTGCTGCACGAGCGGATCGCTCCCGCCGTCCGCGACGGCGGCCAGATCGGCATCCTGCGCTCCTGGGACGGCGACCCCGGACGCGGCATCACGGTGAAACACCTCAACGTGCGCGAACGGGACGGGGACCGCGACGCGATCGTACGGCTCCGCGACCAGGCCGAAGACGGCACGATCACTCTGCGCCCCGCCCTGCCCTTCGACGCGGACGACGCAGCAGCCGCGCACGTACGACTCGAACAGGGCGCCCTGCGTGAACGCATCGTCCTGACCTTCGACCACGACACGTGATTGTCCGACTCTGCAGGACAGACCCACTCGGCTCATCGAGCGGGTGGGCGGCAAGGAGGAGAACGATGCACACACGAACGCTCGGACGGGACCTGCGCGTCTCCGCGATCGGACTCGGCGCCATGGGCATGTCCCAGAGCTACGGCCCCAATCCCGGTGACCGCGAGGACATGATCGCCGTACTCCGCGGCGCCGTCGAACGCGGCGTCACGTTCGTCGACACCGCAGAGGTGTACGGGCCGTATGTCAACGAGGAACTCGTCGGAGAAGCCCTCGCACCGCTGCGCGACCAGGTGGTGATCGCCACCAAGTTCGGCTTCCGCATCGAGAACGGCACGCCCGCAGGACTCGACAGCCGCCCCGCACACATCCGAGCCGTTGCCGACGCCTCCCTCAGGCGCCTCGGAGTGGACACGATCGACCTGCTCTACCAGCACCGCGTCGACCCGGACGTGCCGATCGAGGACGTTGCCGGCACGGTGGGTGAACTGGTCCAAGAGGGCAAGGTGCGCTGCTTCGGGCTCTCGGAGGCCAGTGCGCAGACCATCCGCCGCGCCCACGCCGTGCATCCGGTGACGGCGGTGCAGAGCGAATACTCGCTGTGGACCCGGGACCCCGAACCGGAGGTGCTGCCCACCTGCGCGGCCCTCGGCATCGGCTTCGTGCCGTTCAGCCCGCTCGGCAAGGGATTCCTGACCGGGACGGTCGACGCGTCGACGTCGTTCACGGACGGCGACGTCCGCGCCACCATCCCCCGGTTCTCCGCAGGAAACCGCGCCGCGAATCAGGCTCTGGTGGACCACGTCGCGACGCTCGCCCAGGCCAAGGGCGCCACACCCGGCCAAGTCGCCCTCGCCTGGCTCCTCGCCCAGCACCCGTCGATCGTCCCGATCCCGGGAACACGACGCCTGCCCCGCGTAGAAGAAAACGTCGGCGCCACTCAACTGCCCCTTTCCGCAGACGAACTGGCCGACCTGAACGAACTGGCCCGCCGTATCGGCGTGCAGGGCGACCGCTACAACGAGCACCACATGTCCCTGGTCGACAAGTAAGAGAGATACGCAGAGCTCGCGCGGGGGCGGCACGGATGCCGGTGGTTCGGCTCATCCCCCTGCGTACGGATACCCGGAGCGTCAAACGAGCGTCACCGACGGGCAGTCCGCCTGCTCAGCGCGAGCCGGACCGCGGCAACCGCCGAGGGCTCGGTCTGCGGGCTCAGGACCTCGGTGCCCGCGCGTCAGCCGCCCACGCCCCGCTGCGGTTCATCCGCCCGCCGCGGCGAAGTCACCGCCACCGCCGTCGCCACCATCCTCCAGGCACTGGCCACCCCGCCCCCGGCTGCTGATCCTCACCTGCGCCTCGGCGTCCGTGACACCGACGGATCCTACGGCCCGTGGTGCTGCCGGGCCATGCGCCGAGGGGACCACGGCCGGTCAGCGTACGCGCCGGTCCTCAAGCGGTGCGGCCGTCACCCGGTCGTCCGTCGTGCGCGGCAGGTGGGGGGTGTGGTTGACCAGGCGGGCGGAGTTGCCGACTACCGCGATGCTGCTGGTGTTGTGCAGCAGGGCTGCGACGACGGGGTTGATGGAACCGCCGGCGCCGGCTACGAGTCCGAGCAGGTTGACGCCGATGGCCAGGCCGTAGTTCTGGCGGACCACGCGCAGGGTGTGACGGCTGAGTTCCACGACGGCCGCGACCTGGCGCAGATCGTTGCCGGCGAGGGCGATGTCGGCGGTCTCCAAGGCGACGTGGGAGGAGTGTTCTCCCATGCTGATGCCGACGTCGGCGAGGGCGAGGGCCGGTGCGTCGTTGGTGCCGTCTCCGACCATGGCGACGGTGTGGCCCTCTTCCTGGAGGTCGCGAATGAGCTGGAGCTTGCCCTCGGGCAGGGCATGCGCGTGGACTTCGGTGATGCCGAGGGTGTCCGCGACGACCTGTGCCGTCTCGGGGGCGTCGCCGGTGAGCAGGATCAGCCGGGACACGCCGAGATCGCGGAGCTGCCGGATGACGGTGCCCGCTCCGCCGCGTACGGCGTCCGACACGCCGAGGATGCCGATCAGGTTCTCGTCCTGGGCGATGCAGATGACCGTCTCGCCGCCGGAGCGCAGCCGCTGGGTCCAGCCCTGGGCGTCGCCATCGAGGTCGAGCCCGTGCCGGCGCAGCAGGGCGGGGCTGCCCACCAGCAGCCGGGTGCCGTCGAGTTCAGCGCGCATGCCCATGCCGAGGACGACTTGGCACGCCTGGTGGATGGGCACGTGGAGGTGCTGCTGCTCGGTGTGGGCGACGATGGCCTGGGCCAGTGGGTGCCGGGCGTGGAGTTCGCCGGATGCGGCCAGGCTCAGGACCTCGTCGGCCGTGAACCGGTCGCTGAGGGTCACCACGCTCGTCACCAACGGCTTGCCGAAGGTGAGGGTGCCGGTCTTGTCGAAGACCACGGCCGTGACTCGGCCGACGCCCTCCAGGTGGGTGCCGCCTTTGATGAGGGTGCCGCGCCGCGCGCCGTTGCCGATGGCCGCGCTGATCGCGGTGGGCGTGGCCAGTCCGGCGGCGCAGGGGCAGGCGATCAGCAGCATGGTCATGGCCCGGCGAGGATCTCGCGTCACGGCGTACGTCAGCGCCGCGAGCCCGAACGAGACCGGCACGAAGCGGCGGGTGAAGCGGCTGGCCACCGTCTGGATCGGCGCCCGGTCGGACTGAGCCTCCTCGACACGGGTGATGATCCGTCCGACCGTGGTGTCCCGCCCGACCTGGTCGGCCCGTACCGTGAGCGAGCCGGAGGTGACGATCGTCCCGGCGTAGACGTGGCTGCCTTCCTGAGCGTAGACGGGCAGGGCCTCGCCCGTGATGGCCGCCTGGTCGACCAGGGCTTCCCCGGACAGGACATGTCCGTCGACAGGGATGCGGTGGTGCTCGTACACGGCGACGACATCGCCCGGTGCCACCTCGTCGAGGGCGACCTCCGCCTCGGTGCCGTCCTCGCGTACGACGAGGACGCGTTCCTCACCGATGGTCAGCAGTTCCTCGATGGCACGCCGGGTGCGGCGCAGGGTGAGGGTCTGGAGGAACTCGCCGATGTTCAGCAGCCACAGCACTGTGAGCGCCACGACGTTCTCGCGCAGCACGAGGGAGATCAGCGTGGCCGCGGTGACCAGAGTGTCCGTGCCGGGTGCGCCGCGGCCGCGCAGCGAGCGCAGGGCACCCCGGAAGAACGGAAGTCCCGTGAACAGGACGGTGAGTACGCCGCCCGCACCGGACGAGCCGAAGCGGAAACGGGGCCTGGCGAGCAACCGCCGCACCGCCACGAGCGCCAGCACGGCACCGCCGACGGCCAGCCGCACCACCTCGCCGGTGGACGAGTCGGGAGCGGAGCGGGTGGGTCTGGCGGGCTCGGACGGAGGCGGCGCCTCTTCGAGCGCGGCGACCAGCCGGTCGACGTCAAGGAGATCGGGGGTCATCCAGATGATGACGCTGCCGGTGCGGGGAAAGACGCGCAGGGCCCGGAAGCCGCGTAGGCCGGCCATCCGGTCGTCGACAAGACCCGCGCTGCCGGGATGCAACCGCAGCCACGGTACGGTCAGTCGCACTCGGCCGGTGGCGACCGAGCGCACGGTCGCCTCGGACATGATCAGTGCTCGTGTCCGTGGTCGTGCTCGTGGCCCTCGACCGTGACGGCAGACGGCGGCGGTGCTTCCTCGCCCAGGCTCGTCCGGGCCTCCGCGAGCATGTCACCGGCCTTGAGCCGCGCCTCCTCGGCGGCCGAGGAAAGCCAGCGCCCGGCGACGATCCCGCCCGCGATGCCGCCGACGACGGCCTTGCGCGCCGCCGACGTGCCGTCCGGCAGCCGCCTGGACAGGCCGCGGATGATCAGGCCGCCCACCACTCCGGATACTGCGTAGTGGGCCAGTCGCCCGGCTGCGGCACCAGCGACAGCCATGGGATTCATGAGCCGCTCCTTCCGGATCGGCGTCGGGCGATGCCCGGCGGCGAACGCCACGATCCTGAGAGGCCGGAAAGGCTCGGCATACGCTGTATGAGCCTCGTGACGGCGACCCCTCCTTCAGTCTGCGCCCTCATGACGTGCTCCGGCGAGTCGGCCGACCCGCCTCGAGCCGTACATCCGGCACGTGAGATAGATCAGGAAGGAGATCGTCGTGACGTACGGGGACACGGGGACGCTGCTCCCGAGGGAGAGCAGCATCCCTCCCTCCATCGCGACGAGCGCGAAGAACACGCTCAGGAGGGGCAGGAGCGCGGCCGACGCTGTGATCCGAGCGGCCGCCGCGGCGGGCGTGACGAGCAGCGACAGCACCAGCAGCGCCCCGACGATCTGTACGCACAGGGCCACCGCGAGCCCGAGGACCAGCATGAACCCCAGGGACAGCGCGCGGACCGGCACCCCTCGGGCCTCGGCCACCGCCGGGTCGACGCTGGCGAAGGTCAGCGGTCGCCACACCACCGCGAGGACGAGGAGCACCACCGCCGACGTACCGGCGAGCCAGGCGAGCTGCGGGGTGTCGACCGCGATGATCTGGCCGGTCAGCAGGCCGAACTTGTTCGCCGCCCGGCCTTCGTGGAGCGACAGGAACAGTACGCCCAGGCCAAGGCCGAAGGGCAGGATGATGCCGATCACGGAGTTGCGGTCACGGGCGCGGACCCCGAGGACGCCGACCGCGGCGGCCGCCAGCAGGGACCCGACGATGGCCCCCGCCACGACGTTCACGCCCAGCAGCAGGGCCGCGGCGGCGCCCGCGAAGGACAGCTCGCTGATCCCGTGCACGGCGAACGGCAGATCACGCATGATCACGAAGACTCCGGCCAGCCCGCCCACCAGGCCGAGCAGGACGCCGGCAACCAGGGAGCCCTGGACCAGGCCCAGCAGTTCGCCGTAGTCACCGAAGTCGAAGACCTCCTGCCACAGATCCCGCGCGTCTCCGCGTGCGGCGACCCCACCGGAGAGCATTCCGGATAGTCTCATCCCGGCCCGCCCTCGCTCGAGGTCCTGCCGTTCGCCCCGTTCCCATGGTTGTGCGGCACGGCCGCGTCGGGCGCTCCGACGACTACGACGCGGTCCCGTACATGGACGACGTCGACCCGCGTCCCGTACAGCTCCGTCAGAGACGAGCTGGTCATGACCTCCTCCGGCGGGCCGACCCGGAACCCTGCCGGAGCCAGGTACAGGACCCGGTCCGCCATCCCCAGCACGGGGTTGATCTCGTGTGTCACGAACACGACAGCGGTGTCGGCGGAGCGCCGACGCCGATCGATGAGGGCCGTCACGGCGCGCTGGTACTGAAGGTCCAGGGAGAGCAACGGCTCGTCGCACAGCAGGACCCGCGGGTCCGTGGCGAGAGCCTGCGCCACGCGGACCCGCTGCTGCTCGCCCCCGGACAGCCGGCCGAGGGGTACGTCCGCGAACGACGCCGCCCCGACCGCCTCCAGGAGCTCGTCGGCGCGGCGGCGGGCCGCACGACGGCCGAGCCGGGGACCCCACCGATGCCCGTCCACGCCCAGCCGTACCGCGTCACGCGCTCGGACCAGGGTGTGTGCGGGCAGGGACCGGTGCTGCGGCACGTACCCGATGTGCCGTCCGGCGTGCCCGGCAGCGTGGCCGAGCACCGTGAGTGAGCCGGCCGTCAGCGGTCGCCTGCCCAGGATGACGCGCAGCAGACTGGTCTTGCCGGACCCGTTCGGGCCCAGCACCGCCAGGAACTCGCCCGGGCGTATGTCGAGGTCGAGAGCCTGCCACAGCACCCGGCCCCCGTAGACGAGCGTCCCGCCCTGGAGGCTGATCACCGGAGCGGCACGGCCGGTCTCCCGGCGGGTGGCGTGGCGGGAAGGCGATGCGAGGGCCTCTGTACGATCCATGGCATTCCGTGGCGGTGTCCGCTCGATGTCCAGGGTGGGCCTGAACTAGGTGTCCAGGGCGCGCCTGAGCGCGTCGACGTTGGCGGTCATCCAGGCGACGTAGTCCTGGCCCGAAGGCAGGGTCTCGGTGACGGTAACCACGGGGACACCGTTGTCCCGGGCGGTCCGCTCCACCCTCTCGGTCTGGGAAGTCGGCGTCTGCTCATTGAGGACCAGCGCCTCTGCCGTCCCGTCGGCGACCAGCCCGAGCGTCTCCCGCAGGACCCGCGCGGAGACCTCGTCGCCCTCCTCGACGGCCTCGCTGAAGTCCGGTGGCGTCACGTTCCGCAGCCCGCACGCCTCGACCATGTACAGCGGGACCGGTTCGGTGACGGCGACGGCGGTGCCCCCGCGCTCCTTCTCGATTCGTGCCTCCGCGGCCCGGACGGTGTCCAGGTCCGCTTTGAAATCGGTCGCGTTCTTCCGGAAGGCGTCGGCTTCCGTCGGGGCGGCCTGCGCGAGGGCGTCGGCGACGCGCTCGGCCAGCCGGCCCATGGTGGGCATGTCGTACCAGACATGCTCGTTGTACTCTCCGCCGTCGTCCGGGACCTTGCCCGACGCCTCCACGCCGGTGATGACCTCGGCCGAGGAGTTGTTCGCGCCGCGCAGCATCTCGCCCATGAAGTCGTCGTAGCCGCCGCCGTTCTCGACGACGATCTTCGCTCGGGACAGTTCCAGCTGGTTGCGTGTCTCCGCCTCGTACTCGTGCGGGTCCTGTGCCGGATCGTTGATGATCGAGACGACCTTCACCCGGTCACCTCCGATCTGCTTGGCGACGTCCCCGTACACATTGGTCGAGGCAACCACCGGAACGGGGGCCGGTGCGGCGGCCTCGCGGGACGAGGGGGACCAGGGGGACGAGGGGGACGACTCGGCGGCACCGCAGCCGCCCAGCAGAGCGAGCACAGCCCCGGCGACGATCCCCGGGCTGCGACCTGAGAACGCCCGCATGAGCAGTCCTCCCGCCGGCGAAACAAAAACCGTTATCACCTGCATTCTCCCCCTACCTCCCCGACCCCTCCACCGAAGCGGGCGGCGACCACCGCGACCTCGAGGGGCGGACGGACAGAGCCCGACAATCGTAATGACATCCATTTTCATGTATCGTCTCGGCCGCCCACCAGTCGCACCCGGAGGTCCCCATGGCCGTGCCCAAACGCAAGATGTCGCGCAGCAACACCCGGCACCGTCGCGCTCAGTGGAAGGCCACCACGCCTCAGCTGGTGACGGTCACGGTGGACGGGGTCGCGTACCGCGTCCCGCAGCGGCTGGCCAAGGCGTACGAGCGTGGCCTGCTCCGTCCTGAAGGCTGATCCCGGCATGACTCACGCCCCCTCGCCGCGCCTTCCCGTCACCGTCCTGTCGGGGTTTCTCGGGGCCGGCAAGACCACTCTGCTCAACCATGTCCTCACCAACCGCGAGGGCCTGCGCGTCGCCGTCATCGTCAACGACATGAGCGAGGTCAACATCGACGCCGCCCTCGTACGCGGCGGCGAGGCGGCTCTGTCGCGGACCGAGGAACGCCTGGTCGAGATGACCAACGGATGCATCTGCTGCACCCTGCGCGACGATCTGCTGGAAGAGGTGGACCGGCTGGCACGCGAGGGCCGCTTCGACTACCTCCTCATCGAGTCCTCCGGCATCTCCGAGCCCATGCCGGTGGCCGCCACCTTCGCTTTCACCCGCGACGACGGCGCCACCCTCGGCGACCTGGCCCGGCTGGACACGATGGTCACGGTCGTGGACGCCGCCAACTTCCTTCCAGAGCTCGCCGGTGGCGACGAACTCGCCGAACGGGGCCTGGACCAGTACGAGGACGACGAACGCACCGTCAGCGACCTGCTCATGGACCAGATCGAGTTCGCCGACGTCATCGTCCTCAACAAGCTCGACCTTGTCGACGAGGCCTCCGTCGACCGGCTGCAGGCCACCCTGGCCCGCCTCAATCCCGCCGCCCGCATCGTGCCGGCCGTACGGGGCCGCGTGCCGGCCGGAGAGGTCCTGGGCACCGCTCGCTTCGACCTGGAGCGGGCACAGCAGGCTCCGGGCTGGGTCAGGGAACTCAACGGCGACCACGTGCCCGAGACGGAGGAGTACGGCATCTCCTCGACCGTCTTCCGCTCCGCGGCACCCTTCCATCCCGGGCGGCTGTGGACGTTCGTGACGGAGACACTGGACAGCGGCGCTCACGGGCAGGTCCTCCGGTCCAAGGGCTTCTTCACGCTGGCCAGTCGGCCGCGTGTGACGGGACTGTGGTCCCAGGCCGGTTCCGTGGCACGCTTCGAACCTTCCTCCGCGCGTGACAACGACAGCCCGTACGCCCAGGAACTCGTGTTCATCGGCACCGACTTGAACGCGGAATCCCTGCGGGCGGCCCTGGCCGACTGCCTCATGCGGGACGACGAGGCCCCGCCCGCCACCGATCCCTTCCCCGCCTGGGACACCTACGGATTCGACGAGAGCTGCGCGCACGAGCACGACCCCCTCACCACCGTGACGGGGCACTGAGACTCCGGGCCGGACGGTGGTCGCAGCCACGGCACCATCCGACCCGGTGCACACCCGCGTCAGGGAGGCCGCTCATGGACAGGGAAAAGCCGCGCCTGGGAACGGTGCAGGAGACACTCCTCATCCCCCTGTACGCCCGCGCGGCGGAGAACCGCAAGGAACAGGCCCTGCTGCGGGACGCGCGGGCCGAAGAGATCGTCGCCTCGATCGACTACGACTTCGGACGCTTCGACGACCTCCCCAGCCTCACCGGTGCTCTGCTGCGCACCCTTCTGTTCGACCGATGGGTGAGGGACTTCCTCTCCGAGCACCCCGACGGAACCGTGGTGGAGATCGGCACCGGCCTCAACACGCGGTACGAACGCGTGGACAACGGCCGCGCCCGGTGGTTCGAACTCGACCTGCCCGATGTGATCACCCTGCGGCGCACCTTCTTCACGGACACGCCGCGCCGGACGATGATCGCGGCCTCGGTGACGGACGAGTCATGGGCCGCCGAGGTGGCCTCGCGCGCCGACGGGCCCTGCCTGTTCGTCGCGGAGGCCGTACTGCCCTACTTGCACGAACCCGATGTGCGCCGGGTCGTCGACCTGCTCGCCGACCGCTTCCCCGGTTCCCTAATGGCTCTCGACACCGCCGGCCCGGGTTTCTTCGACACCCAGGAACAGCACGACGCCCTCAGCAAGGTCGACGCCCGCATGCACTGGTACTGCCCCGACCCGGCCGGACTGGCCGACTGGCGCCCCGGGACCGGCATGCTGGCATCACACACCCTCACCAGCCTCCCCGGCCCCCTGCTGGCCGAACTACCGCTGCCCTACCAGCAGATGGTGTCCGCGATCGCCGCGCAACGCCTGCCCCAGGCCGAGGGGTACCGGCTCAACCTCCTGCGCCTGCCCTGACAGCCGACGCGGCGGTGCGCCGTCATGGAAATGATTACTATGTGCGTCATCTCCTGGAGGTGGGTGTCTCTGCGCGAAACATCAGCCACACAGCTGCCGGCGCCGTTGCGCACGACACGGCAACGGAAGGCCGTCATGAACGCCCTGCATCAGCAGACCGGCTTCACCTCCGCCCAAGAGCTGCACGAAGCTATGGAGGCCGACGGCATCACCATCGGCCTGACCACGGTGTACCGGACCCTGCACGCCCTGGACCGCGCCGGACAGGTCGACGTCGTGCGGGAGAAGAGCGGAGAACGGCTCTACCGGCCACGACCCGCCGACGGACACCGCCACTACCTCGTCTGCCGCGACTGCGGCCTCAGCACGGAGGTGGAGGCGGACACGGTCGAGCGATGGGCTGAAAGGGTGGCCGAGGTCATGGGCTTCGCCGAGGTCGAGCACACAGTCGAACTGAGTGGCGTGTGCGACCGGTGCCACTTCATCCGGAACACCACACCGGCCCTCACGGACCGACACGCCTGAACCACCGCCCGCCCCGATGGGCGGGCGAGTTCCCGGCGTGGTCGTCACCCTGCCGCAGCGACCGCCCGGGGCACCGTGCGCATGCCTCTGCTCGGCATGGTCTTCGCGGTCGGCTCGATCGAGGGCGGCATCCTGCTCGCCCGCGGCAGCTCCATCCCCATCAGACCTCCACTACACGAAGGGCCGCCCACCGGCCTCCATCCCGCAGCGCGGTGCCGTCGGTGACGCACTCCCCCTCACCGCACGGCAGACAGTGGAGATGGGCCGCTGGGGCGAGCGCGGGCTGCGGCGGCGGCTGACCCGGCACGACCGGGCGGTCGTCGACTCCGCCATGGAGCGACTGGGCGTCGCCGACCTCGCCGCCCGCCAGCTCGGCGAGCTGTCCGGCAGGCAGCGCCAGCGCGTCCTCATCGCCCAGGGCCTCGCCCAGCAGTCGGACTTGCTGCTCCTTGACGAGCCGACCACCGGATTCGACCCCGAGGCCCGGGAGCGGATCACGGTCCTGCTGACGGACCTGGTCGCCGACGGCACGACCGTCGTCCAGGCCACGCACGACCTGCAGGCCGCCCGCTCGGCCGACGCCTGCCTGCTCCTCAGCGACGGACGGCTGGTCGGGCAGGGCCCGCCCGAGCAGGTTCTCACCCCTGAGGCCCTGTCCAGGATCTGGCAGCCTGCGTCTGTGTGAACGCGTCGTGGAGTACCGGTGGGGCGGGCACGGGCGGTGCCGAAGGCGGGCGACCCCAGCGCGTTTCCAGGTGCCCGCGCCCCTGAGCCTCCCCTGCCCGGGCCCCGGGGGCGGGGTCCCGTACTCAGGACGAGGTGGTGAGTACGCGGTTGAGCGCGCTGCCGGGGCGGCGGGTGAGATCCTCCCAGGTTCCCTCTTCCGTGATGCGACCCTTCTCGAGTACGGCGATGCGGTCGGCACGGCGGATGGTGGCCGGCCGGTGGGCGATGACGATCGTGGTGCGGCCCTCCTCCCGCAGCGCGGCGGCGAGCTGGGCGTCGCCGGTGTTGTCCAGGTGGGCGGTGGACTCGTCGAGGACGAGGACGCGCGGGCGTACCAGCAGCGCGCGGGCGAGGGCTATGCGGGCCCGCTGTCCTCCCGAGAGGGTCGCGCCGCGCTCCCCGACGAGGGTGTCCATCGCGGCGATCCGGTCGACGCCGCACCGGCGCGCTGTCGCGGCGAGCAGATCGTCGTCCGTTTCGGGTGCGGCGAGCCGCAGGTTCTCTGCGAGGGTGCCGTGGAAGAGGGGTGTCTCCTGTCCCACGAGGACGACCGCCCGCCGCAGTTCGGGGTCGCTCACGTCCCGGATGTCCACGGGGTCGCCGTGGGCGGGCACCAGCTGGACCGCTCCCTGGGAGGGGTCCCAGAACCGGGCCAGTAGGTGGGCGCACGTCGACTTGCCGGCTCCCGAGACGCCGACCAGGGCGAGTGTCCGACCCGGGGGGACGGTCAGGTCTACGCCGTCCAGCACGGGCTGTCCGCCGTAGTCGAACCGCACGCCGTGCAGCCGGACACCCAGCGGACCAGGCGGCAGGGGAGCATGAGAATACCTTGGGCTCAGTCCCTGACCACGCTTGTCGCTGTCGCGCTCGGGGTGACGGCGACAGGTGTGGCCCCTGCCTCCGCCGCCTCCAACACGCCTTTGCGTGTCATGCCGTTGGGCGACTCGATAACCTGGGGCGTGGGAAGCAGTACGGGCAACGGCTACCGCGCGCCGTTATGGAACCGGCTCGCGGCGGACGGCCATCCCCTGGACTTCGTGGGCACGGTGCGGAACGGTTCGATGTCCGATCCGGACAACGAAGGCCACTCCGGGTACCGCATCGACCAGATCGCGGCGCTCGCCGACGCCTCACTGACCCGCTATCGGCCCAACGTCGTGACGCTGCACATCGGCACCAACGACCTCCAAGGAGCCTCCGAGGCCGACAGCGCCATCGCCCGGCTGAGGTCGCTGGTCAACCAGATCACCGCCGACGTCCCCGACGCCACCGTCCTCGTCGCCTCCCTGGTCGTGTCCACCAGCAGCTCGAAGGAGCGGTTCCGGGGCACGTGCAACCAGGCCACCCGGCGCATCGTCAGCGACGCGCAGGCCGCGGGCAAACGCGTCGCGTTCGTCGACATGAGCAGTCTGACCGCGGCCGACCTGGCCGACCCCCTGCATCCCAACGACGCGGGCTATCAGAAGATGGCCGACGCCTTCCACCGTGGTGTCCAGTCCGCGGACAGCGCCGGGTGGCTGAAGAACCCCGCCCCCGCGCCCGCCCGCGTGCAGTCCGGCATCGCCGGCAAGTGCATGGACGTCAACGGTGCCAACAGCGCCGACGGTACCGCCGTCCAGACATGGAGCTGCGGCGACGGTGCCAATCAGGTCTGGCAGCCTTACAACGGCGGTTACCGCAACCCCGCCTCCGGCCGCTGCCTCGATGTTCCGGGCTCCTCCACGGCCGACGGCACACAGCTCGTGCTGTGGGACTGCAACGGCGGCTCCAACCAGAAGTGGACCACTCTGACCACCGGATGAACCCCGAGCCCGAGATCTGGGCCTGACAAACTCAGATTTCGGGAGGACATCGCGGACAGGTCAGGCCCAGGGGCTGACCACGGCGAAGGAGCTGTCGGCGCGGAACGTGTCGGTGTTCTGGTAGGGGTCCACGCGCAGGGCGTAGTTGTAGTGGCGGATGTAGCGGCCGGGGTAGTTGTACGACTCCAGGCGGACGGAGCCGGAGGCGCTGCCCGGGCGTGCGCAGTAGGTGGCGTCCTTCTTGAAGGTGTCGGTGCCATTGCTGCTGTCGAAGCGGACCCGGAAGTCCCAGTGGCGGAGATAGCGGCCGGAGGAGTCGCGGAAGGAGTAGCAATTGGCGTCGGCGAGGCCGGGTACGACGGTGAAGGTGGCGCTCTGCTTGACGGCACTGCTGCTGGAGGTGCTCACCGGGTCGATGTAGCCGAGGCTGTCGGAGTGTTCCGCGGCGTACCGGTCGGGGTAGTTGACCAACCGCAGCGACCTGGTGGCGTTGGTGGGCAGGGTGACACCGCCGGGGACTGTCTCCTTCAGCACGGTGGCGTGGCGGATGAAGCCGGACAGCCCGGGCACCTCGGTGGGCGCGGACCAGGTGGCGAAGTTGTCGTAGCTGTCGCTGTACCAGTACTTCCCGGCACGGTAGCCGTCGTAGTAGATGCGCCAGCCGCCGTTGTCGAGCTGGACCAGGGCCGGACCCTCGACCCAGTCGCCGAAGCCGGCCCAGTCGCCCGTCTTGCGCAGGGTGTAGGGGCCGGTGAGGCTGGAGGCGGTGGCGTACTCGATGTACTTCGTCGTCTCGTTCTTGGTGAACGCGTGATAGGTGGAGCCGACCTTGACGATGAAGGTGTCGATGTAGTTCGGGCCGATACCGGACAGCTGGGTGGGCGCGGACCAGGTGGTCAGCGCTGCGTTGGTCGCCGTGATCTTGTAGGCGGTGAAATGGGTGGCGGTGCTCGCCGCCGTCAGGGACACGATGACGTTGACGCTGCCGTCCGTGTCGATGAACCACTCAGGTGCCCAGGTGCGGGTCAGCCCGCTGATCGGGATCGTGTAGTTGTACAGGAACGTCCAGTTCACCCGGTCGGTGCTCCGGGCGAAACCGATCGTGTTCCCCGTCCAGTTGGTGGTGTAAGTGAGGTAGTAGTAGCCGTCGGTGTACTTGAAGATGCTGGGATCCCGGATCAGCGCGGACGGCGGGGTGTAGGCGGGGCCTTTCTGCAGGGTGAATCCGGTGGCGTCCGGCGAGTCGTACACATACAGGTTCGACTCACTGCTGTTGGTGAACGCGGTCATTGTGTACCGCGTGGCCTGCCCGGCCGGCGGGGCGGCGGAGGCGGTGCCCTCAAAGACGGCGCCGCCCAGCAGGACCAGCAGCAGCGGGCACAGCAGGGCGAGCAACTTTCTTACGGTTCTGTTCAACTCTTCCTCCGGGCTCGGCCAGTCCGATGGGCCGAATCGCCCCGTGACAAGGGATGCGATTGTTCGACATAGCGAACAGTGTGCGTAACTTCGAGCAGAAGATAAGTTTGGGCCGTGGTTCCGTCAATGTTTCCGACGGGTACCGTTCCGCGCATTTCGCGCCGCCCGGATATCGAAGAAGCCGCACTGTCACACACGTTGACTTCCGCACGGGAAACCCTTTACGTTCGGCGCCCAACCCGTCCGACAGTTCGACCCATGTTCGGAATATCGGTCATTCGCGGTGCGAGAGCGGTCCCGCCTCCGGAAGGAACCCACCCCCCATGCCCCGAACCGCGCGCTTTCCAGGCGCGAGCCCTTCCCCTACCCCACCGCCTGGACACCGGACTTCGACGCCCTCGAGATCCAGGCGGTGTTTCGCGTGGGAAAACCGCCCGTCCACGCGATGACTCATCCTCCCGGGCGACTTCAGCGACTGAGACTGCATCCGGGTCGGCTCCGACTACTACGGCATCACCAGCACGTTCGGGTACTCGCCCGGCATGTCGGGCGCCCTCCGCATCCACGCGGGGCGACTGGCTGTACCTCGACACGCCCGACGAGGGCTTCTCGGCGATCACGCAGAACGCCGTGCGGCAGCGCACCACCTGGGACGTCGACGGAGTCAGACGGTTCTCCTGCAGCCTCGTCGGAAACGTCTTTCCGTTCGGCGGCACCTACCAGCTCACCTGGGGCGGACACCGCGGTGACCGGGTCGGTCTCTACACCTGCAACCCGAACGGCACCGGTTACGTCGACGTCGACTCGGTGCAGTACACCATCGCGCCCACCAGGGTCCACACGTGCGTCAGCGTGCGCAACGGCAAGGTCGCCGACGTCTACCGTGCGTGGAACGCGGACGGCGCCGCCATCATCCAGTGGCCGACACCGGCGCGTCGAACCAGCAGTGGGCCTTCCAGTCCACGGGGGCGGCTATCACACCATCGCCTGTGTCCGCAGCGGCAAGGTGCTCTACGTGGCGGGGTCCTCGACGGCGGACGGCGCGGCGGTCGTGCAGATGACCGCCGACGGCCGGACGAGCCAGCAGTGGCAGCCGCGCCCGCAGACCGGGGGCGAGTTCGTCCTGGTCAACCGCAACAGCGGCAAGGTGCTCGACGTCAAGGGAGGCAGTACGGCCGACGGTGTCGCGCTGATCCAGTAGCGCGACGTCGGCAGTTCCAACCAGCGATGGACCTTCCACCGCGTCACCGGCTCGGGCTCCTGAGGTCGGAGGCGGAAGTCTCGCCGGGTGTCAACGACCAAGCACTCGCTCTCTCGTCATCGAAAGGTGCAAGATGTCTTCCTTCGTCAGCAGACGGCGCCTGCTGCAAGTAGCCGGGGCCACGGTCGCCGCATCTGCCACGGGATCCTTCATGGGCGCATCTCCCGCGCAGGCGGCCGTTCCTCCCGCAAGGGCCGACATAGGGGTCTTGGCGCACCCCTTCGAATTCGGCCAGGTCCGGCTCACCGCAAGCCGGTGGCTGGACAACCAGAACCGAACGCAGAACTATCTGCGGTTCGTCGATGTCGACCGGCTGCTGTACAACTTCCGCTCCAACCACCGGCTCTCCACCAACGGCGCCGCCGCCACCGGCGGCTGGGACGCACCGAACTTCCCCTTCCGCACCCACGTCCAAGGGCACTTCCTCACGGCCTGGGCACAGCTGTACGCCGTGACCGGGGACACCGTCTGCCGGGACAAGGCCACCTACATGGTCGCGGAGCTGGCCAAATGCCAGGCCAACAACGGCGCCGCCGGTTTCAGCGCCGGGTACCTCTCCGGCTACCCCGAGTCCGACTTCACCGCTCTCGAACAGCGGACCCTGAGCAACGGCAATGTGCCGTACTACACCATCCACAAGACCCTCGCCGGCCTGCTGGACGTATGGCGCCACATCGGCAGCACACAGGCCCGTGACGTGCTGCTCGCCCTGGCCGCATGGGTCGACTGGCGCACCGGCAGGCTGAGCAGCCAGCAGATGCAGGCCATGCTGCAGACCGAGTTCGGCGGCATGAACACCGTGCTGACCGACCTCTACCAGCAGACAGGCGACGCGCGGTGGCTCACCGTCGCCCAGCGGTTCGACCACGCCGCGGTGTTCGACCCCCTGGCGTCCGGCCAGGACCGGCTCAGCGGACTGCACGCCAACACGCAGGTGCCCAAGTGGATCGGGGCCGCCCGGGAGTACAAGGCCACCGGCACGACCCGCTACCGGGACATCGCCACCAACGCCTGGAACTTCACCGTCAACGCGCACACCTACGCCATCGGCGGCAACAGCCAGGCGGAGCACTTTCGCGCCCCGAACGCCATCGCGGGCTACCTGAACAAGGACACCTGCGAAAGCTGCAACACCTTCAACATGCTCCTCCTCACCCGGGAACTGTTCGCGCTGGACCCGAACCGGGTCGCGCTGTTCGACTACTACGAGCGGGCGTGGCTCAACCAGATGATCGGCCAGCAGAACCCGGCCGACGACCACGGCCACGTCACCTACTTCACCCCCCTCAATCCGGGCGGCCGCCGCGGTGTGGGCCCGGCGTGGGGCGGCGGCACCTGGAGCACCGACTACGGCACCTTCTGGTGCTGCCAGGGCACAGGCCTGGAGATGCACACCAGGCTGATGGACTCCATCTACTTCCGCAGTGACACCACCCTGATCGTGAACCTGTTCGTGCCCTCGGTGCTCAACTGGTCGGAGCGCGGAATCACGGTCACCCAGACCACGACGTACCCCGTCAGCGACACCACGACCCTGCAGGTCACCGGCAACGTCAGCGGCACGTGGGCGATGCGCATCCGCATCCCGAGCTGGACCGCCGGGGCCACGATCAGCGTCAACGGCACGCGGCAGAACATCACCACCACCCCCGGCAGCTACGCCACCCTGACCCGCTCCTGGACCTCCGGCGACACGGTCACCGTCCGTCTGCCCATGCGGGTCATCATGCGAGCGGCCAACGACAACCCGAACGTCACCGCGATCACCTACGGCCCGGTGGTCCTGTCCGGCAACTACGGTGACTCCTCGCTCAGCTCCCTCCCGACGCTGAACACGTCCTCGATCACACGGACCAGCAGCAGTTCGCTCGCCTTCACCGCGACCGCCAACGGCTCCACCGTCAACCTGGGCCCGTTCCACGACGCGCACGGCCACAACTACACCGTCTACTGGAACACCAGCGGCACCGTCCGGCTCGCCAACGTGGGCAGCGGTCTCGTGCTGGGCATCCAGAACATGTCCACGGCCGACGGTGGCCGCGCTCTGCAGTGGAACGACTCGGGCACCGCCGACCACGACTGGCACATGATCGCCGACGGAAACGCGGTCCGCTTCCGCAACGCCCACAGCGGCAAGGTGCTCGGCGTCTCGAACATGTCGACGGCAGACGGCGCGACCGTCCTGCAATGGTCGGACAACGGCACCGCCGACCACCGATGGACGCTGCTCGACCAGGGAGACGGAACCTACAAGATCCGCAACGAGAACAGCGGCAAGTTGCTCGCCATCGCGAACAACTCCACCGCTGTGGGTGCGTTCGCAGTCCAGGACTCGGACGACGGCACTGCCGACAACCGGTGGCGCATCGTGAGGAACTAGGCCGCCGAGGAAGCACATCCTGGTCGGTCTCCATCCTCCACCGCGCTCGACCTTTCGACCTTCGTTCGATATCCGGAACAAAAGAGGTCGAGGCGCAGCACATCGACAGTCCGGACAGCCTCTGACGGGGCCGAACCGGAAACGCTCACTCAACGAATGAGGTCCGCATTGCGCAGACTACGTTTCAGCCGCAGACATCTGTCCGTAGTGCTCGCGGCTCTGGTCGCGTCGGCGGCGACGCTCGTCGCCGATCCGGCTCAGGCGGCCCCCACCACCGGCGCCGTGCGCGGTGTCGGTTCCAACCGGTGTCTCGATGTTCCGGGTGCCGCCCAGACCGACGGCACGAACCTGCAGATCTGGGACTGCCACGGCGGTACCAACCAGCAGTGGACGCTGACGGACAACAACCAGCTCACCGTGTACGGCAACAAGTGCCTGGATGTCCCGGGCCACGCCACCACGGCCGGTACCCGGCCGGTGATCTGGTCCTGCAACGGCGGGACCAACCAGCAGTGGCGGGCGAACGCCGACGGCACGATCGTCGCCGTGGAGTCCGGACTGTGCCTGGACGTCAGCGGCGGCGCCACGGCCAACGGCACGGCGGTGCAGCTCTGGAACTGCAACGGCGGCAGCAATCAGAAATGGACCGGCCTGGCCGGGACGCCCAACTCGTGTTCCCTTCCGTCGACATACCGGTGGACGTCGACCGGTCCGCTGGCGCAGCCGGCGAACGGCTCGGTGGCGCTCAAGGACTTCACCACCGTGACGTACAACGGTCAGCACCTGGTCTACGCAACCACCTCTGACGGATCGTCGTGGGGCGCGATGACGTTCCGGCCCTTCACGAACTGGTCGGACATGGCCTCGGCCGGCCAGACCAGGATCAGCGGGTCGGCGGTGGCGCCCAAACTCTTCTACTTCGCACCCAAGAAGATATGGGTGCTGGTCTCGAACGGGTGGGGCACCGCCTGGCCCTTCACCTACCGCACGTCCAGCGACCCCACCAACCCCAACGGCTGGTCCGCGCCGCAGGAGCTGTTCACCGGCAGCCTCCCCACAGGCGGCCCGATCGACCCCACCGTGATCGCCGACGACCAGAACATGTACCTGTTCTTCGCCAATGACAAGGGCAGCATCTTCAAGTCGACCATGCCGATCGGGAACTTCCCGAGCAGCTTCGGCTCATCGTACGAGACGGTCATGAGCGACACGGAGAAGAACCTGTTCGAGGCGCCGGAGGTCTACAAGGTCCAAGGCCAGAACCAGTACCTCATGATCGTTGAGGCTCGGGGCGCGACGGAGCAGCGCTTCTTCCGCTCGTTCACGGCTTCCAGCCTGAACGGTCCGTGGACCCCGCAGGCCGCCACCGAGAGCAACCCCTTCGCGGGCAAGGCCAACAGCGGTGCCACCTGGACCAACGACATCAGCCACGGTGACCTGGTCCGCACCAACCCCGACCAGACCATGACCATCGACCCCTGCAACCTGCAGTTCCTCTACCAGGGCAGGGACCCCAACTCGAACGGCACCGACTACCTGAAGCTGCCGTACCGGCCGGGCCTGCTCACCCTGCGGCGCTGACCCGCGCGCACATGATCACCAGCTCGTGACCTTGCCCCTTGAGGGAGGCGAAGCAGCTTCCGCTTTGCCTCCCGGGAAGGACATACCATGGTTCCCCTGCACAGACGACTGCTGCGTCTCCTCACGGCCACCGCACTGACGCTCACCGCCACCGTCACCGCCTCCGTCGGCACGACCGCCGAGGCCGCACCGGGCAGCCCCGCGCTCACCCCGCCGCTGGGGTGGAACAGCTGGAACAGCTTCGGGTGCGGGATCACCGAGGAGCAGGTCCGTCAGGCCGCCGACGCGATGG
The DNA here is from genome assembly GCF_000717875.1 of Streptomyces sp. NRRL S-455. Taxonomy (GTDB): domain Bacteria; phylum Actinomycetota; class Actinomycetes; order Streptomycetales; family Streptomycetaceae; genus Streptomyces. The sequence goes on from NZ_JOCT01000005.1 coordinate 94,577, forward strand.
TGTCCTCGGGTATGCGCGACGCCGGCTACCGGTACGTGGTGGTCGACGACTGCTGGTTCGACCCGCAGCGCGACGCGGCCGGCAACCTGCGGGCCAACCCAACCAAGTTCCCCAGCGGCATGAAGGCGCTCGGTGACTACATCCACAGCAAGGGCCTGAAGTTCGGCATCTACCAGGCCCCCAACGAGAAAACGTGCGCCCAGGGCGTGGGCACCTACCCCGGCTCCACGGGCAGCAAGGGACACGAGGCCCAGGACGCCACCACGTTCGCCTCCTGGGGCGTGGACTACCTCAAGTACGACTGGTGCTCCGGCAGCGGCACCCTCAGCGAGCAGATCGCACAGTTCACCATCATGCGCGACGCCCTGCGCGCCACCGGCCGTCCGATCGTCTACAGCATCAACCCCAACAGCTTCCACTCCCCCACCGGCGACAAGTACAACTGGGGCGAGGTCGCCGACCTGTGGCGGACGACCGAGGACCTGCTCGACATCTGGCAGAACAACAACACCAACAGCTACCCGATGGGCGTCGGCAACGTCCTCGACGTCACCGCCCCGCTCGCCGCGCAGTCGGGTCCCGGACACTGGAACGACCCCGACATGCTGGTCGTCGGCCGCCCCGGCCTGTCCCTGACCGAGTCCCGCTCCCACTTCGCCCTGTGGGCACTCATGAGTGCCCCGCTCATGGCCGGCAACGACATCCGCACCATGTCCGCCGACGTGAGCGCCATCCTGCGCAACCCGCGTTTGCTCGGGGTCAACCAGGACCCGCTGGGCGCGGGCGGACGCCGGGTCCGCGACGACGGCGACACCGAGGTGTTCGCCAAGCCCCTGTCCGACGGCTCCGTCGCGGTCGGCCTGTTCAACCGAGGCGGCAACACCGCGACCGTCACCACCACGGCCGCACAAGTCGGCCTGTCCGGAAGCTCGTTCACCCTCACCGACCTGTGGACCGGCGGCACGTCGACCACCTCCGGGCAGATCTCGGCCAGCGTCCCCGCGCACGGTGTCGCCGTGTTCAAGGTGACCGGCGGCAGCCCCCTGGCCTCCACCACCGCACGCCTGCGCGGTACCGGGTCCGGCCGCTGCCTGGACGTGGACGGTGCCGCCACGGCGGCCGGGACCAAGACGCTGATCTGGGACTGCCACACGGCCGCCAACCAGCTGTGGACCACCTGGGCCGGCGGCGAGATCCGCGTCTACGGCGACAAGTGCCTGGACGCCTCCAACCAGGGCACCACCAATGGCACGCCGGTCATCATCTGGCCCTGCAACGGCCAGAACAACCAGAAGTGGACCGTCGGTTCCGACGGGTCGATCCGCAACGTCCATGCCGGGCTGTGCCTCGACGTCAACGGGGCCGGGACCGCCAACGGGACCCCGGTCGTCCTGTGGACCTGCAACGGCCAGAACAATCAGAAGTGGACTGCGCTCCCGTAACAGGCAGACGTCCGGGCGGAAGAGGGCAGTCCCACGACAGCTGATCAGGCTGCGGGGACTGCCCCTCCTGCACCGGGACCGGGACTTTGAGCGCGAACGGCAGACCGTGGAGGAAGCGGGCATCTCCACGGTCTGCACTACGACCTCCAGCAACCTGCCGCTGCCCACACCCTTGATCTCGTAGTTGCCATCGCCGCCGGGGTCGGTGCAGGTCGGTAGACGGTGCCGTCGTCGGCAGCGTGGTGGAGCCCAGGGTCGGCTTGGCCGTCCGGCCTCCGATCCTGACGCCGCCCACGTTGGCGTACCCGCCGGTGGCCGCGTTGGCCCGGATCCGTACGAACCCCACGCTACGGGCGGGCCATTCGGCCACCTTGGTGGCGCGGTGGCCACCGGGTGGGCGGCCGGCCGACGTGAACTTCGTTGAGCGGGGCTTCGGCAGTCGGGGCGCGCTGGGCGTCAGCCAGTCCAGGCCTGCTCCGGTGGAACGCCATGCTGACCAACTGCGACACCTTTTCAGGTCCCACGGGCTACTGCTGCCGGAGGTATTGACGCATCCCGCTCCTCGCACTTAGCGTCTGCCCGACTTTACGAACGTCGTTCGATTTATCGGACAACTCACCTCGGTGGACAGGGAGTCGACTACGGAGGCTCCACCTCCCCGGCAGTGGAGACCGAGACCCCGCTCGCATCGACAACCGCTCGGTCGGCCCCCGGCACCCCGACCGCCCCACTCGGGTGACAGGCGTGCCGTCACCACTGTGAAGGACACCGCACCTGGGAGACATGCGTCACCCGGAATCAGTCGGCCCCTTCCGCGTGCCCGGTGGTGGCCTTAGCAGAACGACAGGAGACATACATGTCCGCGCTTCGCGCCCGGTTGTCGGCGATACTGCTCGCCGCGTGCCTGCTCTTCACAGGCCAAGCCTTGCTCACCCCGGACCGGGCGGCCGCCGCCGACCCGGGCTACCTGATGACGCACTTCATCGGGGAGGGGTCGAACGGTCAGCAGATCTACTTCTCGTACAGCACGGACGGCCTGAACTGGACTGAGCTCAACGCCGGCGGAACTGCCCTTCGCTCCACGATCGGCACGAAGGGAGTGCGCGACCCCGCACTGGTGAGATCCCCGAACGGTGACAAGTACTGGATCATCGCGACGGACTTGTGCATCAGCTGCGGGCAGAACTGGGAGGCCGCCGTGTACAACGGCAGCCGCAACCTCGTGGTGTGGGAGTCGACGGACCTGATCACCTGGTCGGAGCCGTGGCTGCTCGACGTCGCCGGCGCGATCCCCGACGGACGCAACGCCTGGGCGCCGGAAGCGATCTGGGACCCGGCCTCCAACGACTACGTCCTGTACTGGGCGACGAACAAGCCGGTCGACGGCGTAAAGAAGCACCGCATCTACTACGCCCACACCAGCGACTTCCGTTCCATCACCACCCCGCAGATCTACATCGAGCGCCCCGGCACCCAGGAGATCATCGACACCCAGATCGTCGAGATGCCGGCCGGCGTCGGCAACTACCGCTATGTGCGGGCCTCCGGCGACGGGCAGATCACCCTCGAAGGCAGCAACTCGATCCTCGGAACCTGGACCAACCTCGGCAACCTCTCCGGCATCGGCCTGACCGGTGCCCAGGTCGAGGGCCCGATGTGGATGAAGTTCCGCGACCGCAACGAGTGGGCGCTCTACCTCGACCAGTACTCCTCCGGACGCGGGTACATGCCGGTCACGACGACCAACCCCTCCGCCCCCGGCACCTACCGGATTCCGGCGTCGGGAACCTACTCCATGGGCGTCACGAAGAAGCGCCACGGCTCGATCCTGAACCTCACGGCCGCCGAGGAGTCCCGCGTGCTCGCACGCTGGAGCGACATCCCGGCCAACCGGCTCCAGTCGTACAACTTCCAGGACCGGTACGTGCGGCACGCCAACTTCGACGTGCGCATCGACCAGAACATCACCGGCCCTGACGCCCAGTTCCGGCTGCGGCCCGGCCTGGCGGGCACCGGCACCGTCTCCTTCGAATCGGTGAACTACCGCGGGTACTTCCTGCGGCACGCCGGATACGACTTCCAGCTGGTCCGCAACGACGGCACCGCCCAGTTCGCTGCGGACGCCACCTTCCGGCAGGTCGCGGGGCTCGCCGACGCGAGCTGGTCGTCCTTCCAGTCGTACAACCACCCCGACCGTTATATCCGCCACTACGCCTACCAACTCCGCCTCGACCCGATCACCACCGCGGCAGGACGCGGCGACGCCACCTTCCGCATGACGAACTGACCCGCACCGAAAGCGACGCCGGCGCCTTGGCGAGAGCGCCGGCATCCCCTTTTCCAGTGATCTACTGCCGAGTGGCCATCGCTGAAGTACTTGCAGAACCTGCCCTATGAGGGCCGTCATCAGTGACAAGACGGCCAACGACTGCCTGCATCACGCCGTCGTCATCTCCGCCACCCGCACAGGTGAACTGCGGCGGGACCGTTCCGGATACTTGTGTGACAAGTGTTGACGAAGAAAGGTGCAGAACTTACCTTCTGGCCGAACTTACGAACGATGTTCGATATATCGACCTGCGTGAAGAGGCGTCCGCCGTACACCAGCACCAACACCAGCACCAGAGGGAGTACTCAGTGAGACCTGCGCTCCGCCGTCGAACGGTCCTCGGCATGATCGCCGGCTCGGCCGCCGCCACCGTCACCGGCGTCTCGACCGGTACCGCCCACGCCGCCGTGCCCACCTCCCCCGGTGTGACGTACACGAACACCATCGCCGAGCAGCGGGCCGACCCGCACATCTTCAAGCACACCGACGGTCTCTACTACTTCACCGCCACCGTCCCGGCGTACGACCGCATCGTGCTCCGCCGCGCCACCACGATCCAGGGACTCACCTCGGCCGCCGAGACGACCATCTGGACGAAGCACGCCACCGGTGAGATGGGCGCCCACATCTGGGCTCCGGAGATCCACTTCATCGACGGCAAGTGGTACATCTACTTCGCCGCCGGCGCCGCCAACGACATCTGGCGGATCCGGCCCTACGTCCTGGAATGCACGGCCGCGAACCCGATCACCGGCACCTGGACGGAGAAGGGCCGTATCGCCCTGCCGCTGGACACCTTCTCCCTGGACGCGACGACCTTCGTCGTCAACGGCACCCGCTACCTCGCCTGGGCGCAGAACGACCCGGCCGTCGGCCGCGGCACCAACATCTACGTGGCGCGGATGTCCAGCCCGTGGACCATCACCGGCACACCGGTCATGATCAGCCGGCCGACCGCCTCGTGGGAGACCGCCGGAGGGGAGACGGTCAACGAGGGCCCGGCCGTGATCCAGCGGGGCGGCAAGGTCTTCATGACCTTCTCGGCCAGTGCCACCGACGCCAACTACTGCATGGGCATGCTGACCGCGTCCGCCTCGGCCGACCTGCTCAGCGCCTCGTCGTGGGCCAAGAGCGCCGGCCCGGTCTTCGCCAGCTTCGCCGCCACCAGCCAGTACGGTCCCGGGCACAACCAGTTCACGGTCTCCGAGGACGGCAAGTCGGACATCCTCGTCTACCACGACCGCAGTTACAGGGACATCAGCGGTTCCCCGCTCAACGACCCCAACCGCCGCACCCGCGTGCAGAAGATCTACTGGAAGGCCGACGGCACGCCCGACTTCGGCATCCCGGTCGCCGACGGCCTCACCCCGATCCGGCTCTCCTCCTACAACTTCCCCGACCGGTTCATCCGGCACTGGGAGTACCGCGCCAAGATCGAGCCGAACGTCTCCCCGCTGGCCGACTCGCAGTTCCGTGTGGTCACCGGTCTCGCCGGCACAGGCACCGTCTCCCTGGAGTCGGCGAACTTCCCCGGCTACTTCCTGCGTCACAAGAACTCCGAGGTGTGGGTGGACAAGAACGACGGGACGGCGCAGTTCGCGTCCGACGCCTCCTACACCGCCCGGGCCGGCCTCGCGGACTCCGCCGGAGTCTCGTACGAGTCGTACAACCTCCCGGGCCGTTACATCCGCCACTACAACTACCTGCTGTACGTCCAGGCTCTCAGCACGACGACCGACCGGGCCGACGCCACCTTCTACGCCCAGTGAGCAGTCAGCGACCGCCCGTCACTCCCGCTCTGTCGTCCGGACGGGGAGAGGCTCGGCCGAGCGCAGGTACCGCAGGCCGGCTTCCCAGGCCGCGTCCACGGCGGCTGGCGCGTCGTCGGCCGGGGTGACGCGGTAGAGGTTGCCAAGCACGGACGCCCCGAAGCCCAGCTCGGTGAGGGCGACGGACGTGTTCTGGATCTTCCGCTGGTGCAAGGCGTGCTCCTGGGATACGGGGGTGGTGGCACCGGTCAGCGTCTGACGTGGGCCGCTCCGCCCGCGATGAGCGCCTCGACCTCGGCGAGCGAGGCCATGGAGACGTCTCCGGGCGTGGTCATGGTGAGCGCGTCGTGTGCGGTGCCGTAGACCAGGGCCTGCTCCAGGCCGGCCCCGGCCGGGTGTCGGCGGCCACGGCGGCCGGCACCGTCGCCCGGAAAACCGCACCACATGCTCAGTCAGAGAGGCAGGCCGCTCGCATCAGGCAGCACACCCGGCGTCGTGAGTGATCTCGACGCCGACCGTCCGCGCTCCGCCGCGCTCTACGCGCCGGCGAAGGAGCCGCTCCTTGCGGTGTGACCGCCGATCGCGGCTCCGACCAGCCGGCTCTCGAAGGACCGCAGTATCTGTTCGAGATCCGTCGCGTCGAACGACGTCGGATCCGTCCCGAGACTGATTCCGGCTGTCTCGAACATGCTCCACACATCGAAGGAGAGGTTTCCGGAGTACGCGTCGACGGGTGTGGGGAATCGTCGGTAACGGCTGGACGCCATGGCTCGGTCGAGGTCCTGCGGTGCCCTGTCCGCGCGAGCCCGGATCAGCGTGCGGGGCGCTATGGCGCGGATGTTGACCACGTACGGGTTGTGTGCGGAGCGGCCCAGTTCGGCGGAGACCTCGTCCAGGGATCTGGCGTAGCGGTCGGGCTCGCGCCGACTGACGGAGGAGGATCTGACCTGTGCCGTGTCGACGGCTCGGCACAGCGCCGGGAACCGGTCGCTGCCCAGGGACGTGTCGACCGGGACGAGGGCCCTGCCCGCGATATGGGCCACCGCCTCGCGGGCGAAGGTGGTTTGCCGGTTGGGCATCACGGTGTTGAACACGCAGGTGCCGATGCCGAGGTGCTCGGCAAGCGTGCGCGCGTACGCGGCTTGCAGGACGGCGGCCACGGATGTGCGGTACTGCTTCGCCAGACGGGCTGCCGCGAGGGCGACAGCCGCCGAGTCGAGGCATACGAAGTTGTAGACGGCGTCCCTGTGGCTCTGGGGAGTCCGGAGTTCGGGCATGGCGGACCGACGGAGCATGGCCCGGTCATGGGTGTCGACACGATGGGCGTGCCGCAGCCCCGAGGGACTGGCTTCGAAGCTCGCGATCTGACGCCGGACACGACGGGCGCTCGGCACGAGGGCCTGCACGACGACCTGCCCCGCTACCTCAACCAGGACCTGCTTCTCCATCTGTGGCCGGTGCTACGCACCCTCGTCGGCCGCACCGTGCGCACCGTATGGGAAGAGCCCTTCCCCCAGCTCGCCTCCCGCACCCGGGCAGCCGCGTGACGGACATGCCGGAGCTGCACACGCGGCTCCTGGCGGATGTGATCGCGCTCGGCTCCCGTATTCCCTTGTTCTCACGGCGGATATGCCGTGCGGGCGCACCGCCTCGTGAACCGCCCGAGCCAGGACCTCGATGTCGCCACCGAGAACCCGGCGCCCATGGCCGACATCGCGGACGTGGTTCGCGCCGGCCTGGAAGCCCGGGGCTGGAAGGTGCAGGCGCTGGAGACCGCCCCATTGTCCGCCCGCTTCTCGGTGTCCGAACCAGCCACCGGGCAGGAGTGCGAGGTCGACATCCTCAAGGAAGTCTTCTGGCGGCCAGTCGCCCAAAGCCGGTACGGTCCCGTCCTGGCGGAGGAGGATGTGATCGGGACCAAGGTCCGTGCGCTTGCCGACCGTGGAGCACCGCGCGACCTCATCGATGTGTTCGCAGCGTCCCGCCGCTGGAACACTGCCGATCTCGAAGAATTCGGCAGAAGGCACGACCGCGGCCGCTTCGAGCTCGAAAACCTGCAGGCAAACCTCGCCGGAGCCGAGTGGACTGACGACGATGCCTTCGCTGCCTACGGTCTCAGCGACGCCACGATCTCCGCTCTCCGAGCGTGGGCCCTGGAATGGGCCGACGATCTCGCAGCCCGGCTACTCAATGAATCCGACTAACCAGACACCCACTGACAGGCACCCCAAGCGCAACTCGTGGAACTCGCGACGAGGGGAACACGCCGTGAGCTCCGCCTGAAGCCCACACATCGTGAACCCTTCTTGGAGCGGGGAGTCCCTGGCACCCCGTACGGCCGTGCGGGTGCCCTCCAAGCACCGCCGCGAGGGGACGGGCCTGCGGCCATGACGCACCCATCGGCGGCGCCCCCTGCGCTAACGGAGGTTCCTTCACCAACTCATCCCCAACGCCTGGCAAGCCTGCTCGAGCCGGTACACATCTCTGTCCCGCACTCCAAACTCCTGCCTGAGTCGTTCCAACGCGACCCAGCAGCGCTCGGCACTCTGCAATGTCCCGTACGCCTCGAAGTGCACCAGGTCCAAGCCCGCCGCCGTGCGAGCCGTAGCGGGGTGGTCGTCACCGAGCACCCGCTCTTGCAAAAGAAGTGTCTCGGCGAAGAGATCGAGTGCGTCTTTCGTGTGCACTCCTGACTCGTGGTAGGCGCAGGCGAGTTCGTAGGCGGTGGAGAGGACGTCAGGATGCGTCCGCCCCAGGACGTGCTGCTGCGCTTCGAGTACAGCTTCGCCCGTCGCCACGGCGTCCCGCCAACACCCCGCCACGCGTTCGGCAACGGCACGACGGCTCTTGGTGAGCAAAGTGTCCTGATGATCGGCGCCGAGCCGGGTGGTCTGTGCCACGAGGGTCTCCTGGGCAAGTTCCACAGCTTCCGCGACGTGTCCGCGGTTTCCAAGCGGGATGATCATGGCAGAGGTGCACCTCAGCGTGTCGATCCCCATAGATCCACACACCGAGATGCGGCGCTCTCGCAGCACCGCCCCCAGCTTCACCGCATCGGCATAACGATGCGCGGACGTGTATGCGCGTAGGAGGACATCACCGACGCCCAGCACAGCCGCATCATCCTGCGTAAACAGCTCCATCCCGCGTCGGTACAGCACCTCAACCCGCGCCAGGACCGTCTGCCAGCGCCCCAGGTCGGACATGTGGTCGTACGCCGCGGCCATCACAGTCAGGGCCTCACGAGTGACGACCTCATGGGGATGGCAGACGAGGAAGGACGGCAGCACGGGCTGCCATCGTTCCCTCGCGCGGCGCCGGTCCGCCACAGAGTCACGGGGGTCCAGCGCCACCAGCAGGACATCGGCCCAGCGGGCGGCTTGGCGCTTCTCTTCCTCTGCAAGGAGCCCGCGCACGGTCGTGCAGTACACCGGGCTGACGTGCAGACGGGCGTCATCAAACGTGCTCAGGCCGCACTTGCCCAGGACGGGAAACGCCTTGCTCAGCTCGGCTGGATGGAGAGCGATCTCCGTACTGAGCGTGTCATCGTCGGGGCGGTACAGCGGGCGCGGCCCGAGGGAGCGGGCGGGCAGGGGGGTGGGGCCGAGCAAGGCTGCCGCGTCCAGCAGGTGGACCATCCATCGGTCCGTAGATGCAAGGGAGTTGCGTGCTTCTTCGATTCTGGCGATGAGCGATCCGGGGTAGCGGTCAGGGCCGGCTGCGCCGAGGACGGCCCGGGGACGGTCACGCAGCGCATTCAGGAAACCGTCGACTGTGCAGCCGCGCTTGAGCCAGGCTTCCGCGTAGGCGAGTGCCAGTGGGAGGTTACCGAGGGCGGCCGCGATCCGCCCGGCATCCTCAGTACCGAGCGAGCCGACGTTTGTACGGAGATAGTCGATCGCCTCCTGCCTGTCCCAGGGTCCGACGGGCACGACCTCCGCCCACCCACCCCACTCGGCCGCCGGTCCGGAGGATGTAATCAATACATGTCCGGCTGTGTCACCCCCCTGAAATCGGTCATAGTCGGTCCAGCTGCGCAGGCCGTCGATCACCACCAGTGCGGGCTTCTCGCCGACATCCGGGGCGCGCTCTGCCTCCGCCGTCGGGTTCTCATGGGCCAGCTTGCCCTCCCTGGCCCTGATCCAGTGCACGGATCCGAATCGTGAGGCGTTGAGGTGCGCCCACTCAGCGGCGATGTGGCGCTTGCCGACTCCGAATGGGCCGACGAGGACGGTCGTCCCCCAAGGAGCCTGGGACACACGCCGGTCCAGCACGGCCAAGTGGTGCCGTCGTCCCCAAAAACGCGGATTACGCGGCGGTACAACGCCCGGTCCGCGCCCAGGCCCCGGCCCCGGCTCAGAAATACGTGCCCGTGGAGCGGCCGTCTCATTGCTCACTCGGGCTCCCCGCAGTCATCGCATGTCCGCCAACCAGTCGTTGGTGGAACTCAGATGACGCAGCCCCACGCCTTCCTGCGCCCATCGCTCCCCCTTCACAAGAACGTCTACAACTGGTTCGAAGTGATGGCTTTCGCCTAGCCAATTCACCAAGGTCTCCGCCTCCTCCCGAGTACGGCTGCACTCCTTGCCTGGGAGAGGAGTGCCCACGGTGATCAGGTCCCGGTAGAGCACACGCGTGGGAACCAGCTTCAGGCCCAGTCCGACGGCTGCGTCCATCGCCTTGAGTGGGATCTCCAGACCGCTGACGTCGAGGTCACCGAAGTAGCGGATCTCACTGAACCGCGTTCTGGCGTGACCATCGGCGCCATGGTGGGTCGCGATGCTGCGTACCGAGGCCGTGAAGGAGCGGCCGACTCCCCAGGCCACACAGCCAATGCGGTGCTGGTGCTCAAGCTCGCGCAGCCGACGTACGAGCGACGTGTACGTGGCCGAGTTCTCGACGACGAGCAGAATGTCACCGCTGCTCAGCGACGTGCTCTGATCGCCCGGACTGAACCTGGAGAAACGGGCGTTGAGAAGAGGCGGGTCGGTAGGGAAAGCCCAGATCAACGCATAGAAGTCAGCACGCTTCTCGAACAACGGACCACCAAACCCCTTGTGATCCAGACATTTCTCGGGCTCCGGGAACTCCGCGGTGTACTCACGCTTCCCGAAGATCTCCAGCGCACGTTCCCTCAGCGGCACCTTCAGCACCGGGCCACGCAACGCGTGCAACCAGTTGCTGATGGCCCTGTAGGCCACCTCCTGTCTCGGAGTGACCTTTCGCTGTTCCTTGATCAGCTCATGGAGCGAGGGGTGATGAAGGGGCCGTCGACTCCTTCTGGGTTCCGGCGCCTCGCGTACGGGAAGCAGGTGGATCCCCGGCGGTTCTCCCGCCTTCTCGCGCATGAGCTGGACACGTCCGGAGGAGGCAAGGACAGCCAGACACCGGCGCAGTGTCTCCTCCTCCGGGTCGCTGTCAGGCCCTGCCCGATAGACGGCTCGAAGTGCTTCGAGCAGTTCCGGCACTCGGACCTGCTTCGCTTGATAGCCGTTCCACCTTCTCGACTCGGCCCACCGGTGAAGGCTCTCCAGCAGGTCTTCGGACAAGCGCTCTAATCCCGACATCACCCGACCGTCGCTTCGCTGGACGGGCGCTGGAAATAGCGGACGGCTGTGATGTCGCCCCCGGCTCCGTCCCGTAGGGAGGCGATGTGCCGCCCCACGGACCGGTCCGCCACCGAGAGGTACCGCCGCCGTGCCCTGAGGTCGGCGTCGTTGCGCATCCTGATGACGAGCGGGAAGACATCCAAGGCGGCCTTGTCGTACAGGCCAGTGGTGTAGATCAACTGGACGCCGAGCGCCTTGGCCACGGCTTGCTGGAGGCGGAGCAGGTAGAGGGCCGAGGCCCGGCCGATCGGGTTGTCAAGAAAGAGCACCCCGGAGTACTGGTGGCGTACCTGTCCCCGATCGTTGGCTCGGAGCGCGGCCATCGTGCAGTACAGGACGATGGCGGCAGTGAGGATCTGCCCCCCGGAGAAGATGTCCTTGGTCTGCGCCACCCGGACCCGCTCCACTGCGAGCCCGATGTCCGGCTTGAGCACGGTCACGCGGAAGCCTTTGGGCGCGACCGCAGCCTCGACACCCTTCAAAACGAGTTGACGGGCATCCCTGTTCCCCCGGCGGGCTTGCCCTTCCACCGCGGCGTCGTCGACGACCCGGCCCAACATTGCCGCGAGCACCTCGTCGGTGACCTCAGGGAATCCGATTTGCAAGAACTGCTGACCGGACCAACTGCCGAGTCCTTCCGGCAGTTGGGACAGTCTCTGGGCGCGCTTCAGGGTACGGAGCGCGTCCCGGACCTGCTGAACGAACTGAAGCACGATCTGCTTATGGTGCCGGCCGATTGAATCCAGGTCGATTTCCAGCGTCCGCAATCGGGGACGCAGGTCCACCGACCATGTCCCGGCACGGACGGGCAGTTCATCCCGCGCGGTGCTGAGCATGACGCGGCGGCTTGGAGACTGCAGTTCCTCGAACCGGGAGTCCGCCGCATGTGCAGCGAGACGGTCGGCCAGTGTCCGCTCGGCCGTCTCTGCCTCTGCTGCGGCTCGCTGGGCCTTGTTGTGTTCAGCGACCAACAGGTCGTGACGCTCACGAGCAGCGGCCGCATCACCTTCATACGCCGGGACCGTGCCGAGCAGTTGGGCCTGTTCCTCGGACGGCTCCCCGAAGAGATCGACCAGGATCTTGAAGGCGCGCGCCGTCTGACGGGCATCAGACTGCTCCTGAACCAGCTTCTCCAGGAGATGCCGCAGCTCGACGGCGAGCGCCGCGGCCTCATCCCGTGCCTGCTCCGCCGCCCCAACAAGCCGTTCGCCGTGTGCGGCATCATGCGGTGGCCCGAACGGTGCCAGATCGACGGGACCCGCGTCGGAGGAGGTTTCGCCGATTGCATCCAGCGCGGTCCGGCATCGCACCACGACCTCGTACAGCGCGTCCAGTTGGGCGCGCGCCGAAGCCACCTGTCGCTGAGCGCGTGACCGGCCGGCGTTCAAGGCGGCGGTGTCCACCCCGTCGGAGCCCTTGAGCAGCTCCCGCGCCATGACGCGCTCGCGCTCGTCGAAGGAGGCCAGCGCTTTCCCGGCGGCCTTCTCCTCCCGTTCGGCTTGGTCCAGGTCAGCCTTGAGACTCGCGCCCACTGCCACTCGGTCGTACTCATCGGCGGCCGCGCGGTAAAGGCGGCGCAGCACTTCCAGCGGCTGTTCCGGCATAGTGTGCTGCTCGGTCGCATCGCATTCGGATTCCCGGATGGGCAGAGCAGCCAGTTCCTCCTCGGTACGGGCTACCGTGCCCCGCAGCACGTCGACGGTGCGCCGGGCGTCGGCCGCGGCCTGTCGGGCAGTCTCGGCCCTGACGCGGGCATCGGCTGCGATTTGCCGTTGCTCGCGGGCCGCACTACGCATGTGCAGCGCTTCACCTTGCCAGTCCGCGATGCGTGCCGTCGAACGGACGAGCGCCCGCAGCGCATCGACACGGCGGTCCAGACGCAACTGGGTTTCCCCCAGGTCGGAAAGCTCTTCGCGTGCCGCCCGCAACCGCTCGGCCGTTCCCTCCCTGAAGTCCTTCGCGGCCGCTGCCATACCGCGGGCTGCAAGGACCTTCTCCTCTGCCGTCATCATCGCGTCGTGCAGCGCGGCGAGGCGCCCCGGTGGGTATGTCTCCCGCCACTGCGCGAGTCGGGCCGCAAAGAGCCCATGGGTGCGTAGCGTCTCGTCCAGCTCCATCAGTTGCCGGTGGTGCTCGTCCCGCCGGACTGTCAGCTCGAGACGTTCCGATTCACCGGCGCGCTCGTCGTACAGCGCAGGATGGGACGGTACGACAAAGGAGGATTCCGCGGCCGGACCGCCCTGCCCATGGAGTGCGGTCGTCGTTCCCAGGGCGAGGAAGCCGGTCACCGTGACGCCCTCGGATCCGAGGATCTCAGCGGCGAGCTCAAGCTGGTCGGCATCGTTGCAGAGCACACCCGTTGCCAACTGGGGATGACGCTCGACGAGTTCAGCGCGGCGCTCCACATCAGGGATGGAGGCGAGGTACTCCCACCCCGTGCAGGCGGGGACCTGCCGCTCGTGCAACAGATCACAGATCCGCACCGCCTCCAGCGACGAAGGCAGCAGGTCGTTCGTCTCCAATGAGGTGAGTGCGCGCTCGTCGGCCGCCATGGCAATGCGGACGTCGATCCGAGCGGTCTCGGCATCCCGCTGCGTCCGGGACAACCGGTCCGCGAGCCCTGCGGCCTCGATGTCGAGTTCGCCCGCCTCGCCGCTGTAGAGGCCCGCGTGCTGTAGATCTTCGGCGAGCCGTCGCATGGTGTCGTCGGCGGCCTTGTGCTCGCGGCGCGCGATGTCGTGGGCGTGGTCGGCTCCGGCCAGCTCACTGCGAGTTGTCTCGTACTCCTCTTCTGCCCGCTCGTACTCGCGCTCCAAGCGCTCCACCGCTCGCTCGCCTTCGACTACTCGCTCACGGTGAGCGGTGGCTTCGGACTGGGCCTCGGCAGCGGCATCCGTTACCTCCAGTCCGTCGGGTACAAGCCCCTCCCGCACCGCGGCCGCGATCTCCTCCCGCACCTCGGTGACACGGCCATGCAGGAACCCGGCCTTCGCCTCCCTCTCCGCCGCCGCCGCAATAGCCGAGTCGTGCTCCGTCTGCGCGCTTTGAGCTTCCCCGTCACACACGGTGGCGCGCTCACCTAGTTCGTCCGCCTCATCAGTCAGGTTGCTCACCATGCTGCGCAGCGCTTGCGACATGACACGCGCGGCCTCGTTGCGAGTGTCGAGCGCGGGGCGGGCCGCTGCCTCCGTCTCGGTGATACGCGTCCGTAGCCGCTGGGCGACGGCGACGGCTTCCAGGTCCCGGAGCACAGCGGGGAGGGCCTGCCAACCCTTCTCGATCGCTACGGCCTTCTCCCACTCCTGCTCGGCCGCGCTATGGTTCCGCTCTGCCTCCTCCAGCTGCAACTGGGCCAACAGCCTGGATAGTTCGGCGGCGACAGCGACGGCGTGCTGGTATCTGTCCTGCGCCCTGCGGACCTCATCCTTCAGCTGTACGACCCCTTGGTCCCGGTCCGCGAGCGCCTGCTTCTCCTGCGTGGCACGCGCCCTGATCTGTTGGATGAAGCGGTCCAAGGCGAGCCGAGTACCCCTCTGTTTCGCGTCGGCAGCGGTTCGCTTCTCGCGTGCCTCGCTCAGGGGCGCCAATACCGCCAGGGCTTCCTCGACGAACGTCTTCTCCAGCTCCATGACACCGCGGTCCGCCAGTTTGTCGGCGTATGTGCCCAGCACCTCGGCGAGGTCCCGGGCCGGCTGGAGCGGCAAGACGGCACTGAGGAGGAAATTGACGAACGCCTGGTCGCTGCCGAGTGAGAAGGCGTCGGCCGCCTCACCCTCGTCGTTGTTCATCGCCCGCTGGTAACGGAAAAGCTCAGGGTCGAGGCCCAAGGCCATGAGCCGATCCGTCCACTCTCCGTGGAGCTGGAAGTTGCGGTAGCCCAGGGCGGGTTCTTCGATGTCGGCGAGCCTGAGCCGCTCGCAGTACTCGGCAAGGCCGAGGTAGTTGTCATTCTCCTCGACCGGGAGAGTCTCCAGGTCGAGCGTGTGTCCCGGGCGGAAGTGGTACCAGCGCTCGACCAGATCGGACTCGTCGGATGTCCGACGGTCCTTCCACTGGCTCACCTTTCCGGTTACCAGCCGCTTGCCGCTGGCTGCGTGGGTCCATTCCAAGACGACGTGCGCCACGTCTCCGCGTCGTACGAAGCCTTCCAATGTCTGGGGGTTGCGGGTGCCTACGGCGTTTCGGCGCCCAGGGAGCACAACGGAGAATATGAGCTTGATCAGTACCGACTTGCCTCCGCCGTTCTCCAGGAACAGCACACTCGCCGGTGAGGGACGGCGCGGTGGCTCTTCGACGTCGAAGATGTCGCCCTGCCGACTATTGGCCACTGGGGCGCCGACCCCGCTGAAGTCGAGCAGGACTTTCTCGTATCGAGCGGCCTGCGGTCCCACCCCTCGCAGCAGGACGCGGGACAGCTCATACATGGAACAGTCCCTCGTCCGCCGCGCCTGGTGTCGTTGGGTCAGTGGTCCGATCCGCGGAGTCCTGCGGGGCTGTCCGCAAGGTGCCATGTGAGGAGATCGGTACGACTCCGAGGGCAAGCAGTTCCTCGAACGCGCTGGTCGCCGCCAGTTCACGGACCTGGAGTTGGTACCGCGGGGACGTCCGGTACCAGCCGTCCTGTCCTGCACCCGCGACCGCCAGGAATCCCTGCTCGGTGAGGAAGTTGAGGGCCCTGGTGATCATGCCCTTCGTCGAGTTCATCGCCAGCCTGCCGTCCTTGGTCAGTGCCGCTTCCGGCCGACGGGCGTACGCAGTCCACACCTTCTCCAGCTCAGGTGAGTCGGTGGGGGTGTCCCCCCCGGCGTCCGCGGCAGCCGCCTTCTCACGCAGCCGGTCACACGTGTCGCGTACGGCCGTGTCCACGGCTTCGGCGCTGACACGCCCCGTGTAACCGTCGTTGGCCAAATCGTCGGGGCGCGGAAAAGCCAGGGCAGCAACCGCGAGATGAATGATGCCGTGCAGCAGTCTCTCGCCCTCGCCACGCTGTCTGGCGACCCTCACGTAGTCCTCGATCTTCGTCTCAAAGACCGAGTTCGGCAGCGCCGCCAAGGCCACACCGATGTCCTCGGTGGCACCGAGGACCTTGAGCCCGAGGCCCCGAGCCGTACGTTCCACCAGCCCCTGGAAGTCGCTCTCGGTTCGGTACCTGACCACCAGGTCCCGGTAGGCCCGATCTTTGGCGGGCCGCTGCCGCGGACGCATGCCGAAGGCGATGAGCGTCGCGGCGTCCTCGGCGTCGTCCATCGTGATGACCGACGTCACTCGTCAAACTCCTCGTCTCGCGAACCGTCGTCGTCCCACTCGCCCTCCGGCGCCTTCAAGCTCACCCGGGAGATGAGAAGTTCATCGCCACCCACCGAAGGACCGTCGAGTTCACCGACCGCCGGGACCGCGATCAGCACGCTGCTGTCGCCGCGGAGTATGGCTTCACTGAGAGCCGGACTGAACGCGTGTACGGCATCGTGCGACACAAGCCGCTCGACCATCGGTCCGTAGCTACGCGCCTCGCTCAGCAGGGCGCTCAAGGGCCGACTCTCGTCCACAGCCAGGTCGATGAGCTTTCCCGCGATGCGCTGGTCCGCTTCGCTGAATCGCGGGACATCCCCGTCTCGTCTCACATCGGGTACGGGCACGGCTCCGGCGTACACGCTGTCATCCGAACGCACCGTCAACAGTCGACCCACGAGTGTGTTCAAGGAGGTCACCGCTGGCGGTGCGGGCGCCACCCCGAACCGAAAGAAGTCGGTCACCGGCGCCACGGCGAGGCCGACAGACATGCCGAGAAGCGGCACCAGCAGTTGGTTGAAGACATCGACCGCCGCGCGTTGGGGAGGCCCGGAGAATTGCTGGCGGTCCTGCTCCTCCCGGAACAGCGCTCCTGCGCCCTGCAATCTGGTCTGCAGCTGCATGTGCCGATGAATGCAGTCCCGAACAATGTCAACAAGCCCAGCTGCTTGCTGCTTCTTCCGCGCGTCACGCGCCCCATCACGGTGTTCGGTGATGTTGGTCAGGATGGCACTCTCGTGCCGGTACCGTGCCTCGATGTGCTCCAGCGCCTCCTCCAGCAGGGTGGGGACCTGCTGCTCCCAGTCGACTGTTCGCACGTCCCGCCGGGTGGCATCCAGATACTGCCGCAGGTACTCCCCGTATTGAACGGTCCGGTATCTGGCCTGCTCTGCGGCGAGTTTCGCATCTTCCAACCGACCGCGGGTGATGAGGTATTCGAGCTTGTGCTCGGCGGCTACCTGCGCTGACTCCACATCCGTGTCAAGCGCACCCACCAGAACGTTGATGGCTTCGTCTGTAACCCGTAAGTACACCTGCCCGTCGGAGGTGGAGTGCTCCACGAGCAGTTTGAAGTCGAAGTCGTAGCGGCTGTAGGCGCCTTCCCCATCCACCCGTCCGTACGTCCAGGTGAACCCTCGGTCGAGGGTACCGATGTTGATGAGTTTATGGAGCACCCACTCGGCTACGGCGCGATGCTCGTGCCCCCGCTGCTCCGGTACCTGGACAGCAGCAAAGTGACTGACCTGTTCGATGACCTTGGCGTGCTCCGCCCCTCTGTCGAAGTCCATGGCCATCGCGACCTGGTCGATGGTGTGCAGGGCGAGCTCCACCATGTGGTACGGACGGGCATCGACGCGCCCCAGGCTGCCCTTGTTGTCCTCCAGAGCCTGGAGTGGCGCTGTGCAGGCCAGTGCTTTTACCCTGCGGACGAGCCCGTCATCCGGCATGTTCACGGATGACTCCGCCGATTCACCACGCACAGCAGGCACTGTAACTATGCGCCGACCCACTCGGGCGAGAAACGCGTCGTTTCAGTCCTCCAGGCGAACGACCACTTTCTCTGCTGGGCCCGGTGCGAGGCCGCGCCCGCTCTCTCCGCCGCAGCACCGGCCCCGGCAGGATCTGCAACCCGAAACTCCGGCACCGCCGTGAATGGGAAAACCTGTCGGCTGGCATGCAAGTGCCCAGCGGTCGACGGCCCTGAGGCTCGACTACTTGAGGAATACCCCGGATCGGACGTCGATGATCGCGAGGCATCTCGACGAACCTCAGGCACCCGCTCTCGACTCACTGAAGCAGCATTGCCCATCACGACGACCGTCTTCGAGCGAAGGATCGTCGTCCCACAACGGGGATCCCAGCTACCTGACATTCAGTCAGGAAGGGCGTCATCTGAGCGTCGGCTCACCCAAGGCCACGGTGACACTGCCACTAGCTGGAGCGCCACATCACCATAACCGTGCAGGTCACGCCGCCTCTGGCAAGCACACGGCCCGCTCGACCTGTTGGCCAGCGGGAAACAGGTCGAGCGACATGCCCGGACTGCAGATCCCCAGGTCAACGCCTGTTACTTCACCGGCTCCAAAATCGCGACACACTCCACATGATGCGTCATCGGAAACAGATCGAACGCCCGAAGCGTCCGCACCCGGTACCCCCCGTCCCGGAAGTACCCCAAGTCCCGAGCCAACGCCGCCGGATCACACGCCACATACGCGATCCGACGCGCCCCCAGCGAAGCCAGATGCTCCACCGTCTTCCGCCCGGCCCCCGCCCGCGGCGGGTCGAGCACGATCAGGTCGACCTCCGTGATGCCCGTCCGCGGCAGCACGCTCTCGACCTTGCCCTGTTCGATGCGCACACGGTCGAAGTCGGCGAGGTTGTGCCGCGCGTCCTCCACCGCCCGCTTGCCGGACTCGATGCCGAGGACCGCGCCCTGCTCGCCGACCCGGTCGGCGAGGGCGCCGGCGAACAGGCCGACGCCGCAGTAGAGGTCGAGGGCCATGTCGCCCTTGCGCGGGAGCAGGCCCTGCATGACGGCGGTCACCAGGGTGTCCGCGGCCTTCGGGTGGACCTGCCAGAAGCCGCCGTTGCCGACCCGGTGGGTCCGGCCGTCCGCGCGCTCGCGGACGAAGGGGCGGCCGTGGACGCGGTGGACGCCGCCGGAGCGCTCGTCGACGCGCAGGACGGACACCGGGCGGTCCAGTTCGACCAGCGGGAGGCGGGCGCCCGGCTTCGGTGTGAGCACCACCTGGCGGTCCTGCGAGCCCGTCGCCGCGATCGCCTCGACGGAGTCCATGCCGGTCCAGTCGCGCTTCTCGATACCGAGCTCGCTGACGCCCTCCGCGGCGATCATGCAGTGGTCGATCGGCTCGACCTCGTGCGAGCGGTGCCGGCGCAGACCGGCGCGGCCGTCGGCGGTGACGGCGTACTGGACGCGGGTACGCCAGGCCGGCACCTGCCCCGCGGGCACCTTGTCGCCCTCGGCGGGCACCACCGTGCCGTCCCAGCCGGCTTCCTCCGGCGTGAGCCCGGCGAGGTGCTGGAGCTGCTCGGCGATGACGTCGGCCTTCAGGCGGCGCTGCGCGCCGGGCTTGGCGTGCTGCCAGTCGCAGCCGCCGCAGCGGCCGGGCCCGGCGAAGGGGCACGGGGCGTCGATGCGGTCCTTGGAGGCGTCGAGCACCTCCACCGCGTCCGCGCGCAGGAACCGCGCGCCCTGCTCGCCCTCGGTCACCCGCGCCACGACCCGCTCACCGGGCAGGGCGTGCCGTACGAACAGCACCTGGCCCTCGGACGTGCGGGCGATGCAGTGACCGCCGTGGGCGACGGGGCCGACCTCGACCTCGTACTCCTCCCCCACCAGCGACTTCCTCGGTTCTGCCTGCATGGCGGGGTGACTCCAAAACGCGTGAGGGGCAAGGGCCGTACGGAGTACGGCCGGACAACAGCCCACCAGTCTACGTGGCTGCCGTCCGGCCGTTTCACACGAGTTCACATGAGCCGTCGCCTCACGACTTGTGCTCGGAGGACTCCTTCGGCCGGACCTGCGCCGGCCCTCGCCGCACCGAGCCGGGCGCGTTCCAGTCCTGCTGCCTGCGGGCCCGCCGCTTGGCCGCCTCGGAGGACTGGAGCTGGTACGGCACCGAGGTCACCATGATCCCCGGTGTGAACAGGAGCCGGCCCTTCAGCCGCAGGGCGCTCTGGTTGTGCAGCAGGTGCTCGTACCAGTGACCGACGACGTACTCGGGGATGATCACGGAGACCGCGTCGCGCGGCGACTCCTTGCGCAGGCTCTTGACGTACTCGATGATCGGCCGCGTGATCTCGCGGTAGGGCGAGTCCAGGACCTTCAGCGGTACGTCGATGCCGCGCCGGTTCCACTCCTCCTGGAGCGCCTTGGTCTCGGCCGGGTCGACGTTGACGCTCAGGGCCTCCAGCGTGTCCGAGCGCATCAGCTTGGCGTAGGCGAGGGCGCGCAGCGTCGGGCGGTGGATCTTGGAGATCAGGACGACGGAGTGGACGCGGGAGGGCCGTACGCTGTCGTCGCTCGGGCCCTCGGGGGCGGCGATCTCCTCGGCGACCCGGTCGTAGTGCTTACGGATGGCCGTCATCGTCGCGTAGAAGATCACCATGCCGAGCAGGGCGACCCAGGCGCCGTGCGTGAACTTCGTGCCGAGGACGACGACGAGTACGAGGCCGGTGAAGAAGGCGCCGAAGGTGTTGATGGCGCGCGAGCGGATCATGTGGCGGCGCTTGGCCTGGTCCGTCTCGGTGGCCAGGTGGCGGTTCCAGTGCCTGACCATGCCGGTCTGGCTGAGCGTGAAGGACACGAACACGCCGACGATGTAGAGCTGGATCAGGCGGGTGGAGTCGGCGCCGTAGATCCACACCAGCAGTGCGGCGGCGCCCGCGAGGAGCACGATGCCGTTGGAGAAGGCCAGGCGGTCGCCGCGGGTGTGCAGCTGGCGCGGCAGGTAGCGGTCCTGGGCGAGGATCGAGCCGAGCAGCGGGAAGCCGTTGTAGGCGGTGTTCGCGGCGAGGAACAGGACCAGCGCGGTGGCCGCGGCCAGGATGATGAACAGGAAGCTGCCCTTGCCGAAGACGGCTTCGGCGACCTGGGAGATCACCGGGTTCTGGACGTAGTCCGGGCCGAGCGGGACGCCGTTGTGGACGAGGTCCGTGGCCGGGTGCTCGGCCATGCGGACGTCACTCGCCATGGCGAGGCCGATGATGCCGCAGAACATGGTGACGGCCAGCAGACCCATCAGCGCGAGGGTGGTCGCGGCGTTCTTCGACTTGGGCTTGCGGAAGGCCGGGACGCCGTTGGAGATCGCCTCGACGCCGGTGAGGGCGGCGCAGCCGGAGGAGAAGGCACGCAGGAGGAGGAAGACTAGGGCGAAGCCGGCCAGCCCCTGCTGCTCGGGCTTGATGACGTAGTCCGCGGTCGGTGCCCGCATGGTGTCGTCCAGGACCAGTCCGCGGAAGGCGCCCCAGGCGATCATGGTGAAGACGCCCGCGACGAAGATGTAGGTCGGAATCGCGAACAGCGAGCCCGACTCCTTCACTCCGCGCAGGTTCATCAGTGTCAGCAGCACGATGACGGCGATCGCACAGAGGACCTTGTGCTCGACCACGAACGGGATCGCGGAGCCCAGGTTCTCGATGCCGGAGGAGATCGACACCGCGACGGTGAGGACGTAGTCGACGAGCAGCGCGCTGGCGACCGTGAGGCCTGCCTTGGGGCCGAGGTTGGTGTTCGCCACCTCGTAGTCGCCGCCGCCGCTGGGATAGGCGTGCACGTTCTGCCGGTACGAGGCCACCACGGTGAACATCAGCACGACGACCGCGACGGCGATCCACGGACTGAAGTGGTACGCCGTCACTCCCGCGATCGACAGGACCAGCAGGACCTCGCCGGGCGCGTACGCGACGGAGGACAGCGGGTCGGAGGCGAAGACGGGGAGTGCGATGCGCTTAGGCAGGAGCGTTTCGCCCAGCCTGTCGCTGCGCAGTGCGCGCCCGATCAGGATCCGTTTGGGCACGTCGGTCAGTTTGGACACAACAGAGGATCGTAAGCGTTCGATCGCGGGCTCGACCACCCGCCACCCCTCATCGTGTTCCGTCTGCTCTCCGAGTGAATTCAGGGGCGGGTGCGGATGCGGATTCCGCAGGTCACCCGCTTCACATGCCTATATGACTAAGCCCTGTCCGCTTCGCCCGTCGCCACTCCGGAGGTTCCATGCACCCGACCGCAGAGCTGATCGGCGCAGCGGCCGCACTGGTTGTCCTCGGAATCCTCACGTTGGCGAGTGTGCGGAGCATCGGCCGCCGCAGGGAAGCACCCCCGGGCGAGCACGAGGAGGACGTGGCCATGACCAGGCACCACCGCCGGTTCTCGTCCGTGCTCGCACCACAGCAGTGAGAAGACGAACTGCTCAGGGGGCTCCCCACGACCTTGAAGTCCGCAGGGGGCATCGAGCTCAACATCACGAGCTTCGCTCGCACGGCCGGTTTCCGACGCCGGCCCGCTCCAGTTCCGCCACCCGGCCGCGCAGTTCCTCCCGCCCTATGGCCGCCGCCCGGGTCGACGGGACCGTGCAGGCGTACGCGCCGGCCACCGTGCCGTACAGGGCGCACCGGTGGGGTGGCTCGGCGTTCAGCCAGGCGTGCAGGAAGGCGGCGGCGAAGGCGTCGCCCGCGCCGTTGGAGTCGACCACCGGGGCCGGAGGCGGGGCGGCGGGTACGTGGGTCAGGTCGCCGTCGGCCAGCAGGTACGCCCCGTCCGCCCCGGCGGTGGCGACGACCGCCCGGGCCCGGCCCCGCTCGGCGATCCGCCGCATGGTGCGCTCCGGGTCGGCCAGTGCCGCGCTGGACAGGAACACCAGGTCGGCCTGGTGGGCGAAGGGTTCGTGGTAGGGGTTGGCCCCGTCCCAGTCGTGCAGGTCGGTCGAGATCGTGATGCCGCTCTCGCGCAGGGCGGGCAGCGCGTGGGCGCACGGCTGGGTGATGACCACGTGGGCGTGCCGGCTGGCGGCCGCGAGCTGTCGCAGCGTGGCCTCGGGCAGCCGGTCCGTGTCTGCGGCGCGCGTGGCGTCGTAGAGGGACACGCGTCTGCCGTCGGGGCCGACGAGGTTGACCGCGCGCTTGGTACCGAGCGGCTGGGGGACGGCGGTGAGGGCGACGCCGTGGTCGCGGTGCAGGGTGCGGACCAGGTCGCCCTCGGGGTCGTCGCCCAGCATGTCGAGGTGGTGTGTGCGCAGCCCCAGCGCGTTCGTCCCGAGGGCGAAGAAGTCGCCGCTCTGGCCGGCCCGCGTCACGATCCCCGGCCGGATCATGTGGCTGTCAGCGAGTGGCACGGGCAGTTCGGGCACGTGCACGATCGTGTCCACACCCGCGCCGCCCAGGACGAGAACGTCGATCTCGGTGCTCATGGCGTATTCCTCCCCCGTCGATACCCCGGCACAAGCCCTGCCCAGGGGCCGGCACGGCCACACCCCGCCCTGGCAGGGCCCTGGGCAATCCCCTGGACTTTGCCGATACGTTGGACTCGGGCGGCCGAACGCGGGAGCACCGGACCCGAGGGACGTCATGGCGTGATCCCACCGGCATGATGTTGCATGGCGGTGCGCACTCAGGCCGCGACGTGGTGCCTGGCGAGCCGAAAGAGAGACATGAGCACGACAGTCATGAAGGTCAGAGGGCCTGCAGGAAGCGCGGTGTGACGCGATGCATATTGTCATCATGGGCTGCGGACGGGTGGGATCCGCCCTGGCCCAGAACCTGGAGCAACAGGGCCACACGGTCGCCGTGGTCGACCAGGACCCCACCGCCTTCCGCCGCCTGGGGTCGTCCTTCGGCGGCCGCCGGGTGACCGGGGTCGGCTTCGACCAGGACACCCTGCGCGAGGCGGGCATCGAGGAGGCCGGCGCCTTCGCGGCCGTCTCCAGCGGCGACAACTCCAACATCATCGCGGCGCGCGTCGCCCGCGAGATGTTCGGTATCGAGAACGTCGCCGCCCGCATCTACGACCCCCGGCGCGCCGAGGTCTACCAGCGCCTGGGCATCCCCACCGTCGCGACCGTCCGCTGGACGGCCGACCAGATGCTGCGCCGTCTGCTCCCCTCCGGAGCCGAGCCGCTGTGGCGCGATCCCACCGGCGGCGTCCAGCTCGCCGAGGTGCACACCTCCACCGCCTGGGTCGGCCACAAGATCAGCCGGCTCCAGGAGGAGACCGGCGTGCGCGTGGCGTTCCTGACCCGGCTCGGCGAGGCGGTCCTGCCCACCTCGCAGACGGTCTTGCAGGAGGGCGACCTGGTGCACGTGATGATGCGTACCGACGAGGTCGACACGGTCGAGGCGGCGTTCGCCAAGGGTCCCGAAGAGGAGGGCGGTCACTGATGAGGGTCGCCATTGCCGGAGCCGGCGCGGTCGGCCGCTCGATCGCGGCCGAACTGCTGGAGAACGGCCACGAGGTCCTGCTGATCGACAAGGCGCCGACCGCCATCTCGGTCGAACGCGTCCCGCAGGCCGAGTGGCTGCTCGCCGACGCCTGCGAGATCACGTCCCTGGACGAGGCGGCGCTCCAGCGCTGCAACGTCGTCATCGCCGCGACCGGTGACGACAAGGTGAACCTCGTCGTCTCGCTCCTGGCCAAGACGGAGTACGGCGTTCCGCGGGTGGTCGCCCGGGTGAACAACCCGAAGAACGAGTGGCTGTTCAACGAGTCCTGGGGCGTGGACGTCGCCGTCTCCACGCCGCGACTGATGTCGGCCCTGGTCGAGGAGGCGGTGAGCGTGGGCGATCTGGTCCGTCTGCTCCGCTTCAGCCACGGCGACGCCAACCTGGTCGAGCTGACCCTGCCGGAGGAGTCGGCCCTGGCCGGCACGCGGGTCGGGGCCGTCGAGTGGCCCGAGGACACGTCGCTGGTCACGATCATCCGCGGCACCCGCGTCCTGACCCCCTCCCGGGAGGACTCCCTGGAGGCGGGCGACGAACTCCTCTTCGTGGCCGCGCAGGCGCGTGAGGAGCAGCTGGAGGACCTGCTGTCCGTACGGCGGGACGGCGCGGGCAGCTGAGCGGGGCCCTGCGGGGCACACGGAAGGGGCGTCCTGGGTTCTCAGGACGCCCCTGTCTCTTGCTTCACTTATCGAGTCCGGCGCACATGCCGGGCACTACTCGCCCGGCCGGGCGGCAGCCTCCCGCTCCCTCTCCTCCGCCGCCTTCTCCTCCGCCTCCATCTCCGCGAACACGTCGATCGGCGCGGGCGCCTTCGCCAGGAACACCCAGGTCAGGTACACGGCGAGCAGGAACGGCGGGATCTTCAGAGCGACCAGGACCCAGCCCAGCTGCGTGGTGTCGGCCCACCAGTAGAGCGGGAAGAGGATCGCGCACTTGGCGAGCAGGATCGCGCCCCAGGCGTAGCTGGCCTTGGCGTACGCCTTCTTGCGGCCCGGGTTCCGCGTCCGCCAGGAGAGGTTCTCCTTGAAGACCGGGCCGAGGATCAGCCCGATCAGCGGAACACCGCACAGGGTCGTGATGATGTACGCCAGCCCGAGACCCAGCGTGTAGAGCATGCCGGGCAGGTAGAAGTCCTTGGCGTTGCCGGTCATCATCGCGAAGACGACGCCGAAGGCCACGCCGAAGACACCGCTGAAGGCGTGCTTGACGGTGTCCTTCATCACCAGCCGGACCACGACCAGCACCAGCGACACGGCCAGCGCCGCGATCGCCGACAGGTGCAGGTCCTTGTTGATCGTGTAGATGGTGACGAAGAGCAGGCCGGGCAGCACCGTCTCGATCATGCCCCGCAGGCCGCCGAACGCCTCGAACAGGGCCGCCTCGGTCACCGCCCGGGCGTCGTCCGCAGATGTCTCTTCGGTCGGCTTGTCGAGCGACGTCACCGGCTACTCCCGTCCGAGGGGTCTCAGTTCGTACTTGGGATTGAACAACACCCGGCGGCCCCTGCTCATCGAGACGCGGCCGGATGCGATCAGTTTGCGCCCCGGCTCTATGCCCACGATGGAGCGCCTGCCGAGCCACACCACGTCCAGCGCGGCGGAGCCGTCGAACAGCTCGGCCTCCAGGGCCGGGACTCCGGCGCGCGGTCGCAGGGTGACCGTGCGCAAGGTACCAGTAACCGTCACTATCTGGCGGTCCTGACAGTCTCCGATCCGGATACAGCCGGTGGTCTCGGAGTCCTCTCGCAGTTCCTCGGACTCCAGGTCCTCCTGCGACGAGGAAAGCCGGTCGAGCATGCGCCGGAACCGGCTCCCCGGCTTCTGCGAACGAGGAACAGCACTCATGACTAGAGCGTACCGGGGCGTCCTGACAGTCTCGAAGCCCTGTGGCGAGGACCCCATTTCTCGAACCGGCACCCCATCCGCGTCTCCGTGTGCTGCATCCGCCCGTGGACCGCCCCCGGGCCCCCGGCCGCACGGCTCACCTCTCGAAGCGATACCCCATGCCCGGCTCCGTGATGAAGTGCTTCGGATGCGAGGGGTCCGCCTCCAGCTTCCGCCGCAGCTGTGCCATGTACACGCGCAGATAGTTGGTCTCCGTCCCGTACGACGGCCCCCACACCTCCTGGAGCAGCTGCTTCTGTCCGACCAGGCGGCCCCCGTTGCGTACCAGGACCTCCAGCAGGTGCCACTCCGTGGGGGTCAGCCGTACGTCCTTCCCGGCCCGGTTGACCTTCTTCGCGGCCAGGTCGACGGTGAACTCGTCGGTCTCCACGATCACGTCGTCCTCGTCTCCTCCGGCCGGCTCGGCCCGGCGCACGGCGGCCCGCAGCCGGGCCAGCAGCTCGTCCATGCCGAACGGCTTGGTGACGTAGTCGTCGGCGCCCGCGTCCAGCGCCTCGACCTTCTCGTCGGAGGCGTGCCGGGCGGACAGCACCAGGATGGGCACCCGGGTCCAGCCGCGCAGGCCCCGGATCACCTCGACGCCCTCCATGTCGGGCAGTCCGAGGTCGAGGACGACCACGTCGGGGTGGCGCGCGGCGGCGAGCTGGAGGGCGGTGGCGCCGTCGTGAGCGGCGTCGACCTCGTACTTGCGTGCCTTGAGGTTGATCACGAGGGCGCGCACGATCTGCGGCTCGTCGTCGACCACCAGCACCCGGGTCATGAGGCCTGCCTCTCTGTTTCCGCCGGCTGGAGGGGCTCCGGGTGCGTTCCCGCAGCGCGGAGGGTGAGGACCATGGTGAGCCCGCCACCGGGTGTGTCCTCGGCGTCCAGGGTGCCCTCCATGGCTTCGGCGAAGCCGCGCGCCACGGCGAGGCCCAGGCCCACCCCGGCGCCGCGCGGGGCGTCGCCGTAGCGCTGGAACGGCTCGAATATGCGGTCCTTGGCCTCGTCGGGAACGCCCGGCCCCCGGTCGACCACCCGTACCTCGACCCGGTCGGCGAGCGCGCTGGCGGACACCAGCACGGGCGCGCCGGAGGGACTGTACTTGACGGCGTTCTCGATCAGGTTGGCCATCGCCCGCTCGAGCAGTCCCGGGTCCACACCGACCATGGGCAGGGTCTCCGGGACGTCCAGGTCGACGCTGTCCTCGGGTACGCCGCCCAGCGCCATCGGCACGACCTCGTCGAGGTCGATCTCCCGGATCAGCGGGGTGACGGTGCCGGTCTGGAGCCGGGACATGTCGAGCAGGTTCCCGACGAGGTGGTCGAGGCGGTCGGCGCCCTCCTCGATGCCCGCCAGCAACTCCGCCCGGTCCTCCTCGGACCACTCGACGTCCTCGGCGCGCAGGGAGGACACCGCCGCCTTGATGCCGGCGAGCGGGGTGCGCAGATCGTGACTGACGGCGGCCAGCAGCGCCGTGCGGATGCGGTTGCCCTCTTCGAGCGCCCTGGCCCGGTCGGCCTCCTCCTGGAGCCGGCGGCGGTCCAGGACGACGGCGGCCTGG
Organism: Streptomyces sp. NRRL S-455; assembly: GCF_000717875.1. Taxonomy (GTDB): domain Bacteria; phylum Actinomycetota; class Actinomycetes; order Streptomycetales; family Streptomycetaceae; genus Streptomyces. Next base: position 122,421 of record NZ_JOCT01000005.1, read on the forward strand.
GCGGCGAAGGCGGCCAGCACCCGGCGGTCCTCGGCGGGCAGGACGCGGCCCGTCAGCGCGAGCGCCATGTGGTCGCCGACCGGCACGTCCACGTCCGCCTGGTCGGGCCGCTCGACGGGGCCTCCCTGGCCGGCGCGGCCCGCGCAGGTCCACGGCTCGACGTCGCTCGCCCGCTCCAGCAGGGCCGCCGACTCCATGCCGAACGTCTCCCGGACCCGTTCCAGCAGGTCCTCCAGGCCGGTCTCGCCGCGCAGCACGTTGCCCGCCAGGAAGGAAAGGATCTCGGACTCCGCCCGCAGCCGGGCCGCCTGGTGGGTGCGTCGGGCGGCGAGGTCGACGACGGAGGCCACGGCCACGCCGACGGCCACGAAGATCACGATGGCGACGATGTTCTTCGGGTCGGCGATGGTCCACCGGTGCAGGGGCGGTGTGTAGAAGTAGTTCAGCAGCAGCGAGCCCACCGCCGCCGAGGCCAGCGCCGGGAACAGCCCGCCGAGCAGGGCCGCGGCCACCGTCAGCGCCAGGAAGAGCAGCATGTCGTTGGCGAGGCCGAGGTCGACCGTGCTGAGCAGCGCCGTCAGGACCGGGGGCCCCGCCACACCCACGACCCAGCCCCACACCCGCCGGGACCGCCCGAGGCGCGCGCCCCGGGCCACCGGCAGACCGCGGCCCTTGGCGACCTCCTCGTGGGTGACGATGTGCACGTCGAGGTCGGGGCCGGACTCCCGGGCGACGGTCGCTCCGACGCCGGGTCCGAAGACGTACTGCCAGGTCTTGCGGCGTGAGGAGCCCAGCACGATCTGGGTGGCGTTCACTCCGCGGGCGAAGGCGAGCAGGGCGGCCGGTATGTCGTCGCCGACGACGTGGTGGAAGGTGCCGCCGAGGTCTTCCACCAGGGTCCGTTGCTGGGCGAGTTCCTTGGGCGAGGCCGAGGTCAGTCCGTCGCTGCGGGCTATGTAGACGGCCAGCACCTCGCCGCCGGCGCCCTTCTCGGCCAGCCGAGCGCCCCGGCGGATCAGCGTCCGGCCCTCCGGGCCGCCGGTCAGCCCGACCACGATCCGCTCGCGGGAGCCCCAGATCTTCGAGACCCGGTGCTCGCTGCGGTACTGGGTGAGGTAGGCGTCGACCCGGTCGGCCACCCACAGCAGCGCCAGCTCGCGCAGTGCGGTCAGGTTGCCGGGCCGGAAGTAGTTCGACAGGGCGGCGTCGACCTTGTCGGGCCGGTAGATGTTGCCGTGGGCCATCCGCCGCCGCAGGGCTTCGGGCGACATGTCGACCAGCTCGACCTGGTCGGCCCGCCGCACCACCTCGTCCGGCAGGGTCTCCTGCTGCCGCACCCCGGTGATCGACTCGACGACGTCGCCGAGCGACTCCAGGTGCTGGATGTTGACGGTGGAGATCACGTCGATGCCGGCGGCGAGCAGTTCCTCCACGTCCTGCCAGCGCTTGGCGTTGCGTGAACCGGGGACGTTCGTGTGGGCGAGTTCGTCGACCAGGGCGACCTGTGGGCGGCGGGCGAGGACGGCGTCCAGGTCCATCTCGGGGAAGACACCGCCGCGGTACTCCAGCCGCCTGCGCGGCACCTGCTCCAGACCGTGCAGCATCACCTCGGTGCGCTGCCGGTCGTGGTGCTCGACGAAGGCCACCACACAGTCCGTGCCCCGCTCGACGCGGCGGTGCGCCTCGGAGAGCATCGCGTACGTCTTTCCGACGCCCGGTGCCGCACCGAGGTAGATCCGAAGCTTGCCGCGTCCCATGGCCTCATTGTCTTCCGGTCCGCTGATGGCGCAGCGTCGACCTTACGGCCAACAATCACGACACATAGGTGCCCGGCGCGGCTCAGGGGCCGTCTTGACGGAACTCTGACGCGCGCATGGGTACGCGACAAAGGGCCGCACCCCTCGGGATGCGGCCCTGATGTGCTGACGATGCTCAGCGGACCTCGGTGATCTCCGGTCCGCGCTGGAGCTGGCCCATTCCGCCGGCGAAGCGGGAGCCCTCCTCCTGCTGGACACCCTCGGGGACCATCTGTGCGTCGTTCGGCAGTTTCAGGACGATCGGGTCCCTGGGCGCCATGGGCCCCTCGCCACGGACCACGACCGTGTCCCGGAAGATCTGCTCGAGTACCCCGGCGGCCTGCGGCTGCACCGCGCCCTGGCCCGAGATGACCCCGCGCAGGAACCAGCGGGGGCCGTCCACACCGACGAACCGCACGACCTGGAAGCCGCTGGTGCCGTCCGGCAGCTGCACCGGCACCTGGGCCCGCAGCTCCCAGCCCAGCGGTCCCTCGACCTCGTCGACGATGCCGCCCTGCTGGGTGATGCCCGTGCCGATCTCCTCGCGCACCTCACCCCAGATGCCCTCACGCTTGGGCGCGGCGAAGCCCTGGAGCTGGATGGCGCTGTCCCCCAGCACGACCGTCGCCGCCACGATCGCGTCACCCGCGACCTCGACCCGCAGCTCCATGCCGTCGACGCCCGGCACGAACAGGCCGCCCAGGTCGACCCGGCCCTCGGCCGGGTCGCGCACCTCGGAGCTGTCCCAGGGCCCATCGGGCCGCGGCGCCGGCTCGAGCCTCAGGCGCTCGCCCTCACCGTCCGCCTCAGTGTCGACACCGTCGACGACCTGCTCGGCCTCGCCGGCCGCGTCCTCGGCGGCATCCCTCTTCTTGCGACGTCCGAACACGTCACTGTCCTTCCCGGTCGGATACGACCGAAGCGTATCGATTCCCACCCGTCTGACCGCCGAAGGCGGCCTGACCGCTTGTGCCGCTTATCCCGTCCACCGCGGCGTGGCCTCCGGTGGATCCGAAGCCCCCCTCGGCCCGCGCGGAGTCGGGAAGCTCCGCCACCTCCTGGAAGCGGACCCTCTCGACCTGCTGGACAACCAGTTGGGCAATCCGGTCGAAGCGCTCGAACCGCACGGTCTCGCGCGGGTCGAGATTCACCACGATCACCTTGATCTCCCCACGGTACCCGGCATCAACCGTCCCCGGGGCATTCACCAGGGCGACGCCGCAGCGGGCGGCGAGGCCGGATCGCGGGTGCACGAAGGCCGCGTACCCCTCCGGCAGAGCCACAGACACTCCCGTGGGCAGTACGGCCCGCTCCCCCGGGGCCAGTTGACACGCCTCCGTGGTGCGCAGATCGGCTCCCGCGTCACCGGGGTGCGCGTACGACGGAAGCGGCACCTCCGGGTCGACGCGCCGGATCAGCACGTCCACGGGGTGACGACTCTCGGGGCTGGTGGGAGTCATGGGGTCTTCCAGGCTCATGGGGCTGGCGGGGCTCGTGGTCGGAATGGGAGGCGGAGCGTCTTCCGGACGGCTTGAGGGGGCACCGCCGCTCGAGGCGCCCTCCGGGCTGGAGGGACTGCACGGGCTGGACGGGCTCCCCGGACTCAAGAGGCCTTTGCGGCTCTGGGGGTTCCCGGGGCTCACCAGGTCACTGTGGCTCGGAAGGCTCCCGGGGCACACGAGGTCACCGTGGCCCGGAAGGCTCCCGGGGCTCACGAGGTCACCGTGGCTCACAGGGTTCCCCGGGCTCGTGAGGCCGCCCGGACCCAAGAGGCCTTCCTCGCTCACGGGTTCACCTCGAACGCACGGGCGCGCCGGACCTGGTCCGGGTCGTTCATGGCGGCCTGGATCTCCTCGGGGCGGCCGTGGTCGACGAAGTGGTCGACCTTCACCTCGACGAACAGCGCGTCGGCGCGGACGGCGACCGGCCCGTCCGGACCGCCTACCCGTCCGGTGGCGGTCGAGAAGATCTTCCGCCCGGCCACCGCCGTCACCTCGGCCTCCAGGTACAGCGTGGTGCCGACGGGCACGGGCCGTATGAAGTCGGTCTCGAGCCGCCCGGTCACGGCGATCGTGCGCAGCAGCCAGTTCAGCGAGCCGAGGGTCTCGTCCAGGGCGCTGGCGAGCACGCCACCGTGTGCGAGGCCGGGGGCGCCCTGGTGGGCGGGCCGCACGGTGAACTCGGCGGTGAGCGACACTCCCTCGCCGGCCCTTGCCTCCAGACGCAGCCCGTGCGGCTGGTCGCCGCCACAGCCGAAACACTGGCCGTAGTGCGCGCCGAGGAGCTCACCGGGCGCCGGAGCGTCCGGGTGACGCGCCGGTGGCACGGCGTCGGCCGGAGGTCGAAGAGCTGGGGAAGTACCACTCACAGCCGCAGACCTTACCCGCGCGTCGGGCCGCCGCGGACACCGTGCCAAGCTTGGCTCCATGCAGCTCTCCGCAGCCCCGTACGACGAACGCCTCACCGCTCCCCGGTCCTGGTGGCTGATGTCGTTCCTCGTCGGGGTCTCCATGGCCCTGGTCCTGCTCCCCTTCGGCACGCTGCCGATGCTCGGCGGCCTGGCCGGGGGCACCGCGGTCGCGGCCGTCGCCGCGAGTTCGTACGGCTCGATCCGCATCCGCGTGGTGGGCGACTCCCTGATCGCGGGCGAGGCGAAGATCCCGGTGGCGGCGCTGGGCGAGGCGGAGGTGCTGGACGCGGAGGAGACCCGCGCCTGGCGCACCCACAAGGCCGACCCGCGCGCCTTCCTGCTGCTGCGCGCCTACATTCCCACAGCCCTGCGCGTGGAGGTCACGGACCCGGAAGACCCGACTCCGTACCTGTACCTCTCCACGCGCGAGCCGGAGCGCCTGGCGGAGGCGCTAAGGGCGGCGAAAGCCGCGTAGCACATCTGCGCGGGATTTCACCCGTCGTCCTCGCGGCGCCCGAGGGGGTCGTGGGTGATCTCGCCCATCTCCAGGGCGTGGGCAGGGCGTTCCAGGGCGGGAAGCGCCTCGAGGGCGTCCCAGGGGACCTGGATCTTGCGCAGGTCCTCGCGGATCCGGGCGGCGAGCTTTCTGGTCTCACTGCGGTTCATGGCCGCCCCGACGGCGGCCCCCACCAGGAAGGGGATCAGGTTCGGCATGTTGCGGATCATCCGCTTCGTGATCCGCTGCCGCAGCTCGCGCTTCATACGGCTGTTCAGCGCGGTGGTCACGGTCGACGGCTTGGTCGCGTCGATGCCGCGCTCGCCCGACCACGAGTCGAGGTACGCGGTGCTGCGCTGCTTGAGGTTGCCGGGCGGTCGTGCGCCGTAGACCTCGTGGAGTTCGGCGATCAGCTTCAGCTCGATCGCGGCGACTGCGGTGATCTCGGCGGCGAGTTCCGTCGGCATCGCGGGCGGTACGGGGAGCATCGCCGCCGCGCCGACACCGGCTCCGACCGTCGCCGTCGCCGTCGCCGCGCCCGCGACGAGCTTGTCCGCGAGCTCTTCGGGCCCCAGTCCCGGGAACTGCCTGCGGAGGGTCGCCAGGTCCCTCACGGGGACCCGCGGGGCCAGTTCGATGATCCGGTCGGCGAGGTGCGCGAGTGCGGCGCGGGCCCGCACCGATCCCTTGCGGGCGCCGTCCCTGGCCCGTTCCCGGAACGTCCCCGCCGCCCGCCGGGTGACAGGTGCGGGGAGGTCCACGGAGGCCGGGTGGTCACCCCGGTCCGCTGCAGGTTCGAGCGAGGCCGCCCCCGTACCGGTTGGGCCTCGCTCGTCGTCGCGCACGCCGTACCGCGGGCCGTCGATCGGCCCTTCGTCCGCCTTCCGCCTGGAGAAGGGGCGCTTCCAGGGAGGGGTCGAGCCAGTCACGGCCGACCCCTCCTCAGTCGCAGTCGCGGCAGATCGGCTGGCCGTTCTTCTCCCGGGCCAGCTGGCTGCGGTGGTGCACCAGGAAGCAGCTCATGCAGGTGAACTCGTCCTGCTGCTTCGGGAGCACCCGGACGGCCAGCTCCTCGTTCGAAAGGTCGGCGCCGGGCAGCTCAAGGCCCTCGGCGGCCTCGAACTCGTCGACGTCCACGGCGGATGCCGACTTGTCGTTTCGACGAGCCTTCAGCTCTTCGAGGCTGTCCGAGTCGACGTCGTCGTCGGTCTTGCGTGGAGTGTCGTAATCGGTTGCCATGTCGCTCTCCCCCTCTGGGTGTCTGCGGTGTCTCCAGCGCACTAACGCGTGAGAGGCCGGACTTGTGCCCGACCTGAGGCGGAGATTTTGCCTCACATCAAGGTCTGTTACTCAATCGACACCCAACCGGACTCCTCATGAGTGATCGGCTTGGATGGCGAAGGGGACCGTACACGGTCCGAATGCCCCGCGCCAAAGGCGTCTCACCGTGTACTTCCCGTGATCAAGACCCTCGAAAACCGGGATTTTCCCGGCTTTCCGACAGGGTGCATGATCACGGAGAGTAGATGGCCGGAAAGTCGCCTCTGTGATCGATCACACACGGTGCACGCGCGGTGAAGTCTCAAAAATTCCGCGCAAAGCGAACATCCCCGTGAGCCCCGAGTTGATCGGCGCCATGATCTCAGATGGGCAGCGCGACCCGCATCACGAGCCCACCCCCTTCGCGGGGCTGGGCATAGATGTGCCCGCCGTGCGCCCGGGCCACGGACCGGACGATGGACAGACCCAGTCCCACGCCCTTGTCGCTGCCCGTACGCTCCGTGCGCAGCCGCCGGAACGGCTCGAAGAGGTTGTCGATCTCGTACGCCGGCACCACCGGGCCCGTGTTGGAGACGACCAGGACGGCCTGGCCGTGCTGGACGTCGGTGGTGACCTCGACCCAGCCGTCCTCGGGGATGTTGTAGCGCACGGCGTTCTGCACCAGGTTCAGCGCGATCCGCTCCAGCAGCACCCCGTTGCCCTGGACGACCGCGGGCTTCTGCTCGCCGCGGATCGTCACGCCCTTGCTCTCGGCCTCCGCGTGCACCTGGTCGACGGCCTGCCCCGCGACCTCGGCGAGGTCCACCGGCCCGCGCTCGACGATCTGGTTGTCGCTGCGGGCCAGCAGCAGCAGGCCCTCCACGAGCTGCTCGCTGCGCTCGTTGGTGGCCAGCAGCGTCTTGCCGAGCTGCTGGAGCTCCACGGGCGCGTTCGGATCGGACAGGTGCACCTCGAGGAGCGTGCGATTGATCGCCAGCGGCGTTCTCAGCTCGTGCGAGGCGTTGCCGACGAAGCGCTGCTGGGCGGTGAAGGCACGTTGGAGCCGCTCCAGCATGTCGTCGAAGGTGTCCGCGAGCTCCTTCAGCTCGTCGTCAGGGCCGTCCAGCTCGATCCGGCGGGACAGGTCGGAGCCCGCCACCGTGCGTGCGGTGCGGGTGATCCGGCCCAGCGGGGACAGGACGCGGCCGGCCATGGCGTAGCCGAAGGCGAAGGCGATGACCGCCAGGCCCAGCAGGGCCAGGAGCGAGCGGCTGAGCAGGTTGTCCAGGGCGTGCTGGCGCTGATCGTTGACGCACTGGTTCATCGCGTTGTTGAACTCGCTGGGCGAGGCCTGGTCGGGCAGGTTGCAGATGTCACTGACGACCTTGCCCTCGACGATCTTGAACGGCAGCTCGCTGCCCACGTTCAGGGCCTGCGCGGCCAGCAGGTAGATGATCGACAGCAGCAGGATGCCGGCGATCAGGAACATGCCGCCGTACAGCAGCGTGAGCCGTATCCGGATGGTCGGGCGCAGCCAGGGGAAGGGCGGCGCGGGCCTCCTGGGGTCCCAGGTGGGCTTCGGGGGTGCCTGCGGAGGCGCGGGTGTCGCGGCCACGGGATCAGATCCGGTAGCCGGAGCCGGGCACGGTGACGATCACGGGCGGCTCGCCGAGCTTGCGGCGCAGAGTCATGACCGTCACCCGCACGACGTTCGTGAACGGGTCGGTGTTCTCGTCCCAGGCCTTCTCCAGAAGCTGCTCCGCGGAGACGACGGCTCCCTCGCTGCGCATCAGCACTTCCAGAACGGCGAACTCCTTGGGGGCGAGCTGCACCTCCTTGCCGTCGCGGAAGACCTCGCGGCGGTTGGGGTCGAGCTTGATCCCGGCGCGCTCCAGGACGGGCGGCAGGGGCACACTGGTGCGCCGGCCGAGGGCGCGCACACGCGCGATGAGCTCGCTGAACGCGAACGGCTTGGGCAGATAGTCGTCGGCCCCGATCTCCAGGCCCTCGACACGGTCGCTGACGTCGCCGGAGGCCGTGAGCATCAGCACACGCGTGGGCATACCGAGCTCGACGATCTTGCGACAGACGTCGTCGCCGTGCACGAGCGGGAGGTCGCGGTCGAGGACGACCACGTCGTAGTCGTTGACGCCGATGCGCTCGAGGGCGGCCGCACCGTCGTACACGACGTCGACGGCCATGGCCTCCCGGCGCAGTCCGGTGGCCACCGCATCGGCGAGCAGTTGCTCGTCCTCGACGACGAGTACGCGCACGTCCCTGGTCCTTCCTGATGTCCACCCGCACGGCCCTCGACGGGCACACGCGGGCAGGGGTCTTCGGCAGTGTGTTGGTGTTGCCCTCCATCCTGCCCTTTTCGGCCATAAGTCGGAGGTAAGGCGGGTGAGGGGGCCGTGACCGCGGGAGGGAATACGAGATTTTCTCCTCCGGTTAGGTTTCCTCGGAAGGGAGCTTGGGGAGGACGGCTTTACATCCCACGATCACACTCTGCTGGTACCGCACCACCATGCGGTGCGCATCAATCCGCTTCCGCAGAGCGGACGTGGGTGTCCGGCACCGTCGCCGCCCAGCCGAGCGGCGCTGGGCATCCACCGGAGACGTGATCGTCCCTTCCGAACGGCACACCCCCGTGCCATCGACCCACGACCCAGGACGAGGGGGCGCAGCATGGACGCATTCACCGCAGGACTTCTGCAGCGCATAAGGGCGACCGAGTCCGATCTGACCCGGGCCCGGGACGACGGCGACGACTTCCTCGTCGAGGTGGAGCAGGGTGAGCTCGACGACCTGCGCCGTCTCGCGGCCGAGCACGGTGTGGAAGTCGGCGCGTCGAGCGTCTGATCAAGCCGTACGGAGCGGGCCCCGGCGAATCCAGCGCCGGGGCCCGCTTCGTGCGTTAGCACGCGGTGCGAAGGGCCTCAGTCGTGCCAGGCGCCGAAGTCCTCCAGGAGGCGCTGGAGGGGTTCGAAGACGCCAGGGGTGGCCGCCACCGTCAGATCGCCCGACGGGCGCTCCCCGGGGCGTCCACCGGTCAGCGCGCCCGCCTCACGGGCGATCAGGTCGCCCGCCGCGAGGTCCCAGGCGTGCAGGCCGCGCTCGTAGTAGCCGTCGAGGCGCCCCGCGGCCAGGTCGCACAGGTCGACCGCGGCCGACCCGCCGCGGCGGATGTCGCGCAGCCGCGGGATCAGCCGCTGGGCGACCTCGGCCTGGTGGGCGCGGACCTCGGCGACGTAGTTGAAGCCCGTCGAGACCAGCGCCTGGTCCAGGGGCGGCGCGGGACGGCAGGCCAGCCTGCGCTCGCCGTCCCAGGCCCCGGTGGCCCAGGCACCCCCGCCGAGCACCGCGTGGAACGTCTCCGCGCGCATCGGGGCCGTGACGACCCCGACGACGGTCTCGCCGTCCTGCTCGGCGGCGATGGAGACGGCCCAGGTGGGCAGCCCGTACAGGTAGTTCACCGTGCCGTCGAGCGGATCGATCACCCAACGGACACCGCTCGTGCCCTCGGTGGAGGCGCCCTCCTCGCCGAGGATGCCGTCGTCCGGGCGGCGCTCGGCGATCAGGCCGGTGATCAGCTTCTCCGCCGCGATGTCCATCTCCGTCACGACGTCGATGGGGCTGGACTTGGTCGCGGCGACCGCCAGGTCGGCCGGGCGCCCGTCCCGCAGCAACGCTCCCGCGCGCCGGGCGGCCTCCTGGGCGAGTTCGAGCAGTTCGATGTGCAGGGGGTCGGTCACAGGGCTCCTCACGCGTAGGGGCTGTCGGCGCCCGCGGCGGCGGGCCGGGGGGCGCGGGCCGGGCAGCAGCCGACCGGGCAGAGGTGGTGGCTCGCCCCGAGGGAGCCCAGGGCGCACGGTGTGACCTCCTGCCCGCGCTCGACGGCTGCGCGCTCCACCACGAGCTCGCGGACCACCGCGGCGAACCTGGGGTCGGCGCCGACCGTGGCCGAGCGGCGCATCGGCAGCCCCAGCTCCTCGGCCTTGGCCTTCGCCTCCGTGTCGAGGTCGTACAGGACCTCCATGTGGTCGGAGACGAACCCGATGGGCGCGATCACCACGGCCGGAACGCCCGCCGCGTTCCGCTCCTCCAGGTGGTCGCAGATGTCCGGCTCCAGCCACGGGATGTGCGGGGCGCCCGAGCGGGACTGGTAGACGAGCTGCCAGGGGTGGTCGACGCCGGTGCGCTCCCGGACGGCGTCCGCGATCAGCCGCGCCACGTCCAGGTGCTGCCTGACGTACGCGCCGCCGTCCCCGTGGTCCTCGACGGTCCCGGAGGTGTCGGCGGAGGCCGTCGGGATCGAGTGCGTCGAGAAGGCGATGTGCGCCCCGTCCCGGACGTCCTCGTCGAGCTCGGCGAGGGACCGGATCACCCCGTCGATCATGGGCTCGAGGAAACCCGGGTGGTTGAAGTAGTGCCGCAGCTTGTCGATCTTCGGCAGCTCCAGGCCCTCGGCTTCCAGGGTGGCGAGCGCGTCGGCGAGGTTCTCGCGGTACTGGCGGCAGCCCGAGTACGAGGCGTACGCGCTGGTGGCGAGGACCAGGACGCGGCGGCGGCCGTCACGGACCATCTCGCGCAGCGTGTCCGTCAGGTACGGCGCCCAGTTGCGGTTGCCCCAGTAGACCGGCAGGTCCAGACCATGGTCGGCGAAGTCCTTGCGCAGGGCGTCCAGCAGGGCGCGGTTCTGGTCGTTGATGGGGCTGACCCCGCCGAACAGGAAGTAGTGCTGCCCGACTTCCTTGAGGCGCTCCTTGGGGATGCCGCGCCCGCGCGTCACGTTCTCCAGGAACGGGACCACGTCGTCCGGGCCTTCCGGGCCGCCGAAGGAGAGCAGGAGCAGGGCGTCGTAGGGGGTGGCATCGCGCGCGTCTGGCATGAGTCGATCCTGCCACCCCGCACTGACAGCCGGGAAACGACGGGTGACGCCTGCGCGGCGGCCGGCCCGGGCCGGTGCGGGACTGAGCCGGACCGGTGCGTGGGAGCGCTCTGAGCCGTAAGCTGTCTCGACTGCGTTCGCAGCTTACGAGCCTTTCGGAGACCCCGTTGCCCAGCCCCTACCGCGCCCTGTTCACCGCCCCCGGCTCCAAGGGCTTTTCCGCTGCGGGTTTCCTGGGTCGCATCCCGGTGTCGATGATGGGCATCGGCGTGGTCACGATGGTCTCCCAGCTCACCGGGCGGTACGGCCTGGCCGGTGCCCTGTCGGCGACCATCGCGCTGTCCGCGGCGGTGGCCGGACCGCAGGTCTCGCGGCTGGTGGACCAGTACGGGCAGCGGCGGGTGCTGCGGCCGGCGACGCTGCTCGCGCTGACCGCGGCGGCGGTTCTGCTGTGCGCGGCGCACTACCGGTGGCCGGACTGGGTGCTGTTCGTGGCGTGCGTCGGCATCGGCTGCGTCCCCAGCGTCGGCGCGATGATCCGGGCCCGCTGGGCCGCCCTGTACCGGGGCACTCCGCAACTGCACACCGCGTACTCCTTCGAGTCCGTGGTGGACGAGATCTGCTTCGTCTTCGGACCGATCATCTCCATCGGCCTGTCCACGGCCTGGTTCCCGGAGGCCGGTCCGCTGCTCGCCGCGTGCTTCCTGGCGGTCGGCGTCTTCTGGCTGACCGCGCAGCGCGCCACCGAGCCCGAGCCGCACCCGCGCGAGCGGCACGGCGGCGGCACGGCGATGCGCTCGGGCGGCCTTCAGGTCCTGGTGGCGACCTTCGTGGCGACCGGGGCGATCTTCGGGGCGGTCGACGTGGTCACCGTGGCCTTCGCCGACGAGGAGGGGCACAAGGCCGCGGCGAGCATCGTCCTCGCGCTGTACGCGGCGGGTTCCTGCGTCGCGGGGATGGTCTTCGGGCTGCTGCGCTTCGCCGGGGCGCCGGAACGCCGGTGGCTGCTGGGCGTGTGTGCCATGGCCGTGAGTATGATCCCCCTCCTACTGGTCGGAAACTTGCCGTCTCTGGCCGTGGCGCTCTTCGTCGCGGGTCTGTCCATCGCTCCCACGATGATCACGACGATGTCCCTCATCGAAGAGCACGTACCACGCGCGCAGCTCACCGAGGGCATGACCTGGGTGAGCACCGGGCTCGCGGCGGGAGTCGCGCTCGGCTCCTCCGCGGCCGGCTGGGTGATCGACGCGGCCGGGGCGCGTGCCGGGTACGGGGTTCCGGTGGTGGCCGGTGCCGTCGCGGTCGCGGTGGGTTTCCTCGGGTTCCGCCGGCTCAAGCGGCCGGCACCGGGTCGGGGAGGCTCCGTTGAGCAGCACAGCGAACGGAAAGAACGGCACGTGGCGTAACTGGGGCGGCAACGTCTCCGCGCGTCCCGCGCGGGAGGTCACCCCGGCCTCCGTCGACGAGCTGGCCGCCGCCGTGCGGCGGGCCGCCGAGGACGGCCTCAGGGTGAAGGCCGTCGGCAGCGGGCACTCCTTCACGTCCATAGCCGCGACGGACGGTGTGCTGATCCGTCCTCAGCTGCTGACCGGCATACGCGACATCGACCGCGAGGCCATGACCGTCACGGTGGAGGCCGGCACTCCGCTCAAGAGGCTCAACATGGCCCTCGCGCGTGAGGGACTGTCGCTGACGAACATGGGCGACATCATGGAGCAGACGGCCTCCGGAGCCACCAGCACCGGCACGCACGGCACGGGCCGCGACTCCGCCTCGATCGCCGCCCAGATCAAGGGACTGGAACTGGTCACCGCCGACGGCTCCGTCCTGAACTGCTCCGAGAAGGAGAACCCGGAGGTCTTCGCCGCCGCCCGGATCGGCCTCGGCGCCCTGGGCATCGTCACGGCGATCACCTTCGCCGTCGAGCCGGTCTTCCTGCTGACGGCCCGCGAGGAGCCGATGCCGTTGGACAGGGTCCTCTCCGGCTTCGAGGAACTGTGGGCCGAGAACGAGCACTTCGAGTTCTACTGGTTCCCCCACACCGGCAGCACCAACACCAAGCGCAACAACCGCAGCGCGGGCCCGGAGAAGCCGGTACCGCAGCTTCAGGGCTGGTTCGAGGACGAGTTCCTCTCCAACGGGGTCTTCCAGGTGGCCAACTGGGTCGGCCGCGCGGTGCCCGCGACGATCCCCGCGATCGCGCAGATCTCCAGCAAGGCGCTGTCCGCGCGGACGTACACCGACATTCCTTACAAGGTCTTCACGTCGCCGCGCCGGGTGCGTTTCGTGGAGATGGAGTACGCCGTTCCGCGCGCGGCCGTCGTCGAGGCGCTGCGCGAGCTGAAGGCCATGGTCGACCGCTCCGGCCTGCGGGTCAGCTTCCCCGTGGAGGTGCGCACCGCCCCGGCCGACGACATCACGCTGTCCACCGCCTCCGGCCGCGACAGCGCGTACATCGCCGTCCACATGTTCCAGGGCACGCCGTACCAGCGATACTTCACCGCGGCGGAACGGATATTCACGGCACACGAGGGACGCCCGCACTGGGGCAAGATGCACACACGGGACGCCGAGTACTTCTCCCGGGTGTATCCGCGCTTCGCCGAGTTCACCGCGCTGCGGGACCGCCTCGACCCTGATCGGCGGTTCCAGAACGACTACTTGCGGAGGGTTCTGGGGGCGTAGGTGACGCGCGAGGGGTTGTGTTCTCCTCGGTTCACTCCCCTCGGGGCCGGTTCCGGACCAGCCGTTGACCGCCTCCTCGCCATCGCGCCGCGTTTCTCGTGATTACGTGAACTTCCCCACGTTCAAGATCACGGAAGTCGGGAACGGGGCGGCCGAGTCGCCCCCTTGCCAAAAGATTGGACGGCGTGCCAATCCACGCACGTGGCCCAAATGGAGTACTGTGGCGAGCCCTGGGCCCGGTCTCCCATCAGGGTGTACGGGGCCTTTAAGGACCGCCGGGAGGGGGCTAGTTGCACAGGGTGACAGAGTTCGTCACTTAGCGTTGCGAATAGGTAACCGTGCCATAACGGCGATCCAGGGCCCGTGCCCGACACGCCGGGCAACTCGGCAAGGTTGTGGCAGGCTGCACCCGGGCAGGCCACACTCGACTAGCGGAAGCAGCGACGCACGTGACGTCGGCAGGCACCACCCGGGAGGTCCCCATGCCCGAACTGCGTGTCGTGGCCGTCTCGAATGACGGCACACGGCTGGTGCTGAAGGCTGCGGACAGCACGGAGTACACGCTTCCCATCGACGAACGGCTCCGCGCCGCCGTGCGCGGCGACCGTCCCCGCCTCGGCCAGATCGAGATCGAGGTGGAGAGCCATCTCCGCCCCCGAGACATCCAGGCCCGTATACGAGCCGGCGCGACCGCGGAAGAGGTCGCGCAACTCGCGGGCATCTCCGTCGACCGGGTCCGCCGCTTCGAGGGCCCGGTGCTCGCCGAGCGTGCGTTCATGGCCGAGCGGGCCCGCAAGACCCCGGTCCGCCGCCCCGGCGAGAACTCCGGTCCGCCGCTGGGTGAGGCCGTGCAGGAGCGGTTGCTGATGCGCGGTGTCGAGAGAGACACCGTCCAGTGGGACTCGTGGCGTCGCGACGACGGCACGTGGGAGGTCATGCTGGTCTACCGGGTCGCGGGCGAGCCCCACTCGGCGAGCTGGACGTACGACCCGCCCCGGCGGCTCGTCCAGGCCGTCGACGACGAGGCGCGCATGCTCATCGGCGAGTCCGACGACCTGGCCGCACCCGAGCCCAGCTTCCCGTTCGTGCCGCGCATCGCCCGGCTGCCGCGCGACCGGCCACTGGACCGTCCCGCCGACCGGGAGCGGCCCAGCCTGCCGGCCCAGGCGTCCGAACCGGCCGAGGAGAGCACGGGCGAGCGGGACTCGCTGACCAGCCTGCTGGAAGCGGTGCCCAGCTTCCGCGGCGACCTGGTGGTTCCGGAGCTGCCCCCGGCGGAGGCCGAGGAGGAGCCCGTCGCCGAGCCCGAGGCCGAGGAGCCCCCGGCCCCCGCGGCGTCGGCCGGTTCCGCCTACGCGGATGTCCTCATGCCGCGTTCGGTCGGCAGTCACCGCGACCGTCTCGTCGGCGCCACCGACCGGCAGGCCGAGGCCGACGGCGTCCGTCCCGGCCGCAGAGCCGCCGTGCCGAGCTGGGACGAGATCGTGTTCGGGACACGGCGCAAGAAGCAGGAGTAGCCGGGCGCCGCGGTGCTGGCACCGACCGAGTGACGCAGAGGGCCGTGTCTTCCGGGCACGGCCCTCTCCTCATAGGGACCTGCTGGGCATCCGGCTGGGATCCGGCCCCACCGCACGTCGGCCTACTCGGGATCCGGCCCCACCGCGACCGGCCGGCCCGGGTCGGAGGACCACTCCGACCACGACCCCACGTACAGCTCCGCCGGAATACCCGCGACCGCCAGCGCCAGGACCTCGTGGGCCGCGGAGACGCCCGACCCGCAGTACACGCCGACCCGGGAATCCCCGGTCACGCCCAGCCCCTTGAAACGGGCCCGCAGCTCCTCCGCGGACAGGAAGCGGCCGTCCGGCCCCACGTTCTCCGTGGTGGGCGCCGACACGGCGCCCGGAATGTGCCCCGCCACCGGATCGATCGGCTCCACCTCACCCCGGTACCGCTCCCCCGCCCGCGCGTCCAGCAGCACCCCGGACCGGGCCAACACCGCGGCGGCATCGGCGTCGAGCAGCCCCGCCGCCCCCGGCTCGGGCACGAAGCCGCCCTCCACCGGAGTCGGTACGGACTTCTCCAACGGCCCCTCCCAGGCGGGCAACCCGCCGTCGAGGACCCGCACGTCCGGGTGACCCGCCCAGCGCAGCAGCCACCACGCCCGGGCGGCCGCCCAGCCCTGGCCGCCGTCGTAGACGACCACCGGCCTCCCGGACGACACGCCCGCCCGGCGCATCGCGGCACCGAACACCGCGAGGTCGGGCAGCGGATGGCGACCACGCTCACCCGGCGCGGACGCCAACTCCCGGTCCAGGTCGACGAAGACGGCCCCGGGCAGATGCCCCGCCTCGTACGCGGCCCGGCCGTCGAACGGCGGTTCACCCGCCGCCTTGGCCACCGTGAGCTGCCAGCGGACATCGAGCAGGACCGGCGGGTTGACGCCCGTCAGGGCGTTCGCGAGTCCGGGTGCGGAGATGATGGCGTTCATGGCCCCATCCTCGCGCACGGGGGTGGCCGAGCCGCCCATGTCCGGCTACTCTGCTCGGCCGAACCGGGTCCTTGTCACATGGCGTACCGGAACAAGCACATGCTGTACAGCTGAGCGACACGTGCCGACAAGCGCGCCGCGACGGACAGCGCCCGCACATCGGGCATTCTCCCCGGGACGAGGACCGTCCTCGCGGGACGGGTCCACGAGGGCTGTGGAGAGCACGGCCGCCGCGAGGCCGAGAAGAGAGCGACGATGACCGACGCACGGGAGGCCGCCGGCCCGAACGGCGAAACACCCGCTCGGCACACGCCCGGCACGCCCTGCTGGGTGAGCCTGATGGTGCACGGACTGGCCGCGACCGAGGACTTCTACGGAGCGCTGTTCGGCTGGGAGTTCCGGCCGGGCCCTCAGCAACTCGGACCGTACGTGCGGGCGGTGCTCGACGGGCGAGAGGTCGCGGGCCTCGGCCGGCTGCCGCCCGAGCGCCATCTGCCCATCGCGTGGACCCCCTACTTCGCCTCACCGAACGCGGACCGGACGGCCGAGTCGGTGCGCAGCTGCGGTGGCACGATCGGCGTGGGCCCGCTGGACGCCGCCGACGCCGGCCGCCTCGCGATCGGCTCCGACCCCTCGGGCGCGGTCTTCGGCGTCTGGCAGGCCGGCGCGCACCTCGGCACGGCCGTGTCGGGCGTCCCCGGCACACCCGCCTGGAACGAGTTGCTGACCTTCGAGTCGGCGAGCGTCGCCAAGTTCTACCGGACGGTCTTCGGCTACGAGCAGGAATCGACGGAACCGGCCGAACCGGCGGTCTCCACCGGCTCCGACTACGTGACCCTGCGCCGTGACAGCGAGCCCGTCGCCGGCATCCACGGCCTGGGGCAGGCCCTGCCCCGCGACCGGGGCCCGCACTGGGTGACGTACTTCGAGGTCGCCGATGTCGATGACGCGCTGGCCCTTCTCGCCCGCCTGGGCGGACAGGCCCTCAGGCCGGCCCACGACACGAAGCATGGGCGCGTGGCGACGGTGACGGACCCGGAGGGGGCAGAGTTCGCGCTGCTGCAGCGGCCGCTATGACCGGCTGCCGTGCCTCTGCGCGGAGCGGCGGTCCGTGCCCTTCTGTTGCGGGAACTCGATGCCCGCACCGGGCTGGCAGAGTTCCGCGACGAGGCTCTCGACGGCTGCGTACCAGGCGCGTACCTGGGCGTGTGTCGGGCCGAGTTCGTCGTGGTGGAACTTGCAGGCCGCGCTGAGGCGGGTCCAGAGGGCGTTGACCCGGCGGGCAGGGCCGGGGCCGGAGTAGTGACGCAGGCAGAGCAGTTTCGCTCGCATGCTCACCTCGCGAAGCGAGCCTTCCCGGGTCGCGAGGGCCGCGTCGACGGCCACTTCCAGGGCGATCCGGAGTGCGTAGGCCGCACCGCGGTCGCGGCCTGCCGGGGTCAACGGGCCGTCGCGGTCCGGGGTTTCGGTGAGGAGGTCGTCGGCGGTCGCGAGGAGTGCGGCGACCGTGAGGGTGGCGGGCATCAGACGTTCACCTCCGGGGTGCGGATCCGGGCGGCGAGGGCCTCGACCCTCCGGACGAAGGCGATCGGGTCGTGCGGGAGGAAACCGCCGGGGTGCGCGCCCTGCTGGCACTGGTGGATGAGAGTTGTGCTCTCGTTGCCGTAGAGGGTGCGCAGACGGCTCCGGACCTCCTCGTCGGAGTGGACGAGGCCGTCGTCGAACAGGGCGAACGACGCGAGCGGGATGAGCCGTTCGGTCGCGTCGATGGCGGCCTGGAGGCATTCGGCGGGCTGCCCGGTGCGGTTGCGCCGGAGCCAGGCCGCCTCGACGATCGCCGTGCCCAGGGCCTCGCGGCACAGGGACGGCAGAACGTGGCGAAGGGCCGTCTCGGAGCAGTTCTGGGTGTGGGCGAGGGCCATGGCGTTGTCGATGGCCTCCTTGACCGGGTCGGTGTCGGCGGTGACGTGCACCTTGGACTTCTCGCCTCGCTCCACCTTCAGCACGGTCACCGGAAGGTTCTGGCTGCGGAAGGCGTGCGGGAGGCGGGTGTCGTGGGTGAAGACGACGACCTGCCGGTCGCGGCCGAGTTCGTCGAGCACCTGGGCCAGGCCGTCGACCTTCGCCGGGTCCATGGACTGGACGGGGTCGTCGATGACGACGAAGCCGAAGGGGCTGTCGGCCGTCGCGGTGCGGGGCAGAAACAAGGAGAGCGCGAGCGAGTGCAGTTCGCCCTGGCTCATGACGCCCTGGGCGGAAGCCTCGGTGTCGTCGACGGTGACGTCCATGATCAGCTTGCGGACGGTCGCCTTCTCGCTGCCGTGCAGGCCGACGTGGGTCAGGTCGATGCTGCTCTGCTGGCGCAGCTTCTCCCAGATCCGCTGCGTGTGGCCGGCGAAGGCGTCGACGCGGAGGTCGCGGATCTCGGTCGTGAGCTTCTTGACCCAGGTGAGGGCGGCGTTGACCGCCGTCCTGCGGGGCTTGGCGGCCTCGGCTTCCCGGGAGAGCTTCGTCCACTCGGCGAGCAGGCCGACGACCGCGTGCCAGCGCTCGTCCTTGGCCGCGAGTTCCTCGCGCGCGGCAGCGGCCACGATCGCGCACGCGTCCGTCAGCGTGACCGCCGCCTTGAGCGCGCGCTCGGCGAGTTCTGCGGGGTCGGTGATCCGGCGGCAGTCGACCCAGGCCTCCCACGGTTCGGCGAGCGCGGCCGGGATCTCGCGCGGCGGGAGGGCCAGGTCGTGCAGGGCGCGCATGGTGGTCCGCAGGCGGGCCTCGGCCTCGCGCACGGCTTCGGCCTCGCGCAGGAGGGCGGCGATCTGCGCCTCGGCGCGCGTGGCCCACTCCCGGTCCAGGACCTGTTCCGTCCCGCAGACCGGGCAGGACGTGTCGTCGACGTGGCGGTCGCTGTGGCCGAGCGCCGCCTGGAGCAGTTCGGCCCTGCTGTGGGCGTCGGCGGCCGCGGTGCCCTCCAGGTCGTCGACGTCGGCGAGGGCACTGCGCAGCGCGTCGACGGCGGCGCCGACCCGGTTCAGATCAGGGCTCTCGATCTCGGCGGCGGCCTCCAGCCGCGCCTCCCGCAGCCGGCCCTCGTCAGCCGTGGGCGCACCGGCGATCAGGGCGTCGAGCACGGCGTGGTCGGGCCCGCCCTTCTCCTCCATCGCCACGAGGGCCTTGAGCGCCCGGTCGTCGTGCCCGACCTCCTCCAGGGCCGCGTGCAGGAGCGGCTTCTTGTCCTTCTCGGCGTTGACGACGGCGTCGAGTTCCTTCTTCGCGGCCGTCAGCCGTCGCGCGGCGGCGTTGAGGTCGTCGAGGCCGAGGATGGCGGCGATATTGTCGTACATCTCGGACGGCTTGCCGTTGATCAGGTTGTCCAGGTCGGCGTACGACAGGAACGGGCGATAGGCGCGGGTCGCCTGCTCCCAGCCCGCCTGTTCCAGCGGTACGGTGCCGTGTCCCGGCCGTCTGAGCACGGCCTCGGAGTCGGTGAAGTTGTCGCCGGTCCAGGTGCGGGTGAGGGTGCTCGGCGACGGGTCGCCCTCGACGGTCAACTTGGCGTCGACGACGGTCCGTTCACCCTGGTGCAGGTTGCGCCAGCGGACGGCGTGGCTCGGGTGCTGTCCCGAGCAGTGGGCGTTGGTGCCGGTGAACAGGGTCTCGACGGCCTCGGCGATGCTCGACTTGCCGGAGCCGTTGCGTCCGACGACGAGGGTGACGCCGGGCTTGGGCTTCAGCTTGAGCAGCGCCTTCGAACCGACACCGCGGAAGCCGGTGACCGAGATGTTCCCCAGGTAGACGGGGCCTGCGGAGACGCGGGCGCCGCCTTCGACGTCCTCGGGGCCGCCGAGTGCCTCGCGGATGAGGGCTTTCACCGGGGCGGACAGCTTGCGGTCGCCGGCCAGCCGGGCCTCGACGAGCTCCGGCAGAGGCAGTGCGTTGTCGGTGGTCCGGTCCGTCGTGTCGTCCATGGGGTGTCTCCCGTGTTTCCCGTGCTGAGGTGGAAGGGGGTGAGCACCGAAAGGCACCGGCGGCGGCCGAACCGCGCCGAACCGCTGGGGTGCCTGTCGACGGACGGAACCGTAGGCGTGGAGGGAAGTAGCGCGGCATGTCCTTTTTGATAACGGCTGTTATCAGAACAGTTGAGAGTAGTGGCGTGATCATTCGAGGCGGGGAGAATACCGGTTCGCCCGCCTCGATGATCAGTTGGTTTGCCCCCGCGTCTCGCCGATCAGCCTGTCCGACTCGGCGTCCAGCGGCACCTGTTCGCGCGCACCACCGTCGTGGCTGTTCCGCTCCCGCTGAGCGGCGCGTACCTGCTCGTACTCCGCCCAGACGGTCTTGCCCGGGCCGCTCGGGCGCGGGTGCCAGTCCCATCGGGCCGCGAGCTGCGATACGAGGAGCGGCCCGCGGCCGGTCTCCTCGGCGCCGGCGGCGCTCTCCGGGAGGGCGGGGCGGGGGTTGCGTTCGGTGCGGGTGTCGGTGACCTCGACGCGTACGGTGCGGCCGTCGGGGGTGGCGTGGAGGCGGAGGTGGAAGTCCCGGCCGGGGACGTGACCGTGGCTCACGGCGTTCGCGGTGAGTTCGGCGACGATCAGCACGATCGCGTCGTGCGCGTCGCTGCCGTACGGGATGCCCCACGCGTCCAGCCGGACGGCCGCGAGACGGCGGGCGAGGCGGCTCCGCGGGGTGTGGAGGTGAAGCGCATCTCGAAGGCGCGGTCGGGCGGCGGAGGCGTCTTCAAGGAAGTGCAGGGGGTGGTGGGTTGGGTGGTGTCGGCGGGATTGATGGGTTTCGTCGTCAACCGCCGCATACGGCCTCGCCTGGTTCAAGAGCAGCTACAGCGGGACCGAGGGCGGTCAGTGTGTAGAGGTCGCAGCCGGTTCGGCTGCTGTGCGCGTTCGTGACTCGAAGGCCACCACCGGGCCCATGCTCAGGGTGTCGCGTGAGGCATGGACGGGCTTCGTTGGGCTGGCTTCGTCGAAACTGCGCGTGTGACGCTCGTACGGTCGTGAGGGCCCTGCCAGCCAGACTCTCGGTCGGCAGGGCTCTTACGTTCAGTCCTCCGGAATCCCCTTCTCGGACCACTCGTTGGCGAAGTGCTCCATCTGGCGGAGGACCAGGTCGATGGCCTCCTTCTGCTGGTCCGGCGGGTAGTTGTTGCGGGCTAGGAGGCGCTTGATGGTGCTGCGCAGGCGGGCGCGGACGGACTCGCGGGCGATCCAGTCGGGCTTGAGCTGGCGACGGACCTCGGCGACCAGTTCGCGGGCAATGCCCGCCAGCACCTCGTCGCCCATGAGGGAGCGGGCCGAGCCGTGGTCGGCGACGGCGTCGTAGAAGGCGAGTTCGCGCCAGTTCAGGGGCGGGTCGAACTTCTCACCCCGGTTGGCGTCGGCCATGACGTCCTTGGCCATCTCGACCAGCTTGGCGATGAGTTCGGCGCTGGTGTACTGCTGGCGCATGTAGCGCACCATCAGGTCCTGGAGCCGCTCGGAGAAGGTGGTCTGCCGGACGATGTTGTGCCGGGTGACCTCGCGCATCTTCCGCTCGACGAGCCGCCTCAGTGCCTCGGCCGCCAGGTGCGGGGTGTCGCTCTGCTGGAGCTGGGCGACGAGCGCGTCGGTGAGGTGGGTGAGGTCGGCGGTCTCCAGTCCGGCCTCGGCGAACAGGTCCGTCACTCCGCCCGTCTCCACCACGGACGACGTGAGCTGGGAGAGGTACAGCTCGACATCGCGCGCCACGGGGAGACCACGCGCCTCGCGCTCCATGGCGTCCAGCTTGGCCATGTAGGCGCGGACCTCGACGAGGAATTGGATGTGCCGCTTCCAGGCCGGCGTGTCCGCGAACCGGCTCCCCACCTCTTTCGAGCTGCCCGCCAGCGCCCAGAAGCGCTCCAGCCGGTAGGCGTGGTCGCGGAAGCGGCGGCCCAGGGTCTGGCGCGGGTCGTCGAGCAGGTCGGGGTTGTTGCCCTTGGTGCGGGGGTCGCGCAGGTGGTTGGCGGTCTTCAGGGCTGCGTCGACGAAAGCACGGGGGCCGGGGCGGTCCAGCAGGGGTTCCCAGGCGAAGCCGCGCAGGATGCCGGTGAGGACGTCGTACTCGTTGCGCAGCTCGTCCAGTGCGCGCTCGACATCCTGGCCGAGGGTGCGGTCCCGCTGGTCGGCCTCGGTGTACTCGGCGATGGCCCGCTGGAGGTTCTCCGTCAGCGGGGCGTAACCGACGAGGAGGCCGTCCTCCTTGCCGCGGAAACGGCGGTTGACGCGGGCCAGGGCCTGCATCAGGTTGGCGCCCTTGAGCGGCCGGTCCAGGTACATGGTGTGGATCGGCGGGGCGTCGAAGCCGGTCAACAGCATGTTGTTGACGATGAGCAGTTCCAGCTCGTCGTCGGGGTCCTTGGCCCGGTTGATGACGGCCTTGCGGCGGCTGTCGGTCAGCGCGTGGGCGAGCAGCGCGTCCGAGTCCTTGCGGGAGTTCGACGAGAAGACGATCTTCATCGTGCCCTTCTCGAACTCGTCGCTGTGCCACTCGGGACGCAGCTCGCGCAGGGCGTCGTAGACGCGGACGCAGATCTCGCGCGTCGCGCACACCACCATCGCCTTGCCGGGCGCCCCACCCGACTCGGAGGCACCGACGAACGGCTTCATCCGCTCCCGGCGGGCCTCCCAGTGCTCCACCAGGTCAGCGGCCAGGTCCCGTATGCGGGCCGGTGCGCCGTACATGGCGTTCATGGTCGCCACGGCCTGCTCGACGCGGCGGCGCTCGGTGTCGTCGAGGCCGTCGGTGATGCGGTCGGCCTCCTCGTCGATGGTGGTCGGATCGACGTCGCGGTCCAGGACGAGCTGGATCACGCGGCTCTCGTGGTAGACCTTCACGGTCGCGCCGTCGTCGGCGGCCCGCTTGAGGTCGTAGACGTCGATGTAGTCGCCGAACACCTCGCGGGTGTTGCGGTCGGCCTCCGAGATCGGGGTGCCTGTGAAGGCGAGCAGCGTGGCGTGCGGGAGCGCGTCGCGCAGGTGGCGGGCGAGGCCGTTGAGGTCGTCGTAGTGGCTGCGGTGGGCCTCGTCGACGATCACGACGATGTTCCGGCGGTCGGAGAGCATCGGGTGGTCGGTGCCCGACTCCCGCTCCTCCTTGGTCCTGCCGAACTTCTGGAGCGTGGTGAAGAGGATCCCTCCCGTCCTCTTCGCCGCGAGCTCTTCTCGGAGTTCGGCGCGGGTGACGACCTGCTTCGGCGTCTCCGGGAGGATCTCGCTTTCCTGGAACGTCGAGTAGAGCTGGTCGTCGAGGTCCGTGCGGTCCGTGACGACCACGACGGTGGGGTTCAGCAGGGCCGGGTCCCGCATCACCATGGTGGCGGTGAGGACCATCTCCTCCGACTTGCCGGAGCCCTGGGTGTGCCAGACGACACCGGCCTTGCCGTCACTGGCGGAGGCCGTGCGGACGTGGTCGGCGGCGCGGGTGACCGCGTGGTACTGGTGCGGTTTCGCGATCCGCTTCATCCGCTTCGATGGCACGAAGTTGATGAAGGACCGGATCAGTTCGAGGAAGCGGGACTGGGTGAACAGGCCGTGCAGCGCCAGGTTCTGCCCCGACTCCGAGAAGCCGTCGGCGGTCAACGGGTCGACGCGGGCGCCGAACTCGTCCGTGTTCCAGGGGGCGAAGTGCTCGTACGGCGTGAACGGCGTGCCGTACTTCGCGGTGATGCCGTCGGAGAGCAGGACGACTGCGTTGTAGCGGAACGCGGTCGGGAACTCCTGGACGTACCGCGCCACCTGGGCGTGGGCCGTCTGGAGCGTCGCGTCCTCGTCGCCGGCGCGCTTCAGCTCGATGGCGGCGAGGGGCAGGCCGTTGACGTACAGGATGACGTCGAAGCGGCGGTTCTTGTCGCCGTCGATCACCGTGACCTGGTTGAGGGCGCGGTACGTGTTCGCGTCCGGGTCGGCCAAGTCGAGGAGGCGGATGGTGGGGTTGTGCTCGGCGCCGTGGGAGTCGGTGTAGGTGACGGACCGTATGCCGGTGGTGAGGTGGCGGTGGGCGGCGCGGTTCTCCTCGTAGGTGTCCTGGGAGCCGGGGGTGGCGGCGGTCGCCATGGCTTCGCGGACGGCGTCCGGGGGCAGGTCCGGGTTCAGGCGCTCGATCGCCTCCTGGAGGTCCGGGTAGAGGATCAGGTCGTCCCAGGACTTCCGGTGGTCGGAGCCGGGGGCGAACGCATTACCGGAGGCCGGCTGCCAGGCCAACTCGGCCAGCTCGTCGAGGGCGAGAATCTCCCAGTCGGCCTCGGTGGGGCGGCGGTGGGTTCTGCCGTCAGGCTCATTTCCGTCGTGGGGCGTCGTCATGTGGCGTCCTCGACAATCTTCTCGGCGTCCTTGACGCGGAGGCGGCCGGACATGAGTTGGGGGAGGAGGGTGTCGCGGAGGGTGGCGAGGGCCCGGGACTCATGCACAGCCTGACCAGCCCTCGCTTCAAGGGAATCAAGCTTGGGGCGAAGCTCACGCTGCCGCTCCTTACTGGGGAGAGAGATCTCCAGCTCACCCAGCTGCGTGCGACGAAGTTCGGTCTGGCCGGTACTGCCCTCGCCCATCGCCTCGATCTCGGGCTGTGCGCGAAGCATGGCAAATCCTGCGCAAATGGGATCCACCTGGGCCTCGTCGAACCTCACGATAGTGATGTGCGAATCGACCGTCGCGGCCTCGTCGGAAGTCCACAGTGCAACCCGGCCGAGCGTGCCGACACCGGTCGAATTCACCAAGACGTCGTTTCTCACCAGCAGTTTGGGAGCCTTCACCTTGTCTCGAAGTGTGCGACGCGCGGGGGTGAGGCTCACGCGCCCGCCTCGAATACACTTCTGATTCAAGACCATCAGCTCGTCCGGCGATTCAGAATACTTCGGCGCGACGCCTCGGGTAAGAACGCACGACACTGATTCGACACTGACCTCCATGCCCGCTTCCTGTGCAACCGCTTGAGCGAAGAGAGCAAGACCGAGTTCACGCGAGGTGATGACGATGCGCTCGTTGACAGCAATCATGTCATCCAGCGCCCCGAGCAGGGCAGAAATTTCCACTTGCCTGCGCAGCGGAGGAATGGGCACCTGCAGCTTTTTCAGGTCACTGCCCCTAATGCCTGCCGCAGCAACCTGATTGATGATCGTCTCGATGTTTCGCCGGCCCTTCGCCGACCTGAAGTAGTAGTAGATGAAGCGCGGGTCCGCGAGCTTCCTGTTGATTCGGGCGCGAATAAGGTGGCTTTCCCAGGTGCGAGGCCTTTCCGAAGCCCCCACGAGCACGCATCTACCTGCGCCCTCATAGGTCAGAGATTGGCGGGCGAAAAGGAGATCACCCTCGGCCAGGAGGGAGTTGCCAAGTTCGTGCTCCTTCAACGGGACAAGTTCGCATTCCTGGTCCCGAATGATGTCGTATGCGAAGATTTCCCGCATGTTGACCATCGGAATGCCTTGGCCTCGCATTTTCGAAGGATAGCTGACGCCGTTTCGCAACGGGCTGCTGAGGATCTCTTCGAAGCGGACCGTACGCCATTCAGACATGAATGGCCCCCAACTGCTCGCGAATCGACTTCTCCAACTCCGCCGACTCGTCGAACAGCCCAAACAGTTCCTCCGTCAGCTCGCTGATCCGCTCGGCGACAGCCTCCGCATCTTCTTCCTCAGCCTCGGCAGCTCCCACATACCGCCCCGGCGTCAGAACGTACCCGTGCTCCCGGACCTCCTCGAGGTCGGCCGAGTAGCAGTAGCCCAGCACATCCTCGTAGGTCAGTCCCGCCTCACCCGCCGATGCCGTGCCCCGCCAGGCGTGATATGTGTCGGCAATCTTCCGGAGGTCCTCCTCCGAAAAGGCGCGCTCTGTCCGGTCGACCATCTCGCCCGTCTCCCGGGCGTCGATAAACAGGATCTCGTTCCGTCGGTCGTCCAACCGCCGCGCACCCTGCGGAGACTTATCCTTGGAAAGGAACCACAGGCAAGCAGGGATCTGCGTCGTACGGAACAGCTGGGGCGGCAGCGCCACCATGCACGCCACCAGATCGGCCTCGATCAGAGCCTGCCTGATCTCGCCCTCGCCGCTGGACTGAGAGTTCATGGAGCCGTTGGCCAGGACAATGCCCGCCGTGCCCCTCTCCCCCAGCTTGGAGATCATGTGCTGAAGCCAGGCATAGTTGGCGTTGTTCTTCGGCGGGACGCCGTACCTCCACCTCGGATCAGTCTCGTCCCTCGCCCAGTCCTTGATGTTGAAGGGCGGGTTGGCCATCACGAAGTCGGCCTTGAGGTCCGGGTGCTTGTCATCGGCGAAGGTGTCGCCCCAGCGGGCGGCGAGGTTGCCGTCGATGCCGTGGATGGCGAGGTTCATCTTGGCCAGGCGCCAAGTGCGCTCGTTCAGCTCCTGGCCGTAGACCGAGATGTCGGCCTTGTGGCCACGCCCCCGGTGCGCCTCGACGAACTTGGCGGCCTGCACGAACATGCCACCCGACCCGCACGCCGGGTCGTACACCCGCCCCTCGTACGGCTCCAGGATCTCGACGATCAGCCGGACGACAGAGCTCGGCGTATAGAACTCGCCACCCCGCTTGCCCTCGGCCCGCGCGAAGTTACCCAGGAAGTACTCGTACACCTCACCCAGCAGATCCTGCGCCGGCTTGTCCCCGCTGCCGCCGAACCGAGCGTCGCTGATCAGATCGACGAGTTCACCGAGGCGCTTCTGGTCGACGCGGTCCTGGTTGAAGATCTTGGGGAGGACTCCGGTCAGGGAGGCGTTCTCCCGCATGATGGCGTCCATCGCCTCGTCGAGGAGCTTGCCGACGCCCTGGGCCTTCGCGTGCGTGGCGATCCAGGACCAGCGGGCGGTCTCCGGGACCCAGAAAACGTGCGCGCCGGTGTACTCGTCACGGTCCTCCAGGAAGTCGTCGAGGCGGTCCTCGGCGATGCCCTCCTCCATCAGTTCCTTGGCGAGCTCGGTGCGGCGCTCGTCGAAGGCGTCCGAGACGTACTTCAGGAAGATCAGGCCGAGGACGAACTCCTTGTACTGGGCGGCGTCGATGGAGCCGCGCAGCTTGTCCGCCGCTTTCCAGAGGATGTCCTGGATCTCCTTGGCGGTGGAGGCGCTGAACAGCTCCGCCTGGTCGGCGGGCTTGCCTTTACTTGCGGGCATCGGGTGGACCGTCTCCTTCAGGGGTGTCGGTGTACGGAAGTGGCTGGATGGTGAGCGTGCCGTCGGTCATGCCGGCCGCCATCACGCGGGTCAGGTCGTCGAGCGCGGCCGTCTGCTCGCGCAGCAGCGCCGACCGTGCCTCGATCTCCGCGAGGACGCCCTCGTACAAGTCGGCCTCGGCGCCGCTCAGGTCGGGGAGGACCAGATCCTCGATACGGCGGGACGCGCGCACGGCCCCGCTGATGCGGGCGTGCTCCCCCGCCGCAGCGCGCAACAGCGCCGCCAGCACCCGGGGTCGTACCGGCGGGTCCGCGTCGGGATGCACGCGCAGGATGCGGGCCGGGGCCGCGACCAGCGAGACGCCCTCCGTGTCGACGTACACGCCGAAGTGCGGGTGGGCGGTGACCACAAGGTCCCCGGGTTCGGTGAACTGGGCGTGCTCGTACGCGGTGAGGAGGATGCCTCGGTCGATGCGCCGACCGCCCACACGAGCGGTGCCGAGGATCTCCTCGGGGGTGAGAACCGTGTAGTGGCCCTCAGGGGTGAGGTGTTCGGGCGCGAAGCGGTGGCCGGGGCGGCGACGCAGCCGACGGGTACGCAGGAGGCGATCCACAGTCGTACGGCGTACCGGCTGCGTCTCGGGGCGCAGCTCCGCGTGGGCGTGCAGCCGGAGTTCTCCTTGTCGCGCACGCTCCTGCAGCTCACTCAGCCGGCGTTCCAGGTCCGCGATGACGGCCGGGCGTTCTACCACCGTCCGCGTGTGACGGGACGCGAGCGTGCGGTGCTGCGGGGTGAACGCGGCACCGGGACGGTCGTCGAGGTCCGTGCCGTGGACGATGGCGGCGTGGCGGGGTTCGTGACGCCGGTCGGAGGACCAGCCCGAGGCGCGCCAGATGGCGATGTCCTCGGCGAGGGCGTCGAGCACGGGCTCGGTGAGCGGCCGGGCGGAGTAGTCGGCAAGCAGGACGAGGCCCGTGCGCTGCTCCTCGGGAACACGGGCGAGGACCCAGACCGCCGTGCGGTAGCCGGGGCGGTAAGCGTACGCGCCGTCGGGGAGGCTGATCGCCGCCTTGAGTAAACCGGGCTTGAGGAACGAGCGGCGCAGGCGGTCGGCGTCGCCGTGCCGGGCGAGGGGGCCGGTGAGGACGTCGGCGGGGCCGAGGACGACGGCGGTGGCTCCGGTGTCGAGGTAGTCGGTGAGGGCGGCGACCTGCTCCAGGACGGCCTTCGCGTCACGGGTCTCGGCGGCCTCGTACGGCAGGGCGCAGACGAGGAGGTTCGGGTAGCCCCACTCGTCGGCGGTCAGTTCCTCGCCCTCGACGACGTCGAGCCGGAACTCGTACACCCCGCGCACCAGCATCCGCCGACGGACCATGCGCACTCGGGCCGGATCTGGGTCGGCGGCGAGGTAGAGGTGACCGGAGTCCTCGGCGGCGTGGTCGTGGAGGGCGGCCGGGAGGTCGCCGGCGCGGGCATGCGGGACGGCGATCACCGCACCCTCGTCGAGGGTGTCGACCCCGGAGAGCGCGACGAGGGCGCGAACCACGGCCGGAGTGGGCCCGTCGGCGGCCGGGTCGTGGGCGCCGAGGCGGGGGCGCGCCTGGAGGATCCAGTCGAAGGCCTCGGCGGGGTTGTACGCGGCGTCGATCAGCTCGTCGGCGAGTGCGGCGAGGGCCGGGCCGGTGCGCTCCGGGTCGGGCAGGGCCCGCAGCTCGGAGAGGAGGAAGCAGTCGTCGGGGTCGAGGTCGGCGGCCCGATCCAGGACGGTGCTCCAGGGGCGGCCGTCAGCGACCCGGGCGTCGAGCTGCTGGTGCAGGCAGACCAGAGAGGTCAGCGCGCCGAGCAGGACGGACGCGGACAGGGCCGGGGTGCGCCAGGCGGCCAGGGTGTGCAGGGCGAGCTCGGCGCGGAGTCGGCGGGGATCGGTGTTGCCGCGGCCGGTGGAGGCGAGCCAGTCGACGACGGCGCGGGCGTCGAAGAGCGGACGCCCGTCCTCGTGGGTCACGGGTGCGGGGAAGTCGGGATGCCGGCGAGCCCACGTGGTGGGCACCGGGCGCTTGACCTGGGCGAGGGCGGCGATCTCGGCGTAAGTGATCCGCCAGGCCGGGGTTTCGGGCAGGATGGCGGAGGACGTCTGCGCGGCCGTGTGCGTCGTCATCGGACGTGTCCCCCCTCTCCCCTGGGTTGCCGAGGCCGGCTTCCTCGCCTCGCGGTCCGCCCCCTTCATGGGCAGGCGTCAGCAATCTACAGCGAGGTCGCCAGACACAGGAAAACCCACTTGATAATACGGGTTATCAGCTATCTCATCACCGCGACCCCGGAACGGCGGGCACCTTGTGACCACCACGCGCCACAACGCCGACCGGAGGATCACCGCGATGAGCAACCCGCCCTCGACACCGCCCAGCACCCCGCAGCCCTCCGGCTCCGAAAACGCACCGAGCTGGGGCGCCGTACCGCCGATGCCCGCCACGCCGGGCGGTGCCGGGCAGCCTCCGGCGGGCATGCCGGCGGGACCGAAGCCGTCGCGCCGCAAGGCATGGCTCACCCACGGCGCGACCGCGCTCGTCGCCCTCGTGATCGGAGCCGGCATCGGCGGCGACGGGGACTCCGGCGGCAAGGACGACTCCGCCGCTCCCGCACCGGCCGCCACTGTCACCGAGACCGTGTCCGCCGAAGCCGGTGAACCGGAACCGGCCCCCAAGGCCACCGAGAAGGGCAAGGCCACCCCGAAGCCCGCCGAGAAGTCCGGACCGGCCACCACGGTCGAGGGCGACGGCCAGTACCTCGTCGGCGAGGACATGCAGGCCGGCACCTACAAGACCGCGGGGCCCGACAAGGACGGCATCATCGACAACTGCTACTGGGCACGTACCAAGGACGCCTCCGGGGAGTTCGAGGCGATCATCGCCAACGACAACCTCGAGGGCCAGGGCCGCGTGACGGTCAACAAGGGCGAGTACTTCGAGACCAACGGCTGCCAGGAGTGGACCAGGGTCGGCTGACCTGGCGTCGCACACGCCGCCGCATTCGTGGGGGGGCGCGGCGGACGCGGGGCGGGCGGCCCGGCAGAGCCCCTGACCGCCCGCCCCGGCTCTTCTCTCCAGCATCCATGCCGGTAACCGATATCCCTCGCGGGTCACGCTCTCGGCGGGTGGAGCCCTGGCCGAGTACCGGCGGGTACGGGACCGCCGCCGAGTTCGGCAACCGCCCGCGTCCCCAGGCCCTCCGCCGCACCGCTCCCCCTCGTGACCTCACCCTTCGTACCGAAAGGAAGTCCCGCGATGCCCGTCCCGGAGCAGCAGCCGCACACCCCTCCCCCGAGCACGATTCCCGAGAAACCCGGGGTCGCGCCCGAGGAGTCGGAGTCAGCGTCCGCCTCCGTCTCCCTCTGGTCGCGGCTGTCGCGCGGCACGGTCCTCGCGATCGGGGCCGGGCTCGGCGCCGCCGTCGTGGGAGCGTGCTGGGCAGGGGTGTCGCTGGCCGGTGGCAACGGGGCCGACACACCCGAGGCCGGTACGACCGGTTCGCCCTCCGTGAGAGCCGAGCAGGACGCGGACGTGGAGGGGCCGTTCAGCACCGACGGAACCCTCACCGTCGCCGGGATCGGTGCCGGTCTGGAGTCCGAGGAGCTGTGCTCCGGGACGGGCGGCTACTCCGACATCGACTTCGGCACCCAGGTCAACGTCACCGACGCCGCCGGAACCCTCGTCGCCGTGGGGAGCCTGGGCTTCGGCGAGAAGACGGAGCAAGGCTGCGAGTTCCCCTTCACGGTCGACGACATCACGCCGGGCTCGAAGTTCTACACGGTCGAGGTCTCCCACCGCGGCGGTCTCACCCAGACCGAGGACGAACTGCGCGCGGGCGGCCTCGCGTTCACTCTCGGTGACTGAACGGGCAAACTGCGCTGGGAGATTGCTCGGTTTCCGGCTTCTGCATTCCCACTTCTTTCGGAACTTGTCACTGAACGATGTACCTCACCCACGTGTCGGCTGATAGGGCACCGTGGAACCGGCGATCACAGTCGAAAGGGAGAACCTCGAATGAGCACGTACGCCGACCCACTCGTCGACGATGCGATCCCGATGAGCGCGTACGAGAGGCAGGTATGGGTCGCGCTCAACGAGCACTGGCAGCGCCGCGACGACCGCCGTGGTCTGCCGAACTGGGCGAGCAACGCGCTCGGCCGCACCGGTGAGGTCGCGGGAAACGCCGCACGACGGGTCAAGGACGCCGTGCCGGAGGCGGTCGCGGAGCCCATCCGTCGCGCAGGCGACGCGGTCGCCGACACGGCCCTGCGACCGGCGCTCGCGGGCGCGGCGGCGTTGCTCGAGCTGGTCAACGACAAGGCCATGGATCTCAATGACCCGAAGAGCGTTGAGGACCTCGCCCGCAAGCAGGGCCTTGAGATCGACAGTTTCACCGAACTGCGGCAGCAGGACCTCAAGGTCTGCGACCGGCTGCTGACCCGCAACACCCTCAGGTGGCGGACCACCGGCGCGGTCGAAGGCGGCGCCATGGGTCTGCTGGCCACGGTCCCCGTCGCCGGTACCCTCACCGCGATGACGGCGGACATCCTCGTCGTCCAGGTCCTGAGCACGTCGATAGCGGCGCGCATCGCGTACTCCTACGGCTACGACGCCAAGGACCCCAAGGAGCAGGACTTCATCCAGCGCCTCGTCCAACGGTCATTCATGGCCCAGGCGGCCAAAGCCAGGCCGCTGCGCGACGTCGCACGGGCGGCGGACGCGGTCAAGGGACGCGTGAACTGGTCACAGAAGCTGCGCAACGACCACCGCCTCCTGGCCGCCCTCGAGAAGTTGATGAAACAGCTGGGCCCAGCGGGCTCAAGGGTGCCCGTCAAGAACGTGGCCAAGGTCGTGCCGTTCGTGGGGGTCCTCATCGGTGCCGGGATGAACTCTGCGATCCTCGGCAGGGTGGCCGCCGACGCGCAGCGGTACTGCCAGACCCGGTTCCTGTGCGACAAGTACGGGCTGCCGCTGCCGACCGCCTTGGCGACCGACTGGGACGACGACTCCCAGACCGACACCATGTGAGCGACGGCCGCCGGGTCCGCGATGCCGCCTCTCGGGGTATCCACCCACATGAGACGTGCCGGTAGAGGGTCTGCCGAGAGAATGCGAGGTCCGTGGTCGCAGAGGAGACACGGCGCCGGACGGCTTCGCCTCCCGGACGGGGTCAGGCCGAAGTGATGGGCAGGACGTCCGGGGACAGGGCCGCCGCGCGGGCCGTCGCCGCCGTCATACGGCGGCGGTGGTGGCGGCGGCAGAGGACCTCGTAGCCGATGTCGTCGGGCTGGTTGACGTCGCCGACGACGACTTGGGCGCCCTCGACCACCATCTGACCGCCTATGGTGCGGGCGTTGTGCGTGGCGCGGGCGCCGCACCAGCACAGCGCCTCGACCTGCAGCACCTCGACCCGGTCGGCCAGTTCCACCAGCCGCTGGGAGCCGGGGAACAGCTTGGAGCGGAAGTCGGTCGTGATGCCGAAGGCGTACACGTCCAGGCCCAGGTCGTCCACCACGCGCGCGAGCTGGTCGATCTGCTCCGGCGCGAGGAACTGCGCCTCGTCGGCGATCACGTAGTCCGCGCGGCCGCCGTGCGAGAGGTGGTCGACGAGGTAGGCGTAGAGGTCCTGGCCGTCCTCGACCTCCACGGCGTCGGTGACCAGGCCCAGCCGCGACGACAGCTTGCCCTCGCCCGCGCGGTCGTCCCGCGAGAAGATCATGCCCGACAGGCCGCGCGCCGAGCGGTTGTGCTCGATCTGGAGAGCCAGGGTCGACTTCCCGCAGTCCATCGTTCCGGAGAAGAACACCAGCTCGGGCATGGAGAGTTGTGCGCCTTTCGGTGTAGCGGGGGGTGGCGGGACGTCAGGAGCGTACTTCGAGCAGGGGGACCAGCTGCTCGGCAGGGGTCATCGAGCCGTGGTTGCCGACCATCGCCGACTCCTTCGGCTCCCGCTGGGAGGCGATGAGCAGGACGTCGTCGCGCGCGGCGGCGATGACGTCGCCGATACGGCCGTGGACCCGTTTGTCGATGTGCGGGCCGAACCAGCCCGCCGCGATGGCCTCGTCGCGTGAGGCCACCCAGAACTGCTCGCCGAGCACCTCGCGCCAGCAGGTCAGGACGTCGTTCGCGGCGCCGGGCACCGCGTAGACGTGCCGGGCGCGGCCCTCGCCGCCGAGCAGGGCGACTCCGGCGCTCAGTTCCCAGTCCTCGTCGAAGTCGATGCGGTGCTGCTCGTCGAAGGGCACGTCGATCATGCCGTGGTCGGCGGTGACGTAGAGCGCGCTGTGCGGCGGCAGTTGCTCGGCGAGGCGCTGGACCAGGCGGTCGGCGTACATGAGCTGGCCGCGCCAGGTGTCGGAGTCGACGCCGTAGCGGTGGCCGGCGCCGTCCACTTCGGCGAAGTACGTGTAGACCAGGGAGCGGTCGTCGGCGGCGAGTTGCTCGGCCGCCAGGTCGACGCGGTCCTCGCCGGAGAGCCGCCCGAGGAACGTTCCGCCGCTGAGCGCCACCTTGGTCAGCGGGGTGTGCTCGAAGGTGGGGGACGACACCTGCGCGGCGTGCACGCCCGCCCGGTGCGCCAGCTGGAAGACCGTCGGGTAGGGCTGCCAGGGGCCGGGCGGGGCCCACGGCTGCCAGCGCAGCTGGTTCATCAGCTCGCCGGTGTCGGGGTTGCGCACGGTGTAGCCGGGCAGGCCGTGCGCGCCGGGCGGCAGGCCGGTGCCGACGGAGGCGAGGGAGGTCGCCGTGGTCGCCGGGTAGCCGGCGGTGAGCGGACGCCCGGTGCCGCCGCGCGAGGTGGCGAGCAGGGACGTCATGAAGGGGGCGTCCTCGGGGTGCGCCTTGAGCTGCTCCCAGCCGAGGCCGTCGATCAGGAACACGCAGTTCCGGTCGGCGGGGGTGAGCTCGGAGATCGCGGCGGTCATGCCGGGCACGTCCATGCCCGCGGCCAGTGTGGGCAGGAGGTCGGCGAGTGAGCCGCTGCCGTATTCGGGGACCGGCGCGGAGGAGACGGTGAGCGGTTCGGGGTGCTGGTCCCAGGCCGTGGGGAGCTGTGTCATCAGCGGGTGGTGTCCGCGGTCGCCTCGGAGAGGGCCTGCGCGAAGGCGAGTGCCTGGCGCACGGTCTCCGGCCCGTCCCCGGCCTCGCTGACGCGCAGGCTGAGGTCGTCCGCCGTCGAGTTGCCGGTGTAGCCGTGGTCCGCCTCGCAGTTGGGGTCGCCGCAGGCGGCCGGCTCCAGGTCGATGCGGGAGACGGCGCCCCAGCCGATGGTGAGGACGACCTCGCGGGGCAGGGTGCCCGGCTTGTACGACTCCGGGTTGGCGACCACGCGGCTGACCACGATCGAGGAGATGCGCCCGAGCTTCACGGACTCCGTGGACGTGGTGGCATACGGCGTCGGGGAGGTGCTGTCGGCGGCCTGTTCGTCGGTGTGGCTGACGATGAAGCGGTGGTCCGTGAGGACGAGCACCGTCACATGGCGCCGGACCTCGTTCTGGTCGAACGTCGTCTCCTGGTGGACCAGGTACGACCGGATGGGATCGCCGCCCACCGCGGCCTCCACCGCCTCGGCCACGAGGGCCGGGTAGTAGCCGCTGCGCTCGATCGCCGCCCGCAGCCCCTGGGTCGTCGTACTGGTCTTGGCCATGAGGCCCATCCTACGGGGGACCACTGACTGCGAGGGACAGCTCGCCCCCTGTCAGTACGCGGGGAGGGTCCGCGGGCCGAGGTCGTCGCGGGCGGGCGGTGGGGCCAGGCGGACGGAGGCGCCCAGGACGCTCAGGCCGTGCGAGGCGACGACGACCGGCTCCAGGGTGACCGCGACCACCTCGGGATGGTCGTCGACCAGCCGGGACACCCGCAGCAGCAGCTCCTCCAGGGCACGGGTGTCGGCCGGTGCGGAGCCGCGCCAGCCGAACAGCAGGGGTGCCGTGCGGATCGACCGCACCAGCGAGGTCGCCTCCTTGTCGGTGACCGGGATCAGCCGGTGGGCGGTGTCCCCGAGCAGCTGGGAGGCGGCTCCGGCGAGCCCGAAGGAGAGCACGGCTCCGGCCGCGGGGTCGATGACGGCCCGTACGACGACGTCCACGCCGCGCGGCGCCATCCGCTGTACCACCGGGCGCAGCTCGTCCGGCGTGCCGAACAGTTCCGTCAACTCCGCGTACGCGCGTCGCAGTTGGTCCTCGTCCGCGAGGTCGAGGCGTACGCCGCCCAGGTCGGCGCGGTGCCGCAGGTGCGGGGCGGTGGCCTTGAGGGCCACGGGGTAGCCGAGGCCGCGGGCGGCCTCGGCGGCGGCGTCGGGGGTCGGGGCGGGCAGGGTGCGGTGGACGTGGACGCCGTAGTGGCCGAGCAGGTCGCAGGTCTCGCCCGCGCCGAGCGTGAAGCCCTTCCCGCGCGCGAGGAGCCCGTCGATCAGCGTGGCGGCGCCCCTGACGTCGATGTCCTCGTACTCGGGCACCTTGCCGGGCTCGGCGGCGTCGCGTCGCCACTGGGCGTAGGTGACGGCCTGGGCGAGGGCCCGTACAGCACGTTCGGCGGCGGGATAGGCGGGGATGAGGTGGGTGCCGTCGGGGGGTTCTTCGGCGGGCGTCGGATGGGACGGGACTTGAGGGGCGTCGGGGCTGTTTTGCGGCGGATTGTCCGTCCCGGCCTGTGGTGCCGTGCTGGCCGCTGCCGACAGGGCCTCGGCCAGGCCGCCGAGCTCCACGTGGACGACCAGGACCGGCTTGGCCGGAGCCGCGGCCGCCGCGGAGCGGAGCGCCTCGGCGAGGGCCGCGTCCCCGATCGACCCCTCCCCCACCGCCGGTATGGCGGTGACGACCACCGCGTCGCACGAGTCGTCCGCCAGCGCCCGGGACAGGGCCGCGTGGAAGTCCGCCGCCGATGCCGCCGTGGTCAGGTCGAGCGGGGGATGCGGCCGCAGCCCCTCGGCGAGGCACGCGTCGTAGGTGAGCAGGCCGAGCGACTCGGAGTTGCCGAGGATCGCCACCCGGGGACCGGCGGGCAGGGGCTGGCGGGCGAGCAGCAGGCCCGCGTCCACCAGGTCGGTGATGGTGTCGACCCGGATGACGCCGGCCTGGCGCAGCAGCGCCGAGACGGTCGCGTGCGGCAGCCGGGTCGCCCGTACCGCGTGCCCCTGGGGGGCGGCGCCGTGCCGGGCACCCTGGACCACGACCAGCGGTTTCGCCGCGGCGGTCCGGCGGGCGAGGCGGGCGAACTTGCGGGGGTTGCCGATGGACTCCAGGTACATGAGGACGACGTCGGTGTCGGGGTCCTCGTGCCAGTACTGGAGGACGTCGTTGCCGGAGACGTCGGCCCGGTTGCCGGAGGAGACGAAGGTGGAGACGCCGGTCACACCCGTGACGCCGCCGCCGCGCCGGTGCAGCCGGGACAGCAGGGCGATGCCGATGGCGCCGGACTGGGCGAAGAGTCCGATCCGGCCGGGGCGCGGCATCTCGGGGGCGAGGGAGGCGTTGAGCCGCACCTCCGGGGAGGTGTTGATGAGGCCGAAGGCGTTCGGCCCGATGATCCGCATGCCGTAGGTGCGCGCGTGCCGCACGAGGGCGCGCTGGCGTTCACGGCCCTCGGGGCCGCTGTCGGCGTACCCGGCGGAGATGACGACGAGACCCTGTACGCCGTGTTCGCCGCACTCGGTGACGGCCTCGGGGACGTGCTCGGCGGGTACGGCGACGACCGCCAGGTCGACCGGGCCGTCGATGTCGCGGACCGAGCGGTGGGCGGGCACCCCGTCGAGTTCCCTCTGCCCCTCGGGGAGGGCCTTGTTCACGGCGTGGAGGCGGCCCGTGAACCCGGCGTCGCGGATGTTGCCGAGAACGCTGCGGCCCACGCCGCCGGGGTTGCGTCCGGCGCCGATGACGGCGACCGAGCCGGGCGCGAGCAGCCGCTGCACGGAGCGTGCCTCGGCGCGGTGTTCGCGCGCGTACTGCACGGCGAGGGAGCGGTCGGTGGGTTCGAGGTCGAACTCCAGACGGACGACGCCGTCCTCGAAGCTGCGCTTCTGGGTGTACCCGGCGTCCGTGAACACCTTGATCATCTTGGTGTTGGCGGGCAGCACCTCGGCGGCGAAGCGGCGGATGCCGCGCTCGCGGGCCACGGCGGCGATGTGTTCGAGGAGGGCGGAGGCGACGCCGCGGCCCTGGTGGGCGTCCTGCACCAGGAAGGCGACCTCGGCCTCGTCGGCGGGTGCGGACGCGGGTATTCCGTCCGGGCCGATCCGGTCGTAGCGTACGGTGGCGATGAACTCGCCGCCCACTGTGGCCGCGAGTCCCACCCGGTCCACAAAGTCGTGGTGCGTGAAGCGGTGGACGTCCTTGGCGGACAGGCGAGGGTACGGCGCGAAGAAGCGGTAGTACTTCGACTCGTCGGAGACCTGCTCATAGAAGCTGACCAGGCGCTCGGCGTCATCAACGGTGATGGGCCGGACGCGCGCGGTGCCACCGTCGCGCAGCACCACGTCGGCTTCCCAGTGGGCGGGATACTCGTGCCGGTCCGGCGAGGTCTGCATGGGCCCCAGAGTACGGCTCGTGTCCGGCAACGGCGCGAGACGGTCTCCGGAGGGCGTCAGCCGGGTCGAGGCCGCGACCCGACGGCACCCCGGGGCGGTCCCTCGAGGACCGCCCCGGTACAACTTCACGCTGTGGGAAACTGGTCTAGACAACCCTGAACACCGAAGGGCAGCAACACATGGCTGAGCGCCGCGTCAACGTCGGCTGGGCCGAGGGCCTCCACGCCCGCCCCGCCTCCATCTTCGTCCGAGCCGCCACGGCCGCAGGCGTCCCGGTGACGATCGCCAAGGCAGGCGGCACCCCCGTGAACGCGGCCTCCATGCTGGCCGTTCTCGGCCTCGGCGCACAGGGCGGCGAGGAGATCGTCCTCGCCTCCGACGCCGAGGGCGCGGACGCCGCTCTCGACCGGCTCGCGAAGCTGGTCTCCGAGGGTCTCGAGGAACTTCCCGAGACCGTCTGAGTTTTTCTCCGCGCCGGACCCGGCGCACCCTGAAGGGCTCGCCCGATTCATCGGGCGGGCCCTTCGCCTTTTCGGCGAATTCCCGGATTGCGGGCAGCAGAAATAATCCCCCGCGAATTAGCTGCTCTTTGTATACGGCTCTTGTGTTAATGCCGCAGGCTCGCCGTGTTTACGGAATGTTGCGAGTTCCTCACACGCTCGGCGCGCTCCCCGGTGGAACCGAAACGCAGTCGGTGCGCGGCCGTCGCGCGCTCGGTGTGCCGCGCCGTGACCGCCCGCGCGCGCTCGCCGTCGCCGCGCGCCACCGCGTCGACGATCGCGCCGTGCTCGGTCCAGGACTCCATGGGACTGTCCGGCACCTCCACGGCGTACATCCAGGCGATCTTGTGGCGCAGCTGGGTGAGCATCGAGGTCAGCGCCGGACTGCCGGATGCCTGTGCCAGCGTCTCGTGGAACCAGCCGCCCAGAGAGCGCAGGTCGTCGCTGTTGCCCCGGCGGGCACGCTCCTGCCCGAGCCGGACCAGTCCGCGCAGGACCTTCAGATGGGCCTCGGTGCGGCGCTGGGCGGCCCGGGCGGCACCGAGCGGCTCCAGCAGCATGCGCATCTCCAGCAGGTCGGCGGCCTCCTGCTCGGTGGGTTCGGCGACGCAGGCGCCCGCGTGCCGCCGGGTCACCACGAAGCCCTCGGCCTCCAGGGTGCGCAGGGCCTCCCGGACGGGGACGCGCGAGACGCCGTAGCGGCGCGCGAGGAGTTCCTCGGTCAGCCGGCTGCCGCGTTCGTAGACACCCGCGACGATGTCGTCCCGGATGGCCGTGCACACCGAGTGCGCGGGAATACGCATGACCGACCTCCGTTTAATCCCCGTGAAACGTCGAGGAGTGACGCGTGTTCCGTGACTCTATTGCAATCAGCCCGGATTTCCGACGGCAGGTGGGAATCCATGGATATTTTTTGGACAGTGGGCCGTGGCAAACACCGAAAGCCCCGGCTCGGGGAGCCGGGGCTTCGGGAATCCGAAACGGTGTGCCGTCAGACGTTCACGCCGTGCGAGCGGAGGTAGGCGACGGGGTCGATGTCGGAGCCGTACTCGGGGCTCGTGCGGGCCTCGAAGTGCAGGTGCGGGCCGGTGACGTTGCCGGTGGCGCCGGACAGGCCGATCTGCTGGCCGGGGGTGACCTGCTGGCCGACCGAGACGCCGACGGACGACAGGTGGCCGTACTGGGTGTATGTCCCGTCGTTCATCTTGATCACGACCTGGTTGCCGTAGGAGCCGCCCCAGCCGGCCTCGACGACCGTGCCCATGCCGACCGCGCGGACGGAGGTGCCGGTGGCGGCGTGGAAGTCGACGCCGGTGTGGCTGCCGGAGGACCACAGGCCGCTGCTGGTCTGGTAGCCGGTGGAGACGTACGAGCCGGAGATCGGGGACACGTAGCTGCCGAGGCGCTTGCGCTCGGCCTCGCGGGCGGCACGCTCCTTGGCCTCGCGGGCCTCCTCGGCCGCCTGCTCGGCCGCCTTCTTGGCCTTCTCGGCGAGTTCGGCGGCCCGCTTGCGCGCGGCCTCCTCGGCCTTCTTCTTGGCGGCGGCCTCCTCGGCGGCCTGCTTCTGGGCGGCGGCCTGGGCGTCGATCTGATGGGCCACGGTGTCGCCCATGGTGACGACCGGGGTGAGGCCGGTCTGCTCGGCTGCGGGCTCCGCCGCCATGGCCGCCGGAGCCGCCACGGTGCCGATGACACCGGTGGTGGCGAGGGCCGCGACGCCCGCGGCGCGGGCCGTACGGCGCTGGATACGGCTGGGACGACGGTGCTTCCCGGTGGCGCGCGTGAACGCCATGGAGTGGCTGATCCTTTCCTTCCCTCTCGCCTACCGGGTTAGCTGACGGGTTCGGAGCAGGAAGGTCTCCTACGGACCCCCTCGCGGTGCGCGCGGGCGTCCGATTCACCCCAGGGACTGCGGTTGGGTCCCCGGCTCCCCTGGCTCGCGCCGTATGGGGACTCGGCGATGACTGTCCGGTGCCGCGGTTGCGGCGCACTGCCTGACGAACAGCCCGGACGACGCTAAGCGGGGCCACTTTCAATTCCCAAACGGATCGCCGCTTTTGTAGTGCATCCCACAGGGCAGACGGGCAACTCCCGTATCAATTCGGGCATAAAGGAGCCCTGGTGCCTAAGAAGACAACCAGGGCCCCTACGCGTGTGCCCCTACTCGGCGGCGACGACCGTGACTTCGCCGATGCCCAGGGCCTCGACCGGGCCCTTGATCTGCGCCGCGTCACCGACGAGGACGGTCACCAGACGGTCCACCGGGAAGGCGCTGACGGCCGCCGCGGTGGCTTCCACCGTGCCGGTCGCGGCGAG
Source organism: Streptomyces sp. NRRL S-455 (assembly GCF_000717875.1). Classification (GTDB taxonomy): domain Bacteria; phylum Actinomycetota; class Actinomycetes; order Streptomycetales; family Streptomycetaceae; genus Streptomyces. Next base: position 162,964 of record NZ_JOCT01000005.1, read on the forward strand.
CTGCCGGTACAGCGTGGCCTGGTAGTCGTCGGGCAGGTGCTGCTCGACCTGGTCGGCCAGCGTGGACGCGACGGCCGCCGCCGTCTCGTACTTCAGCGGCGCCACGCCGACCAGGTTCTGCACGGCGACGTCCCGCTCGGCGTCGGTCAGTCCCTCGGCGGCGAGGGTGCGCAGCACCGTCCACAGGTCCTGAAGCGCCGGGCCGGTGTTGGGCGTGTCCACGGAACCGCTGATGGCGAGCATCGCGGCGCCGGTCCCGTCCGGGGCGGACCTGAGGACCTGGGCGAACGCCCGCACCCCGTAGGTGTAGCCCTTCTCCTCACGCAGGACGCGGTCCAGGCGGGAGGTGAGGGTGCCGCCCAGGCAGTACGTGCCGAGCACCTGCGCGGGCCACACACGGTCGTGCCGGTCCGCGCCGATGCGGCCGATCAGCAGCTGCGTCTGGACGGCGCCCGGCCGGTCCACGATCACGACCCGGCCCGTGTCGTCGGCGGTCACCGGCGGCACCGGGCGCGGCTCGGCCGAGGAGCCGGTCCACGAGCCCAGCGTGTCCCCGAGCAGCGCGTCGAGGTCGACACCGGTGAGGTCGCCGACGACCACGGCGGTGGCCGTGGCGGGCCTGACGTGCTTCTCGTAGAAGCCGCGTACGGCCGCGGAGTCGATCGCGGCGACCGTCTCCTCGGTGCCCTGCCGGGGCCGCGACATGCGTGAGTCCGCCGGGAAGAGCTCCTTGGAGAGCTCCTTGGCGGCGCGCCGCGACGGGTTGGCCAGCTCGTGCGGGATCTCGTCGAGGCGGTTGCGGACCAGCCGCTCGACCTCGCTGTCGGCGAACGCGGGTGCCCTGAGGGCGTCGGCGATCAGGCCGAGTCCCTTGGCGAGCCGGGAGGCCGGCACCTCCAGGCTGAGCCGGACGCCGGGGTGATCGGCGTGCGCGTCGAGGGTGGCGCCGGCGCGCTCCAGCTCGGCGGCGAACTCCTCGGCGGAGTGCTTGTCGGTGCCCTCGGAGAAGGCCCGGGCCATGATCGTGGCCACCCCGTCCAGGCCGGCCGGCTCGGCCTCCAGGGGTGCGGCCAGCAGCACCTCCACGGCGACGACCTGCTGGCCGGGGCGGTGGCAGCGCAGCACCGTCAGGCCGTTGTCGAGCGTGCCGCGCTCGGGGGCCGGGAAGGCCCACGGCTTGGCGGCGCCCGCCTGCGGCTGGGGGTGGAAGTCCATCGTGGCGAGCTCGGTCACTTGGCCGCCTCCTCGTTCTCGTCTCCGGCCGCGGCTGCGGTGTCCGCGTCTGTCGCGTCGCTCTCGGCGTCCTCGTCGGCGACGGGCTCGTAGACGAGCACCGCGCGGTTGTCGGGCCGCAGGCGGGCCTTGGCGACCTCCTGGACCTCCTCCGCCGTGACCTCCAGCACGCGCTGCACGGCGGTCAGGGCGAGCTGCGGGTCGCCGAACAGCACGGCGTACCGGCACAGTTCGTCGGCACGGCCCGCGACCGTGCCGAGCCGGTCCAGCCACTCGCGCTCCAACTGGGCCTGGGCGCGCTCCATCTCCTCGGCCGTGGGGCCCTCCTCGGCGAACCGGGCGAGCTCCTCGTCGATGGCGGTCTCGATGACCGGCACCTCCACGTCACCGGACGTCTTCACGTCCAGCCAGCCCAGGGAGGGCGCTCCCGCGAGCCGCAGCAGGCCGAAGCCGGCCGCCACGGCCGTACGGTCCCGCCGGACGAGGCGGTTGTAGAGGCGGGAGGACTCGCCGCCGCCGAGGACGGTGAGGGCGAGGTCGGCCGCGTCGCACTCGCGCGTGCCGTCCTGCGGCAGCCGGTAGGCGGCCATCAGGGCACGCGCCGGGACCTCCTCCTCGACGACCTCGCGCAGCTGCTCGCCGATGATCTCCGGCAGCGAGCCGTCACGCGGGGCCGGCTTGCCGTCGTGACCGGGAATGGAGCCGAAGTACTTCTCGACCCAGGCCAGGGTCTGCTCCGGGTCGATGTCACCGACCACGGAGAGCACGGCGTTGTTCGGCGCGTAGTAGGTGCGGAAGAACGCGCGCGCGTCCTCCAGGGTCGCCGCGTCCAGGTCGGCCATCGAGCCGATCGGGGTGTGGTGGTAGGGGTGGCCCTCCGGGTAGGCGAGGGCGGTCAGCTTCTCGAAGGCGGTGCCGTAGGGGACGTTGTCGTAGCGCTGGCGGCGCTCGTTCTTGACGACGTCCCGCTGGTTCTCCATCGACTCGTCGTCGAGGGCGGCCAGCAGGGAGCCCATGCGGTCGGCCTCCAGCCAGAGGGCCAGCTCCAGCTGGTGGGCGGGCATGGTCTCGAAGTAGTTGGTCCGCTCGAAGCTGGTGGTGCCGTTCAGCGAGCCGCCGGCGCCCTGGACGAGCTCGAAGTGGCCGTTGCCCTTCACCTGGGCGGAACCCTGGAACATCAAGTGCTCGAAAAGGTGAGCCAGGCCGGTACGGCCCTTGACTTCGTGGCGCGAGCCGACGTCGTACCAGAGGCACACCGCCGCGACCGGGGTCAGGTGGTCCTCGGAGAGCACCACGCGCAGGCCGTTGGCCAGGCGGTGCTCGGTCGCTGTCAGGCCCCCGGAGCCTGCCTGGGCTGTGGCCGTGTGACCCATGGGCATGTACGTCCCTTCGATCGCGAAGCGGTTGATCAAACCGCGGTTTTCCTGCCGAGTCCTGCCACTGTATGCAAGCGCGCGAGGGCCTGGTGAAGTTCCCGGCGGGCGTTCGCGCGGAGCGGGACGACGTGTCCGGCCGCGACCGTGCCGGACGGCGCCGCCAGGTCCGGATCCGGGTCCTGGTCCCCGGTTGTCAGTGCGGCGGTCCACAATGGTCGGCGTCAGATCCGGATCGCAGCAGCATCAGCTCGCCCGGGGGCCGGCATGAACGCCCCGCAGGCGAGCGACCAGTAACAGGAGGAGCCGGCAGCGATGGCCCGCCGCAGCACGAAGAACCCGCCGCCCGACGACTCGTACGAGGAGAGGATCCTCGACATCGACGTCGTCGACGAGATGCAGGGCTCCTTCCTCGAGTACGCGTACTCGGTCATCTACTCCCGTGCCCTGCCCGACGCCCGCGACGGCCTCAAGCCGGTGCACCGCCGCATCGTCTACCAGATGAACGAGATGGGGCTGCGCCCCGAGCGCGGCTACGTCAAGTGCGCCCGTGTCGTCGGCGAGGTGATGGGCAAGCTGCACCCGCACGGCGACGCGTCGATCTACGACGCCCTCGTGCGCATGGCCCAGCCCTTCTCGATGCGCGTCCCCCTGGTCGACGGCCACGGCAACTTCGGCTCGCTGGGCAACGACGACCCGCCGGCCGCCATGCGGTACACCGAGTGCCGGATGGCCGAGGCGACGAGTCTGATGACGGAGTCGATCGACGAGGACACCGTCGACTTCAACCCGAACTACGACGGTCAGGAGCGGGAACCGGTGGCGCTGCCCGCCGCCTTCCCGAACCTCCTGGTCAACGGCGCGTCGGGCATCGCGGTCGGCATGGCCACGAACATGCCGCCGCACAACCTGCGCGAGGTCATCGCCGCCGCCCGCCACCTGATCAGGCACCCGAACGCGGACCTCGACGCCCTGATGAAGCACGTACCGGGCCCGGACCTGCCCACGGGCGGCCGCATCGTCGGACTCTCCGGCATCCGGGACGCGTACGAGTCGGGCCGCGGCACGTTCAAGATCCGGGCGACCGTGTCGGTGGAGCAGGTGACGGCCCGCCGCAAGGGCCTCGTCGTCACCGAGCTGCCCTTCACGGTCGGCCCGGAGAAGGTCATCGCCAAGATCAAGGACCTGGTCGGTTCGAAGAAGCTGCAGGGCATCGCCGACGTCAAGGACCTCACCGACCGTGAGCACGGCCTGCGCCTGGTCATCGAGATCAAGAACGGCTTCGTGCCGGAGGCGGTCCTGGAGCAGCTGTACAAGCTGACGTCGATGGAGGAGTCCTTCGGCATCAACAACGTGGCCCTGGTCGACGGCCAGCCGCTCACGCTGGGTCTGAAGGAGCTGCTCGAGGTCTATCTCGACCACCGTTTCAACGTCGTGCGGCGGCGGTCGGAGTTCCGCCGCGGCAAGAAGCGAGACCGGCTGCACCTGGTCGAGGGTCTGCTGACGGCCCTGCTGGACATCGACGAGGTCATCCGCCTCATCCGCTCCAGCGAGAACTCGGCGCAGGCGAAGCAGCGCCTGATGGAGCAGTTCTCGCTGAGTGAGGTCCAGACGCAGTACATCCTCGACACGCCGCTGCGCCGCCTGACCAAGTACGACCGCATCGAGCTGGAGGCGGAGAAGGACCGGCTCAACGCGGAGATCGAGGAGCTGACCCGGATCCTCGACTCGGACGCGGAGCTGCGCAAGCTGGTCTCCTCCGAACTGGCCACGGTCGCCAAGAAGTTCGGCACCGACCGGCGTACGGTCCTGTTGGAGTCGGGCGGTGCCCCGGTCGCCGCCGTGCCGCTCCAGGTGGCCGACGACCCGTGCCGCGTGCTGCTGTCCTCGACGGGTCTGCTGGCCCGCACGGCGAACGGCGAGCCGTTCGCGGACTCCGCCGGAGCCAAGCGCGTCAAGCACGACGTGATCGTCTCGGCGGTACCGGCCACCGCCCGCGGCGAGATCGGCGCGGTCACCTCGGCGGGCCGGCTGCTGCGGCTGAACGTGATCGACCTGCCCCAGCTGCCGGAGTCGATGCCGACGCCGAACCTCGCGGGAGGTGCCCCGCTGGCCGAGTTCGTCTCCCTGGAGGACGACGAGACGGTCGTCTGCCTGACCACCCTCGACGAGTCGTCGCCCGGCCTGGCGCTGGGCACGGAACAGGGCGTGGTCAAGCGTGTGGTGCCGGACTATCCGTCCCACAAGGAGGAGCTGGAGGTGATCACCCTCAAGGAGGGCGACCGGATCGTCGGCGCGGTGGAGCTGCGCACGGGCGAGGAGGACCTGGTCTTCATCACCGACGACGCCCAGCTGCTGCGCTTCCAGGCCTCGGTGGTGCGTCCCCAGGGCCGCCCGGCGGGCGGTGTGGCGGGCGTCAAGCTCGCCGAGGGCGCGAAGGTCATTTCCTTCACCGCGGTGGATCCGGCGGCGGACGCCGTCGTCTTCACCGTGGCGGGCTCGCGGGGCACGCTGGACGACTCCGTCCAGACGACGGCCAAGCTGACCCCATTCGACCAGTACCCGCGCAAGGGCCGGGCCACCGGCGGCGTGCGTTGCCAGCGGTTCCTGAAGGGTGAGGACTGCCTGTCCCTGGCCTGGGCCGGCCCTGCCCCGGCCCTCGCCGCGCAGAAGAACGGCACGCCGGCCGACCTCCCGGAGATGGACCCGCGCCGGGACGGCTCGGGCGTGTCCCTGGCGAAGACGGTGGCGATGGTGGCGGGCCCGGTCTAGACCGCCGGCTCCTCCTCCGAGCCCTGGACGAACCGCAGGACGCCCCACATGCCGTGCTCGTCGGCGTGGGGGGCGTCGCTCCGGCACGAGTCGAGTCCCTTGTCGAGGGCCGAGACGTCGATGCCGGAGCCGATGAGGACCAGCTGGGTGAGGCGTTCGCCGCCGGCCGGCCAGGGCTCCGGGTAGAAGCGCAGAAACCGCCCGACGGCGTGGACGGCGTAGCGGTTCCGGACGTCGTACGGCCCGAAGTCGACATAGCCCTTGATCCGGTACAGCCCCTCCGGCCGGCTGTCGAGGAACTCCATCAGCCGGCGCGGGTCGAGGGGCTGCTCCCGTGAGACGAACGACAGGCTGTCGTAGCCGGTGTGCAGATGCCCCGCATGGCCGTCGTGGCCCTTGTGGCCGTCCCCGCCGTGCTCGTGCAGGTCGTCGAAGGACAGCTGGCCGATGCGCTCCTCACTCGGCCGGCAGTCGAAGAGGAACTCGGGGTCGATGCGGCCGTAGGTGGCCGGTACGACGGCGGCGCGGTCGACGAGGGAGCGGACCAGCCCGAGGACGCGTTCACCGTCCGCCGCCCGGTCTGCCTTGTTGACCACGACGAGGTCGGCCAGCGCGAGGTGCCGGTCGATCTCGGGATGCCTGGACCGGGTGTCGTCGAACTCGGCGGCGTCGACGACCTCGACAAGACCGCCGTACACGATCCCCGGATGCTCGCTGGCGAGCACCATCCGTACGAGTTCCTGCGGCTCGGCCAGCCCGCTGGCCTCGATGACGATGACGTCGATACCGAGTGAGGGGTCCGCGAGGCGCTCCAGGTACTCGTCCAGTTCGCTCGCGTCGACGGCACAGCACAGGCATCCGTTGCCGAGCGAGACCGTCGAGTCGCCGAGTGCTCCGGCCACGGCCATGGCGTCGATCTCGATGGCCCCGAAGTCGTTGACGATGGCGCCGATGCGGCTGCCGCCGCTGCGGTGGAGCAGGTGGTTGAGCAGTGTGGTCTTTCCCGAGCCGAGGAATCCGGCCAGGACGACGACCGGGATCTGCCGCGGTTTCGGGCTCGGGTGGCTCACCGTGCGACCTCTCTCATGCCGACGGGTGCACCGGCTCGGGTTCCCGGCACACGTACGAGGATGGGATGCCGAGCCAGGATACGAGCCATGAGAGCCGCGAAGAGTGAACGGTCGTCAGTGGCACTCGTGGGGGCCGCGCCGCCGTGCCTCAGGCCGGCACCGGTACCGGCGCCTCCGGCCCCACGTACCGTGCCACCGGCCTGATGATCTTCGTATCCTCCGCCTGTTCCAGGATGTTGGCGCTCCAGCCCACCACGCGCCCGGCGGCGAACGTCGGCGTGAACATCTCGCGGGGCAGGCCGCAGAGTTCCATGACCACACCCGCGTAGTACTCGACGTTGGTGTGGAGCTCACGGCCCGGCTTCAGCTCCGCCAGGATCGCCTCGACGTGCCGCTCGACCTCGACCGCGAAGTCGACCCGCGGGCCGCCGAACCCCTGGGCGACCTCCCGCAGCATCCGGGAGCGCGGGTCCTCCGTGCGGTAGATCGCATGCCCGAAGCCCATGATGCGCTCACCGGCGAGCACCCGCTGACGCACCCAGGAGTCGATCCGGTCCGGGGTGCCGATCGCGTCCAGGGTGTCCAGTGCCCGGCTGGGCGCACCGCCATGGAGCGGCCCCGACAGCGCGGCCACCGCGCCGGCGAGGCACGCCGCCACGTCCGCGCCCGTCGACGCGATCACCCGGGCGGTGAAGGTTGACGCATTGAATCCATGATCAATGGTTGAGATCAGGTACTGCTCGATCGCCCGCGCGTGCCGCTCCGTGGGGACCGAACCCGTCAGCATGTAGAGGTAGTTCGCCGCGTACGACAGGTCCTCGCGCGGCGCGACCGGCTCGAGTCCTTTCCCCAGCCGGTGCAGGGCGGTGAGCAGCGTGGGTACGGCCGCGGTGGCCTCGAGAGTGTCCTGCCGACGCCGGGCGGTGTCCGTGTCGTACACGGGGCTGAAGCTCTTCGCGGCGCCGAGCAGCGACAGCGCCGTACGCATCCCGGCGAGCGGGCCGGAGCGCCCGCCGGCCGCCGCGATGGCCGGCAGGGCCGCCCGCACCTCGTCGGGCAGCCTCCGCAGCTCGGCGGTTTCGGCCGCGAAGGCCGCGCTCCGCCCGGGGTCCGGGAGTTCGCCCTGCACGAGCAGATGCCAGACGTCCTCGAAGGAGCGGGTCCGCGCGAGGTCCACGGCGGAGTACTGGCGGTAGTGGTAAAAGCCCTCGAGACCACGGACGTCACCGATGCGGGTGTCGGTGACGACGACACCGGCGAGTCCCCGTGGTGCGTCGACGAGTGCGGCTGCGGACCTGTTGACGGACACGTCTACCTCCCTGGACTTGATTAGACTGTCCATGGTTGACTTTATTCCTGTCAATATTGATTGAATCAATACATCAATCAATGGTCCGCCAGGCGGATACGGTGACCCATATGCGCGATCAAGAGTCCGCCCCACCCGACGCGGAACGGCGGCTGAGCACCAAGGAAGCCGCCGAGCTGCTCGGCGTGAAGCCGGAGACCGTGTACGCGTACGTGAGCCGCGGCCAGCTCAGCAGCCGGCGGGTGCCGGGCGGCCGGAGCAGCACGTTCGACGCCGGGGAGGTCGAGGCACTGGCCCGGCGCAACAGGCGGGAGAGCGCCGGCGGCTCCGGCTCCGGCTCCGGCTCCGGGGGCGAGTTGTCGGTACGGACGTGCATCACGCTCATCGAGAGCGACCGCTACTACTTCCGCGGTGTCGACGCGGTCGACCTGGCCACCGGGCACACCTACGAGGAGGTCGCCGAGTGGCTGTGGACCGGCAAGCTGCGCCCGGACTCCGCCTTCACCGCACCCGCCGCCTCCGTCGCCGTCGCCCGCCGCGCCGTCAGCGCGCTGCCCGGACACGCCGCGCCCACCGACCTCTTGCGCGTCGCGACGATCGCCGCGGCGACCGCCGACCCCCTGCGCTTCGACCTGTCGGAGGACGCCGTGCTCGGCACGGCGCGCAGCCTCATCCCCACGCTCGTCGCCGCCCTGCCGCCGGCGGGACACGACCGCCGCGACGAGGGCCCCCTGGCGCACCGCCTCTGGACCCGGCTGTCCGGGCGGGAGCCCGACGAGCCGTCGCTGCGTGCCCTGGACGCGACCCTCGCCCTCCTCGCCGACCACGACCTGGCCGCCTCCACGCTCGCGGTGCGCGTCGCCGCGTCGGCCCGTGCCCACGCCTACGCGGCGGTCTCCGCCGGGCTCGGCGTGATCGAGGGGCCGCTGCACGGCGCGGCGAGCGGGCATGCCCACCGGTTGCTCCTCGACGTGCTCGACCGGGGCGACGCCGCGCCCGTCATCGCGGAGGAGTTGCGGGCCGGCCGGAGCATCCCGGGACTCGGTCACCGCCTCTACCCGGGCGAGGACCCACGCGCGCGTGCCCTCTTCACCCTCCTGGAGCGGATCCCGCGCGCGGAGCCCGCCCTCCTCGCGGCCCGCGACATCGTCGAGACCACCGCCCGCCACACCCCGCTGCACGCCAATGTCGACCTGGCGCTCGCCGTGCTCACCGCCTCCTGCGGCATGCCCTCGACCGCGGGCGAGACGATCTTCGCCGTGTCCCGTACGGCCGGCTGGATCGCACACGCCCTGGAGGAGTACGGCGAACGCCCCCTGCGCATGCGTCCGAGCGGTCTTTACACGGGTCCGAAGCCGCCCCAGCCACTGCCGGAGTAGCACCGGGCGGGGGCCGGAGGCCACCGCGAGCCAACTCAGGTTAGGCTCACCTCTGTGAGTACGTGCTCAAGTGTCTCCCGGGACCTCGACGAGCCCGTTTCGGGAACCGCGGCCACCGCGAGGACCTGGCTGTTGCTGGAACAGCCCGGCCCCTGGGGTGCCAAGGCGCTCACCTCGAGCCACCTGGACCCCGCGCTGGGCCGTGCCCTTGAGGCGGCCGCGAAGGACACGGGCGTACGGATCGTGCTCATCCGGCGCCCCGGACGCCACGCGGACCGCCGGATGCCCGCGGCACGCCGGGTGTACGTCGCCCACACCGTCCCGGGGAACGTGTGGCTGCACGCCGCCACGACCTCGGACCCCGGGCAGCTGCTCGATCTCGACTTCGCCGCCCTCGGCCGGGGCGACCACCGCTCCTTCGGGGCCGTGCTCGGCGGCCGGCCCCACGACGGCGATCCGCTCGCCCTCGTCTGCACCAACGGCAAACGCGACCGCTGCTGCGCCCTCCTCGGCCGGCCCCTCGCTGCCGAACTCGCCACGTCCGGCGTCGAGGGCGTCTGGGAGGTCACCCATCTGGGCGGTCACCGCTTCTCCCCGACGGTCCTGGTGCTGCCGTACGGATACGCCTACGGCAGGGCCCAGGCCCACACCCTCAAAGAGGTCCTGCTCGGTGCGCGCGAGGGGCGGATCGTCATGGAGGGGTGCCGGGGCGGCTCGGCCTGGGAACGACCCGGTCAGGCCGCCGAACTCGCCGTGCGTGAGAGGACCGGCGAATCCGCCGCGGAAGCGCTGAGCGTCGTACGGACGACCGGTGCGGCCCCGCGCTGGGAGGTGACGGTAGCTCACTGCGACGGGCGCCGCTGGCAGGTGAGCGTCGCCCAGGGGGCGGCCCTGCCGCCCCGTCCGGAGAGTTGCGGGGCGGCGGTCCTCGGATCGCCCGCCCGGATGGACGTGGTGGCGATCCGTGAGGTGAGGGTGACCACCGCCCTCGCGAGCTGACCGGGGCCCGGGCTCCGGCGCGTCCGCTCAAGCATTGATCAAGAGATCCGCCTCACACCCGTTTCGGCAGGTGGGCAGCCCCACGTACGGTCTTGGGTATGAGCCCCACTCCTCCCGCACGCCGCCTGCGTCTCGGCATGCCCCGGCGGGTGTTCTCGCAGGTGTTGCTGATGCAGGTGGCCATCGCCGCGGGAGTCGCGGTCCTCGCGACCGGGCTGTTCCTCGCGCCCCTCGGCGATCAGCTCGACGACCAGGCGATGCGCCGCGCGCTCGCGATCGCGCAGACGACCGCACAGCAGCCCGGCCTCGCGGAGGACCTGCGGGACACCGCTCCGTCGCCGAACGGTCCGGTGCAGCGGGAGGCCGAGCGGATCCGGAAGGCCACCAAGGCCGAGTACATCGTGGTGATGGACTGGCGGGGCGTCCGCTGGTCGCACCCGGACCGCGAGCAGATCGGCGGCATCGTCTCGACCGATCCCGGCCAGGCGCTGGCCGGCAAGGAGGTCATGGAGATCGACAGCGGCACGCTGGGCCGCTCCGCCCGCGGCAAGGTGCCACTGCGCGACAGCGACGGCAGGGTCGTCGGCGCCGTCTCGGTCGGTATCGCCTACGACAGCGTCCGGGCCCGGCTGGTCCACGCGATCCCGGGGCTGTTCGCCTACGCCGGCGGTGCCCTGGCCGTCGGCGCGCTGGCCGCGTGGCTCATCTCCCGGCGGGTCCACCGGCAGACCAGGGACCTCGCCTTCTCGGACATCGCGGCGCTGCTGTCGGAACGCGAGGCGATGCTGCACGGCATCCGGGAGGGCGTCGTCGCCCTGGACCGCGCCGGCCGCATCCGCCTCCTCAACGACGAGGCGCAGCGCCTGCTGGGCATCGGGGACACCGCGGTGGGCTCCTCCCCCGACGAGGCGCTCGGCACGGGCCGCACCGCCGACGTGCTGGCCGGGCGCGTGACCGGCACGGATTTGCTCACCGTCCGCGGTCAGCGGGTGCTGGTCGCCAACCGCATGCCCACCGACGACGGCGGCGCCGTGGCCACGCTGCGCGACCGCACCGAGCTGGAGCAGCTGGGCCGCGAGCTCGACTCGACCCGCGGTCTGATCGACGCCCTGCGCGCCCAGGACCACGAACACGCCAACCGTATGCACACGCTCCTGGGGCTCCTCGAGCTGGAGATGTACGACGACGCCGTCGAGTTCGTCGGCGAGGTGGTCGGTGACCACCGGGCCACCGCCGAACAGGTCGCCGAGCGGATCGAGGACCCGCTGCTCGCCGCCCTGCTGGTCGGCAAGACGACCGTCGCGGCCGAGCGGGGCGTCACCCTGTGGGTGTCGGACCGGACCCGGCTGCCCGACCGGCTGATCGATCCCCGAGGACTCGTCACCGTCGTCGGCAACCTGGTGGACAACGCCCTCGACGCGGTCGCCGGCAAGCCGCACGCGCGCGTGGAGGTCGAACTGCGCGCCGAGGGGCGTACGGCGATCCTCAGGGTGCGCGACACGGGGCCGGGCGTCCCGCCGGAACACCGGGAGCTGGTTTTCACCGAGGGATGGTCCACGAAGAAGCCGCCGGCGCACCGTGAACGGGGCATCGGGCTGTCCCTGGTGCGCAGGTTCGCCGAGCGGCAGGGAGGCAACGCGACCGTGGACGAGGCGCACGGCGGAGGCGCGGAGTTCACCGTCGTCCTGCCCGAGGCGCTGGCCGCCCCCGGCCCGGAACCGGCCCTGGCCGTGCCGTCAGCTCCGCAGACCGCCAAGGAGGAGTCGTGATGATCGAGGTCCTGGTCGTGGACGACGACACCAGGGTCGCGCGGGTCAACGCCGCCTACGTCGAGAAGGTGCCGGGCTTCCATGTGGCCGGGGAGGCCCACACCGCCGCGGACGCCCTGCGCCGGCTGGAGACGCTGCCCCGGCTGGACCTGGTGCTCATGGACCACTACCTGCCCGACCAGACAGGGCTCGCGGTCGTCCAGGAGATGCGGCGGCGCGGCCACCAGACCGACGTGATCATGGTGACGGCGGCCCGGGACGTGTCCACCGTGCAGGCGGCGATGCGACACGGCGCGCTGCAGTACCTGGTCAAACCGTTCGCCTTCGCCGGCCTGCGCGCCAAGCTGGAGGCGTACGCGGAGCTGCGCCGCACGCTCGACGGCGGTGGGGAAGCCGAGCAGGCCGAGGTGGACCGCATCTTCGGTGCGCTGTCGGCATCGTCGGAGCCCGACCTGCCCAAGGGCCACTCCCCCACCACCGCGGAACTGGTCCGCCAGTCCCTGATGAACGCCGACGGGCCGCTGTCCGCCCAGGAGATCGCCGAGCGGACCGGGGTGAGCCGCCAGACCGCCCAGCGGTACCTGAAGCTGCTGGAACGCACGGGACGGGCCAGGCTGACCCTCAAGTACGGCGACGCGGGCCGCCCGGAACACCGTTACGTGTGGGCGACCCGCACCTGAGGCCTTCCCGTGAATGATCTCGAGCCGTTCTGAGCGCCGGTGGGCCGGCCGAGCGGCCCGCCTGTCCAGCCGTCTGGAGTCGCCGGCTGCGCCGCCCGGGACCGTCCGGCCGTCTGCGCCTCTCCCTCGGCCACGGCGACACGGGCCGGCCCGGACACCGCTACGCGGAGGTGACGCTGCGGCCGGACGACGAAGGCACCCCCTACGCCGCCCCCGCCCCGGTCAGCGACCTCACCTCCGTCTCCGCGTGCTTGGCCTCGTCCGGCACCTCCGCCGAGGTGACGGTGCCCAGCCACCCGGCGAGAAAGCCCAGCGGGATCGACACGAGCCCCGGGTTCTGCAGCGGGAAGTACTGGAAGTCGACGCCCGGGAACAGCGAGTCGGGGCTCCCCGAGACCACCGGCGACAGCACCACGAGCACCACGGCCGGCACCAGACCGCCGTAGACGGACCACACGGCGCCGCGGGTCGTGAAGCCGCGCCAGAACAGCGAGTAGAGCAGCACCGGCAGGTTCGCCGAAGCGGCGACGGCGAAGGCGAGGCCCACCAGGAACGCCACGTTGAGATCCCGCGCCAGCAGGCCCAGCGCGATCGCCACCACCCCGACCCCGAGGGCGGCGACCCGGGCCACGGCCACCTCGCTGTGAGGCTTGCCGCGCCGGCGCCGCAGGGACGCGTAGAGATCGTGGGCCACGGAGGCCGAGGACGCGAGAGTGATCCCGGCGACCACGGCGAGAATCGTGGCAAAGGCGACGGCGGCGACGATCGCGAAGAGGACCGTTCCGCCCGTCGAACCGGCACCGCCGCCCAGGTCGAGCGCCAGCAGCGGAACCGCCGTGTTCCCGGCCGCGTTCGACCCGCGCACCGCGTCCGGCCCCAGGATGGCGGCGGCGCCGAACCCGAGCACGATCGTCATCAGGTAGAAGCCGCCGATGAGTCCGACGGCCCAGACGACCGAGCGGCGTGCGGCCCGCGCGGTGGGCACGGTGTAGAAGCGGGACAGGATGTGCGGCAGCCCTGCCGTACCCAGCACCAGAGCCAGTCCCAGACTGATGAAGTCGAAGCGGGCGGTCCAGTCCCCGCCGTACTTCAGCCCGGGCGCCAGAAACGCCTCCCCGTGACCGCTGCGCTCGGCCGCCGTGAGGAGCAGACGGTCCAGATCGCCGTGGAAGCGCACGAGGACGAGCACCGTCAGGGCGAGGGTGCCGCCCAGCAGCAGGACCGCCTTGACGATCTGGATCCACGTCGTCGCCCGCATCCCTCCCAGCGACACATAGATCACCATGAGCGCACCGACACCGATCACGGTCCAGGCCCGCGCCGCCTCACTCGTGCCCCCGAGCAGCAGCGCCACCAGGCTGCCCGCGCCGACCATCTGCGCCACCAGGTACAGAACGGAGACGGCGACCGAGGAGGTTCCCGCGGCGACCCGTACCGGTCGTTCCCGCATCCGCGCCGCCACGACGTCGGCCAGCGTGAACCGGCCGCAGTTGCGGACCAGTTCGGCCACCAGGAACAGCACCACCAGCCAGGCCACGAGGAAACCGACGACATACAGCAGCCCGTCGTAGCCGAACAGCGCGATGAGCCCGGTGACGCCCAGGAAGGAGGCGGCCGACATGTAGTCGCCCGCGATGGCGAATCCGTTCTCCATGGGCGAGAAGAGCCGCCCGCCCGCGTAGAACTCCTCGGCCGAGCCGCGCCGGTTGCGGCTCACCCAGGTCGTGATCGCCAGCGTGACCGCGACGAACGCGCTGAACAGCAGGAGCGCCAGAGTCTGGTGTTCCCCCGTCACGAGGCACCGCCGTTCATGCCGCGGGTCAGCTCCTGGGTGTCCCAGCGCAGTTCGAGCGCCGCCCGGTCCCGGCGCAACCGCGCATGCCGCGCGTACCCCCAGGTGAGCAGGAACGTGGTCGCGAACTGCCCGAGCCCCGCCACCATCGCCACGTTCACCGACCCGGCCACGGGGCGCGCCATCAGCTCCGGCGCGGTCGTGGCCGCCACGACGTAGCCCACGTACCAGACGAAGAAGGTGACGAAGGCCGGCACCACGAACCGCCGGTACCGCCGCCGCACGTCCTGGAATGCCGTGCTGCGCTGCACCTCCAGATACACCTCGGACGCCGCGACCCCGGTCTCGCCTTCCCCTCGCGCCGACGGAATCAGCGCCGCGGGGGCCTCCCCCGCACCGGCCGACTCACCCCAGCCGGAGGCGAGGGCGTCGTACCAGGGATCGTCGTACGTCAGGTGCCCGGCGTCCTCGCCCGAACTCTCCCGGCCGGTCCCGCCTCTGCGGGGACGGCCCTTGCTTGGCTGCATGCCCAAGGATGGACAGAACGGGAAGATCCCCGACTCTTCTTCCCATCCCTCTTCACCCCATCAGGTGACCCAACCCGCAGGGCCTGCTCAGCACCGGGCTACGAGCAACTCCCGGGCGGCTCCGGGCGTCACCCGCGTCCCGGGCCCGGTCCGTCCGGCCCGGGCCCGGCGCAGCGGCTACGCGTCGATTCGCGACCGGTCCAACGTGGCCGCCGAGTTGGAGATGAACTCCTTGCGCGGCGCGACGTCGTTGCCCATCAGGAGGTCGAAGACCTGCTCGGCGGCCTCCAGGTCGGAGAGGTTGATCCGGCGCAGGGTGCGGT
Source organism: Streptomyces sp. NRRL S-455 (assembly GCF_000717875.1). Taxonomy (GTDB): domain Bacteria; phylum Actinomycetota; class Actinomycetes; order Streptomycetales; family Streptomycetaceae; genus Streptomyces. The sequence continues at coordinate 178,190 of NZ_JOCT01000005.1, forward strand.
GGCGCGGGTCCATGGTCGTCTCGGCCAGCTGGTCGGCGTCCATCTCACCGAGACCCTTGTAGCGCTGGATCGAGTCCTTGTAGCGGATGCCCTTGCTCTGGAACTCCATGAGCGTGTCGCGCAGTTCGCGGTCCGAGTACGTGTAGACGTACTTGTCCTGCCCCTTCTTCGGCTGGACGATCTCGATGCGGTGCAACGGCGGCACCGCCGCGAAGACCCGGCCGGCCTCGACCATGGGCCGCATGTAGCGGTGGAAGAGGGTCAGCAGCAGCGTGCGGATGTGCGAGCCGTCGACGTCGGCGTCGGTCATCATGATGATCTTGCCGTAGCGGGCCGTGTCGATGTCGAAGGTCCGGCCCGAGCCGGCTCCTATGACCTGGATGATCGCGCCGCACTCGGCGTTCTTCAGCATGTCCGTCACGGACGACTTCTGAACGTTGAGGATCTTGCCCCGGATCGGCAGCAGCGCCTGGAACTCGGAGTTCCGGGCGAGCTTCGCCGTACCGAGCGCGGAGTCGCCCTCGACGATGAACAGCTCGCTGCGGTCGACGTCGTCGCTGCGGCAGTCGGCGAGCTTGGCCGGCAGCGAGGAGGACTCCAGGGCCGTCTTGCGGCGCTGCGCGTCCTTGTGCTGCCGGGCGGCGATGCGCGTACGGGCCGCGGCGACGGCCTTCTCCAGCACGACCCGGGCCTGCTGGGCGGCGTCCCGCTTCGTGGACGTCAGGAACGCCTTGAGTTCCTTGCTGACCACGTTGTTCACGATCCGGCGGGCCGCCGAAGTGCCCAGGACCTCCTTGGTCTGGCCTTCGAACTGGGGCTCGGCGAGGCGGACGGTCACGACCGCGGTCAGGCCCTCCAGGGCGTCGTCCTTGACGATGTCGTCCTCGGCGACGCGCAGGAGCTTCTTGGCGCGCAGCACCTCGTTCATCGTCTTGGCGACAGCTTGCTCGAAACCGGCGACGTGCGTGCCGCCCTTGGGGGTGGCGATGATGTTGACGAACGACCTGAGCGTCGTGTCGTAGCCCGTCCCCCAGCGCAGCGCGACGTCGACGCCGAGCTCGCGGGTGACCTCGGTGGGCGTCATCTGGCCGTGGTCGTCGAGGACGGGAACCGTCTCCTTGAAGGTGCCCTGCCCGGAGAAGCGGAGGACGTCGCAGACCGGCTTGTCGCTCGCCAGGTACTCGCAGAACTCGCTAATACCGCCGTCGAAGCGGAAGGACTCCTCGCCCTTGCTGCCGCCCTCACCGAGTCCGAACTCGTCGCGGACGACGATGGTCAGGCCGGGCACCAGGAACGCGGTCTGGCGGGCGCGCTGGTGCAGCGTCTCCAGGGAGAGCTTGGCGTCCTTGAGGAAGATCTGGCGGTCGGCCCAGTACCGCACACGTGTGCCGGTGCGGCTCTTGGGGATCTTCTTGGCCTTGCGCAGCCCGCCCTTGGCCTCGAACTTGGCGTCCGGGCCGTTCCCGGCGAAGGCACCCGGAACGCCGCGCCGGAAGCTGATGGCGTGGGTGTGCCCGCCGCGGTCCACCTCGATGTCCAGGCGGGCCGAGAGGGCGTTCACCACGGAGGCGCCCACGCCGTGCAGGCCACCGGAGGCGGCGTACGAGCCGCCGCCGAACTTGCCGCCGGCGTGCAGCTTGGTCATGACGACCTCGACTCCGGAGAGGCCGGTCTTGGGCTCGACGTCGACCGGGATGCCCCGGCCGTTGTCCCGGACCTCGACGGACCCGTCGTCCTGCAGAACGACCTCGATGTGGTCGCAGTAGCCGCCCAGGGCCTCGTCGACGGAGTTGTCGATGATCTCCCAGAGGCAGTGCATCAGGCCACGGCTGTCGGTGGAGCCGATGTACATGCCCGGACGCTTGCGCACGGCCTCGAGCCCCTCGAGGACGAGCAGGTGCCGCGCGGTGTAGTTGGAACCGTCCCGGTCTGCTCCTGCCAGCAGAGCTGTGGACGGCACGGACGTCTCGGCGGTCACGCGGTTCGCTCCTCGCTGAATTTCAGATGACGCCCTCATGGGTAGGGGCGCGGCTTGGGTCACCGGTGAGAGGGTACCGAGGCCTGGTAGAGCCGTTGTAACGCCACCCTCGTCGGAAACTCACACTAGTCCACACTCGTATACTTGTTCGATCCCTCGATGGAGTGAAGCACACATCACGTTCCCTTCCAGGCATGAACCATTTAGGCTCCGGGCACGTCCTCATGAACAACCGGCAACCCAGCCGGGAGGACCGACCACCCGATACACCGCGAAGCCCCGTAAGACACATAGACACGCAATACGGCACATTCGCCGCCAACCGGCAGCAGACAGCCACCTGGGAGAGATTTTTTCAAGGGAAAGCCACGAGCGGGAACGTTTGGGGCTGGTTGGATGTTGACCCTGGTACGACAGCTCGTCGAGCTAGAGAAGAGGCGACGTGACTACTGTTCTGACCCCCGCGAGCCCGTTGACGGCCGCCGATCGCTGCGACCGCTGCGGCGCCCAGGCATACCTGCGCGTCGTCCTGCTCAGCGGCGGAGAACTGCTCTTCTGCGCCCACCACGGTCGCAAGTTCGAGCCGGAACTCAAGAAGATCGCCGCTGAGATACAGGACGAGACGGAGCGGCTGACGTCCGCTCCCGCGACTGCCTCCGAAGAAGAGCGCTGACACTCGCGTCCGACGACGAGCAGCCCGGCACAGGCCGGTGAACGGGCGGCTGCCTCTGACAGCAGAGGCAGCCGCCCGTCCTCGTCCCAGGGCCTGCTCAGGCTTCGCCGCGGGCCCGCGCACTCACGCACTCACCCCCGCGACCAGCCGAGCGTGCGCATGAGATCGGACACTCGCACGTAGACCCCCGGCTTGCCGGCCCGCCCGCAGCCGATACCCCAGGACACCAGCCCGATCAACCGCCCCTGAGCCACCAGCGGCCCTCCGCTGTCGCCCTGGCAGGCGTCCCGGCCGCCGTCCGTCTCCCCGGCACACAGCATGCTCCCGGCGTCGTAACCGCCGTCGGCACCTCCCGGATAGGCGTCCTCGCAGAGAGCGTCGGGGAGCACGCGCACCCGTGCCGCCCGCAGGCTGTTGGGGTAGTAGCCGGCCCCTGTGGTGTCGCCCCATCCGTACACCGTCGCGACCCCGCCCACCGCGTACGCGGGGTCACCTCCGGCCGCCATCCCTATGACGGAGCCGGCGGGGAGGGGTTCGGCCAGGGTCAGTACGGCGAAGTCGCCGACGTTGCTGACACCGTCGTACGCCGGATTCACCCAGACGTACCGCACGGCGACCTCCAGGCCGTCATCGTCCGAGAGCAGATTCGTGCGGCCGGCTATGACCTTGAGGTCGCGTACGCGCTTCAGTGGCCCGCCCAGCACCTCCTCGCTCAGGCAGTGGGCCGCAGTGAGCACGGTGCTGCGGCCGACCGCGACACCGCCGCAGAACTGCCCCGCACGCGTACCGCCGAACCGGTTACGGCTGGACACGGCCACCGTCCACGGACTGTCCGACGCTTCGACGGGGAAACCTCCTATGACCACACGGTCGGCGGCCACAGCGAGGGTGGAATGCGCTGACAGTGCGGATACCGCAGCCGCCAGAACCAGCGGCCGGGCCAGGGCTCGGACCAAGCGACGACGCATACGCACTCCTCACTCCATGGTGTCGGTGAGACACCCAGAGTGATTCACCCCGCGACACCCCGCACCCGCGGTGAGGCAGGCACGCGGAAGGCCCGGTCCTTGAGGGGACCGGGCCTTCCGCGTCGTGCGACTCGAACTCAGTCGAGGTAGTCGCGCAGTACCTGAGAACGGGACGGGTGGCGCAGCTTCGACATGGTCTTGGACTCGATCTGGCGGATCCGCTCGCGCGTGACGCCGTACACCTTGCCGATCTCGTCGAGGGTCTTCGGCTGGCCATCGGTGAGACCGAAGCGCATGGAGACGACACCGGCCTCGCGCTCGGACAGGGTGTCCAGGACGGAGTGCAGCTGCTCCTGGAGGAGCGTGAAGCTGACCGCGTCGGCCGGGACGACCGCCTCGGAGTCCTCGATGAGGTCACCGAACTCGCTGTCGCCGTCCTCGCCGAGCGGGGTGTGCAGCGAGATGGGCTCGCGGCCGTACTTCTGGACCTCGATGACCTTCTCCGGGGTCATGTCGAGCTCCTTGGCCAGCTCCTCCGGGGTGGGCTCGCGGCCCAGGTCCTGGAGCATCTGGCGCTGCACGCGCGCGAGCTTGTTGATGACCTCGACCATGTGCACCGGGATACGGATGGTGCGGGCCTGGTCGGCCATGGCGCGGGTGATGGCCTGACGGATCCACCAGGTGGCGTACGTGGAGAACTTGTAGCCCTTGGTGTAGTCGAACTTCTCGACCGCGCGGATCAGACCGAGGTTACCCTCCTGGATGAGGTCCAGGAAGAGCATGCCGCGGCCGGTGTAACGCTTGGCCAGGGAGACCACCAGACGGAGGTTGGCCTCCAGGAGGTGGTTCTTCGCGCGGCGGCCGTCCTCGGCGATGATCTCCAGCTCACGCTTCAGCTTCGGCGCCAGCTTGTCGGCGTTGGACAGCTTGTCCTCGGCGAACAGACCCGCCTCGATGCGCTTGGCGAGCTCGACTTCCTGCTCGGCGTTGAGCAGGGGGACCTTGCCGATCTGCTTGAGGTAGTCCTTGACCGGGTCGGCGGTGGCACCGGCGGCGGCGACCTGCTGGGCAGGCGCGTCGTCCTCGTCCTCGTCGGACAGTACGAAGCCCGCGTTCTCGGTGCCCTCGGGCTCCTCGCCGGTCTTGCCGGGAGCGGCCTCCTCGAGCACCTCCTCCTCGATAAGCTCGACGTCGTCCTTCTTGGCGCTGGTCTTCTTGGCGGCCGCCTTCTTGGCAGGAGCCTTCTTCGCGGCCGCCTTCTTGGCGGTCGTCTTCTTGGCGGCTGCCTTCTTGGCGGGCGCCTCCTCCTCAGCGGCGGGCTCGGTGGCGGGCGCCGTCGGCGTGGCGGCGGCCTTCCTCGTGGTCACCGCCTTGGCCGCGACCGTCTTGGTGGCGGTGCGCTTGGCGGGACTCTTCGCTGCGACGCTCTTTCGGGTGCGCTTGGGCTCTGCGGCACTGACCATCAGCGTCACACCCTCTTCCTCGAGGATCTGGTTGAGGCTGCGCAGTACGTTCTTCCACTGAGTGGCCGGAATCTGGTCAGCTTCGAAGGCCCGACGCACGTCATCGCCGGCGATCTGCCCCTCAGCCTTTCCCCGCTCAATGAGCGCCATGACAGAGACGGACTCGGCGATCTCCGGCGGGAGCGTACGGGATGTGCTGGCCGACACGAACAACCTCTCGGAACGTTGGAAAACGGCTTCCGGCACCGTCCACAGTGGACAGGAGCCGACCGCCGGCTTGGGGATGGGCCGACGGCGCGGGCGGGGGCCGGGAAGATGCACAGCGCCGTGAACGGCGTCCGTATTCCCTCCGCGGCTGTCACCTCTTAGGTCATCGCGTTCTTCCCAGGAGCGTTACGCCCATTTCGCGTGGCCCGAGTCACACCCCGTAGGCGAACAAAGCTGCTCAAATCCTGACATACCAGGTCACTCCGTGTCGCGACCTGGTCGCTGTAACGGAACTGCGGCCCTTCGCGCCGTCGGACCCCGCGGGATCCGAGGATCCCCGCGGGGTCCGACGGGAGGCGGATCACCGGGCGGGCACTGCCACAGGAGGGGGGTGGCAGGCCCGGCCGCGCCGCCCGTGGAACGCGGTCAGTGCTCGCGCGGAGCGGGCACCACGCGTTCCACTTCGGGGTGGACCGTGAGAAGTTGCCGCATCGCCGCCTCGGCCGCGGCACCGTCACCCGCGGCCAGGGCGTCACAGATGCAGCCGTGGTGTGCCAGCGACGTCTCGTTCGGCCGGTCACAGCCCGCGACCGGTCCGCCCGAGACCTGGAGAGCCGCGGACACGATCCCGGACAGGTGCTCCAGCATGCGGTTGCCGGCGACCTGGATGAGCAGCGAGTGGAACTCGGAGTCCGCACGGGAGAAGGTGAGCGCGTCACCCTGGGCCATGGCGTGTCCCATGATCTCGACCATGTCCGTCAGGCGCTGCTGCACATCCTCCCGCCCGTGCCCGGCGGCGAGTCGGGCGGCGAGGGGCTCGATCGTCCAGCGCAGCTCGCTCAGCTCGCGCCGCTGGTCGTCGCGCTGCGGCCCGAAGGCACGCCACTCGATGATGTCCGGATCGAGGAGGTTCCAGTCGCTGACGGGCCGTACGCGCGTGCCGACGTTCGGGCGGGCGCTCACCAGACCCTTGGCCTCCAGGACGCGGAGCGACTCGCGGACGACGGTGCGGGAGACCTCGAAACGCTGCCCGATCTCCTCGGGCACCAGCGGACGGTCGGCGCCCAGGTCGCCGGAGACGATCATCTGCCCCAGCTGCTGTACGAGTTGGCCGTGCAGTCCGCGTCCGCGGCTTCCCGCGGCGCGCCGGCCCACACGGCCCAGCTCGGGGTCCCCGCCGTCCCAGGCAGGGGCCCCGACGCGGTCGACGGCGGGCGCCTCGGCGTAGGGGTAGCGGTCGAGTTCGCCCGGGCTCGCGAGGCCGGAGTCAGCGGAGCGGGCGGCGGTCATCATGGTGTGCGCAAGGGTACTCACGCATCCTTTGTCGGCGCCGTCTCCAACTCCCTTGAGGTCTTTGGTGAAAAGCACACGAAAGGGTGATCGCTCACCCCGTCGCAATTGACGCCTTATCGGAAAGAAATGGGCGTTCTGCGGGGAGTTGTGGGCAGGGCCGGACGAAGCGTTACGGACAGTCGTCACCGGAATCTGCTGCGCAGGGTGGTGAGCAGATACGCGCAGAGCAGGGCGGTCAGCGACAACGCCAGCGCACCACCGACAGGTTGGGAGATCACCGCGAGCGCCGCCTCCAGATAACGCTCTCCCCCGAAGGGCCACCGTGGCAGCAGGGCTTCTCGCAGCCGCATGGGAAGTCCCGCCGCGGTCGGCACGGACGGCCCCGCCAGGACTTTGTGCACCACGGGTACGACGAGGACCGGCACGGCGGCCACAGCGGCGAGTCCGGCCGTGGTGGACCGGAAAACGCCGGCGGCCAGCACACCGGCCCAGGCACAGCCGACCACGAGACCGACCCAACTCGCGCTCTGGGCGAGCCAGTCGGCGGGAATCCGTGCGAGCTCCGGCCCGTAGACGAGATAGAGCACTTCGGCGTCGCAGCCGAGGGTGAGGACGGCCAGCACCACCGCGGTGACCGAGGCGACGAGCAGCTTGGCGGCGAGCAGCCCCAGTCGGCGGGGCACGGTGCCGCGATCCGCGGCCAGGGCGGGATGGCGGAACTCGTCCCCGAAGGCCAGCGCGCCGAGCAGCCCCGCGCCGATCGCCGCGGGCGGCAGGGGCAGATCCTGTGGCCATGCGGCGAGCAGACGCGGCTGCGGGGTGTGTCCGATACGGGCGAGCACGACAGCGGTCACAGCGGACACCAGGAGCACGACAGCCCCGGTGAGGGACCCGGTGCCCACGCCCGCGGCGCGTCGGATCTCGTAGCGCAGGGGGCGGAGGGGGCTGGGGGCCGGACGGACGGAGATGGGGGGCGGCAGAGGGGGCAGCGCGTCGAGCGTTCGGGGCTTGTGAGCCCTGTGGGCCGGGTGGTTCTGGAGGGTCGAGGGGGCCTTGTGGGGCTCGGGCTGGTGAGGAGGGGCGGCCGGGGCCGACTGGGGAGTACCAGCGGCGTCGCACGGCCGGCCGACAGCGCGGACACCCGGGCGCTCGTGCGGCGGGGCAGCGGGCCGCACGGGGCCGGCGGAGGGCACCGGCTCAGCGGAGGGCGGAGCGGATGCGTGGGAGACCGGCTCAGGTGATTCGGATGCGGGGTCAGGTGCCGCGGCGGCTTGCTCTGGTGCGTCAGTGGTCGTCCCATGCGCGTCGCCGGCCGGCTCTGGCGCGTCAGCAGTGGGGTGTTGTTCGATCAGGGGGCTTGACCCGATCGTGGGCCGCGGCTCGGCGGTGTCTGCCAGGGGGGCCGCCACAGCGCTTCCCGCGTCGGGGTGTGGTTCCGTTGCGCCCGCCTTGTCGGCCTGATGCCGCTCGACCGCCGTCTGCCTTGCCCCGTCACGCTCCAGGTCACGGCAGCCGTCCGGCGCCCCCTCCCGAGCGGCTCCCGCACCGGGGCCCATGTCTCCGACCTCATCGGCGAGTTGATGGACGACGACCCCGTGGTGGAACGCGGTCTCACCGATGTCCGCGCAAGTACTGCCGTACACGGAGAGGCGGTTGCCGCCCTCGTGCACGACCTCCACGGAGCGCTGTGAGGTGCGTGCCTGCTGGGCCAGGAGGGCCGCCAGGCGGGCCGCGTGCGGGCTGCGTACGGCGACACGGGGACGCAGACGGGTCCGCGAGAACTCCGCGGCCTCCTGGTCGGCGACGAGCCTGCCCTGTTCCAGCGTGACGACGTGATCGGCGGCGCGCGCGGCCTCTTTGGGGTCGGCCGTGGTGAACAGGACGGTGCCGCCCTGGGCGGCATGGGCGCGCAGCATCCCGTGCAGCCAGTTGCTCTCGCGGCCGGAGAGCCCTTGGGCAGGGGCGTCGAGGACGAGCGTGTGCGGGTCGGCCAGGAGGACGCAGGCCATGCCGAGGCGGCGGTCCATGCCGCGCGACAGGGCGCCGAGGCGTTCGTCGCGCAGACTCGCGAGCCCGACCGTCTCGAGAACCTCGTCGGCACGCCGGACCGGCACCCCCGCGGCGGCACACAGCATGCGGAGATGGCCGCGGACGGTGCGGGCCGGGTGCCCCGGCACGTCACCCAGCAGCACACCGACCTCGCGCGCGGGATGGGGGATCCGATGCAGAGGGCGGCCCCGGAAGTAGGTGATACCACGGCCCTGTTGCAGTTCGAGCATGAGTCTGAGAACCGTCGTCTTGCCGGCGCCGGGTGCCCCGAGCAGCGCGGTGACGCGGCCCGCTCGCGCCTCGAAGGAGACGTCGTCAGCCGCGGGCGGAAGCTCCTTGCGGGGATTGCTGGTCAATCCGAAGGCCTGGATCACTCGCAGCAAGATAGCGCGATATGTCCAGATTTTCGGGCAGCACAAGACCTGCCTCGGTTACGGCGATCATGTTTGTGCTGTCTCGGGCGGTCGCGTCCGCGGGCTCCGCATCACACCTCGGGGCGCAGCATCGGGGGGTTGAGCAGGGTCGCGCCGCCGGCACGGAAGAGCTGAGCGGGGCGGCCGCCCTGGCGGGTGGTCGTCCCGCCGGTGGGGACGAGGAAGCCCGGTGTACCGGTGACCTTGCGATGGAAGTTGCGGGGGTCGAGCGCCACACCCCACACCGCCTCGTAGACCCGGCGCAGTTCCCCCACGGTGAACTCGGGCGGGCAGAAGGCCGTGGCCAGCGACGAGTACTCGATCTTGGACCGAGCGCGCTCCACACCGTCCGAAAGGATCTGCGCGTGGTCGAAGGCCAGTGGCGCGACCGGCTCCGCCTCACGCCCGTAACCGCCCTGCTGCAGCAGCTCCTCGACCGGAGCCCAGCGGGCGTTGCTGGCGTCGCCGCCCGCTCTGGGCGCGGGCAGGTCGGGAGCGAGCGCGAGGTGGGCGACACTGACGACCCGCATCCTCGGGTCCCGCTCGGGGTCGCCGTAGGTGGCGAGCTGCTCCAGGTGCGCGCCGTTGTCCTGGGCGGGCACGGACGGATCGTGGACGCGCAGTCCGGTCTCCTCGGCCAGCTCGCGTGCCGCGGCCTGTGCCAGGTCCTCGTCGGCCCGCACGAAGCCGCCGGGGAGTGCCCAACGCCCCTGGAACGGCGGTTCGCCCCTCCGTACCGCCAGCGCACACAGGGAATGGCGGCGCACGGTCAGCACGACCAGGTCCACGGTGACGGCGAAGGGCGGAAAGGCTGACGGGTCGTAGGGCATGCGGCGATCATAGTCGTCTGCCTGACGATAAACACTCCATTCGCCGCGCACATCGGCCGCTGATCCACTTCGCTCCGACACGCGCTCCCCTGTCTGTTCCCACTGCTCCGGCGGTGGCTCACGTACCGGTTCACACCCCCAGTTGCAGGCCGTCGGCCGCCTCCTCGACCATGGCGAAGCCGAGCCGGCTCACCCGCACGGAGAACGGGGCGCCCGCCACCCGCAGTCCGGTGAAGCAGATCTCGCCCAGGGGCGCGCTGCGCACGGGGCACAGGGTGACCGTCCCGGCCGGGGCGTCGGGACGGATGCCGGCGAGGGTGGTCAGCAGCTGGACTCCGGCAGCCGCCGGTGTGGCCGCGGGACGGCAGGCCGCCGGGTGCGGGAGAGGAGCGCTCCCCTCCGTGCGCTGCTCCCCCGCGTACATCTCGGGCAGCCGGCAGGCGAAGGACTCGGCTGCCCCGAGGACGCCGCGCAGCAGTGAGCTCGCCTCCTTCTCGTAGCCTGCGGCGGCCAGACCCGCGACGGCCAGTGCCGTCTCCTGGACCCGTACAGCCCCGGCGCGGTGGCCGAACGGGTTGAACCCCGCTTCCTTGGCGCCCAGTCCGCGCAGGCCCCAGCCCGAGTCCATGACGGGGCTGCCGAGCAGCCGGGCGAGCTTCTCGACCTGCACCTTGTCGAGCAGGCCGGGTGCCAGGGCGCCCGCGCCCAGCAGGCCGGTGTCGAGGAGGTGGGCCGCGGCCGCGCCCAGATGAGGCACGGGCCTGCCGTCCGGGGCCCGGGCCGCGGCGGGGCGGCCACCGCCGAGGTCATCGACCCAGAAGTCTCTCCGGAACGCGGTCCGCAGGTCCTGCGCCCAGTGTCTCAGTGCCGCCCCACCCGTGCGGCCGCAGGCGTCGAGCAGATCGGCGCCGAGCAGCGCGGCCCGGTGCGCATGGGCCTGTGTCTCGCACCGCGCGAAGCCCTGTGGGTGGGGGTCGCGCACATACGTGTCGTCGCCCACGGTGGTGCGGAGCCAGGTCAGACAGCGCTCGGCCGCGGGCAGCAGCTCCTCCGTCTCCTGCTCGGTCAGGCCCCAGCGGCGGGCCTCGGCGAGCAGGGCGGGGAAGAGCAGCGTGGCCTCCGTTCCGGTGCACTGCGGCGGAAGGTGGGGCCCGGCGTCCCGCGTCGGGCCGGGAATCATCCCGGCCCGCGGCCCCGGCCCGGTGAGTTGGGTCCGGGCGAGGGTGCGCAGCGTCCCCGCTGCCAGACCGGTTCCGAGCGGCAGGGCCATCCTGGCGGCCACGAGCGCGTCGGCGGGTGCCAGACCGCAGCGCCAGGGTGCCCCGGCCGCGAGGTGGGTGTCGGCGGGGTGGTCGGAGTCACGCAGCAGGAGCGCCCGGAGGTCCTCGATGCTCGTCCGCAGGAGGCCGGAGACTCTGAGGTCGTCGCCTTCGGCACGCGCGGCCGCGAGGGGACTCCTCGCCGCGTGGCCCATGGCCCGGAGAGGACCGGCACCGTCCGGCCGCACCCGCAGTTCGACACTTCTGCTGCCGCCAGGGGGCAGGTCGAGCTCCCACCGCAGAATTCCGGCCGAGGCCAGGGCTTCCGAGGGAGGCGGTTGGGCCGTCACGGACGCGTGGCCGGTGGCGCAGGACCAGCGCAAACCCGAGGCGTGGACACTGGCAGCGATCTCGGGCCCCACGTTTCCCGAGGCGATCGACCCGAGGTCGGCCAGGTCCGTGCCCAGGGACACTTCGACCGGCAGACGCAGCGGGCGGGGCGCCGCACTGTGCAGGGTGATCCGTTCCGTGCCGTCCGCGAAGCGGTGGCGTTCCACGACCACGTCCGGATCCGGTCCGGCATGGGGAGACGCGCGGAGCGTGCCCACGAACCTGGCGCGGTCGGCCGCTGCCATCCGGGCCTGAACAGCGAGGGGCTCCCGTCCGGCCACGCGGATCTCGCACCGGGAGAGCACGCGCCGGCCGGCCCGGTAGAACCCCTCCAGTCCCCGACCGGTCATCTGCCCCGTCTCCGTCGAGATGGCCAGGCCGGGGAGGGCGACGCAGATCATCACGCCGTGGGCGGGCGGCAGGTCGGCGGACCAGCGCAGTCCTGGGATGGTGGCGCCTCTGGGAGGAGCGGGGGACGCAGACACCGGTCCGGCGGAGGACGGGGCCCGGCCCCGAGCAGCCGGGCTCCGGCCCGGGGCCGAGGCCGGTGGCTGAGGCGGGGGCGAGCCGTGTCGCGAAGAAGAGCCGGGGTGACGGGGTCGGCCTGCCCAACGGGCGGACGCCCGGTCAGGGCCCGGCGGCGACGGTAGGAACGAGTCCGGGCCGGACGCCGACACGGCGCGTGAGGCCCCTGCGGGGAGCCAGGGCCCCCAGCCGTCGCCACGTGCCGCCGTCCGCGGAGGGACGGCTTGGTCGCCCGGGCTCACTGGACCCGAGCCGGGCAGACCGCGCTCCGACCCGTGGGGCGGCAGGGGCCCGGCCGGTGAGCGGCGGTCGGCGGTGGAGGAGGGCGGAGTCGGCTGATGCATGGAGAGGCTTCCTCTGCGCTCTGTGCGCCTCGAAGGGTTCGATGCCGGTGCCGGAAAGCTCCGACGGGGCAGGGGTGGTGCGGCGTGTCACGACCCGTCCAGCCGTTCCGCCACTCGGGTGAACGGCATGACGCTCCTTCGGGTCACGCCGGTGTCCGGGCCACGCTGTGCACGTTGAAGCCGCCAGGCCGGCACTCACTCCTCCCCTTCGGTGCCGTGGCCGGGCCGCACGACCTCCTGGCCGGTGTCCGCGCACGGCATGGCCGCGTTCCGTGAGGTACGCGCACGTGTGCCGGCTTCCGACGCCCCGGCAGGCCGCGCGGTGCCCGGCGGCTTGGGCCGCCGAGGGGCCCGTGCGCTCGGGAGACGATCTGCCCCGCGGGTACGGGCGGGGGCCGCGCCGGTCGCGTTGACGGAGCGGGGACGGTGGCGACGACGTGAGGGCGCCACCGTGGTCACAGGTTCGGTCTCCGGCTGGTGACCGGACGCGGTTGTCTCGCTCCCGGCCGTCCGAGCGACAGAGCCGTCCGCCCCAGCCGTGGAGCGGTCCCCCCGGACAATGGCGCCGTCCGCCCGGCCCGGGGATCCGCCCGTCAGTCCGACCGAACGGTCCGCCTTCGCCTCCGGGCCGTCGTCCCGGGCTTCCGAGTCGTCCGTCCCGACGCTCGCCCGGCCGTCGCGCTCCGCCCGCAAGCAGCTGCGGATCGACTCCGGGTCGAGACCTTCGTTGCAGGCCTGGTGCAGGAGACGGGCGAAGAGGTAGTCGGGATCCGCACCCAACGCCATGGCAAGTGCTTCCCTGGCCTCCAGTTCGTCACCGGTGGACCATGCGACCCAGCCGGCGAGAGTGAGCGGCGCCGCGGCGTGCTCACCGTAGGGTCCGACGCAGCGGCGGGCCAGCGACCGCCACAGGCGCAGGGCGCGCCCGGCCGCGTCCCCTTCCATCCACTCGGCCGCCCGGTCACGGGTCCCGCGGTCCTGGAGGCCGAGAATCAACCGGGCGGCCTCGTCATGCCCGAGAAGTTCGTCGTCGCGGAGATCCGCAAGGAGCGTGCCGGAGACGGGCGGCGCCTCGGCGAAACGGTCCAGGATCCGCGCGGCCAGCTCCAGCGTCTCATCCGCCACGCAGGCGCGGCCCGAGTCGTCCAGGATCCGCGGAACCAGTGCCAGGCTGGCGCTGTCCAGGGCGGCCTCCTGCTGGAGAGCGGCTGCGTTCTCCCACGGGAGCAGCCGGGCCCGGAGCTCCCGGAGGCTGCCGCGGACCTGGATTCCCGCGTAGGTGGCCGCGGCGGCCAGCACTGAGGTGCCGGGCAGCCCCATGGGCGCTCCTTCGGACGGGCAGCATGCCGCGTTGTCACAGCAGTACGACCAGTAGCGGCCGTCGGAGATGCACAGCGCCTCGACCACCGTCACGTCCAGGGAACCGCACTCCACGCGCAGGCTTTGGGCCAAAGGCCGCAGCCCTTCCATGACCTGCTGCCCTGTCTGGCCCCGCTCCGGTTCCTGGCACAGGAAGGCGACCATCGAATCGGGCCGGCCCCCTCGGCGCTCGCTGCCCCTCACCAGGCCGTTGGCCAGTTGCCGGGCCGCGGACGGCCAGTCGTCCGCGTTCGCGGGGATACCGAGCCGGGCTCGGCCGCCGAACCGCCCGCGTCCGTCCTTGTCGTGCAGCGCGACCAGGACGATGCTGTCCTCAGGCCGGTACCCGAGCAGATACGGCAGCGCGTCGGCCAGTTCGGCGGGTGTGCGCAGGGTGACCTGGTGGTCGCCTCCGTGGCCGTCGTACGGGGGGTCGGGCACATGCTGCCCCGTGTCGCCCGGATCGCGCTCCCCCTTCTCCCGCCCACCGTCATGCTGCTCGCCGAGCGCCTCGGGCCCGTTGATGTCGCCGTTCTCAGGGAATCCGGTCGTTTCGCCGTGGTTCGTCATGCGAAGACGATCTCGCGGAATGCAAAGCTCCGCTTGAGCCTGTGGATAAGTCTGATCAGGGGCACGTCATTCAGAAGCGGTTCGGGTCCGCATCCTCGGTGCACCGCTCGCGCTGTCAGTGCCGTCCTGTTGTATGGAACGCATGGAGCACACGAGCAACGCGGATCTCCGGGCGGCGGCCGACGCGGTCCTCGCCCGTCTCGTCGGGGACATCTCGGGGGCGGCCCGGCTGCGTGAGGACCAGTGGCGGGCGATCGAGGCACTGGTCGCCGACAGACGCCGCGCCCTGGTCGTCCAGCGCACAGGCTGGGGCAAGTCCGCGGTCTACTTCGTGGCGACCTCACTGCTGCGGGCGCGGGGCAGCGGTCCGACCGTGATCGTCTCCCCGCTGCTCGCGCTCATGCGGAACCAGGTCGAGGCGGCGGCCCGGGCAGGCATCCACGCCCGCACCATCAACTCCTCGAACACCGAGGAGTGGGAGGCGGTTCAGGACGAGATCGCCGCGGGTGCGGTCGACGTCCTGCTCGTCAGCCCCGAACGCCTCAACAACCCGGACTTCCGGGACCAGGTGCTGCCCCGGCTCGCCGCCGCCACCGGGCTGCTGGTGGTGGACGAGGCCCACTGCATCTCCGACTGGGGCCATGACTTCCGTCCGGACTACCGACGGCTGCGCACCATGCTCGCCGACCTTCCGCCCGGTGTGCCGGTGCTCGCCACCACCGCCACCGCCAACGCGCGCGTGACCGCCGACGTCGCGGAACAACTCGGCACCGGGGGCGGCTCGGACGCCCTCGTGCTGCGGGGCCCGCTGGACCGGGACAGCCTGAGCCTGAGCGTGCTCCGGCTCTCGGACGCCGCGCACCGGATGGCCTGGCTCGCCGAGCACCTCGACGAACTGCCGGGTTCGGGGATCATCTACACGCTCACCGTGGCCGCAGCCGAGGAGGTCACCGCCTTCCTCCGGCAGCGCGGGCACACGGTCTCCTCGTACACGGGCAAGACGGAGAACGCCGACCGCCAGCAGGCCGAGGAGGACCTGCTCGGCAACAAGGTGAAGGCACTGGTCGCCACATCGGCGCTGGGGATGGGCTTCGACAAGCCCGATCTGGGCTTCGTGGTGCACCTCGGATCGCCCTCCTCCCCCATCGCCTACTACCAGCAGGTGGGCCGAGCCGGACGCGGTGTGGCGCACGCCGAGGTGCTTCTGCTCCCGGGGAAGGAGGACGAGGCGATCTGGGAGTACTTCGCGTCGCTCGCCTTCCCCTCGGAAGACCTGGTGCGCCGCACACTCGACTGCCTCGCACACGCGGACAAGCCCTTGTCGCTGCCCGCGCTGGAACCCCTGGTGGAACTGCGCCGCTCCCGTCTGGAGACCATGCTCAAGGTCCTCGACGTGGACGGGGCCGTCAAGCGGGTCAAGGGGGGCTGGGTCGCGACCGGGCAGCCGTGGGCCTACGACGCCGAGCGGTACGCGTGGGTGGCGCGCCAGCGCAAGGCCGAGCAGGAGGCCATGCGCACGTATGCGTCGACGACGGGCTGCCGCATGGAGTTCCTGCAGCGCCAGCTGGACGACGAGGCCGCCAAGCCGTGCGGCCGCTGCGACAACTGCGCGGGCCCGCGCTTCGCCGCGGACACGTCCGAGGAGGCGCTCGACGCCGCGCGTGTGGATCTGGGACGGGCGGGTGTCGAGGTCGAGCCCCGCCGGATGTGGCCTACGGGACTGCCGGCGATCGGAGTGGACCTCAAGGGGCGTATCCCAGCCGGCGAGCAGGCCGCGCCGGGCCGCGCGTTGGGACGCCTGTCGGACATCGGGTGGGGCAACCGGCTGCGCCCGATGCTCGCCCCTCATGCCCCCGATGGACCCGTTCCGGACGACGTGGCGAAGGCCGTGGTCAGCGTTCTGGCCGACTGGGCCAAGGGGCCCGGCGGCTGGGCGCCGGGCTCGCCGGACGCCCAGCCGCGCCCGGTCGGCATCGTCACGGTCGCCTCGCGCACGCGCCCCCGGTTGATCGACTCCCTGGGAGCGCGCATCGCGGAGGTCGGCCGGCTGCCGCTGCTGGGCGCCCTCGAGTACACGGGCGACGCGCATCCCGGTTCGCGGAGCAACAGCGCCCAGCGCCTGAAGGCGCTCGACGGCGCCCTGACCGTGCCGCCCGCCCTGGCGTCCGCCCTCGCCGAGGTCCGGGGCCCCGTCCTCCTCGTGGACGACTACACGGAGACCGGCTGGACCCTCGCGGTGGCCGCCCGCATGCTCCGACGGTCCGGTGCGCAGGGGGTGTTGCCGCTGGTGCTGGCCGTGCAGGGCTGACAGCGCACCGAGGCGGCGACCGCACCTCCCGGCCTGCCCACCGCCCATGGCCAGGTACCGGTCGGCTCTTCGCTCGCGCACGCCTCTGGACGCCACGTACCCGCTTGGCGTACGAACGTATCGTGCTCGAACGCCCCACGGGTGGTCTGTCGGCGCACGGGGTAGGGATATTAGCGGCGCATCATCTGATAACGGTCGGCTGGTCCAATTGCTCGTTGCCGCATTCAAGTTCGACAGGAAGAATTGAGGTCCGCTCCCGCACGGCACGTCCGCCGATCCGGTAGGGCTTTGCCGCGGTGCGCGCTCCCAGGAATCCGACCCCGCCCGCAGTGTGGGCGCGTAGCCGAAGGGAGGACCGTGACCTTCGGATTCGCTCCGGCCTCGGCAGCGGCGTCGATGTCCGCCGCGTCCGCCAACCGCTTGCTCGAACCCGCGGAATGGGCCGCCGCCGGGATCCCGCTGCTTCGCAACCCCCGCGAGGTCGTCAGCGGACTGCACGCCCGGCACCACCCACAGCCCGCGACCGCCGTCGTCGCCGTGCTCGACCCCGATGAGCGGCTCCGGGCGAGCGCCTCGTTCGTCCGCAGACCGGCCCCGGCCGACGGCTGGATGTTCCGCAACGTGCTGCTGGCACAGCTGCGCCGGGTCATCCCGCACGATCTTCGGCGCCGCACACCGGTGCGCACCGCGGTGCTGCTGTACTGCCGTGATGGCGACGCGCGTTGGACGGAGGAGGACGGCGCGTGGATGTGGGGGCTGCGCGACGCCTGCACCCTGCACGGCCTGCGCTGCGGGGCGTACATCACGCTGACCCGGGACGGCTGGCAGGTCCTGGGTGAGGGCCGCGGCGGACGCCGCCCGCACTCCGCCTCGGCACGGGAGCCGTTCGCCACGTCCGACGCGCCGCCACCGCTGCCGCGCACCGGTGGCGCCGCATCCGAAATACTGCGACGCGCGGCGGCGGCGCGCTGAGGCCCCGGCCAGGCCGCTCAGCACGGCTCCGGGGACCGTGCGCACTCGTAGGGCGCACCACGTTTCCGGAAGCCGTGCACCACGTTGCCCGAGACTGCCGGCCCTCGCGGACGGACCAGAGCGCCGAACCGGGCGGGGCCCGGCCGGGAGACGTGCACGGACAGCCGGCCGGGTACAGCAGAACGCACTCCCCCGACAGGGCAGGATCCGAGTGCAGGCACAGCGTCCGGCCTCCCGGGCACGCCCGACCGCCCACCCCGCGGAGCCGCCGAAGCGGCACCAGAAGTGGACCCCAGCACACCGAGGCGACGCGTGGCGCCGCCCCCAGCGCCCGGCCGACCGGACGCTACGGCACCACCCGGCTCAGACGCCCGCGCCCAGCACCGAGTTGATCCGCTGCGGATCGCCACAGACGATCAGCAGGGCGGTGGCGCGCGCATGGGCCAGCGACAGGGCGCTCGCGGCTGCGGCCTCGGCTCCGCCGTTCACGGCGACCACGACCACAGGGCGCGACGCGGCGCGGGCCGCGACCGTGACGTCCGTGTAGAAGACGTCCTCACGGGCGTCGTGCTGGGCCCAGTAGGAGGTCTCACCGAAGGACAGCTCGTGGGCGGCCCACGGGTGCTGCTCACCGGTCGTGATCACCAGGACGTCGGCAGGGGCGCGGCCGGAGTCCAGGAGCATGTCCACGGCTTCCTCGGCGGCGTCGAGCGCGCCTTCGACGGAAGCGGGGATCAGCTGGATCTGCGGGGCGGCCGGAGCGGCGGGGCCCGACGGACCGGGCTTGGCGCCCGCGTCACGCGCCGTGCGCTGCACCGGCGGCGTGGCCCGGAGAGGGCCGGGACGACCGGGACGCGACGGGGCCGCGGGACGGGGACCGGGTACGGGACGAGGGGTCGGCGCGGTGCGGCCGGCGGCCGGAGTGGCGCGGGGACCCTGGGCACTCTCGTGAATCTGAGGCTCCTCGGGAATGAGAGGCATGAGTTGATATTTATCAAACGTTGGTACGGCCCGCGTCAGCGGGTGGCGCATACGTGCGAACGAATGCATCAGAAATCGAAGCCGAGCTGACCCTCGATTTCCGGAACGCTTCCGTCCGTCCAGCCGCGGACCTTCTTGAGGTGCCGCCACTGGGGCAGCGCATCAAGATACGCCCACGACAACCGGTGGTAGGGGGTGGGGCCCCGCTCCGCCAGTGCGGCCTTGTGCACGGGTGAGGGATACCCGGCGTTGTCCGCGAAACCGAAGTCTGCATGGTCGATACCCAGTTCGGCCATCATTTTGTCGCGCTGGACCTTGGCGATCACCGAGGCCGCCGCGACCGCCACGCACGACTGGTCGCCCTTGATCACCGTACGGACCCGCCAGGGCGCACCGAGGTAGTCGTGCTTGCCGTCGAGGATGACGGCGTCCGGGCGGACCGGCAGGGCCTCCAGGGCACGTCCCGCCGCGAGCCGCAGCGCGGCCGTCATACCCAGCTCGTCTATCTCCTCGGGGGAAGCGTGCCCCAGAGCGAACGACGTCACCCACTTGCGCAGTTCCTCGGCGAGTTCGGTGCGCCGCTTGATGGTGAGCAGCTTCGAATCCGTGAGGCCCTCGGGCGGCCGGCGCAGTCCGGTGATCGCCGCGCAGACGGTGACCGGGCCGGCCCACGCGCCGCGCCCCACCTCGTCGACACCTGCAACGATCTTCGCTCCGGTCGTGGCTCGAAGGGAGCGCTCGACGGTGTGAGTAGGCGGTTCGTACGGCATGGCGCCCCTAGGTTACGCCGCGCGACCCCGCGCGCGACACCCTGCCCCACCCCGGCGTCGTCGCGGCCCTCGCCGACCTCCGTCAGGCGCCGCTCGGCCGGAGCGGCGAAACCCTCAACTGGGCGTTGATTTCCTCAACTTCACTGTCCCGTCGTTCGCGGCCGCACATCTTGGCGCGGTTCATCATCAACGCGTGAATGACGTCGAAGACCTATCCGCTCGCCGCGTCCGGACGCACCGCGCCGCGCTCGATCCCACGTGCGATGACCTCACGCGGCATATTGATGACGGGTCCACACCCCTCGAAGACAACGGCGTGGAAGCGCTCAGCCTGCACCATGTCGCATTCGTGAAGCACCGAGCGAAGCGCGAAAGGGGATCGACCGCCGGAAGGGTGGCCTCATGGCTCGCGCAGCGGGGGGCACGACAACGACGGGCCGTTCACGCAGAGTTCCCGACGCGCACGGAAAGTTCCGAAAGCTAGATCGGCGCGGGGACCCAGTCCGGGAGCGGCTCCGTCCGCTGCACCCACTCGCCCGGCGGCGCACCCGCCTTTCCCGAGGCGATCACGCCGCCCACAATGGCGCAGGTGGTGTCGACGTCGCCGCCGGCCTGGGCGGTCGTCCAGAACGCCTGCTCGTAGTCACCGAGGCTCCTGGCGGCCGACCAGAGGGCGAAGGGCACGGTGTCGTGGGCGGTGGTCCGCCGCCCGCACCCCAGTACCGCCGCGACCGTACCCGCGTCGCCGTAGTCGAGCATGTCCCGGGCCCGGCGCAGTCCCGCGCCGACCGCGCTCTTCGGCACCAGGTCGATGACCCCGTCGAGCAGCGCGCCGGCGCCGGGCGGCCCGCCGGGGGCGGCGACGAACGCGGCGGCCGCGGCGACGGCCATGGCGCCGACGACGGCTTCGCGGTGCTGGTGGGTGGTGTACGCCGAGATCTCCGCCTGGTGGGTCGCCTGCTCCGGGTCGTCCGCGTACCAGGCGCCCAGCGGGGCGATCCGCATCGCGGCGCCGTTGCCCCAGGACCCCTGCCCGTTGAAGAGCGCGGCAGCCAGCTCCCGCCAGTCGCCGCCCTCCCGGACAAGTCGCAGCAGACGGTTGACCGCGGGGCCGTAGCCCCGGTCGAAGTCGTGGTGCTCGGCGAAGGAGCGCGCCAGGGCGTCCTGGTCGATGCGGTCGTGGGCGGCCAGCACGGCCACGACGGAACCGGCCATCTCCGTGTCGTCGGTCCACTGCCAGGGCCCGGACGGCACCTCGCGGCACTTCAGCAGCGGGTAGTTCACCGGCACGAAGTACTGGGAGCCCAGAGCGTCCCCGACGGACAGTCCGCGCAGGCTGGCCAGGGCGCGGTCCAGGCGCGCATCGGGGGAGGTGTCAGCGGTCATCGCCCTGCCACTCTATCCGGAGATCCCGTACGGTTCGGGATCTCGCCAGCGGTCGAACGGCCTGTCGAGCGTGTACTTGCCGTCGTCCCCCAGAACGAGCATCCGCACCTCGCCGTTCCCCGGGTTCGACAGCGACTCGAACTCCGCGACCGTCCAGTGGAACCACCGCATGCAGAACAGCCGCATGGCAAGACCATGGGTCACGATCAGGACGTTCGGCGGGTGGTCGGGGTCTTCGAAACTGCGGAACAGGCTCTCGAGGAAGCCACCGACCCGGTCGTAGACGTCGGCACCGGACTCGCCCTGGGCGAAGCGGTAGAAGAAGTGGCCGTACGCGTCGCGGTAGGCCTTCTGGAGGCGGACCTCGTCCCGGTCCTGCCAGTTGCCCCAGTCCTGCTCGCGCAGCCGCGGCTCCTCACGCACACGTATGAGGCCGGTGTCGAGGTGGAACGCGCGCAGGGTCTCGTGCGTGCGGCGGTACGGGGAGACGTACACGCTGACGCGCTCGCCGCCGAACAGCTCGCGCAGCCGCTCGCCCGTCGCCTCCGCCTGCCGCCGGCCCCGCTCGGTCAGTGCGAGGGCGTGGTCGGGTACACGCTCGTACACGGAGTCATCAACATTGCCCGTTGACTCGCCGTGCCGGACAAGGACGATGCGCCGTGGTCGTGCCATGCCAAGACCCTAGATCGGGTGAGGCCTCGCCGAGCACACGTACCGCACCCATACAGCGTAGGTCACACAGATTCCGCACCACAGATCACACACGTACCCGACCGGAACCCTTCCTTCCAGCCCCCACCACCCGGCGTCACACCGTCCAGCTCGGCTCCATGTCCACGACGTCCCCGGTGAGCGCCGCCACGTCCGCCTCCGTCTGGGCTCTCAGGGCGAGCCGTTCCACGCGTTCGGCGCGGTACTTGCCGTGCTCCGCCGCCGACCGCCACATCGACAGCACCAGGTACTCGTGCCCGGGTGCCTCGCCGAAGAGCCCGCGCACCATGCCGGGCGAGCCGGCCATCGCCGGGTTCCAGACCTTCTCCTGCATGAGCACGAAGTGCTCGGCCCGCTCCGGGTGGACACGGCAGAGCGCCACACGCAGCAGGTCCGCGTCCGTGAAACGCGGTTCGAAGCCGGTCTTCACGTCGAAGCGGTAGTCGAAGAGCCTGACCTGAGCGTCCTTGAACGTGCCCGACTGGGCCGACGCGAGCCGGTCGTGGGACCGTGCCATGAAGGAGTCGTAGAAGGCGCGGCTCTCCCAGAAGCCGAAGATGTGCGCCACGTCGGGCCGCCCCCGGCTCCAGCCACCCCCCTGCCCCCGAAACCCCGGCTCCCCCAGAAGCCCCGCCCACTTCCGCTGCCCCCGCTCGAACCCGCGGCGGTCCACCACGGTGCAGCGAATCCACTTGACCAGCACCGCGCCATGGTAAGGCCCCGAAGCGTGGCGCCGGTCACTCTCGAGTGGACCGCTCTCCCACGGGCGCAGGCGTGCGCGTGGCAGGATGGACAAACAGTCATGAGTGCCCGGCAGTTGGGGCGAACGCGCGAGTCGGTACGGGGAAGGGGACCGCGGTGGACGGGATCAACAAGGGGCTTCGCAAGATCGAGATCGCGATGCGGTGGGATCCCAGCCCGGCGGGGCAGCCGTCCACCGATCTGGATCTGGTCGCGGCGACCTATCGGGCGGACGACCCGTACGGCGATCCCGCTTATGTGGTCCACTTCGACAGCCGCTCCCCCGACGGCACCATCTATCTCAACCGCGACAGCAAGGACGGCCAGGGCTTCGGCTTCGACGAAGTCATGACGCTGGAACTCGACCGGCTCGACGCCCGGTACGCGCGCGTGGTGGTCGGTGTGATCATCCAGCAGCGCCCCGCGGAACGCACGTTCGTCAGCGTGACCAATCCCGGCCTGCGCATCCGCGAGGGGTACACGGTCCTTGCCGAGGACGACTTCGGCGGTGTCCTCGGGGCCACCGCGGCGACGGTGGCGGAGTTCGTCCGGGACGGCTCGGGCCCCTGGCGTTTCCAGCCGGGCCTCCGCGGTTTCGAGGGCGACCCGGTCTCCTTCACCCGGACCATGGGCGCGGCACACCGTCCCTGAGCCCTCGGTCGCCAGCGACGAGAGGGGCACCACCCGCAGGCGGTGCCCCTCTGTCATCGGCTCAGGTGCTCGGCGTCAGCTGCAGCCGCTCGTCGAGCCGCAGCCCTCGCAGATGTAGCACGAACCGGCGCGCTGCATCTTCGTACCGCAGGAGAAGCACAGCGGTGCGTCGGCCTGGATGCCCAGCTGCATCTCGACCAGTTCGGCACTGGTGTGGGCCTGCTGCGGGGCGGGCTTGACGGCCTCGTCGTCGTTCGGCCTGGAGAGGGCCTTCAGCTCCTGGGCACGCGGGGCCGACTGGGCCAGGCCCTCGACGTCGACCTCGTCCTCGGACGGCTCGTACGAACCGGTCTCCAGGTGGCGCTGACGCTCCTCGGCGGAGTGGATGCCGAGCGCGGAGCGCGTCTCGAAGGGCAGGAAGTCCAGCGCCAGGCGGCGGAAGATGTAGTCGACGATCGACTGCGCCATCCGCACGTCCGGGTCGTCCGTCATACCGGCCGGCTCGAAGCGCATGTTGGTGAACTTCGAGACGTACGTCTCCAGCGGCACGCCGTACTGGAGGCCGACGGAGACCGCGATGGAGAAGGCGTCCATCATGCCCGCGAGGGTCGAGCCCTGCTTGGACATCTTCAGGAAGACCTCGCCGAGACCGTCGTCCGGGTAGGAGTTGGCGGTCATGTAGCCCTCGGCGCCGCCGACGGTGAAGGACGTGGTGATGCCGGGACGTCCCTTCGGGAGGCGCTTGCGGACCGGGCGGTACTCGACGACCTTCTCGACCTTGGCCTCGACGGGGGCGGGCTCCTCGGCCTTCTCCTTCTCCTCCCACTTCTTGGTGGAGAGCGGCTGGCCGACCTTGCAGTTGTCGCGGTAGATCGCGAGGGCCTTGACGCCCAGCTTCCAGGCCTCGAAGTAGATCTCCTCGACCTCCTCGACGGTCGCCGACTCCGGCATGTTGACCGTCTTGGAGATGGCGCCGGAGATCCACGGCTGGATCGCGGCCATCATGCGGACGTGGCCCATCGGGGAGATGGCCCGCTCGCCCATGGCGCAGTCGAAGACCTCGTAGTGCTCGGGCTTCAGGCCGGGGGCGTCGATCACGTTGCCGTGCTCGGCGATGTGGGCGACGATCGCCTCGATCTGCTCCTCGAGGTAGCCCAGGCGGCGCAGGGCCTGTGGGACCGTGCCGTTGACGATCTGCATCGAGCCGCCGCCGACCAGCTTCTTGAACTTGACGAGCGCGAGGTCGGGCTCGACGCCGGTGGTGTCGCAGGACATCGCGAGGCCGATGGTGCCGGTCGGGGCGAGCACGGACGCCTGGGAGTTACGGAAACCGTTCTTCTCGCCGAGGCGCAGGACGTCTCCCCAGGCCTCGCTGGCGGCGGCCCACACCGGGGTGTCCAGGTCGTCCATGCGGACGGCCTTGTCGTTGGCGTCCGAGTGCTGCTTCATGACGCGCTTGTGGGCCTCGGCGTTGCGGGCGTAGCCGTCGTACGGGCCGACCACCGAGGCCAGCTCGGCGGAGCGGCGATAGGCCGTGCCGGTCATCAGGGAGGTGATGGCACCGGCGAGGGCGCGGCCGCCGTCGGAGTCGTAGGCGTGGCCGGTGGCCATCAGCAGGGCGCCGAGGTTGGCGTAGCCGATGCCGAGCTGGCGGAAGGCGCGCGTGTTCTCGCCGATCTTCTGGGTCGGGAAGTCGGCGAAGCAGATCGAGATGTCCATCGCGGTGATGACCAGCTCGACGACCTTCTGGAAGCGCTCGGCCTCGAAAGACTGGTTGCCCTTGCCGTCGTCCTTGAGGAACTTCATCAGGTTCAGCGAGGCCAGGTTGCAGGACGTGTTGTCCAGGTGCATGTACTCGCTGCACGGGTTCGACGCGGTGATCCGGCCGGACTCGGGGCAGGTGTGCCAGCCGTTGATGGTGTCGTCGTACTGGATGCCGGGGTCGGCGCAGGCCCAGGCGGCCTCGGCGATCTTGCGGAAGAGCGCCTTGGCGTCGACCTCCTCGATGACCTCGCCGGTCATCCGGCCGCGCAGCCCGAACTGGCCGCCCCGCTCGACCGCCGTCATGAACTCGTCGTTCACGCGGACCGAGTTGTTGGCGTTCTGGTACTGGACGGACGCGATGTCGTCGCCACCGAGGTCCATGTCGAAGCCCGCGTCGCGCAGGACGCGGATCTTCTCCTCTTCCTTGACCTTGGTCTCGATGAAGTCCTCGATGTCCGGGTGGTCCACGTCGAGGACGACCATCTTGGCGGCGCGGCGGGTGGCACCACCGGACTTGATCGTTCCGGCGGAGGCGTCGGCGCCGCGCATGAAGGAGACCGGGCCGGAGGCGTTGCCGCCGGAGGACAGCAGCTCCTTGGAGGATCGGATCCGGGAGAGGTTCAGGCCGGCGCCGGAGCCGCCCTTGAAGATCATGCCCTCTTCCTTGTACCAGTCGAGGATCGACTCCATGGAGTCGTCGACGGACAGGATGAAGCAGGCGGAAACCTGCTGGGGCTGCTTGGTGCCGACGTTGAACCAGACAGGGCTGTTGAAGCTGAAGATCTGGTGGAGGAGGGCGTACGCCAGCTCGTGCTCGAAGATCTCGGCGTCGGCGGGCGAGGCGAAGTACTTGTTGTCCTCGCCGGCCTTCCGGTACGTCTTCACGATGCGGTCGATCAGCTGCTTGAGGCTGGTCTCGCGCTGCGGGGTGCCGACGGCACCGCGGAAGTACTTGCTGGTGACGATGTTGACCGCGTTCACCGACCAGAAGTCGGGGAACTCCACGCCGCGCTGCTCGAAGTTGACCGAACCGTCACGCCAGTTGGTCATGACGACGTCACGGCTCTCCCACGCCACCTCGTCGTAGGGGTGAACCCCGGGGGTGGTGTGGACGCGCTCGATACGCAGGCCCTTGCTCGCCTTGGTGCCCTTGGCGCGGGAACTCCGTGCCGGACCGCTCGCCGTCTCTGTCATGCCGCCTCCCTGTACGGGCGAAAACGCCCTGAAGTGCCCCGTTGTTCCCGTGGCACGGTGTTCTGTCTGGTGCTGCGGGCGCCCACTCACACGGCCCGCAACAGGTCTTCACACGCCGCCGCCCGGCCGGGCCCGGAGCTGCCTACCGGGTCCGGCCCGCCGGTCAGTCGGCGGCGCTCGCGGACGCGGGGACCTGTGTGGTCCCTCCGGGCCCGCCGTCGTCTTCCTGGCTCCCCGCCCCCGCATCCTCGCGGTCGCCGTCGTCCGCGCCGGGGCGTCCCGTCTCTTCCCTCAGCTCCGCGATGGCCGCCTCGAAGTCCTCGAGCGAGTCGAACGCCCGGTAGACGGAGGCGAATCGCAGATAGGCGACGAGATCGAGTTCCTTCAACGGGCCGAGTATGGCCAGCCCCACGTCGTGGGTGGTCAGCTCGGCGCTCCCGGTGGCCCGCACCGCCTCCTCGACCCGCTGGCCGAGCTGGGCCAGCGCGTCCTCGGTGACGGGCCGCCCCTGGCACGCCTTGCGCACGCCATTGATGATCTTTGTGCGGCTGAAAGGCTCGGTGACTCCGGACCGCTTGACGACCATGAGCGAACACGTCTCCACGGTCGTGAAACGACGGGAGCAGTCCGGACACTGGCGACGCCTGCGGATCGACGTGCCGTCGTCGGTCGTACGACTGTCGACGACCCGGCTGTCGGGGTGCCTGCAGAAGGGGCAGTGCATGAACTCCCAACCCTCCTCACAGCAGACTCAATAGCCTCGCAGAACCTCTTGCGCCCCACGAAGCAGCCCCAAGCATAGGTGATGACCATGAGTGCCGAGACCCGGGGGACCACAACTTGTGGGCTGCTGCTGCAATCCAACCACTAGATGTGGGGATTGGCCCATACATCCACGCCGTACGCGCGCGTCGCGCGCTCAGGCGCAGGTGAGACGCGACCGACCGGGTCGCGCGGGGCTCGGGCGCCCGCGGTCGTACCGCTGGTTCGCGCCCAGCGGACCCGCCGTCCGTGTGCACCCACGTACGGCCGCACCATCCCGGCACATGCGGAGATCCCGTGGGCGCCGCGAGGAGGAGACGTAGGGCTCCCGCACAGATGAGGACTGACCCCGAGGCGGAGGAATGCCGGATGGCAGACTGGGGCAACAGTCCACGAGGTGATCACCCCGGCGGTGAAGAGTACAGCAATGGCCCCTTTTGCCTGCCAGGTGGCGCGACCGCCAATACACCCGGATGCATGATCGCGTCCGGCGATTCGCGGATTTTCACTCGAACGTGTGTTTGGCGCAACCTTTCGAAAGCAACTACCGTTGTCCAGCAGGGAGACCATCGAGAGGGGCCGACGTGACCACCACCGCAGACAGTGCCACCATCACTGCCCAGGAGCGCTCCCAGGGCCGACTGGAGCCGGTGCACGCGATGAACGAAGCCACGAACCCTGAGGGGCACAAGCGCTCCCTGCCGGGCCGACCTCCCGGCATCCGGGCGGACAGCTCCGGACTCACCGACCGCCAGCGCCGCGTGATCGAGGTGATCAGGGATTCCGTGCAGCGGCGCGGCTACCCGCCGTCGATGCGTGAGATCGGCCAGGCCGTCGGCCTCTCCAGCACCTCCTCCGTCGCACACCAGCTGATGGCGCTGGAGCGAAAGGGCTTCCTGCGCCGCGACCCGCACCGCCCGCGCGCGTACGAGGTGCGCGGTTCCGACCAGGCCACCTCGGTACAGCCCACGGACACCGCCGGCAAACCGGCCGCGTCGTACGTCCCGCTGGTCGGCCGCATCGCCGCCGGTGGCCCGATCCTCGCCGAGGAGTCCGTCGAGGACGTCTTCCCTCTGCCCCGCCAGCTTGTGGGCGACGGTGAGCTGTTCGTCCTGAAGGTCGTCGGTGACTCGATGATCGAGGCAGCGATCTGCGACGGCGACTGGGTCACGGTCCGCCGCCAGCCGGTCGCCGAGAACGGCGACATCGTGGCCGCCATGCTCGACGGCGAAGCCACCGTCAAGCGCTTCAAGCGCGAGGACGGCCATGTCTGGCTCCTGCCGCACAACGCGGCCTACGAGCCGATTCCGGGCGACGACGCGACCATCCTCGGCAAGGTGGTGGCCGTACTGCGCCGCGTCTGACACCGCGCGCCGCGTCGGGTGGGCCCTTCGGCCCGCCCCCTGACCGGGCCCCGGGACCTCTGCGCCGGTTCCGGGGCCCTGCGCTGTCCGAGCCCGGCACGCCCCCTGTCCGCGCCGTGAGGGGGTGGCATGCGCTTGATCAGCCGCAGACCACCCCCGGGACTCATCCGGCTTCCGCCTGCTTCGCCACCGCGTCGATCGCCGCCAGCGACTTCCGCACCTGATTACGGTCCGTCGTGAACCAGAAATCGGGAAGTGACGCCTTCAGATAGCTCCCGTACCGGGCCGTCGCCAGTCGCTGGTCCAGGACGGCCACGACACCGCGGTCGCCCGACGCCCGTACGAGACGGCCGGCGCCCTGGGCCATGAGGAGAGCGGCATGGGTCGCGGCGACCGCCATGAAACCGTTGCCGCCCGCCTCCTCCACGGCCTTCTGCCGGGCGCTCATCAGCGGGTCGTCCGGGCGGGGGAACGGGATCTTGTCCATGACCACCAGCTGGCAGCTGGGCCCTGGGACGTCCACGCCCTGCCACAGCGACAGTGTGCCGAAAAGGCAGGTCTCGGGATCGGCCGCGAAGTTCTTGATGAGCTCGCCGAGCGTTTCCTCCCCTTGAAGGAGGATGGGGAACTCCGGAATCCGGGATCTCAGCTCTTCCGCCGCCAGCTGGGCACCCCGCATGGAGGAGAACAGGCCCAGGGTCCGCCCGCCCGCCGCCTGGATCAGCTCCGTCAGTTCGTCGAGCATGTCCGCGCGATCGCCGTCCCGCGCGGGGCGTGCCAGATGCTTGGCGACGTAGAGGATG
Organism: Streptomyces sp. NRRL S-455; assembly: GCF_000717875.1. GTDB lineage: Bacteria > Actinomycetota > Actinomycetes > Streptomycetales > Streptomycetaceae > Streptomyces. The sequence continues at coordinate 206,918 of NZ_JOCT01000005.1, forward strand.
CCTTGCTTGCGGTAGTCGAACGGCGAGCCGACGTCGATGCCCTTCCACTGCGGGAGGTCGTCGCCCTCGGAGCCCTCGGGGGCGAGTCCGAGGGAGGCCCCGACGCCGTTGAAGTCGCCGCCCAGTTTCAGCGTCGCGGACGTCAGCACCACCGAACGGTCCGCGAAGAGTTTCTCCCGCAGCAGCCCCGACACGGACATGGGGGCGACACGAAGGGAGGCACCGAAGCGGTCATGACGCTCGTACCAGACCACGTCCCATTCGGAGCCGTTCGTGATCCGCTCCGCCACGTCGTGCACGTTCTCCACGGAGGCCAGGGCCTGTTTGCGGACGGCGTCCTCGTCCTGGACGGACTTGTCGCGGGTCGCGCCGATCGCGGAGATGACGGTACGGCACGCGTCGCGCAGCGCCATGAGCGCGTAGCCGAGATCCTCGGGGATCTCCTCAAGACGTCCCGGCAGGGCCAGCTCCATCAGCCGTTCGAAACCCTCGGCCGCGGTCTGGAGCTGGTCGGCGGCCTTCTCGTTGACGAGTTTCGCGGCGCGGCGCACCGCACGGTTGACCTGGCCGGGAGTGAGCTCGCCGGTGGCGACCCCGGTGACCCGCGAGACCAGTTCGTGCGCCTCGTCGACGATGAGCACCTCGTGCTGCGGGAGGACCGGGGCGCCCTCGATGGCGTCGATCGCGAGCAGCGCGTGGTTGGTGACGACGACCTCGGAGAGCTTGGCGCGCTCCCGGGCCATCTCGGCGAAGCACTCGGCCCCGTAGGCGCACTTCGACGCGCCCAGGCACTCCCTCGACGACACCGACACCTGAGCCCAGGCCCGGTCCGAGATGCCGGGTGTGAGGTCGTCACGGTCGCCGGTCTCGGTCTCGTCGGCCCAGTCACGCACTCGCAGCAGGTCCTGGCCGAGCTTGCTGGTGGGAGCGGCTGCCTCGAACTGGTCGAAGAGGCCCTCCTCCTCGTCCTGCGGAACGCCCTCGTGCAGGCGGTGCAGGCACAGGTAGTTCGACCGGCCCTTCAGCATCGCGAACTCCGGGCGGCGGCGCAGCAGGGGGTGCAGCGACTCGACCGTTCTCGGCAGGTCGCGCTCCACCAGCTGGCGCTGCAGGGCCAGGGTGGCGGTCGCGACGACCACCCGCTCCCCGTGTGCGAGCGCGGGCACGAGGTAGCCCAGCGACTTGCCGGTTCCGGTGCCGGCCTGGACCAGCAGGTGGGAGCCGTCGTCGATCGCCTCAGCGACGGCTTCGGCCATGGCCACCTGACCGGGGCGCTCCGTACCGCCGACGGCAGTGACGGCAGCGTGCAGGAGTTCGGGGAGTGAGGGCTTCGTCATAGCGCGACCACCCTACGACCCAGCACTGACAAACGGGTGATCAAAGCGGGGGCAGGGGGCGGGATCAAGGCCTTGGACCCCTCGGGCGTGGGACGTACGTGCGACGGCCGCGGGGGGAACCGGACGGCATTTCGAGAATCCGTGGCGTGAGCGGGAACTGCGGTGGCACGGCCCGCGTTCATTGAGTGACGACATGGTGACACAGGGCTACAACACATGTCGAAGGGACCGGTCTCGGACCATGAGGGCGGCGCGCTTGGCGGGCAGGTCGACCTCGGCGGAGAACCGGAAGCCGGCGGTCAGGAATGCGGCGATGGAGGGGGTGTTGCGAATGTCGGGTTCCGCGATGACACGGGCGCAGGAGGGGCGCCGTGCGAGAACGAGATCGGCCACGGCTCTGAGCAGCAGGCCGCCGAGACCACGCCCTCGGTCGGCGACCGCGCCGACGAGCAGGTGCAGTCCCGTGTCGTGAGGCCGGGCCGGGTAGTGGCGGGCCAGCGGATCCAGGTCCGCCCGGTAGACCTCCCAGTAGCTCATCGGCGTTCCGTCCAGCACGCCGATACACGGAAGGCTGCGTCCGTCGCCGGTGAGCTGGGCCCGCATATGGTCCTCGGTCACGCTCGGCGGTCCGGACAGCTCCCAGAACTCCTCGGCGGCGGGGTCGTTCATCCAACGGCTGACGAGCGGCAGGTCGCGTTCGATCCGCGCGGGGACGAGGTGGAAGACGCCCGCGGAGGTGTCGATGGGGCCCCAGTCGGCGACGCGGTCGAGGAGGACGTCCTCGGCCCGGACGGTGAGGGCGGAGAGGCTGGAGGTGTCACGGGTCGCGGTGCGGGAGACGGACGGCTGGGTCGTCTCGTGGCCCGTCCTCCGTGCTCCGTCGCTGCCGGTTTCCTCCTCCGCGACGAAGGCGATGAGTTCGTCCGGGAGCCGCAGGTCCATGGTGTCCTCGCCGTGCCCGTCCGCACCGGAGTCGGCAGGAGCACCGGCACCGGGGTCGGCACCAGAGCCGGGGTTGGAGTCGGCGTCCGGGCCGGCATCGCACGTGACGGGGACGGCGGAACCGGTGCCGGCGATCGGATCGGCGGGAAGCACCAAACGCTCCTCTCAGAAAGGGGGGTGAGGCGGATCCTCAGGGAGTGCAGGAGGGCGGCTGTGGTCGGGAGGACAGCCCGAGGGATCAGGAGTGCAGGGGGTTGGCGATGGTGACGTAGACGGACTGGGTGTCGACCGGGCCGACGAGTTCGTCGAGGCCGTGCAACCGGGTCAGCAGGTTGGCCTTGCAGCGCAACACGGGTGAGTCGAGCAGAAGGGCGGGCAGCGGAGTGCGCAGCCTGGCCGGGCCGGAGGCGACGCCGCCGAGGAAGCGGCGGAAGGCGGCGAGCAGCAGCCTCTCGTCGGCCAGTCGCTGGGAGCCGAACGCGCCGATGAGGCCGAGCACGTTGTTGACCGCCAGGTAGTAGGCGAAGCGCTCATCGGCGACCTCGTCGCGGACGAAGGTGTCGCTCTGCTCCCCGATGCCGGGCAGCCTGGCGTCGAGGTCGGCACGCCGGGACTCGCGGAAGTAGTAGCCCTGGTTGTCGCGGTAGCGCCCGCCCGTGGGCCAGCCGTCGGTATCCAGCAGGAGGAGGGTGTTCTGCTGGTGCGCCTCCAGGGCGATGCCAACCTCAGCGTCCAGCCACAGAACGGGACGCACGACATGCTCCAGGTAGCGCAGGAACCACTCGGTGGCGACGGCTTCGCGGGGCCGCCCGGTCCGGCGGGCGAGACGGGTGACCACCTCGCCGAGCCTGGACCGCGGAGCCGGGTCGTGGGGCTCGGGATGGCAGGGAGCGCCTTCGGGCCGGGCCTGGGAGCACGGGCGTGGCGAGACGAGCCCGGCGACGCAGAGGACATCGTCCGAGGGGCTGAACGGGTTGTGGCGGATCACCACGTTCAGCCCGGCCAACGGGGCGCCGTCGAGGCCGTCGACAGCGAGCCACGCCGGGTCGCGAACGATGTCGAAGCCCGGATGCGCGGCCCGCCACTGCTGAGCGAGTCCGCTGCGCAGCAGGCGATGGACCTCGACGCCGCGGTGCAGTTCTTTGCGGAGGTTCTCACGACGGGAGTTGGTGATGCGCAGGCCCAGCGACAGCTTGAGCATCGCGGGGGCGCCGGTCCGGTAGACGGTTCGTACGGAGGAGGTGGGGTGCCACGGAGTGCCGTGGGTGCCGAGGTCACGGAGCAGTCCGCTGTTCAGCAGGGCAGCGGTCTTCGGACGGTGCCGGATTTCGCGCGCCTGCCAGGGGTGGAGGGGGAGGAGCGTGTACCCGTCCGGCAGCGGCAGTCCGGGGCCGGCCAGGCGTGCGGTGAGCCGGGCCGCTGCGACAGGGCGGCCGCGTTCGGTCCAGGCGGAGTCGGTGGCGAGTGCGGAGGGGGCGACGGCCATCCAGTGCAGAGGGAAGGACCCGCGCAACTCGGGCGAGTACAGGCGCGCTTCGGACTCGGAGAGGCCCTCGCGGCTTTTCGGCGTGGGGTGCAGGGGATGGCCGAGGACGAGTGCCTGTTCCGCGGAGAGGAAGAGGTCGGGGCCGTCGACCGGGTGTTCCCGGCGGTCGCGGACGAAGACGGCGGCGCGGCGAAGGGAGTCGGCGACACCCGCCGGCAGCACGACGCCGTCGTCGAAACCGTTGGCCTCGACAACCGGCGGGCCGGAAGGGCTCGTGACACCGCCGTCGGCGGCTTGGCTGACGCTGATGTCGGCGGCGTGGCCGGTGCCCGTACCGGATGCACCCCTGGTGTCGAAGGCACCTTTTGACGCCTCCCTGGAGAGCAGGGCGGCGACGGTGACGGCGTCTGCCGGAGGCGCGTGCTCGGGGGCGTCGGCCAGGCGCGGCATGCCGAAGCGGTGCCAGCCCGTGGGGGACCAGTAGCGGACCGGTACGAGCAGGCCCGTGCCGCTGGAGGGAAGGGAAATGCGGAGGAGGTTGTCGCGCGGTGCGGGCTGGTTGGTCTCGCGCACCCAGCAGCGCAGCAGGGTCTCCACGGCCGCTGCCTGGGCGGCGGTGTTCGGGTCGGGATGGCCCAACAGGTCCGCGACGGGGCCGTCGCCCCGCACCCGACCGCCCGGCAGGTCGACGGGCTGCGCCCCGGGCCTCTGCCGGGGAACCGCCGTGTGCGCCGATGTCGAAGCGGCTGGGCAGTCGGTGCAGGGTCCAGGCGTCGTGGCGTGGTCGTCGGGCTCAGGGTTGGCGTTCAAGACGGGTACCTCGTGGGGTGGTTCCGGGTGGTGCGGGCGGGTCCGGTGAACCGAGGAGTCCTGACCGGCTCGCACGGCAGGAGAGAGCCAGGGTCACGACGTGGCCGCACAGCGCGTCGTGGACTCTCATCGCGGTGAGGCTCATGACGCGCCCGGTGCGAGGGGTGAAGACCCCTGGCAGCGAGCCACTGCCCCGACAGCGTCGGCCAGGCGCTCCAGTACCGCGGCTGCCTGTTCATCGGTGATCGTCAGGGGCGGCAGCAGCTGTACGACACTCGTGTGGTGGCCGCCGAGTCCGACGATGAGGCCTCTTCGCAGGCACTCCTGCTGGACCGCGGCCGCCAGTTCGGAGGCGGTGCGAAAGGGTTGGCGCGGGCTGTCCGGCATTGCCGGCGCCCCCGCGCCGCCACCGAGAGCCCTGGGGTCGTCAGAGCCCGACCCGTCCGGATTCATCAATTCCATCCCGATCATCAGTCCCCTCCCCCGCACGTCCCCGACGCACGCGAACTCCTCCACCAGCCCCTGAAGCCGACTCAGCATCCACGCCCCGAGATCCGCAGCGCGCTCGGCGAGGTTGTTCTCCCGGACGTGGGCGAGGGTCGCCGTTCCAGCGGCCATGGCCAGTTGGTTGCCGGGGAAGGTGTCGGCGTGGCCGCCGGGCACCCAGACGTCGAGGTCGGCGCGGTAGACCACCACCGCCAGCGGCAGGCTGCCGCCGATGGCCTTGGAAAGGACCATCACATCGGGGGTCACTCGGCTGTGCTCCACCGCCCAGAAGGCGCCGGTCCGGCCGACACCGGTCTGCGTCTCGTCGACGATCAGCGGGACGGACCGGTCGGCGGTGAGCTGCCGTATGCGCCGCAGCCACGCGTCGGGGGTGGGGATCACCCCGCCCCCGCCCAGGTCGGGCTCGACGATCACTCCCGCGGGCAGTGGCACGCCCCGCCCGGTGTCGTCGAGGAGGGACTCGGTCCAGCGGGCGGCGAGGTCGGCGCCTCGCTCGTCCCCGACGCCGAACGGGCGGCGGTGGTCCTGCGGGTAGGGCAGGGGGGTGGCCCGGGCCGCTCCGGCGTCGAGGGACTCCCAGGGTGCCTCGAGCGACTCGGTGGCCCGCCCGTGACCGGCGCCGGTGAACGCGAGGACGCCGGTCCGCCCGGTAGCCGCGCGTGCGAGTTCGCAGGCGGTCCCCAGGGCATCGGTGTCGGCCGGTCCGCAGAACCGTACGCGGGCGCGGTCGGCGAGTCCGGGAGGCAGGGTGCGGAACAACTCCGTGACGAACGCGTCCTTGACGGGGGTGGCCAGGTCGAGGACGTTCAGGGGCGCCCCGGAATCGAGGACCTTGCGGATGGCTTCGAGGACGACAGGGTGGTTGTGCCCGAGGGCGAGAGTGCCGGCGCCCGAGAGGCAGTCGAGATAGCGGCGGCCGTCCGCGCCCTCGATGGTCAGCCCGCGGGCCCGCACCGGCACGATCGGCAGAGCGCGGGCGTACGTGCGGGCCGCGGACTCGCGTGCGGACTGATGACGGAGGATCCCCTCGTGCGCTGTGCGGGCGCCGGGTGCCGTGTCGTCGTCGGCATCACCGGCGAGGGCCTTCACCGGCGTACACCCAGCGGTCTCCTCGCACGTGCGTCCCCCCGGGGTCGATTCCGCCACGGCTTCCCTGACCTCTCACTGGGCACGGGCACAGAGGACCGCACACGGACAGCAGGCCCCTCACCGCTACCAACCCCGGGCCGCTCACCGGGTTACGGGTTGCCTCAAGATCCTTGCCGTGACGGAACTGTTGCGGTTCCGTCGGGCCTCCCCCACAGCCACCGCATAGTGTGTGGTGCCGTTCCCGGACGCCGTGCGGTCGGCCTGACGTGCTCTTGAGCCAGCGGAAGGCTGGACCGAAGCACCGGTTCGTCCACGTTCGTTCCACATCACGGGGAGTCAGATCATGCGATCCATACGGCCGTCGTCCACCGCCAGCCGAGGGGGGAAGGCGCGCCGCAGGAGCTTCCCCGTGCCGGCCGCCGTGGCACTCGCCTCGGCGCTCGCGCTGACCGCCACCGCCTGCGAGTCGGGCGACGTCGCGGCGGGTGGTGAGGCCTCCGCGTCCGCGAGCGCCTCGGACGACGGCAAGCTGAGGATCCCCGACGACATCCGCGACCGGCTTCGCGAGCACGGTATCGACGTCGACAAGTGGAAGAACGGCGCCTGGAAGAACTGGGACCGGGACGACTGGCTGCGCGAGGCCAACGAGTACATCAACCCGATCATCGAGGGGCTCTGGAACCCGGACCGTATGCGGGACGCCGAGGAGCCCGACCAGAGCGTCGACGACAGCGACCTCTCCGGCGACCAGGGCGTGACCGACCCCACGCCCGAGCCGGTCGAGGCGCAGGCCGTGCCGCCGTCGTACCACGCGAACGCCCCCACCGCCGGCAAGGTCTTCTTCGACTCCCCCGAGGGCTCGGCCGTCTGCTCGGCGACGGTGGTGAAGGACCCGGCTCACCCGGGCAAGTCCAACCTGGTCTGGACGGCGGGCCACTGCGTGCACGCGGGCAAGAAGGGCGGCTGGTACCGCAACATCGCGTTCGTACCCTCGTACAACGACGACGGCAGGCCGGTCGCCGAACTGGAGAACGCCACCCGGGAGGACGTCGCTCCCTACGGTATCTGGTGGGGTGACTGGGCGCAGACCTCGGACCAGTGGATCGAGCAGGGGGGCTCGACGGGCGGGGACGGCGCGCCGTACGACTTCGCGGTCATCCATGTGACACCGGAGAAGGGCAGCGGCGGCAAGTCGCTGGAGGAGACGGTGGGTTCGGCACTGCCGGTCGAGTTCGGCGCCCCTGCCGTACCGAAGGTGAAGAGTGTGACCGCGATCGGCTATCCGGCCGCCACACCGTATGACGGACAGAAGCTGTACCGGTGCCAGGACCGGCCGGGCCGGCTGTCGTTGACCGCGTCGGATCCGACGATGTACCGCATCGGCTGCTCGATGACCGGCGGTTCCTCCGGTGGCGGCTGGGTCGCGGCCGGTTCGGACGGCCGGCCGGCACTGGTGTCCAACACGTCGATCGGCCCGGTGAGGTCGGGCTGGCTGGCCGGACCGCGGCTGGGCGACGTGGCCGAGGGCGTCTACGACTCGGTCAGCAAGAAGTTCGCGGGCCGGTGAGACCGCGACGCTCCACCGGAACATGAGCAGGGCCTACGGCGGCCGCTGACCCTCAGACACGGAGGAGGCCCGCCCCGATCAACTCGGGGGCGGGCCTCTTCACTGCCAGGTCAGGCAAGCGGCGCCGGGACGTACGGCGCGAGCTCGGCCGCCAGTTCCTCGTGCACCCGCAGCTTGAGCAGGGTGCCCTCCGGGGTGTGCTCCTCGGAGATCACCTCGCCCTCGTCGTGCGCACGGGCGACCAGCTTGCCGTGCGTGTACGGCACGAGCGCCTCGACCTCGACCGACGGGCGCGGCAGCTCGTCGTCGATGAGTGCGAGCAGTTCCTCGATGCCCTGGCCCGTGCGGGCCGAGACGGCGATGGAGCGCTTCTCGACGCGCAGCAGGCGCTGCAGCGTCAGCGGGTCGGCCGCGTCCGCCTTGTTGATCACGACGATCTCGGGTACGTCGGTGGCGCCGACGTCCCTGACCACCTCGCGCACCGCGGCCAGCTGCTCCTCCGGGTTCGGGTGCGATCCGTCGACCACGTGCAGGATCAGGTCGGACTCGCCGACCTCCTCCATCGTGGAGCGGAACGCCTCGACCAGGTGGTGGGGCAGATGACGGACGAAGCCGACCGTGTCGGCCAGCGTGTACAGCCGTCCGCTCGGGGTCTCGGCCCGGCGCACGGTCGGGTCGAGGGTCGCGAACAGGGCGTTCTCGACCAGTACGCCCGCGCCGGTGAGGCGGTTGAGCAGCGAGGACTTGCCGGCGTTGGTGTAGCCCGCGATGGCGACCGAGGGCACCTTGTGGCGCTTACGCTCCTGGCGCTTGATCTCGCGGCCGGTCTTCATCTCCGCGATCTCCCGGCGCATCTTCGCCATCTTCTCGCGGATCCGCCGCCGGTCCGTCTCGATCTTGGTCTCACCGGGACCACGCGTGGCGAGGCCGCCGCCCTTACCGCCGCCCATCTGCCGGGACAGCGACTGACCCCAGCCTCGCAGCCTCGGCAGCATGTACTGCATCTGCGCGAGCGCGACCTGCGCCTTGCCCTCTCGGGACTTGGCGTGCTGGGCGAAGATGTCCAGGATCAGGGCCGTGCGGTCGATGACCTTGACCTTGACGACGTCCTCGAGATGGATCAGCTGGCCCGGGCTGAGCTCACCGTCGCAGATGACGGTGTCCGCGCCCGTCTCGAGGACGACGTCCCGCAGCTCCTCGGCCTTGCCGGAGCCGATGTACGTGGCCGCGTCGGGCTTGTCGCGGCGCTGGATCACACCGTCGAGCACCAGCGCACCCGCCGTCTCCGCGAGGGCGGCGAGCTCCGCGAGGGAGTTCTCCGCGTCCTGCACGGTTCCCGAGGTCCAGACGCCGACGAGGACGACCCGCTCCAGACGGAGCTGGCGGTACTCGACCTCGGTGACGTCCTCGAGCTCGGTGGAGAGGCCCACCACACGGCGCAGGGCCGCGCGGTCGGAGCGGTCGAACTGGTCGCCGTCCCGCTCTCCGTCGATCTCGTGGCTCCAGGCGACGTCCTCTTCCATCAGGGCATCGGCCCGAAGACCCTCGGGGTGGCTGTGCGCGAAGCGCTTGGTGTCCTGGGAAGGGGAAGAAGAGGAGGTCATTGGATCCTTACGTAGCTGGGAAACCGTTTGCGGCGGCGGAGCGCTGCCCCGGACAAGCCGGAACTGGTCCGTCAGTGTCCTCAACGCACGAGCACTCCGGGAGATTCCCGGCGCTCCGTGCCGCGCCGACCTGTCGATGGTCGCACGGCACGGGGCGTCTCGTCACCGGGTTATCGGGCGGCTGCTCCGGAGTGCGCGGTCGTCTTCCAGTCCGGGTGTCCCGGCATCGGCGGTGTCTTCTCGCCGTACAGCCAGTCCTGGAAGAAGGCGGCCAGGTCGCGCCCGGAGATCTCGCCGGCGAGCCGGACGAAGTCGGCCGTCGAGGCGGTGTCGTCCCGGTGGCGGCTGACCCAGGCGCGCTGCAGGCGTTCGAAGGCCGTGCCGCCGATCTCCTGGCGGAGGGCGTACAGGACGAGCGCGGCGCCGTCGTACACGTTGTGCCGGAAGATGCCGATCTTCTTCCCGGGCTCCGGTGCCTTCGGGGCGGCGGGCGGGCCGCCGGCCTCGCGCCAGCCGTCGGAGACGCCGTACGCGGACTTCATCCGGTCCCGCAGCGGCTTGCCGCCCCGCTCCTCGGCGTAGAGGGCCTCGTACCAGGTGGCGTGTCCCTCGTTGAGCCACAGGTCGGACCAGGTGCGGGGGCTGACGCTGTCGCCGAACCACTGGTGAGCCAGCTCGTGGACCATGATCGACTCGACGTACCACTTCGGGTGGGCGGGCTCGGTGAAGAGCTCCCGCTCGAAGAGGGAGAGCGTCTGGGTCTCGAGTTCGAATCCGGTGCTGACGTCGGCCACGAGCAGGCCGTAGGTCTCGAAGGGGTAGCGGCCGACCTTGCTCTGCATCCAGGTGATCTGGCCGGGGGTCTTCTTCAGCCAGGGTTCGAGCGCCTTGCGGTGCCGGGTCGGCACGACGTCCCGTACCGGCAGCCCTTGCGGGCCGGCGCGGTGCAGCACCGTGGAGCGGCCGATGGAGATCTGCGCGAGTTCGGTGGCCATAGGGTGCAAGGTGCGGTAGGTCCAGGTGGTCGAACCGCCGGACCGGTGCGTACCGGCGGGCAGGCCGTTGGCGACGACCGTGTGGCCCTCGGGTGCGGTGACCCGGATGGTGAACATCGCCTTGTCCGAGGGGTGGTCGTTGCCGGGGAAGACCAGGTGCGCGGCGTCGGCCTGGTTGGCCATCGCGAGGCCGTCCGCGGTGCGCACCCAGCCGCCCTCGCGGCCCTTGGGCGGCACGGGGTCGCTGGTGTGCCGCACGGTGATCCGCATGCGGTTGCCGTCCGGCACCGGCTTCCCGGGCGTGATCACCAGGTCCTCACCGGCGGCGGCGAACTTCGCGGGCTCGCCGTCGACCTCGACCGAGCGGACCGTGCCGTGGGCGAAGTCGAGGTTGACGCGTTCCAGGTCGGCGGTCGTCCAGGCGTCGATGGTGGTGACGGCCCGCAGCGGCTCAGTGTTGGTACCGGGGTAGGTGAAGGAGAGATCGTACGCCGCCACGTCGTAGCCGGGGTTGCCCAGGTACGGGAAGAGGCGGTCGCCGACGCCGAGCGGAACGACGGGGGCACTCGCGGCGACGAGGCTGACGGAGACGGCCGAGGCGAGGAGCACCGCCGCCGTTCTCCGACGGCGTGTGCGCGGAGCGTGACTGTGGGGGGTGAGGAACATGCCCCACGGCTATCAGCGGGCGCGCGCGGGACGGGGACGACACGCGTCCGGCCCACCCGAACCGGGGACCGGCGCCCGCGCCGGTGGCCGCTCCCGGTGGCCGGACGGCTCAGCTTTCCTGCGGCTGCGGCTGGGCCCGGCCCACGTCGTACACCCCGGCCACGTTGCGCATCGCGCGCATCAGGGCGGGCAGGTGGGCGGCGTCCGGGAGTTGGACGGTGTAGGTGTGGCGGACCTGCTGCTGGGCCGGGGGTTCGACGGTGGCGGAGACGATCTCGGCGCCTTCCAGGGCCATGGCTTCGGTGAGGTCCGCGAGCAGATGGGGGCGGACGAACGATTCGGCGACCAGTGTGACCCGGCAGTCGGTGGCCTCCCCCCAGCGCACGGCGACCTCGGTACGCGCCCCGTCCTTCATGCGGGTCACGGCGGCGCACTCCACGCGGTGCACGGTGACGGCTCCCCCGCGTACGGCGAAGCCGATGATCTCGTCGGGTGGCACTGGTGTGCAGCAGCCGGCCAGCCGTACGGTCGCGCCGGCCCGGTCGGTGATGACGTTGCCGGGGGTGGGGCCGTCCGGGTCTGACGCGTCGGCGGTACCGGGCCGGGGAGCCGCCGCGCGTTCCTCGGTCTGCCGGTCCTCCTGGGTCTCGGTCCGCTGGGCCTCGGCCTGCACCGGGTGGGCGGCCAGCCACCGCTGGATGGCGATCCGGGCCGCGGGTGTGTGGGCGTGCTCCAGCCATTCCCGGGAGGGCTCGGACGCCGGGTCCTGCCCCATGAGGAGCTGGACGGTGTCGCCGTCCTTCAGGACGCTGCTCAGCGCCGCCAGGCGGCCGTTGACGCGGGCGCCGATGCACGCGTGCGCGTCCTCGCCGTACTGCGCGTAGGCGGCGTCCACGCAGGTCGCTCCCTCGGGCAGGCCGAGCGCGCCGCCGTCGGGCCGGAACACGGTGATCTCCCGGTCCTGGGCGAGGTCCTCGCGCAGGGTCGACCAGAAGTGGTCCGGGTCGGGCGCCGCCTCCTGCCAGTCGAGGAGCCGGGAGAGCCAGCCGGGGCGGGTGGGGTCGACGCGCTCGCCGTCGGCCGGGTCGTCGGGGGCCGGAGCGTACGGGTTGCCGAGCGCGACGACTCCGGCCTCGGCGACCTTGTGCATCTGGTGCGTGCGGATCAGGACTTCGACGACCTGGCCGTCCTCTCGCGCCACGGCCGTGTGCAGGGACTGGTACAGGTTGAACTTCGGTACGGCGATGAAGTCCTTGAACTCCGAGACCACCGGCTTCATGCAGGTGTGGAGTTCGCCCAGGACGCCGTAACAGTCGGCATCCTCGTTCACGAGTACCAGGACGCGGCCGAAGTCGGAGCCGCGGAGCCGGCCGCGTTTGCGGGAGACCCGGTGCACGGAGAGGAAGTGACGTGGGCGGATGAGGACTTCGGCCGCGATGTCCGCCTCGCGCAGAACGGAACGCACCTCGTCGGCGACCTCGGCGAGCGGGTCGTCCGCACGGGCGGAGTTGCGGACAATCAACTCCTTCGTGTGTGCGTACTCCTCCGGGTGGAGGATCGCGAAGACCAGGTCTTCCAGTTCGGTCTTGAGGGCTTGGACGCCGAGTCGTTCGGCCAGCGGGATGAGCACGTCACGCGTCACCTTCGCGATGCGCTCCTGCTTTTCGGGGCGCATGACGCCGAGCGTGCGCATGTTGTGCAGCCGGTCGGCGAGTTTGATCGACATGACGCGCACGTCGTTGCCGGTGGCGACGAGCATCTTGCGGAAGGTCTCGGGCTCGGCGGCGGCGCCGTAGTCGACCTTCTCGAGTTTGGTGACGCCGTCGACGAGGTAGCGGACCTCCTCGCCGAACTGCTCGCGGACCTGGTCGAGCGTCACATCCGTGTCCTCGACGGTGTCGTGGAGCAGGGAGGCCGTCAAGGTCGTGGTCTCGGCTCCGAGTTCGGCGAGGATCAGCGTGACGGCGAGCGGGTGCGTGATGTACGGCTCGCCGCTCTTGCGCATCTGGCCGCGGTGCGAGGACTCGGCCAGGACGTAGGCGCGGCGCAGGGGGTCGAGGTTCGCGTCGGGGTGGTGGGCGCGGTGGGCCTCGACGACGTGGCTGATGGCGTCGGGCAGCCGGCCCCGGACGGCCGGGCCGAGCAGGGCGGCACGGCCGAGGCGGCGCAGGTCGATCCGGGGGCGGGCCTTTCTGCGTGGGGCCGTCGGCGTCACCGGTCCTGACACCGCACTCGGCATCGGGCCTGGGGTCACGGAATTCGTGGCCTCCGCACTCATGGGCACCTCCGGCTGCGTGGACCGGTGGACGGGGTGCCCCAGGGCGGACACGGCTCAGGGGGCGGCTTCGGTCCCCCGTCCGGGCCGGTGCTTGATGCTATCGAGCCCACCACGTGTGGCTGACCGTCTCTCGTCGAGCGTGAAACTGATCACCCATTCGAGCGACGTATGTGAGGTTTGCACCCCTGTACATCGAGAGTGCGATGCCCTCATTCCCGCCAAATGGCCGGTTGCCAACGGGCGTTTCAGGTCCCGGTGGCCGACGGAGCACGACTGTTCCGCGCGGGTGTGTCCTGCTCAGGCGCCCGCGGTGCCTTCCAGCCACTCCGCGTCGATCTCGCCCTCGGCCACGATCACCGCCGGGCCCGTCATCTCGATCTGCCCGTCGGGCCGCTCGGTGATCACCAGGGTGCCGCCGGGGACGTCGACGGTGCAGGTCACCGGCGTGCCGGTGATCGCCGGGTCAACGCCGTCGCGGCGGGCGGTGGCCACGGCGACCGCGCACGCGCCCGTGCCGCACGAGCGGGTCTCGCCGGAACCCCGCTCGTGCACACGCATCGCGACGTGCCCGGGGCCGCGGTCGACCACGAACTCGACGTTCACACCGTCCGGGTAGGCGGTGGCCGGGCTGAAGGGCGGCGGGGCGAGCAGGTCGCCGGCGTGCTCCAGGTCCTCCACGAAGGCGACCGCGTGCGGGTTGCCCATGTTGATGTTCCGCGCGGGCCAGCTGCGCTCGCCGACGCTCACCGTGACGTCGCCTTCGGGGAGCAACGCCCTGCCCATGCCGACGGTGATGTCACCGTCCTTGGAAACGTGCACGGTCTTCACGCCCCCGCGCGTGGCGATCGCGAGGTCTCCTTCGGTGACGTGTCCGGCGCGCTGGAGGTAGCGCGCGAAGACCCGCACGCCGTTGCCGCACATCTCGGCGATCGAGCCGTCGCCGTTGCGGTAGTCCATGAACCACTCGGCCTCGGCCGCCATGCTCTTCGCCTCGGGGTGGGCCGCGGATCGCACCACGTGCAGCAGACCGTCACCGCCGATGCCGGCGCGGCGGTCGCACAGGGCGGCGACGGCTGCCGGGGGCAGGTCGATGGCGTTGTCGGGGTCCGGGACGATCACGAAGTCGTTCTCGGTGCCGTGGCCCTTGAGGAAGGGGATCCGCGTGCTCATGCCTCGATCGTACGGGCGCTCCGCGGGGAGGGCCGAGTGCGGGTGGTGGGTGCCGAGGCCGTGTGGGTGCTTCGTGGCCGGCCGCGCCCACGCGGCGGATCCGCGGCAGCGGCACGGCCCCGCGCCCCTGAGGGGGCGCGATGGCTAGCGGAGCCTTGCCACGCGCCAGACCGCCAGCGCGACGACCGCCGCCACCATCACGGCGTACGCGAGGACGACCCGCCAGTCCGGTCTGCGGCCGGAGCCCCTGGCCGGGAGGCCCGGCCACGTGTAACCCACGCGGCGGGCCGCCATCATGCCCCAGCCGGCCGCGCACGAGCAGATCAGCAGGCCGAGCATGGCGATGACGGCCCCGCTGTCGCCGAAGTCGAAGGCGAGCGGGAAGGCGAACATCAGGGAGCCGAGTGCCGCGAGTCCCACGATGGGTGCCAGCTGCCAGATGCGCAGCCGGCGCTGCGGGCGCAGCTCGACCTCCACCTCGGCGAACATCTCGCCGGGCTCGGGACCGTCGTCGGTCACACCCTGCGCCTCGTCGGGCCCGTCGGAGCTGAGGCGGTCCGCCTCCTGCTCCGGTCCGTCCAGGTTCTCCGGGCCGTCCAGGTGCTCCGGGCCACCCCGGTGCTCCGGTTCATCCCGCTCGGCGGTGATGTGATCGGTGCTCTGTGCGGTGTCGCGAGGGCCGGCCTCCATCGCCACGCGCCCTCCCAACTAGGACTCAACTCGGTCGATCGAAGCTCGATGATGGCACGCCGTCGATGGCCCGGATGACGGCCTGGGCGTCCCGATGCCATGACGTGATCAGGCTGTAACCGGTCGTTCGACCAAAGACAGCGCGAGCTGCGGAAGTTCTGTGAGATCGGCCGCTGCCCCACTCAGCCAGTGCACCCGCGGGTCGCGCCTGAACCACGAATCCTGACGGCGCGCGAAGCGCTTGGTGGCACGCACGGTCTCGGCCCGCGCATCCTCGAGGGTGCACTCCCCGGCGAGGGCCGCGAGCACCTGCTGGTAACCGAGCGCGCGCGAGGCCGTACGCCCTTCACGCAACCCCTGCGCCTCCAGTGCGCGGACCTCGTCCACGAGCCCGGCCTCCCACATCCGGTCGACCCGGCGGGCGATGCGCTCGTCCAGCTCGGGCCGGGCCACGTCGACGCCGATCTGCAGCGTGTCGTACACCGAGTCATGACCGGGGAGGTTGGCGGTGAAGGGCCTGCCGGTGATCTCGATCACCTCCAGGGCCCGGACGACCCGGCGGCCGTTGCTGGGGAGGATCGCCCGCGCGGCCTCGGGGTCGGCGGCGGCCAGGCGGGCGTGCAGCGCGCCCGAGCCGCGCAGTGTGAGTTCCTCCTCCAGGCGGGCGCGGACCTCGGGGTCGGTGCCGGGGAACTCCAGGTTGTCGACGGCTCCGCGCACGTACAGTCCGGAGCCGCCGACCAGGATCGGCCAGCGGCCCTCGGCGAGCAGCGCCTCGATCCGTTCCCGGGCCAGGCGCTGGTACTCCGCGACGGACGCCGTGACGGTCACGTCCCAGATGTCCAGGAGGTGGTGCGGCACGCCGCCGCGCTCCTCGGGCGTCAGCTTGGCCGTGCCGATGTCCATCCCACGGTAGAGCTGCATGGAGTCGGCGTTGACGACCTCTCCGCCTAGGCGCTGGGCCAGGAAAACGCCCAGATCGGACTTTCCGGCCGCAGTTGGTCCGACGACGGCGATGACGCGGGGGGCGATGGGTGCACTGCTCACCGACCCAGTCTCGCAAACCTCGAACCCCGCTCTCGAACGAGTTACGTGACGCCGCAGCCGCAGGGTCGTTGCCCGTTCGAGGTTCCTGCCGCCGGACGACAGAGGCGGCGACCCGGGTCGGGCAAACGGACGCACCGGGCTACGCGGGATTTCGCCCGCACGAGTAACGTATGGAGTGGATATGGGCGTTTTTGCACGACTTCTCCGGCGGTCGAAGACCACGGAGGAGACGCCTGCCGCCGAGGCTCAGGCCGTCGCGACCAAGGCCGACTCCGAGGCGGAGAGGGCTCCGGAGACGGGGGAGGCCACGCCGGCGAAGGCGTCCGACGGGGCAGCGGAATCGGCCGGACCGGTGGCCGAGGCCGCCGAGGCCACCGAGACCGAGAGCGTCGACATCCCCAAGCAGCAGTCCACCGACCAGGCGGCCGACAACGAGGCCGGTGAGAGCGCCCGTACGTGACCACCCCCGCGCGAGGGCGGACGGCCGCGGAGCACGAAGGCTCCCGGCCGTCCGCCGTTTCCCGCGCTGGCCGCCAGGTCTACGACCAGCCGGCCACGATGTATCCCACGCCGTACGGCGCGTCCTCGTACAACAGCGATCCGCCGAGGTCCGCGCCCTCCGCAGCGCCCGCCAGGACCTGCCAGGGCGCCCGGCCGGACACCTTCAGCTCGTCCGCGAGCCCGGTGTCCAGCGCGGTCAGAGCCGGCAGGTCAGCCGCGCCGAGCGCACGGGCGACCTCCGCGTCGAAGGGCGCCGCGCGTTCGTCGAGGTAGCCGGGGGCCTTGAGGGTCCGGCAGGCGCTGGCGTCACCCATCACCAGCAGCGCGACCCGCTCGTCCCGCGCGGCGATCTCCCGTCCGGTCCGCACGCACAGCTCGGACGCGAGCCGCTCCCCCACACCGAGGCCCTCGACCGGGACGCCGGACCGGTCCGTCCGCTCCAGCAGCCAGGCGGCCACCGCCAGCGAGTACGGCAGTCGCCGTTCCGCGTCCGCGCCTCCGGCCGCCCCGAGCCGTACGTCGAGATCCACGCCGAAGCCCCGGAACGAGCCCCGCGTGCCCTCCGGGAACGTCTCGGCCCCGGCGCCGGCCACCGGTCCGACCACGACGAGACGCCCGGGCCGGGCGGCGGCGAGCACGCCCAGCGCGTCCGAGCAGGCGGCCCGCACGGCGTCCAGCTCCGAGGCGGAGCCCGCGGCGACGTCGGGAACCAGGAGGGGCGGACAGGGACAGACTGCGGCGGCGACAAGCATGATCGGCAGGGTAGCTCTCAGGTGGCGTTGCTCTGCGGGCAGCGGCACGCCCCAAGCCCGACCTGGGCTGCCGCGGTCCCGCCTCAGTCGCAGCCGCAGCCGCTCGCCGCCACCGGGAGCGGCTCCGGGACGCCGACCTTGGGCAGGCCGAGCAGGACGCCGGTCGGCTGGGACGCCTTCGCCGACTTCTCGGCGTTGCGCTTCTCCCAGGCGTCACCCGCGCGCGTCCGGCGCACGTCGAGGACGGAGCCCTCGGCGAGGAGGTGGTGCGGGGCGGCGTAGGTGATCTCGACGGTGACCACGTCGCCGGGGCGGACCTCCTGGTCCGGCTTGGTGAAGTGGACCAGGCGGTTGTCGGGGGCGCGGCCGGACAGGCGGTGGGTGGAGTCGTCCTTGCGGCCCTCGCCCTCGGCGACCATGAGCTCCAGTGTGCGGCCGACCTGCTTCTTGTTCTCCTCCCAGGAGATCTCCTCCTGGAGGGCGACGAGACGCTCGTAGCGCTCCTGGACGACCTTCTTCGGGATCTGGCCGTCCATCTCGGCGGCCGGGGTGCCCGGGCGCTTGGAGTACTGGAAGGTGAAGGCCTGGGCGAAGCGGGCCTCGCGCACCACGTGCAGCGTCTGCTCGAAGTCCTCCTCGGTCTCGCCGGGGAAGCCCACGATGATGTCGGTGCTGATCGCCGCGTGCGGGATGGCGGCGCGGACCTTCTCGATGATGCCGAGGAAGCGCTCCTGGCGGTAGGAGCGGCGCATGGCCTTCAGCACCGGGTCCGAGCCGGACTGGAGCGGCATGTGCAGCTGCGGCATCACGTTCGGCGTCTCGGCCATGGCGGCGATGACGTCGTCGGTGAAGTCCCGGGGGTGCGGGGAGGTGAAGCGGACCCGCTCCAGGCCGTCGATTTTGCCGCAGGCCCGAAGCAGCTTGCTGAAGGCCTCGCGGTCGCCGATGTCGGAGCCGTACGCGTTGACGTTCTGCCCGAGCAGGGTGATCTCGGAGACACCCTCGGCGACCAGCGCCTCGATCTCGGCGAGGATGTCGCCGGGGCGGCGGTCCTTCTCCTTGCCGCGCAGGGCCGGGACGATGCAGAAGGTGCAGGTGTTGTTGCAGCCGACGGAGATGGAGACCCAGGCGGCGTACGCGCTCTCGCGGCGCGTGGGAAGCGTCGAGGGGAACGCCTCCAGCGACTCGGCGATCTCGACCTGCGCCTCCTCCTGCACGCGGGCGCGCTCCAGCAGGACGGGCAGCTTGCCGATGTTGTGCGTGCCGAAGACGACGTCCACCCAGGGCGCCTTCTTCACGATGGTGTCGCGGTCCTTCTGCGCGAGGCAGCCGCCGACCGCGATCTGCATGCCGGGACGCCTGGCCTTCTTGGGCGCCAGGTGGCCGAGGTTGCCGTAGAGCTTGTTGTCGGCGTTCTCACGCACGGCGCAGGTGTTGAAGACGACGACGTCCGCCTCGCCGTCGGAGCCCTCCGGGGCGCGCACGTATCCCGCGTCCTCCAGCAGACCGGCCAATCGCTCGGAGTCGTGGACGTTCATCTGGCACCCGTAGGTGCGTACTTCATAGGTGCGCGTGCCGCCCACTGCCTGGCTCCGGTCGATGCTGCTCATGGGGACAAGGGTAGGCGGTCGGCGGACCTGGCTCGGTCGCCTGTGGACAACCCGGCCACCGGCCTCACGCCTCGATGAGCCCCGCCCGGATCGCGTACCTGGTCAGCTCCAGGCGGTCGCGCATGCCGAGCTTCTGCAGGAGGTTGGCGCGGTGACGTTCGACCGTCTTGGCGCTGATGAAGAGGAGTTCGCCGATCTCCTTCGAGGTGTGGCCCTCGGCGACCAGCTTGAGGATCTCCTCCTCGCGTTCGGTGATGGGCCGTTCCGGCAGGCCGCCGCCCCCGCGCAGCCGCTCCAGGTAGGAACGGACGAGGGCCCGCTCGGCCCCGGGGTAGATGAACGGCTCGTCGCGCACGGCCGCCCGGCAGGCCTCGACCAGGTCGCGGTCGGCGACCGATTTGAGGACGTAACCGCTGGCCCCGGCCCTGAGCGCCTCGAAGAAGTACTCCTCGTTGTCGTACATGGTCAGGATGAGGATGTGCAGGTCGGGCAGTCGACGGGAGAGCTCGCGGGCGGCCTGGAGGCCGGTCATGCGGGGCATGGCCACGTCCAGGACGGCCAGGTCGACGGCGGTCTCGCGGGCCCGTGCGACGGCCTCGGCACCGTCGCCGGCCTCGGCGACGACCGTGAGGTCCGGCTCACCGTCCAGGATGAGGCGCACGCCCCGGCGTACGAGGGTGTGGTCGTCGGCGAGCAGGACACGGATCGGTGGGGCCATCAGCGGGGTCCTTCTGTCACGGGTGTGCGCGATGTCACGGGTATGCGCAGCCGTACGTCGGTGCCACCGCCCGGGGCCGGTTCGAGGGTGAGGCCGGCGCCGATCAGGAGGGCCCGTTCGCGCATGCCGGTGATGCCGGCGCCCTCCGGGGCGTCGCGGAGACCCGTGCCGTTGTCGCGGACGAGGAGTTCGACGCCGCCGGGGACCGGCTGGAGCCGGAGTTCCGCGCGGTCGGCGGCGGCGTGCCGGGCGGTGTTGGTCAGGCCCTCCTGGGCCACTCGGTAGACGACGAGTTCCGATTCCGGGTTCAGGGCGGGGAGGTCGCCGGTGACACGGTGGCGCACGGTCAGCCCGTGGGTCGTGAACTCGGCGGTGAGCGAGCGCAGGGCGCTGGCCAGGCCGAGCTCCTCCAGGACACCGGGACGCAACCGGCGGGCGATCCGGCGGATCTCCTCCAGGCCGGCCCGGGTCGCCTCCTGGGCCTGTCCCACCTCCTCGCGCAGGCCCTCGGGTGCCCGGTCCGCGACGCGCTTGAGCTGGAGGAGGACCGCGGTCAGGGTCTGCCCGACCTCGTCGTGGAGTTCCCGGGCGATCCGGTGCCGTTCACGCTCCTGCGCGGACAGCGCCCGCGCGGCGCCCGAGGCCCGCTCGGCCTCCAGACGGTCGAGCATCCTGTTGTACGTGGTGATCAGCCCGGCCGTCTCCGCCGGGCCGGCGACCACCGGGCGGGAGCCCGGACGCAGCAGGTCCGCGGTGGCCATGGCCTGGTCCAGCCGCTGCAGGGGCCCCAGGCCGAAGCGCAGCACGAGCGCGTTGCCGGCGAGCAGCACCGCAAGTCCGCCGAGCAGTACCAGCGCCTCGCCCGCGAGGACGGGAGTGGACACGGTGACCGGGCCGAGCAGCAGCGCGGTGGCCACGACCAGGCCCATGGCGTTGAGAGAGAAGATCCGCCAGAACAGCGACACGTTCCTGGATCCGTCCCTTCCGGCCTTCGCACGCGACTCCGCCCGGTTCACCCTCTTCCGTGACCGGCGGCCGCGCATATCCGTCACGACACCCATGTCGTCACCGTACGGCCGGATGGCAGCATGCGGACGTGGCCCGTCCGTTGATCGGCACCGCTCACGGCACGGGCATCACCACCGACATCGACGCAAACAAGACACACACCACCGAACAAGGGGAAGAAACGTGTCAGCTCCGCGCCTGAGGGCGACGCCGCTGCCGGGAATCGGGGTCCAGTACGACCTGGAGACCCGGGAACACCGCCATCTGTCGGTGGTGGCGCACCGCGACGGCACGCGCACGGTCAACGTGTACCGGGCCGACGATCCCGACTCCTGTGCGCATTCCCTGCGGCTGACCGGCTCGGAGGCCGGTTCACTGATCGACGCGCTGATGCCGACCCACCACAGCCCGAGCCTGCTCTACACCACGGACCTGGGGCTGGTCGCCGAGCGGATCGAGGTGGCCGCGACCTCCCGCTGGAACGGGCGGGTGCTGGGCGACATGCGGATGCGGACGGAGACGGGCGCGTCGGTGGTGGCGGTGCTGCGCCGGGCCGAGGCCATCCCCTCGCCCGCGCCGGACTTCCGGCTGGCGGGCGGTGACACGCTGATCGTTGTCGGCACCCGTGAGGGCGTCGACGCCGCCGCGACGATCCTCGAGCGGGAGTGAGCCGGTGCACTCCGCTGTCCTGCTCATCGAGTTCGGTTCCATCATCCTCGGCCTCGGCCTGCTCGGCCGGTTCGCCGGCCGTTTCCGGATCTCGCCCATACCGCTGTACCTCCTGGCCGGTCTGGCTTTCGGCGAGGGCGGTCTGCTGCCGCTGGGCGCGAGCGAGGAGTTCATCGCCACGGGCGCCGAGATCGGCGTCATCCTGCTGCTGTTGATGCTGGGCCTGGAGTACACGGCGAGCGATCTGGTCTCCAACCTCAAGACGCACTACCCGTCCGGTCTGGTCGACTGCGCGCTCAACGCCCTGCCGGGGGCGGCGGTGGCGCTGCTGCTCGGCTGGGGGCCCGTGGCGGCCGTCGTCCTGGCCGGTGTCACCTGGATCTCGTCGTCGGGCGTGATCGCGAAGGTGCTCGGCGATCTGGGCCGGGTCGGCAACCGGGAGACGCCGGTGATCCTCAGCGTGCTCGTGCTGGAGGACCTGGCGATGGCGGTGTACCTGCCGATCGTCACCGCGCTGGTGGCGGGGGTCGGGCTGCTGGCCGGCAGCGTGACCCTGGCGATCGCGCTGGGCGCGGCGGGGCTCGTGCTGTTCCTGGCCTTGCGCTACGGCAGGCTCATCTCACGGTTCGTCTCCAGCGACGACCCGGAGAAGCTGCTGCTGGTGGTGCTGGGCCTGACGATCCTGGTCGCGGGTGTGGCGCAGCAGCTCCAGGTGTCGGCGGCGGTGGGGGCCTTCCTGGTGGGCATCGCGCTGTCGGGTGAGGTGGCGGAGGGTGCCCACACGCTGCTGAGCCCCTTGCGTGACCTGTTCGCGGCGGTGTTCTTCGTCTTCTTCGGACTGCACACCGACCCGACCAGCATCCCGCCGGTCCTGCTGCCCGCCCTGGGCCTGGCCGTCGTCACCGCCCTGACGAAGATCGCCACCGGCTACTGGGCGGCCCGGCGGGCCGGGATCTCGGTCAAGGGCCGCTGGCGTGCGGGCGGTGCGCTGGTGGCCCGCGGCGAGTTCTCGATCGTCATCGCCGGTCTGGCGGTCTCCGCGGGCATCGAACCGTCCCTCGGGCCCCTGGCCACGGCCTACGTCCTCATCCTGGTCGTCCTGGGCCCGCTGACCGCGCGCTACACGGAGCCGGTGGCCACCTGGTGGAGCCGGCGCCGCGAGCCCCGCCGGGACGTGTATGAGACGACTCCACGGACGACGGAGGCCGAGGCGCCGGTGGCGGACTGACGGCAGTGGTGCGGTGCCGTGGGGTCGCCGTATCCGCCCCGCAGCACCCCGGCCCGTCAGTCAGTCACTCCCACCGGGCGCCCACCCCTGCCTTCGCAGCACCTCCGACACATCCGGTGCCTCGTAATGCTCCCCCTTGAGCACCTTGCCGTCCTCGCGACGGGACACCGACCCGTCGGGGCCGATCTTCGTCATGTTGGAGCGGTGGATCTCGGCGAGTACCGCGTCGAGGTCGATGCCGTGGACGAGGGCCGTGCCGTAGGCGACGTAGACGACGTCCGCGAGTTCGTGGGCGAGCCGGTCCAGCGGGCCCGTCACCGACACCTCGGCGACCTCGGCGGCCTCCTCCGCGAGGAGTTCACCGCGGTGGGCGGCGAGTTCCGGGGAGATCTCCGTCGGGGTGCTGCGGGCGTCCAGGCCGAAGGCGCGGTGGAACTCACGGACCAGGTCTGCGGGCGAGGAGCTCATGGGGGCGACTGTAGTGGCCGCCACTGACAGTCCCCCGCCCTCCCCTGTGACCCCTGCCCTGGTCAGAGGGGCACCCCGGCTGGCAGGATCGCCCGCATGTCCAGGACGCTCCCCCCTATCGGCAGGCGCCGGGCCCTGCAGGGCGGCACCGCCTCCCTCGTGGTCCTCGGCCTGCTGCTGTGGTGGCTGCGCCCCTGGGCCGAGGAGCCGCCGGACGGGACCATCAGGTTCAGCACGGGCACGCGCGCGGGGGTCTACTACGAGTACGGCGAACTGCTGCGCGCCGAGATCGACAAGGACATGCCCGACCTGAACGTGCGCCTGCTGACCAGTGCCGGTTCCCAGGAGAACGTCAGGGACGTGGCCACGGGCGACGCCGACTTCGCGATCGCCGCGGCCGACGCGGTCGCCACCTACAAGCTCGGCAACGGCACGGGCGCCGACCGGCTGCGCGGAGTCGCGCGCCTGTACGACGACTACGTCCAGCTCGTCGTACCACCGGACTCGGACATCCGCTCCGTCGCGGACCTGCGGGGCAAGCGCGTCGCCATAGGGCTGCCGAGCTCCGGCGTGCGGCTGATCGCGAACGGCGTGCTCAAGGCGGCCGGTATCGACCCGGAGAAGGACATCAAGCCGTCGTCCGACGGCATCGACACCGGCCCCAAACGGCTGGGACACGGGCTCGACGCGTTCTTCTGGTCGGGCGGGCTCCCCACGGACGGGCTCAGCCGGCTGGCCAAGAAGTCGGCGTCGGCCTTCCGGTTCGTGCCGATCGACGCCGCCCTCGTGGCCAAGCTGCACGACCAGGGCGGTGCCACGCGCTACTACCGTGCCACCAAGATGCCGGAGTCGGCCTACCCCACCATCCAGCGCGGCGACCCGGTCCCCACCCTGGCGGTGTCCAATCTGCTGGTCACCCGCAACGACATGAACCCCCGGCTCACCGAGTGGCTGACCCGTACGGTGATCGACAGCCGGGACGGCATCGGCGCGACCGTCCACTCCGCCCAGCTGGTCGACGTCCGCACGGCGATCTACACCGACCCGCTGAAGCTGCACGACGGCGCCCGGCGCTACTACACGTCCGTCAAGCCGTAGCCCGGTCGCCCGACCGCTGAGGGCCGTTACGCCGGCGCGCCCCTCGGAACCGACACCGTCACCTTGAGCCCCTGCGGCTCGTGATGCCCGTACGCGATCGAACCGCCGCCCGCCGCGAGCAGCGCCCGCGAGATCGACAGCCCGAGGCCCGAGCCCTTGATGTTCTGATGGCGGCCGCTGCGCCAGAAGCGGTCGCCGATGCGGGCCAGTTCCTCGTCGGTCAGACCGGGGCCGTGGTCGGTGACGACGACGGTGGAGGTGTCGCCGTTGGAGGCGACGGTCACCTCGACGCTCTCGCCCTCGGGCGTGAACTTCACCGCGTTGTCGATGACCGCGTCCAGCGCACTGGACAGCGCGACCGGGTCGGCCCACGCGGTGGTCGGCGGGCAGTCGCCCACCAGGCGCACCCCCTTGGCCTCGGCGGTCGGGGACCAGGCCGCGACGCGTTCGGCGGTGAGCGCGCCGATGTCGGTGATCTTCAGGTCCGCCTCGCTGTGCTCGGCCAGCGCCAGGTCGAGCAGGTCGTCCAGGACCTGCGCCAGGCGCTTGCCCTCGGCCTGGACGGAGGCGATCTCCTGGTTGCCCTCGGGCAGTTCGAAGGAGAGCAGCTCGATGCGCAGCAGCAGCGCCGCGAGCGGGTTGCGCAGCTGGTGCGAGGCGTCGGCGACGAAGGCGCGCTGCTGCTCCAGCACGTCCTCGACGTTGTCGGCCATCTCGTTGAAGGACCGCGCCAGACGCCTGAGTTCCGGTGGCCCGCCGGCGGCGGCGACGCGGGACTTCAGCCGCCCGGTGGCGATGTCGTGGGTGGTGGCGTCCAGGACCCGGACGGGCTTGAGCACCCAGCCGGTCAGCCGCAGGGCGGCGCCGACGGCCAGCAGCATCGCGGCGGATTCGCCCGCGCCGATGACGAGCCAGCCGTGCAGCGTGCGCGAGCGCATCTGCCCGGTGGGCGAGTCGGTCACGACGACCGCCACCACGTCGCCGTCCCGGATGACCGGCGAGGCGACCACGAGGGTGCGGCGCTGCCAGGGCCACACCTGCTTGGGATCGTGACTGCGGCGGCTGAGCAACGCCTCGTCGAAGGCGTCCCGTACCTCGCCCTCCGCCGGCAGGGACCACTCCTCCGGTGCGTGAGCCATGGCACTGCCGTTGCGGTAGAAGACACCGGCCCGGATGCCGTAGACCCGGTGGTAACTGTCGAGTTCCGTGCTGAGCGCGGTCAGGCGCTCGTTCTCGAACGCGCTGGTGGCCTCGTCGGGCGAGTCGGTGACGAACTGGGCGAGGGCGGCGAAGCGCGCGGTGTCGTCGATCCGGTCGACGACGACGTTCTGCTGCTCGGCGCCCGCCAGGCTGACGGCGAGCGGGACGCCCAGCGCGAGCAGCACGGCCGCCATCAGGACGATCAGCAGCGGGAGCAGACGAGTGCGCACCCGACCCCGCTACCCGGCAGGCGCGACGAGCCGGTAACCGACTCCGCGAACGGTCTCGATGAGGGCCGGCATGCGCAACTTGGCGCGCAGAGACGCCACATGCACCTCAAGAGTGCGCCCGGTCCCCTCCCAGCTCGTCTGCCACACCTCGCTGATGATCTGCTCCCGCCGGAAGACCACCCCGGGCCGCTGCGCGAGCAGCGCCAGCAGATCGAACTCCTTGCGCGTCAGCTGGATCACCGCCCCGTCGACGCTGACCTGGCGCGTGGGCAGCTCGATGTGCACGGCGCCGAGGCGCAGCCGGGTCTCGATGCCGCTCGAGGTGTCCTCGTGGGACGTGCGCCGGCTCACGGCGTGGATACGGGCGAGCAGCTCACCGGTGTCGTACGGCTTCACCACGTAGTCGTCGGCGCCGAGATTGAGGCCGTGGATGCGGGAGCGTACGTCGGAACGCGCGGTGACCATGATCACCGGGGTGCTGGTGCGTTTGCGGATCTTGCCGCAGACCTCGTATCCGTCCTGGTCGGGCAGGCCGAGGTCGAGCAGGACGACCCCGAAGCAGTCGCTCTCGGGGACGAGTGCCTGGAGGGCCTCCTCACCGCTGCGCGCGTGCGTGACGTCGAACCCGTGCCTCGCCAGGACCGCCGACAGGGCGGCGGCGACGTGGTTGTCGTCCTCGACGAGCAGCAGTCTCATCCGGGCCCCCTTCGGTTCACTGGCCGTACGATCTGGATGTGTAGAAAAACGGGTGCACGCGCGCGGGCACCCTGTGCAGTCACGCTGATGGATGAGGACGGCGTCAAGAGGGTTCCGGTTGCGGAGCGCTTCCGTTACCCGGCCGATATGAGCGCTGCTCATAAGTGCTACGACACGTGTCCGATTGCTATCGGATCGTGATGCTCAGATTCCCCTCAGATGTAATGACGCAGGTCGTAGAGGGTTACTACTGTCCTCCGAAACCGAGGAGGACGGAGCCTGAGAGCGATGACCGAAGTATCGGTGGCCAAGGAAGATGTGGCCGCGACCGGCGAACTGGTCGTCCTGAAGAGCGTCAACAAGCACTTCGGCGCGTTGCACGTACTCCAGGACATCGACCTGACGATCGCCCGCGGCGAAGTCGTCGTGGTCATCGGACCCTCCGGGTCCGGGAAGTCCACCCTGTGCCGCACCATCAACCGCCTGGAGACGATCGACTCGGGCGCGATAACCATCGACGGCAAGCCCCTGCCCGCCGAGGGCAAGGAGCTGGCCCGGCTGCGGGCCGACGTCGGGATGGTCTTCCAGTCCTTCAACCTCTTCGCGCACAAGACCGTGCTCGAGAACGTGATGCTCGGCCAGATCAAGGTCCGCAAGAAGGACAAGAAGGCGGCCGAGGAGCGGGCCCGGGCCCTGCTCGACCGGGTCGGCGTGGGCGCGCAGGCCGAGAAGTACCCGGCGCAGCTCTCCGGCGGCCAGCAGCAGCGTGTCGCGATCGCACGCGCGCTGGCCATGGAGCCGAAGGTCATGCTCTTCGACGAGCCGACCTCCGCGCTCGACCCCGAGATGATCAACGAGGTGCTGGAGGTCATGCAGCAGCTCGCCCGCGACGGTATGACGATGATCGTCGTCACCCACGAGATGGGTTTCGCACGATCGGCTGCAAATCGCGTGGTGTTCATGGCGGACGGCCGAATCGTCGAGGAGGCTGCGCCCGACCAGTTCTTCAGCAACCCGCGCAGTGACCGTGCCAAGGACTTCCTGTCGAAGATCCTGCACCACTGACGGCGCGGGCCGCTTCGAGCGCGGCCCACGTCGCCCGCCCTTTTGAGGGCCCGCATCTCCTTCACCAGCCAAAGGATGTTCACGATGAAGCTCCGTAAGGTCACCGCCGCCTCGGCCACCGTCTTCGCTCTCGCCCTGACCGCCACGGCCTGTGGTGGCAACGGCGACTCGGGCGACTCCGGCTCCGGTTCCGGCGGCGGAAAGACGATCACGGTCGGCATCAAGTTCGACCAGCCCGGCCTCGGCCAGAAGACGCCGCAGGGCTACGCGGGCTTCGACGTCGACGTCGCCACGTATGTCGCGAAGAAGCTCGGTTACGACGCGGACCAGATCGAGTGGAAGGAGGCGAAGAGCGGCGACCGCGAGACCATGCTGCAGCGCGGTGACGTCGACTTCATCGCCGCGACCTACTCGATCACCCCGGAGCGCCAGGAGAAGGTCGACTTCGCCGGCCCGTACCTGCTGGCCCACCAGGACGTGCTGGTCCGCGCCGACGACAACAAGATCAAGTCGCCGGAGGACCTGAACAACGCCAAGCTCTGCTCGGTGACCGGCTCCACCTCGGCGCAGAACGTCAAGGAGAAGCTGGCGCCCAAGGCGCAGCTGCAGCCGTACCCGACCTACTCCGCATGCCTGCCCGGCCTGCAGAACGGTGCCGTCGACGCGCTGACCACCGACGACTCGATCCTCGCCGGTTACGCCGCCCAGGCCCAGTTCAAGGGCAAGTTCAAGCTCGGCGGCTTCAAGCTGACCAACGAGAACTACGGCATCGGCGTCAAGAAGGGCAGCGACCTCAAGGACAAGATCAACAAGGCCCTTGAGGAGATGGTCGCCGACGACTCCTGGCAGAAGGCCGTGGACAAGAACCTCGGCCCGGCCAACTACAAGAACGAGCCCGCGCCGAAGATCGGCGACATCAAGAGCTGAGGCAACGCCTGACAGGTGCGCCGCACTCCGGGGCGGCGCACCGGGCATCCCTATACGCGGAAGCGCGGGAGATCGTGTTCGACTTTCTTGAGGATTACGACCTGCTGGGGGCCTTCTGGACAACAGTGCAGCTCGCTGTGCTGTCCGCCGTCGGCTCTCTCATCTGGGGCACCCTGCTGGCCGCCATGCGCGTCGGCCCCGTGCCACTGATGCGCGGCTTCGGGACCGCGTACGTCAACATCGTGCGGAACATCCCGCTGACCGTCATCATCCTGTTCACATCGCTGGGCCTGAACCAGACGCTGGGGGTCTCCCTCGGCGCGGACGACGTCGAGACGATCAACTTCCGGCTCGCCGTCCTGGGGCTGATCTTCTACACCTCGTCCTTCGTGTGCGAGGCCCTTCGCTCCGGCATCAACACGGTGCCGGTCGGGCAGGCGGAGGCGGCCCGCGCGATCGGCCTCAGCTTCAACCAGGTGCTGGGTCTGGTCGTGCTGCCGCAGGCGTTCCGTTCGTCCGTCGTCCCGCTGGCGAACGTGCTGATCGCCCTGATCAAGAACACCACGGTGGCCGCCGCCATCGGTGTCGCCGAGGCGGCGGTGCTGATGAAGGAGATGATCGAGAACGAGGCTCAGCTGCTGTTGATCTCCGCGATCATCGCGTTCGGGTTCGTGGTCCTGACGCTGCCGACTGGTCTGATCCTCGGCTGGGTGGGCAAGAAGGTGGCGGTGAAGCGATGAGTTCCGTTCTGTACGACGCCCAGGGCCCTCGCGCCAAGCGGCGTAACGCCGTCCTCACGGTGGTCTTCCTGGTCGCCGTCGCGGCTCTGCTGTGGTGGGTGTACAAGGCCCTCAAGGACAAGGGCCAGCTGGAGTGGGCCCTGTGGGAACCGTTCTTCTCCGGCAGTGAGGCCTGGACCACGTACATCTGGCCCGGTCTGCAGAACACGCTGAAGGCCGCGGCTCTGGCGGTGATCATCGCGCTGCCGCTGGGTGCGGTTCTCGGCATCGCCCGCCTGTCGGACCACGCCTGGGTCAGGGTTCCGGCCGCGATCGTGGTCGAGTTCTTCAGGTCCATCCCTGTACTGGTCCTGATGATCTTCGGCCTCGCTCTGTTCGCCGAATACACCAACGTCAGCTCCGACGACCGTCCGCTGTACGCGGTCGTCACCGGCCTGGTGCTGTACAACGCCTCCGTCCTCGCCGAAATTGTTCGGGCGGGCATCCTGGCCCTGCCCAAGGGCCAGTCCGAGGCGGCGATGGCGATCGGCCTGCGCAAGGGGCAGCTGATGCGCCTCATCCTGCTGCCGCAGGCGGTCACCGCGATGCTCCCGGCCATCGTGAGTCAGCTCGTCGTCATCGTGAAGGACACCGCACTCGGCGGCGCGGTCCTGACCTTCGCCGAGTTGCTCTCCTCCGCCAACACGATGAGCGGCTACTACGGCGCGAACGTCATCGCCAGCTTCACCGTCGTTTCCGTGATCTTCATCGCCCTCAACTTCGCCCTCACGTCGTTCGCGAGCTGGCTGGAGCGCCGGCTCCGGCAGGCCAAGAAGTCGACGGGTGCGGTTGTGGGCGCGGACGAGACACAGGTCGCCGGCACGACCGGGACCGGCGCCGGAGGCACCATCTGACACACGGTCACCTCATGTGAAACCATCAGGGGCAGTGGCATGATCGCCACTGCCCCTGATCACTTGACGCAAGCACCGGCAATAGGTTGCATACGTTCTGTGATCGTGCACCCTGCTCCAACTTCCTGTTCACCTACGTCTCGCAAGACACTCAGGACAACACCACGGGCAGGGGGCGCCGCGTCGTGGACCCGGTGATCATCGTCGGAGCGGGGCCCGTCGGGCTCACGCTCGCTCTGGCACTTGCTCGTCAGGAGGTGCCGTGCGTCGTCCTCGACGAGGGGCCGGGCAAGGACGAACCTCGTGCGTCGCGCACCGTCGTCCTGCGTGAGGACACCGCCGCCCTCATGGAACGGCTGACCGGTGTGCCCCTGGACCGGGTCGGTGCCCAGTGGGCCGGATGGCGGTCGGTCCGGCGCAAACAGGTGATGCGCGAGGTCTTCTTCGACGGCACCGAGCCGATCCCGCTGCACATCGCCCAGCACGTCCTGACCGACGCCCTGCGGGCGGCCCTCTCGGGCGAACGGCTCGTCAAGGTCGCGGTGGAGAGCCGCCTGGACGGCATCGAACAGGAGTCCTCGGGAGTCACGGCCCACACGCGCGGCCCCAAGGGCACCTGGTGGCGCGGCAGTTACCTGGTCGGCTGCGACGGCCCCCGCTCGACCGTGCGCAAGCTCCAGGACATCCGCTTCCCGGGCCGTACGGCGGTGGAACGTCACGCCGTCGCCGCCCTGCGCACGGAACTCCCCTGGCCCGACGAGGCGTTGCTGCACCGCATGCCGCCGTGGCGCATGTCGGGCCCGTCGGCCGGTGAGGTCACCGCGCGCCCGCTGCCGGACGGCGTCTGGCGCCTGGACTGGCTGCTGCCGCCCGGCAAGGACCTGGTCACGCCCGAGCTGCTGCTGACCCGCATCCGGGAGACCCTGGCCGGCTGGGCGGGCGGCACGGCCCCGCCGTACGAGCTGCTGGACACCGGCGTCCACACGGTCCACCACCGTCTGGCCCGCCGCTGGCGCGCCGACCGCGTCTTCCTCGCCGGGGACGCCGCGCACCTCCTCGGTGCCCTGGGCACGCACGGGCTGGACGAGGGCCTGCGGGACGCCGACAACCTCGCCTGGAAGCTGGCGCTGGCGTGGCATCACGGGCCGCACGAGGAGCTCCTCGACAGCTACCAGGCCGAGCGGCGCGCCGTCGTCGCCGCCCGGCTGCGTGCCGCCGACCAGGCGTTGCCGTTGCTGCGCGGCGGCGGGGGACTGCGCTCCTACGTTCCCGGCTCGGCCCGTGGGCACGACTCTCTCCTCACGGACGGTCACTTGGGGTACGGCCAGCTCGGCGCGCCGGGGGCGTACGCCGACTCGCCGCTCGCGCCCGGGAAGCTCGAAGGGGAGGTCCCCGTCGACACACCGCCCGGAGCGCCGGTCGCCGATGTGACGGTGACCGCGGAGGACGGAACGTTCGTACAGCTGAGGGACCGGCTCGGCCGGGGCTCGCTGCTCGTGGTGCTGATCGCGCCGGGCACGGGGGTGTGGGAGCGCAGGCACTGGGTCAGTGCCGGCATCATGCCCCGGCTCGCGGCCGCGGTTTCGGCACTGCCGCACCCCGCCGAGCTGCTGGTCGCCGAGAGCTACCCGGGCGCACCCGCGCACACGGTGCTTCTGGTGCGCCCCGACGGGCACCTTGTCACCGCGCTGAGCGGAGTGCGGCCGGCCGACCTGTACGCGGCGGCGGAGGCGACGGTGGGCGGACCGGTGAAGGCGCAGGCCGAGGCCGGTGCTTCGGCGGGCTCTCACTGACGCGGGCGTCCTGGACCGACGTGACCACTGTCACTGTGCGTCCGCATGGTGACAATGAGTTGACCGGTCCGGATGCTCATGGTGTACTCCGGTGCGTGACCGACACCTGTGTGCGCCTGTGGCGGAGGGTCCATATGGACCTCCTCCGCTATGCGGGCTGCGTGTGTCGCCCGTCCTGCTGACTTCGCATTCTTCCTTCCTTCAGTGCGCGCGCCGCGTTCTCTCTGCCGCGGCTGTCGCGACTGCCTCGCGAACCCTCCTCAGGACCCTCAGGACGGCACCCGTGTCTGTATCCCGTTCGGCATCCCTCGCCGCATCCCCTTCCCTCTCCCCCTCCGTCCCCTCCGCCGGCTCTGCGCCAACCCGGACAGACCTCTTCGACTTCGTGCGGCGTACGGCAGCCGACACGGAGCTGATCGCGTCGCTGCCTCTCGACCCTGAAGGCCGCACCTGGGTGCGGCTGGACGGGCCAGGCGGCAGCGAGGCCTGGTTGATCGGCTGGCCACCCGGCACGGGAACCGGCTGGCACGACCACGCCGACTCCGTCGGCGCCTTTCTGACCGCTGAGGGTGAGCTCACGGAGAACTCGCTCGCCGCGCGGCTGCCCACCGACGGCTGGAAGACCCTCGAACTCTCCGACGGTGTCGACCGGCATCGCCGGCTGGCCGCCGGGCAGGGCCGCGCTTTCGGCCGGCACCACGTCCACGAGGTGCTCAACGAGTCCCCCGACCGGCACGCGATCTCCGTGCACGCCTACTACCCGCCCCTTCCGCGGATCCGCCGCTACAGCCGCAGCGGGCCGATCCTGCGACTCGAGCAGGTGGAGCGGCCGGAGGACTGGCAGTGAGTGACAGTGGTCAGCAGGTGAGTTCCGACGTCCTGCCCCCCGTCGGTATCGACGAGTTGCTGGAGCGTGTGCGCGCGAGCTATGAACGGATCGAGCCGCGGCAGGCGTACGAGGCCGCCCGGGCAGGTGACGCGCTGCTGGTGGACATCCGCTACGCGGCGCTGCGTGAACGGGACGGCCTGATCCCCGGTGCCCTCGTCGTCGAGCGCAACGAACTGGAGTGGCGTCTCGACCCGCAGGGCAGCCATCGCCTGCCGGAGGCCGTGAGTCACGCCCTACGCGTCATCGTGATCTGCAACGAGGGATACGCCTCCAGTCTGGCGGTCCAGTCCCTGCGCCAGTTGGGACTGCACCGCGCCACCGATCTGGTCGGCGGCTTCCAGGCCTGGCGAGGGGCGGGGCTTCCGGTGGTGTGAGCCGGAGCCCCGAGCGGTGAGCCGGTCGGCTGCCGACTCAGAATCCCTCGTCCGCGAGAAACTCCGTGTCCTCGCCCTCTTCCTCCAACGCCTGCCTCACCACACGCAGCGCCATGCCCTCGGGGTAGCCCTTGCGGGCGAGCATGCCCGCAAGGCGGCGGAGCCGCTTGTCGCGGTCGAGCCCGCGGGTGGCACGGAGCTTCCGGTCGACGAGTTCCCGCGCGGTCGCCTCCTCCTGCTCGGAGTCGAGCTGGGAGACGGCCGCGTCGATCAGCGTGGAGTCGACGCCCTTGGTCCGCAGTTCCCGGGCGAGCGCACGACGGGCCAGGCCTCGGCCGTGGTGACGGGACTCCACCCAGGCGTCGGCGAAGGCGCTGTCGTTGATGAGGCCGACATCCTCGAACCGCGACAGCACCTCCTCGGCGGCGTCGTCCGGGATCTGCCGCTTGCGCAGGGCGTCGGCGAGTTGTTTGCGGGTCCGCGGGGTCCCGGTGAGCAGGCGCAGGCAGATCGCCCGAGCCTGCTCGACCGGGTCCCCTGGAGGCTCCCCCTGCTCGGCCCTCGACGAGGTAAGGGCACCTCCGTCTTCGGTCATCACCTCACCGAAGCCACGCCGGCGACGCCCACGTCCACGCCGCCCCTCGGGCGTCCCGCCGTCACGCGAGCCGCCCCTGGACGATCTGCCTCCACGTGAGCCCACGCCGGATGAGCCACCGTCCTCGGAGCCGCCCCCGTACGCCCCGTCACCCCCGAACAGCCGGTCGTCGTCCCCGTGAAGGTCCTCCCCGTCCACGGCCGAGCCCGTGTCGCCTCCGGTGCCCCTCCCCCGTGGGACACCGGAGGCGGCGTACTCGTACTCCGCCCAGTCGGTTCGCCGTGTCACGGTCAGCTCTTGGCTGCGGCGGCCTTGGACTTGCTGCTCTTGGCCGCCGCCGGGGCAGGCACCGCCGCCGCGTCGGCCGGTGCCGGGGAGACCGCGGCGTCCGCGCCCGGCTCGGCAACCGCCTCCTCGGGACGCACACCGACGCCCAGCTTCTCCTTGATCTTCTTCTCGATCTCGTTGGCCAGGTCAGGGTTGTCCTTCAGGAAGTTGCGCGCGTTCTCCTTGCCCTGGCCGAGCTGGTCGCCCTCGTACGTGTACCAGGCTCCGGCCTTGCGGACGAAGCCGTGCTCCACGCCCATGTCGATCAGACCGCCCTCGCGGCTGATGCCCTGGCCGTAGAGGATGTCGAACTCGGCCTGCTTGAAGGGCGGCGCGACCTTGTTCTTGACGACCTTGCAGCGGGTGCGGTTACCGACCGCCTCCGTGCCGTCCTTCAGGGTCTCGATGCGGCGGATGTCGATGCGCACCGAGGCGTAGAACTTCAGCGCCCGGCCACCGGTGGTGGTCTCGGGGGAGCCGAACATCACGCCGATCTTCTCGCGGAGCTGGTTGATGAAGATCGCGGTGGTCTTGGACTGGTTGAGCGCGCTGGTGATCTTCCGCAGGGCCTGGCTCATCAGGCGGGCCTGCAGACCCACGTGGCTGTCGCCCATCTCGCCTTCGATCTCCGCGCGCGGGACGAGCGCGGCGACGGAGTCGATGACGATGAGGTCGAGGGCTCCGGAGCGGACCAGCATGTCCACGATCTCCAGGGCCTGCTCGCCGTTGTCCGGCTGGGAGAGGATGAGGTTGTCGATGTCGACGCCGAGCTTCTTCGCGTACTCGGGGTCGAGCGCGTGCTCCGCGTCGACGAAGGCGACCTGGCCACCGGCCTTCTGGGCGTTCGCCACCGCGTGCAGGGTCAGGGTGGTCTTACCGGAGGACTCCGGTCCGTAGATCTCCACGACACGGCCGCGGGGCAGGCCGCCCACGCCGAGCGCCACGTCGAGGGCGGTGGACCCGGTCGAGATGACCTCGATGGGCTCCTTGGTCCGGTCGCCCATGCGCATGACCGCGCCCTTGCCGAATTGCCGTTCAATCTGTGCGAGCGCGGCATCCAGGGCCTTCTCGCGGTCGGTTCCTGCCATGGGTTCCACCCGATTTGCTTGAGTCGATCGCTTCACGTCAAAGACGCTAACGCCTGCCACTGACAATGCGCCCCGACGCACGTCCGGCCTGTGGATAACTCGGGCACCTCTCTACCCAAACTATGTCAAAGTGCCCGCCGTTGAGCCCGACCGGAGGCTCAATAAGAATGGATGTTCGATTTTCGTGTCAAGCGCGCCACGGGACACACGTGCGGGCCCGCTGTCGCCCCTGATGCGCCGGCCATGGCCGACAGCCGGGACCGTGTGTTCCGCTCGGCGACGAGATCAGGAGGTGGCCTGCCCGGGCCCTTCGCCCTCGGACTTCTCCGCCCCCGGTCGCCGTGCCCACAGCTGCCTCGCGCGCGTGACCAGGCTCGGCCCCTCCCCCCGGCGGCGGTGGCCGTGCACCCGGGGGTCGTCCGTGACGTCGTACCGCTTCACGTACGCCCCCAGGAAGGCCTGCAGCGTGGCGACGGCGGGGATGGCGATCAGTGCTCCGACCGCACCGAGCAGCGCGGTGCCCGCGATGACCGAGCCGAAGGCGACCGCGGGGTGGATGTCGACGGTCTTGGAGGTCAGCTTGGGCTGGAGCACGTAGTTCTCGAACTGCTGGTAGATCACCACGAAGATCAGCACCCACAGCGCGTACCAGGGGTCCACGGTGAACGCGATCAGCATGGGCAGCGCGCCCGCGAGGTACGTGCCGATGGTGGGGATGAACTGCGACACCAGCCCCACCCACACGGCGAGCACGGGCGCGTAGGGCACGTCCAGCGCCTGCAGCAGGACGAAGTGGGCCGCCCCGGAGATCAGGGCCATCAGACCGCGGGAGTAGAGGTAGCCGCCGGTCTTGTTCACGGCTATCTCCCAGGCGCGCAGCACCTCCGCCTGCCGTGCGGGCGGCAGGAGGGAACAGACCGTGCGGCGCAGTCGCGGGCCGTCGGCGGCGAAGTAGAACGAGAACAGCGCGATCGTCAGCAGCTGGAAGAGACCCCCGATGACCTGGGCGGACACGTCCAGGACACCCGTGGCGCTGTTCTGCACGTAGTTGCGCAGCCAGTCGGAGCGGAGCAGGCCCTCCTGGATGTCCACGCGCTTCAGGTCGGTCTTGAAGTGTGTGTTGACCCAGTGGATGACGGAGTCGAGGTACTCCGGGAAGCCCTCGATCATCTTGACGATCTGGTCCGCGAGGATGGAACCGAGCAGCGTCACGAAACCCGCCGACACGACGATCACGCCGATGAAGACCACGAACGTGGCCAGCCCCCTGCGGATGCCGCGCGAGGCCATCCAGCTCACCGCCGGTTCGATGGCGAGAGCCAGGAAGAACGCGATGAGAATGTTGATCAGCAGGCCGGTGAGCTGGTGGAAGGCCCAACTGCCCAGCTGGAACACGGCGACCAGGGCGAGGGCGAGCACCATGGCGCGCGGCAGCCAGCGCGGCATACGGCCGTTCGGGCCGACGGCCGTCCCGCCCCCTGAGGGCGGCATGGGCGGCGTCGTACCGAACGGGGAGGACTGCTGGGCTTGCTGCCCGGTCTCGTCAGTGGGTGCCACGGACCAAGTCTCACCCACACGGCCTAAAACCGTCTGCCCGCCTGCGATCTTCGTCACCAGGCAGTCAGCGGCCAGTCAGCGGTCTCCACGAACGGTCAACGCTTCTCCCGCGGCACGTCCATCACCGCGCACACCACGTGCCAGACCTCCTTGGCGTCCCAGCCCGCCTCGAGCGCCTCGTGCACCGTGCGCCCGCCGAGTTCCGACATCACATGGTCGCGCGCGAAGGTGTCGGCGTAGCCCGGACCGAAGTGTTCCGCCATCCGCTGCCAGAAGACCGTCAACCGCATGCATCCAGTATCCCGCCCCTGGGGTGGGCCTGAGCCGGGACCGCCTGTCGGCACCGCTTTCCGCCCTACGGTCTGACCCATGGCCGCAACAGGAGCTTCCGCACTCCCCCCGACGCCCCCGCCGGACAGCACCGTCACGCGCGCGGAGCGGTTCGTCTGGCTCACCGCGCGCGTGCTCGAGCAGCGCCTCTTCGCCCACCAGTTCCGGGGCGGCGCCCCGGACCCGGTGGAGACCGCTCTGGACGCCTACCGCAACGAGGACGGTGGGTACGGCCACGCGCTGGAGCCCGATCTGCGCGGCCCGGTCAGCCAGCCGCTGCACACCGCGCACGCCCTGGGCGTCCTCGACGCGGTGGGCCGCTGCGCCGGCCAGCGCGTGGAACGCGTGTGCCGCTACCTGACGTCGGTCTCCACGGCGGACGGCGCCCTTCCGGCGATCCATCCGAGCCAGCGCGGCTTCCCGACGGCCCCCTTCGTGCCCGTCGTGGACGACCCGCCCAGCGCCCTCCTGGCCACCGGGCCGGTGGTGGGACTGCTCAACCGCAACGAGGTGTGGCACGCCTGGCTGTTCCGGGCCACGGACTTCTGCTGGCAGGCGGTCGAGTCCCTGGAGGAGTCCCACCCGTACGAGATCGAGGCCGCCGTGGCCTTCCTGGACTCCGCCCCCGACCGCCCACGGGCCCAGGCGGCCGCCGACCGTCTGGGCCGCCTGGTACGCGCCCATCGTCTCGCGGCCGACCCCGACGACCTGGACGCGTACCCGGTCTCACCCGGCTACGCCCCGGGCGAGCACCACTTCCCGCACGACTACGCGAGGACGCCGCACTCGCTCGCTCGCTCATGGTTCACGGACGACGAGATGGCCCGCTCACTGGATCACCTCGCGTCCGAGCAGCAGGAGGACGGCGGCTGGCCCGTACGCTGGCGCCACTGGGCCCCGGCACCCACCATGGAGGCCCGCCCCTTGGTGACGATCGAGGCCCTGCGAACGCTCCGGTCCTACGGCCGCCCCGTCAGCTGATCACCCGGCCCCCATGGCGCGCACCCCCGCGGTCACCAGCACGGCCGCCGCGACGACGAGCAGGAACGGCGCCCGCAGCACCAGCGCCACGGCCGCTGCCCCGAGCCCGGCGGCCCGCGCGTCGAGCACCAGCGTCTGCCCGTCGGCGAAGGTCTGCTGGGCGGTGAGGGCCGCCAGCAGCGCGACGGGCAGCAGGGCGGCAAGCCGCTTGACGACAGGCCGCTCGAGAGCCCCCGCGGGCACCAGCAACCCGGCCAGCTTGACGGCGTAACACCCGAGGACGGTGACACCGATCGCGATCCAGACGTTCACCGCTCAGCCCCCTCTCCCCTGCGCCGGCCGTCCGCCCAGAGCACGACCGGCGCCGCCAGCGCGGCCACCAGCACCGGCACACCGGCGGGCAGCACGGGCAGCAGCCCGAGCCCCAGCAGCACGGCGAGCCCGGCGACGGCCCGTTCGGTGCCGGTCCTCAGCATGGGTGCGAGCAGCGCCAGGAACACCGCGGGCCCGGCGGCGTCCAGTCCCCACGCGTCGGTGTCCCCGATGGCCCCGGCGCCAACAGCACCGAGCAGTGTGGTGAGGTTCCACAGCACATACAGACTCAGCCCGGTCACCACGAACCCGATCCGCGCACCGCGCCGCGTGGGCTGCGCGAGCGCGACGGCGGCCGTCTCGTCGATCACCCACTGGGCGGCGAACGGCCGCACCGCGCGCGGCAGGGCCAGCAACTGCGACAGCCGCAGGCCGTAGAAGGCGTTCCGCACGCCGAGGAAGAAGGCCCCGGCAGCGGCCGTGAACGGGCCACCCCTTGCGGCAAGCGCCCCCACCAGCGCGAACTGGGACGCTCCGGTGAACACCAGCAGACTGAGCGCACACGTCTGCACCCAGGTGAGTCCGCTGCCCGCCGACGTCACTCCGAAGGCGAATCCGGAGAGCCCGACGGCCACCCCCACGCCCAAGGCGTCCCGCACGACGGCACGGTCCGCCTTCCCACTGGTCCCCGCATCTCTGAGAGCTGTCCGTTCTGCCATGCTCCCGACGCTACGAGCAGCGGCTACCGCGGGTCTTGTACGTTCTTGCGCTCCCGCTGATAGGCGCCCGGAGGGACCCCGACGATCCGGCTGAAGTGCCGGTTGAGATGCGGCTGATCGGTGAAACCCACGGCCACGGCGACCTCCGAGGGCGCCGTCCCCAGGTCCAGCAACCGCCGCGCCCGTCGTACCCGGGCGTCCGTGAGCCACGCGTGCGGCGGCATGCCGTAGGTGTCCCGGAAGGCCCGCAGCAACGCGAACGGGCCGGCCCCGAGCTCGGCGGCCAGCCGCTCCAGACTCGGCGGCCGTGTCATCCGTTCCTCCAGCACGCCCCGTGCGCGTGCCGCGATCCGGGCCCCCGCCGTCCGCACCTCCCGCCGCGGCATGGGTCCGCCGTTCAACCGCAGCAGCCTGGTCACGGCGACCCGCAGCAACGTGTCGGCGGCCAGCGCGTTGCCCTCCTCGGCCGCCCGCAGCACCTGATGCACCAACCCGGCCGCATAGGGATCGTCCACCACCGGACTGACGAACCCGGGCGTCCCCCGCAGCGCCGTCGTCTCGGCCGCGATCTCCGCCACCACGTCGACGGACGGATACACGGCCCCGTACCGCCACCCCTCGGGCACCCCCGCCCGCCCGGTGTGCGGGGTGTCCGGATTCACCAGCGCCAGAGCGCCGGTCCCCGCGTACTGGTCGCCTCCACCGTGGTGGAACACCTCCACCCCCTGGGCAATGGCAGCGATCACGAAGTTCTCGTGCGTATGCCGCACGAACGTCTTGCGCACATACCGCGCCCGCAGCAGATCCACCCCGGGCAGTCCGTCGTACTGCCAGTGCCGCGCGCGCTCGGTCATACGACCATTCTCCGCACGACACATGAGATCCACGGGCCCGCACCCGCGTACGCACGGAAGGGGACGTGTCGGGGGGTGTCCGCCCGCAGCTGGTTGGCGCGTCAACGGACAGTCAATTGGTCTCCGACCCCATCG